>CAVOJX010000025.1:0-475932 GCA_963696305.1 Bryobacterales bacterium | reverse complement strand
GTGCCGCCGTCGGAATTGGGAATGGAGTTGGCGAAGCACAGGATTTGGTCGGTGTAACTGTCGTTGTATTGCAGGACGCAATCAACGATGACCTCGTCCTTTTGCCGGGCCAGCACGATGGGCTTGGGATGCAGGACTTCCTTGTTGCGCCCAAGCTGGCGGACAAATTGCTCGATGCCGTCGCGATAGAGAAATGTCTCCTTCTTGTTCTCGACCCGCTCGTCCTTCAGAGTGATTTCGATGCCCGGATTCAAAAACGCCAGTTCGCGCAGGCGATTGGCCAGCAAGTCGAACTTGAACTCGGTGGTGATGGTGAAAATCGTCGGGTCGGGCTTGAATGTGATGAGGGTGCCGGTGCTTTTGGATTTGCCGATGACTTCGAGCTTCTGCTTGGTCACGCCGCGCTCGAAGGCCATGTAATAAACCTGGTTGTCGCGCGAAACCTCGACCTTGAACCAGTCGGAAAGGCGTTGACGCATTTGGCGCCGACGCCGTGCAGGCCGCCGGAATATTTGTAGGCGCCCTGGCCGAATTTGCCGCCGGCGTGGAGATTGGTCAGCACCAATTCGACGGCCGGCATCTTCCATTTGGGATGGGTATCCACCGGAATGCCGCGGCCATCGTCGCGAATCGAAACGGAGCCGTCCACATGGATGGTGACGTCGATCTTGTTGCAAAAACCGGCCAGATGTTCGTCGATGGAACGGCGCCGGATCGAAGGGCTGCGGTTTCGCTTTTAGCACTTACGGTTTTGCAGGCTTGGCGGCCGTTAAAGCTCATGCAGATTTCGGCTCGGTAGTTTTTGCCGTGAAGAGTGGAATAAGCGATTAAGGCGATGAACGCGACGACGAAGAGAGCGATCCAGACTCCGATCTTCATGATTCCTGAATGAAGGCGGTTCCAGATTTGGCGGAATTTGGCGTAGCGTTCGCTGACCAATTCCTGCGGCGTGTGGGAGGCGAGTTCTTTGAGTGCTTGCTTCAAGGTGTTACGCAGAGCGCTGATGGCGGCTTCTGGGTCCAGATGCGCTCCGCCGGGGGGTTCGGGAACAATGCCGTCGATGAGTTTGAGTTCCAGAAGATCGTCGGCTGTGAGCTTCAATGCAGCGGCAGCTTCGGGTGCTTTGCCGGAGTCGCGATAGATGATGGCGGCGCAGCTTTCGGGCGAGATGACGCTGTAATAGGCGTTCTCGAGCATGTAGACCCGGTTGGCAACACCGATACCCAGAGCGCCGCCACTACCGCCTTCTCCAATGACGAAAGAAATGATGGGGCAGCCGAGGCGGGACATCTCGCGAAGATTGTAGGCAATGGCTTCGGCTTGGCCGCGCTCTTCGGCGTCGATGCCAGGATAGGCGCCGGGCGTATCGATGAAGGTAATGACGGGACGCTTGAATTTTGCCGCGAGTTGCATGATGCGCATGGCTTTGCGGTAGCCTTCGGGCTTGGGCATGCCGAAATTGCGTTTGAGCTTATCTTTGGTGTCGCGGCCCTTTTGCTGACCGACGACCATGACCGGCTTGCCCTCGAAGAATCCCATGCCGGTGAGAGTAGAAGCGTCGTCGGCGATGAGCCGGTCGCCGTGCAATTCTGCAAAACCGGTGACCAGAGCTTGAATGTAGTCAATGGCGTGGGGACGCTTGGGGTGGCGCGCCAACTGAACTCTTTGCCAACTGGGGTTGGGCTGCTGGTCGCGCGCGTCGTCAATTTCATTTTCGGCCATTAGGGACTAGTTTGCCAGAATCTCGAACGACTCGGGGCCACAGATCTTTTCCAGCTCGCTGCGAAACTCGCGATCGGGCAAAACTTTGGTGGCGACGTCGAGCACGACGGAGAAGTCACGAGGCTTTTCCAGGCGCAAGCGAACTTCGGTGTTGCCGCGTTTTCTGCCGAAAAGTTCGTTTAAGGCGTCGGCCTTTTCACGGGATGTCTCGTCTTTCAAAAAGATGCGGATGGAGATGAGCGACGGAAGATCGATGCGCTTGTCTGAGAGATTCACCATCTCTTGAATGGAGAGTTTGGGAGGCGCACCCTCTTCCGGAAGAAGGGAGGCGCGCAAGAAAACCGGATTATCTTCTTTGAGAACGGGCAGCAATTCTTCGTAACGAGTAGCAAAGAGCATGGCATCGGCAGTGCCACGACCGTCGTCAACTTTCATGGCCGCCCAATATTTTCCTTCGCGATTGGTTTTGCGCACGATGTTGGTGATGATGGCGCACATCTCCACGCTGTAGCCTTTTTCAAGGCCTTCCAGTTGATCGGTGAAGTTGCGTGAGACGTTGGAGATTTTGTCTTTGAAGCGGTCGAGCGGGTGGCCCGAGACGTAAATACCCAGAACCTCTTTTTCACCTGCCAGTTTTTGTTCGCCGGTCCAATCTGGCAGCTTGGCCATGACGACTTCGGTTTTGCTTTCGTCTTCGAAGACGCCGAACAGACCATGCTGACCCATTTCGCGGTCACGCGAGGAACGCGTGCCGGATTCAATGGCTCGATCCAACGCTTCGGTCAGTTGGGCGCGATTAGCGCCGGTGGAATCGAACGCACCAGCTTTGATGAGGCTTTCCATGACGCGGCGATTGACGGCATTCATGCTGACGCGATCGCAGAAATCGTAGATGGATGTGAAGGCGCCGCCCGATTCGCGCGCCAGGACGATAGCTTCCACCGCGCCATGGCCAACGTTCTTTACCGCGCCGAGACCGAAACGGATAGCGTCGCCCGCGGGAGTAAAGTTTAAATCGCTCTGACTTATATCGGGAGGTAGAACGCTGATGCCCATTTCGCGGCATTCGTTTATGTACTTGACGATTTTGTCGGTGTTGCCCGATTCCGACGTGAGCAGGGCCGACATGAACTCGACGGAGAAGTGCGCTTTGAGATACGCAGTAACGTAGGCGAGGTAGGCGTAGGCGGCGGAATGGCTTTTGTTAAAGCCGTAGCCGGCGAACTGCTCCATTAAGTCAAAAATCTTCGCGACTTTTTTGGCAGGCAAGCCGCGTCCAGTCGCGCCGGTGATGAAGCGTTCGCGCTGCTTGGCCATCTCTTCGGCTTTTTTCTTACCCATGGCGCGACGCAGAATGTCCGCATCGCCGAGAGAGTAGCCGGCGAGTTTGTTGGAGATCTGCATCACCTGTTCCTGGTACAAGATGACGCCATAGGTTTCAGAAAGCAGTTGTTCGAGCTCGGGCACATCGTAGACGATGGGCTTGCGGCCATGTTTGCGATCGATGAAGTCGGGGATCATGCCGCCTTGGATGGGACCAGGGCGGTAGAGCGCATTGAGAGCGCAAAGATCTTCAATACGGTTTGGTTGATAGCGGCGCAGAATGTCCTGCATGCCTGACGATTCAAATTGGAAGACACCGCTGGTGAAGCCGTTCGAAAAGATTTTTTCGTAAGTTTGAGTGTCGTCGAGCGGAATGTCTTCGATGACCACTTGCTGACCACGATACTTCTTGATCAGTTTCATCGCGTTATCGATGATTGTCAGCGTGGTGAGGCCGAGGAAGTCCATCTTCAACAAGCCGAGCTTTTCGAGGCCCGTCATGTCGTATTGGGTGACAATTTCCTGCTTGCTGGTGACGCAGAGGGGAACGAGTTCTTTGAGCGGAACCGAGGAGATGACGACACCCGCGGCGTGCATGCCCGCATTTCGGCAAACGCCTTCGAGCTTCAGACTGACATCGAGGACATCGCGAACTTTTGGATCGTTAGCGGCGAGTTCTTTGAGTTCCGCATCCTCAATGGCTTTTTCCAGCTTGATGTTGAGCGTTTTGGGAACGGCTTTGCTGATTTTGTCGACATCGGAAAAGCTCATGTCGAGAACGCGGCCAACATCTTTAATAGCGGCCTTAGCTGCCAGCGTGCCAAAAGTGATGATTTGCGCCACTTGTTCGCGGCCGTACTTTTCGGTGACGTACTGGATGACTTCGCCACGGCGGTTGGTGCAAAAATCGATATCGATATCAGGCATGCTGACGCGTTCCGGATTCAAGAAGCGTTCAAACAGCAAGCCGTATTCCAGCGGATCAACGTCGGTGATCTCCATGGCGTAGCTGACCAAACTGCCGGCGGCTGATCCACGGCCGGGGCCAACCGGAATGCCTTTTTGCTTAGCGAAGCGAATAAAATCCCACACGATTAGGAAGTAGCCGGAGAATTTCATTTGCTGGATCATGCGAATTTCCAGCTCGAGACGTTCGACGTAATCAGGAAGGCCGTGTTTTAAGCGGCCTTGTTGCGATGACACTTCGAGGCGAGCGCGGCGTTTCTCAAAACCTTCGCGCGCAACAAAGGCGAAATAGCTATCGAGGGTTTGGTTTTCCGGAACTTCGAAGCGTGGGAATGGATCTTTGACTTTTTCCAGTTTGACGTGACAGCGTTGGGCGATATCCCAGGTGCGATCAAGCGCATGTTCCACCTCGCTAAACAACGTCATCATCTCGGCGCGTGATTTCACATAGAAATCCGGAGTACTAAAACGCATCCGATTGGGATCGGACATGGTTTTTCCGGTTTGTATACAGAGCAGAATTTCGTGCGCGCGCACATCATCCTTAGTAAGGTAGTGAGAATCGTTGGTCACGACCAAGGGGATGCCGGTGTCCGCGGATAAACGGCGCAACTCCCGGCATAACGACTCGGTCTTGATCCAGACCGTGGTCCTGCATCTCGAGGAAGAAGTTGTCTTTGCCAAATATGTCGGTGTATTCGTTGGCTATGCCGCTGGCTTCATCGTATTTGTCAGCCATGATGGCTTCATTGATGTCGCCGCGCAGGCAGGCCGACATCGCGATCAGACCTTTGGAATGGCGCGCCAACAGATCTTTGTCTATGCGCGGCTTGTAGTAGAAGCCATCCAGGTAACCGGTCGAAACCAGATTCATTAAATTCTTGTAACCGTCCTGGTTTTCGCAAAGGACACCAGGTGGTTGTAGCGATCTGTATCGCTGCGGCTTTGGCAAGTGTTGAGAGACATATACCTCGCACCCGATTACCGGATGCACGCCCTTCTGCGTGGCCTCGTTATAGAACTCCACCGCGCCAAAAAGATTGCCGTGGTCCGTCATCGCGACGGAGGGCATCTTTTCTGCTCCACCACCAGGTCCATCAGCTGGCTGATTTCGCAAGCGCCGTCGAGCAGCGAGTAATCGGTGTGGCAATGAAGGTGGACAAACGGGCGATCGGGCATTCCTGTACGACTCCAGTTTAGCGGCTAGTACGAAATGTTGTAAGGGTAATTGGGGTCGCGGGGCGTTTCACAGGTGTAACAGGATGTTTATCGGAATGTAATAGTCGTTCGGTAACTTAAAGTGGGTGCAACCGGGGTACAGGGACCCCAAATCAGTCCTCACCGAGGTTAGAAATTCAAAGGAGATTATGAACAGACGATTCCTATCGCACCTGCTCGTCGTATCCGCGTTGGGGAGCCAGTTGCTGAATGCGCAAGCTCCGGCAACAGCCACCAACTCGGATAACACGAATGTCCAGGCGACTGCCAGTTCGGATGCACTTACGCAACTTAAAGCTCGCATCGCGGAACAACAAGAACAGATTAAGAAGTTGCAGCAAGCTGTGGATGAGCAGCAGAAGATGCTGGAGCAGACGCTAGCCAAAGCACCTGCGGCCACCAACACTGCAACCGCCAGCGCAACAGCAGCCACAACGACGGATGGAACCGCGGTGGTAACAGCTTCAAACACGAATGCACCGGTGAGTTTGGTTCCGGCTGTAAATGTGAGTAAGCCGGAAGTTGCCAAGCTGCCTCGCTATATGCAAGACGCCCCGAAGTCGCCGCTGTCGATCAATATTGGCGGCACGACATTCACACCGTTCGGGTTTATTGACGCGATCGCCTATGCGCGTTCAACCAACCCAGGCAGCGGTCTGGGATCGAGTTTCGCTTCTATTCCTTATAACAACGCAATTACCGGACACATTGGCGAGACAAACATTTCGCTGCAGAACAGCCGTTTGGGGTTTCGTGTAGGATGGCGATTACGACGGTTGGAAGGTTCTGGGCTATTTGGAAATGGACTTCCTGGGCAACCAGCCCACGAGCATTTATCAAACCAGCAACTCCGATACGTTCCGGATGCGCAACGTATTTGTGGATGTGACCAAGAACAAGTTTGAATTTCTGGCGGGCCAAGATTGGTCTATGTTCACGCCAAACCGCAAGGGCCTGTCGCGGTTGCCCAGCGACATCTTCTATTCGCAAGCGGTGGACACGAACTACCAAGCGGGCTTGGTTTGGGCGCGGCAAGGTCAGTTCCGTTTTGTTTATCATCCGAGCGAAGCGATCGCCATGGGCGTCAGCTTTGAGAATCCGCAGCAGTTCATCGGCGGCGGCGTGACGTTGCCATCCGCATTCAGCAGCCAGCTGGCCAACCAGTTGAACACCGGTTCGACGACTTACACCGCACCGAGCGTGTTTCCTGACATCCGCGAAGATCGCGGCGAACGCAAAGATCTTCCACATTGAATTGGGCGGCATGGTTCGCGAGTTCAAGACAGACAGCAGCGCCGGTACTCCGGTGGTTTACACATACGCACTCAGCGGAAGGCTATGCGGGTGAACTGAACTCGGCATTGAACTTGAATAATAAGTTCCGCATTGTTGAGAATGCCTACTTCGGCGATGGCGGCGGCCGCTATATTGGCGGTACCGCTCCTGACCTGATTGTTCGTTCGAACGGTTCGCTGTCTCCGGTACACTCTTATTCGACAACGGATGGCTTTGAAATCAATCCGGTGAAGAACTTCATGCTGTACAGCTACTACAGCGCGGTTGCGATTGGCCGCGACGTAGCGTTGGATGCCAATGGCAAGACTCTGATTGGCTACGGCTACCAGGGTGCGACGGCTGCTACGAGTTCTTCGCTGTCCGACAACAAGACGATTCGAGAATTCACATTTGGCATTGCACCTACGTTCTTCAAGAATCCGAACTACGGAGCACTTGGATTGAACTTGCAATATTCGTATCTCATGCGCGATCCGTGGTACATACCGGCTGCGGGTCCGAAGGATGCGCACCTGAACTTGTTCTACATCGATCTGCGTTATACCTTGCCGTAAAGCAAGTAATTCTCTGTAGACGGAAAAGCGGCGCTGGCGCAAAGTCAGCGCCGCTTTTGTTTTGGTGAGAGCCGGGGTGGACTGTTATTGTGAGCAGGCGATTGGGTCTTGAGGGTAAAGGTGAGACGGACGTTCCGAGGAACTTCGGAATCCAGAACGCTCCTTTGCAGTCGCGCCTCGGAAAGCGTTGCCTCGTTGACGGCTGGTTTATCGAAAACGGTTGAGGACAAAAAAAATCGCCTCCGGAATCCCGGAGGCGACATTTGTTTCGAACAACTCGCTAGCGCGAGCGATTCACCTACTTCTTCTTCTTGGCTGGGGCCTTTTTCGCGGCCTTTTTAGCAGCCTTCTTGGTTGCGTTCTTCATCGTTGCGATTCTCCCTAACGTAAATTTGCAATCTTTATGCAAGATCGCAGTGTGATTCATATATAAGGTTGTTCGAGAATTATGTCAAGAAAAAAATTGCAATTGAGGTAAGAAGTGCTATTTTTTTGCCGTATGAAACCCAAAACGCCGGGGAATGAATTTGTTTTAGGGTGTTGTTGGATTGTTTTTTATTAAGGAATGTCCGAAACAGAAGTTATGAAAGGTTGTCCACATCGATGACGATGAGAGACGATGAGAGAAGTGACGCGCAAATTTTTCCGTAGCGAATTTCCTGCGTTGGTAATTTGCTTTATGATCGCGCTGAGTGCTTCGTGCGGACATAAGAAGAAGAATATTGCGAGTGTACCTTCGGCTCCAGCGCCGATGACGCCGCGGAAGCAGCCGCAACCCTTGCCGCTTGGTTATTCGGAAGAGGGCATTGCGAGTTGGTATGGAATTCCGTATCACGGCCGACGCGCGGCGGACGGTGAAATCTACGATATGGAAACGTTAGTAGCGGCGCACAAGCTGATGCCATTCAATACGTGGGTGCGCGTTACGAATCTTTCCAATGGCAGAACAGTAGACGTTCGCATCATTGATAGAGGTCCATTTGTTGACGGGCGCATTATTGATTTGTCGAAAGCAGCAGCGCGGCAGATTGATTTGCTGGAGGCGGGCATCACGCGCGTGCGTCTACAAGTGATAGGAGCGCCACGCGATGTACCGAGCAACGATTTCTTCGCGATACAAGTGGGCGCATATACCTCACAAACGGCAGCGGAGCAGGTAAGGCTGCAATACGCGCAGCGATATGGACTGGCGCAGTTGGAGACTCGCTTAGGCAAGGTGACGACATGGCGCGTGCTAGTAGGGAAATTCCCGAGCGTGGACAGCGCGCGGCAACTGGCGAATGTGATCAGCGGCGAGAACCCGGACATTTTTATAGTGCGTTTGGATGAAACGGTGGTTCCACCTGCACCTCTGCCGCCGCCTACGGTGCCAAGCGCAGTTGAAAATCCTCCCGTTGCGCCTTGGAAGTGAGAGCTTTTGGTTCAAAACGAGACTCTTTTGACAAAGCCAAATTGTCTTTCATCGAAGGTTCGCTTTGTCACAAACTGCTACATATCTTTCGCCTGACGCGTCACCGCTTAACAACCTAATCGGTAGTTCGGGGCCAATGCAGCAGGTTCACCGGTTGGTTTCGCGAATGGCAAAATCGCGATTTCCGGTTTTGATTTTAGGGGAAACGGGAACCGGCAAAGAGGTTGTAGCGCGCGCGATTCACCAGTTGGATGGACGCGGGCCGTTTGTGGTTGTGGATTGTTCGTCGCTGGTAGGACCGTTGATTGAAAGCGAGCTTTTCGGATATGCGAAGGGAGCCTTCACGGGTGCGCATAATCAAAAGCTTGGTTTGTTGGACGCGGCCAACGGTGGAACAGCTTTCTTTGACGAGATAGGCGAGCTTCCCATGGAGATGCAGCAGAAGCTGTTGCGAGTGCTGCAGGAAAAAGAGTTTCGCGCGATTGGCGGCCTGTCGACGCGCAGTTCGAATTTCCGGGTGATTGCCGCCACGAATCGCGATCTGGCGAAAGAGGTGGAAGAAAAACGTTTTCGTCAGGACCTCTACTATCGGCTTGCCGTGATGCGTTTGCGATTGGCTCCTTTGCGTGAGCGGCGGGAAGACATACCTGTATTGATCGATCACTTTTTGAAGCGGTATGGGAATGACCACCAGTTGCCGGACGAAGTGATGGCACAACTATTGGAACACGATTGGCCGGGCAACGTGCGTGAGTTAGAACACACGGTGCAGCAGATGGTGGCTATGAATTCCGGCCCATGGTTTTCGATGTCGGACTTGCCTTCGAACGTGATGAACGGCAAATTGGAACGTGAAGAACTAGCGGGTGACGAAGCGACGCCCGCGCCATCGCTGTATCAAGCAGCGGCATCAACCGATTCGGTTATTCCGTTGGCGGAAGTGGAAAAGCGCTCTATCTTACATGCGCTTGAGATTACAAAGGGTGATCGCAGCTTTGCAGCGGACCTGTTGGGCATTGGCCGAACTACGCTTTACCGGAAGCTGAAGTCTTACGGCATGTAGCACGCGCGCTTCACATTCCTTTCTCGTCTCGCCGCTCGGGTAAGATTGTGAATCGTGCTTGTCGCCCTTGACGCTACTTATCTGGTCGATCCGCATCCGTCGGGCATCGCCGTCTATTCGCGCGAGTTGCTGGACGGGCTAGCACGTTCGCACAGCGCGGATCAATTCGAGCATTTGTATCGCCTTAAGCAATTCCGCCGGCGGGAACAATCAAAATTCTCAAACGTGCGCGATCGGCTAATGTTGCCGGTTTTGTCATTCATTGGACGGCCCGATATTTTCCATGCACTGAATCAACGCGTAGATCAACGTCTTGGCAAGCGCACGGTTTCCACATTTCATGATTTGTTTGTTATGTCCGGCGAATACTCGTCGCGCGAATTTCGCAAGCGATTCAGTGATCAGGCGCGCAAGGCGGCGAAGCGTTCGGACATGATCATTTCGGTCTCGGAATTTACAAAAAGCCAGGTAGTTTCGTATTTGAAGGTAGAGCCCGAGCGCATTCGCGTGGTTCCACACGGAGTGCATCTGCCCGAAGTGGTGACACCAGCAGAACAGCGCGCAAGATTTATCTTGTGCGTTGGCGCTTTGCAAGTGCGGAAAAACGTTGTGCGTTTAGTAGAGGCATTCGAGCGGATTCCGGCGGCGGTGTGTGATGGATGGCGGTTGGTACTGGCCGGATCCACTGCGGGCTTCGGCGCGGCTGAAATCGTAGCGCGCATTGACAAGAGCCGGAGGCAACATCAAATACAGTTGCGAGGATATGTTGCCGACAGTGAATTGAAAGAGTTGTATCAGTCCGCGGCTATCTTCGCTTTTCCATCGCTTGATGAAGGATTTGGTATTCCGGTGTTGGAAGCGATGGCACATGGCACCGCAGTAATGACTTCGAACCGATCGGCGCTTCCGGAGGTTGCAGGAGATGCTGCAGTGTTGGCAGATCCGTACGATTCAGATGCCATGGCAAATGCATTGTGGAGGCTGATGGAGGATTCACAACTGCGAATTCAGTTAGGTGCTGCTGGGAGAGAACGGGCGAGGCAGTTTCCGTGGACACGGAGCGTGGAGGAGACGTATACGGTGTATGAAGAGCTAAACGGATAGAAAAGCTTAGTGCTTTTCTTCTTCCATGGAAATTTTCAGGGCGCGCAAGAATTTCTGGTCTTGCGAAGTAAGCGTAATTTTTCCGGCCGATTCAAATTGCACTGGTTCGGCGGACTCGGTTTCCGTTGAATCGGAGTCGGATTCATCGGATTCATCGCGCTTGTTGAAACCGATGGTCGCTTCGAGCACCAGGAAAACATCGTAGCCGGCGCGTTTGATTTGTCCGATAGCACTGGCTATACGGTCGGAGTCAGAAAGGGATTCGTTTATGGCGTTCCCCAGTTCCTGCATGAGCTCCTTAAGTCTTTCGTCCAATGTTTTACTTTCTCTCGGCACCTTCAGGTTAGCACCTAACTGGCGAGCACTTCGATCCGAGGAGGGCGTACCTTAGCAGCTTTTTTAAGCAGCCGGTACTAGTCCGCAATCAATTAAGTGCAAGGAGTGCAGTGGTTTTCTTTGAGTAAGTTGATGAAAAAACTACAGTAAAGGGGTGGTGCAATCAGGATTTATCTGAGAATGATCGGGGCTGAGAGTGTCATTTGTGCCGCTTTTTGCCTGATGGCTGACGACTGCCAGTAGGTTTTAGTGCCAGCAGTTCAAAAGCCGTAAGAATGAGATCGTCTGTGATTAGACTCGGTGTCAAGAAGCGCTTAAAGAGAAGTCCATCCATTAACGCATGAATTACGGGAATGAACTCTTCGGCTGGAATTGGGAGATCGTTTGGTGGAACGAAGCGGGTGAATTCCGCAGCCATTTGGCGGTAAATCTCGGCATTCTGCTTTTCAATGCGCGCACGCATCTCGGGATGGGTAAGTGCGTAAATTTGAAACGATAGGGCGCCCACTGCACGCTGCTGGCGCGTGGGCACGGCAGCGATTACGGCTTTGCCGATTGCGCGCATTTGATCGCGGAATGTTCCGCCAGGTTTTAGTTTCGGAACGATCGGCTCCCAACGCTGCTTTACTACGGCGAGGAACAGATCTTCACGATTTCTGAAGTTTCCATAAATCGCCCCGCGCGTCATTCCGACGCTTGCCGCGACTTCATCCAGAGAGGTTGCGTGAAAACCCTTTTCGCCAACAATCGCGGCGGCTGCGTTGATGAGCTTTTCACGCGTGCGCTCCCGCTTGCCGTTTGAACCCGGAGTTTTAGACTGAGTGTTCATTTGCTTTGCCATCGCTAATAAAATACACCTGTGCATATAATACACATGTGTATATTCTGCTCGCGGCTGTCGCGGTTCTATTGAGCCTTGTGCTGGCCGGAATGATCTATGAAGAGCGCGGCAGACGTAGCGACGCGCAACGATTCCTTCCGCTCGGCGAATTAATTGATATCGGCGGCCGCCGCTTGCATTTATTAGCAAAAGGGACCGAAGGGCCGACCGTGGTGATCGAACAAGGCGCTGGTGAACCCTCGCTCAGTTGGTTCGGTTTGCAAGCAGAGATCTCTCAATTTGCCCGCGTTTGTCTGTATGATCGGGCAGGCTATCAGTGGAGCGATCCAGTCGCCGGGCCGCGCTCAATAGAGGATCGCGTAAAGGATTTGCACGCACTATTAGTCAAGGATGGCGTTCCAGGACCGTACGTGCTTGTGGCTCACTCGTACGGCGGATTTTTGGTACGCCTTTTTGCGCGCGACTACGGCGATAGTGTTGCTGGGCTGGTGCTCGTCGATACACCAGACGAAGGTGTGTATTTCAGACGCGAGGTTCTATCACGCTACTCGCAAATTGCCGCAATGCTCGCGATGATGAAAGTTTTGTCAAGAATTGGATTGCCGCGCTTAGTGACCCGCTGGATGGCCGGTCGAAGCAGCGAAGTTCCAGGCCCGGTGACCGAGCAATTGAACGCCGGCATGGTGCGTCGTGAATACCTCGCGGCCGCCAGTGACGACATTGCTTCGTTGAAGCGCGCTCAGCCGTGGCTAAGCAAACCGGGTGCTCTACGCTCGCTAGGAGACATACCGGTTGTGGTCATCACGCACGGGCAACCGTTTCCGGGTCCATTCGCCGTCTTAGAAAACGGCTGGCGAGAAGGACAAGAAAGGCTGGCCGCGCTATCCACGAACAGTGCGCTGCTTGTCGCCGAAAAAGCAAACCATATGATCCATCAGGATGAACCTGAAATCGTCGTGAATGCCATTCATCGAGTGGTCAGAGCTGTACGCGCCGGAGAACGGCTGAACGCCGCGGCTAGCCCACGCGGTTAAATATCGGAGCCTTTTTGTTCAAACGGTTTCGTTGAATAGCGAGTGGCTTCGTCTTGGGCGCCGCCGGTATTGTCGTGTGTCCGAATGGCTTGGCGATATTCGTTGACAGCGCGATCGCGCTGGCCCGTGATATCGAAAATGTTGCCTAATCGGATGTGCGACCAGACTTCAGTCCATTTGGGATCCAAGTCACCGTTGATGGCGGAACGGAATTCGTTGGCGGCTGATTGGTAATTGTTCTGCTGCAAAAAGAGTTCGCCAATTCGAAAATGCGCGAGCGAGCTATTCCGATTCACTTCCAAAGCCTTTTGATATTCCCTAAGCGCGGACGAGTAATCGTTGATTTCTTTGAACTGTTCGCCGCGACGGATAGCGACCGCAATTTCAGTGCTGGCATCCAGGCGCAACAGAACATGATTCGGATCAAGTGTAAGCTTGCGCGGCTTGCCGAATGTATCGACGCTAAATTCGGAAGATGTTCCTGTAACCTCAACTTGTTTGTCTTCGGGATTGCCTTCCGTTTCAATTCGCAGATCCACCGGCATACGGAAGGTGTCAAGATCCTGATTGATCTTCCCAACAACCCGGAAGCCTTTTTGCGTACGGAACACCGTGTAGTCGAGTTTGAATTCAGGTGAACCGCTGGATTCAAGCCACTGGATGAAGAAATAGCGCAGTTCCTGACCTGAAGCGTGTTCCATGGCTTTGCGGAAATCTTCCGTGCTGACGGACTTGTAAGAAAACGTATCGAGGAACAGCTTCATGCCCTTTTGAAAGTTGGCCTCGCCTACAACGTGACGAAGCATGTTCAAGACGGCTGCGCCCCGCGCCGCAGTGAGCGCCCAATATTCGGGCGAGTAATCATCGAGACGTGCCGATTGCATCACCGGAGGATCTTTCACGGTCAGCGCTTCGATGTAGGTGGTCTTTACGTCCAGATCCATGGCGCTTTGCCCGGCTGTGTGTTCCTCATACAGTAATTGCGAGAAACGCGCGGGGCCATTTTCCAACCAGAGGTGGTTTCGATTGATAGGCGAAACCAGAACTCCGAACCATTGGCGCGAAACTTGATCTGCCAGCACTTTGACATTGACGGGTTTAGTGATGGAACCTGGCGATAGGAAGATGATGCCGGGAGCCCAGTAGCCGTTGACCGAACCAGCTTCGGTTTCCACCAGCGTGAGATTCGCTTGCGGCGCCAATCCATAGAGGCCAGTGAAGTAAGTCAGAATTTTGCCGGTCTCGTCACCATAAGCCTGCGCCATGGGTGCGTGCTCTCCACGAAAGTATACCTGCGTATTCACTCCTTCTGAGCTGACGCGAGTTGGTTCTGCCTTTACGATGGCAATGCTGCAGGGAAAGCTCGTGTGTTCGTAATGGAAAGAAGTGAGGACTCCGCCCGGAACAGTAGTAGATTTCATGTCGCCGCTGGCGACCACGCGATAACCTTCAGGCGTCGTGATGTTTAGATCGGCAGCGTAACGATTGACTGTGTAGTTGTTAACGGGAAACCAGCGCGATGGATAAAGAAGATAACCAAAATCAGGATGCAAGGCCGCGAAGCGAATGCCGGAAACGGGGGAATCTTCTTCGCCTGTGAGTTTGCCGTCGTAAGTAAGTGTTACGGAAGTGAGCTGGTTCTTCACAACACCGCCGGGGATCATCACGCGCAAAGAAACATCCGGACCACCACGACTGGCGGAGATGGATTCGCCCTTTGCATCGACCGCTTTCGATACGGTTAACGCATTATTCAGTTCGAAGGTGACATCGCTCGCGGTTTCGAGCGGCATAAAGTCGATCTTCGCAATGGCCGAAAGAGTTTGGGTTCTTGGATTGATTTGCGCGTCTATGGTGTAGTGCTGAACCTCAATCCGGGTGCGCTTTTCCTGGCCCCAGAGGCAAGCCGTGACGAGAAACACAAAGAGCAAACATCGATATCCACGCATCATCTATTTCATTTTCTCCTGAAGCCGCTGGAGAATTGAATCCGCAGCGATCTGAAACGGGTCTCCTTCGCGGGCCAGAGCCTGTTTTACTTGACGCAGGTCGGCGCGCATCTGCGCTGCCGCCTCGGTGTTACTTAATAATGTCGCGGCATTTTCCGCTATCTTTTCGGGCGTCATGTCGTTCTGAATCAGTTCGGGAACGATTTTGCGCTCCGCGATGAGGTTCACCATGGACAAAAAAGGCACCTTGACCAACCGCCGCCCGGCTAACCAACTTAAATCGGTTACTCGGTAGTAAGTAACCATGGGCGTTTCCAGTATGGCTGCTTCCATGGTGACTGTTCCGCTGGCGGCCAGAGCCAAGTCGGCATGTCCGATGGCATTCCAGGCTTCGTTTTCTATTACTTTGATGGATAGATTTTCAAAGCGTTCCCGAAAACTTTTGAAAACGCCGCGTTCTTGGAATCCGTGAGGCGTCGCCAGAACAAAGGAAGCGTCAGATTTAGCGCGCAGCAGGGAAACCGCATCCAAGACGATGGGCAGGTGACGATTTGCTTCGCCGGGCCGGCTGCCCGGCAGAAGCACCACCATTTTTTTATCTTTCGGAAGGCTATATCGAGAGAAGAACTCTTGGCGGGATTGCGTGGTCCGGACGGTAGACGCCAGCGGATGACCTATATAGGTTGCGTCAACACCGCGGCTGCGGAACCAAGGCTCCTCGAAAGGGAACAGACAATAGAGTTTGTCTACTAGACGACGGATTGTTTTTACCCGACCCTGACGCCAAGCCCACACTTGCGGTGCAACCAAATAAAACACAGGAACGTGCATCCTCTTAAGATGTCGGGCCAAGCGTAAATGAAAATCCGGATTGTCCGTGAGGATTGCGGCGACCGGAGGATGGCGTCGCATGTAGCGGATGAGCTTGCGATATTCGCCGTAAATGCGAGGCAGATGAGCGACTACCTCGGCTAAGCCGACGACGGAAAGATTGGCGGCGTCGATAACTGGTTCGACACCCAGGGCTTGCAAACGCGGCCCAGCACAACCGTAAAAAGTGAATGATGGCAGACTCGCTTGCAGGCGGGAAACGACGCCAGCCGCGTACATATCGCCGGAAGCCTCGCCAGCCGAAACAAGAACCCGCACTGTGAGCCTTCAGTTTAACAGCGTTCGTAAGCGGTGCTAGTAAGTGAGTTTGGGGCTCGAAAATGGTCTTTGGAGACCAATTGGCATAATGCTGCTCTGCTAGAATCGAGGTCGAAATCCCATAATGCCAAGCCAACGAGATCCAGGACCTCTAAATTTCGCCCAGGCGAATTTTCCAAGGGTCAGCGTGGGCCAGTTTGCTGAGCGGTTCAGGGCTGAGTTCATTCCTCTCAGTAACACCTTCGGATATTTTTGCGCCTCGGTGCCGATGAGCGAAGAGGTGGTTAAAGAGTACTTGGAGGAGCCTGTTGCCGCGCTACCGCCGAGTATTGCCGCAATGCTGCCCAGAATTTCGATTCTTCTGGTGCCCTATTTGGAGCGAGCTCGAGAAAAGAAAGCGGATCAAGCTGCGGCTGTCAAACTGCGCGCCGGGAAGCGGGCCGACATTGTTTTAAAAGAAAAGCTGGGGGATTTTGTTGTTGGCGAGCGTCCGGCGGAAGGAAAGCAATCCTGGACTTCCGAAGTCAGCTTTGAAGACGAGAAGGTTTTGGTTTTCGCGTTAAAGGAGCAGGATGTCGCGGAATATCATTACCGTCTGTACAGAAGGCTGGCGGCATTGGTAGTTGATAAAGTCGACGCGCTGACCGGGGATCTCTTCAAAACACTGATCCGGCAAGAACTGGAAGGCCACGTTCACGGTGAAGTGGACGACGATAGTTGGCGCACCAAACAGAATTTGCTGCGCAAGAACACGCATGTGACGCGCGAAAGCAAGGCGTTAACCGATTACGTGCGGCAGTCGTTCATCGACACGTTGACACTTTATTTACATGGCATTTGTTGCGATATTGATGTGGAAACTGGACCACGACAGTTGCCCAGCAGATATCTGCGCAAACGTCTTAGTTTCTTGAAGTCAGTTTTTCCGCCGCCGAACGGTTATTCGGTGTTCCCCGAAGACGTCGAACAGCGCCCGTAGAAAGCTCTTAAAGAGCCATTGCGCCGCGTGGTTTGTGGGCACGGCTCAATGAATTTCGATAACACCGTTCCAACGCCTCTTCTAGAGTTTTAGGCTCCACCGGCTTGCTGACGAAATCGTCTACGCCGGCTTCGAAACATTCTTCACGATTCTCTTTCATGGCTCCCGCGGTAAGCGCAGTGATCCAGGGACGATTTGCATCAAGCTTTGAGATCAGTTCGCGCGTGGCTTCTAGTCCGTTCAGCTCGGGCATGATCACGTCCATCAGAATCAAATCGTAAGTAGCTCGGTCAACGGCAGACAGCACTTCCAAGCCATTATTGACGGCATCTACGCGATAGCCGAGCCGCGACAACATGCGAATCAAAACCTTTTGATTTATGGGGTTGTCTTCGGCCAGCAGAATGCGCAAGGGCATGCGTTCGGCAAAGGTGACGTCGAAGATCTTGCCGTCGGTTGGTTCGATTGAGTGGGTGGGCACGCCCAGCACTTTGCAAAGTGCGCGATAAAGTGCTTGCCTGCGAATGGGTTTAGCGATGGCGTCGGAAGAAACGTTCGAGCTTTTCGCTGAGCCGTTTTTGGCGGCTGTAGAAGTGAGTAAGATCAGATGCGGTGCGTCGATTCCAAACTCACGGCGAATGAGACGCGCCAAGTCGAGCCCGTTCGTGAATGGTAGGTCGGCGTCGATTAAAACGATGTCCCAGGATACGGTTCGCAGTTGAGCTAGCGCTTCGGTGGCTGATGACACGCCAAGGGGTTGAATTTCATATTCGGCCAACAGGGAGGAAAGCGCTGTGCGAGCGGCCTGATTATCCTCTACCAGGAGCGCCCGTTTTCCCTTTAGGTGACCCGTCGCCGGAAAGGTTTGCGGCGGCGATTTGGATGGTCGGTAAGGTATCGCGACCGTGAAAACAGATCCTACATCTAGTTGGCTGGTAACGACTATGTCTCCACCCATTAGTTGCGCCAGCCGCTTGGATATCGCTAAGCCAAGTCCCGAACCACCAAAACGCCGGGCGGTTGAGGAATCCAGTTGCTCGAAGGAACGGAACAGCTTGCTAAGCTTTGCTTCGGGAATACCAATTCCGGTGTCGCGAACAGAAATGCTGAGCACTCCATCCTGATCAGTATTCTCTAACAACTCAACGCGCACTTCCACTTCGCCCTTGGCGGTGAATTTAATGGAATTTCCCACCAAATTGAGTAAGATCTGACGTAGACGTGTGACGTCGCCCTCGACGATATGCGCAACCTCAGGATGAACGAAGCCAACGAGTTCCAGATTTTTTTCCGAGGCGCGGCCGGATAGAAGTTCGAGAACTTCCTCGACACAATTGCGCAACGAGAACGGCTCGTTTTCTAAATCGAGCTTGCCGGATTCGATCTTCGAGAAATCCAGAATGTCGTTGATGACGGTCATGAGCGCTTCGGATGACGACCGAATGACGCCCAGCGAATCCAGCGCCTGGGGAGTAAGATCTTCGTCAAGCAAAAGGTTTGTCATCCCCATCACTGCGTTCATGGGAGTACGGATTTCATGCGACATCTGGGCCAGAAACTCACTTCTGGCTTTGGTCGCTTGCTCGGCTTTCAAACGCGCTTTTTGCGCCTCATCCAACGCTTTTTCGGTACCAGTTCTGGCCAGTTCCAACTCGTGTCTGCGCTGGCTTTCCTGGGCGCGACTGACGATCTGCTCCCAAAAGTCTATCGAAATCTGCCGGCTTTGAAGAAAGCTGAAAAGCTGCAGCGCGATATTGCAAAACGCGTACTGCATGAAATTAAGATTGTGCAACCAAAGCGCCACAGCTAGCGGTGGCCACAGCAGGACAGCTACTTGTGTCCGGAGGAATATCCGGTTTGGCGCCAAGGACACCATGGCGCCACTGACCAGTCCGGCGTTTAGAATCACTGCGAGGATAAAGTTCCAGTTTTCGAAACTGTAGATGCTCATCGTGTAGGCGAGTAAAAATCCAATCGTGCCCGGTGGAACTATAACGGTGATTCCAATCAATCGGTACCAAGTCTCAGGCGACCGGCGATAGAGAACTTCGCGCCGGGAGATGGCATATTGGCGCAGCATCAACGACAGAATGATGACGACGGTCAGCACGATGAGCAGGGTGGGATGGGTGTTTCGGTAATCGAGCCCTCCCCAGATCATGGCGATGAAGAAAATGTACGCAGCAACGCCGTTCGCCAAGCGCCTGGCGAGAATGGCTGCAACCTCTTCTTCCGCGCCTGCACGCAATTCGGGCGGAAGGGTAGATAGCACTTGAGGTTGGTCTCGAAGCGTCATGGGGACGTACGAGACATATCGTCGGTATCAAAGCAGGGCTGTAGTCAGCCAGGTTGGCGCAGGGTTAAGGTGAACGAGGTCACGCGACTACCCAACTGCACAGAGACACAATGAATTTCCTTCCAAAAAACGTGGGGACTACCGCTTGCCAGCTTTTGAAGACGATAATGCACGCAGAGCGCGGGGGACGATCTCGGAGTGCTTAGAAAGAAGTCTGGCGACCAGCGCAGGATCAATGTTGTGCGCCGCTCACGTTGCAGTTCTCACGAGAGCGACGCCACGAAACTCGTGAACTTATCTATTTCTCACCATGAGCTTCAGAATGATGCTTGGCGGCTTCTTCGGCGTGGTGTTCCGCATGAAGATGATGACCGTGGGCGATATGCGCATGATGGGCGGCCGTTTCGTGATTGCCCGCCTCATGGTGCTTGGCAGCTTCGGCATGATGCTTGGCCGCGTGCCCGTGATGTTCGGAGGCCAACTTGTGATGTTCGTGGACTGTGTGAGCCATTTAAATTTCCTTTACGTGAAGTGAACTTAGAGGCCACGCGCTGGGTGCGACGCGGCAACCTTGTCAAAGGTTAAAAGCAGGAAATTACGATGTGATGAATGTTTAGCGAATGTCGTTCGAGCTGGTTTTGTTTACCTGCTTGGTTCAGGAAGATACCAGCGACGATGCCTTTGAAAGCGCGGCCACAATCGCTTCGCGCTGCGAGTTGGCACGCTCCACGGCTGAATCGAGCGAAATGCGATATATGATGAGCCCCACGGCAAATTCGAAACCGAGCGTTGCCATCAAAACCCAATCCCGGTCCGCAGCCCAGCGTGCAAAAAACGCGAGACCCACCAAAGCGAACATGCCGAGGGAAGTGAACCCCATCCAGAGCTGGATTTTGCCCCCCGCTGAGCGGCGGAATGAGTTCTTTGGATCTGTGGGACGCGGCGCATACGTGGATATGACGTTCCCGACCGATAGCAATAATACGGTTGCGACGGCTGCGGAAAGGAATCCAGACGCTAGACTAAACAGACTGAATTGCACCCGAAAAAAGAATGAGAGAAGCGGTATGGCCAGCGATTGTAAGGCGACAAAAATGATGGCTGTCAGATTCTTGGCCTTGATGACGGTGGCGATGGGTATCGGCGTGGCAAAGTAGATTTGAGTAGCAGCCCGGTCGAAGCCGAAAATGTTCAACAACACTGCATCGCTGAGCAAGAGCAATCCATAAAGGCTGGTGACGGGCAGCATGTTCTGGCTAATAAAGCTGTTTTCGCTCGCCCTGGCAGCCATAGGCAGAAACACAAAGACACTAAAAATACAGGCCATGCCGAACAGCACGCGAAATCGCGGCATGCGAACTAAGCTGCGCAATTCTTTTTCGACTAGCGCGCCAAATGGGTCCGGAAAGTAACTGACAAAGCGCCCGATCCAACCCTTGTCGTTATTCTGCGCGCGGCTAAAAATAGGAGCGGCTCTAAAACTCTCGTCTGCTTGCAAAGAATTCACAAATTGGCGGCGGGCGACGATAACGGCCATAGCGGTCCAACACAATGTGACAGCCATGCCGTCGAAGGAAAGCTGACCAATGCTTTGCGCAGCCATCTGGTGCCAAGGAGTTCCGCTGCCATTTGCTAAAAGCAACAGATATTTCTTTACCACTTGCGGATTCTTATAACGCACGAGTAATTGCGGCAGCAGCGCAATGACAGCGAACACGACGGAAATAATTTCGCGAAAACGGCTGCGTGAAAATGCGTGCAGAATAAAATCGCGCAGAGCTAGTTGAACGAATAGACTGAAGATCACGAAATAAATAAGAAAGAGCGGCGCCCACATGTGAACGTCAGTGCGCGATAGCAGACCTACGAAACCTCCAGCAACCAAGATGAGCATTTCGGGGGAACTCGTCGTCCTCAGCAGCACTTCCATCAGAAACAATGCGTTGTTCGAAATCGGAAACACCTGCAATTTGCTAAGTTCTAGCGACCATCCGGCCGAGACAGTGATCAACGGGACAAAAAGCATGTAAGCGAAGATAGCCAGCAGTCCTGCAGAAACGCTGAGCAACAAATAACGCGCGGGCAGAGCCGGAAGGCCGCGCGCCACAACGATGGCTATTACAACGAACACCATGTACCAAAGGGCCGAAAGGCACCAGGATAGCCATGCACCCATGGTTGTGCGCGGAAAGTGATTGCGCGAGATGCGTAGTTGAGCCCAAAAGATGGCCAGTATCTGGTCGCTCATTTGGTTACAGCCAATCCAACTTTTCGCTGTAACGGTCGCCGCCAACCGCATTCACAAAAACATCTTCCAGCGTGGTGCCTTCCACCCCCGCTGCGTGGCGCAATTCAGCAATGCTTCCTTGCGTCACTAGTTTGCCCTGGTCAATAATGGCCACTTGGTCGCAAAGCCGTTCCACTACTTCCAGCACGTGCGACGTCAGAAAGATAGTGGCGCCGTGGCGCACCTGCTCCAACAGAATATCCTTCATCAGACGCGCGCCAACTGCATCAACGCCTTCGAATGGTTCGTCCATCAAGAACAGTTTGGGCCGATGGATGAGCGCAGCAGCCATGGCCACACGCTTACGCATACCTTTCGAATATTCGCCAATCAATTTGGCGCCGCTGTCGGAAAGTTGAAACAGTTCCAACAATTCGTCGGCGCGCTCCGTTGCCTGGTCTCTAGGCAAGCCATACAAACGGCCCACAAAATCAAGGTATTCGTGGCCCTTCAGATAATCGAACAGCAGCGAATCATCGGGCACCAAACCAAGTTCACGCTTGATTTGGAGCGCATCTTCGGGCAGCTTTCTGCCAAATATCTGAATGCTTCCGGAATCGGGTTTGGACAATCCCATCAACATTTTGATGGTGGTTGTTTTGCCCGCGCCGTTTGGTCCCAAGAAACCGAAGAAACAACCGGCAGGCACGGTCAATGAAAGATCGTCCACGGCAGGCTTGCCCGCGTACGTTTTCACCAGCGATACGATTTCTACTGCGGGTGCGGAGTCCATCATCATTGTGGCGGGGCGGATGGCTCCTTTTGAACTGAAGCTACCAGCGCTCCCATGTCGTGCAGAATGGCCAGACGCGCTCTGGCGACTTGCTCCTCTGCGTCGTAGAAGCCCAACCATTTTTCCGATTCATCCAAACGCGCCTTTTCCACCTCAGTCATGGGTGTGCGGCCTTCCTGGTTCTCCGCCAGCAGAACAGTCAGTTGCTCACGCGCCAAATCGAGCTGCATGCGAGCCAGATCGCGAAAGTTCTCCGCTTTCTTCCATTGTTCGTAGCTGTGGTGCGTATCGGTGATCACGCGATTATGTAGCTTTTCCATTTGAATGCGGAGTTTTTGTATATCCGTATTGGCCTGGAAAACCTGAGCATGGGCGGCCGATCCCACCAAAATGGGAATGCGAAACGACGCGCCGATCTGGAAGTTGTTGCTTTGGAATTTCTGAAAATATTGTGTGTAGTTGTATTTGGCAAACAACGCATATTGCGCCACCAAATCAATCTGCGGAAGACGTTCCGCCTTCAGCGACCGCACATCCAGTTCTTTGGCTTGCACATCGGATTGCATACGCCGCAGATCTCGATTATTGCGCAGCGCCTCATCGGTTGCGGCGTCCTCACTCGGCGGCGCTTGGCCAAGTTCCATATTCGATTCAACTGGATCAACCCGATCCGTCGCAGGATACCCAACCGACACCGCCAGCAGCATTTCGTAGTAATCCAAATCAAGCTGCGAATTCCCCAAACGCTCTTCGGCCACTGCTAGATTGACACGCGCGCGCTTCAATTCCAACGGCAATTCGGTGCCCTCATTTACGGATGCCGACGCTGAGTCCAAGACCTTCTTCAATCCAGGAATTTGATTCCCTAAAACTTCGTCTTGCTGCTTTAATTGCCGCGCGGTTAAAAACAGATCGGCTGCTTCGTAGGCAACATCTTCCGCCTTCGCCTGCGCTGCAAATTGCGAACCGCGGGTTTGCTCTCGAGCCACAGCCACGCCGTAACTCTTGGAACGGTTATACAACGCCATGTCGGTATGCACCTGAAACAGGCTAGGTGCGTTGCCATCAATGGTGTTGGGGTATCCGTACGTATATGCAAGTCCACTGCCTGCATAGACTTTTGGGTGAAATGGATCTTGCGCCACTTTCACGCCTTGCTCTGCCCGCTGTTCGTCCAGACGAGCCATGGCAACGTCCGGATTTTGGCGCGATGCGATATCAAGAACCTGCTGTAAGGTGAGTGAATGAACTTCCGCGCTCGCCACAGCAGCGGCCAAAAGCGGAAGCGCTAATCGCCAACGTAACACCCCTTTATGGTATCGGTAGACAAAATGGCCCTAGCTAAGAAAAACGAAAAAGCATTGGATAAGTTCGCGGGCTTTCCGCCGGGTGGATTGAAATTCCTGGCAGCGTTGAAGAAGAACAATCGACGGGAATGGTTTCAGCCGCGTAAAGAGGAATTCGAAAGCTTGCTGCAAGTTCCATTGGTGCAGCTGGCAACCCAGGTGAACGACATGATGCATAAAACTGCGCCGGAATATGCGTTCGCCGATCCAGCTAAATCGCTCAACCGTATCTATCGCGATGTGCGCTTTTCGGCAGACAAATCTCCTTATCAAACGCATGTCAGCATTCTTTTTCCGGAACAACGGCTGGGGAAGAAAGTGGGTGCGGCGCTCTATTTTGGTCTTTCGCCGGCAGACGTGACCGTTGCGGGCGGAATGTATTTCGGCGATACGCGCCAGTTGCAAGCGGTCCGCGAGCATATCGCTGCAAAGCATCAGGAGTTTCGCAAAATTCTGGCGGCGAAACTGTTGAAGCAGGAGTTCGGCGATTTAAAAGGAGAGTGCTTACAAAAAACTCCGAAGCAGTTTGGAGTGGATCATCCGGCTGCGGATTTGCTGAAACACAAACAATGGCTGCTATACAAAAACATGCCGACCGAGGCCGCGCTGAATGAGAAATTCGGCGACGAAGTAGTAAAGGCATTTCGCGCCGCCATGCCATTCATCCGCTTTCTGAACGAACCATTGAAAGCTTTGCCGGTTCGATCAGTCGAAGAAGCTTAAAACGAAATCCGCAAACCAAACTGCACTTGACGCGGCGTGCTGGCAGCGGTGAACCCCAACGGGTCTGCTGGAGAAAGCGATTTGTTTCCACTTAAATTGAACGGCCCGGTAGACAAGACGGGATCGCCCACCGGGAAGACGTTGTTCACGGCTAGAAAATTTGTGTGATTCAGCAGGTTCGTGGCTTCGGCCGTAAGCTTCACTCCGAAATGGCGTTCTTGATTGAAATAAATGGCGCGTTCGATACGGAAATCAAAGCTATAGAACGCTGGCCCAATGCCCGTGTTGCGAGCCACGTACCAGGGCCGCGCATAAAGCGAATGTCCTTCAGTGCCATTTTCTGCGCCCGGAACCGTAATAGTGAAGGGAATGCCGCTACGGGCGTAGACGATGGGCGAAAATGTGAAGTCTCGCAACAGCCAGTTCTTGCTGGTGGTGGCATATACGGCGTTGGCTGTGAAGTTGTTCTTAATATTGAACGATGAAATGCCGCGGTCTAAATAAAGGCGAGTCGGCCAGAACGAGGCGAATGCAGAATTGAAATCAGTAACGTCATCAATCGACTTGCTCCACGTGTAGTTAGCTTGCATTTGCAACCCGTGGCTAAATCGCTTGGTTAGTGAGTTAGTCATGCCGTTATACATGGAGTTACCAACTGACGAGTAAGTGTTCTGCTGGATAATTGAAGGGTTAATCGGCGCGTAAGTGGGTCCGTATATCGGTTCGAACTGGCCGGTTTCGGCGTAATTGGTTTCCTGGTCTAACTGAATGTGTACGCCGCGATACATCATATAGCCCACTTCCAGCGATAAGTTGCCGCCCAGTTGCTGCGTAATGCTTGCGCTTGCTTGAATGGTGTAGTTGTTCTTGTAATTCGGCGCAAGATTGAAGATCACGCGGCCCGGAGACTGCGCAGCAGGCACAATACCCAACAGCGCCAAGTCAGATGCGGTCAATTGCCCGAATGGCAGCTTGCCTTCTTGCAGCCCTAACCCCCACAGCGTAGGAACGGTCTCATTCGTTGTGCTCAACTGGCTAGCGAATTGGTTAATGTACTTTCCGCTGTCGTTCAATAGATTAACCAGATAAGGCACCTGGAAGTACACCGGCGAATAGAACAACCCCGAGCCGGTACGAATCAAGGTTTTGCCATTGCCCGCTACATCCCACGCCAAGCCGAGGCGCGGAGAAAAGTAGGCATTGTGTGGAACCGGCGCAGGCTCGGCGTCATAATCCAGCCGAACTCCGTAATCAAGCGTGAAGTGCGGAGTCACCTTCCAGGAATCTTGCGCAAAGAGGCCAAGATAATTGGCCCATGATTGCCACGTGGGATTGCCGAACCCCTGCCTGTACTGCTCTGGAATGCCAACGGAAAAAGCTTGCAACGCAGTTAGATTGGTTGCGGGGTTTCCAGTCGCTGGCAAGCCGATAGCTAAGTTGAATTGCGCCAGGAACGGCTGCAAAGCGGCAGGCGCAAGCGAGATAAGCGGTACATCACCGTCGAAGAAATCGAACTCGCCGCCGAACCACAAATCGTTTTGAATTTTGTAATGCACCGGTCGGAACGATGCGCCAAACTTGAAGCTGTGATTGCCCCTCTGCACTGACAGGGAATCTTCAAATTGGTAGCGCCGTTGAGTTAGATAATACGGATTCCCGTAAGCTTGTCCAAAGGTACCTAACGAACCGATAGAGATCTCCGTGCTATTCGGTGAATAGGAAAGTTGCGACGAAGTATTGCTAGGCACTATTTGCACCCGCGCAGTGTTGAGAACGCTTGGACTGAATGTATGATTCCATGCCACCAGAATGGCGTTATCGTCCCGAGTAGTTCTGGATGCGTCACTAGGCGCAATCAAGCTGGAATTGCCTACGGTTGTGTAGTTATAGCGTTCCAGGGAGTAGCGCAACGTAATGGCGTTCGCTTCGTTCGGCTGATAATCCACCCGGGTCACCCAATCGTGGCTGGTGGAGTAATCGGTAAAAATGCCACTGTTGGACCCCAATAACTGATTTACTAACGGATAGTTAGTGGGTGTCAAGGCGGGTGCCAGTTGGGTGGCGAAGCCTATTAAGTATGGATTGCCGGACGCATTCAGTGCCGCCAGATAGGCTTGCTGCGCCGGGTCGGCACTCAGTCCAGCAGCCTCGCTGGTATTGCCGTATTTGCGGAATTCAGGTGTGTTGATCTTGTGAAATTCATAACTTGTAAAGAAGAACAGCTTGTTTTTGATGATAGGTCCACCGAATGCAACACCAGGAATGACATGTTCTTCCGGAGCTTTGCCGGGGAAGTTATCAAAGTAATTGCGCGCTTCGGTGCTCTGGTTCAGGAAATAAGCGTATAAGCTGCCGTGAAAATCGTTTGATCCGCTTCTGGTCACCACGTTAATTGCCGTGCCGGCTGTAAAACCAAACTCAGCCGCAAACGCGTTCCGGTTCACTTGGAATTCTTGCACGGAGTCCACGCTGATATTCGGCGTTCTTAACGTTCCCGAACCATACTCGTTCTCACCGCCATCGATGGTTACCAGGTTGTTACGTCCGTTGCTGCCTCCCACCGAAAAACCGGTGCTGATGAAGGGCGTGAAAGCGGCACTGTTTTGCGAGCGCGGCGCATCGGAACTGGAAACGCCGGGCAGCGTGAATATCGATTCCGCAAAGTTTCGCGCCGTATTAGGCAAGTCTTCGATCTGGCGCTGCTCAATCGTATTTGCCTGCTGCGTCTGTTCGGTCATCACTAAGGGCAGGTCGGCAGTAACTTCCACTTCGTCGCGCACAGAGCCGATGGAAAGGTGGACATTGTAAGTGATAGTGGCGCCCACAGACAGGTCCAGCCCAACGACGTGTTCCTTCTGGAAGCCTCTCGCGTCCACATCGAGCGTATAAGTTCCGGGCGGTAGCAACGAGATGGTAAAGGAACCGTCTGCAGTTGTAATGGCTTTGGCAGCGGTGCCGCGCTCCGTGTTGGTTAAGACAACGGTTGCGGCCGAAACTGCGCTGCCGCTAGGATCGACAACGCTTCCCTTTAATCTGGCACTGGACGCGTCCACTTGCGCACAAAGATGGACCCACCCGCCAACCAGAATAAGTACCGGCAAAGCTAACTTGGCTCTGTAAATCATCTCGTAACTCCTCGTCCCGTGCCACTTAGTCTATAACTGGACGTGCAGCTTTCGCTACAGCTTTTATTGATCTAAGTGCCACACAATCGACTTATTTTGCGCCAGCCAGCCGCTTACCAGTGGTTGGTAGTGAACTTCCAAGGCGTGGCGTTTCAGTTTCATGGTGGGAGTTAAGAAACCTTGTTCTAAAGTCCAGTTGCAATTTACCAGGGCCAGGAAGCGCAGTTGTTCATAGTGCTCCATCTGGGCATTAATTGCAGTAAGAGCGGTATCCAGGCTTTGTTCCACGCTCCGTTTGCCTTCTGGATCACGCAGCATAGCGCGGGCGCTGGGCGAGAGAACAATCACGGCGTACGGCGCATCCAAACCCGCGCCCATAACAACGCAATTATCCACCGCGCTATTTGTGCTTAACTTCATCTCAATGCTGGATGGAGTTACAAACTTACCTTTGGTAGTTTTGAATTGCTCTTTGAGACGGCCGCGAATTTTCAGCCAGCCTTCGGAATCAATCTCGCCAATATCGCCAGTGCGCACGAAACCGTCTGAGGTGAACAGGGCTTTGGTAGCTTCGGAGTCCTTAAAATAGCCCAGCGCGTTCATCGGGCTTTTCAGCAGGACTTGCTTGTTCTCGTCCAGTTTAGTTTCTACACCGGGAACGCTTTGCCCAACATATCCTGGCTTGAATCGTCCACCAGGCGGAGTATGCGTGATGCCGGTTTCGGTTGTGCCATAGCCTTCCACCAACGCCAGCCCCAGATTTCGATACCAAGTCTGCAACTCAGGCGGCAACGCTGCAGATCCCGATGTTGCCAGGTGAACATGACCTAAACCCAAGCGGCCAAGCACTTTCATCTTGGTCAGCGTACTTACAACGGGAAAGTGCAGCAGCCCTTCCAGCTTGCTTTGCGGAATTTTTTCCAGAACCTGTTGCTGCAGTTTGGTGTACAAGCGCGGAACGGAAAAGAAAACTGTTGCCTTGGCGCGTTGCAAGTCGGCTAAAAATGTTGGAATGCCTTCGCAGAAAAACAAGTGCCAGCCAAAATAGAGACCTGACGTCTCTACAAGCGCACGTTCGGCAATGTGCGCCAGCGGCAGATAAGACAAACAGCGCTCCCGCGTATCGCCCACGGCCTCAAACACACCTTTGGCAAAATACGGGAAAGCCATGAAGCCATGCATCACTCCCTTGGGGATGCCAGTCGTACCCGACGTATAGATAATGGTGGCCACGTCATCTGGCTTGCGTTGTGGGAAACCTGCCAATGGCTTTTCGGCGCGGATGATATCTTCCCAATCTTTGGCCTGCACATTGGGCGCATTGGGAAAGCGAATGTAGGTTAAGCTCGCATCGCCTGCTATCGAAGCCAGTTCAGCATTGTCCGTTGGACCAATAAAGCAGGCAACCGGATCGGCATGTTGCATCGCGTGCTCCACCGATTGCAGCGACATGGATGTATAGAGCGGCGCCGATGTGTGTCCAGCCATCCACACGGCTAAATCCGCCATGATCCACCAAGCGCAGTTTCGGGAAAGAATGATGATGCGCGAGCCGGGCGGCCAGTTTTGCGATTGCAAGTAAGACGCCATGCGCCGCGCTTCCGACATGGTCTGCGCCCAAGTCCAATCGCGAGCTATGCCGCTTATCGGTTGGGTTAAAAAGACGCTTGACGGGTCGTGCTTTTCCCAAAAATAGGCGCGTTCCAGGGGCAGTTGCGTCATGTTGCAGGCGGCAGAGATTTGGCGGCAATTTGCGCGATATCCAGAATTTCTGGCGGTTCGCTGGATGTGGCCAGCAGCGCATCCTGCAACATGCTATTGCAGAACGGGCAGGCCGCGCCCACAGTTTTGGCGCCGGTTGCTGCCAATTCTTTCGCGCGCGCGTGGCTTACACGCTCGCCTTTTTCTTCACCTAAGAATGTCAGCCCTCCGCCTGCGCCGCAACAGAAGCTGCGTTCGCGGGCCCTTGGTGGGTCAACAACCGTGGCGCTGCGTGCGATCACCTCACGCGGCTGCTCATAGATGTTTTGATAGCGGCCTAAGTAGCAGGGGTCATGAAACACAACGTCGCCGCCATTTGAGTGCGGCAATCTGTCTTTATAACGCGCCATGAATTCGCTGTGATGTTCAATAACCGGCGGCGTGCCGAAAGCTTTCCAATCGGTAGCAATCGTTCTTACGCAATGCGGACAGATCGAAACGATTTTTTGAACCTTATTCTGCTTCAAAGTTTCCAGGTTCTCCGTAGCGAGCTGTTCGAAAACCAAATCGTTTCCCAGGCGCCGCACGGGATCGCCGGTGCACTTTTCTTTTTTCAGAACGCCATAACTCGCGCCCAAATATTTCATTACTTCGGCGAAGGATTGAATAATCCCGCGTCCTTTGGGATCATAAGCGCCCATGCAACCCAGCCACAAACAATATTCCTGAGTGCCGTCAAAAATGGGGAATTGCGCTTTCTGAATGAACTTTGTGCGTTCGTTACTGCTTAGGCCCAGCGAATTGCCGTTGCGTTCCAACGCATTGAATAGTTTGCCGCCATATTCGTCCTCCCATGCGCCTGTGTTCACGCTGCCTCTACGAAGCCCAATGATGATGGGCAGATGTTCAATGCCGACAGGACACTGAAACTCGCAGGCTCCGCAGGTGGTGCATTGAAACGCCGCTTCCATTGAGTTGTATTTGCCTAACAGTGGCTGCTCGGAAGCGGGACCAAATTCATTTAAGTAACCGCGTATTCCCAAAATGACTTCTTTCGGGTTTAGTTCTTTGCCAGTGTTCGCGGCGGGACAGTGTTCGGTACAGCGGCCGCATTCCACACATGAATAAGCTTGCAGCGACACAAGCTGTGTAACATCTTTGCCGGTGACCAGGCCAAAGTCTTCGTCGCCTTCCAGTTTCGGAATCGCGCTGAATTCGCCGCGCGAAAGAAAAACGGTTATAGGACTCAAGACCAGGTGCAGATGCTTAGTATGCGGAATCAACGGCAGGAAAATCAGAATGCAAAGGGAATGTGTCCACCAAAGAACTTTCGCGGTCACGCTGGTATCAGAAACGAAAAAAGCGGCTAGGTAGGTGACCATCAGCAGAAAGATCAGGAACGCAATAAAGCCGGATTCGTAAGAGACCTTGTCCCCTAGCCAGCGCGGCCTCACAAAGAAGCGGCGGATGAACAATCCCGCGATAGAAACCGCTACCAACAACGCAAACACCGCGGCAAAGCCAAAGTAGATGCGACCGAAAAAACCGTCAGGCGACAAGAACCCAACATGGAAACCCGCTGCAAAATGGTTTAGCGACACCAAGGCGAAGGCGCAGAAGCCCCAAAAAACAAAGGCGTGCGCCAAGCCAGGCAAAGGTCGCTGCTGAATGACTTTCGATTGGCACAACACTTCCCAGAAGAAGTCCCAGCAGCGTTTCCCAACGTCGGTAAGCGCAAAGCCGGGATCTTTCTTCGCATGAATAATGCGCGACCATATACTGCGGAAGCGTAACCAGAAGCCGCATAGCGACGCAATCACTGCCAGTGCCAGCAGTACTATTTCGACCAGTGAAAAATCTGTTGGTTCGGCGTACATAGGCTCTTGCGTTTTTCTTACCGAAGAGTAAGATATCAATGAGCTATGCCTGTGTCAATAGAAAAGCGCAAAAGCGTGTCCGCCCATTCTAAGGCGTTTGCAGACCGCCGTCGCGATCCTGACACGAAGCGCGAGGCCGTTCTATATACTTCCTTGGAACTGTTCATGGAGCGCGGCTACTGGCAAACTTCTTTGACCGACGTCGCCGAACGCCTCAAAATTACCAAGCCTGCGATTTACTACTACTTCAAAAACAAAGAAGATATTTATTTGGAATGTTATCGGCGCGGTATTGCACAAATCGAAGAGGATTTAGCGCAGATTCGGCGTCACACCGGGACGGGCGTCGAAAAACTGGCGCAGTTCATTCATAACTACGCATGCCAGATCGCGCATGACTTTGGGCGTTTCCTTGTGCGTCAGGACGACCGCGAACTTTCGGGTGAAGCCAAGGCGGAAGTGCGTGCTTGTAAGCGTTCGGTCGATCGGTACATTCGATCTTTTATTGAGCAAGGAATGGAAGATGGCTCTATTCGACCATGCAACGCTAAGCTGGCGGCTCTTTCGATAGCGGGCGCAGTAAATTCTCTAGTGGTTTGGTTTACTCCCAAAGGTGAACTGACCGCCGATCAAGTGGCCACAGAGCTTGCACTGACTTTAACGCAAGGCTTAGCCAATAACCACGTTGTTTAGGACTGCTAATGGGTGCTGATAAAAAGTATTTGATTCGCAAGGTTGGTGTTTTGGGAGCGGGCAATATGGGGTCGCGCATTGCGGGTCATCTGGCGAATGCAGGTTTTCCTGTTGTTCTGCTCGATATCGCTCCCAGCAGTGTTGCGGTGGGTGCCGTTGAAGCATTGAAGAAAGCCAAGCCTGCGGCGTTTTTTGATGTGGCATCGGCGCGTTTGATTACAACCGGCAACTTTGATGACAATCTGAATCTGCTGAGCGATTGCGATTGGGTGATTGAAGTTGTCGCAGAGAATCTAGAGATCAAACGCAACCTGCTGCGGAAGCTTCAACCGCATTTGCGGGCCGATGCGATTGTTACCACCAATACCAGCGGTATTCCGATCGCGCAAATTGCAGCAGAGATGGATCCGCCCTTTCGCGCCCGCTGGTTTGGGACGCATTTTTTCAACCCGCCGCGCTACATGCGTTTGTTGGAACTGATTCCCACTCCCGAGACGGATGCTTCGGCTGTTGCAGCAATAGAATACTTAGTGGACAAACGCCTTGGCAAGACGGTTGTCAAAGCGAAAGACACCCCCAACTTTATAGCGAATCGTATTGGCACGTTTGCCATGCTCAATGCCGTGCGAGTCATGCAGGCGATGGACATGAGCATCGAGGAAGTGGATGCGCTGACAGGCTCCACTCTTGGCTGGCCGAAGATGGGCACGTTTCGCTTGACGGATTTGGTCGGCCTGGATGTGTTGGCGCACGTCGCGAAAAACTTTTTCGAACGCGTCAAAGACGAACGTTCGGACGTGATGTTACCCACATTCTTTCAAGAAATGCTGGACCGCAAATGGCTGGGCGACAAAGCCGGCCAGGGTTTCTACAAGAAGGCGAAAAGCGCCGGTCGGGATTGAGGAGCGCTTGGGCCTTGACTGGAAGACGATGGTATACAGGCCGTCGGCGCGCGTGAAGTTCCCTTCGCTGGAAATGGCAAAAAATGCGGAAACTGTGGGCGAGCGTTTGAAAATGCTGCTCGCTGGCGATCCCCAGAAGGATCGCGCGGCAGCTTTCTACTGGCAGGTCCTACCCGATCTTTGGAATTATGCGGCCTTTCGCATTGGCGAAGTTTGTGACAATTTGACTGGCATCGATGAAGCCATGAAAGCGGGCTTCAATTGGGAACTTGGCCCGTTTGAAATGTGGGATGCGGCGGGCGTTCCGGAGATTGCCGCGAAAATGCGGGCTGCTGGAGTGCATCTAGCTCCAGCCTTAGAAAAACTGCTCGGCGCGGGCGAGACAAGTTGGTATTCAGATAGCGGCCGTAAGTCTTTTGATCCCGATACCTATTTATATAAGCCGGTCGCCGTAGCGCCGGGCGTTTCTTCGGTAGGAAGTGTCAAGAAATCGCACGGCGTGGTGAAAAAGAATGCGGGCGCTTCGCTGATCGACTTGGGTGACGGCGTTGCATGCATCGAGTTTCATAGCAAGATGAATGCGGTTGGCGGCGACATTGTTTCGTTTGTCACCCAAACGTTGAAGCCGGGCAGCGATGCCGTCGCGAATTTTGAAGCCTTTGTCATTTCGAACGACGCGGCGAATTTTTCGGTCGGCGCAAACGTGATGCAATTGCTGCTAGGCATTCAAGAGCAGGAGTGGGACGAACTGGATTTAGCCATCAAAGCTTTTCAGAAAATGACGCAGACAATCAAGTTCTGTCCGCGTCCTTTTGTAGTAGCGCCCTTTGGAATGTGTCTGGGAGGCGGGTGTGAAATCTCGCTCCACGCGGCGGCGCGTCAACCGCATGCGGAGCTGTACATGGGTTTGGTAGAGGCTGGCGTCGGATTAGTTCCGGGCGGCGGCGGTTGCAAAGAGATGGTTTTGCTGGGTACCGAACTGGGAGTGCTGCGGCGTACGTTTGAAAACATCGCAATGGCGAAGGTCTCCACTTCGGCCGCGGAGGCTAGAAGTATGGGCTATCTTTCCGCTAGCGATGAAATAACCATGAACCGTGGACGGCTGCTGACCGATGCAAAATTACGTGCGCGTGAATTGGCGGATGCCGGTTACAGTGCCCCGGTGCCGCGCGCCGATATTCCGGCGGCGGGAGAAAGCGTGCTGGCGACGTTGAAGATTTTCGTGCGTTCGATGCGCGAGGGCGAATTTGCCAGCGATCACGACGTGAAGGTTGCTAACCACATCGCCCACATTCTCTGCGGCGGCAAAGTCACTCCGGGAACGCTGGTGAGCGAACAGTATTATCTGGATCTGGAGCGCCAGGCGTTTCTTTCCTTGTGCGGAGAGAAGAAGACCGCTGAACGCATTGCTCACACTTTGAAAACCGGCAAGCCATTGAGGAATTAGAACCATGAAGAATGCTGTGATTGTAAGCGCGGTACGCACACCTGTTGGCAAAGCTCCGAAAGGCACCCTGCGCGCGACTCGTCCGGACGATTTGTGCGCGATTGCCATTAAAGGTGCCTTGGCGCGTGTTCCTAATCTGGATGCGAAAGAGGTTGAGGACGTAATTATTGGCTGCTCAATGCCCGAAGGTGAGCAGGGCATGAATGTGGCTCGCATTGCTTGTTTGCGCGCCGGCCTGCCGGTCGAAACATCGGCATTTACGGTGAATCGTTTTTGCGCATCTGGATTACAATCCATCGCCTTAGCGGCTGACAGAATTCGAACCGGCGGCGCGGATGTAATCATTGCGGGCGGAGCTGAATCGATGTCGATGGTGCCGATGGGCGGGAACAAACCTTCGATAAATCCGTGGCTCGAAGAAAATCATCCGGGTGCATATTTGTCGATGGGTCTGACAGCGGAACGCGTTGCCGAGCATTACGAGATTTCCCGTGTGGCTGCTGATCAATTCGCCTACGCGAGTCACCAGAAAGCTTTAGCGGCACAAGCAGCAGGCAGATTCGATAGCGAGATTGTCCCGGTTCCGGTGACGTTCAGTGCTCCGAATGAAAAATCAAAAATCGTAAAAACGGAAATTGAATTTAAGGTAGATGAAGGACCGCGCGCCGATACTTCTTTGGAGGCATTGGCGAAATTGAAGCCGGCGTTCCACGCCCGGGGCGTAGTAACGGCTGGCAACGCATCGCAGACATCGGATGGCGCTGCGGCATCGGTATTGATGTCAGAGGAGCGAGCGGCGGCAGTTGGCCTAAAGCCGTTGGCGCGTTTCTTATCGTTCGCGTACTCCGGCTGCATACCGGAAGAGATGGGCATTGGTCCCGTATATGCAATTCCGAAAGCGCTGAAGCTGGCCGGATTGACGCTCGACCAGATTGATTTGATTGAACTGAATGAAGCCTTCGCGGCTCAGGCGCTGGCGGTGATCCGAACTCTGGGTATTGATGAAACAAAGGTAAATGTGAATGGCGGCGCGGTGGCGCTGGGACACCCGCTGGGATGCACGGGAGCAAAGTTGACAGCGACGTTGCTTGCAGAAATGCAGCGCCGCAAATCGCGCTATGGACTCGTCACCATGTGTGTGGGCGGCGGGATGGGTGCGGCTGGTATTTTCGAGAATCTGAACTGAGGAGCAAGTATGGCTACGGCAAGTGTTCAAACCAAAGCGAAGGCGGCTAAGGGCGGCGGCTTTCTGATTGAAGATATTCGCGCGGAAGAAGTTTTCACGGTGGAAGATTTTTCAGACGAACAAGTTCAGACCGCGAAGACTGCGACTGAATTCGCGGTGAATGAAGTTCTGCCTGCAGCGGCGGAAATTGAAGCGAAGAACTTCAAAGTGACGCGTGAACTAATTCGCAAAGCCGGCGAATTGGGGCTGCTGGGCGTTGATGTGCCGGAAGCGTACGGCGGTCTAGAGATGGATAAAGTCACTTCCGCGCTGGTGGCTGAATCGCTGACTAAGAACGCCAGTTTCTCCGTAGCTGTTTCGGCGCATGCGGGAATTGGAACCTTGCCCCTAGTTTGGTACGGCACCGATGAACAGAAGAAAAAGTATCTCCCAAAGCTGGCAAGCGGCGAATGGATAGCCGCCTACGCTCTTTCCGAAGCGAGTTCCGGATCAGACGCGATGAACATTCGGACGCGCGCAACACTTCCCGCCGATGGTAAAAACTACGTTTTGAACGGCGAGAAAATGTGGATTACAAATTGCGGCTTTGCAGATTTGTACACGGTTTTCGCTAAGATCGACGGCGACAAGTTTTCCGCGTTTTTGGTGGAGCGTACGGCGGCCGGTTTGACAGTGGGAGCAGAAGAGCACAAGCTCGGAATTCGCGGCTCTTCGACCTGTCCGCTGATTTTGAACGATTGCCAAGTCCCAGTGGAAAATTTGCTCGGCGAAATCGGCAAAGGGCATCACATCGCTTTCAACATCCTTAATATAGGGCGCTTCAAGCTGGGTGCGGCGGCGGTTGGCGGTGCGCGAACTTCATTCCAAAACGGCATTCAATATGCCAAAGATCGCAAAGCGTTCGGAAAATCGATCTCCGAATTCGGATTGATTCAAGAAAAGTTGGCGGAATGCGCCTCGGGCATTTATGTCGGCGAGTGTTTGAGCTACCGCACGATTGGCATGATCGATTCGGCGGTCGCGGGTGTGACCGGCTCGCGCGATATTCAAAAGCGAATTGAAGAATATGCGGTGGAATGTTCGATCTTGAAAGTTTGGGGATCGGAAATGCTGGACATGGTGGTCGATCACGTCGTACAGATTTACGGCGGGTTTGGCTATGTAGAAGAGTATCCGGCTACACCGGCGTATCGTGATTCTCGGATCAATCGGATTTTTGAAGGTACAAACGAAATCAACCGCTTGATCATTACCGGTTGGTTAATGAAGCGTGCCATCGCCGGGCAGTTGCCGTTGCTGCCTGCCATTAAGCGCATCATGGACGAAGTGATGGAAGGTCCAACGGAAGCGGAAGAGTTGGAAGGCGCGCTGGCGAATGAACGAAAAATGCTGACTGCTGTAAAGAAACTGACTCTGTTTGCAGCCGGTTCGGCGTCGCAGAAACACATGGCGGATATGCAGGATCAGCAGGAAATTATGGGGGCGCTGGCCGATTGCATTATCGAAACGTATGCGATGGAATCGGCGATTTTGCGCACCGAAAAATTGATTGCGGCCAAGAAGCCAGCCAAGAATGCCATCGCAATGACGCAATACTATGCTGCTCACGCGATGCAAATTGTAGAAGCTTCGGCGAAGAAAGTAATTGCGGCTGTGGCTGAAGGCGATATGTTGCGGACTCAGTTGGCGATCTTGCGCCGTTTGGCCAAACACCAGCCCGCAAATACAATCGCGCTCAGCCGGCAGATTGCGAAACACGTGGTGGATGCCGGACGATACTCGCTCTAGTTCAAAGCTCGAGGATTACGGCTGCATACGGTCGATCACGATGCGCTGGAAAGACAACGATGTGTATGGTCATGTCAATAACGTCGAGTATTACAGCTATTTCGACACCGTTATCAACACCTATCTGATTCAAGAAGGCGGTTTGGACATCCAGCGCGGATTGGTAATGGGCGTCTGTGCAGAATCGCATTGTAAGCACACGCGACCAATGGCATTTCCCGGAACGATTGACGCCGGATTGCGAGTGGAGCATTTGGGCAATTCCAGTGTTCGATATGGAATCGGGTTGTTTATGGAAGGCCAAACCGAGGCCGCAGCAGAAGGCTGGTTTGTGCACGTATTCGTAGATCGCGAGTCGGGTAAACCTATCAGCATTCCCGCTCAAATTCGTTCAGCGCTAGAAAAAATACGTCGCTAATCCCACTTTCGAACAGCACGCAATCGCGTGCGGACAATTCGACAATCAGAAATGCTGAAGAATCACCACTTTAGCTGGTTGGCAAAGTGCATGGTGTGAAGCCATGCTGAACGATATCCGTTATGCCTTGCGCTCTCTCCTTCGCACTCCTTCTTCGACTTCAGTAGCAGTTTTGTCGATTGCGTTAGGAGTGGGCGCGAACTGCATGATGTTCAGCTTGGCCGATGCGCTTTTGCTACGTCCGCTTCAAGTGAAGAATGCTAACGCGGTTGTCAGTTTGAGGTCGCAGCTAAAAGGCCAGGACACAACCGACGTTTCCTATCCGGATTTTATCGACTATCAAAAGAAAAGCAAGTCTTTCGAAGGGCTGACCGCATACACACTCTCTCCTTTCGGATTTGCGGCGGATAAGAAAGCAGCGGCGGAAATGAAGGCAGGCTTATTGGTTAGCGGAAATTTCTTTCGAGTTCTGCAAGTTCCGCTGCAGGCGGGGCGGGATTTCAGTGAGGCAGAAAGCACGATTGGCGGCCGGCAAGCAGTTGCGATCATCAGTTCCGATTTATGGCAAAGCCACTTTGAATCAGACAAAGGCGTGGTTGGGCGACCGGTGTATCTGAACGGAATTGAATTCACTGTCATTGGGGTTGCACCGAAGAGCTTTACCGGAGTTGACCAATATTTTCGACCTCAGGTTTATGTGCCGCTCGCGATGAGCGCCGAACTCTCTGGGCAGACAGGCCAAAGCTGGTTGAATGCGCGTGACGATCGCCGTTTGTCGCTAAAAGGGCGATTGCGCTCGGGAGTGAGCGCGAAGTCGGCGACGGCGGAAGTGCGCGTCATTGCGGCGGGGCTCGCAAGCAGTTATCCCAATACAAATAGAGATTGGTCGGGCACGGTGCAGACCGAAATGCAACGGCGGGTAGAGATGTCTCCGTTCGACGCGATCCTAGTGGGACTGTTGCTCGGATTGGCCGCGGTGGTGCTGGTGATTGCATGCGCAAACGTGGCGAACCTCACGCTCAGCCGGTCGCTGGCGCGCACCAGCGAAATCGCCATCCGAATTGCAGTGGGTGCGGGACGCATGCAACTGATTACGCAGTTGTTGGTTGAGAGTTTGCTGCTGTCGCTGGTGGCGGGCGGCATTGGCATTTTTCTGGCCGAATTGGGGATGAGCTCGTTCATGCCATGGACCATACCGAGCGAAATTCCAATTCAAATTGACGCCAAAGTTGACCAGCGCGTGATGCTTTATGCGCTTTGTGCGTGCGTGATAAGCGCGCTGGTTTGCGGGTTGATTCCGGCATTGCGGGCGTCGAGCGTCGACATTGAAAGCGCTCTGCGCGCGGGTGCAAAAGGCATGGAGACGAAGCGGCGTTTTTGGGGGCGCGATGTGCTGGTAGTCGCACAGGTGGCTTGCTCGTTGTTCTTAATGGTTTGCGCAACGCAGTTATACAGCGGCATTTCCTATGTCTTAAAGCAACCGCCGAAGTTCCGGTCTTCTCACATTCTCATGGCATCCTTTGACCCAACTTTGGTCCGTTATGACGATGCGAAGACCAAGCGTTTTTATAAGGACTTAAACGAACGCGCCAGCCATCTGCCGGGAGTAGTTTCCGCTTCGCTCACCGAGTTGGTTCCGATGGCAAACCATGCGGATGGACAAATGATCGTTCCAGAAGGCTATCAATTGCCGCCAAGTATGGATTCACTTTCCGTCTACGGAAACATTGTGAGCGACGATTATTTCAACACCATCGGCATTCCGATTCTGCATGGACGGCCATTTGATTTGCACGATACACCTGAATCGCAGCGGGTTGCAATTGTGAATGAATATCTGGCAAAGAAGTATTTTCCGAATCAAGATGCAGTGGGCAAGCGTTTTCGGTTGGGAGGCCCCAAAGGGGAGTGGGTGCAAATTGTCGGCGTGGCAAAGGAAAGCGTGTACGCAATGGTGGTGGAACCTCCGTTAGAGGTTGTGTATCTGCCGTATGCGCAGAATTATCGAAGCCAGATGACGCTTATGGTTCAGACCGCTGGACCTTCTGATATGGCGGCAGCGCCGTTGCGTGACTTAGTGCGCTCGATCAATCCTGATCAACCCTTGCTGGCTCTGCGCAGCATGGAGCAATACGTCTATGATCGCGGCACCAAAACGCTGACTCTGGTGACCAGTTTTGTAGCGGGCATGGGCCTGCTTGGTTTGACGCTGGCGTTATCAGGACTCTATGCGGTGATGGCGTGGTCGGTGACGCGGCGCATTCGCGAAATTGGTATCCGTATGGCGGTGGGAGCAGATCGGGTAAGTGTTTTAGGAATGGTTATGAAACAAGGCTTGAAGTTGAGCGCCATTGGAATTGGGATTGGCGTGGTTCTGAGCGTGGTGTTCTCGAAAGGACTGACAGCAGGGACGAGCATTCCTTCCTTCAACATACCTATTCTGCTGTTTGTTTGTGTTGCGCTGCTGATGATGGCAATGGCGGGTGCGTATTTTCCCGCGCGCCGCGCTTCGCGATTAGATCCAATTCGAGTTTTGCGCGAAGAATAGCCTAGTTGCGCGTTGCCATTGCGGTTGCCCAATCGGCGGGAAGTGTTCCTTCAGGAAGAAGTTTTCCTTTTTCCAAATGGCGCACGGTTTTGGCAAATCGGGCAGCGTGCGGATCGTGAGTAACCATAATGATGGTCTTGCCATATTCGCGATTTAAACGCGTCAGCATGGTTAAAACATCTTCTGCGGAAGCGGCGTCCAGGTTCCCGGTTGGTTCGTCGGCGAGAATTAAATCGGGATCGGTCACAATAGCCCGGGCGATGGCAACGCGCTGTTCCTGGCCGCCGGACATTTGCTTCGGCATGTGGCCCAAACGATCGCCCAAGCCAACGAGTTTTAGCGCGGTTTCGGCGTGTTCGATGCGTTCCTTTTTGTTGAGCTTGGTGAGCATCAACGGCAGTTCGACGTTTTCAAGCGCGGTGAGGACGGGAATGAGATTGAAGGATTGGAAGATGAAGCCAATGTGTTCGTTGCGCCAGTGGGCGATTTCGCGGTCGTTCATGGAGCGCAGGTTGGATCCGAGCACGGCGATTTGACCATCGGTAGGTTTGTCCATCGCGGCGATGAGATGCAGCAACGTGGATTTGCCAGAACCGGATGGCCCCATCAACGCTATAAAATCGCCTTTATGGATGTCGATGCTGGCTGAATCGAGCGCCATGACGTGGAATTCGTCACGCACGTATTCCTTGCTTAATTGTTTGGTCTCTACAACGATTTCGCTCATGTGTTCTTCCTTCTAGTGCTTGACGGCAACTTTTTGGCCGTCCTTGAGATCGCCTTCGGCGCTAACAATCAACTCTTCTCCGCCCACCAAACCAGAGTCGACAACGACACCTTTAGCGGTGGTGCCGCTGGTGGTGATGGCGCGTTTGGTGGCGTGGCCATCGAAAACTACAAACACGCTGCCGCTGTGGACCGCGCTGGACGGAATGACGACCACGCGCTTGGTAGCTTCGGCAGGCGTGGCAGCGGGCGCATCATTATAGAAAGCCACGGTAGCATTCATGTCCGGCCGCAAAAGACCGTCGGGATGCGCAACTTGCACTTTCACCTGGACGGTGGCTTTGGAACGATCGGCTTCGGGCGAAACTTGTTCGATGTAGCCTTCATACTTGCGATCCGGATAGGCGTCGGTTGTGACGGTGCCTTTCTGTTTCGGCCCGAGTTTGGGGAAATCAGCTTGCGGAATATCCAGTTCGACTTGAAGATCGTTTAGGTCGGCCATAGTGACGATGTAGCCTTTTGCTCCCTTGTCGCCGACGAAGCCGGTGGTGATGAATTCGCCTTTTTCGACGTTGCGATCAAGAATGGTTCCGGTGACGGGAGCTTTGATGACCGTGTTGTCGAGCTGATTTTGCGCGTAGTCGAGCGCGCCGCGAGCTTGTTCGATTTGGCCTTGAATTTGGTCGATCTGTTCTTTGCGGGTACCGATGACGGCGAGGTCGAGAGTGCGCTGGAGGCTGGAAACGTGGGCGTCGAAACCGTCGTATTTGGCTTGGGCATCGTCGAGAGCTTGTTTGGCGAGCACGCCTTCGCTGACCAGTTGCCGAGTGCGATCGAGAGTGACTTTGGCGTTTTGCAGGTCGGACTTGGCTTGTTCAACATCGGCTTTGTCGCGGGCGATTTCTTCGGGACGCGAACCGTTTTTCAATTCCGCGAGGCGCGCCTGAAGATTGAGCAAGTTGCCCTTGTACTGCGTGACCTGGGCTTGATATTCGTCATCTTCCAGACGCACGAGGACTTGATTGGCAGTGACTTTGTCGCCTTTGTCGACGCCGATCCAAGCGACGCGGCCGTTGACTTTAGAAGCAACTTCGATTTTGTGCGCGGCGATGATGTAGCCGGTGGCAGTGAGGATGTTTTGGTTGCCGGAATTAGCGACGCTCATAGGCGATTGAACAAGAGTGGTTTCGACGGCGACCGGTTTGTCTATGTATTTGAGAGCGAGCACGACGCCGACGGCGACGAGCGCCAGCAGAACGGAGAGTACGAGCAGTTTTAAATAGGATTTCGGTTCGCGTTCGCGGCGGGCGGAACGATCGATGCGAAGGCTTTTCAGTTCTGTTTCCATGGTGCTTTCGTTAGACTTCTCGCAGAGCGGTTAGGATTTCTTTTCGAGCTGCTTGGCGAGCGGGGAGCAATCCGCCAACTGCTCCGAGGATAGCCGAGAAGATGAGCCCGACCAACATGATTTGCGGACCGATTTTGAAGTTGAAACTGGTTTGGCTGAAAGTGCTGAAGTTGCCTAGCGCAGTGGTGACGCCGTTCAAGGGGAGCACGATGAGGCATGCGAGAACGCCGCCGAGGAGCGACAGAAGAACGGATTCGAGGAAGAATGAGAATAAAATGCTGCTGCGAGAAAAGCCGAGAATGCGGAGCGTCCCCACTTCTTTAGAGCGGCGGGACACCGCGGCATACATTGTATTCATTGCGGCGAAGCAACTGCCGAAGGCCATGATGAAGCATACGCCGTAGCCCAGGTAGGCGACGGTTTCGGAGGAACTCATCAGATTGGCATAATAGTCTTTTTCCGTCATGGGCGTAACGTTCAGGCGCGGATCTGACAGGAGCGAATTGATCAGGGCCTTGGCGGTGATTTCGTCGGAAGTTTGCAGAAGGCCAGCGCTGTAGGTGTCTGGACGATTGAAATCATTGGCGACGGCGGGACCGTCGGCAAAGATCTCGCTATCGTTGGCGGAGCCATGACAATCCATGATGCCGACGACTTTCCACAAGCCGCGGCCGAAGCGGACCTGGCTGCCGAGTTGAAGGGAGGGGACGAGTTTAACGATGGATTTTCCGACTGTGACTTCGCGCTGTCCGGGATGGAACATTTCGCCCGAGACCATGCCGATTTTGCGCATGGCGACGCCGGCGGGCGAGAGTCCGCGGAGGGTTACATTAACACCGTCCGGAGTTTCAACACTGGGCAGACTGATGACCGTCACCAGTTCGATAGAAGCGAGCGGCTGACCATTGACGCCGATCTTGATGCCGGGAAAACTTTTGACGATTTGGAACTGCTGTTGTGTGAACAGGCTAGTAATTTCCGCGTTCCCGCCTTTGCGCATGACGAGGACTCGCGATGGATCCCCTGTCGCTTTAAACGCTGATTGCAATCCGGCCACTAGGCCAAGCACAGCCAGGAGAACTGCCACCGTCATAGCGATGCCGGTGGCAGTCATGATGGTGGTGGTTCTGCGGACTATCAGATTGCGGAAGTTGTATGAAAGTGGGATAGCCATTAGCCGCTGTACCTCAGGGAATCAAGAATGTTGGTGCGCGCCGCGTTCCAGGCAGGGATGAAGGAACTGACAACGCCGATGAAGGCGGCGACCAAGAGAGCCAGGAAGATGGTAATGGGCGTCAGGGTAAGATTGCGGAACTGGGGGAAGAAACCGCCAGCGATAATGCCCACGCCATAGGCGAGAACGAAGGCGAAAAGGAGTCCGAGGACACCTCCCATGAGCGAGATGGTGACGGCTTCGCCGATAATCATGCCGAGGATGGAATTGTTGTTGAATCCGAGAGTCTTGAGGACGCCGACTTCCTTGATTCGCTCACGCACGGACATGGCCATGGTGTTGCCGGAGACGAGCATGATGGTGAAGGTGACGGCGGCACAGATGACAACGAGAAACAGCTTGATGTTGCCCAGCAGGGTGGAGAAAGACAAAGCGAATTGGGCTTCGGTTTCGGTCTTAGTGGGCGGCGAGGAAGTGGCGAACATATCGTCAATGGCGCGAGCGACGCGAGGAACGTCGGCGGGGCTGTCGGCCAGGATGGCGACGGTGCTGACCATGTTGCGGCGGCCGACTGGAAGCATATCTCGCAGGTATTCCCAATTGAAGAAGAGCGCCTGGCTCATGTCGGGGTCTTTGAAGATGCCTACGACTTTCATGTCGAGATTGACGGGATAGATGTCGCCGATGAGCATGACGCGGTCGCCCACATTCAGTTTGAGAGCCTTTGCGAGGTCGTCGGAAATGACGCATCCGGTACGTTCGTGCACAAAGGCGGCGCGCTGGTCGTCGGGCATTTCCATTTGTACACGTAGAGTGAGGAATGCCTTAGGTTCGACACCCAGACGGGCAAAGAAATTGTGGGAGTTGCGGGCGTCTTTATAGGTGCCGCCGAACCAGTTCCAGACGGACGTTTCTTTGACGCCGGGGACTTGATGGATTTTGGCTTCGTAGGCTACGGGGAAAGCGAGAGCGAGCGAGACTTTATGGCGAGTAACGAGGCGCATGGCTTGACCGGGCGTTTGTTCACCATAGAAGAGCGCGTGATACATAGCCATGAGAACGCCGAGCAAGCAAAGCGAGATGGCCATGCTGGCGATGGTGAGTATGCTGCGGCGGCGATTGCGCAGAGTGTTTTTGGCGGCAAGCGATAGATAGCGAAACACGGGCAAACTCCTTAGTTGCTTTGTCGGCAGCGATGTTTGTCTTGTATATGTAGGCTAGCTTAGAAGGGCGCGGTTTGGGGCGCGAGATCGGCGAAATGCGAGGATTTTCCCGACGAATGACGGTGTTGGCGTTATGAATGGCATGAGGGTCAAGCGAGTGTTGACACGAGTGTCGAGACGGCAGACGTGGGCATCCGTACCAGATGCTGCGCATGGAGGCTTGGGTATGGATGAAGATTACAGGTTTATGAACCGGGCGCTGGAACTGGCAAAGGTGGCGGAGGCGGGAGGCGAGGTTCCGGTGGGTGCGGTGGTGGTGGTGGATGGGCGGATTGTGGGCGAGGGGTGGAATTGCCCGATTGGGGCGCATGATGCGACGGCGCACGCGGAGATTCGGGCGATACGCGAGGCAGGCGAACGATTGGGGAATTACCGGCTAACGGGCGCAACCTTATATGTAACGTTGGAACCGTGCGTGATGTGTGCGGGGGCGATGGTAACGGCGCGGGTGGAGCGATTGGTGTTTGCGGCTCGGGATATTCGGTTTGGGGGGGTGAGGAGTGTGTTTCGGTTGGCGGATTCGGAGTTGATGAATCATCAGGTGCGAGTGGAGGAGGGGGTGCTGGGGGCGGAGGCTGGAGAGATGTTGGTGCGGTTTTTTCAGGGTCGACGGTGAGGGTTTCTGGGCGTTGCATAAGGTTTGCGAAACGAAGTGGGGGAAGAGATGGGGAAGATGGTGCTTTATGGCAACTTTGGAGGACGTGGCATCTGTCAGGGCGGGTTGAGTGGACCGAGTGCCGAGGAAGGTTGAGCTTTTTGGGAGTTGCGAACAGAATGGAACGTTAGTGATGGGTGTTCCAGTTGGGGTTTGGACAGAGTTGTGCCTTGAGTGGTGGGAGGTTTTTCAGAAATGACACGGCTTCCGTTGGTATCCGGTCCACCGGTTGGAGTTTGCTGCGCAAACATGGTATCCGGTCCACCGGTTGGAGTTTGCTGCGCAAACATGGTTTCCGGTCCACCGGTTGGAGTTTGCTGCGCAAACTTGGTTTTCGGTCTACCGGTTGGAGTTTGCTGCGCAAACTTGGGGTCGCGGCTCGGAAAGGTTAGCGCTTGGTGGGGTTGAACTCGGGTGGTTTGAAACCTAGCTCAATCGCCTGTTTTTTCATTTCCGCTAGTTTTTCTTTCCAAGTTTGTTCGGGCCGGTTTTTCTTTTTGTAAACTTCCAGGCGTTCTTTCGCGATACTTATTTTTTCGGCTTCGCGTTTTTCGGCTTGGCGGGCTTTGCGGTAGTCTTCGATGACTTTGCGCTTTTTGTCCACTAAGTTGCTGGCGGCGGTTTTGTAGCGCATGTGGCGCACGAGTTTCTGTTCCATGTCCTTCGTCCAGGTGTTGGGATCGGAGTTGAATTCGTACATGCCGCGCTCAATGGATTCTAGGGTGCGAGTGGCTCTTTGGAGGAACCAGTCGGCGTTAATGAGTTCGGTGACCATGTGGTATTCGATCTCGTTGTTGGGCGAGTAAGCTTTGCGCCAGGCTAACTCGATGGTTTTGTAATCCTCCAGGTTTTCGTGCGCCAGGATGATTGTGTGTGGGGCGCAGCAGCCGTGTTTCATCGCGTTCTTCGACGAGAAAGCCTTCCCTGTAATTGTGGTAGGTCCCGTAGAAACCGCGACGGGTTTCGTGGTGTCAGTGGTGTCAATAGTGTTGTCAATCATGATTGTGGTTCCTTATCTTCTAGTATTTCGATGGGTTCGTGATCTTGGTAATGCTCGTATTTGAGCCGTGAGCCGTTGATGAGTTGGCCGGTTTCAGCTTCTTGCGCGATCATTTTGATAAATTCTTCCGTTGTGTAGTGGATCAGAGTGGCTATGTGGGTGCGATAGCGTTTGTTGTCGTCGATATTGACCCACTCGTATTGAGCTGGTAACTCGGGTTCGCTACAGAGGAACTGGCGAACGACGGCATAGAACTGGTCTTCCGGGTGCCATTCGGTGAAGCGCTCGTTGGCTGGAGCATAACGGTGGCTCCAGAGTCCGTTTTCGTCTTTTTCGAGATAGACGGTTTGTTCGAATGGGATTGTGCCGGTGAGGTCGGGGTCGAGATTGAGTTCTGGTTTGGGTGGTTCTTTGGGTTTCTTGGTGGTGTTGGGGGTGGGCAGGAATTTGGCTAGGAATTGGAGGGCTTTGCGAAATTCGTTTTGGGCGCGCTGGGCGACTTTTTCGAAGAATTGGAGGTGTTTTTGGATGCAGCGATCCCAGAGTTCGAAGGGCAGAGCGGTGAGATGGAGGTCGAGTTGGATTTGATCGAAGGATTGACGGGCGCGGCGGCGTTGCCAGTCGGCTCGGACCAAGTCGTTGCGCAAAGTAGTTTGCAGGAACGAGTTAGTGGGGAACTCTTTGGTCCAGGCGGAGTTCAGGTTGGCCAGGTCTTCGGGTGACTCGTTTGGTAGCAGCAACGAGTGGAGATCGGGGTGGAAGTCGATCATTACGTGCCGAGTGTGACAGTTGCCGGGAACGCTCGATGGGTGGAAAGGCTTGTAAGGTGTTGAGGGGCGGGGAGATAATTTTTTTGCGGTGAGTGTGACTGGGATTTTGGGTGGGGGTGGGACAGGCGACTTTGCGCTACGGAACGACATTTTGGACCGGCTGGCAATTCGGACCGGGAGGCATTCGAAGTCGTGGATGAATGCTTGCAACTGGACAAATACTTGGAGGCGTTTCGGATTGCGGAAATCTGGGCGCAACGCGGGTGCGACTGGGCTGAGAATTGTCTTGGCACTTTGTACCACACCGGCCTAGGCGTCGGACGTGATTTACTAAGGGCTCGCGATTTTTACGATAGGGCGGCGAAGCATGGCCACGGAGGTGCATGGTACGCAATGGGCGTACTTTATGAGACCGGTGGGAACGAATTACCTCAGGTTTCGCCTTGTCGAGGCACTGTTATGAGCGCGCGAAGGAATTGCGCTATCTTCCGGGCCAACCCTGCGAGTTCAATGGTTAGCATGCGAGACCGTGCGTCTTAAGTTTGGTTGACGAGTTGGGGAATACGGTTGAATCGGTCTGTACAAGGATATTTGGGATAGCCGACGCTGAGTTGAGGACGATTGATGGATCTTTTTGAAGCTTTGCCTAGAATTGGCGCGCACAGAGTAACCTTCCCATGCTTCGCATTTCTGTGTCTGATGAGCGTGATGACACCATTGTGTCTGCGGGGCCGCGGCGAGCCGGTCCGGGGAGTGTGCTCGCTTGACCTGAGTAACTCGACCGGGAGTTATCACCGTGATGCCGAGGGTCAACGGCGTTGCGTTTGAGCTTTCAACGCATACCAAGAGATTCTGAGTCGTGAAGGCTTGGCCATTTATCGATCTGCGAACCACTGCTAACGCTCGCAATGAGGGCCGGGCCTTGCCAGGAAACCGCTTTGACAATCCCAGAGTTGGCGACTTTCATGCCGACTGAATAGCAAAGATCGATGACTCCATCTTCAAGTTCGCTATCACGGAACATTTCAGTAGGGCGGTCGGAGAAGACAAGCTGATAGCCGGCTGAGATCCTTTGCGCGTGAGAGGGGCGATTCGATCAGATTAACAGCTGTCTAATAATTCAGCCGCAGCCGAACAAGAAGATTGCTGCGCCACTTGAGGCTGACCCCCGATACTGTCCAGCATAAAGGGCGTTTGGCAATCAGCGCTCGAACGACAGTTCGGGTCATAGGAGGCGCCGCCTAACTTAGGATAGAGTGGATTTCTGAATAGGAGGGTGCGTGCGGCAGAATCGTGTCAAGATCATCGCTTTAGTATTCATGGTGCAGTTCGTCTTTCCGGGGGTAAGCCGACCGGCTACCTATCTGGGGAAGGCTCCTCTGGATCAGTATTTGATTGCCGGACGAGAATTCTGAAATCGCGCTGGCTCGCAGTGCTGCTCCAGCATCCATTTCGGACGGGGCCGAAGTGATGGTGCTGGGACGGGACGGATACACAACCGCGGTGAAGGGGAGCAATGGCTTTCTCTGTCTCGTGGAACGATCGTGGGGCGCCGCCACCGATGATGCCGGATTTCTGGAATCCCAAAGTGCGCGCCCCCATTTGCTTCAATCCGCCAGCCGCAAGGACCTTTGCGCCCATCTTCCTGATGAAAACCAAACTGGTGCTGGCAGGAAAATCGAAGGCGGAGATCGTCCAGGCGACCGCATCGGCACTGGATAAGAAGGAACTGCCCGCGCTGGAGCCGGGAGCGATGTGCTACATGATGTCGAAGCAGCAGTACTTAAGCGACAGCGGCAAGAACTGGCATCCCCATCTGATGTTTTTTGTTGCGGGCGACGCGGCGAAAAGCTGGGGAGCCGATCTGCCCGGCTCGCCGGTTATGGCGGCGGATGACCCTGAAGAGCGGGCAACTATTTTCATGGTCTGGGTCGGCAAATGGTCGGATGGGACGCCGGCTCCGGCGATAGTGCACTAGAGCGCGATCTTTGGCGCACGCCTGTTACTTTTCGACATCAGTCTTGCTCACGCCGTATGGTGCTGAGTCCTTTGGAATCGGATCGTTCCATATATAGAAGCGAACCAGTCCCGAGTGACTTCAAGCACGGCCCGCTGGGATTTCGGTTTATTGACTGCGTGGCCGAATCCGGTATATAGAATAAGCCGGGCCGGGACACCCTGGTCACGTAATCCTCGATATAACTCGAAGCCGTCGGGCACCGGCACACGCTTATCGTTGCTTCCCTGTTGAATCAGTGTGGGAGTCTTCGCCTGCTTAATGGTGGTAATGGGCGAGGTTTTGGCATAGATCTCCGGATCATCCCACGGAGTAGCTTGCAGGTACTGACGTGTGAATGGCGTTATGTCTGTGTTCACGTAATAAGTCATCCAGTCGCTGATTCCAGCACCTACCGAGATTGCCTTAAAGCGATCTGTGTGTGTAGTTAGGAAGGCTGAGATGTATCCACACTGGGACCAGACATGACAGCCATCCTGTTCTGATCCACGATTCCTTTTGCGATCAGGGTGTCCACTCCGCTCATAACATCCCACATGTCGCCCACCCCCAGGTTTTTCACATTAAGAGCGCGGAAAGCACCTCCATAGCCGGCACTGCCGCGGTAGTTCGGCTGCAGAACGAGCGCGCCCTTCGAAAGCCATGTCTGCACGGGATAGACTTGTTCTTCAGGCAAGAGAGTTGGAAGCGACGTTCCGGGGGGGCCCACCATGAATCTTGACCAGCAGTGGGTATTTCTTGGCCGGGTCATAGTCGGCTGGTGTGTGCAGAATTCCTTCGATCCGAGTGCCGTCCTGACTCTTCCAGGAAACTACCGCCACTGGGCCTAAAATCCAGTCCTTAACTTGAGAGGTTACGTCGGTGAGTTTTCTCGGCGCAAACGAGGCGATGGGCGAGACGTATAGTTCAACCATATGAGTTGCGTCGGGCGCACTGAAGGCAACCGTTTTGAAATCCTTGGTGAAAGATGCGTCCTGAAGGATGAACGGGTTCGGCGAGCTAATCTGCCGAATACTGCCTGACTCCTGATTCGCACAGAACAGATGAATGCTTGTCTTCTATTGCGGCGAAATACAAACCCTCCGGTCCCGGATCGATGAGTTGCGGATCCTCGTCGAAACTAGCCGTCAGCTCCTTTACTTCGCTTGGCGCGGTGGCTGGCTTGGCGACAATGGTTGCCACGTCCACTATCGCGATATGGCTATTGGAGTAGTAGAAATATGGCTGCCCCAGAGCTGTGGAGAAGACAATCTGTTTCCCATCGGGCGAGAAGCGCGGTGAAGAATCGGGCCCCGCCAAGGCTACGATTCTCTTCACCGTATTATTTTGCAAAAGGTCGAGCAGATATATGTCCTGTTGACCGCTATCAGCCAAGAGTGGACTGTTGGAAGCACTAAACACGATCTTGGTTGAGTCGGGAGACCAGGCGTAGGAGCTAATGCTCAGCGAGGAATCTGAAGTCAGTTTCTTCGCGACGGCCGGCAGGAAGGTGTGAGCTGCCGAGGCAACATCCACCAGCCATAACTGTTGCTGGTCGTAATCCTTCTCGAACACTTCGTAGTTGCTGTACTTGTCTTTGCGGTCCTTATGGGATTTCTTTTCCGGAGTGGTGGCCGCGAATGCAATGGCTTTGCCGTCGCGAGACCAGTGAAAACTCCTGATATCCGTTTCCGACTTAGTCAATTGCCAGGCTTCGCCTCCGTCGGGCGAAATCACCCAGACGTGATGTGCCGCTGGTTTGGCAGCGTTATGTTCGGCGGCCTTGCTTTCTTCCTTCTTCGTCTCTCGCTTATCTTTGTCGCTGGAGGGTGGCTCAATTGCAGAGGAGTCGCTCTCTGTGAGAAATGCCAGCTACTTACCGTCGGGCGACCATTCTTCCTGGTCGCTTGATTTCTTTCCCCTTGTTAACTGAAACTTGGCTCCGGTTGCGATGTTCGCCAGCCACAACTGCCAAACATATTCATCATCTTTCCAATTTGTCTCACGCATACGATAAGCAATGAGGCGCCGATCGGGAGATATCTTTGGTGAATTAATAATTTTCAGACTCAATGTCTTATTAGGCGTCGGCGTGTGCTTGACTTGGCCGTACAGAGAGATGGAGATACCCAGAGAAAGGATGAACGATAACGCGCATTTCATAGCATGCCTCCAAGATATAGAAACAGTGGTGATTATAGCTTGGAGCGGCGGTTCAGCGATTGTGGACTGAAGTGGGATAGTTGGTTTGGGGAGAGGGGTGAAGAGGTTTGTGAGGCACTTGTCGCTTACTGGATCTTGGAGGCGCCTGGTCGCTCCGTCACCCCGTACGTTTATTGTTTTGCAGCTTGGGCGGTCTCAGCTGGATAGGGATCAGTCATTGCGGCAGACCCGGTCTCCAGCAGGGACTTTAGATTAGAAATGATTTTCGGCCAGCCGCCGGATACGGCTTCAATGAGTTTTGAATGCTCGCGATCGATGACATGAGTAATAGAGAGCTTGACTACAGGACCACTAGGTTCGAGCTCGATTGAGCAGAAGGAGTCGCCTTCAGCTTTTAATTCGGGCTTGTTCTGATGCTGCCAGCGAATTACTAATCGCTTTGGCGGCTTGGCCTCGACAATCTTACCGGAATCGAGAATTCGTCCTTCGGGATTTAGCATCTTCCAGGATGATCCTGCAGTCCACTGGCTCTGGCAGTGGACGCCGAACCAGTATTGCTTCATGAACTCCACGTCGGTAGTCAGGGCGGACCATAGCTTCTCTGGCGTGGTGCGGATGTAGCTCACATATACAAAGGTTGATTTAATCATTTGGTTTCTCCAATCGTTTTTTCAGATCTGAAAGCGCTTTGAGGCGCTTCCTTTCAAACTTGACAATCCAGCGGTCATAAATCTCCTGGAGCGGCACCGGGTTGAGAAAGTGCAGCTTCTCGCGACCGCGGCGGATAGTGGCAACGAGATTCGCCTTTTCCAGGAGTTCCAGGTGCTGGGTGACACCTTGGCGAGTCATATCCAGGTGTTCGCATAGTTCGGCGAGTGTGCGTCCGTCGTGTGCGTGCAGCAAATCCAGCAGTTTGCGCCGGCTAGGGTCGGCCAGCGCCTTGAATAGAGCATCGGTATGGGGATGTTCCGCCATTTATATACGCAAGTGATTACTTGCCTATAATAGGCAAGCAAATGCTTGCATGTCAAGTATTGATTTTGCTGAGGAACGAATGGCCAGTCTGTGATGAAAGCGGCCTGCTAGCTTACGAAAAGTTTGGATGGAACTTTCTGGTGAGCGCGTCCGCTTGGGTTAGCAACTGACGCGCCGACTTCTTGTTCGGGTTTCTGCGCACTTCCGTCTCGGCATGGAGGGTGTACTGCTCCATGCAGAACTTCAACTTGTTCCACTCTTCACTGCCATGCGGGTATTCCGGTTCCGGCAAATCGAGAGAAGCGAGTAAGCGATCCTTCAAGGGCTCGTGAGCATATTTGCCAACGGCCTTCTTCAGTATGTCGCGCTCGTCGGAGGCTGGCTTGAAAATTGACATATCGTGCCGGGTCAATATTATCACTCTGGGTTGCTTGGATTAGCCGAACGGTTCATGGGCGGATGATTGGGGCGTCGCGCTAGTACTAAAGCAAAAAATGGTGAGGGACAACCCTTTTGGTCTGAGATAGAGTATCTGCAAAGGGCATGTTCTCTAGCACACGTTCTTACGGGTTTTTGATTTCTATTTTTCTTCTTTGCCTCAGCTCGTTGGCACCAGCGCAGCGGCTACAAGCGCGGTTAGATGACAGCGAAACGTTTTCGCTAAGAGGCAACACGCGTCCGGCTGTGGAACGCGGGTTGGTTCGCGACGAGGGGAGCATGCGCGGATCGCAGAAGATGCCGCGAATGTCACTGCAATTCACGATGACGCCGGCACAGGAAGCGGATCTGGCGCAATTACTGAAGTCGCAGCAGGATAGGAGGTCGCCACAGTACCAAAAGTTCCTAACTCCGGAGCAGTTTGCGGGGCGATTTGGGCCCAAGGCGCCAGATGTTGCGCCGGTTCTGGCATGGCTTGAAGGAAAAGGCTTCCAGGAAATTCAGGTGGCTCGGGGAGGCATGTGGGTGAGCTTCTCTGGCACGGCAGAGCAGGCCGAAGCGGCGTTTCACGTGTCCATGCGGAACTACTCGTTGAATGGAGAGACGCGCTTCGCTAACGCTACAGATCCGCAGTTACCGAAGTCGTTGGTGGGGGTGGTTCGGAGCGTGGGTGGATTGGAGAACTTCGCCATGAAGCCGCGTGCGAAGCGGTCGCATCCGCAATATACCGCGAGCCCCCTTGGAACCCCCTATTTGGCGCCTGACGATTGGGCCACTATCTATGATCTGCAACCTCTCTATAGCTCGGGTTTCGATGGTAGCGGTGTAACGATTGCGGTTGTCGGGCAGAGCGACGTGGAACTGAGCGATTTGCGGGCGTTTCGAACAGCCGCCGGGTTGCCTTTGAAAGACCCGACATTTGTTGTTCCGCCTGGATCATTGGACCCAGGGATTCAGAATCAGTATGGCGACGAAGTGGAGTCCGACCTGGATCTGGAGTGGGCGGGCGCCATTGCGAGGAATGCAAATATTCTGTTCGTCACCGCGAGCGCTACGCAGGGGAACGGCATTTTCGATTCCATCGCTTACGTGGTGGACAACAACGCCGCACCCATCATGACGATTTCGTATGGAGGCTGCGAGGCGAACTTGTCCGCAGGCTTCATTACATCGGAGGAGGCGATTTTCCAACAGGCGAGCGCGGAAGGAATCACGGTCTTGGCGGCGTCGGGGGATTCAGGGGCAACAGCTTGCGATCAGTTTCTAGAAGAGACAGCCGCCATTCATGGCTTAGCCGTTTCATACCCGGCTTCCTCTCAGTACGTAACGGCGGTGGGCGGCACGATACTCAATGTCGACTACGCGAAGTGGAGCCCCACGAACAATAGCTATGGCGGTTCGACACTCTCATATATTCCTGAGGGGGTTTGGAACGATGGATTTCAACTGGCCAGCGGGGGTGGGGCGAGTAGCGTGCTTCCAAAGCCCGCCTGGCAGACCGGAACGGGAGTGCCGGAAGACAATGCTCGCGATGTTCCGGATGTTGCCTTTGCAGCATCGCCTATTACTTATGCTTATTTGATTTGCGGAGAAGGCTGGTGTACGAACGGCTTTACGAATTCTAGCGGCACTCTAGATGTCGCCGGAGGAACATCAGCCTCAACGCCATCATTTTCAGGTCTGCTGGCGTTGGTCCTGCAGAAGGGCGGAGCGAATCGTCTAGGAAACATCAACACAAATCTCTATTCATTGGCGCAGATTTCGCCGAACGCTTTTCACGACATTACATCCGGTAGTAACCGGCAGACTTGTCAACTGGGCACACCGGATTGCACGACGAGCCCGTATTACGCGTACATTGGGTACGATGCCGGGACCGGGTATGACCAGGCAAGCGGACTCGGATCGGTGGATGGGTACAACTTTGCGGAGCAATGGTTTGGTGATTTCACACTGGCGTCAAATCCCAGTTCGCTGACCATTCAGCCGGGTAGTTCCGCCACGGCTGAGGTGTCAGTGGTGCCGCAGAACAATTTCGAAGGACAGGTTACGGTGACTTGTTCGGTGGCCGGCAGTTTGATTGATGTCACATGCTCGGTGCCGAGCGGCCCAGTTGGCGCGGGCGGGAGCACGACGGTAACTATCAGCGCAGCAACTACAGCAAAAACGCCTTGGTGGAAGCGGCATTCGTTACCACCGGTGAGGTGGAACTGGATTCTAGTGGTGCTGGCAATTTTGGTTCTGACGGCTGCGCTTTATCGGGGAGGGCGTGGTCGATCACTGTACCAATCCTCTTTGTATGGATTTGCATCCGTTGCGCTAGTGGTGATTGCTGTCGGATCCGGGAGTTGCGGCGGAGGGGGTTCGGTGTCTACGGTCTCCACTGGACCGGCGCGGCTAATATTGACATGCAATTTGCCAAATGCGACCTATGGAGTTGCTTACAGCGGTAGTTGTTCAGCCAGCGGCGGCACGGGTCCTTACGCCTACAGTATTTACAGTGGCTCCACTTTGCCTCAGGGTTTGACGCTCAACCCATCTACCGGAGCGGTGTCCGGCACTCCGACGGCTCTTGGCGAGTCCCTGCTCACGATGAGCGCAACCGACAGTGGAAATCCGCCGCAAGTTGCTGACACGAACACGGCAATTTCGGTTGTTTCAACCACTTTGAGCGTATCGTGTCAGTTACCGCCAGCCTTCACGGGCACTGCATATACCGGCCTCTGCACAAGCAGCGGTGGGGTGCCTCCGTTTAACTATCAGATTAGCTCTGGCGCTTTGCCCGGTGGTTTGACTCTTAATTCAACTAGTGGGGCCATTTCAGGGACGCCCATGAACCCGGGCACCGCCAGCTTCGTTGTTCACGTTAATGATTCGTCTCAGGATTCTCAATCCGCTACGTTCACCGACAATAGCTTTGTCGTTAATCCAGGAGCATTAGTCATGTCCTGTAGTTTGCCCAGTGGAGTGACCGGTGGCTATTACTCAGGAGCATGTTCCACCACAGGAGGGTCTCCACCTGTCGCATTCTCTATTGGCTCGGGGTCTTTGCCTGCAGGCTTGTACATTAACTCCAACGGTCAGGTGGGGGGAGATCCGATGAACAGCGGCACAAGTGCGTTCGCGGTTAAGGCCGTTGATAGCGGCTCGCCTCCCCAGACTACTCAGCTTAACCAGAACATTTCAGTTACGACCGGGCAATTAACCTTTAACTGTTACTTATCTTCAGCGTACTTTCATTATCCCTACTCAGCCGGCTGCCAGGCGAACGGTGGAAATGCGCCATACACGTTTTCTATTGCCAGCGGGGCGCTGCCTGCTGGTTTGACGCTCAACAGCTCGAGCGGAGCAGTGACAGGTGTACCGGCGGTTGTCGGCACGAGTTCATTCGTGGTTAAAGTGACGGATAGCAGCATCGCTACACAAACGGCAACTTTTACCCAATCCGCCTTTGTGGTCCAGGCAGTCGCTCCACTGACATTAAGTTGTCTGGCACAGAATCTTGGGGATTCGTTGGGAACTCCATTTGGTGGTTTCTGCCGTTCGACCGGAGGGAATTCGCCATACACCGCCTCAGTGATTAGTGGCTCATTGCCACCGGGGTTGACATCACTCGGGGCGTACCCTTTGGAGACTGATGCAAACGGAAATAACATCACGCTGGTTTATTTCTACGGTACCCCGACCCAGATGGGGACCAGCACCGTCAGCGTGCAAATTGCTGATGCTAGCGTCCCGGCTCTAACCGCGACGGCCCAGGCTACTTTTACCATCGGTCCGCGACCACAGGAGAGCGGCTTGGTAACGATAACAGCAACAAGCGGAGGAATCACGAACACTACAACAATCACCGTATCTGTGCCGTGAGATGAGAGACTGATTGGCTGTTGTAAGCTGAAGAGTAGAAAAATTCGAGGCGTTGGAGTTCGCCGTAACCGCCCTTCAATCGGGAAGATGACTCCTACTTACACGTGGAGGTGTGCAGTGGGACGCGACGAATGATGAGATACATTGCAGTCATGTTGGGAGGGGCGATTGGCGCGGTTTCTCGATTCGCACTTGGATCGTTGATTCTGCGTTATTACGCAGTGAATTTTCCACTTGGCACATTCGTCATCAATGTCAGCGGGTCGTTCCTGATTGGCGTTCTGATGACGCTGTTTCAGAACCGGCCGGCGCTGCATGCTAATTGGCGGCTTTTCCTGGTGACCGGGATTTTGGGTGGTTACACGACTTTTTCCAGCTTTGAGTGGGAGGCATTGACGGGGCTTATCAATGGTTCACAAGGCACGGCAGTGCTCTATATTGGCTCTAGCGTTCTACTTGGACTGGGGAGCGCTTGGCTGGGTTTGGTGATTTCTAACCGGCTTTGGGGTGTGTGAGGTGGGAGTTCAAGGCGTCTGCGAATTGGCTGGAATCGGTGGGCGGGTTGGTTGTCGCGATTGTCCAAGCGGGTCCGAGCGCGAAGTCGATAGTGATCTGGGTATGAGTCGGCTCGCTGTGAACATAGCATTGCTTAAAAAGTAAAACGGGCCTAGAAACGGCAACGCAAGCGTACCGTTCGCGATACGGACCATATTCATCTTTCAGCCAAAGGAGCCGATTGCCAGTTGTCAGAGCCAGCAAATGTCCGGCTTGAGACTTTACTCTACGCAACAAGCCTGCCCGCTTTGTGAGCTCGGCGGGTGTCGAGAAATAGCGGATCAGAACTGATTCGTGATGCGTCATTTCGCCGGCCAATAAGTTTCCGAACTTAATGTCCAAGGGCGCGCCAAAGTGCTCTTTTGGAAGTTTCATTTCTTGTATTGGGCCCAGCCACTTCTGACGTAATGCGGCCACGAATTCATCGAACTTGGCGCTGACGCAGGTGTTGTAGGGCAGACGGATGTCTGAACCGGCGGTGCTAAAGCGGATCCAGCCGAACAGGAGTATCGTGCCGGTTTCGAACTCTATTAAGGTATCCAGATTCAGCTGACGTGTAGGTTCGTCCGATGAGGGGTGCGGAATGATGTGCAAAATACTATGCGCGAGAAGGAGGACGCGGGCGGGGTATGTCGGTGCGAAGCGATCTACATCCTCCTGGGGAATGAAGACGCCGTGTTCAAAAGGTAGACCATTGACGGTGGCGCGAAAGTCCTGTGGGATGTCGTCCGGATTGTTTATGGGGAAGATGAAGGCATAGGTACGGGAATCCATCATAGGTGCCTATTCGGTTAGGCCGAGTGAGTGCGTCAAAGCGGTAATATCTGCGCGGGTAATGTCTTCGTCGGATGATTTGTTCTGGGCCGCAGCGGTGAGTCGTTGTATTTGTGCGCGGTAAATGTCGGCATTGGCGTTGAAATCTCGGTTGATGCCCGATAGGACTTCGGAGAACCAGAGTTCCAAGACACGGCCACAGTGGTTAACGAAATTAGTAAGAGATTCACCGCAGTTTGACTGAAGCTGAGATTTGACGCTTGAGAGCGCCAGCGCAGTGGACAGCATCAGGGCTGCGGGTTTGCGTAACTCAATGGAGCATTGTGAGAATTCGATTGGAGGAAGATCTTTAACAAGACGATCAAGCGAGGCTGCGTCGTTTTTCTCATCCGTTCCGGTGACCCGCGCTGCCGATTCGAGCGCCTGAGAAAGCTGGCCGGCGGCATCCAGCAGGACTCGAGCCAAGTTCTGTGACTCTTGTTGCAGGATCAGATTTACTTGATTGCTAATCCAATCGTGGTTGAGAACAGAAATGGATTTATCCGTTTTCCATGTCGAAATGGCGGTTTCAGCAACGGCGGTCAAGGTGGATTTCGATGAGTTGCGAAACCAGCCAGTGATTTGGTAACACTGAGTGCTCGCGTTTTCAAGCAGATTGGCGGCTTCACGCAAGTGAGTCTGCGCATCTCTTAAAGTATCTTGCTGGCCCGCAGGCTTGTCCGGCTTGCTGATCACTTCTAGAGCGTGCAGCACACGTGTGCCGAGCGCAACGGCTTTGCGGGCATTCGACGCCTCTGCCAAGGTTCTCGAGTTTGCGATTTTCGGAGATATCTGCTGATCAATCCACTGATTCAGCAGATGTTGCCAATCGGCATGGCTGCTGAGGGGCGCGACGTCGATGGGGACTCGGAGTTGGTGGTGGAGTTGGACTTGCGTGTAGTCCAACAATTGAGTTAGGTCTTGCGGCGCGACGACATCAGCTTTGCTGAGCACCACGATACTGGCGGCGGATACGGAGCGCAGGGCATCGAGAACCGCAATGTCAGATGGCTGCAGACTGGAGGATGCATCCACAAGCACAACGCCGAGATCGCAGTTGGGCAGGTAGGCGAGAGTTTCTGCGGAACCTTCGAGGGCTAGCGATCCAAGTCCCGGAGTGTCCACCAGGACGATTTCAGGAGGCAGAGCTTCGAGCGGTAGTTCAGCGACGATGCGAGTGATGCGCTTCTCGTTACGGGGATTATGCTGTTCAGTGACAAACTCCGGCAATCGATCAATTTCGTAGCGTTCCGGTTTGCCTAAGGCGCTCCATACCCACAATCCGGATTGTGAGCGATTGCGTATTCTGGTGGGAACGGAAGTTACGGGCGTTACCCCGGTGGGCAGGAGGTCTGTGCCAATTATGCGGTTAAGCAGAGAGGATTTGCCTGCGCTGACGTGTCCGAAGAAAGCTATCTCATAGGCCGGCGCTTCGATTTTCTCGACCAACTGAGATAGCGGAACCCTAAACTCAACAAACCCATGTCGAGCTATCACGTCCGAAAGTTGGATTAGTAGGGTTGCGGTCTGGCCGGGACTCGCCAAGCGGCCAAGGCGAGCGCTTAGATCCGCGTCGGGTTGCTGAGTTAGGTAGGAATCCAATTGCCGCACGATGCCTTTCATTTCCTGGAGTCCGCCGGAGAGTAAGTGCAGCAAATCCGGGGGCGGATCGCCATAACCTTTCAGACGTTCGGGCGCGAGGCTTTCAATGGCCACTTCAATAAACTGCAAATTGACGCGGATGGTGTGTGCGGAGTCGAACTGGGGCGGCGGCAAGGAAATCTCGACGCTGTTCAGCACGTTTGTGACTTGATAGCGAAAGCGCCGCATATAATCTCTGATGGTTCGAACTTGGGCAGGTGTAAGCGGGTTGCTGAACTTTGGAAATGCCTGCGAGGATGGGGCGGTGAGAATTCCTTCGACATCGAGCAGGAGTTTGTCCATGTAGCTGACACCGGCGAGGATGCGGGATACTTGTGGTTCGTTGAAGCGCGACGGGCTCATGGCATGAAACCGGTGATGGAATCCACCACTAGCGCGCCGAATCTCAAATGATGGTCGTCTGCATGATAGGCGGGATCTGCGGCGCGAATGCACATTTCGACAATTCGGCCAGGGTTGCCGCGAGCCGCTTGAGCCACCCGGGTGGCGAAGTCGGAAGGTACGGTCCTGCCGGTTAAGAATGCTGCCATGGAGTGCCCGACTAACTCATCAGCGTCGCGTCTGTTCAGATTCTGCAACTCAATTTGCGACTGGCGGTTCCAGAACACCCGGTGCAAAGCGCCGAGGGTGTGCGCACCGATGGCGGAGGCAATCAAAGTGTTGTTAGCGGCTAGTATGGGTTCAAAAGTCTATAAAAGGGTGTACTTGCTTCCGCGACGTTGTCCACGAGAAGAATACGAGGTTTTGATTCGAGCGCCTTCCAGATGACTCCTCGTAATGCAATGCTTGACAGGTTAGCGCCGTCAATAGAAATACGATTCGCAAGCTGCAAAAGAAAGGCATGCAGCGGCTGTTCGAAGCGCAGCGAAACCACATTCAAGCGACGGGCGACTAAGTCTTGGCGCAATTCCGCAAGAAGCCTTGTCTTACCGGTACCAGTTGGACCACAGACTAGGGCTGGAGATTTTGTGTGGACCAACTCCCGCAGCTTGCCGAATTCGCGACTTCTCCCGATCAGCGGCAGATCGGACAGAGCCTTCAGACGAGAAACTGCGAATGGAATGGGTGTTGCGGGAGTCATGTTCCATGTCTTTACGGAATTGCCGTTGGGACGCCGTTTGAAACCAAAATCATTTCGACGTCGGTTACGGCGATGACGCCACCGCTCATCATGTTTTCAAACACCGGCAACGCCTGGGAGATTTTTTCCGGGCGCTCGACAACGGTGATGACGATGGATTGATCGTTGCCAAAGAGGTGGTGCTTGTGAAGCGTCGCGGTTTCTCCGAAGCCTTCGAGCGCGCGAAAGACGGTCACTCCCGCGAGCCGTAATTCACGACAACGATCAACAATCGCTTCGTAAAGAGGTGTGCCTTGGAATTCATCGTGCTCATTTACATAGATGCGAAGCAGTTTTCCTGGTTGGCCATTCATTAGTTTGTTGCTCCTTGGGCGGGCATTTCGTGAACAATATGATGTAAGTCCACGTCGGAGGTAACGATGACTCCGTCCTGCATCATGCCTGTTACGACGGCGACCAGATCGTCAACCCGGTCGCGACTTTCAATAACCGAAATCATGATAGGCATATCATGCGATAAGCCAAAACGCCCCGCTTTATGCGTATGTCCTTTTGCGCCGTAGCCTAGAATGCCGCGATACACGGTGGCGCCGGAAAAATCCAACATGCGTAATTTCTTCACGATAGCCTCATAGAGCGGTCCGTCGCCGCATTTGTCGGATTCACCGAGATAAATTCGTACTAGCTTGGCTGGTTTGTTGATGACTTTCTTGCGAAGCAGAGTTTCGGGCGCGGGTGACTTTTTGTCGGACGCTACCGACTTGATGACGGTAAGATCCTGGACAGTGATGAGGCCGTCGGTGACCATCTCATAAAGGGTGGGCAACAATTCGGATACCTTTTCCGGAAGATCGACAAATTCAATACGGAGGCCATTACTTTCGGCGTCGTATTCCGATTTTGGATCGTGAAAGCGCTCATGGGGACCGAAGCCACCGTCAGCACGGAACAGCGTGGCTCCGGCCACGTGCTTGTGCCGAAGGAAGGCGAGGATGGCAGACCACAGCGGCTGCAAATGACTGCGGGTGTCTTGGTTTAAGTAGATTGTTACTTTTTGGGCACTACCCTTGGGGAGCATAGGGAGCGGCCTCCTTCAGCACCAAAATATCTCTTTTCAGGAAAATGTGTTGGGATAAGTTGGATGGCCGCGAAAATTCCGGCACTGGAAGGCCGGAGACGGATAGAAGTGTTGGACGGTTCGCGGCTTGCCACATACAAAATCTCCGGAAAACCAGGAGTCATTGGCCGCTCTATGCGACGGGCAAGGGCGAACTCCACCGCCAAGCCTAATTCTATAACATGCGGTGAAATCGCGCAGCATCAGCGTCCGAAAACCCATTGACTCTAATGGCAGCGAGTAGAAAGACTACATATTGAGTAACCTATTCTGGTTTTCAAATTGCATAGACTGGATGGAGGCAGCGCGAGAGCGCTGTGCAGCGGTGGAGTCCGCTTTACGCCTACGGTGGCCAATGACTCCTGCACTAAGGTGAGTTTGGACAGAACGTTCAAGCACACCGGAAGGAGCGCAGGAAATGGATATGGTCGCCGAAATGGGTTCGACGGAGGAAGCTCTGAACCTAGCGCAAGCAAACAGCCCGATTGCTTTGGCGGAAGCGCTAGCAGGGCGCTATAAACTTACGGCATTAGAACCTTTACTTGGCGCATGCAAAACTGCGAGCGCTTCAGAGGAACTGAACATAGCGGTGCTGGGACGCTTCAAAGCCGGCAAAAGCAGTTTTCTAAATCAACTGATTGGACGAGACCTGCTGCCCGTTGGGGTGGTGCCAGTTACGGCCATCATCACCGAGATTATTTGCGCGGAGCGAGAGGTTGCCGAGGTGAGCTTCTTAAATGGCGAAACCCGGCCTTTCGCGCTGGCGGAGGTTGAAGAGTTCATCACCGAGAAAGCAAATCCGGGCAACAAAAAGGGCGTGAGTAAAGTTGTTCTGCACATTTGCGGAGTGCAAGGGTTCAAGGGGTTTCGCTTTGTGGATACGCCCGGATTGGAAAGTACGTTTGCACACAACACCGAGGCATCGCTCAACTGGATTCCCAACACAGACTTGACGCTGGTTGCGGTAGGAGTTGATCCGCCGTTGTCGCAGCAGGACCTAGTGCTGATACGGAAGCTGTTGCGTTACTCTCCGCGAGTGTGCGTTCTGCTAACAAAGGTGGATATTCTCAACGAGGCGGAGCGCAGCGAGGTGCTGGAGTTCGTAACAGGACAACTCAATGCCAACTTAGAGCAATCAGTAGAAGTGTTTGCTTACTCAACGCGACAGGGATTCGAGGGCCTGCGAAAAAGGCTGCGGGAAGAATTTCTGGACCCGGTGTTGAACGAAGTGGGCAGGCAGAAGCAAGAAATTGTCCAGCATAAGACGCGCTCGTTGCTGCGGGAATGCCAAGACTACTTGCAGTTGCGACTGCGTTCCGCCGAGGTGATGGATTCGGAACGGCAACAACTGCGAATGACGGCCGTTGCGACGAAGGAAACGATTGCCGATACAGGGTTAGAACTGCAGCTTATCGCCAAACACAACATTGCTGCGGCGCGTGCGCATATAGAGAAAACGCTGCGACCATTTGAGAAGAGCATCAAGCGCGAGCTTGGCACTGAGTTCGAAGACGCGTATCCGAGTTGGAGAATGTCTTTTGCCAAGCTACTGAGAGAATTTGATACATGGATTCGCGCTAGGCTTGCGAATGAACTCTCGGTGCTGTCGGCGACCAGTGAGGCGGAATTCCTGAAACCGCTTCGGGAAGCAGAGCGGCAATATCTGCATGTGTTGCAGGCATTCAGAAACCGGTTGTCGGAGCGAACGATGGAGCTATTCGGAGTTCCTTTGCGAACCACGGAGACACCGATGGACCCGGTTCCACCTAAAGCACCTGACATCCGCGTAGGCAGGCTTTTCGACCATAACTGGGAGTTATTGTCGCCGGTGCTTCCGATGCCACTGCTGCGCGGTTTGGTTAGGCAGAGATTTCGAGATCGTGTGAAAGAGGAGACATTTAATAACGTCTCCAGGCTGACGGCGCAGTGGGAAGACATTGTGGCGGCGTCAGTTACTGAAATGAGACAGCAAGCAGAGCGAAGGCTTAGAGAATTTATCAACACTGTGGACAGTCTGACTTCGGCTTCGGCAAGTGATCTGCACCTCCGGTCAGATCTTGCCGCGCTCAACCAAGCGGAGCAAAGACTGCATAGCAGCGACGTACGTATTGATTCAGGAAATGGAGAGTAAGAGTATATGAATGAAATCGTGAGCGTGGTGGGTCGTGAGATTTTGGATTCCCGGGGCAACCCCACGGTAGAAGCGGAGGTTACGCTGGCCAATGGCATTACCGGGACAGCGGCCGTTCCATCGGGTGCGTCAACAGGAGAAAAGGAAGCTGTTGAGTTGCGTGATGGAGATAAAAAGCGCTATGGCGGGAAGGGCACGCTTAAGGCACTTGGCCATATCAACGGCGAACTGGCTAAAGCGGTAGTGGGCAGGAATGCCACCGATCAGCGCGACATAGATTTTGCGATGATCAAGGCGGATGGAACTCCGAACAAAGCGGCGCTAGGCGCCAATGCGATTCTGGCGGTTTCGATGGCGACTGCCCGGGCTGCAGCGGCAGCGCATGGACTGCCTTTGTATCGCTATTTAGGTGGAGCGAATGCGGCCATTCTTCCGGTGCCTTGCATGAACGTTTTGAATGGCGGCAAGCACGCGGACAACACAGTTGATTTTCAGGAGTTTATGATTGCGCCGCACAGTGCGCCTAGCTTTGCTGAAGCGATACGCATGGGCATGGAGACTTTTCACGCGCTAAAGGAAGTTTTGCGTGCAAAGCACTATAGCACCGCAGTTGGGGATGAGGGCGGCTTCGCGCCGGATTTGAAATCCAACGATGAGGCGGTGGAACTGATTCTGGAAGCGATTACGAAGGCGGGCTACAAGCCGGCCAGCGATATCTCTATCTGTCTTGATCCTGCTTCCAGTGAGATGTGGGACAACGGGAAATACGTTTTCTTCAAGTCAACGAAGAAAGCGGTGACCTCCGATGAACTCATCCGTGTTTGGGAGTCTTGGGTGAAACAGTATCCAATCGTTCTGCTGGAAGACGGCATGGGTGAAAACGATTGGGAGGGTTGGCGGAATTTAACTGTAGCGCTGGGCGCAAAAGTGGAGTTGGTTGGTGACGATATTTTCTGCACGAATCCGGCGATTTTGCAGGAAGGTATCAACAAGGGAATTGGTAATGCGGTTCTCATTAAGCTGAACCAGATTGGTTCGGTGACCGAAACGCTAGACACGATGCAGCTTGCAGGCCGGAACAATTATCGTTGCTTTGTTTCGCATCGTTCCGGAGAGACCGAGGACACATTCATTGCCGACCTGACAGTGGCAACCGGTACGGGCCATATTAAGACTGGTTCGGGATGCAGGAGCGAGCGTGTTGCGAAATTCAATCAGTTTCTAAGAATAGAAGAGCGATTGAAGGGCAGTTCTCGGTTTGCAGGCCGGAGTGCATTTCCAACTTCCGTGTGACTTGTTTCGACCAAGTTTAGCGCCCGATAGATGCGTAGTAACCTTTAAACGGGCCGTGGAGTTCGCCTAAAACGCTGCTTTGACGGCCAATGACTCCTACAGTTGGATAGCTGTGGGTGTGGGTTTCGCCTCAGTTCTCCCGAATGATAGTTATTCGCGAGGTGAACTGAATGGAAAATGTCTGGTTTATCGCAACGCTATGGCTGGGCCTGGCTCTGGACGCGACTCTGCTTGCAATCTGGCTCCGAATTTCTACGGCGTTGTCAGATATTGTGGTGGGAACAGTCGCTCAATTGGTGATTGGCGCCACGATGGGTTCAGCAGCTTTGAGTGCCAAGGCTCCTTGGATCACTTTCTTAGCGGGAACGGGTGCAATTGAACTGACGTTTCTTCCCGGGCGCCTTTGATTTTCTTAGCGCTGAAGATGACTACTAAACTGATACCGCTTGTGCCGACTGTCCGCTCTTTTAACTATGTGGGCCACGACGGGCTTTATTACTCGTTGATGATGTCCACGGGTCTGACCTTTGGTACGATCGCTTCGCTATTTGGGTTGCAACATTACGTGATCACCCAGTCTCAGTATTCGTTTCTGGTGGCCACGGTGGTCGGTACTGCCATCGTTCCGACTTCGCTTGCGAATGCGTATTTCGCGCCGAAACACCTGTTGATGAAGGGAGTAGAGCGCGAGAGCTTTGGAGAAGAGGATTTGCAGGAAATGCCTTAGTCGGCTGTCTCGCTTGGGCAGCACTCTAGAAGTTTTACGGGTATCGAGCTGGACTACCTGGAGGAGAGGATTCGTCCAAGTTTCATACTTCAGGAATGTACCCGTGTAGCAGATGGGATTTAGGAGATAGAGACATGGCAGATGATGCTTCCAGGCGACTTTTCTTACGAGCGGGATCGACGGCAATCGCTTTTGCAGGGCTTGGAGTTGCTGACGGGAAAGCAGGTCGGGACACTCGGTCGACCGATCATCACCTGGCAAACGAATCCGAACCCGGTCCGAACAACACGCTGTTGGATAGCGAGAATCCGAGCTCGGTTTGGTCGCCGGAGACTGACGCGGGCGGGCAGCCTCCTTTTAAATATTCTTTTTCAACTTCACACAAGCGGCTGGAGGAAGGGGGTTGGACACGCCAAGTGACGGTGCGCGACTTGCCAATCTCTAAGAAGATGGCAGGGGTGCAAATGCGCTTGGTTACTGGTGGAATCCGCGAGTTGCACTGGCACCGAGGCGCGGAATGGGCGCTTATGCTGTATGGAAGCGCACGCATCACAGCCGTTGATCAAGCGGGGCGAAGCCATGTAAGCGATGTGGGCGAAGGAGATTTGTGGATTTTCCCGGGAGGGATTCCGCATTCCATTCAGGGTTTAGGACCAGATGGCTGCCGTTTCCTACTTGTGTTTGATGACGGTAATTTTAATGAGTACGAGACGTTCCTTTTGACCGACTGGATGAATCACACTCCGCCAGAGGTTTTGGCAAAGAACTTCCATGTACCGGAATCGACATTTGCGGAGATACCTAAGAAGGAGTTATTCATCTTCCAGCGCGACTTACCTCGCCCTTTGAGTGAAGAAAAGCAAGAGGTTGAGGCGGGGACGGGTGCGGTGCCCAACAGTTTCGATTTTCGTCCGAGCCAGATGCGGCCCAGTAAAGTAGCGCGCGGCGGTGAAGTGAAGATTGTGGATCGCAATAACTGGAAAGCAACCAATATTGCGTCGGCGATTGTTAGATTGAAGCCAGGCGGACTGCGCGAATTGCACTGGCATCCCAATGAAGATGAATGGCAATACTATGTGAGCGGGAAGGGACGCATGACGGTTTTCGCCGCGGGCGGGCGTGCGCGAACTATGGATTTTCAGGAAGGTGATGTGGGGTATATCGAAAAGTCGGCCCCGCACTATATTGAAAACACCGGAGACGCGGACTTAGTGTTCGTTGAAGTGTTTCCAACGCCGTTCTATGAAGATATCTCGCTGGCCGAATGGCTGGCGCACACTCCATCCAGGCTGGTAGACCAACATTTATGTTTGGGCGAGGCGATGGTTCAGAAGATATCGAAGGCAGAAGCGGTTATTCTGCCGGAGTAGGAAATCGCGCTCTTAGGGGCGAATGGCCACGATAGTGGACAGTGGCCGATATTGAAGAGAACCACGTAAGCAGTTTTCTTTGCCGGTGGCTTTTAGACCGCGATTGCGGATAGAAGCAGGCGATCAAAAATGCGGCGGCTGCTGGTCCGGATGCCACATCCCGAATTTTTGCGGAATGGGACACGCACTGCACCTTTGGGTGAATTCAGGATCGCCCGTGAAATCAACAGTGAAATGCACGAACTTTGTGTGCGTTTTGTGCGTCTAGCAGAATGTCTTCCAGTGCGGTTTGATTTCTGGTAGGATGTCTGCTAGACGCATGGGAAAACAAAAAGGCTATCAGGATCGAATTGAACTCATGCAGGGGACGCTGGACATGTTGGTTTTGCGGACGCTGCAATGGGGAGCGCAGCATGGGCATGGAATCGGGCAGGCGATTCGTACGAAATCGGAGGATGCGCTTCAGATTGAACACGGCTCCTTGTATCCGGCGCTACACCGGTTGGAACAGAAAGGCTGGTTGAAATCGGAATGGAAGGCGTCGGAGGCGAATCGCAGAGCGAAGTATTACAGCTTGACAGCAGCGGGCAAGAAACAGCTTTTGGCCGAGGAATCAAGGTGGAATGAATTGGTAGAAACGATTGCACGCGTGATGAAACCCGCGTAGTTGAGGAGGACTTAAGCGTATGAAGTTGCCGTGGAGAAGGCGGCGCAAGGATCTGGAGCGCGAACTGCAGGAAGAGTTAGACGCGCATTTCGCGATTGACCTGAAGCAGCGTTTGGACAGTGGCTTAAGGCCGGAAGACGCGCAGTTTGAGACTCGGCGCGAATTTGGCAATGTGACCAATGTCAAAGAGACTACGCGTGAAATGTGGGGGTGGTCCTCTGTCGAAATCATGGGGCAGGATATCCGATACGCGCTGCGACGGCTGCGAAACACTCCCACATTTACGATCACGACTGTTTTGACGCTGGCGCTGGGCATTGGCGCGACGACTTCGATATTCACTTTGGCTTATGCGGTGCTTTTGAAGTCACTAGCGGTTGCCAAGCCCAACGAGTTATACCGGCTAGGGAAAGAGTCGCGTTGTTGTTTCTATGGTGGATACAGCCAGGACAACGAGTTTTCGCTTGTGTCGTATGAGCTGTACAAATACTTCAAGAGCAACCAAAAGGGTTTTTCGGAATTGGCAGCGTTTGAAGCGCCCTCGCCGGATTTTGGAGTGCGGCGGGCGGGCCGTGCCGATGCGGCTGAAAGCTATGGAGGGGAGTTCGTTTCTGGCAATTACTTCAACATGTTCGGATTGAGTGCTTATGCGGGGCGACTGCTCTCGGATGGCGACGACCGACCTGGAGCAGCGAACGTGGCCGTGATGAGTTACCGGTTATGGCAGCAGCGGTTTGGCGGGGATGCCGCGGTAATTGGGAGCGTGTTTGATATTGACCAGAAGGCTTTTACGATTGTAGGGATCGCCCCGCCCGGTTTTTTCGGCGACAGCTTGCGCAATAATCCGCCGGACCTGTTTCTGCCGTTGAATGCTGAACCGGTGATTGAGGCGGACGGCGATCTGAATAAGCCTCAAACCGCATGGTTACACATGATTGGGCGAATTCGGCCGGGTGAAGACGCAACGGCGGTTGAGGCCGGGATGCGGGTGGAGCTTAGCCAATGGCTGCGGTCGCACTGGGGTGAGATGAGCGCGGGGGATCGGGCGAAATTCCCTCAACAGACTTTGTTTTTGCGACCGGGTGGCGCAGGGATCAGTACGATGCGCAACCGTTATGAGCACTGGCTTCACATCTTGATGATGGTTTCTGGATTTGTGCTGCTGATTGTGTGCGCCAACATTGCGAACCTTATGTTGGTGCGGGGGTTGGAGCGGCGGCGCGAGACGTCTTTGACCATGGCGTTGGGCGCGCAGGCGAAGCGAATTGTGAGGCAGACGCTTAGCGAAAGTGTTTTGCTTTCGGTGATTGGCGGCGCGGCGGGGCTGTGTTTAGCGTTTGTTGGGACGAGCTTGCTTTTGCATTACGCGTTTCCGTCGGTAGCGGGGAGGCCCAGCGTGCCGATTAGCGCTTCGCCCTCTGTGCCTGTTCTTCTACTTGCATTTTCGGTTTCGGTATTGACGGGACTTGCATTCGGGCTTGCTCCCGCTTGGATGGCTACTCGGGTGGATCCAATCGAAGCCCTTCGAGGCGCAAACCGTTCTACCGAGCGCGCAGGTTCGCTGCCGCGAAAGACGTTGGTGGTGTTTCAGGCGGCGCTATCGTTGACATTGCTTTCAGCTTCGGGATTGTTGAGTGCGGCTTTGCACAACCTGGAACATCAGGATTTTGGTTTCGAGCAGAATCACCGGACAGTTGCGATGGCGAGTCCGAGGCTGGGTGGTTATAAACCTAATCAACTGACGCCGCTCTATCAACGTCTGCATGAGTCGCTTTCTGAGATTCCTGGCGTTTCGGCAGTGGCTTTGTGTACATACTCGCCTTTGAGCGGCAACGCTTGGGGTGGCGGCGTTTGGATTGATGGACAGCCTGCTCCGGGATCGAGGGATACCAATTTCGCGCTGCACGATCGAGCTACCGCTGGATATTTCGATGTAATTGGGAATCCGATTCTAAGAGGGCGCGGGATCTCCGAACAAGACACGGCGACTTCGCGGCACGTAGCAGTGATAAATGAGGCGTTCGCGCGAAAATACTACAAGAATGAAGACCCGATTGGGAAGCACTTCGGACGCGATGGTATTGGAACGGAGCGCGAGTATGAAGTTGTGGGTGTTGCGAAAGACGCGCGCTACTTGACTTTTGATCTGGAGAAACCGATTCCGCCGGCGTTCTTTTTGCCTGAACCGCAGCAGGACATGGATGTGAAGACCGGATTACCCGAGGTTGATAGCTCGCATTTCTTGAGCGACATGGTTATTGTGACTAAGCCCGGCATGAGTGTTTCGGAGGCGCAGATACGGCGCGCTTTGGCTTCTGTAGATCCCAATCTGCCGCTGATTTGGGTTCACAGCATGAAGGAGCAGGTAGAGGGGCAATTCATGCAGCAGCGGTTAATTGCACATCTAACTTCGTTTTTCGGAGTGCTCTCGCTGGTTCTTGCATCTATCGGGATGTATGGGGTTACGGCTAATAATGTGGGACGGCGCACGAGCGAGATTGGTGTGCGCATGGCTATGGGTGCAAGGCGCGGCCAAGTAATCGCACTGATGCTGCGCGGCCCATTTGTACTGATTCTGTTTGGACTAATTATTGGCTTGCCGTTGACGTTTGCGATGGGACGGGTGCTGGGCAGCCAACTTTATGGCACATCGCCTGACAATCCCGTTGTGACACTGGCGGCACTTGGGACTCTTGGTTTGTGCGGGTTGATTGCATCGGTTATACCGGCGATTCGAGCTAGTTCGGTCTCGCCGGTAGAAGCGTTGCGTATGGACTGACTCTTGGAGATGGTCAGTAGGCCATGGTTAGAGCCAGACCGACAAAGGAGTCGCGGGCTTGCGAGTTGCTGCCTGGGAGAGCGATGAGGGCTCGGCCGTAGTTGACTCGTCCGGTGAAGTTGTTGCGGAGTTGGTAGAGGGCACCGGTGCCAACGCTGGCGGCGTTCATGGAGTTGACAGTTCCGGAGAAGGCTTGGGCGGCCTGTAGATGACCGTAGTCCCAGAAGATGTAGAGTTGTGCTTTGCCCAGGCCATGCTCGGGCCAAGGAGATAACGACGGAGTGCGGAGTTCGTTGCTAATAATGATGCCGCGATCGCCAGCAACGGAGTTGGGATCATAACCACGGAGAATGTCGCCGCCACCACCAGCTAGCTTTTCGGTGTAAAGAAGGTTTGCAGTGGAGGTTTGGCCGAGCATGCGGAAGGAGTAGACACCTTTATAAGGGAACTTGGTGAGGCGATTGAAATCGCTCCGCCAGTAGGCGTAACGCGCGATGGCTCCAGGAATTCCGCTGCGATCGAGCCCAGGCTGGAAGTAGACCCAGTTATTGGTAGGAGTGAGACCGCCGGGACTGTACACGACAGTGGTGATGAATGAAGATGCGCCGTAACGATCCGTAATGTTAAAGGCGTAGGCGAGCGGAAACTGGTCGATTTCGGCGCTGGTGCGGGAAACTTGCGTACCACCGTACGCTAAGTTATTGTTCGTGAATTTGAAATCGTAACCGATTTGCAGGGACTCGACAAATTTGTGAGTGCGAGGAAGGCCGAAATCATAGCGGGCACTGGCTTGACCACTTTTGCCTTTGTAGCCGAAGTCTGCGCCGATGTTAGGCGTGCTGGTTTGGAAGTCGCCGAAGATGGAGAAGCTATCTTTGCCGTCGCGCAGCGGCATAGACCAGTTCAGCCCATTGCTCATGAACAGGGTTGGACCGTTGCGACTGAAGAAATTGTAGCTGGAACTGAAATTATAAGAGAGAGTTTGGTCGAGGTTTAGAGCGTTGCCCCAGGTGGCACCCATGTTCCAGCGGCTGCGTCCGGTAACAGCCGTACCGCTATTATCGAAACCTGCGTAGCCGGTCACCGGAAAACGATCTTGCGTGTTCAGAACGAGGTCGGTGTAGCCAGGCTGAGCTGAGGGTTGATAGGTGAGGTCAACACGCCTGAAGGGATTGGAGTTGGCAGCATCGAGTCCGCCCAGAAGTTGCTGCGAGTTGACGGTGTCGCCGTGGTGGAGGGTGATGGGGGCACTGACGGCACTGTCGGAGAACCAGCGATTGCCTTCGACGCGCACTTCGCCGACGCGAAATTCATTCACTACGATTTGGATGACTCCGCTGGAGACGTCCTGTTCAGGCGCGACGACATCGAGCAACGGGTGATTTTTGCTTTTATAGAGGGCGGCGACCTTCGCGGTGATGGCGTTTAGATCTTTGAAAGTGAGCGGCTTGCCGAGATAGGCGGTGACTTCCTGCTGGAACCCAGTTTGATTGAGCATGGGAAGCGCGGTGAATGAAATGCCTTCGGTGGCGACGCCCGTCTTCTTAAACTCTTGCGGGTTAGCAAGGAACACGACGCCCTTCAACGAGGGGACGATGACGGCGTTGTCGCGATCGGACGGGGCTGCCGAGAGGAGGGTGGCCAGCATAAGTGGAAGTATGAGTTTTTTCATGCGATTGTTCCAGAGAGCGTTTTTAGCAGCGATCACTTTTTGACTCCTGAAGAGTAGCTATCTGGCTTGTCATTTGACGAAGTGAAGAACGAATATTGAGCGAGTGGTGTTTCTTGCGGGTTGTAGCCGGCGATGGAGATCGAGTACCCGTTGGCAAGGGTGTTGATTTGGAAGACTCCCAGCGAATTGACTGGCTGAAGTGACGACGGTACGGGCGCCGCTGGAGATGGAGCAAAGAGCTCGGGGGTTTCGGGAGCATTGGAGCGCGCTTGATTGGAAAGCGTGACCGGAGAACTGTCGAGAACGGTGAAAGTTCCAGGAACGATGTCCAGCGTGTAGCCAGTAGGAGCGATGCCGGTGGCGGTGATTTGATAGGTGCCTGGACCGGAGAAGGCCGGAATGACTTGATAGGTGAGACCGGCAATGAGAGCAGAGATGTTAACGCCATTTATGGCAGCACCGTTGTAGGTGGCGGTGAAGTTTAGAGTTTGCCCGTTCTCGGCAGTGAGGTTATTGATGTCGATGAAGATGGTTGTGTTGGTTGGTGTAGGAGTGGACACTGGTGGTGGCGGCGGGGCGACGGCAGCCGGTGTGATTGTGAGCGCGGAGGCATTGGTGGGCGCTTGGGTAAAGACATAGTTGCCGTGATTAGCAGTTAAGCCAGCGCCATCGATTGCGTAGTTGCCGGCGGCGGTAGAGGCCGTAGTGGCAGACGTGAAGGCGGCAGATCCTGTAGTAGCGGATGCCAGTGTCTGGTTGTTGACGAAGCCAGTGACGGTACCTGTAAAGGAGTTGTTGCTCAAGCCATACGGTTGGCTGCTAGGAGTGGCCACGTAGGTGAGGGTAGCGGGGTTAATGGTGAGCGCTGACCCGTTGCCCGCGGCTTGGACGAAGACATAGTCGCCGTTATTTGCGGTGAGTCCGGAACCGTTGATGGCATAGGTTCCGACGTTGCTGGTTGCGGATGCCGGCGAGCTGAAAGTTGCGGAACCGGTGGTAGCCGAGGCGAGAGTTTGATTGTCAACGAAGCCAGTGACGGTGCCGGTGAAGGACGGGTTGGTAGAGCCGTAAGTCCGTGCGCCCGAGTTGGCGGCGTAGGTGAGTGTCGCGGCCGTGATGGCTCCGATGCTGCCCGTGGCGGAGGAACTGGCTAGCTGGTAGCCATAGACCGGGATGCTTGCGTTGCTGGCGGAAGCTATGGAAATTCCGTTTGCAGTAACTCCGATGCCCGTGTTGACGTTGGAATCGGCATAAGTGGCGCTGGTGGGCCCGGCGAGTGTGACGGTAACGCCATCAATGGCTCCCGAATTGGAGAGGTTACTGACGGAAAGTGTGGCGGTGTTTGTTCCGTCGAAGACCTTGGTAATTGTGCCGGTGAGGGAGGCGGTGATCGTTGGGGCGAGAGTATAGAGGAGACCATTTCCCAATTGCGCGGGCGTGGTTGCGCCGTACGTGGCGTTGTATTGAATGAAGGTGGGAAGTAGTCCACCGGGCGTGTTGTAGGCGGGGTTTTGGGAATAGACGAGCCACTGGCCACCGGCGGAGGTAGTGAGAGCGTTGGCTCCGGCGTTATTAATGAACAATCCACTGGTTACGAGAGTGATGTTGTCTCCCGCACCAGCGGTGAGACCGTTTCCATTCGCGATGGTTAAGTTGGTTGGTGTCTGAATATAGATGTTGGCTGCGCCAGTGATGGGTTGATCGAGCGTAAATGCGGCCGCAGAGGCGGCGATGGAGAGGTTAGTGCTGGTTGTCAGGCTCAGGCTACCGCTAGGCTGCGTGAAAAGGAAGTTAGCCCCGGAATTGCTCCCGAGCGTGGCGGCGAGAGCTGTGTTGATGCCTGAAAGATTGGTGGAGTTGGCGCTTATTATGCTCAGAGAACCGGCATAGATGTTCATGTTGGAGTAATTGTTGTCGGCGAACGTGTTGCCTTTGGTGGAGCCGGTGAGGTAGGTGAGAACGCCAGGTGCGCCGGCGAGCTCGGAGGCGGGAGCGACTATGGTGTAGACGCCGCTGCCGTTGGTGGTGGCTGAACCGAGATTAATACCGTTAGCGAGGCCGGCAACTGAGACAGAGCCCAAGGTGGAAGCGCCGTTGAAGACGGTTCCGGAGACTACTGTTCCCGACCATGTAAGAAATGGGTAGGCACTGGGAGGTGCGGTCCAGATGGATGAGTTGAAACCGGTGGGCAATGTGCCAGCTTGGAGGACCGAGGTGATTTCTCCAGTCGGAGTACCGGTGTTACCAGAGCCAGAACCAAGGGCGGCGGACTGACCCGTTGCAGTGTGTCCCAATAGACGGATGAGAAGGTGTCATTTAAAGAAAGAGCGGCCACGCCGCCGATGTAAGACCCAGAGACATGAGATACAGTACCCGTCGCAAACGAAGTTGACACGGTTGTGTTTTCTGCTTGGCCTATGAGGCCACCGACCCAGCTATTGGGTCCAGCGGAAACTGCATCAGTAGCATAAGAGTCACTTAGACTACCTGAAACTTGGATTCCTATAAGTCCACCTACCCGACCAGGTCCGTATACTGCGCCGGTTTCGTAGGAGGCAGTCACATGGCCGTTAGGATCATAGCCGATTAGGCCTCCAGCAATACAATCGAGACAGCTGGTAGAGGTCGTGAGAAAGTTTACCGCTCCTGTCGCATAGGACTTGGACACTGTGCCGTTGGGGTTGTAGCCAATTAGACCGCCAAAGAAGCATTCACCACAGCTGTTTGAGCTTGCGGAGCTTACCGATCCTGACGCGTACGAACTCGCTACTGAACCGCTGTTAAAGCCTGCTAGACCGCCAACTCCCAGCGGGGTGACATGTGTAGCGTCTACTGAAACACTGCTTGATGAATTGAGAATAGTTCCTGTGTTGTAGCCGACAAGGCCGCCGAGTTCCTCGGGCGAGCCTGACGCAGCCAAGGCGCCCCACGTGGTCACGTTTGCGACTTTTCCGCTATTGGCTCCTACGAGGGTACCTTCCGACGCCGCAGACGCACTAATGGAAGCATTTACGAGGTTCAGATTGCGGACGATGCCCGATGAGCCGACTTGACTAAAGATGCCGGAGTTTCCTGAAGAGGAAGTGATGGTGAGATTACTGACGGACTGGCCCATGCCGTCCAGGATTCCTGAGAACTGCGTGGAGTTACCGAGCGGAGTGAAGTTGGCGATGGATGAGAGGTCGATGTTAGTACCGAGAGCGTAAGTGCCCGCGTCGTTTTGATCGAGATTCTGAAGGTCGGCGGCGCTGTTGACAAGCATGTAAGCCGTGGATTGAGTGGAGACGCTGGCGTTGTCGGGTGCGCTCCAGGACGAGTTAGTGAGGATGTTAGCGGAGTAATCGGTAGGACTAGCGTAGCTGGAGGGATTGTAAAGGAGGGAGACGTTGCCGAGGCTATTTGAGAAGTCGATTTTTGCAGTGTTGTCGGCGAAGGTTATGGTTCCGGTTCCATTAGCTGTGTTGTCCGCACGGAGCGTCAAGTTGCCGGAGGCAGTGTTGGAGATGACGACGACGCTATTGATATCGATATTGCGGTAGGCGGATAGAGTGAGGTTGGCATTGGTGGTCCAGGCGATGTTGCTGGCAACGGTGATGTCGCCGCTGCCGCCGGTGCCAGATGCCGTGGTTTGCTCAGTAACGTTGGTGCCACCGTTGAGAGTGCTTTCGATGGTTCCGGCGAGAGTGGAATTAATGGTTAAATCGTCTGGATCCAGCAGCCAATTGCCACGGCTGCCGGTTTTGATTTGTGCGCCGTTTGTGGAGACGTGCGCGCCAGAGGTTTCGATATCGCCGCCGGTTCCGTTGGCATTGATGGCAGAGATGACGCCCGAGACGTTGGTGGTTCCGTTAGTTGCGACGAGCCAAACGTGGCCGTCTTGCGTGACAGTTCCCGTGGCGTTGATCTGACCGCCATTGTTACCGGCAAGCGCATAGATGTTGCCACCATTGGATTTGAGTTCGGCTTGCGCGGCGCTGATGAAGCCGGAGTTGGTGACGTCGCCACCTGGAGCCTGGACGGAGACTTTCTGAGCGGTGGCGGAGTCTGTGATGAGAACCTGACTGCCCGCAGCTAGTCCGGTTGTGCCGTTGGATGTGGAGAGCGAGCCGGCGTTTTGGACAGAGTGACCTATTAAATAGATGTTGCCGCCGGTGGAGGTGATGTCACCGAGGTTGACGACAGTGGCGTTTGAGACGCCGGAGAACTGGAAGTTGTTATTGAGGAAGGAGGAATTGGGCAGATTCAGAGTGGAGGCGAGGAAGTCGCCGCCGGTGTGGATGGAGGAACCGTGCCCGATGAGGACGCCTTCGGGGTTGAGCAGGTAGATATTGCCGGTAGCGAGGAGTTGGCCGAGGATGGTGGTCGGGGTTGAGCCGGTGACCTTATTGAGGGTGGAACCAGAGCCGTTGATGAAATCCACGGTGGAACCCTGACCGATGGAGAAAGTGTTCCAATCGATTATGCCCTTCAAGGAATTCTGATCGACCGTCAGAGTATTTCCTGATGAGGAGATCTTACCGGAGCCAGCGACGAACTTACCGCCGGTGGGATTGTTGGAGGCCGCTTGAAGAGCGGGCTGAAGCGGGGTCAAGACAACAAGAGTTGCAATTAGGAGTCTTCTGGGATTGTTCATTAGGAGTGTGGAGCAGGCGTAGCTCTGTCAGTGGTTAAGTGGCAGAACTACTATGAGGTCTCATGATTTCTGGGGAGAGAGGGCGAGGGGTTGGGTCAGAATGAACTGTAAAGGAGCGGAATATGGATCTCTTCGAGCCGGCGGCGAATACTTGACGAGCTTACTTTTGAGCGCTATGCGGGTAATCAGTCGCAAAGCGTTGGCGAGTAAGGGTCGGAAGCGAATTTGAACATCGTCTCCAATTGAGAAGCCGTCGTGCGATCGATCGAAAGCTCAAGAAACGGCAGTTCGCAGGCTTTAAACCAGCGTGCTCTCATTGTCTCCTGGGTGTCCTGGATGAGTGAGCCACTCAGGACTTCGCACTGAATAAAGGCCTTGTATACATACCAAGGCTGGGGAGGGTGCGGATGCTTGCTTTTGTCGAAGAGAGCAAGGAGGCGCGTGGGCTTAACGATAAGGCCGGTTTCTTCAAATGCTTCTTTCGCCGCAACCTCGAAGGGAGTATTGCCGATATCGGCCCAGCCGCCTGGTAGAGTCCATCTGCCATTGTCGATCTTCTCTCTGACCAACAGAATCTCCGGGCCTTCCTTAAACAAGACGGCGCGCACGTCAACCTTAGGCGTTTGATATCCCTCTTCGGAGGCGAACACCCGGATAATCTTCTCAAGTGGTTCGTCAGTTATTTCTTGCAGCAGCTTGACACTAATCGCACGAATCTCTGCGTAGCGTTCGAGATCGTACGGATTGGTTGCGTAGGCAAGCCCGGATTGCGCGAGAGCCTGTAACCGTTGGGCTTGGGTGAGAAGCTGATTGGGTTCCATTTATAGGAGTATGACGCTATCTCGGAATTTATTGAACAAAAATGAGACAACTTGAATTTGCATAATTCTGTTGCGTGTGGGAGTTTGGAGGGACGCGGGCCATGTTATGGCTTCTAATGAGAGGCTGACCTACGATAAGACGTGGGAGTGATATTCCTTATCTCTAGGGAGATTTATGGAGCCGGATGCTGTCTACCGTTTCAATAACGAGCGTTGGGAAGCGCTTGTCAAAGCTAATGCACTATTCACCCGTCCGTGGCTGACCGAAACAAAAGTTTCCGTGCTTCGTCGCTTGGATCCTCTGGGGCTATTTGGTGACGTAGCCGGCAAAGACGTTCTTTGTCTGGCTGGAGGTGGCGGTCAGCAATCAGTGGCGTTTGGATTGAATCGCGCTCGTGTCTCGGTGTGCGACATCTCGGCGGGTCAGCTTGAGCGCGACCAACAGGCCGCACATCATTACGGTTACGCAGTTAGTACGTTCCAGGGCGATATGCGAGATCTTGGGCGGTTTCACATCGACTCGTTCGATCTCGTCAGTCAGCCATACTCTTTGAACTTTGTCCCAGACTGCCGGGAAGTTTTTGCGCAAGTGGCGCGTGTGCTCAGAGTTGGAGGTCTCTACTCGTTCTGGGCAGCGAATCCGTTTGCGTCAGGTTTAGGAACTAAGGCTTGGAATGGATCTGCGTACGAGATCAATTCTCTTTATGAGCAAGGCCAGCAAACGCAGTATCAAGACGAAGCTTGGGTGTTCCCAGTTGATTCAGCGGGGCCGAGACCGGCCGGACCGCAAGAATATCGACAACTTCTGAGCACACTGATAAACGGCCTTATCCATGAAGGTTTTGACCTCCAACATATGAAGGAAGAAACGGGGCATCCGGCAACGGATACGTTAGTGCCGGGAGAATGGGAGCATTTCACTGCTGTGATGCCGCCGTGGCTTAGCTTTGTTGCCCGGTTGAACCGAAAGCAGAATTTTGTGTTGTAGTGGAGGAATGAGCGCTACTGACGTGATACGGGGACTCATTCTTTGTATTTCTTTTCTTCCAGTGGTGTTCGCTGGACAGATTGACGGTTGTAACGATCCGATTCAGGCGCGCGGTTGGGAAAGCAGTCCAGTCCACCGTGAGGGAATGCGATTAGGCAGGGATCTCGAATCCCAGGGCCTTAAGGTTGAGTGCATGCGGCGGTCAAAAGAAGAGAACCTTTTTGAAGGGCAAAAGGGAGCGGCATGGGTTAAGACAGATTATGGAATATTCGAGGCATGGTTTTTGCCGGGGAATGAAACTTTCGAAAAGCTTGAGATCAAAGAGACCCTAGCAGGGAACGGACGCTACTTGTATTCTTTTAGCGGCTTGGCGCACGTTCCTCCTACGCTAGATAGTTCCCAGCCGATAGCATTCATTAAGAATGGAAGCAGGCTCTTTGAAGTGTGGGGAAATCGGGCACTGGCTGCAGTATTGCGCCAACGTTTATCGGATACGAAATAGGCTTGTTTGGCACTTGCGGTGAACGCCATCATTACCTACGGCGCCGAGCTTGTGTTCTGACACCGTAGCTGGGCTTATTCTTGACACAAATTCTTAGAAACGTAGTTTTTCTCTCAACTCCTCGGATCTGCGCCGCGAGAGTTCGATCTTAGAGCCATTTGTAAGTCTGATTAAGAGGCTGCCATCGATTTCCTGATGCGTTGATCCGATCCAGTTTAGATTGAAAAGCTGCGAACGATTCGCGCGAAAGAACATTTGTGGATCGAGTTGCCGCTCAATAGAGTTCAAGGCGCGGCGAATGAGGGGACGTTCTGTCCCGAAGAGGAGGCGGGTATAGTTGCCTTCTGATTCAAGTAGGAAAATGTCTGGAATTCGAACGATCCAACAGCGCTCTCCTTCACGCACGAAGACCTGGGATAGCCTGCCCGTTGACCGTCTATTATCAAGCCGGCTGAGGGCAGCGTTTAGACGCTGTGGGGCGATCGGCTTAAGAAGATAGTCGAGAGCATTGACCTCAAACGCCTTGATGGCGTACTGGTCGTAAGCGGTGGTGAAGATAACGTCGGGAAGGTCATCTTCAATTTTCTCCAAGAGATCAAATCCCGTCATTTCGGGCATCTGGATATCGAGAAACATGACATCCGGGGTGATCTCTCGTATCAGGCGAAGCGCCTCGTCGCCATCTTGAGCCTCGCCAGCAATTTCGATTTCAGGGTGAGCGCGAAGCAGCCGTCGCAATTCGAATCGAGCCAGATGCTCGTCATCTACCAGGATCGCTTTCATTTTCTTATGCGACCACTGGAATAGCGACTGTTGCAATCACGTGATCACCGCGCTCCTCCAGCTTAAGACTTGCTCGATTGCCGTAGAGCAGGTTAAGGCGTTCCTGTATGTTTTGCAGTCCAAGCCGATTTCCGCCACCGTGAGAAGCGCTTAACTTTCCAGTGTTTTCGACGGCGATGAGAAGCCTGTCTTCATTGACGGAGGCGCGGATCAGCAGATCGCTGCGGCCTTTGGACTTTCCAATGCCATGCTTTACGGCATTTTCGACAAGAGTTTGGAGAACCATCCGCGGTACGTGGCAGTGGGAAGCCCGTTCATCGGCCGCGATTGCTGATTGAAGTTTATCTGCGAATCGGATCGTCTCGAGTGCAAGATAGTCGGAAACGTTTTCGAGTTCCGAGCCTAGCGTTACCGTATGGCCGTCGTCGAACCGCAAACTATTGCGAAGTACGTTCGCAAGCCGGGTAAGCATGTCTTGCGCGCGACCGGGGTCGATTTCGACGAGCGCTCGTATGGAGTTCAGAGCGTTGAATAGAAAATGTGGATTGATTTGCGTTTCGAGCGCCAGTAGCCGGGCTTCGCGTAGCGCTAGTTGAAGTTGATTTTCCCGAAGCTCCTGATTGCGCTGCTCGGAGAATCGAACGTAAAGAACCACCCAGACCCCCGTGGCCAATAACATGCCCCACCAAAGAGCGAGCGCCGACATGAAATCCCAGGTGCTGTGAGCGTCGAGCGCTCGGCTCACGCCGATGACAAGGCCAGCCAAGACCGCGCTGATGGAGACACAGGCGGATACAAGCAGCGGCCACAAATGGCTCATCGGTGTGTTGGGCGAGCGACGCCGGTGAATTTCATGCCGTAGCAAATGAGTAAGACCAATTCCGCTGGCCACAAAGACAAGGTGACCGACGACCAGTGGTCCCAACGGGGCGCCCCCGAGAAGATTGATTGTGATTCCAACTGCCGAGTATCCAAACCATCCGGTGAGCTGGTACTTCCAATATTTAGTCATAGGTTCTCTTTCCGTGAGTGAGTTCGACGGCATCGGCGTGGCCCCACTCTCGGCTGCTTCCATGATGCCGAAAATAGATCATGCTTGTTGCGGAATGTGACTAGTGGCAGACATTAGGGATAGTCGGCGGATCGCCCCGCGGCACTGGCGGAACTGCTTTGCGGTGATGAATCGCACATCAAATTGAGCGGTTACTCGGGAAGTGGCTAGCGGGAGCTACGCCATGCGTCAATAGCTTTACCAAAGCCTTACAAATTTCGCTGCGAAAGACATACTGCCTTTACACCTGGACAGTGAAATGGAATCTGGAGGCAAGCCCTTCCGGTTTTGGAGTCCAATATGATTTATCGTCTTTTGTTCGTTTTTGTGCTTTCGCTGTCGGCCATAGTTGAGGCGGCGGCGCAGACTGGGTCGGTGCGCGGGACGGTGAAGGACACAACCGGCGGAGTAATTCCAAACGCGGTGGTGACGGTGACGCTGGACAGCGGCGCGAAATACGCGGCGAACACGCGCGCAGATGGGAGCTATAGCGTGACGGGGGTTCCGCCGGGAACAGGCACGATTAGCGTGACCTATCCGAACATGCTGCCGGCTCAGTCGGTGATGGTTGTAGTGACAGCGGGCGAGACGGCGGCGGCTAACGTCACGATGGTGATTCAACAGACCAAAGAAGAAGTAACCGTGACCGACAAGACGCGCCAGGTGAGCACGGAAGCTTCGAACAATGCTTCGGCGCTGGTATTGGGGCAGGCGGATTTGGATGCGCTGCCGGATGATCCGGATGATTTGGAAGCGGACTTGGAAGCACTGGCTGGACCTTCGGCAGGACCGGGCGGCACGCAAATCTTCATTGATGGTTTTAGCGGTGGACGGCTTCCTCCGAAACCGTCGATTCGGGAAATACGCATCAATTCCAATCCCTTTTCCGCCGAATATGACCGGCTTGGATTTGGACGCATAGAAATTTTCACGAAGCCCGGCAGCGACAAGTTTCATGGGCAAGGCTACTTTGGCACCAGCAACGGAATTTGGGATTCACGGAATCCGTTTTTGTCAACCACGCCGCCGTTCAAGACGGAATTGTTTGGTGGGAATTTGAGCGGACCGCTGGGCAAGAAGGCGAGTTTCTTCATCGACGTGGACCGGCGCAACATTGACGATAACGGAATTGTGAACGCGACCATACCGACGGCGAACCTTTTGGGTACGCAGACGCTAAGCACTTATTACTCGACTCCCCAGCGGCGCACAACGGTTAGTCCGCGCGTGGATTTCCAATTGAGCTCAAACAACACGCTGAGCATGCGGTATGCGTATCTGGAGAACGATTTGCTTTTGGGTGGCATTGGCGCTTTTGATGTTCCTGAAACGAGCGTTGGAAATTTGACGCTGGCGAGCAATGGCTACACGCAGCACATGAACGAGAATTTGTTCCAACTGGTGGATACGGCCGTTTTGAGCGCAAGCGTGATTAACGAGACACATTTTCAATATGCGCGCGATGAGACGTCGCAAACGAGTGTGAGTACTCTGCCGGAAATCAATGTGGCGAGTTCCTTTACTGCTGGAGGATCGGGATACAGCGCGGACGGTTACGGCAAGAGCTTCGACACGCAGAATCAGTATGAGTTGCAGAATTACACGTCGATTACTCGTGGTGCGCACATGATCAAATTTGGGCTGCGCGTGCGGGCGGATGATTTGCGAGATTATGCACCGCGGAACTTCAATGGCGAGTTCACGTTCTTGGGAAGCTCGGGTGTGACATCGATTGAGCAGTACCTGATGACGCTGCAGCTTTTGAACCAAGGGTATAGCAGCCAGCAGGTGACGGCGGCGGGATATGGGCCATCGCAATATTCGGTTAGCACGGGGAATCCTCTGATTGCGTTGTGGCAGATGGACGCGGAGCCGTTTGTGCAAGATGATTGGCGCGTGCGGCCAAATTTAACGCTGAGTTTGGGATTGCGGTACGAGATGCAGACCAATATTGGCGACCACAATGATTGGGCGCCGAGAGTGGCGCTGGCATGGTCGCCGAATATTGGCAGTGGAAATCGAAAGACAGTGATTCGGGCGGGATGGGGCGTGTTTTATGACCGTTTCCAGATAGCGAATGTGTTGAATGCGTATCGCTATAACGGGACCAATCAGACGAATTATGTGTTGGAGGATCCGACGAATTACAACAGCAGCTTCACGCTGACACCGGCGCTAAGCGAGTTGACAGCCCAGAATACCGAGGCGAGGTATCAGATTGACAGCCATTTACATGCGCCTATGTTGATGCAAACGGTAGTTGGTTTAGAGAGGCAACTGGCTTCGAACACAACGCTTTCGGCAAATTATATGCAGTCGCGCGGGATACATGAGTTATTGACAAACGATATTAATGCGCCATTGCCAGGAACATACACGTATAGCGCGACGGGAAACCTGGAAGATACCGGCGTTCGACCGTTTGGGAATGTCGGCAATATTTACGATTATCAATCGACGGGGATTTTCAAACAGACACAGCTATCTGTTGGTGTGAACACCACGATTGGAAAATGGGTGACGCTATTCAGCCGCTATATGTATGGCGATGCGCACAGTGATGCGGATGGGATTGGTGCGATGCCATCGAACCCGTACAACATTAGCCAGGACTGGGGACGTTCTTCAATGGACATCAAGAACGCGATTTTTTTAGGCGGTTCGATCGCGGGACCGTGGGGATTTCGGTTGTCGCCGTTCTTCATTGCGCATAGCGGGACGCCATTCAATATCACGACGGGAACGGATTTGTATGGGACCGGGCAGATGGCAGCGAGCGCGCGGCCGAGTGTTGTGAGCGGGCCAGGGGTAAATCTGATTGATACGCCGTATGGATATTTGGATACGGTTCCGGTAGCGGGGCAGACGATACTTGAGCGCAATGCGGCGACTGGGCCGGGATTTTTAGAGTTGAATTTGCGATTTAGCAAGACGTGGGGATTTGGCACAACGAAATTTGAAGGGCCGTCGGGCGGCGCAACAGCACGGCAGGGTGGTGGACCTCCAGGCGGTGGACCTGGCGGTGGTGGCGGACGTGGACCGGGCGGCGGTGGACCGGGCGGAGGCGGACCTCCTCCGGGTGGTGGTGCACCTCCGGGCGGCGGCGGTGAGAGTTCGGTGCATCGCTACAACGTGACGCTGTCGATCATGGCCAGAAATGCGATCAACCATGAGAATTTGAATTCGCCGGTGGGTGTGGTGACTTCGCCGTACTTTTTGCAATCGACTGGGATAACTGGTGGGTTCGGACCGGAGGCGGTGGCGAGTAATCAGCGGCGGATTGATTTGCAGTTACGGTTGACGTTCTAGGCTGGCGCGATGTCGGTGTGACGAAAATCGTTGCCGGTGAAGAGTAGCGGCAAGTCGGCGACCGAAGCGACGGCGTAGGAAAGGCAGTCGCCGAAGTTTAGGCTGGCTCTGTGCCGACCGCGGCCAAACCGAAGAAACGCGTTAATGGCGGCGTCCATGTGGTGTTCGTTGAATGGCAGAATTTCGACGTCTAGATAGCGAAGAAAGCTGTAAAGTTCGGGGCGTGCGTCAGTGCGGGTCCGCGCGCTCAACACCATGGCCGTTTCAAGAACGGTTGGTGTGCCGATTAGCTTTATGTCAGAGGCTTCCAGCTTTTCTGTGAAGGATTCGTAGCCGGGCTCGCGGAATCGCACGGCGACAATAGCGGAGCTATCGAGGACCAACGCTATACTCCGTCAGGACCGAAGCCCAGGATTTTGTCTTCCTCTTCACGACTCAATTTCCGTCCCATCTCACTAGTAGGCGTTTGAGGCCACACGTTTTGTTCGAGGTAGCGGATTAGATTTTTTTTGGCCAAAGGGCGACCGGATTTCGCCTTTAGGCGAGCATGGCGCTCGAGTAAGGCGCGACGAATGGCCTCGGTTTTGGTCTCGTGCGCGAGACTGGCGACGTCAGAGGCGAGCTGTTCGACTTCGGCATTCTTGATGTTTAGACCCATAACGGTATAAATATACCATTATTATACCCGTGCTGCCTATTCCGTCCTTAAAGCCGTTTGTGGATCTACATGCGCGGCGCGTAAGGCGGGTGCTAGCACGGCTAGAATTGAGACAGCGATGGCTCCCATTGCGGCTAAGAACATCACGGCTGGATCGAGGGGACGAACTTCGTACAGGAAACTGCGCATGAAGCCGGCGGAGGCTGCGGCAGCGCTTAGACCGATGATGACTCCGACGATGGAAAGACCGATTCCGGATAAGGCGTAATGCTGGAAAATGTCGGCCGCACGCGCGCCCAGTGCCATGCGCACGCCGATTTCGGAGCCGCTTTCAGCGACTACTTGCGCGATGACGCCGTGGAGTCCGATGGCCGCGAGCGAGATGGTGACGATGGCAAAAATCGAGACCAGGATAGCCAGTAATGAGGGTGTGGACTCGGCGGAGCTGATTCGTTCTTCCATTGTTTTGACATCGTAGACCGGCAAGTTAGGGTCTGCGTTTGACACGGCGCTGCGGATTACGCTCGCGGCGGAAATAGGGGAACGAACGATGACACCCAAGGTGGGAAAGTATGGGATTTGCGCGAGCGCGTAATAGACAACTGGGCGTGAAGTTGCTTCCAGAGTCTGGTCTCGCACGGTTCCCACGACCCCTACGACTCGGGCCCATCCGCCATACATAGCGATTTCCTGGCCAAGCGGTTCTTCGTTTCGAAAGAAGCGTTTTGCGAAGCCTTCATCAATGACGCAGACAACCGGGGCCTGCTTGGTGTCTGATTCGTCAATCCTGCGCCCACGCAAGAGCGGAACCCGCAAGGTTTCGAAGTATCCGGGTGAGACTTGGTACGCTTCGCCGTGCCATTCGGGTTCACCGTTTTTGTGCTTGTGGCTTTTGATGTCGAACATGCTGGTTGGGGCGTCACCTCCGAACGGAATTGAATAGGCAAGCGCCGCCGATTGAACGACTGGGCTGGAGCGGAGATTCGTAAGCAGCCGCGCGAAAAATGCGTCGGGGTTTTGAGTCGGCTTGATGATGAATGCGGTAGTTAGGTTGTTACCGTCGAAGCCGGGCCGCAATGTTTCAATCGCTTTTAGACTCTTGAGGAGCAGACCCATCAAGACGAGCAACAGCATGGCGGCGCTCACTTGGCCCACTATATAGACGTTCTGGAACCACTTACGACGCGAGCGGACCATTGCGGCGGTGTGTTGTTCTCGCAGTAGTTGCAGTGCCGGAACCAGGCCAAACACCAAGCTGCTGAGTAGCGCCAGTGCCAGGCCATATGCGAGCATACGATGGTCGAGCTTCACCAGGGCCAGCATGTTTTGGTAAGGAAGCTGTTGACGTTTCAAGGCGGCGATAAGCAACGCGGCCAATGCGAAGCCTCCGACGCCTCCGAACAGGGCAAGGATGATGCTTTCGGTCAGTAACTGTCGGAGCAGTTGCCATTTGCCAGCTCCTACGGATATGCGAATGGCAATTTCTTTACGCCGACTGCCCGCGCGGACCATGAGCAAGCTGGCCACGTTGGCGCAAGCGGCAAGCAACAAGACGGACGCGGCGAGCCAGACGAAGATTAGTGGCAAACGTAGATCGCCTGCGACGCGGCGGGAAAGAGGTTCGACGTCGATTCCGTATCCAAGCTTGTTGAGTTCTTGTCCGTCCTGAGTATTGCGCAGTTTTAGTAGTTCATGATCGACGCGCTGCTGTGCCTGCTGAACGGTCACACCATCTTGCAGACGCGCAACTAAAGACAAGTCCATGTTGTTGCCGCGAACATATCGGTCGGGAAGGAGTATCAAGGGAGTCCAAGCTTCGGCCTGAACAGGGAAATGAAAATTCGGCGGGGCGACGCCCGTTACTTGGTAAGGCTTGCCGTCCAGCAGAAGCTTCTGACCTATGACGTCCGGCACACGCGCAAAGTGGGACTGCCACAACTTATCGGAGATGACGATGGAGTTCTCGTCCGAGCCGGAGAAGACATGCCCCAAGGTGAGCGTCACGCCGAACACTTTGAAAAACTCAGGAGTGACCGCGACACCTATCAGGCGCGAGGGCTGGTCACCGGAAACCCTCCAAGCGCGATGTTCGGCAGCAGCTACCGCGGAAAACACGCTGTTAGATAGTTCAAGATCGCGAAGTTCGGCGCCGGACGTTTCGGAGCCCAGCATTTGCAGCTGCTTAATGTGAACGGTGGCGGACGTCAATCGTTCCGAGTTTTTAAGGCCTAACGGATTGAGGATCAACGTATCGACCACGCTGGTGACCGCTGTGTTGGCGCCTACACCAATAGCGATGCTGGCAATTGCGGAAAGCATGACCCACGGTTGCCGGCGCAACAATCTCCAACTGAAGCGGAGGTCGCGGGCGATGGCGTCCAGTGCGGAAAATCTCCAGACTGCGCGGCTGCCTTCCAACAAGGCTGTTTGGTTGCCGAAGCGGCGGCGAGCTTCCAACCGAGCGTCCTGCGGCGGGTAGCCTTCGCTTGTTAATTGCTCTTCGAGTTCGGCGACGTGTGCTGCTAGTTCTTCCAGGAGTACGTCTTGCTGTTGTTTTCGACGGCGCAGTGCACTGAGGAATTTCATTATTGTGCCGCTTTCATGACACGCATGAAGCCATCCAACATCTCTTCGAAATTGGATACTTCGCGGCTGAGTTTCTTTCTGCCTAGCGGGGTAATGCGATAAATACGGACTTTGCGGTTTGTGGCCGAGAGACCCCATTCGGCCTGCAACCAGTCTTCCTTCAGCATGCGCTGCAGCGCTGGGTACATGGAGCCTTCTTCTACTTGCAGAAGGTCGTCGGAACGGCGTTTGATTTCTTGCGCTAACGCGTATCCGTGCCGTGGTCCGGCGGCGAGGATCTGGAGGACCATCATTTCTATTGCGCCTGGGAAGAGATCACGCTTGGGGGATTCGTTCATTCACTCACCACTTGTCGCTCTATGCCTAGAGTGAGCCGTGGTGAGTTAATTGTCAAGTGGTTGGCTGGTGCAAAATGACTACAAAAATACAGGATGAATGGTATTTGAACCGAAGTGGAGTACGATTATTTTTGAATTAGAGAAAGGGACTGTGAATTACAAAATCCCCTGGAGACACGCTTACAACCCCATAACCCAACGTTGTCTCGTTTCACAGTCCCGTCTCTATTAGCAGTTGGCGGCAGTTCCTTAGTTCGTACCAATTCGCATGTTGTAGAAGGAGCGGTGGACGAAGAAGAGCGCCACTAGTAAGAATGCGGCGGCCAGCACATGCGTGATGAAAGCTCCGCCGGTGTTTGCAAGGGACACAGCGAGTTCAACCGCTAGCAAGCCGAACAGCGTCGTGAACTTGATGATGGGGTTCAAAGCAACCGAGGAAGTATCTTTGAACGGATCGCCTACGGTGTCGCCGACGACGGTTGCATCATGCAGCGGTGTGCCCTTTTGTTTCAACACAGTTTCAACGATTTTCTTAGCGTTATCCCAAGCGCCGCCTGCGTTGGCCATGAAGATGGCTTGGTAGAGACCGAACAGGGCGATGGAAATGAGATAGCCGATGAAGAAGTAAGGCTCGACAAAAGCGAATGCGAGGGTAATGAAAAACACGGTAAGGAAGATGTTGAACATCCCGCGCTGTGCGTATTGCGTACAGATTTGTACTACCTTCTTACTGTCGGCGACTGAGGCTTTGGCTGCACTTTCGAGTTTGATATTGGCTTTAATAAATTCAACAGCGCGGTATGCGCCGGTGGTGACGGCCTGGCAGGACGCGCCGGTAAACCAGTAGATGACAGAGCCGCCGGCGATGAGGCCGAGCAGGAATGGCGGATGCAGGATGGACAGGTTGGCGAGCAAATCCTGCCTGAGGTGGTCGGTCAAGCTGAGGACTATGGAAAAGATCATAGTGGTTGCGCCGACGACAGCGGTGCCGATGAGAACGGGTTTGGCGGTGGCCTTAAAGGTGTTCCCAGCACCGTCGTTTTCTTCGAGGTTATCTTTGCCAGCTTCGAAGTTCGGTTGGAAGCCGAAGTCCTTTTTGATTTCATCGGCGATGCCGGGGATTTGTTCGATAGTGGAGAGTTCGTAGACAGATTGCGCGTTGTCGGTAACCGGGCCGTAGGAATCGACCGCGATGGTAACTGGTCCCATGCCGAGGAAGCCGAACGCGACGAGACCAAAAGCGAAGACGGTGGGAGCCAGCATAAGAGCGCCGAGGCCGAGGGTGCTAATACCAAACGCGACGCTCATAAGGCCGAGAATCGCAAGCCCTAGCCAGAAGGCACTCATATTGCCGGCAACGAAACCGGAAAGGATGGTGAGGGATGCTCCGCCCTCTTCCGATGCTGCGACAATTTCTTTGACGTGGGTGGAATTCATGGAGGTGAAAACCTTCACGAGTTCAGGTATGAGTGCGCCGGCCAAGGTGCCACAAGTGATAACTGAGGAGAGTTTCCACCAGAGTGAGCTATCGCCATTAAGGTCGGGAATCATCAAGTAGGAGACGAGGTACGTGGCCGCGATGGAGACCACGGAGGTAAGCCACACGAGAACGGTAAGAGGCGCTTCGAAATCCATCTTAGGAGCGGTGCCGTATTTCGCTTTCGCGAGGGCGGCGTTGATGAGGTAAGAAAGGCCGGAGGAGACGACCATCATAACGCGCATGGCGAAGATCCATACCAAGAGTTGGCTTTGGATGGCAGGTTCCTTGACGGCGAGGATGATGAAGGAGATGAGCGCGACGCCAGTGACGCCGTAGGTTTCGAAACCATCTGCGCTGGGACCAACGGAATCACCCGCGTTGTCGCCAGTACAATCGGCAATGACGCCAGGGTTACGCGCGTCGTCTTCTTTAATCTTGAAGACGATCTTCATGAGATCAGCACCGATGTCAGCGATCTTCGTGAAGATGCCGCCGGCGACGCGGAGGGCAGCAGCGCCGAGCGATTCACCAATGGCGAAACCGATGAAGCAGGGGCCAGCATAATCGCGCGGGACGAACAGGAGGATGAAGAGCATGATGATCAGTTCGACCGAGATGAGCAGCATGCCGATGCTCATGCCGGACTTGAGCGGCATTTCGTGGCATGGGAAGGCGATGCCGCGGAGCGAGGCGAAGGCAGTACGGGAATTGGCGAAGGTATTGACGCGAATGCCAAACCAGGCGACGCCGCAACTGCCGCAGATGCCGACGATGCTAAAGCCGAGGATGATGAGAACTTTTATGAACGCGAAATGCTGGAGCACACCGAAGTAAAAGACGATGATGGTGCCGATGAAAATCTCGAGGATGATAAGGAACTTGATTTGAGTGACGAGATAGGTTTTACAGGTCTCGTAGATGAGTTCCGAGATTTCCAGCATGGATTTGTGGACGGGAGAGTTCTTGAGTTGCTGGAAGATGACCAAGCCAAACAGTAGGCCGAGTGCGACGACCACCATGCCATACAGCAGCAAGGTGCGGCCGTTAACAGCGCCGCCGAAGAACGTTGCCTGACTAAGATCTGGTAGGACCAGGTTTGCCTCACCAGCGGTGTCTGGGCTGGATTGGCTGAAGGCGAGAGATGGTGCGGCTAGGGTTAACACCGCGGTCGTCATCAAAGTGCAAAAGGTACGGAACATAGGTTGCTCGACCCTAAACATATCGCAGCCGCTGTCAGAAGTACAGTGGCAACGATCACGGTTGGAGGCTTGGTAAACGGGGATTTACAGACAAATGGCTCTTAAAAAGGGAGTCGTGGCCTCATACGGAGGGTGCGCTGAAGCACTCATAGTGTCGTACAGGCTGTCTGTCATACCCGAGGCGGCATGCGCTAGTGGCGCGCGCTTTTGCTTTCACTTGCGAAGAGGGCGCATCTCCGAAATGATAGCTGTCAAACGGGCATTCATCGGAGGTCGCGACATGTTGATCGGCATTGATTGCTTATGCATACATGGAGCTGCACGAACACAAGCTCATCGGAGGGTTGAGGGCAGAGAGAGTGTTGGGGAGCCGCTTGATAGGGATCGTGGTGACGGCGTTAGGCTACGTGACTGCATTCACTTCATCCTAGTGCAATTGTTTATCGATGGCGCATAAGTGGCTAAGACTTGAAAAACGCCTGCGGATATGTTTGGAGTGGGAATGGTGGGGCCGGGCAGATTCGAACTGTCGACCTGCCGCTTAGGAGGCGGCCGCTCTATCCATCTGAGCTACGGCCCCAGGTTGCTTCATTTTACCAGCGGACGAGGCCTTTTTTTCCGATGTCGGTGCGGTATTGCATGCCGTCGAAATGAATTTTTGATGCGGCTAGATAGGCGTGGCCGATGGCGGCGGGCAAGGTTTCGGCAGTAGCTGTGACGCTGAGCACGCGGCCCCCATTGGTGAGAAGCCGGTCACCATCAAGTTTGGTGCCCGCGTGGAAAACAGTAGCTCCGGTGGCTTCGGCGTCTGCGATGCCAGTGATAAGGTCGCCGATGCGGGGCGCGCTGGGATAGTTAGCGGCGGCGAGCGTAAGACAGACAGAGCAATTGCCCCACATATTGCCTTTGAGCCCGCCCATACCGGTAGTCATGAGTTCGAGCAGTTGGACAAAGTCGCCATGGAAGCCGTGCATGATGGCTTGAGTTTCGGGATCTCCCATGCGAACATTGTACTCAAGGATTTTGGGACCGTCTGCCGTCATCATGAGCCCAGCGTAGAGGAAACCCGCATAGGGAGTGCCTTCAGCGCGCATCTGACGGAGAGTGGGAAGAATGATGGTCTCCATAATGTGGCTGGTTTGCGCGGTGGTAAGGATGCGACCGTCGGTATAGGCACCCATGCCGCCGGTATTTGGGCCTTGGTCGTTGTCAAAAATGCGTTTGTGGTCCTGCGATGGGGCGAAGGGGATAAGGAAGCTCCCGTTGGTAATGCCGATCAAACTGACTTCTTCGCCTTGTAAGAATTCTTCGATGACAAGCGCTGGACCCAGTTTTTGGATGGCTTCAATGGCTTCTTGCTGGGACTGAGCAATGATGACTCCCTTGCCAGCGTGAAGGCCGTCAGCCTTGATGACTAACGGGAAAGTGAACTCGGTTAGCGCAGCCACCGCCTCATCGTAGTTCGACGCTTGAATGGACTTGGCTGTCGGAATGCTGGCACGCTGAAAGAACTGTTTTGCGAATATCTTAGAGCCTTCCAGCTTGGCAGCGTCCTTAGTAGGACCAACGATTTTCAGACGGCGGCGATAGAACTCGTCCACTATCCCGGCCACTAGGGGTGCTTCGGGGCCGACGATGGTTAAAGAAACACCATTCGCTTTGGCCAAGTTAGCATAGCCTAACACTGTTTCTTGTGCCGGAAGGCAAGTGGCGATTTGCGCGATTCCTGGATTGCCGGGAGAGACAAAAACCTGTTTGACGGATGGTGATTTGTGAAGGCGCCAAGCGAGGGCGTGTTCGCGTCCTCCGCCGCCAATAATAAGAATCTTCAAAGGGGTGCTTCCCTGGATAGAATAGCGGATAGCGCGATGCAAAGGAATTACGACGTTGTGGTGGTTGGCGGAGGGCACGCTGGATGCGAGGCGGCACGCGCTTGTGCCCGGTTGGGCCTGCGCACGGCGATGGCGGTTATTAACGCTGACCTGATTGCCCAAATGTCCTGTAATCCGGCGATTGGGGGTATCGCCAAAGGCCACTTGGTGCGGGAGATAGACGCGCTGGGCGGGGTGATGGGTGAGTTAACCGATTCGGTTGGCATCCAGTTTCGACTTTTGAACACGAGCAGAGGGCCGGCGGTTTGGTCGCCGAGGGCGCAGTGCGACAAGCGACAATATCGCATTCGGATGAAAGAGTGGTTGGAGAACGAACCGAACCTTAGGATTTTGCAGGCGGAAGTTAGCGAGATCCTCTTTCAAACAGTAGAACCCGGGATTACGAAACGAACTGTGCGCGGGGTTCGGCTTAAAGATGGACGAGATTTGTTATCCGAGGCGGTGATCGTTACGACCGGAACGTTTCTCAACGGATTAGCGCATGTCGGGGAAGAGAAGTATGGGTGTGGCCGGAATGGGGAGCCGCCGTCAAATAGCCTAGGGCATCAGTTGCGAAATTTGGGACTGCAGTGGACGCGATTGAAGACGGGAACTCCGCCACGGCTTGATGGGCGGACAATTCGATGGAGTGAATTTCAGGAGCAGCCGGGCGACGAGAAGCCCACGCCTTTTTCGTTTTTGACGGAGCGGATTGAGCAAAAACAGATTTGTTGTCATTTGACGTACACGACGGACGAGACGCACAGGGTTTTAAGTGAGAGCATTGCGCGCTCACCGCTGTACAGCGGCCAGATTGAGGGCATAGGCCCTCGTTATTGTCCATCGATTGAAGACAAGATCGTTAAGTTTCCGGAAAAGCGGCGTCACCAGATCTTTTTAGAGCCTGAAGGACTCGATACGCACGAGGTTTATGTGAACGGGATGTCAACAAGCATGCCGATTGATGTTCAGGCTAGGATGGTGGCGTCAATTCCCGGATTAGAAGATGCGGAGATGATTCGCCCTGGATATGCAATTGAGTACGACGCGATTGATCCGAGGGAGTTGCGGCATTCGCTGGAGGTGAAATCGATTGAGGGGTTGTTTTTGGCGGGGCAGATTAATGGGACGTCAGGCTACGAAGAGGCAGGGTGCCAGGGGATTATCGCGGGCTTGAACGCGGGATGCAAGCTAAAGGGGCTGCCGGAGCTGGTTTTGGGTCGGAGCGATGGATACGTAGGGATCCTGATTGACGATTTGGTGAGCAAGGGCGCTGATGAGCCATACCGGATGTTTACTTCGCGTGCGGAATTCCGGCTACATTTGCGCATTGATAATGCCGATGAAAGATTGACGCCGTCTGGTCGGCGAATTGGGTTAGTGAATGACGACCGCTGGGCTAGGTTTGCCTTGAAGCAGGAGCAGCGAGGGCAGATTTCGGTTCTTTTGGAACGGACTCGGGCGAGCGCGGTGGCAGACATTATCGGTTTGGATGCTACAACGGACAATCCGGACTTGGCGACGTGGCTTCGACGTCCTGAAGCGGGCATTTTGCGGCTTGAGGGGTGGATTTCAGCCCAGTTAGGGCAGGCTCCTGTTCATGGCGTCTTGACGACGGTTGAGACCGAATTGAAGTATGCCGGATACATTGCGCAGCAGGAAAAGCAGATTCGGCGGTTGGAGGGGGCAGAGAATCGTCGAATACCGGAAGAGTTTCAGTACGAGGGGATTCCGGGCCTCTCCAATGAGATTCGCCAGAAGCTGGAACGGGTTCGACCTTTGACTTTGGGGCAGGCTCGGCGGATCCCAGGAGTGACGCCGGCAGCGGTGGCGATTGTCGATATTTATTTGACAATGGCAGCAGGATCAGTAGCGTAGAGGGAATGTTCCACGTGAAACATTATGCGGATGTTTCACGTGGAACATTCTCGGGCGGCATCAACACACTGCCGACGTCTAGGGTGACACATTCGGTCGCGAGCGCGTTGCCTTGAGGCAAACTATCTCGGCTCGAAGGCACTCTTCCGAAACACCCGTATTACGCGACTGGATGACTGGTCCGCCGTAACCGTCCGACTTTATAAGAAAACCGGAGACACGACGCCGAAACCTTCCTAGTTCTGTCAGCCTTAGAGCCTTATCTACCAAATGATGGAATTGAGACTGCGTTTTGACACCTTGGCCGTGTGAGCGAATGGGATGAATAGCGACTTTCGCCCTGCGCTTGATTGGGGAATCGCGATGGTGAACTTTTGGGCGCGAGCGTGGTAGCTTAATCAGGGAGTGCTGTGGCCCACGTAATATCTATTGCAAATCAAAAAGGCGGAGTTGGAAAGACAACGACCGCGATCAACTTGGCGGCGGCGTTCGCTGCCTCAGAGTTCAGCGTCCTATTGATCGATTCTGATCCACAGGGTAATTCTACGACAGGATTGGGCGTTGCCAAGGCCGACGACCAAAAGACGCTCTACGATGCGCTTTTGCATTCCGTGCCGGTAACCGAAGCTATTGTTCAAACCGAGTCGGGAGTGGATTTGGTTCCGGCCGATCAGAACTTGGTCGCTACGAACTTAGACTTGGTCGATCAAACCAATCGCGAGCGCCGACTACGCAACGCCTTGGAGGCAGTGCAGGACAAGTATCAATATATAGTGATCGACTGTCCCCCGGCGCTCGACCTTTTAACGTTGAATGCTTTGGTCGCGTCCAAGTCCGTGCTGGTTCCGATTCAATGCGAGTTTTTCGCTTTAGAAGGTATTTCGCAGTTGATGGATACAATTGACCGGATCAAAGAGAGCTTCAACCCGGACCTGAAGATTGAAGGCGTGCTTCTGACAATGTACGACGACAGGACGAACCTGACCCGCCAAGTAGAAACCGATTTGCGCGAGTTCTTTGCAGAGGAAGTGTTCAAGACGGTCATTCCGCGCAGCATTCGGTTGGCCGAGGCGCCAAGCTTCGGTAAGTCCATTCTGTCTTACGATCCGCGGTCGCGTGGTGCGGAAGCGTATATCCAGCTAGCAAAGGAAATCATTGCGAATGAGCAACGAGCAAGAACGATCGCAACGCAAAGTGCTCGGTAAAGGTTTGGCGGCTTTGCTGCCAACCAGGCAGGTGCATGCGCCGGAATCGCAACCGGAAACCAGGCAGACGCTACCACCGGATTTCGAGGCGTTCCAGACAGTTGCACTAGACCAGATTCTCCCAGGGACTGAACAGCCGCGCGATGTCTTTGATCACGACCGATTGATGGAACTGGCAAACTCAATCAAGACTAACGGTCTTCTCCAACCAATTACGGTGCAGAAACATCCAGATGGGAGATACAGGATCATCGCGGGTGAACGGCGTTGGCGAGCGGCAAAACTGGCGGGACTGCATGAAATTGCCGCTCTTGTCCGAACAGTAGAAGAATCAAGGCGATTAGAGTTGGCCTTGATTGAGAATATTCAACGCGAAGACTTGAATCCGCTAGAGATCGCCGTTGCTTTTGACCGCTTGGCGGCTGAGCACGGAATGAGCCATGAGCAAATTGCGGAGAGAACCGGCAAGGATCGATCAACTGTTACCAACTTCTTGCGATTGCTGAAGCTGGGTGAGCAAGTAAAGCGTGCTTTGAAGAACGGCGAAATCAGCATGGGGCATGCGCGCACACTGCTGAATATCGGTGATGACGAACTACAGGCGCGGACATGCAGGGATATCGTTGCCAAGGGGCTTTCGGTTCGCGAAACGGAAGCGCTGGTGAAGCGTATGGCACACCAAGCGGAATCGGCGCAGGCGAAAGTGGAGAAACCGGAACCCAAAATGGATCCGAACGTTCGAGCGGCCTTGGATGAGATGGCGATGGCGTTAGGAACGAAAGTTCATTTGACGCCCCGCAGGCTTGAGATTGAATACTACTCGCAAGAGGATTTGGACCGCATTTATGCGGTGATTGTAAAGCAGTAGCGGAATGCTAATCTGATAAGTGCTGCCGGCGTAGCTCAGGTGGTTAGAGCGGCGGTCTCATAATCCGCAGGTCAGAGGTTCGAGTCCTCTCGCCGGCACCAAACCAACACAAGAATTGCGATTTGCTGTGCACGCGCGCTACCTGATTTGTTTGGCCTTTAGCGCCGTCTCGTCGCATATCCTGGCTCAACAGACAGTCAGCTTTCCGGTTATCGATGGACACGGCAGGGTACAAGCTGACTTGTATGGCAAATCGGAGCGAGCGGTCCTGCTGGCACATGGCGGCCGCTTCAACAAAGAAAGCTGGAAGAAACAGGCGCTCGTTCTGGAAGACCACGGTTTCATGGTCTTGGCCCTTCGATTCAGGGGCGACGGCAACAACCCCGACGGATCGCCCGGTAGCTTTGGCACAGAAGAGGATAACGCCCAGGACGTTTTGGCGGGAATTCGATACCTTCATGGGATTGGCGCAAAGGATGTGTCGGCAGTCGGAGGAAGTTTCGGAGGTTACGCAGTTGCGGATGCGGACGCGGCGTCTGCACTTGGGGAGATTGACGCGATTGTGATTCTGGCATCGCCCGGCGGCAACACGCCGGAGAAACTGCACGGGCGAAAGCTGTTCATCGTCGCACGAGAAGACAGGAGTGGCGATGGACTGCGCCTTCCAGACATTTCGAGAAGTTATGCCAAGGCTCCTGATCCGAAGAAATTAATTGTGTTGGAAGGATCGGCGCACGCTCAGTTTTTGTTCGACACGGACCAAGGGCCACGATTGCTGCAGGAGATTCTCACATTTCTTTCGTCAAAGTGAATCTTGCGGAACCGGCGAAGCGTAATTTGCTATATGTCTGCGCGGTGGTGTCTCTTATTTGTATGGCTGCGGATTGCCGGCGCCGCTGATCCAACGGCGAACGAGATTATGGCTCGGGTTGCCGAAAACCAGGATAAAGCGGTTTCGCTGCGCGGGGAATTTGTCTATCAGGAACAGGTGAATATTGCCACGCGGCATTTCAATGGGAAACTGGCGAGGGAAGAAAAAGCCGCTTACGACATTGCACCTGGGGCGAAAACGAGTGAACACAAAATAACAGCGATATCCGGAAGTTGTGAAGACAAGGGACACGTAATCCTATTCAGGGGCGAGCCTCGGCCGAGGCCAGACAGTTTGGACGCAGACCTTATAGATAGTTTCCGCGACGATTTGCTGAACAGCCAGAATCGAGATGGAGTCGCCGCCAATCTCTTTCCACTCACGACTGATGAGCAGAAAAAGTATCGATTTGAGTTACTGGGGCACAAACAGATTGAAGGGCGCGACAGCTATCAAATCGGATTGGCCCGGCGGATGCAAAAGACCTGGACTGGGCGGGCGAGGCTTGGATCGATGCAGAAGATTTTCAGCCGGTGCGTGTGCTCACGCGTTTGTCGCGCCGAATCCCGCTAGCGGTGAGAACGCTGCTGGGGACGGATTTGCCGGGCATCGGTTTTAACGTGCAGTACAAGCGGGTGGATAAAGATGTATGGTTTCCGGTGAGTTTCGGCAGCGAGTTCCGGCTACGGGCAGTGTTTTTTATTAAGCGGGATATTTCAATGTCGATGGAGGCGAGTGGTTTTCTGCGGACTGCGGTAAATAGCAACGTGCAGTACGAGGTGCCATCGGAGGCGGGGAGTTCGAAGCGGGAATAAGACAGTGGGCGGCCATTCTGTGATGGAAATGCTGATAACTCGTCTGCCAATGAATCCAGGAGCTAGGCGGATCGTTCGCATAAAGTCCCTTGGGCCAGACGTCTTAGCAGTTACCTAACGGCGTAGTTTCGGAGTTCGCTTTGATGAACACGGCGTCCATGCCCTTACAGAGACAGTTCGGGCAGATATGCCATTGTTTGAAGAAAAGAAAACCAGGCGGCTGGTATCCAAAGACTTCGAACATCTCGTTTCGGCGGTTAGCCGAACAAGCCGCTAGATCGCGATTGAACTGCGTGGGACTCGCGTATCCAACGGCGAATGCAGCAGTGGGCAGCATCAACGCCATCGGTGAGCAAGCCTGGCCGCTCCGCTGTGACGCTGAAGTAAGTGGCTGCGGTTTGCGCCTGCACTCGATGAGTATAAGAAAAGCTTCGCCGGGGATTCATGGATGCTGCGTTGGGTGTTTGCCAGCAAGTCAGGCTGGATGCTTGACGATTTCAAACATCACGGTGGACGTTGGTGGAGCTCCAAGTGATCTCGGAATCATCATCCATCTCGCGCTTTACTCCGGATGGCCGAATGCCCTCTATGCATGCGACGAAACCTCCGAAGCAATGATGGAGAAAGAGTTCCGCTGTTCATTCCAGACCTGCAGATCTCTTTCTCGCGATCAAACCGACCAGGGGCTCTCACTACCGTTGCTCGGCATCGAGATTTGCAAGCCCGATGGCTGTAGCTCTGTTTTCGGAGAGACAGAATTACTCCGACTCACGCGGAACGTTCTTACTTCGCAGGACCCGCAAAGAGGATTAGATTTCTGTCCAGATCCCGAACAATGAAGGTTGTGGCGCCCCATGCCTCCTTTTGGAGCGGCTGATGGAATGGCACCCCTTCTAATTGATAGCTGAGAAATAGCTGTTTGATCTCATCTACTGTAGCCACGGTGATGGCAGCGGATATCAGATGTTCGCGCTCACGAATATCAGCAATGAATACCGGCTCGTCAAAGTGCCGCAATGCAAAGCGCGCACTGTCGCGACTGACTTGTGCATAAAATGGCGGATCGCCGTAAGTGAAGTCGACCACGAAGCCAAGTTTGGCAGTGAAGAATTCACAAGAGGCTTGGATTTCAGCGACGAAGAGCTGGGCAGCGATTGAAGTTAGGATGGGGCGCGGAGCGTGTTCAGTTTGATTGGTCATGCCTTGTGTGAGATTGATGCGACGGTTTCATTATCGACGAAACGATTATTGCTCGGCACCCGGTAACGAGGCATATACTGCCAATAGTCTGAGTTGTCGAAAAATGCGATATCTGTTGGTATTGATCGTCGGATTGGTTTGGGCTGGAACGCTTCCGGACAAGACGATCATCATCACGAACCTTGCTGCTCCAGGAGCAGCGACGGTTACTAACAATGGCGGCCATTTAAAGCTTCGGCGTGGCTTGATTGTTGAGGAGAAGACCAATAGGACTTGGCGGGCGACGAACGCATCCTGTACTGTTTCGAATAATTGCGGAGAAGCGTATATGTCGGCTTGCCGCGATATGACTCCGCACGCGACCGTCACGCTGGTTCCGTGGAATGGATTTTCGTGTTCCGGGCAATGTGAAGAATCTTGCGACAAAAACGAGTATCTCGGTCCGGGCACGTTTCGGTTTGTGGTGGTGACGTGCGACGGGAAACAACGGTTTGAAGGGCCAGCGTTTGAGTTACCAGCCAAGCGACCTTGACAGCCGGATTACATGCGCACTTTGTGGCGTTCCACAGCACGATCAATCAGGTCGATCGGATTCAGCAGATGTTCCGGGCGGTAGTGCATGCTGGACCATTTCGAACCTTCGGAAAGTTCGACGCCCAAGAAATAGCCCAAACCTTCGTAACGGCAGTAGCGGACGGCACCCAGGAGTTCGCCATCTCCATATCGAACCGCGACCGGTGTACCGATGGGGATTGCCCCTTCAATTTGCAGGCAAACGCCAGATAAAGAAATGTCCTCTAGATTGGCGACGCGGCGTTGTTCGCGGCCATTCGCATCCAGCCAGCAAAGCTCCACCAATTCGGCACAAAGAAGTCGATCTGCCCTGCGGTTTTCAGTTTCTTGCATACACCTACTTATCGGAACACAATTCAGAGATACTTAGGGTGTCAGTACGGTTTAACGATGGATTCTAACAACCTGGCAGACCCGACAGGACTTTTTGCAGCCAAACCGGCACGGGAATTAGACAAATGGGGTGTCGTACTTCGGATTGGATTCTTCGTATTCCTGTACATTGTTGCGGGCTTCCTAGTGCCGGTGTTGAACTGGACGCTGGGCAAGCTGGTGGCGGGCGCCCTTGGTCTTTGCCTCGCAGGATTGTTGGCGAACTGGCTGACTCTAAAGATTTTTGACCGGCGGGGGTTGGCGGATATCGGCTTGGAGGGTGGCCGCCTATCGGCACGAAACTTCGTGACGGGATTGGTGTTCGGCGGCGGCACAGCGGCTCTGATGCTGCTGGTGCCTATTCTAGCTGGCGCGGGGCATTTTGCTCCTAAATCGCATTCGGATTTTAGTTGGAGCAGCCTTGCCAATTACTTGGTGATGATCTTCCTGGCGGCAGCCGGAGAAGAGATGATTTTTCGCGGCTATGCCTTTCAATTATTGATTGAAAAGATTGGCGCTTATGCGACGGTGCTGCCAATGGCGGTGCTCTTCGGCGTGCTGCATACAGCGAACCCGGGAGCTACCCTGCTTTCCGTTTTCAATACGATCCTTTGGGGCGCAATTTTGGGTTATGCATTCGTGCGCAGCCACGATTTGTGGCTACCGATTGGTTTGCATTTTGGCTGGAACGCAGTACTGCCGCTGTTCGGAGTCAACTTAAGCGGACTTACAATTGATTTAACGAGGTACGAGTACCAATGGGACATTTTGCCTCTCTGGAGTGGTGGCGTTTACGGACCAGAAGGCGGACTCCTGTGCACCGTTTTTGCGGTGGCAGTATTCTTTGCGCTGGTGCGCACGCCCATAAAACCCCAGATGGCGCGGATTGCCATCAGTCTGAACGAAGAAGATCCTCTGGCGGTAGCGTGACCCGGAATTTATCGCTTGGCGCGACGGTCGTTCTGCTGTCTTTTGCCGGTCTGATGCGGGCTGACAAATTGAGCTTCGACGAGCGTATGGAAATTGAGCGTGGGCTGAACGCAGAATACGCTACCGCAAAAGTGACGCTGCCAAATACGAGGAAGCCGCTGTTAATTCACAGCGATGGCAGTTACGACAAGGCGGAATGGGCGGAGTCGCTACGGGAAAACGGACCATCGGCGCGGCTGGGCGATCAAATTCAAATTACGCGGGTGACGATTGAATCGAACCGCATTCTGCTTGAGATTAACGGAGGGGGCCGCAAGCAAGGCAGTTGGAAAGACCATATTCAATTGAGCGCGGGCGGTATGGGATCCTCGGCCCCGCAGAACGGTGATAGCGCTAATCCGGGCGCTCGGATCACGTTGGTGTTTCCTGGGCCGGTGCCGTCGATTAAGTCGGCCGAAGTGCGGCAGATGCTTGCGCCCGTGCTGGATTTTGAAAAACATTCCGCTTCGCAGCAATACGTCGATACTCTGCCTGAGCCGGTGCAAAAGGCGATTAAAGGCAAGTACGCCATTGTTGGAATGGACAAAGACGAGGTATTGACGTCGATGGGGCGCCCACACAATAAAAGCCGGGAAACAAATGCGGATGGGGATGAATTGGAGGACTGGGTGTATGGAGACCCTCCCGGAAAAATGACCTTTGTGCGCTTCAAAGAGGGCAAAGTTTCCGAGGTTCACGATTCGTACGCGAATGTGGGTGGTGTCACATCACCTCCGCTTGACCCACCACGCTAGGCCTTTTACGGGCGCAATTTCCCGCCGACTACGTAGAATAAAGGTATGCCAATCAAAGTAGGTATTAACGGCTTCGGCCGCATAGGCCGGAATGTGGTCCGAGCCGGTTTCAATAATCCAGAGATCGAATTTGTCGCTGCCAATGACTTGACTGACACCAAGACACTGGCTCACTTGTTAAAGTACGACTCGATTCTGGGTCAATTCCATCACGATGTGAAAGCCGAAGGTGATTCCATCTCTGTTGATGGGAAGAAGATTCGGATTTTTGCGACGAAGGATCCGGCAGAGATCGACTGGCCCGGTTTGGGTGTGCAGGTGGTTGTGGAATCCACTGGCCGCTTTACCGATGCCAACGACGCAAAGAAGCATCTTCGCGGCAGTGTTAAGAAAGTGATTATTTCCGCGCCCGCCACGCATGAAGACGTGACGCTGGTGCTGGGTGTGAACGACAGTGCCTACGATCCGAAGAAGCACAATATTGTTTCGAACGCATCGTGCACGACGAATTGTCTGGCTCCGGTGGCGAAAGTACTGAACGACGTTTTCGGCATAGACAAAGGCACCATGACGACGGTGCACAGCTACACGAACGACCAGAACGTTTTGGATTTCCCGCACAAAGATCTGCGGCGCGCGCGCGCGGCTGCGTTGAACATTATTCCGAGTTCGACCGGTGCGGCAAAGGCGATTGGTTTGGTATTACCGGAATTGAAAGGCAAGTTGGACGGTTATGCATTGCGCGTTCCGACGCCGAATGTTTCGGTGGTTGATCTTTCGGTGATTCTGAAGAAGGACACGACTACGGATGAAGTGAATGCGGCTTTGAAAGCAGCAGCCGAAGGCCCCCTGAAGGGTATTTTGGCCTATTCGACGGATCCGCTGGTCTCCACTGACTTATTGCACAACCCCAACAGTTCGATTGTGGACTCGGGTCTGACCAAGGTGCTGGGCGGTAACCTTCTGAAAGTTGTGGCTTGGTATGACAACGAGTGGGGTTATTCGAACCGCGTGGTTGATTTGATTGTGTTTATGGGTAAAAAGGGTTTGTAGGCTTCTTCTCCTTCTGAAGAATTGGGCCAGGGAACTTCGAGTTCTCTGGCTTTTTTTAGCGAAAGGAAGCTTTCGTCGAGAATGGATTAACGAAACGATAGTAGCTTATCATTTTGTTATATCTTGATAAAGAACGAATAGTATTGTATCCTTTGGTTAGAGAATCGGCAACGGAAGGACATTAAAGAGCAAAATTGGCAGGGACTAAGCCGGTTAATCAACGTCTGGGAAGCTGGGTAGTTACCAGATACGCCGAAGAAGACGTTAAGGCATTTGTTCCACCACCTCTCCCGCCAATACCGCCTGTCAACCTTTCGCCCATGTACGAGCTGTTCGAGTTGGCAAACCAGGCGCTCGGGCGTTTGGATGGCATGGCGACGATCTTGCCGGATGCTCCGCTTTTCATCTACACCTACCTGAGGAAAGAGGCGGTGTTATCCTCGCAGATCGAGGGAACGCAATCTTCGTTATCCGATCTGTTGATGTTCGAAAGCGAAGAGGTGCCGGGGGTGCCGCTGTCGGATGTAGAGGAAGTGTCTAATTACGTCGCCGCTATGAACCATGGGCTGGCACGGCTAAACGCTGGGTTTCCGTTGTCGCTTCGGCTGATCCGCGAAATACATGAGATTCTGTTGTCCGGGGGCAGAGGCAGCAACAAGCAACCAGGCGAATTTCGAACTAGCCAGAACTGGATTGGCGGCAGCAGACCGGCCAATGCGAGGTTTGTTCCGCCACCGCCGAATCAGGTAATGGATTGCTTAAGCCAGCTAGAGCACTTTTTGCATGAACGACGACCGGAGTTACCGGCTCTGCTGAAGGCCGCGCTGGTGCACGTTCAATTCGAAACGATACACCCGTTTTTGGACGGCAACGGCAGACTCGGGCGGCTGTTGATCACGTTCCTGCTCTGCGCCGAGAACGTGATCCGTGAGCCCATTCTCTATTTAAGCCTGTATTTCAAAACGCATCGGGCTGCTTATTACGATCTGCTGGATCGGGTGCGCACGGACGGCGATTGGGAGGCCTGGATACATTTCTTCCTGACCGGCGTAAAAGAGACAGCGGAGCAGGCGGCAAGTGCGGCGCGACGCATTATCGCGCTTGTCGGCGGCCACCAAAAGCAAATAGCACAACTAGGACGCCCGAGCGCCTCGGCATTGCAAGTGTTCCAGCATTTGCAGCGGAATCCGATCTTGACGATTCCAGTAGCCGCGAAGAAGATTGGGATTTCTGCTCCTACGCTCGCAAAATCATTGGAGCATTTACGCAGATTAGGTATTGTAGACGAGTCTACAGGCAAACAGCGCCACCGTCTATTTGTCTACCGGGAATATCTGGATATTTTGAGCGAAGGCACGGAACCGCTACGGCGCTAGGTAATCAACTTTAGACGACGCAGAGTCTCCGTCAACTCTTCATCATCAGGTTCCACCAGGATTGTTCCATCGATATCCAAAGTTGGCTTTCGTTCTTTGCCGTGATTGTGGCTCCGAACCCACTTAGCGGATTCCTTATCGCGTTCGATATCCACATAGTCGAAAGGCACGCCAAGACGTTTTAAGCAAGACAGCGTTTCTGTCGTCATATGACACCAACTGGCGCCGTAGACTTTGATGGACACGTTGGAATCCCGGAGATTATTGAAGATCAGGCCGTGACGCTGACGTGTTTGTCGAGCATCTTTTGGAAATCATTTTTGCCGATTGCGCCGACCTTTTGTTCGACAATCTGGCCGCCCTTAAAGAGCAACAGGGTTGGAATGCCCCGGATTCCGTAACGGGAAGCCGTCATCTGGTTCGAATCCACGTCCAGCTTGCCAACTTTTACTTTGCCGGCATAATCGCTAGCGATTTGATCGACGGTAGGACCCATCATGCGGCACGGTCCACACCATTCCGCCCAAAAATCGACGAGGACCGGGACGTCGGATTTCAAGACGTCGCTGTCGAAACTGCCATCAGTGAAAGTGAGTGTGTTTTTGCCTGCCATAAGAAACTTTCCTTTAAATAGATGTCGGCTACTTCAATTATGATTCATGGCCTCATAAAGCCTTGAATATTCACGGGCAGGGACGTCCCAGGAATAATCACCCGACATTCCTGTGGCTTGTAGTTCTCCCCATTTAGTAGTATCCCAGGCCTTGACCATCTCTCTCAGACAGAGATGTAAAGCCCGCCAGGAATGGGTTTGGAAACAAAAGCCGTTGGCAGAAGAGACGGTGTCCTTCAAGCCGCCAGTCATATGGACAATGGGAAGCGTGCCATAGCGCATGGCGTAAAGCTGGGTGAGGCCACAGGGTTCGTAACGGCTGGGCATTAGGAAAGCATCGGACCCGGCAATGATGCGATGAGAAACGCCGAGATCGAACCCAATTCTCGCAGCGATCTGATTGGGATGAGAGACAGTCAGCCAGCGGAAGAAGTCTTCTTCCTGAGGGTCGCCATCACCGATCAGGACCAGGCTGGCGTCCAAATCGAGGAATTGCTTTGGGTTTTGGCTCAACAGATCCAGCCCCTTTTGTTGAGCAAGTCGAGCCACTACGCCAATGAGGGGGCGGTTAATGCGTTCCTGGGGCAGGCCAAATTCTTCCAGCAGTGCGGCTTTGCAAGCTTGTTTGCCGCTTAGATCCGACGCCGAGAAATGCGCTGGAAGATAGGCATCCGTGGCGGGGTTCCAAAGCTCCTCATCAATTCCATTCAGAATGCCGCGCAGGTTGGCGCTGCGGCTTCGGAGCAAGGAATCCAGGCCGCACCCAAAGGCAGGTTGACGAATCTCTGTGGCGTAGGTCGGACTGACGGTTGTCAGAATATTAGCCGAATCCAGCGCGCCGCGTAGCATGGAAGCGTGCGCATATTTAAAGGTGCCATTGACGCCTATCAAGCCGGCGTTTGCGTGCGTCACCGATCCTTGAAAAGCCAGATTATGGATGGTGAAGATAGTTTTCAAGCCCATGAGCGCTGGCTGCGAGTGAAAATGTTCCTTCAGCAGGACCGGCAGAATACCGGCGGGCCAATCGTGGCAGTGAACAATAGTTGCCGGGAATAGATGCTGCACAATGGCAAGCGCACCGCGGCAGAAGGCGGCAAAGCGAAAGGTATTATCCGGGTAATCGACGTCGCGTTCGCCATAGATGCCGGGGCGGTTGAAAAGCGAGGGAAGATCAAGGAACAGATATTGAACGCCATTGCGCTCGATGCGGGCAACATCGGCCGAGAACGATTGATTGGCGGAGGCAAAACGTAAACCGTGATGGATGACCTGAGGGTTGAAGTTACGCACGCGCGGGTAGAGCGGCAGAACCACGGCCACACTGTGCCCTTGTTTCACCAGCGCCTTTGGCAGGCCTTGGAGAACATCGCCTAAACCGCCGGTGCTGGCGAAGGGTGATGCCTCGGCGGACACCATCAAAATTTGTGCCAAGGTTTGATTGTACTCGTAAAGGCACGGGTTGAGAATTGGCCCAAGAGTTTTCCGGTACGGCTAGGCTAAACTGAGGGCAGAAACTTTGGGTGTTTTCTTGAGCCGCCGCCGCTACGCCGCCACCGCTTTAATGGCCTTGATTCCATTGCTGAGCGTTCAGCGATTGGCTGCCGCAGACCGCGAGGCGGGTGAAAACCAGTTCGGCGTTAGCTTGTCGATGTTCACCACCCTTGCCGCTATCAATGCCGCAGGGTATGACGCGGGCATCGACTCCTCTATTAATGACCAGTTCCAACTGCGCCGCGAGATCCGCGACGAACTGGCCAAGAAGCATATTGCTTGCTTGTCTGACCTACGCGATTTTTATCAACATCACAAGAAGCCAAGTGCGGGCGCCGACTTCGGCCAATATATTTCCTTTTCTCTAGTTGTGGGAGAAGCGCCGAACTTTACCTTTCCGACGACTGATGTCCCGCCTGACGTTGTGGCGTTGCAGCCATTAAGCGAATTGCTGGCAAAGTTCTATAAGGAAGCGGACATTGAGACGCTCTGGAACCGTTCGCAGAAGGCATACGTGACGGCCATCTTGCAATATCAAGACCCGGTTATCAATTCGCTATTTGAAGCCAATGGCTATTTGCGAAACCCTTCCGGGTATCTGGGTCGCCGCTTTCAGATTTATTTGGATTTATTAGGCGCACCGGATCAGGTACAGATACGCAGTTATCGCAACGATTATTTTGTGGTGATAACGCCGACCAGCATTCCAGTGGTGGATGAGGTGCGCGATGCGTATCTGGCGTACGTGCTGGATCCGCTGACCTACAAATACTCGTCCGTGATCAAAGAAAAGTCGGTGCTGGCGAAATATGCGGACGATGCTCCGGCGCTGGACGTTGCCTATAAGGATGACTTTTCGTTGCTGCTGACAAAATCGCTGATCAAAGCGATTGATAGCCGCTTGATGCATGCCAATGAGGAAAAGCGCACGGCCTATGTGAACGACGCCATGCGCGAGGGATTCATTTTGACGGCAGGTTTTGCGGAGTTGTTGGTGCGTTATGAGCATCAGCCGGATTCAATGAAATTGCACTACCCGGATATGCTGGCTGCAATTGACGTGAAAAAAGAGAAGAAGCGTTTGGAAACGGTTGAGTTCGCGAAATCGGCACCTACTCGCGTGAGTGCTCCGATGGCGAAGCTTCAGTTGGATCCAGCAGAGGAAAACCTGCAAAAGGCTGAAGGCATCTACGAGCAAGGCGACTACGAAGCGGCGAACAAAATCTTTCGCAATGTTCTGACGCAAACGGCGAACAAGGCCATGCAGGGCCGCGCATATTACGGTATGGGGCGGGTGGCGATCCATATGAACCAGCGCGACGAAGCAGTCAATGATTTTCAGCGCACGGTGGACGCTAATCCCGATCCGACTCTGACGGCATGGTCTCATGTTTATTTGGGCAAGCTGGCCCTAGTAAGCCACCACGAGGATAAAGCAACAGACGAATTTAAAGCGGCAATGGCAGTTGACGGCGCATCCGCAATGGCTAAGGACGCGGCGGAAAAAGCTTTAGAGAACGGTTCTACTTCAAGAGAGGTCAAACAACAATGAAATCGATACTCGCCGCAACATTGACGGCGGCTATGCTGACAGTTCTTCCGGCAATGGCTGACCAGGCGAAACCAAAAATCAAGAACAAAGAGGAGCGGGCCGCACTACAGAAGCTGTTTGCGGATACTGATCCCGATTCGCAGCTTGCCGATGCAAATACGGTGCTGGAAAATTATTCCGACACGGAGTACAAAGCGGTTGTATTGAGCATTGCCCTTCGGGCGGCTGAACAAAAAGACGACTTGGCTTTGGTGCAAACGTGGTCGCAGCGCACGCTTCAATCCGATCCGAACAACATTGAAGCCCATGTGGTTCTGGCGCATGAAACGGCACGAAAGGTGCGCGAAAACGACTTGGACAAGGCCGATAGCCTAAAGACGATTGATACCAACGCGAATCAAGCACTGACTATGCTGAAGGCGGCGACGACCGCTCCGGCTGCATTCCCAGAGGCCCAATGGCCTGCGGCAAAGGCGCAAATGACAAGTGAAACATACGAAGCACTTGGTATGGCTGCAGCGGTGGAGAAGAAAAATGCAGACGCTGTAGCTGCTTTCAAAATGGGAGCGGATGCGGATCCGACCAATTCCATTATTAAAGCGCGTTTGACGAAAGCCTATAACGACAACAAGCAGTACGACGATGCAATTGCCACGGCGGACGCAGTGCTTGCGAACACGCAGGCGCCCCAGGTTGTGAAAAACATGGTGCAACAGCAAAAAGACTTTGCAACCAAGATGAAGGCGAAGTAAATTATTGGCGTGACGACAACGGCCTCACCCATTGCGGGGCTGGAAGACAAGCTTGGCTATCAGTTCGCAAACAACGAACTGTTGATACGAGCCTTGACGCACCGTTCCAGCCTCTCCGACAAAACGGGGAAAATGCCCGACGCCGCTGACAATGAGCAGATGGAGTTCTTAGGTGACTCCGTGCTGGGCTTCATTGTCAGCGAGGCATTGTTCCGGCGTTTTCCCAACGCCCGCGAAGGACAGCTTTCGCAATGGAAGAGCCATCTTGTGAGTGCTGCCTATCTATACACGCAAGCGGTTGTTTTAGGGCTAGGCGATTATCTTTTGCTGGGCAAAGGCGAGGAGCGCAACGGAGGACGCAACCGTCCCACTCTGCTGGCAAATGCTTTTGAAGCTGTAATTGCGGCTATGCACCTGGATGGCGGGACCGAGCCCGCGCGCAGATTCATCGCACGGACGGTTCTATCGGGTTTAGATCATTTGGACGACGAGCATGTGGAGTTGCTAAACCACAAAAGCGTTTTGCAGGAAAGAACGCAGGCGATGGGATTGCCAGTACCGCGGTATATGACCATTTCGAGTACCGGACCACAGCACGCGAAGATCTTTACGGTGGAAGCCCGAGTAGGGGACGGCTTGACAGCGCGTGCAGAAGGCAGTTCAAAGAAATTGGCCAGCCAGCGGGCAGCGGAAGTGATGCTGCGGGCGTTGGATGCTTAGCTCTCTTTCGAAATCAGCTTTAGAATCTCTGTCAATTCGCGCTTCACTTCCGCTAACGCAGCGTTGTTCGCAGATGCGAATAAGTCGCCCTGCAGACGTGTAGCGACGTCCGATCGACTGGCAGCACTGGCAGCGGGCTTCGGCTTGGTATCCAAAGCTTTGCGTGCGCCCTCGATGGTGAACCGCTTGTCGTAGAGCAAGCGCTTGATCTCCAGCACCAGTTCCACGTCCTTGCGGCGAAACAGGCGGTGGCCGGTGCCGGACTTCTTGGGCCCAAGGGACGGAAACTCCGACTCCCAAAAACGCAGCACATAAGGCTTTATGCCTGCGATTTTGGCCACTTCCCCGATACGGAAGTAGAGCTTGTCCGGTATCTCGGGATTCGTTGTAGGCTGCAGGGCCGGGTCTTCCATCGGAAACGGACTTATTCCGAATTCATTGTAGCGATTTTACGCAAAGATTTCCTCTTGCGAAATCAAACGGTTTGGATATAAACTCCCCTTAGTGACTTATGGGAAAGACTGAAGGGGATTTGATTCCCGGTACCCTCGACATCCTGATATTGAAGGCTCTAAATAACGGGCCACTGCATGGATACGGTGTTGCGGAGTGGATTCATGAACGCTCGCACGACGTTCTGCAAGTGGACGAGGGCGCGCTTTACCCCGCTTTGCATCGGTTGGAGATGCGTGGATTGGTGACTGCGGAATGGGGCGCATCGGAAAACAACCGAAGAGCAAAGTTTTACGAGTTGACGGCGGCTGGGCGGAGATATTTGGAAGTGGAAAGCCAACGATGGACCCGGCTTTCGGCGGCAGTGGGATTTGTTTTGGCTGGAGCTTGATATGACGTGGCTGGACATTCGTGAGGCTTACCTTCGCGTTGCGGGGCTTATGCGAAGGCGGCAGGAAGAGCGGGAACTGGCTGAAGAAATGGCGTTTCATCTAGCCATGAAGAGCCGGGCTTACCAGAGGGAGAACGGTATGAGTACAAGCGATGCGGATAACAAAGCTAAGCGCGATTTCGGCGGTCCGGAACGATGGAAAGAAGCTTGGCGCGATGTGGCAAGATGGCGGCCTGCGGAGGAATTGGGACGCGATCTGATGCTGGCACTGCGGATGCTGAGGAAGTCGCCTGTATTCACGCTGGTCGCAATAGTAACGTTGACACTGGCGATCGGCGCCAACACAGCCATCTTCAGCTTGATGAACGAAGTGATGTTGAAGGATGTGCCGGTGCCGAATGCAAAACGGCTGGCCATCATCCGATACCAGCCGAACGACTTTGGCTATGCCTTCAGCTATCCCCTGTATCAGGCAATTAAGCAAAGGGCTTATCCAGCAATGACTGTGTTTGCTTATACAGGGAAGACATTGCAAATCGGGAACGGTAACGGCATCGAATCAGTGTCGGGTGCTTTGGTCAGCGGGCAGTACTTCGCAGCCCTGGGCATGAAGCCGCAAATGGGCCGCTGGATTGAGCCGCGCGACGACAAGCCGGGCGCTCCGGATGGAATGGTGGCGGTAATCAGCGATCATTTCTGGCGTAGTGCTTTGGCGGCTGATCCACAGGTGCTGGGACGAAAGCTAACTGTTAACAAGGGCGTGTTCAGCATAGTAGGCGTCATGCCTAAGCAGTTCAGGGGAATTGACAAGAACACCAACACCGACATTTTTGTACCCTTCCAGCTGGAACCATTTATAGACGCGCCCTTTAACCTTATTGCTACTAACTTTCAGAACTGGTGGTTCGAAGTGGGGGCATACCTTAACGACGGCGTCACGCTAGAACGCGCCAACGGAGTGATGAAAACCATTTCCAGACAGTGCTTTGACGCGGTTGCTCCGGGTTTCGATTTTAAACTGAATGGCCACACGACTAAAGAGATGTATTTGGTGGCCGAACCGGGCAGGCAAGGACTGTCGTTTCTTCGATTACGTTTTCAAAAGCCGCTAACCGTTCTTATGGGACTGGTAGGAATGGTACTGCTGATTGCTTGCCTGAACCTGGCTACGCTATTGACGGCTAGAGCGGCATCGCGCAACCGGGAAATAGCTACACGTTTCGCGCTGGGCGCTGGGCGCGGTCGAATAATACGACAACTATTAACGGAAAGCTTGTTGCTGGCGCTGATTGGCGCGGCGCTTGGATTGGCGCTTGCGCCGGTATTGGCGCGTCTTTTGGCAAACGTGCTGGGGTCGCAGCGCGATCCTAGTTCCGAGGTTCTCAGCGTAGCCCCGGATTTCATGGTGTTCGGTTTTACGGCGGCGATAGCAATCATCGCAACGGTGCTAACGGGTACACTGCCTGCGCTTCGATCTACCGGGCGCGATGTACAAGGGGCAATTCGAGAAGGCAGCGCCGCGATTCGCGCTGATGAGCGGCGACGCTGGTGGCCTAGGCTCATTCTGGCAGTCGAAATTGCGCTGTCACTGGTTCTTGTAACCGGAGCAGGTCTGCTGGGATACAGCTTGGTCAAACTGCACCAGATACCGATTGGCTTTGAGCCGAAAGGTTTGGTATTGGTGCAACTGGACATGCAGAAGCAAGAGCGAACCGGGCAAGCATTGCTTCAGGCATACCGCGGTCTTGCGGAAGAGTTGCAAAGCATTCCTGGTGTTACTGCTGTCAGTACCGAATCGACAGTGCCACTCAGCATGAATTGGAATACTTCAAGCATCAGGGTTCCCGGCGGGCCCGAAAAAGAGGCATGGGGCAACACCGTTGGTCCAGACTATTTTCGAGCGATGAAGACACCTGTCCTGGAAGGCCGGGAGTTTCAGTGGTCCGACACCCGAGCGTCCGGTCAAAAAGTGATTCTCAATCAGGCGGCCGTCAAAATGCTTTTCCCAAAGGGCCACGCATTGGGTGAGCACGTCACATTTGACGAAAAGACGATGGTGGAAGTGGTGGGCGTTGTCGGAGATGCGAAATATACAACCTTGCAGGATGCTGCGCCGCCGACAGCATATTCGTCGGCCACACAAGATAACTCGAAAACGCCTTCCTATACCATGTTGCTGCGTACTAATGGGTCCCCTGAATCGGTGGTACGAGCGGCCATAAGAATTGTCCGGCGACTTGTTCCCGATATTCCGGCGCCCATCCCTTTCACGATGGAGGAGACATTGAATGAATCTCTCGCCACGGAACGCATCATGGCTACGCTGGCACTGTTCTTCGGCGGACTGGCGCTATTGATCACGGGCATCGGACTTTATGGAACCTTGGCGTACGCGACTGAACGACGAACGGGTGAGATCGGCATCCGCTTGGCATTGGGCGCCAAACCGGCCAATGTCATCTCGTTGATTTGCGCAGAAAATGGAGCAATTGCCATTCTGGGTTGCGTGGCGGGTGTCGCGGGTTCGATTACCGCTTCAAAGACGATTGCCAGTTTCCTGTACGGCGTTTCCGCGCAGGACCCGTTTGTGTTTGGAGTGGCGACGATTGCGTTGCTGGGCGTGGCAACAATCGCTTCGCTAGTGCCGGCGGTCAGGGCTTCGAAAATCGATCCCATTGCGGCCATCCGCTACGAGTGATCAGAACTTCAAAGTGCCGGTAAGGCTTCGAACATCAGGCGCGCCCAGCTTCCGCATGACTTTAGCGAGTTGATGCGCAACTCGCACGGTTGCGTCTGGCCGAATCAAAGTTCCCGTGCCCACTTGGATGGCACTAGCCCCAGCAATGAGGAACTCGGCAGCATCCTCACCGGTAACGATTCCGCCCAAGCCGATAACCGGAATCGTTACGGCTTTAGCAGCTTCATACACCAGGCGCAAGGCAAGCGGTTTGATAGCTGGACCGGAAAGACCGCCGAACCCTGCTCCTATGCGCGGCTTGCGCGTCTCGATATTGATGGCAAGCCCAATGAATGTGTTCACTAGCGAGATGGCGTCGGCTCCAGATTGTTCGGCCACCTTCGCAAAGGGTTCGATGCGCGCGACATTCGGCGACAGCTTTACGATGATGGGTCGTTTGGTCAAGGGCCGGACTTGTGCGATAAGAGTGCTGAGCAGAGCGGGATCACTCGAAAAAAAGATGCCGCCTTCTTTGGTGTTTGGACAAGAAACGTTTAGCTCGTAGGCAACGATACCCGGCGCGTCTTCGAGCAAGCGGATAACTTCCAAATAATCGTCGATCGCGTAGCCGAACACGTTTGCGATTACTGGAACTTGGTATTTCGCCAGCTTCGGCAATTTCTCGGCCACAAAGGCGCGTACTCCAACGTTTTGCAAACCGACCGAATTCATCATGCCGGCTTCGGTATGCCACAAGCGCGGCGCGGGGTTGCCGGCAATGGGCTCACGCGAGAGGCCTTTCGTTACCAGCGCGCCCAGATCGTTCAAATTGATGATCTTTTCGAACTCAATGCCGTAGCCGAATGTCCCTGAGGCGGCTATGACCGGGTTGCGCATAGCAATGCCGCACAAGCTAATGGCTAGCGAAGGATCAGGCATTCGCTTTCGAGCGTAACGCAGTCTGCGTAATTAGCTTCCAGGTTTCATGTACGTCTTCATCGGTGGTTAGAAAGTTGCCAAAGGCGCAACGGATGACAAAACGGCCATTCAAAACAGTGTGAGATAGGAACGCCTGTCCGGTGGCATTGACTTGGTCCATAAGCTGACGATTGAACTCGTTTGAACCTCGATGGCGGAAACAGACCAGCGAAAGCGGCACCGGTGCGCAGATCTCGTAGTCGGCATCGCTTTCGATTAAGTGCTTCAAAAGCTGCGCTTGCTGGATGGATTTGCGCAACTCGTTCATGATGCCTTCGCGGCCATAATTGCGCATGACGTACCAGAGTTTTAGTGAACGGAAACGGCGGCCAAGTTGAATTCCGTAATCCATGAAGTTGATGGCTTGCTCGTCTTCTGGAGTCTTCAGATACTCAGCGGCGAGTGAGACGCTGCGGCGCAGGATGTCGGGAAAGCGAGTGTACATCACGCTGCAATCAAAACCAACATTGAGCCATTTGTGCGGATTGACGATGAGTGAGTGAGCGCGTTCGGCACCGTTCAGAATGTGTCTGAATTCGGGCAGCACCGCAGCCGAACCTCCATATGCCGCATCCACATGCAGCCACACGTTATGCCTTTCGGCGATATCGGCAATAGCGGGGACAGGTTCAATGGCCGAGGTCCCGGTTGAGCCGACGGAGGCCACAATGCAGCAGGGCGTTTTGCCGGCAGCCCTGTCAGCGAGGATGGCTTCTTCCAAAGCTTCGGGACGCATGCGAAAATCGGCATCAACGCCAATGCGGCGGATGTTTTCTCGACCGAAGCCGAGCAGCAAAGCAGCTTTTTCGGAAGAATTATGCGTTTGCTCTGACACATAGACGGTAAGACCGGGACGCATTCCCTGTGCCCGGCATTCGGGAGCAATTAATTCGCGCGCCGCAGCGATAACCTGCATCACGCCGACTGATGCTGTGTCGTAAATGATGCCAAAGAATTCTTCACCCAAGCCCAGCCATTGGCGCAACCAGCCGAGCGTGACCTGCTCAAGTTCAGTGGCGGCGGGCGAGGTTCGCCACAACATGGCATTGACATTGAGGCCGGATGACAACATGTCTGCCAGGATGGAAGCGGGCGGAGCCGAGATGGCGAAATAGGCAAAGAAACGCGGATGATTCCACAGCGTTAGGCCAGGGAGAATTTTCTCTTTGAAATCAGCGAAGATTTGTTCGAACGATTCGCCAGTTTCGGGAGCGGCTTTAGGCAGGCTATGCGCGATATCGCCCGGTTGCACTTGAGCCAACACGGGATGTTCGCGCGCATGTTCGAAGTAGTCGGCAATCCAATCCGCGTGTTGATGCGCGGCTTGGCGAAAATCATCAAAAGGCATCTGGTGTTTAGGTTCTCACGGTGGGCTACCGGTGGCCGTGAGAACCTAATTCGCCAGGACTATTAACAACCAGAAACTTTAGTGTGCGTCCGGGTGCGCATCGCGCCACTTCCAATAGTTGGCTTGTTCCCGCTTACTGGCCTTTTCCCACTCATGGTCTTTGATGTGCTTCTCTTTCAGGTATTGATGCCAATGATCGTTTTCGGTATCGCGCCACTCGTGTTTATGCTGGTCGTCCCCGGGGTGAGCCGTTACAGTGACGACGGGCGTAAGTAGAAATAGACCGAACATTGCCGAAGCTAAAAGCCTTTTCATTTTTTGTGTGATTTCTCCTTGCGAAGTCAGGTTTGCGCGGCTGGAATCAGCGCTTACAAGAAACTCCATGTCAGCGCATATTGTTAAGAAATGCGAAAATTTGAAACCGCACGGCTGATTCTAAAACCGCTGCTACTTTCAGACGCCGACGCAGCGCAAAAGGTTTTCCCGCATTGGGAAATTGTCCGCCACCTTGCCAGTATCGTGCCATGGCCGTTTCCTGATGATGGCGTGCTGGCGTACTATCGCGATGTCGCCATTCCGGCAATAGAGCGTGGAGAGGCTTGGCATTGGAGCATTCGATTGAAGGATGGGCCGAATCACATGATTGGCGCCATCTCGTTGCAAAAAGGTGAGAACAACCGAGGTTTCTGGATTGGGCTTCCATGGCAGGGCAAAGGATTGATGAGCGAGGCTCTTGTCCCGGTTACCGATTATTGGTTTGACGAGCTTGGGAATGATGTTCTGCGAGTACCGAAAGCGATTTCGAATATCGCTTCGCGTCGGATCTCGGTGAGCACGGGCATGCGGGTGGTGGAAGTGACGGAAAGAGATTATGTTTCGGGCAGGTTGCCAACTGAAATTTGGGAGATTACCGCTTCGGAGTGGCGGAATCGGCCAAGACGATAGGTAGCCAGGATTGGAACCACTGACGATATTCGGCCAGCGCGTGCAAAGTCGATTGATCGAACGGCACGGCAGAATGATCCATCTTCCAGCCTCTGGCGACAGCTCCTTGTTTGATGGCTATGGTGGCGGGAAAGCGATCCAAATATTGCAGGAATTGCTGCAGGTGCGCGTCAAGCCGTTCGATCAGCGGTTGGTTCCGGGCAACCACCGCGCGATCCAAAGCGACCATCAATTCGGGAACTGCGGCCGCCACGCCGGAAACAATACCATCCGCACCTTGCGCGCGTGCTTGGGCGAAGATGCGATCATTGCCAACCATGTTCTGGATACGCACTTGGCTGCGCACCTCTTGAATGGCATGGAACAACGGCCATTCGCCGCTGGAGTCTTTAATGCCCGCAAATGCGCCAGTGCGCAGCAACCTCCGCATCAAACTCCCCGACATCGGGTTGGTGAAAAACGGGATGTTGTAGAGGTAAATGGGAATGGCGCCGTCCACAACCCGCACAAACTCTTGATAAAAAGCGAAGAGCTGGTCGTCGGAATAGCGAAAGAAGTATGGCGGCATGAGCAGAAGACCTGCCGCACCAGCTTCCACCGCGTTTTCCGCCAGATCTACAGCGGCTGCAAATGACGAATGGGATACGTTCACCAACAGGGGGACTCGGCTGCGTCTGATGGCGAGCGAAAGCACGCGCATGCGCTCGGCAATGTCGTAGTGAACGAACTCGCCGGTTGAACCGAACAGTACCAGCCCATCAACGCCGGCCTTGACAATGTTGTCGATGTACTCCAACAGGACGGCGCAATTCGCTTCGATAGCGTCAGAATCGCGCGGCGTAGCCAAAGCCACATAAACGCCTTGCATGAGGATTTCGGGAGATTCCTTTTTCTTTGCCATCAGAGATTGAACTATTACGATAGCGCCGCAGGGATGGACTTCATTAGATGATTGAGAAAAGCGGACTCATCGTCCACTGTCAATTCGATTTCAAGCCAAGCAAGCCGGAACGGAGCAATGACGGTTTCTATGTTGTTCGGACAGTTGATGCGATCTTTCTCGGTAGTTACCAATACCTCGGCGCCATGGGCTCGAGCCTGATGGGCCATACGCGACAGTTCCACCGGTTTATAGGAATGATGGTCATCGAATTCCCACCGTACAATTACGTCTAAGCCCAACGATTCCAGCGTGTCCCAAAAGTTTTGGGGGTTACCCAGGCCGCAAAAAGCCGCCACTTTGCGGCCCGAGAAATTCGGTATCAGTTCACCGGTTTTGTAATCTCGCCAGTGCAGCATGCTAAGCCGCGTTCTGAATATCGGAGCCGTAGAGTTGTGTTCAGCCAAACGCTTCTTGATGGCAGCAAAGCGCTGGTCATTTTGAGCGCGCGTCACGATGAAAGTGTTTGCCCGGCTCAAGGCCGTGAGCGGCTCGCGGAGCCTGCCCAATGGAACAAGCGCTTCCTGACCGAACGGATCAAGCCCGTCGATAACAACAATGTCAAAATCGCGCGCCATTAGGGCGTGTTGAAAGCCGTCGTCCAACAGCAAAATGTTGGTTTCGGGGAATTGACGCAAAAGAATTTGCGCCGTCTCATAACGGTGCGCGCCAATTCCGACAGGCGCTTTTGCGGCGCGCAGAAAGATTTGGGCTTCGTCGCCGGTAAAAAACGGCGACACTTGAGCGCCAGGTTCAAAGATAAGGTGTTCAGCGGGATAACGGCGGCGATAACCGCGGGTCAGAATAGCGGGTGACAATCCGCGATTACGCAAGAGGCCGGACAAATAGTTCGCAAATGGAGTTTTGCCGGAACCACCGACGGTAATTCCGCCAACGCTGACAACTGGCACCGGCAGGGAAATCAACGATGCAGCTTTTTGTTCGCTGCGCCCGCGCTTCATCCAGCCGCCCCATTTCCATAACAATGAAAGCGGCCACAGGAGAGCCTGAGTAACCAGTCCGCGCGGCTGAGACCAAGTTGCCGAATAGAACAATGGCTCGACACGTTGCGCTACCTGAGCCGAAACGCCGCGACAGCTTTCCACCAACCGGCGCGCGCGGGTACCGAATTGGGAGGCAAGGTCAGGGTTGGACAAGAACTCTTTGACGCGAGCCTTCAGTTCCACTCCATTTTGCACCTGGACGAAGGCCGATGCAGATGTAAAATCGCGTGCGATGGATTCGAAATTCTGCATGTGAATGCCGGTGATGACAGGCACTCCGGCGGCAGCGGGTTCTAGAATGTTGTGGCCGCCTCGCGGCGCGATGGAGCCTCCGACAAAAACTACATTAGCCAAGTGGTAAAGACCGGCGAGTTCGCCAATGGTATCCAGCAGCACCACTCCGGGCAGCCTCAAATTGGTTTTCGAACTCATCGCCGAGCGACGCACGTACGTGATACCGCGAGTTTGTAGTTTTTGTTCCACCTCCGGAAATCTGTCCGGTTGCCGCGGCGCCAGGATAAGCAGCAGCTTTGGAAAGTCCGGCGTCAACTCGGTGAAGGCGTCCAACACGATGTCGTCTTCATCAATGGAGTGCCGCATCAGACTGCCACGTTCATTTGCACCAACGGTGCTGGCGGCGATCCAAACCTGCTCTGCGCCGAAGGTTGGCAAATCAATTGGATTGGCTGCGCAGGCGGCATCGTATTTCAGGTTACCTGCCATAGCGCTCTTGTTGGCAGCAACCCCCAAAGCGCGATAACGTTCCAAGTCAATTCCGCCCTGCACCAGTACCAAGTCAGCCATCTGCAGAACATATCCGAACAAAACGCGCAATGCCAGGTATTGCGGCCAAGTTCGATTCGAAATGCGTCCGTTGACAATCACCAGCCGCGCGCCCGAGTTCACCGTCTCGAAATACAGATTGGGCCAGATTTCCGTTTCCAGCACCAGCAACAATGCCGGCCGGATGGCTTGCAGCGTGCGGCGGACAAACGAGGCGTAGTCGAGCGGACAATAGAACAATCCATCGACAAGATCTTTGGCTTGGCGTTCGGCCGCTTTACGCCCAGCTACGGTTGTAACAGACAAATAAAGCGGAACGCCGGGGAAGACGGTACGCAGCTCTCGCAGCAGTGGGACCGAGGAAGCCACTTCGCCTACGGAAACAGCATGCAACCAAATGGAGCCGGGCCTCGTCCGAGAGAAAGACTTGGGGAGCCGGCCCAAACGCTCGAAAAAGTACGGCCGATAGGGCGGTCTCATCACCCAGCGGGCCGCAAAATAGAAAGCGATAGGCAGCGCAGTGAATAATTGTATGGTTCGGTAGAAGAGGGGGGGACGCTTGTTTACCAAAATTCGCTATGTGATTGCGAGTATAACGCTGGTTGCGATGACTGGCTCAGCACACGATGAGCAAACACCATTTCGCGCCAAAGCCGCCGGCGAGTATGCGCACCAGGCTTCCGAAAGTGTCACGGTGGGGGCGAAGACTTTTGACACCGAGGAACTCACCGCCGAGGCCTTCGGCAAGAAAGCGGACCTTTTGAAATATGGTGTATTGCCAGTGTTGGTGGTGATTGAGAACAAGCGCGAGCGGGCGATCGATATTCAGAATATTCAGGTGGAACTGGTCGCCACCGACGGACGCCACGGCCAACCGGTGCCTCCGGAAGAGGTAATTCACTTGGGCGAGCGGGGCAAGAAGCCGCCGAAAGTTGGCGGCGGACCGTTGCCCATTCCATTGCCGCAAAAGAAGAATCCGCTTAACAATCTGCAGTTGGTGGAACGTTCGTTCAGCGCCAAGGTAGTGCCCGCGAACGATTCCGTCAGCGGCTTCTTCTATTTCGAGGCCAAGCCCGAGGCGGGAGACAGTTTATATGTGACCGGTGTGCGTGATGCCCGAACCAGCAAGGAACTGCTGTATTACGAATTTCCGCTGGCTGAGAAATAGCTAGGCAAACTTGTTTCCGCAATTGCCACAGAATTTACTACCGGTGTTTTTGGCGCCACATTGGGGACAAAATGCCGGGCCAGCTTTGGCAACGGGCTTGCCGCATTCGGGACAAAATTTCGATGAACCAACGTCGGCTCCGCATTGTCCGCATAGCGTCTTGGCAGCTTGAGTGTTCGAGGCAGCTATAGGTGCTGCGACCACCGAATCGGCGGCCATATCGACATTGCCGACATAGTTGGTTGTGCCGGCTTTCGATTCCAACTGCTGCCGCGAGGCATCCACTTTTGCCTGTGCCTGACTGGCCGCAAACTGCACTTCGTAATTCGGAGCGCACTCATTGCAAAGATTCGCCTGCGCGTTCCAACAAACCTGCTGGCAGACCCAACGGCCACACCGGAGACACTGCTTGAAATTCGGTCGGGCCTCTTCCACCGCGCGCGCCAAGGCTGCATCATGAAATTTGCCGCCCACCGCACGATCAACCTCACGCGCAGCATTGCCCGCGCCGCCAAAACCGCCCAGGAAACTGCTGGCGACGTTCAAAACCGATTCGGCCATTCCCAGGCTCGACGTCTCAAACTGCGTCATAAAACCGTTACCACACTTGTCGCAATGGAACTTAAATTGGAAGCCGCGGTCGGTGGAAAGATCGTCGTGGTTATGGACGAATTGGATCAGCGCCATATGCGCAGTGTATCTCGCCTAATATAGTTTCTGGCAATGAATTTTCGTGATCCTGGTTTGCTAGGTCTTGGCGCGCTGGGCGCGGGCGTCATCTTCCTGCCGGGGCGCGGATTGATGTTCCCAGCCATGTGGTTCGGAACTCCGCAGGTTACTTGGCTGCTGCCGATGGCGATCGTTATCTTCTGCGTTGTTTTCTTTGGAACGCTACGCTTTTGGAAACTGCTGACTGGCGACAGTCTGCAAAAGCCGCTGCCGTCCATTTTGGCACTATTTCTGTTTATCCGCTTGAGTGTGGACTGTGCCCGGCTCATGATGTGGCGCTGACAATTTGCTCGGACAGTCTGGTGCATCGGTCCCATGTTAAGAACCATAGCGGCGCAGGCCGAACTCAGCAGAAAACCGATACATCCAGTGATGATTAGGCCGGTTACTGTCTTGGATTTGTTCTTTGAGCGCTCAACCATAATTGTCGGAATAATGCCAAGCCATTGTGTCACACCAACGGAAAAAAAGGATATGTCGGACAAGCGGCCGGGAGTGGCGAAAGCAACCAAAGCGCCTATTGCCAAGAATGCGATTTGGATTAGACAACCCAAACCGCAGCCCGCCAGGATGCTACCGTTATCGACTAGCGGCGCCTGAGGCGCAGGCGGTTGAAGTTCCGGCGTCTCGTTATCCATTCAGCACTCCCGCCGGCAGTTCACGTTCGCGTCTTAGCGGCTGCAAAATTGTTCGTTCCAGGTCGTCGCGATAAAACAAGTTATACGTATCGAACGGAATAATGCGCTTCCCGTCGGGATGAGCTATATGCACGCAAGTCTTCTTCACGCTGCGCACATCGAAGCTCCAGGCATCGTTGAATTGCATGATAATCAAACGAAAAACATTTTGATAGTCGATGCCTTGTGGCGTTGCGACTTTCGGCAGACAACACAGTAAGTCGTGCAGCGAAGTTGCGCTGGATTGCGGCGAATGGTTAGTAGAGAAAAGTTTGAAAAGCCGCTTCTGCAAACCTTCGTCGTTTTCATAAACAATTGTGTTGCGTCCGCCTTCAATCAAAACTTTGGGGTCAATCATCCCAGTCAGCGGCACCAACTTGCCGTCCAGCTTCAGCGCGTACGCCATAGCCAACGAGTCTGGATGACAAGGTACGGGTATCACGTCCTCGGGTCCAAAAAGCTTCGTCTGCTCCAGAACTTTGCGCCTGACTTCGGTTAGCGTTAGACGGTTTCGAGCCGGGTCGAAATTGTCGAGCCTACCGGCTGCTTGGACCGGTTGCAGAACAACGCCTCGGATGCATGGCTGCTCTACCGCCCAATCAATAATCTTGCCAATCTCGCCATCGTTCAAGCCGCGCTTCAACGTGACAACCAGCGACGTGGAAATTCCCAAACGATTTAAGCGTTCAATTGCCTGCATCCGAATGCCGGTCAAATCTGCGCCACGCAATTGCTGCACCGCTGCTGGCTCAAAGGAATCGAACTGCAAGTAAATTTCGAACCCGGGCATGTACGTCGTCAGTCTTTCGGCGAACTCGGCATCTCGGCCAATCCGGATACCGTTGGTGTTCAACATCAAGTGTTGAATGGGCCGGGCTTTCGCCAGATCAAGTATCGCGAAGAAATCGGGATGAAGTGTGGGCTCGCCACCCGATATCTGCACAACGTCAGGCTTGCCTTCGTTTCGAACAATCGTGTCCAGCATGCGTTCTATCTGCTCAAGCGAGCGATACTGCTGGCGCGATGGTCCGCTAGAGGCATAGCAAATGGGACAGGTTAGGTTGCAATGGTCGGTAATCTCCAGCAGCGTCAGACAAGAATGCTGTTCATGGTCAGTACACAAGCCGCAATCGTAGGGGCAATCCCAACGCACTGGCATGTTGTAGGCAGTGGGCATTTCCGGCGTCTTGATGAACACTTCCCGGCAGCGTCGATAATAATCAACGTCGTCCGCCATCAAGACCTTCTCCGGGCCGTGTTCGGGGCAGCGCTTCAGCAGATAGACACAGCCGTCTTCGAAGACAATTTTGCCTTCTGCACGCCGGTAACAAGTGGAACAAATGGAAATGGCCGTGTCGTAGAACAGGTACGGCCTTACACGCTCAGACATGCCCGTCGCCCCTCCCTCGCCATCCGCCAGATGTCTTTCGCGTACCAGAATACAGCGGCGGCGCTGGCCCATTGTAAGGCAGTTAGGCCAGCCAGTGGAACTGCCGGCTTTAGAAAATCGATGAATAACCGCCAGCCAAAGTAGGCAAAAATGAACAGCCGGTAGCGGTCGCCTTCGGCGAATCGCGGTGGGAAGACACGGCGCAGAAGCAGCGTTAAAAGAATCATTGCGGCTGATTCGTACAGTTCTACCGGATGTCTCCGAACTCCGTCGCCTAGATCAATACCCCACGGAAGCGTTGTCGGCATGCCGTAGGTATCGTCCTGCTTGCCCGCAAGCAGGCAACCTATGCGCCCGATCGCGATTCCAACGCAAATCGGAATGGCAAACAAATCCCCCGTTCTGCGGCGAATTCCGCTGCGCCATTTCATAAACTCTACCGCGAAGGTTCCACCCAGCAGAGCACCTACTATCGTCTTTCCGGAAAGCAAATATGCCGCGTCATTCCAATGCGCCAGCGTAAGGCGAGGATCCTCAAAATAGAACAAAAGTTTAGAACCAACGGCTGCACCGGCAACCGCTGCTGCAACCACGTTCCATCGAGTGGCGTGGTCCAAAAAGTCGCCCGATCGGCCGCGTGCACGCAAGTACATGCGAAACGCAACTAAGTACGCCAGGCTTTCGAAGATGAAGTGCCAGGGGAATGCCGCCATTTCGCAACCTGAGTGATAGCATGATACGCGATGCGTTCCTTATTGGGTGCTTTCGTCTCGTTCTTACTAGGTGCAGCCGCCCTGCAAGCTGCCGAAAAGTCGTTAGAAATTTACTTTATTGATGTGGAAGGCGGGCAGGCCACGCTATTTATTACTCCGGCAGGGCAATCTCTATTGATAGACACTGGCTGGGGCTACAACGGCTATAGGGATGCCACTCGTATCGCGACTGTCGCGAACAAGTTGGCGCACATTAAGAAGATTGACTACGTACTGATCACGCATTACCACAGCGATCATGTGGGCGGAGTCCCGCAACTGGCACAGAAAATGACAATTGGCCAATACGTGGACCATGGTCCCAATCGCGAAACGTCGAAGGAAACCGCAACGCTTTATAGCGAGTACCAGGCGGCTACCGCAGGAGCCAGCAAGATTTTAGCCAAGCCAGGTGACACGCTGCCTATCAAAGGCATGAGTCTGACCTTTGTAAGCGCGGACGGAAATCTGATTGATCACCCGCTGGCAGGTGCGGGCGCTTCGAACGAGTTCTGCAATGGTGTGGAGCAAAAAGCCACCGATCCGAGCGAAAATGCGCGGTCTATCGGATCTGTCATCGAATTCGGCAAGCTGCGCATTGTCGATCTGGGCGATTTGACCTGGGCCAAGGAGCTGGAGCTTATGTGTCCCGTGAACAAGCTTGGCAAGGCAGACATATTCGTCGTTTCGCATCACGGTCTGGATCAAAGCAACAGTCCGGCCTTGGTGCATGCGCTGCAGCCGCGCGTCGCTATTATGGACAACGGCAATAAGAAGGGCGCTTCTGCCAGCGCGTGGGACATCATCAAATCGTCTCCAGGGCTGCAGGACATTTGGCAGTTGCACTTTGCCGATATGAACGGCACGGAGCATAACGCGGGCGATCCGTTTATCGCAAACGTGGAAGACACGGATACCGGGTTCTATTTGAAGGTGACCGCGCATGAAGACGGCAGCTTTGAAATCTACAATCCGCGCAACAAATATTCAAAAGAATACGCAGCCATTCACTAGGCTCCGGAAAGCAACCCTAACGCCGATTCATCGCCGTGCGGAACAATCGTCGCCAAATTTCGTAAGTTAGTTACAGATGCCGTATTGCACCAATTGCGGAAGTGAGGTTCAGCCCAATGCCGCTTACTGCGCCCATTGCGGCGGCGCCCAGCCTCGCACGCGCACGTACGGTCCATCCGTAAACCAATCTTCAGGCCCGTTCGACAACATTAGCCCGAGAACGGCTTCCATTTTGTGCTACATACCGGTTTTCGGCATCATCCCGGCAATCATTATTCTGGCCTCTCAGCGCTTTCGCAAGAACGCCACGGTTCGTTTTAATGCCTTCCAATCGGTTTACTTGTTCGTCGCCTGGCTGATCGTATCAACCGCCATTCCCATTTTCCAGTTCGGCATTTTTGCTTGGGGTATGGAGAGGGTTCTGCTTGAGTTGGTGAAATTGTCGTTCTTGATCTGCTGGATTTACCTTCTGATCAAGGCATCGCAGGAACAGCAGATTCATTTGCCGATTATTGGCGATTTGGCGGCACGGTCCACCAGCGAGCAATCGTAGATACTGCATTTGCGGGCTAATACATACAATCGCTTTAATCGTAGTATAATTATTCATAGTCGTGAATAATAATTCAAAACGGCACAAAGTTGGTGTCGTCGGCTTTCGGGGTTACAGCGGCGCCGAACTAGTCCGGATTCTGGAACGGCATTCGGGCGTCGAACTCGTCCTGCTGGAGCATCGTGGTGATACAGATCACCGCGTGTTGCCGCTCGGGCAAAAGCCAAAGATCACAATTCCATCCACCGCGGAAGCCGTGCGCGACGAAAAGCTGGACTTGGTTTTCTTAGCCACGCCGCCCGATGCTTCCATGGCCTTGACTCAGGGCTATCTGGACGTCGGCGCAAAAGTAATTGACCTCAGCGGCGCGTTTCGGCTGCGCGACGCCGAGACCTTCTCCCACTGGTATAGAGAAACGCATACGGCAGCCGGCTTATTTGCCCAAGCCGTCTACGGCCTTCCGGAGTTTTATCGCGACAAAATCAAAACGGCACGTCTGGTCTCGAATCCGGGCTGCTATCCCACGGCCGCCAATCTGGCTCTGAAACCCCTATTGGATGCGCAGGTGATTGACCGGGCGCGCGGCATCATTTGTGACGCCAAGTCCGGGGTCAGCGGCGCGGGCCGCAAAGCCACGTTGAAGAGCAGCTTTTGCGAGGTAACGGATAACTTTAGCGCTTATGGACTACTGACACACCGGCACGTCCCGGAAGTCCTGCAGAACTGCGGTTTGGGTGAGCGGGAGTTCACTTTTACCCCGCATCTACTGCCGGTGGATCGCGGCATTCTGGAAACCATGTACTTGCGCACGCAGCGTATAACGAAGGCTGTGGACATTCTTTCGATCTACGAAGAAACCTATGAGGACGAGCCGTTTGTGCGCCTCTATGCGCCGGGCAAATTTCCCGACCTCCACTCGGTCCGGCACACCAACTTCTGCGACATCGGATTCGTATTCGATGCCGGCAGCCAGCGTCTGATCATTATTAGCGCCGAAGACAATCTAGTAAAGGGCGCGGCCGGACAGGCCATCCAGAACATGAATCTGATGCTCGACTACGATGAGACGGAGTCGCTGCTGTGAAAGTTCTCATCAAGCTAGGCGGGACGCTTTTGGACGAGCCCGCCAAGCGAGCCGGGATGGCGCAACAACTCGAATGGGTTGCCAAACAATGCGAGTTGGTGGTAGTGCATGGCGGCGGTAAGCAGGTGACGAAGTTTCTTGATGAACGCGGCATCCAAAGCGAATTCGTGAACGGATTGCGAGTTTCCGACGAGGCCGTAATTGACGCCGTGACAAAAGTGATCGCTGGCGGTGTTAATAAGCAGGTGGTATCGGCAATGCTGGCTGCCGGATGTCGCGCCCTCGGTTTATCCGGCGTCGATGGCGGACTTATTCATGCAATACAACTAAGTGCGCAACTGAAATTTACTGGCACGCCGGTGGCCACCGATGGAACACTGTTGAACCTGCTGGTTAGCGGTGGCTATACGCCGGTGGTTGCTTGCATTGCGGGCGATGCGCGCGGCAACATCTATAACGTCAACGCAGATCAACTGGCGGTTTCCTGCGCTTCTGGCTGGCAAGCGGACAAACTGTTTTTCCTTACCGACGTGCTTGGCGTCAAGAACGCCGCCGGAAAAGTGATTCCACAACTGGACCCAAATGAGATTACGCAATTAATTGCCAGCGGAGTTGCCACAGGTGGTATGCAAGCCAAACTGGAATCGGCGGTTCGCGCGCTCGAAAGCGGTTTGGACGAAGTGATTATTGCGCCCGGTCAAACTGACCAAATCTGCCGCAAGCTTTTCGCCGGTTCGGAAGACGGCACGCGAGTTCGTCTAACGGCAAGCGAGGTTTCCTAGTTTGCAGACGAACATGCACGTTCGCAAGGCCGCCATGCGCGACATTCCGAATATTCTCTCGCTTATCAATTCCTATGCCGCCGCCGGTGTCATGCTGCCGCGTACGGAATTCGAAATGTCCGAGAATATTCGCGATTTCTCGGTGGCCTACGACGGGACCAAACTTCTGGGCTGCGCTGCACTTCACTTTTACACGCCGACTACAGCCGAGGTGCGGTCGCTCGCGGTCTGGCCGGACAACAAAAGTCGAGGCATTGGCCGGGCGCTGGTTGAAGGCTTGGAAGTAGAAGCGCATGAGAACGACCTAGAAGCGATTTTCGCGTTCACTTACGTGGAAAAATTCTTTGCCAAGCTCGGCTTTGAGACCATTGAACGCGGCGAATTACCGTTGAAAGCCTGGAAAGATTGCCTTCGCTGTCCAAAGTTTCACCACTGCGATGAAATAGCCGTTCGGAAGCGTTTACGTGAGCCCCGCGAATTGTCAATAGATTCAATAGGGCATAATACTAGTTCTGGCGTACTGGTGACATTACCAACTACGGTGACTCAAATCACATTCCGATAGGTATCTGTCGAGCCTCCGTTACAAAACGCTCCCTCCTCGATATAAATTTGCGTAAAAATTGCATTTTCGCGAATTTTTTACTAGCTTTTTTTTCTAAGGTACCAGTATACTCAGTACCACGGCAGCATAATCCGGTAGTACGAGCTGCCTAGAACAAAAGGGGAGAGACCTTGCGAGCCCTAACTCTAGACGTAAACCAATCGGCGGGACGAATTCTCTGTTGTACTATTTTTCGTCCAGGCGGAAGAAAACTTTTGGCTAAAGGCCATATTCTCAGTGACGAAGACATCAGGCTGCTGGAAACCGAAGGGATGCAGCAGGTTTGGGTCACGGAACTGGAAGAAGGAGAAATCGGAGAAGACGAAGCCGTCATGTCCGTGGCGCAAGCCATGTGCTGCGGTAGCGTTGAAATAAGGCTGGCTGCCGGCGGTCGCGCAAATCTTTTTGCTACCGCGGACGCCTGCGTCCTTATAGACGACGAATTGCTGAAGCAGATTAACTGCACGGCAAGTGTTGTCATCGCGACGGTTCAAAATTACCGATTTGTACGCAAGGATGAACGCATTGCAACCATTAAGAGCGCCCCGTTCGCAGTTGCACAGTCGCAACTAGAAGCAGTGTTGTCCATTCTGGGCGAACGAGGAGCAATCCTGCAGGCACGTCCCGTGAAGGATGCCGGCGTGGGTGTTCTTTATACGGATCCAGTCCACGGCGATCGCGCACGTACGTTATTTGAGAATATCGTCCGAGGACGCGTGGAAAGGCTGGGCGGCTCAGTCCGCTATGCGCTTTCGTGCGTTGAGAATGAAGAGCAGGTAGTGCGCTCTCTGCAACATCTGCTGCGCACCAAACCAGCCACGATTCTTGTTGCATCCACCACCGCTCCTGCAGGTCCGGAAGATGTGATAGGACGCGCCATGGTGCAAATTGGAGCTCACATCGAACGCTTTCTAGCCCCTGTCGAGCCGGGCAACTTGTTGCTTCTCGGGTACAAGGACGACGTGCCGATTGTTTCAGCGCCCTGTTGCTTCCGTTCCTCCAAACCAAACGTCTTGGATCTGATTCTGCCTCCCATGCTGGCTAAGTATCGAATCACCGGTTGGGAAATCGCTGGACTTGGGCACGGAGGTTTGCTCGGCTAACGCTTTCGATTACTGAAGATCTGTTTTTCTTAAGCCGGATGTGTTTGAAGAGCGCACATCCGGCTCTTTTATTTGCCACCGTATGAATTTCCACCAGGTAGAGGGTAGATTAAAAGGTTATGCATACGCGTCCTTTCGTTCTCTCCTCCCTATTTGTGGCGCTTGCCGTAAAATCAGTCAGCGCTCAATTCCCTCCTCCACCTCCCAGAGAAACTCGCCCCTGGATCTTGCAGAAGAATCTCTCTCCGGATGAACGTGCAGACATGGTTGTTGCGCAAATGACTTTGGATGAAAAAATTCAACTAGTGCATGGAGCCGGGATGCCCGGCATACCGATAGGCCCGAGTGATCCTGCAATCGTGCGGGCAAACGGTGGCGCTGGTTTTATTCCCGGCATTGAACGGCTTGGTTTGCCCGACTTGAACATGGCAGATTCCGCCGTGGGCGTCGGTAGAGGAGCATATAAGGGACGGTATTCCACTGCGCTGCCTTCCACCATTGCGCTCGCAGCTAGTTGGGATAAAAAGTTGGCTGTCGAGTATGGAAAAATAATCGGCCGCGAACTGGCTGACCAAGGCTACAACGTATCTCTGGCCGGCGGCGTTGACGTCACGCGCGAGCCGCGAAACGGGCGCAACTTCGAATATCAAGGCGAAGATCCTGTCCTGGCAGGCAACATGGTGGCGCAGATGATTAACGGAATTCAGTCGCAAGGTGTCATCGGCGACATCAAGCACTATGCGATGAACGATGAAGAAACCGGCCGCTATTTTGAGAACATCATCACGTCAAAGCGAGCCATGCGCGAAACCGATTTGCTCGCCTTTGAAATTTGCGTGAAACAAGCGCATCCAGGGATGGTGATGTGCTCTTACAACTTGGTAAATGGAGTCTATGCATGTGAGAACGATTATTTATTGAATGAGGTTCTGAAGAAAGACTGGGGCTTCCAAGGTTTTGTTATCTCCGATTGGTTCGCCACGCACAGCACTGTGCTTGCTGCCACTGCCGGTCTGGATATGCAACAGCCTTCCAGTGACTTTTTTGGCGTCGAGTTGAAGAAGGCGGTGGAAGCCGGACAAGTTCCCCTGGCTCGCTTGAACGATATGGTTCATCGCATCGTTCGCACGGAGTTTGCCATTGGCATAGTCGACAATCCGCAGCACACCAAAGTGCCGGACGTCTTTCATGGCTTGGAAGTGGCGCAGCATATTTGAAGAATCAAGTATCGTGCTGCTGCGGAATGAACATTCGCAGTTGCCTTTGAGCGCAAACGTAAAGCAGATTGCGATCATTGGATCGCATGCTGATGTGGGCGTTCTATCCGGTGGCGGTTCCGCACAAGTAGATCCCGTCGGCGGAAATGCTGTGCAGCAGGATTCTAAACCCGGAGATATTTCGGCCATGATGCAAGAGCAAGTTTGGCATCGTTCGTCCCCCCTGAAAGCAATTCAGGCCTTGGCGCCGAACGCAGAAGTGGTATTCGAACCGGGCGGAAACATCGAAGGCGCGGCCGCAAAAGCGAAGATCTCCGATGTCGCAATCGTTTTCGTGAGTCAGCACACGCACGAAGGGAACGATCTGAATACGCTCGCTCTGCCTGGAAATCAGAATGCGCTGGTCGAAGCAGTAGCAGCGGCGAATCCACACACCATAGTGATTATTGAAAGCGGCGCCGCCATTACCATGCCGTGGGCAAATAAAGTGAGCGCCATCGTTGAAGCTTGGTACCCAGGTATTCGCGGCGGTGAAGCCATTGCCAATATTCTTTTCGGCAAGGTGAATCCGTCAGGAAAATTGTCTGTCACATTTCCAATGAGCGATGCCGACCTGCCAAGGCCTAAACTACCCGCTCCACCCGATGGACTTCCCGGTCCAATGGACGGCATTATGAATAAAAAACAGCCATTCGATATTCGCTACGACGAAGGCCTGAAAGTCGGCTACCGGTGGTATGAATCAGAAGGCAAGAAGCCGTTGTATGCCTTTGGCCACGGCCTCGCCTATACGCACTTTGGATTCTCCGGTTTGCAAGCGAGTGGCGGCGGGAATCTCTCAATCACTCTCAAAGTTCAAAACGCAGGCAAGCTTCGCGGGCAAGAAACGGCCCAAGTTTACGTTAAGTTTCCCAATAGCGCGGACGAGCCGGCAAAACGTCTTGTGGGCTGGGAAAAGGTTGACATCGCAGCAGGCGATTCAAGCACCGTCACGCTCCAAGTTGATCCGTTGTATTTGAGCGTCTACAACGACCAAACCGACAAGTGGGAAATTGCGGCCGGCGAGTACGAGGTTTACGCTGGATCGGCTTCCGATACACTACCGCTGCATACAAAGGTTGTGCTGAGCGGGGCCAAATAAATCATGAGGGACGCTAGCAGCGTAGGGGTGGGTTTGAATTCGTTGGAGCGGGAGACGGGATTCGAACCCGCGACATCAACCTTGGCAAGGTTGCACTCTACCAGCTGAGTTACTCCCGCGTAAGGAGGGCTAAACGACATTCTGCTACGAACTTGTTGCGAAGTCAATTCACTGACCCTGCAACATCTGTAGTTTAGCACGAATTCGAGCGCTTTTTTGGTATTCGGATACAGCTGTTAGTCTTGCTGGACGAAACTGTAACTCACATATTTTGAACAGGTTACAAAATGATGAGAATTCTCTTGGCAAGGCAGTTTCCTATGATAGACTAAGGTTTCCGTTGAGACGGAACGATTTCCCCCAAGACAAGTGGCGCGATAAATCAGCCGCTAGAAAATCTCAAGTTGTAAAATCCTATAATCTTTTCCACAGCAGTGGAAAAGTTGTGGGAATTTTTTTGCTGTATGGGGTGCTAAGGAGTGAACACGTCGTTGCTACGGGTTGATGGAGCGGAGCAAGGGACAGGCAGTTGCTGGGAGCAGATAAAAACTTGGTTGTCTTCTAAGGTAAGTCAGGGTGCTTATCAAAACTGGTTTGTGAAGACAAGCGAGGAGGCGTTTTCGAACGGCGAATTGATTGTACGGGTCCCGAATGAAAGTACAGAGGCATGGATCAAGCAAGAATACGGAGCGCTGGTTCGAAATGCCATTAGCGATTTATCGTTACCGGTAAAAGCAATTCGGTACGAGATAGCTCCGATGTCGATGGCGGCTTCGTCAGGAGGGCCGAGTTTTATTCCTGCCAATCACGTTTCGTCGTCTCCTTCACCGGCAGCTTCTGAACCTCTGTTTGAAAATACGGCCGCCTGGCTGAATCCCCGTTTGACCTTCGACACGTACGTCGTCGGCTCTTCCAATCAACTGGCGCATGCCGCCGCGCACGCCGTTGCCACTATGCCGTCGAAGAGCTACAACCCGCTTTTCCTTTACGGCGGCGTTGGTATTGGGAAAACGCATTTAATGCATGCTATTGGCCGCAATCTATTGGACAACTTTGGCGGCCTGAATGTTATTTACACCTCCAGCGAACGCTTCATGAACGAGATGATCTCTTGCATCAAGCTCGACCGCATGGCGTTATTTCATCGCCATTACCGCAGTGCCGACGTGCTGCTGATCGACGACATCCATACAATCGCCGGCAAAGAACGTACCCAGGAAGAGTTCTTCCACACGTTTAATGAACTTTACGATCACCGTAAACAAATTGTGATTTCCAGCGATTCGGCGCCGAATCAACTCCCTGGCCTTGTCGAGCGTCTGCGTTCACGCTTTGAATGGGGTTTGCTTGTAGATATTCAGCCGCCTGACCTGGAGACTAAGATGGCCATTCTGGACAAAAGCGCCGAAGCCGAAGGCATGCGCCTGCCCCAGGATGTGCGCATCTTTATCGCTACCAAGACGAAATCCAATGTGCGCGAGTTGGAAGGCGCATTGACGCGTCTTATGGCTGTTTCCTCGGTCACCGGTCAGCCCATCAATTTGGCAATGGCGCAACAGACGCTAAAGCATCTTGCCGTGGGAATGGAAAAGAAGATCTCGGTGGAATCCATCGTTAAGGCGGTGGCCGAAAAATTCAGTATTTCACCTGCCCAGTTGAAGATGAAGAGCAACACGAGGCAAATTGCTTATCCTCGGCAGATCGCAATGTATGTGGTCAAGGAGCTAACCCATGCCTCTTTGCCCGAGATAGGCCGCTACTTTGGAGGTAAACACCACACGACGGTGTTACATTCCGTGAACAAAATTGAGGAGTTGCGGCAGCGTGATGAGGTTTTAAACAATCTCATCCACTCCCTAATGGACTCATTACAGTAGGGTTCGCTATGATTTTCACAGCTCGACCGGAAAATGGATGTTGAAGGATGACTAAGATTTTCCCGAGGCTGAGTTACGAAAACTTATTACACAGTTTTTCACAGGGCTAAATGAAAGCAACCATCTTTTTTTGCTATAATTTAGAAGGAAATCAACATTTCCACAACCCCTACTAAAACGGTTCTATAAATAGATCTTTAATTTAAGCCTAGGAAGTATAGTGGGCTGAAGCGCGAGGAGTTCTCAAAAAAGTTCGTATGGAATTTTCGGTTAGCAAGTCCGATCTGGTTCGGGAATTGGGACTGACGCAGGGCGTTGTGGAGAAGAAAACCACCATCCCCATTCTTTCCAATATTTTAGTGGAGGCAGACGAAGATCAGATCTGGCTGACGGCGACTGATCTGGAATTGGGCATTCGCTGCGCCTGCCCCGCGCGCGTAAAAAAAGAGGGCGCCGGAACCATTCCGGCCAAGCGCCTGCTTGGATTACGTGCGTTTGCTGCCGGATGCCGACGTCCAGGTGAAGCTGGCAGGAGAACCAGTGGGCGAGTTTAGTTTGCGGCCGGTCGCGGACCCGCATTGCCGGTATGTCGCGCGAAAGCTTTCCCGAACTGCCGGAGATGCCGGATGTGCTGGCGCAAATTCCGCTGGATCTGCTTTCGCAGATGATTTCGCAAGACGCATTTTCGCCATCTCGACGTGAAGAATCGCGCTTCACGCTGAATGGGGCGCTGCTGCTTTTGAAGAGACACGGACTAGTCGATGGTTGCGACCGATGGTCACCGGCTGGCCATGGTGGAGAAGCAAGTGCCGATGCCGGGCTTAGCGGCTCCGTTCCGGGCGCTGCTGCCGAAGCAAGGCCATGGGCGAGATTTTGAAACTGGCCAGGACGATCGATCGAAGACGGCCATGTCAATTCTCCGGCGACGATAACCACCTGTTCTTCGCAGTCGGCGAGCGCCTGCTGCTGAGCCGCAAGCTGACCGGCAATTTCCCGGATTTCGAGCGCGTGCTGCCGAAGGATCATCCGCACGCCATGGTTCTGGAGCGCGAAGAATTGCGCGCCGCCATCGAACGCGTCGCGCAGTTCGCCGATGAACGTTCGCGAGCCATTCGCGTGCAGGTTCACGAAGGCGAAGTCAAAATTCATTCGTCCGTCTCCGAGACCGGCGAGAGCGAAGAGACCATCCGGTGGAATACACGGGCGCCGACGTGGAGATCGGCTTCAACGCCGCAATATCTGTTGGACTTTCTGCGGGCTGTCGGCACGACCAAGTTGAGTTTCCACTTCAAGGACTCAAACAGCGCCGGCGAATTGCGGCCCTCCGGCGGAAGACACCGATCAGTACCGCTATGTCGTGATGCCGATGCGGATCTGACGCTTGGCCGGCAATCAGAAGCGATTTGAAGTTTTACCAAAGGCAAAAAGAAGTAGACGGGCTCGATAACGAAGTTTACGATTCCACTAGTATCAAAGTGCTGGAAGGCCTGGAAGCGGTCCGGCTGCGGCCGGCGATGTATATCGGCTCCACTGGCGAGATGGGCTTGCATCACCTGGTCTATGAAGTGGTGGACAATTCCGTGGACGAAGCTCTGGCCGGGTATTGCGACCGAGGTCAATGTCACCATTCACGATCGACAATTCCGTCACCGTCGTGGACAACGGCCGCGGAATCCCGGTGGATATGCACGAGGAAGAGGGCGTTTCGGCCGCCGCAGGTGGTGATGACCAAGCTGCACGCCGGCGGCAAATTCGATTCGAAGAGCTACAAAGTGTCGGGCGGCTTGCACGGCGTTGGCGTGAGCTGCGTGAATGCGCTTGTCCGAAACGCTGCACCTGGAAATCTGGCGCGAAGGCTACACCTGGGAGCAGGATTACGAACGCGGCATTCCCAAGGCGCCGCTGGCCGAAGACCGGCAAAGCCGAATAAGACCGGCACCAAGATCACCTTCAAGCCGGACCCCACCATCATGGACGCGACTGTGTTCAATTTCGACACCCTGGCGACAGCGCCTGCGCGAGCTGGCGTTCCTGAACAAAGGCCTCACCATCACGCTGACCGACGAACGCGTCGAGCCGGAAAAGTCCGCACGAAGTTTCACTACAGCGGCGGGATCGCCGAGTTCATCAAGCACCTCAACAAGCGGCAAAGCCGTCCTGCACGAGAAGCCGATCCACTTCGAGGGCGAGCGCGAGTTGCCGAATGGCGGCACGCTCACCATGGAAGTCGCGCTGCAATACAACGACGGCTACGGCGAAACGATTTTCAGCTTCGCCAACAACATCAACACCGTCGATGGCGGTACGCACCTGAGCGGTTTCCGCACCGCGCTGACCCGCACCATCAACAACTTCGGCCAACGAGCGGGCCTGTTCAAGGACGTAAAAGAGAATCTCACTGGCGACGACGTGCGCGAAGGTCTGACCGCCGTGGTCAGCGTCAAGCTGCCGCAGCCACAATTCGAAGGCCAGACCAAAGGCAAGCTGAATAGCGATATTCAGGGCTACGTGGCCCAGTTCGTGAACGAAAAGCTGGGCGAGTATCTTCGACAAGAATCCCGCTGTGTGCAGAAGATCGTCTGCAAGGCGATTGATGCGGCGCGCGCGCGTGAGGCCGCCCGCAAAGCTCGCGATCTCACGCGCCGCAAAGGCGCGCTCGATTCCGGCGGCCTGCCCGGCAAGCTGGCCGATTGCCAGGAGAAGGATCCCGAGCGTTGCGAACTGTTCCTGGTCGAGGGCGAATCGGCCGGCGGCACCGCCAAATCGCGGCCGCGACCGGCGCTACCAGGCCATTCTGCCGCTGAAGGGCAAAATTCTGAACGTCGAAAAAGCGCGCTACGACAAAATGCTGGGCCACGAAGAAATTCGCGCCATGATCACGGCCATCGGCACCGGCATCGGCAAGGGCGACGATTTCGACATTACCAAGCTCCGCTACGGCAAGATCATCATCATGACCGACGCCGACGTGGACGGCTCGCACATTCGCACGCTTCTGCTTACGTTCTTCTTCCGCCACATGCAGGAGCTGATCAAGCGCGGGAACGTCTTCATCGCGCAGCCGCCGCTGTATCGCATCAAGAAGGGCAAGAGCGAAAAGTACATCAAGGACGACAAGGAATTCACGCGCGAGATTTTGCGCCGCGCTACGGAGAACCTCGCTGTCGAATATGGAGCGCCGGTTGACGGAGTGCCGGATAAAGCTGGAAGGCGGCGAACTACGTGCCTTCCTGATGACGCTACGATGATGTGGCCGAAGTAGTGAAGCGCCTGGAGCAGGCGCGTGCGCGATCAGCGCGTGGTGGAAGTGCTTTCCGATATCAACTTGCCCATCGACACCAAGGCCGATCTCCAAAACGAAGAGAACGTCAACAGAGTGTGCGCAGCGCCTGCGCGATGCGAAGTTGGAAATTGTCGTGGAACGCGACGAAGAACATTCGGCGTGGATGATTGGTCTACAAAGATCCCACTAACGCCACGCGCTACATCAACATCGAATTTCTGTCGATGCCGGAATTCCGGCGCACCCGTGCGCTCTTGAAGACGGTAGCCAACTACAACCAAGCCACCGTTTGTCATTGTGGTCGCGAAGGCCAGCGGCAAAACATTGCCAATTGGCGTGACTTGCTTAGCACCATAAACACTGAAGGCACGCGCGAGGTAAACGTGCAGCGCTACAAAGGTCTTGGCGAAATGAATGCCGAGCAACTCTGGGAAACCACGATGAACGCCGAAAAACGCACACTGCTGCAAGTCAGACCTGAACGATTTCGCCGAGGCCGAACCCATCTTCTCGACGCTGATGGGCGAGGATGTCGAGAGCCGCCGCAAGCTTCATTGAAGACAACGCGCTGGACGTTCGCAACCTCGACGTGTAATCAGGCGTCGGCCGGAGTTTCGCAGCAATTCAACTCCGGCCGCCACAAACCAAATCGTCAAAGCCGCAACGACAATCGACATGCCATGTACGCTGAGTGTCAAATGCCCGCTACAAATTGCCAGGGTCAAAGCCGCCGCAACAATGCGGCCATACATACTCGTACCCTTAGCAAGCCCGCCGTTCCGCAGCGCCGAAACAGACCACAGTGCAATCGCCGCCGCTGCCGCCACGGTGAAGACTGATGAGAACGCTTGGTTGATTTGAAAAACTGCATCAATGACGATATGCCACTGCGGCGCTGCTGTCACTACATCGCGCATCATGTGACTCATGATTCTGGGCATAATGAAGCCGCTAACAGAAGTGGCAATCAAAACGGCCACATTCGCGAACGCGAAGACGACCAGTCCCGAAAATGCCAGCCTGTCGGCTGTCGCCAGATGCCTTACTAATCCCACTGCTCCCAGCATCAGGATCAAGAAACTAATAATTGCCAGCGAATGTGCGAATCCGGAAGTCAATGCCAACCGCTCTAAATCGCTGGCGGTGAGATTCGACACGGCAACCGGATGAATCGCCATCGTTACCAAGCCACCCAAAGAACCAACCAGCATCGCAACTCCGGACTTTCTTGTGTCTGTCATATTGAGTACTCTAGTGGAAACGCGGCGATCAGCGATAGAGCTGATTCCGAACAAAGCCAGGCCGCATGTCCGGAAACTCAGAAATCAATCAAAAAACCGATCCGAGAACGCGTAAAACGAGGGACGCATTGGGCGACGCTATGCTCGCGCTCCTGCAGGAACGCCACTTTGACGACATCACCGTGCAGGATGTTTTGGACCGAGCCAGAGTAGGACGCTCTACATTTTATGCTCACTTCAGCAACAAAGATGATCTTCTGATCAGCGACATAGAAGACTTCTTGCAGGCGATGTCCACTATCCTGACGCGCACAGAAGCGCCTGCCAACCGCGTCGCGCCCATGAAAGAATTCTGCCAGCACATTGCGCACGTCCGGCCCCTGGTAGCAGCACTCAACGCATCCGGCAAGTTGCAGAAAGTTTTTGATCTAGGGCAAGGTATTTTCGCGCGATCCATTGAAGAGCGATTAGCCTTGACCCGCTCCGACCTAAAGTCAGCCGAACGCAAGGCGCAGTCGCACGCACTTTCTGGCGCCTTCTTCTCACTTTTGAGTTGGTGGATCAATCAAAGCCCAGCGGAAGATCCAGAATCGATGGACACCATATTTCACCGTATGGTTTGGACCCGTAGATAGCGCATACTGGCACACCGCAGATCACATAAGGTTGCTGCTCTGGCCAACCGACCCAAAAGCCCTGAGAAACAATCCCCAAACATCCGACTAGCACTGCGTGGCATTGTTTCGGACCTATAGCGCCGCCATTCAGGGTATTGACGCGTGTCTAATTGACGTTGAAGTGGATATGTATCCCGGAGGTAACAATCGAGATTTCGTAACCGTCGGCATGCCCGACGCCGCCGTCAAAGAGAGCCGTGAACGTATCAAATCGGCACTCCTTAACTCGGGTTTTGGCTACCCTAGTAAATCCGTAACCGTGAACCTGGCGCCCGCCAATGTTCGCAAAGAGGGCGCGGGTTTTGACCTGCCCATGGCCACCGCCATCCTGGGCGCTATGGGAACCGTTCGCCGAAGTGACGATTACATGATCGTAGGTGAGCTTTCTCTGGATGGAAGTCTGCGTCCCGTTCGCGGGGCACTTTCTATGGCCGTTTGCGCCGCTCGCCGCGGAATTCGAAATATATTGTTGCCCATCGAAAACGCACCTGAAGCGGCAGTCGCCGAAGGCATTAGCGTCTACGGTCTGCGCCATTTGGCGGAAGTGGTTCGGTTTCTAAACCAACCCGAAGACTTCTCTCCCACCCTGGCCGCAAAACCAACCGCGCAAGGCAGCGTAGCCGATTTTCCGGGATTTTGCCGACGTTCGTGGCCAGATTATGGCGAAACGAGCGTTAGAAGTCGCCGCTGCCGGATCACACAACGTGCTGATGATCGGGCCGCCAGGCTCGGGCAAAACAATGCTGGCGCGCCGGGTGGCCGGCATTCTTCCCGCTCTCACTTTTCGAGAAGCGCTGGAAGCTACCCAAATCCACGGTGTCGCCGGTGTGCTGCCTCCCGGCATCGGCATTTTGCAACACCGTCCTGTCCGCTCTCCCCATCACACCATTTCAGATGCCGGTCTCATAGGCGGAGGCAGTGGTAGTCCCCGACCCGGCGAAGTAAGCCTCGCGCACAATGGAGTGCTGTTCTTAGATGAACTGCCCGAATTCCCGCGCGGCGTTCTGGAACAACTGAGGCAACCGTTGGAAGAAGGTTCGGTGACATTGGCCCGCAGCAATGGCGCACTCACTTTCCCGGCTCGTCTGATGTTAGTCGCCGCCATGAATCCCTGTCCGTGCGGTTTTTACGGAGATCCAACACGCGAATGCCGCTGCACGCCGGGTATCATTCAGCGCTACTTGGCAAAAGTCAGCGGCCCATTGCTCGACCGCATTGATCTTCACATCGAAGTCCCAGCAGTGCCCTACAAAGAACTGCGCGGCCAAGCCCCTGGAGCCGCAACCTCCGCCGAAATCCGAGCCAGAGTCGAAGCCGCCCGAGCGATCCAAACCGCCCGAGGCTTCTACAATTCTCAAATTCCGCAATCCCAACTCCGTATCCTCAGCGCTCTCGACGACGCTGGCGAAAAAACGCTCGAAATCGCCGTCCGCCGCATGAACCTTTCAGCCCGCGCTCATGATCGGTTACTGCGCGTCGCCCGTACCATCGCCGATCTCGACCACTCCGACCGGGTATCCACCAAGCATCTGGCCGAAGCCGTTCAATTTAGGAATTTGGACCGGAATTATTGGAGTTGAGTACCCCTTTTGATACGAAGGGCCTATGAATTAGGGGCTTGAACACCGCATCGGTCAGGCTTACACTGAAGGAGAAGGGAACGACAACTCGTTATTGCCGCCCCTTCTCGTTTAAAGGTTAACGCCGGGTTTTACGCCAGCGCAGCTTTAATACGATAGTCCCGAAGTACGAGACCACCTTCAGTAACAGGTGCATGTTTCATCACCTCCTGCGGAGAGCAGGAATTGAAAGGCCGGAGCCATTAACTCCGGCCGATCGCTCGCCGCTCAAGTGCAGCGCAGCAATCGCTCACGATTCCTTTCAACCATCCCCGCATCACTTCATTAGTGCGAGCAAAGCCCCGCCCATCTCCGCTACCAGCCACTCATCTGCGGACAATCCCGCAGCAAATGCACCGGCAAAGTTGGATTCGCCTTTAGTCACGCTGTCCAAAAAGGCAGATCGCTCGCAGGATCCTCACTCGACCCACCAAGCCAGCCCCCGCCGCTCGGCGACTCACGAGTCAACGCTACCAACCCCTCACCAGCCGCCCAACGCACCTTCAGAGAGGAATCGTTCATCCGAGCGACCTGTGGCCGCCAGAGCTTCTGCGCCCTCCACACGATCCTTTTCATTCGACCGGGCAAGTAACGAATGCGATAACCGCAACCGCACAACCGGATCCTAAACGCGCTGCTGCGCTGATCGGCTAAGGTTCGTCTTCGGTTGCTGGTGCATATTTCGCAAAGGCGTCGGCTACGAATCTCCTGACATGGTAAAGAATATCCTTGTCAGCCGTGGCGGGGTCGATTCCCTCGCCCATCAATACCGCATCCGCGAAATCATAAACCGTCAATGGCGCTTCATAGACGATCCGCTCTTGTTCTTTTGGCGGCAAGCAGAAACCCAACTTGACGCACAGCGATGTGAGCAAATATAGCGTCTGATCGCTATTTAGAACAGCGTGGATGTCCTCGACCAGAGGCCGCTCAGCTTGTTGCTGTCTGGCTATGCAGTTACCGCCTTCTATGCCGGAAAGAACCAGCATACCGCTTGATGAGCTTGATGAACACCAAAGCCTCCTTAGTCTTACAACAGGTCTCTGAACAGCTCTTTGCAGGCGCGGGTGTCTATAACGTCGGCGACTTAACTGAATAGCGAGTAATCAAACCCAGGCAAAATTTTCTTCATCTGTCCCAATCCTGACAGCGGAAATAAAAACCAGCAATCCAACCCAAAACTGAGCAAACATGCGAATCCATACGCTCCTCGTTACCAACCCGTTCCCCCATACACTGATAGCAGTGATCCTCACCGCCGAACCAACCGACGCCGGCAAACGCCTCGACTCATTCATCCACGAGCGCCTCCCAAAATTCAGCCGCTCCCGCATCCAATCCTGGATCAAAGAAGATCTCGTTCTCATCAATGGTGTCGAAACCCGCTCCTCCGCCATCCTCAAACCCGGCGACAACATCGCCGTCGAACCCGCAGAACTCGAACCCCTCAAAGCCAAACCTGAAAATATCGCCCTGCGCATTCTCTATGAAGACAACGACGTCATCGTCATCGATAAACCCGCCGGTATGGTCGTCCACGTCGGAGCCGGCCACAACACCGGTACGCTGGTCAACGCCCTGCTCTACCACTTCACCACGCTCTCATCTGTGAATGGCGATCTGCGCCCGGGCATCGTTCATCGCCTTGATCGGGAAACCAGCGGAGTTCTTGTCGTCGCCCGCAATGACGCCGCTCATCAATCCTTGGCCACTCAATTCCATAGCCGCGAAGTGGAGAAAATCTATCTTGCGTTAGCCCATGGCCGCATGGAACAAATTACCGGCCGCATCAACACGCCCATCACGCGCGATCCCATCCGCCGCACCCGCATGACCGCACAACTGGGCCGCGGCCGCACCGCGATTACTCAATATCGCGTGCTGAAGCAATTCAAAACGCTGTCCTATTTAGAAGTCAAAATCGGCACCGGCCGCACGCACCAAATCCGCGTCCATCTATCCAGCCTGAAACACCCCATTGTTGGTGACCGTCTCTATGGCGCGCCCACTGCCATCCCCGGCATCCCACCGTTGCATCGCTTCTTCCTGCACGCCCACATCCTGCAATTTCGGCTCCCTTCATCCGGCGAACCCATCCGCATCGAAAGTCCGCTTCCGCCAGATCTCGTGCAACTATTAACCACCGTCGAAACGTCAGACATATAAAATGGGGTCACAATGAAGCCGTTCGTCATCACCATGGCCGCCGCGCTGCTGGCCAGTGTTTTTCTTGCCGCACAGAATCAACCGCAGCAAACAGTGGACGATCAAGGCACCATTCGCTCGGAAGTCACGCGGGTCAACATGCTCTTTACCGTGACCGACAAGAAGGGGCGGTTTGTCACCGACCTTACGCGCAGCGATTTCATGATCGCCGAAAATAAGAAGCCGCAAGAAATCCTGGAATTCACCGCAGAGAGCGACCTGCCGCTTCGCCTCGCTATCCTTATCGATACCAGCGGCAGCATTACCGACCGGTTCAAGTTCCAACAGGAAGCCGCCAACAATTTCATCCATGGCGTCATGCGGCCACAAGACAAAGCGATCATCGTCGCTTTCGACAGCTCAGCTGAATTGGTTGCCGATCTGACAAGCGATATCGGAACTCTGGAAAATGCCGTCCACAACCTGCGTCCCGGCGGAGGAACAGCACTCTACGATGCCATCTACTTCGCTTGCAAAGAACGGCTCATCAAAGATCAGCCGATGTACAAATTTCGCCGCGCCATGGTAGTTCTCAGCGATGGCGCCGACAACGCCAGCCAGCATAGCCGCGAGCAGGCTTTGGAAATGGCCCAACGCGCCGACACCGTCATCTACACTATTTCCACCAACATCTCCCACATCGAAACCGACGGTGACAAAGTGATGCATTATCTCGCTGACGAAACCGGCGGCAACGCCTTCTTTCCTTTCGAGGCGCGCGATCTAAGCCAGTCCTTCGAAAACGTGTCGAACGAATTGCGCCACCAATACAATCTCTTCTACCGTCCGGAACCGCTCAACAACGACGGAAAATATCACCAGGTTCTGATTAAAGTGAAGAACCGCCGCGACCTGATTGTCCGCGCTCGCAAAGGTTATTACGCGCGTCGCGATAGCATGGGCGGTTAAAGCGCAAACGCGCGCCAGAAAGCATCTACAACTAACTCTGCCAGTGGCTCCGGGTCGGCTTGCGTCCGACGCAAGAGAACATGCCAATACAACATCGGTCCTAACAGCAGCGTGCTGGCCAACTCTACGTCTAGCTTGGCCAATTCACCGCTTTTCATCCCGGCCTTCAGCAAGCGCCGCAAATCTCTGCGCGGTGGATCCATCGCCCGCTGACGCCACAGCATTCCAAACGCTTCATTCTTCGCCGAGTAGGCAATGAAGTGCGGCATAATGCGGCTGCGCCATTCGTTCTCTTCCGCGATCCGATACACCAAAACCGCCAATACATCGGCCCGCAAATTTCCCGAATCAAAGCTGGGCCGTTTCGTGATGCCAATCAAATCCTCCATCACTTCCAACAGCAACGCATCTTTGTCAGCCCAGTGTTTGTAAATCGTTGCCTTACTCACGCCTGAGCTTTCGGCGATCGCGTCCATACTGGTGCCTTCAATTCCCCGCTCCGCAAAAAGCTTTGTTGCGGAATCGATCACCTTCGCATGCGCGCTTGCGCTTGGTGTTCTTGCCATCTCAGATTTGAATCCGCGAAAACATCTTACTCCCGATGATCAGAAACACAATCGCCACCACCGTCAAAATCACCACGTCCAATTCCAACCCATAATGCGAAGCCCCAATTAGAACGGTCCGCAAAGCGTCCACGCCGTATGTCAGTGGATCTAACGATACAACCGCTGCAAATATCTTGTTCAAGTTATTCAACGGAAACAACGCACCGGACAAAAAATAGATTGGCATCACGATAAAGTTCATCACCAACTGAAATCCCTGCATATTTTCAAGGCCCGAACCAATCGCCGTTCCCAAACCGGAAAACACGAACGCAATCAGCAGCATCAACAAGAACGCTAGCGGAACCATGAACCAATGCGGCACTCGAAAACCCGCAATGAAGCAAACAACCATCACCAGCGTCCCCTGAATAACCGCCACGGTTGCCGCGCCCAAAGTTCTGCCCAGCATGATCTGCACGCGCGGCACCGGCGCCACCAGCGTCTCTTTCAAGAATCCGAATTGTCTGTCCCATAAAAGTCCAATGCCCGAAAACACGCTGCTGAAAAGCACCGTCATGGCAATAATGCCTGGCGCAATGATTTGCAAATAACTGCCTTGTCCCGCCTTTTGGAAAACCGGTCCCAAACCAAATCCCAATGCAACCAAATACAGAACCGGCTGTCCTAACGATGCAACAATCTGCGCCCTGGACCGCACATACCGCCGCAACTCACGCAGCCACATAATGTAAATCACACTCATCGCTTGTTTCCTCCCCACATCCGCGCCATCTGCCGCATCTGGTCTGCCGATGTCGCCGCCTCATCGCGAATCGTCGATCCCGTTAATGCCAAAAACGCTTCTTCCAAAGACTGCTTTCCCGTCTGATCTTTCAACTCTTGCGGTGTCCCGGACGCCACAATCTTCCCGTGATCGATAATGGCAATCCTTTGCGCCACACGCTCTGCTTCATCCATGTAGTGCGTAGTCAAAAAAACCGTCACCTGTTCGCTCTGGTTTAATTGCTTCACAATCGTCCAAAGCTGGTTGCGCGTTTGCGGATCCAGCCCCAATGTCGGCTCATCCAGAAACAAGATCTTCGGCGTATGTAGCAGTCCCCGAGCAATCTCCAACCGCCGCTTCATGCCGCCCGAAAATTTCTTCACTACATCGTCGCGCCGTACCCAAAGCTCAAATAATTCCAATAGATACTTCGTTCGCTCCTGTCTCACTTTGCGCGGAACATGGTAAAAAACGCCGTGCATTTCCATGTTCTCCGCACATGTCATTTCGCCATCCAGACTCGGATCCTGAAACACAATTCCAAATCGCTTGCGCGCTTCCGTGCCGTTCGCTCCCACGTCCAACCCATCCACTTCCACCGCTCCCGAAGTCGGCTTCAGCAGCGTTGTCAGCATCTTTATAGTTGTTGTTTTCCCTGCTCCGTTCGGACCAAGAAAAGCAAAAATCTCACCCTTCGCTACATCGAATGAAACATCATTCACCGCGGTAAAGTCACCAAACTTTTTCACCAGACAAGCTACACGAATCATTAGGTGAAAACTCCCTTTGTAAATACTAAACGGTACAGTTTAGAATAGTCAACCTTCTGAACACACCCAAAAATACTGGCTTGACAGCCTTTTCCGAGACTGTTATATTTCATAACACTAGAATGTTTAACATTGGAAACGGACGTCGCAAGCCGCTTACTCCACTGGAGCAGCACATCATGGACTTTCTGTGGGCCAATCCAAATTGCACTGCCGAATCGTGCCGTGAAGGCATGGCGGCACAGCGTCCCCTGAAAGATTCCACGATCCGGACCATCCTGCGAAATCTGGAATCGAAGGGTTATGCTTCCCACGATATCGATGGGCGAACATTCGTTTATCGCGCAGTAGATACGCCTCGAAATGTCGCTGTGCAGGCAGCCAAGCAGATTATTGACCGATTCTGCGGCGGATCGGTAGACGACCTTTTAGTTGGACTGGTAGACAACCAATTGATTGACCCGAAGCAACTGCAGCAACTGGCGGCAAAAATTGCATTACGTAAGGAGAAGAAGGCGTGACCACCATAAGCTTTTTGATCGAATGGGCAATCCGTTCCTCGATATTGATCGTGAGCGGAGCGATATTGCTGAAAGTGTTTCGGGTAAAAGACCCATCCATTAAATTGGCCAGCCTCATCGCAATCTTGTGCGGCTCGCTGGCAATCCCCGCGCTCAACCCGGTACTCCCGAGAATACCGCTACCGTCGCTGCGGTCCGCGGCGCCTCAACCTATAAGGACTGAGGTTTTCGTGACCGGACACGCACAGTCAATCGCCCACATTTCTGCACCATTACCGGCTCTATCAGAAAGCAAATTCAGTTGGCCGCGCTTTGCCGCGGTAACATACCTGGCGGGCGTATTTGCTCTGCTTCTCCGCTTGTGTATTGGCATCGAAATGAGCCGCCGCATGCTGCGAAAAAGCCGCGACACCTGCCAGACGACGAACGAGATCGCGATTCGCGAATCAGAAGCTGTTTCGGCTCCAATAACAATCGGACTTTTTCGTTCCGTTATCGTTCTTCCCAACGATTGGCGCGAGTGGGACGCTGCAAAGCTGGCTGCGGTACTGGCGCACGAAACTTCGCATATTCAACGCAAAGACCCCGTCACCCAATTGCTATCGGCCATTCATCGAGCACTGATCTGGCACAGTCCCCTGAGCTGGTTCTTGCACCAGCGCATTGTTCGCACCGCAGAAGAAGCCAGCGACGATGCCGCACTGGCCGTGACGCAAGATCGTGAATCCTATGCTGAAATGCTGCTGCAGTTCATGCAGCGGGGCGTTCGCGGCGCTCACCTCCAAGCCGTTGCAATGGCGCGCTACGGTCAGCCGGCGCAGCGTATCACCCGGATACTGGATAGCACCTCTCTTTCGCGTGGAATCACACGCTGGAGCATGCTGGCCATCCTTGCATTGGGTTCACCGCTCGTGTACGTTGTCACTGCCGCGCAAGCTCCGATGCCAGCGCCAATTCCGCCGATGCCACCCGCTCCTCCCCGCGCTGCAATCACTTCCATCGCCGCACTGCCCCAAACACCTGAAGCGCCGCCTCCTCCGCCCCAGTCACCGCAGCCACCTGCTCCACCCGCACCCGCCCAGCGATCAACCCACTTCATACGCCGTTACATGATCGTCTCTGGCAACAACATCAGCGGATCATGGGATTCCAGTGACCGAGCGGATGAACAAGAACTCCGCGCGAAATTCGGCGATCACTTCGCCTGGTTCTGGCAAGGCCACGCTGACTACGTAGTTACAGACGCTGGCGTTCTCAAAGAAATCGACGAAGCCCTAGCACCGCAAATGGCAGTTAACCGGATGCAAGACGATGTGAACAAGCAACAGGACGTGGTGAACCAACATCAGTCGGAGGTCAATCGTGCCCAAGACCACGTCAATCTTCTGCAAGATGGAGTGAACCGCCGCCAACACATCATCGACGAGCTTCAATCGGCCAAAGGCGACGGCGAACTGATTCGACGTCTGGAAGCCGCCCTGGCCGAGCTAAAAGCCAATAAGGGCGAAACCAACGACCAGGATTCCGTCAACCAGGAACAAAGCAAAGTGAATGCCATGCAGTCGCGCATCAACGAAGAGCAATCCAAAGTCAACGCGGCACAAAGCAAGGTTAACGAACAGCAGACACGAGTCTCCGCACAATTCGAAGGCCGAATCGAAACGATCTTGGATTCAGCCGTGAGCAGGCATCTGGCGCAACAATTGAAGTAATTTGCACTGGCGCCCGAACGGCGTTTCGTCCCCTTCCTAAAACAATCTCACCCTTATTTGTTTGGCGCTATACTAGAAACACTCCCCCAAACGCCGCCAAAGGAACTGCCATGGACGAAAAAGAACGCGCCCGCACACTCACCGCCACTCTCGGTCAAATTGAAAAGCAGTTTGGAAAAGGCTCCATCTTACGCCTGGGAGCCAAAGAAGCCATCGTCCCCGTATCCGCCATTTCCAGCGGGTCTATTTCGGTCGATTACGCACTTGGCGTAGGCGGCCTTCCGCGCGGACGCATCTGCGAGATCTTCGGCCCTGAATCCTCAGGCAAAACCACCATCGCGCTGCAAGTCATCGCCGAAGCGCAAAAGGCCGGAGGCATGGCGGCCTTCATCGACGTGGAACACGCGCTCGATCCCATCTACGCCAAACAGCTTGGTGTAGATACAGACAACCTGCTTGTCTCGCAGCCCGATTTCGCCGAGCAAGCACTCGAAATCACCGGAGCCTTAGTCTCTTCCGGCTCTATTGACGTTCTAGTTGTAGATTCCGTCGCTGCGCTTGTCCCCAAAGCTGAACTCGATGGCGAAATGGGCGATTCGCACATGGGTGTGCAAGCTCGCCTGATGTCGCAAGCCATGCGCAAACTCACGGGCGCAGTCTCCAAATCCAACACCTGCCTCATCTTCATCAACCAGATTCGTGAAAAAATCGGTGTCATGTTCGGTAATCCCGAAACCACCACCGGTGGCCGTGCACTCAAGTTCTATTCCTCCGTACGCATCGACATCCGCCGCATTGCCGCCATCAAAGACGGTGAAACCGTTACCGGCAACCGCACGAAGGTCAAAATTGTAAAGAACAAAGTTGCGCCGCCTTTCCGCGAAGCCGAATTCGACATCATCTACGGTGAAGGCATCTCACGCGAAGGCGACTTGATCGACCTTGGCGTGGCCCAAAACATCGTGGAAAAGAGCGGCTCCTGGTACAGCTACAAAGGCGAACGCATCGGTCAGGGCCGCGAGAATGCGCGCCAGTTTTTAAAGGACAATCCCGACATCCGGACCAAGGTGGACACCGAGCTCCGCAAAGTCCTCGGACTGAACAAAGCCACTGTCCCGGTTGACGCCCCAGGACCTGCGCCCACGCCCATCGACACCGCCAAGCCCGCAGCTGCGGCGGGTCGCACGCGCCCATAGCTTTTTGCACCGGTCACGCCTTCACAGAAGCCTCGGTCCCAGCCTGAATTACGGGTCCTGTAAAATGAAACGGATTTGTAAGATCACTTCAGGAGGGATTTGTGAAGACTCTTAAAACATTTCTATTGCTCGCCACCTTGGCTTGTGTTGCGATCGCTCAAGAAACCTTAAACAACGATTCGATCGTCAAAATGGTAAAAGCCGGCTTGGGCGAAAACTTGATCGTCAACATGATTCAAAGCCAGCCAGGCAAGTACTCGGTTTCAACTGATGATTTGGTCAACCTGAAGAGTCAGGGTGTGCCAGAGAAAGTCCTCGGTGCGATGATCGCCAAAAACAGCGGTGGTTCTTCCGCAGGCAACGCATCTGCCGCGCCCGCTATGGCCTCGACAACTGCCGCCGACGATAGCGACATCCCCCAGAACATCGAAATCGGTGTCTATTACAAGAAGGCTGGAAACTGGCAGGAAATGCTCCCGGAGGTTGTGAACTGGAAAACCGGTGGCGTACTTAAGAGCATGGCGACAGCGGGAGTTGTAAAGGGCGATGTCAACGGCCACCTGGAAGGCTTGGCCAGCAAGAATGATGCCGTTACTCCAGTTGACGTTGTGATTTATGCTCCTGAAGGCACTGCGATTACCGAGTACCAACTGATTCACTTGCACGTGGAAAAGGGCAGCCGGGAATTCCGAACAGTAACCGGAGGCGTTATGCATGTTTCCAGCGGCGCAACCCGGGATGTTATTCCATTCGATGGAAAAAAAATTGCACCACGTACCTATAAGGTTTCTCTTCCGCACCTTCCATCAGGAGAGTACGGATTTCTGCCGCCGGGCGCCGTGGGTGCTTCCAACGGCTCGTCCATCGGAAAGCTCTACAGTTTCCACGTTGTTGAGTAGGATTTTTCCGAAGGTCCTCATCCCTTCGTAAACTATCCTTTCTGTTACGCTGAAAGATTGGGGCAGGTGGAAACGCCGCCAAGCCCCCATATTAGGTGTTAGTTACCATGGATTCCCAAACAGAGAATACTCCAGGTGTGCCCGGCGCTGCTGCGTCGGATTCCGCGGAGCAATCGCGTTCAACCCCGTCGCTGGAGGCCTTGGCGGCATCTCTAAAAGATGCGACCACTGATCGCGATCGCGTCACCAAGGAAAAGGCCGAATTGCAAGATCTGCTGCAACGCCGCCAGGCCGAATTTGAAAACTTTCGCAAGCGCAGCGAACGCGAACGGGGTGAATTGTTGGAATTCGCCTCTATGGACACGGTGAAGGCTTTACTACCTGTCTTGGACGATTTCGAACGTGCCCTGAAGGTCGAATGTTCCGACGCGGAATATTCCCGCGGCATGGACCTCATTTACCAACGTCTCTACGAAGCCCTGAAAAAGCTCGGTCTCGAGCCCATTTCAGCCGCTTCCACTACGTTTAATCCGCATATCCATCACGCCGTCGAGATGGTTGATACAAAAGACCATCCCGATCAGACTATCTTGGAAGAGTACCAACGCGGCTACTATTTTAAAGGCCGATTGCTGCGTCCAGCTATGGTGAAGGTAGCTGTAAATCCGTAGTAGTCTGGGCCAGACAGCCGAATTATTATGAGTGTCACCAAACGGGACTACTACGAGATTTTGAGTGTCTCTCGCGATTGCGACGACCAAACGCTCAAAAGCGCCTACCGTAGGCTGGCGCTGCAGTATCATCCCGATCGCAATCCAAACAACCATCAAGCCGAAGAGAAATTCAAAGAGGCGGCTGAAGCGTACGCTGTCCTCAGCGATCCCAACAAGCGCGCCACGTACGATCGCTTCGGCCATCAAGGTCTGGGCAGCGCTGCCGGCGGCGGCTTCAACGGCTTCGATGAAAGTGCCTTCGCCGATTTTGGCGACATCCTGGGCGATCTCTTCGGTCTTGGTGACATGTTCGGCGGTCGAGCCGGCGGTCGTCGTGGCCGTCCCACTCGTGGCGACGATATCCGCTACGACTTGGAAATCAGTTTCGAGAGCGCCCTCCGAGGTGTCTCGGCCGATCTGCAAATTCCCCGCATGGAAGCCTGTACCAAATGCCATGGCACGGGCGCGGAGCCCAATGGCGGCTTAATCACATGCTCAGTCTGTGCAGGCCGTGGCGAAGTTCTCTACCAACAAAGCTTCCTTTCCATCCGTAAAACCTGCCCCACTTGCAATGGTCGCGGCAAAGTTATTCGCCAAGCTTGCAATCAATGCCGCGGCGAAGGTTTCCATAAATCGGAAAAGAAGCTGAAAGTAACGATACCCGCGGGTGTCGATACCGGCATGCGTCTCCGCCTGGCTGGCGAAGGTAACCCCGGACCATCCGGAACGCCCCCAGGCGATCTTTATGTTGTCGTCAAAGTGCAAGATCATCCCGTCTTCGAAAGGCGCGAATCCGACCTTCACTGCACATTGCCCATAAATGTCTCCCAAGCGGCTCTCGGTGCGGAAATCGAAATCGAAACGCTCGACGGGCCACAAGTCATCAAGGTTCCGGAAGGCACTCAACCAGGCGAACAGTTCCGCCTGCGCAACCTCGGCGTCCCCCAGCTCAATTCACGCACTCGCGGCGATCTCTACGTCCACCTGGAAGTACAAGTTCCACGCAAGCTCACCAAAGACCAGCGCAAACTGTTTGAGCAACTGAACGAAACTCTGCCGGCCGACAACCAACCGCACGACAAAACCGTCTTCGACAAAGTGCGCGACTTCTTCCACTAGAATTCGGGCCAATCTAGCGCGACGAACGCAAGCCCGCCGTCCGGTGCTTGCCGAGATTCAGGCGGCATGGCCTTACCTTAAAGCCTCGTCGCATGCCCTCGCCCCGCTACCCATGCTCCAGAGGGCGGTGCCCAAGGCGGCGCCCCTTTCACATTCACCGTAAGGCGTCCCCCACCAACTCCGCCAAAGCGCGATACGATAGGGCTCACGGAGCTTCCCACAATGTCCCGTCCAGCCCTCGCGTACGCACTCGCCTTTGCCGCTCTCACCTTCGCGCAAAGCAACCCATCTGACCCCAACTCCGGTCAATATCCAACCCAGTATCCGCCAGGTCAGTATCCACCAGGACAATACCCGCCTGGACAGTATCCGCCAGATCAGTACCCAGCCCGTCTCCCCGGCGGCATCCCACTTAATCTCCCCGTTCCGCAAATCAAGCTGCCCCAGCGCCATCCCAAAGAGGACGCAAACGCCAAAAATGGCGACTCCAAAATCACGCTCGCCTCAGCCGAAGGCGCCCTCCGCGATCTAGGCGAAAAGAATCTGCTCCTCGAAACGACGAAAGACAAAGTCCTCAAATTCCGTCTGCTCGCCAAAACTCAATTCCGCGACACAAAAGACGATCCCATTCGCGATTCCCTGCTCCATCCCGGCGACCACCTCAGTGTCCAAGCCAGCCCCGATGATCCCGAAACCGCCGTTAAAATTGTTCTTCTAAAAGCTGGCACCAGCGCCGAACGCCAAGTTGCATCCGCACCTGTTAGCGAAGCCAAAATCGTCACCCCCACCACAGACGATCTAAAACATCCTCATGCTGCCGTCGCCGCCGCATCTCATCCCGAATCCAACGCACCCGAAACTGAGACCGCGGCTGACTCGCGTCCAACCCTTCATCGCGACGCTAACTCTTCTGAAGCCCCTGAAGCGCTTCCATCCAGTAACAGTAACAACGTCGATCAAGTCATCTCCGACGCCCGCGACGCCTCTGCCGACTACAACGCCGATCTTCCTAACTTCCTCGTCAAACAAGTCACCACCCGCTACCGCAGTTGGATGGGACCGCGTAACTGGCAGCCAGTCGATGTGGTCACCGCCGATGTCGCAGTAGTCAACGGTCAGGAGCAATATAAGAACGTCCTAGTCAACGGCCATGCGCCCCAGGGTCCTATCGAGAAAAGCGGCGCTTGGTCCACCGGCGAATTCGCTGTCACACTGGAAGATATCCTCAGCCCCGGCACTAATGCTGCATTCACCGCGCATGGCAGCGACACTGTCGCCAATCGCGACGCTTGGGTCTACGATCTCTCAGTCACGCACGAGCGTTCCCACTGGACCATCGTTGCCGACAACGGCGACAAATACAATCCCGCCTACACCGGCACCATTTGGATCGACAAAGAAACCCGCCGCGTCTTGCGCATCGAAGAGCACGCAGGGGCGTTGCCTTCCACCTTCATCTATAACAAAGCCACCAGCACTGTCGAATACGGCTTCGTCAGCATCGAAGGCAAACAATATCTGCTCCCTGTATCCAGCGCAAACTCTGCCTGCTTCACCGGCTCCTCTAACTGCGTCCGCAACGAACTCAATTTCCGCGACTACCGCAAATTCACCGCAGACTCCGATATCAAATACGACAAATTTGCCAGCAACTGATCTCGCATCGCATCACCAATGCCAACCCGGCAAACTCTCGATCAATTCATTGCCCGCGTTGAACAAAACGCTCACTCCGAAGCCATCGAAGAATTCTACACCCCCAATTCCTCCATGCAGGAAAACCAATCCCTGCCTCGCGTTGGCCGTGACAATCACATCGCAGCCGAACGCAAACTCTTCTCCCGCATCAAATCCGTCACCTCGAAATGCATCCGTCCCGCCTTCCTCAACGGCGACTTTACCGTCATCCGCTGGGTCTTCGAATTCGAATTCGCCGACGGCTCCATCGTGCACATGGAAGAAATCGCCCACCAGCGCTGGGAAGGCGAGCGTATCGCACAAGAAACCTTCTTCTACGATCCCGCCCAACGAGTTCCTAAGCCCGAGCCTGCTTAAACACGCCGGCAGCTAAGATCCGAAAAGCTCCCCGCATAGTTGGCAAATTATGAATGCGACTTGGCGACAAATTGCTATCCTGTTCGCCATGCGTCTTTTGCTTGCCGTCTTCGCGGCTGCATTTGTCATCTCCGCTTCTGGCCAAACGAATCGAGGATACTATCGCTATCCCGCCATTCACGGCGATGAAATCATCTTCGCTTCCGAAGGCGACCTCTGGCGCGTTCCCATCACCGGCGGCCCGGCCACCCGCCTCACAACCAACCCTGGTGACGAATCCATGCCTGCCGTCTCTCCCGATGGTTCAACGCTTGCATTCTCGGCCACCTACGAAGGTCCGCGCGAAGTCTACACAATGCCCACTTCCGGAGGTCTTCCCGTTCGTCGGACGTTTGAAGGAGACAACGCAGATGTCGTCGGCTGGACTCCCGATGGCAAAATTCTATACGCCTCCGAACGCTACTCCCCGCGCCCCGCCGACCGGCAACTCCTAACCATAGATATAGATAAAGATAATCGCATTCAAATCATCCCGCTGAGCCAAGCCGCGCAAGGAACTTATACTCCTGACGGCAGCACCCTCTTCTTCACTCGCCTCATCGATCAAGGGAGTTCCACCAAGCGCTATCAAGGCGGAACCGCTCAGAACCTTTGGCGGATGAGTGGTGCGTCCGAAGCTATCCCTCTAACCGAAAGCTATCCCGGTACAAGTAAGAATCCGATGTGGTGGAAAGGCCGCATCTATTTCCTAACCGATCGCGACGGAGCAATGAACCTCTGGTCCATGAATGAAGAGGGCAAAGATCTGAAGCAGCTAACCAAGCACCAAGGCTTCGATATCCAATCAGCCTCGCTTTCCGAAGGCAAGATCGCATATTCCCTTACCGGTGATCTGCGTGTCTTCGACACTCGCTCGGGTACCGACAAGGCCGTTCTCGTCAAACTGCCCTCCGATTTCGACAATCTCCGCGAGCACTGGGTAAAAAATCCAATTGAATATCTGACCGCCGCGCATATCTCTTACGATGGCCACAGTCTGGTTCTAACGTCCCGTGGCAAAGTATTCATTGTTCCTGCAAAGCAAGGGCGCTTGGTTGATTTAAATCCCAACCAGCCGGGACGCTTCCGCGAAGCCAGACCCATGCCCGATGGCAAATCCGTGTTGCTGGTCTCCACGGAAAGCGGTGAGACGGAACTTTGGAAATATCCTTCAAACGGAGATGGTCGTGGCGAGCAGCTTACAAAAGGCGCAACCATTTTGCGTTGGGAAGGCGTGCCTTCGCCCGATGGCAAAACCATTGCCCACCAAAACCGCAGTCAACAACTCTCGCTCCTGGATGTCGCAACCAAGACAGATAAAAAAATCGCCGAACTAAACAACAACGATGTCGGAGAGCCTAGCTTCGGCACGCTCACCTGGTCACCCGACAGCAAATGGCTCGCCTTCACGCAAAGCGCCGACAACGGCTTCACTCGCATCTATCTTTATAGTGTAGATTCGGGCAAAACTCTCAGCGTGACCACCGACCGCTACAACAGCCAAAACCCCGCTTGGAGTCCGGATGGCAAATGGCTCTACTTCATCTCCGATCGTTACTTTAAATCCGTGGTTTCCGCTCCATGGGGCAACCGCCAGCCCGATCCGTTCTTCGACCGCATGAACAAGATTTACGCCCTGTCTCTGAAGAAAGGTGTCATCTCGCCATTCGAGCCCTCCGACGAACTGCACCCACCCGCCAAAGAAACGCCAAAGCCCGAAGCCGAAAAAACCACAGATGCGAAGCCTAAGACAGAGACGGAAAAAGCGCTTCCTTCAGTGAAGGTGGAAATCGATCTGGATGGCCTCGGAACTCGCCTGCAAGAAGTGCCCGTTCCCGCCGGAAACTATTCCGATCTCGTTGCGACCGACAAACGCCTCTGCTGGATCGATCACGACGCGGCGCTGCCGGAAAAGGACGCGCTGCAATGCGTGGATATCGCCAACAAAGGCGACAAGCCGGTAAGTCTGCTCGATAACGTCAAACAGCTTGAGCTTTCTGGCGACGGCAAAATGCTGCTGGTGCGCAAAGACAAAGACTTCTTCGTTTTCGACGCAACCGTCAATGAGGGCGCGATGAAAGATCCAAAAACCACGACCGATGCGCAAGTAGATCTTAAGCCGTGGAATTTTGCCGTCATTCCCGCCCAGGAATTTCGCGAAGCCTTTCTCGACGCCTGGCGCTTGCATCGCGATTACTTCTACGATCCCAACATGCACAACGTCAACTGGCAGCTAATGCGCGACAAGTATCTGGAGTTGACGCAGCGGGTTCGCAACCGCGACGAGTTGAGCGAAGTTATCGCGCAAATGGTCAGCGAACTTTCCGCCCTGCATACATTTGTCGGCGGCGGAGATTTGCGCAAGGGCACGGACCAGATTCAAGTTGGAACACTTGGCGCACGTTTAAAACGTGACGACTCAGCCGGCGGCTACGTCATCGACCATATCTACAAAACCGATCCCGACCGGCCCGATAAGCTAAGCCCGCTCCTAAGACAAGGCATCAATGTCGCAGAGGGCGACGTGATCACTGAAATCAACGGCCGCAGCGTTCTGCCGCCCTCCAGTGCCGATGAACTTCTCCGCGATACTGCCGGCAAGCAAGTGCTGCTCACCTACAAATCGAAAGGCAAGTCAGACAACAAGCAAGCCGTGGTGAAACCAATCTCAGTCAAGGACGATGGCGAACTCCGCTACGCAGAATGGGAATACCAACGCCGCCAAACAGTGGAGCAAGCTTCAAATGGAAAACTTGCGTACATTCACTTGCGTGCGATGGGTCCAAACGACGTCGCCCAGTGGGAAGAGCAATATACGCCGATATACGATCGCGACGGATTGATAATCGATATGCGTCACAACTTCGGTGGCAATATCGACAGCTGGCTACTTGACCGCCTGTTACGCAAAGCCTGGATGTATTGGCAAGCCCGCCGCGGCGATCCCATGTGGAATATGCAGGAGGCCTTTCGCGGCAAACTCGTGGTCCTTTGCGATGAGTGGACAGCTTCCGATGGCGAAGCCTTTACTGAAGGCTTCAAACGCCTTGGCTTAGGCAAAGTCATCGGTACAAGAACCTGGGGCGGAGAGATCTGGCTTTCGTTCGACAACCGCTTGGCTGATAACGGCATCGCCTCTGCAGCCGAAATGGGCGTCTTCGGTCCCGAAGGCAGGTGGCTCATCGAAGGACACGGCGTCGACCCGGACATCGTTGTCGATAACCCGCCCCACGCTGCCTTCGAGGGCAAAGACGTGCAGCTAGACGCCGCAATCAGTTATCTTCAACGCGAGATCAAACAACATCCAAACCCCGTCCCGCCCCATCCCACTTATCCGGATAAGTCGCTGAAGCATCCTTAGCGGATCACAGATCATTCTGATTCGCGCGCCATCGCTGTCACGCGAATCAGAAATGGTCCAGCAACGCGTCTACCGCCCTAGCCACTCCTCCAAACGAGCCAGTGTCTGATAGCCACCCTCCATAGCGCCATAAGCCTTGGCAATCAAGTCGCGCCGCTCCACGCTCTCAAACAGATTCTGCAAGATCAACCGCGTCTTCCCGCCTTCATCCACAAACGTCCAAGTCGCCACAAAATCCGCCTCGGGGCCACCCGCCTTCCCGCCGCCATGTGAAAACACAATTCGTTCCGGCCTTACCACTTCCTGAAACGTCGCGAAATTCGGATAATCCGTCCCATCCGGCCCATGCATTACCGATCTCCACTCCCCGCCCGGACGCACATCCATCACCTCAATCGTCGTCGTAAATCCATTCGGCCCCCACCACTTCACAATCTGCTTCGGGTCTGTCCACGCATCCCACACCATCTCGCGCGGCGCATCGTACAGCCGCGAAATCACCATGGCCCGCTGGCCCAATATATCTTCTGTCAAGCGGTCCAGACTCGCACTCCAACCTAACTCCATACCCGCTAACATCTGAGGAGCAAAATCAACCAGCCCCTTCGCCCGCGTCTTCACGGTCATGTGAGTCTTACCTTCAAATTCTTCTAACAGGACCGTCGTCATTCCCTCTAACAAAGGCTTTCCCGCCTTATCAACCGCGTTGTTCGTGAAAACCAGTTTCTCCACAGGAACAATCTCCAAATACTCGCCGCCACAGGGATACTCTTTCCCATCGGGCCCGCGCATGACAATCCACCACTTTCCACCCAATCGAAAATCCACTTCGCAAACCGGATTGGTGAATCGTGCGCAACCCCACCATTTCTGCAAGTGCTCCACCTTCGCCCACGCGTCAAATACCAGCGCCCTCGGTGCGTCGAACACACGCGTTAAAACCAGCTCTCGCTCCATAGCGTTCACCGAATCGCTAATGCTTCTTGTGCTTGCGGCCATTTTTTGTCTCCTTCTTTTCCTTCTTTTGCAGTTCTTGTAAATACAAATCCAATCGATCCAAACTCTGTTCCCAAAACGCCCGATACCCCTCCACCCAGTCCGCCACTTCCTTCAACGGCGTCGCCTCCAACTTGCAAGGCCGGTATTGCGCCTCTCGACTTCTCGCAATTAGCCCCGCTTGTTCCAACACTCGAAGATGTTTCGATACTGCCGGCATACTCATGTCAAACGGCTTCGCCAGTTCCGTAACTGAAGCCTCTCCGCTGGCCAATCGCGCCAGAATCGCCCGCCGTGTCCCATCGGCCAAAGCCGATAAAGTAATACTTAGTTGATCTGTCATTGTATTAAACCAATCAGTTTATTAACCAAAAAGTTAAATATAACAGGAGCCCCAACTTAATGCAAGCCCGTTATCGCGAACTGATCGATAAACTTCTTTCCAGTACCGAACCCTCTATCCGTTGGCGAGCCCGCGTCCGCATCAACGGTGAAGACCCCGCGTCGCCCGCCATCAAAGAACTGCAGGAAGAGATTCGCAACTCGCCGCGCGTCACCACTCTTCTCGCCGGTCGAAATAAAACATTCGTACGCGAAAAAAACGTCTGTGCCACTTATCGCGGAGCGTCCTGGACGCTCTTCCTCCTTGCCGAACTCGGCTATCCTACCGGCGACCAATCACTAGGCCATATGCGCGATCAGATTCTCGATCGCTGGCTGCATCCTTGCTTTTTTGAAGAATTCGAATCCAAAGTCGCCATTCCCAAATCAAGATCCGCCGAAGGCGTACCCATCATTCAAGGCCGTTACCGCCGCTGCGCTTCGCATCAAGGCAATGCGCTTTATACCCTCACCAGGCTCGGCCTCCTGAACCAGCGCGCCGATTTGCTAGTCGAACGTCTACTCCACTGGCAATGGCCCGATGGCGGTTGGAATTGCGACCGCAAACCTTCCGCAGATACATCCTCTTTTCAGGAATCTCTTCTCGCCATGCTTGGTCTTTCCGCTTACGCCAAAGCCAAAGATCATCGCGCATCCGGCGAAGCCGCCCTCAAAGCCGCCGAAGTCTTTCTCTCGCGCCGCCTTTACAAACGCCGCAGCACTAGCAAAATCATATCGCTCCATTATTTGATGTTTCACTACCCGCGCTTCTGGCATTACGATCTGCTTGGCGCCCTCGTAGCCATGACCGAAATGGGCCTCATCAACGAACCTCGCTGTGAAGATGCCCTCAAAGTTCTTCTGAAAAAAGAACTCCCGACCGGAGGCTGGGCCGTTGACGGCAAATTCTACAAGCTCTCTCCCAATACCGACACGAGTGACCGCTTCGGCGCAACCTGCCCTGTAGACTTCGGAGCCGTTAACAAGCGCAAAATGAACGAATGGATAACGGCCGACGCCCTCTACGTCCTAAGTCGCGCAACCAGCTAGACTGACACAACCGGCCCTCAAAAAACGCCTATAGTATCGAAATACCCAAATGCCAAAGCATCGGCCAGCCCTACTGATTGCATTTCTCCTTTTTATCGCCCTCCCCATCCTCTCCGCCGATTCCGACCTGAAATTCATCGACGTCGATGGCGGCGGCACCATCGTTTATGGTCCCCTCCCTGGTCAGTCAACCCTCCACTCCGCGATGACCCAAATGATCCACAACGTCGCCCAGCGCTACAGCGACGATCCCCAAATCCCAAATTTCGTCCAGAGCAAAACCGGCGATGTCATGGCCGCCTTCTTCACAGTTACCGCCAAGAACGACAACAACAAGCAAGTCGCAGGCCTGATCATCGTGCAAATGCAAGAGCCGTGTAAAGTACGCGCTGCTGTTCTCTCTGACGACGCTGGTCGTTTCCGCAAAACCCTCAATCCCATGTTTCAGCGTTTGCTGACCGAAGCTCACGCCAGCCAACCGCAAGGTGGCCAAGCAGGGGCCAATCCTGCGGCGCAAGCCCCGGCCGCCCCCTTACAGCCGTTTCAATTTCCCGATGGCAGCGCCGTTATTGGTCTTCCAGCCGGCTGGAATGTCGATCATGCCCAAAGCGGAGACATCCTCGCGCACGGTCCCCGCGGCGAATATATTCGCTTCGGTCTGTCCATCTCCGTGCTCGATCCCAACAATCCGCAAACCAGAACCGTACTCGACCCAAACTATCGTGGTGGTCCCGCGCCTGGAAATTTCGTCCTCATTCCCTACGGTACAGATCCCGCCGCCACTCTCAAGTCCGCCATGTCCCAACTGTTCCAAAAGCAGGGTCGCCAAGCGCCTAACCTTAACGTCACCGGCGTAAAAGAGATTCCCAGCGAGAGCGGCCATAGCTATTTCATTTCCGGTGATTTGGACCGAATCGAGGGCCAAGGCACCATGGCCACCCTCACCCAAGTCTCCATTTCGCAGCCCTTGGCGCTCGGAGGATATCAATTAACTGTGTATCAAGTAGCTGCGCCGAAACAGCTAGCCGCTGAAGAAACTCCCACCGCTGCCGCTATCTTCCGCAGCTACCAACTCAACAACGGTGTCATGATGAACCAAGTCAACAGTGCCATGCGTCAGAGCGATGAAATCACCAACGCAGCTCTCGATCGAGGCCGCCGTATGCAAGACGCTTCCGACAAGTCCTTTGCCGGCTTCATGGATGCGTTTCACGACGAATCCGTCGTCGTCGATACCGAAACTGGCGCGCGCGGCAGAATGTCAGATGACTTGGCGGGAATACTCGTCAACTCCAACACGAACCGCTTCGAATATGTCCCGCCCAGTCAATACATCAAGGGCCGCGACTATTAGAGAGTCGTAAATGCGCGTACTGCTGTTTTATATCCTCGCGAGCGTAGCGCTCGCCCAATCAAATGCAGCTCTGAAGTCCATCAACATGCCCACAGGCGGCAACATCGTCTATGGACCGCTCTCCGGCCATCCCACTCTGCAAACCGCCATCGGTGAAATGCTTCACAACGTCAGCTTGCATTACGCAGAGCGTCCCCAGCTCGGCCGTCTCATTCAAGACCGGACGGGAACTGTTTTGGCGGCGTTCTTCACCGTCACCGCCAAAAACGAAAATCGCCGCCAAATTATCGGTTTAGTCATCGTTTCCGTACCCAGGTCAGGCTCCGCCCAAGCCGCCGTCCTAACTGACGATGCCAGCCGTTTCCCTTCTTCCATCAACGCCATGCTCCAACGTCTCCAATCTGAAGCCAGTGCCGCTCAAAACAACGCTGGACAACAAGTGCAAGCCCAGCCTCTGCATACCGTCCAATTCCCCGATGGCAGCGGCTCCGTCGGCTTACCCGCCTCTTGGCAACTCGGAAAAGCACAAAGTGGCGACGTTATGGCGCGCGGTCCACAAGGCGAGCGCCTCCATTTCGGTATGTCCATCTCCGCCCTCGACCCGAACAATCCCCGCTCCCGCGCTCTAATGGGACCAAACGGCCAAGCGCCTGGCCTAATGGTCGCCATCCCATACGGAACAGATGCCACTGCTGCCCTCAAATCCGCCACCACGCAAATTTTCCGAAAGATCCAACAACCCGTACCTACCATCAACATCTCTTCAGTTCACGAACTCCCCATCTCCGGCGGCCATAACTACTGGCTGATGGGCGATATCGATTTACACGACGGCAAAGGCCCCTTCGCCCTATTCGCTCAAGAAGTCCAGTCACAGCCTTTTGGCAGCGGCTGGCAAATGACTGTCTTTCAAGTGGCTGTACCCAAAGAGCTGGCTTCCGAAGAATTCCCAACCGTCGTCGCCATGTTCCGAAGCTATAGAGCCAACACGCAAATGATTCAAGGTCAAGTCAACGCCAACATCAAACTGGGAATGGAGCGCGCCGACCAAATGAATGCCCGCGTCGCCCGCCTCGAAGACCAATCCGAACGTGACACCGCAGCTTTTTCCAATATCCTGCTAGATCAATCCGTCGTTCGCGATACCCAGCGCAACGCCCACGGCACCATATCCGACGGCTATGCTGACGCCCTTGTCCGATCCAATCCCGACCGCTTTCAATATGTGCCCTCCGACCAATACGTAAAAGGCATCGACTACTAACCAAGTAGATATACTGGTCCCCGGAAGGGGATCAATGCGCTTTTTAGCTTTCCTAACTCTCACCGGCGTTTGCTTTCTCTCTATTTATGCGGCAGACACACCCCCTACTGTTGTCACGCTCCACATCACCGCCACAGACTCGCAAGACAACCCGGTAATCGATCTCACTGCCGCCGAACTCCACGTGGCCGACGATGCCATCACGCCAAACACCATGAAGTTCGCCCGCTTGCAACGCTCCACGCCCGAAACCCTTGTTGTTCTGTATGACGTGCTTAATTTCGAAGTGGTCCAGCGCCTCGACCTCGCTCGCTGGCTCGACGAAGCCCTGGCTCAACTGCCTGCCGACGCGCACGTCTTCGTCTATATACTCAACACCGAAGGCCACATCGTCCCTGTTCGCCCAGTCACGGAAGCCCAGAAACCATATGACGCGCAACAAGTGGTGAAGAAGCTCAACGACACCCTTGCACATCTCCCGCCGCTGCGCCGTCGCGATCTCACCGATTACCCAACCAACCTCTTCGAAACCAGGCAAAAGGCCATCTATGCACTCGCGCAAGAGATGATGAAAATCAAAGGGCACGAAAGTATCTTTTGGTTTAGCGATGGCATCCCCAGCAGTTACCAGGAACTCGGCGGCTGGAAAGACTTAACTCCCAACCTGCATGACATCGCTGCGCGACTCAACTCCGTCGCCATCTCCATCGATGGCATCTATCCTAGAATGGTCGGTCCCACTGACCGAAATGCAGATGGCATGCGCATTCTCGCCGATGCCACTGGCGGCCATTACGATTACTCCAAAGACATCACAACGGTGCTCAACAGGGTCCGCGCCGACAGCCTGTCCACCTATCTCATCCAATATCAGGCCACACCCGCGCCCTCAAAAACGCCTGTCCACAAAGTTCTTGTCACGTGCGAACGCAAGGGCGTTCACCTCCTTTCAGAACAGGTATACTTAGCTGCAAAGTAAATGCCGTCCCTTCGGCTTAAGCCCGCCCCGCCGCTCGATGCGTTAATCGATTGCCTTTGGTATTGGCAAGGCGCGCCCACTAGCCACACGTACGAACGCCTCCTGCCAAACGGTGAGTCGGCGCTGATATTCAACCTTCACTCCGATCCCATCCGCATCTACGACGCGCAAAACCTCAACAATTTCCAAACTTTCGGAAACGCCGTCCTTTCCGGCGCGCGTTCCAATTGCTTTGTCATCGATACACACCAGCAGGAATGCGTCATCGGTGTCGAGTTCCGTCCCGGCGGAGCATTTCCCTTCTTCCAATTTCCGGCCTGCGAAGTGGAAAATCTTTCCGTCGATCTAACCGATCTCTGGCCCACTCGCACGTCCGAGATTCGCGAACAACTCCTCGCCGCTCCCAATCCCACCGCCAAGCTCGCAACGCTCGAACGCTGTCTCCGCCAGCAATTCGTTCGCCCTCCCGAACTGCACCCCGTCGTTCACCACGCACTATCTTGTTTTCTCCGTGCGCCCCACTCGTCAACCATTAACGCTGTCACTGACCGGATGGCCCTCAGCCCGCGCCGCTTCATTGACGTATTTCATCGCCAAGTCGGCCTCAAACCGAAAGCCTTCACTCGTGTCCGTCGCTTCCAGCAAGTCCTCAAAACCGTCCACGACGCGTACCATGTTGATTGGTCGCAAATCGCCCTCGACTGCGGTTATTACGACCAACCTCACTTCATTCACGACTTCAAATTCTTCTCCGGCCTAACTCCCAACGCATACCTTGCCGCACGCACCCCCAACCTCAACCACGTCGCCATCCCCTAACCCTGGTCAATTTTTTACAATCGCTGGACCCCATTCTTGCGGCAAAATCAGAACATGTCCCAAGTAAAACCTATTCCAGACGGTTACCACAGCATCCAGCCCTACCTGATGTTCAATAACACGGCTGACGCCATCGCCTTCTACATCAAGGCATTCAACGCCAAAGAAAAGCTGCGCATGAAAGATCCGGGATCCGGCCGCATCCACCATGCCGAGATTTCTATTGGCGATTGCACCGTCATGATGGCCGACGAAGCTCCACAAATCGAAGCCTTCAGCATCGAACATTACGGCGGCTCGCCCATCAGCCTCCACATGTACACCGAAAACTGCGACGCCATCTACCAGCAAGCCCTCGCCGCCGGCGCTACCACCCTCCGCGAACCCGCTGACCAACCCTACGGCGACCGCATGGCTGGCGTCAAAGACCCCTTCGGCTACCGATGGTTTCTCGCCACTCACATCAAAGACGTAGACTACTCAACCCTCACGTAACCAAACGCTCTTTTCGTGGGGCGGCAGGCACACCTGAGATAGACTCAAATCGCATGTCGCTACCAATGCGCTCTATCCTCGGAATCGCGTTGACCCTATCTGCCCTGCCATTCCTGGCCGCCCAGGAAATCCAAACTGCGGATCGTCCCACCGATGCCGATCAAATCATGCCCATCTACCCAGGAGTCGCTCCCGGCAGCGAAGATGCCCATTGGAAAGAGCAACTCTCCAACCCGCCATGGGGAGGGCGCGGCGGTCGTCTCGTTCGCAATGTCGTACAACCAACGCTCACCCTCTTCCGGTCGCCGGACAAAGCCCGTTCCACTAGAACCGCCGTCATCATCGCGCCCGGAGGGGGCTTTCAATGGCTATCCATCGACAGCGAAGGCTACGATGTCGCCCGTTCCCTCGCAGCGCGTGGCATAACTGCTTTGGTGCTGAAATATCGTTTGCAGCACACAGCAGACGATGAAGCAGCCTTCCAGCGCGACGCCATAGCATTCATCAAAAGCCTGACTGACGCTTCGCGAACTGCAAAGCCATCCGTGCCCTCGATGGCGAGCAACATCGGCCTGCCAGACGGCATCGCCGCGATACGATATGTCCGCCAGCACGCGGCAGACCTAGGCATTGATCCTGATCGCATTGGCATAGTTGGTTTCTCAGCCGGCGGCGCAGTCGTGGGTCACGTTCTCACAAATTACGACACGCCAACACACCCCAATTTCGCAGCCCAGATATACTTCGGTTCGTCCGCCGACGTAAGGTGGAAACCAGATCTGCCACCCGTGTTCCTGGCTGTGGGCGCAAACGACTTCCTGGTCGATCCCGTTCTCACCATGTTCCAATCTCTACGCGCCGCCAAGCAACCCGTCGAACTGCACGTCTTCAACTCCTGCGGACACGGCTTTGGCATGCAACAACTCGGCCTTACCTGCGACATGTGGATCGATGAATTCGCAGCCTGGATGGCGTCCCTTGGCTATCTCACTCCCCGCAGCTGACCACTGATGAAATGGCTCGTAGTAGCAGTCCTCTGGGGTGTCGCACTCCTTAACTATCTCGACCGTCAAGTTGTGTTCTCGCTCCTACCCCTACTCGAAAAAGACCTCCACGCCTCTCCATTCCAACTCGGCTTCATCAGCAGCGTCTTCCTTTGGACCTACGGTCTCTTCAGCCCACTCGGAGGTTTCATCGCAGACCGCCTTGGCCGCGCCCGAGTCATTCTCATCAGCCTCGCCATCTGGACCACTGCAACGTGGCTCACCGCCCACATCACCACAATGCCCCACATGCTTGCCCTCCGCGCACTCATGGGCATCAGCGAAGCGTTCTATCTTCCTGCCGCCCTAGCGCTCATCGCCGATCTCCACCCTAGCGAAACTCGCTCCCTCGCCACCGGTCTCCACCAAAGCGGACTCTACACCGGGCTCATTCTCGGAGGTGCTTGGGGCGGCTGGATGGGAGATCACTCCACCTGGCGTAATGCCTTCTCTATCCTCGGCATCACCGGCATCGTCTACCTGGCCATCGTCGCCATTACTTTAGGTTGGAAGCGCCCATCCGCTACTAAGCCCGCCACACTAACAGCCGCCTCCGAACTATTTGTGCTCCCCGGCTTCCCACTCGTAGTTGTCGCCTTCACGGCCATGGCCATCGCCAACTTCCTCGTCTATACCTGGCTCCCGCTCTTCCTGCACGACCGTTTCCATCTCTCTCTAACCAATGCCGGCTTCTCCGCCACCTTCTATCTCCAAGCCGCCAGCTATTTCGGAGTTATCGCCGGAGGCATCGCAACGGACCGATGGGCACAATCCAATCCGGACGCTCGTGCCTGGATGCAAATCGCGGGACTCGCACTCGCCGCGCCCTTCCTGGCTCTTCTCGGCCTCGCCAACTCCATGCCCGTCCTCATCGCCGCCCTGATCACCTTCGGCCTCGGACGTGGCATCTTCGATTGCACCACCATGCCCCTGCTCCGCCGCATTACCGGCTCCGAACGCAGCGCCACCGGCTACGGAATTCTTAATTGCGCCGCATGCCTTACATCCGGTTTTGCTACCGCTGCCGCTGGCTACATGAAGCAAACCATCGGCCTCTCCGCAGCTTTCGAGCTCGCCGCTCTCATTCTCCTGTCCGGCGCGCTCGTGCTCCTAAAGTTGACGTCAGATAAACTACCAAAATGCTCATCCGTCCGCTGACTCTACTGCTGCTCGCCGCTGCCGCCATCCCCGCCCAAACCCAGCACTGGATCAGCACTTGGGGAGCAAGTCCTTCCCCCCAACTCACCAATGCCGCACAAATCGAAAAAGACAAACTTAACTTCAATAATCAAACCATTCGCGAAATCGTCCATCTTAGTGCCGGTGGCGAAGAAATTCGCGTCCGCCTCTCCAACGCCTACAATCCCCACTCCGTCCAAATCGGCAGCGCTCACGTCGCCCTTCGCCAGCAAGGCTCTGCCATCGTCCCAAGCTCCGATAAACCCCTCACCTTCGGTGGCCAATCCAGCGTAACCATCCCTCCCAACGCCCTCCTCCTCAGCGACCCCATCTCCCTCAAAGTCGCCCCCGCGCAAGATCTCGCCATCAGCATCTTTCTTCCTAAGCAAACTCTCGGTGCAGGCATCCACTACGGCGCTCAGCAAACGAACTACATTGCCTCTGGTGACGCCACCGCCTCCGCCGATCTCACCTCTCCCGAGAAACTCACGGCTTGGGTCTTCCTCACAGGTGTCGATGTCGCCGCGCCTAGAACCGCCTCGGCTATTGTCGCCTTTGGTGATTCCATCACCGATGGCGCAGCCTCAACCAATGACGCCAACCGCCGCTGGCCTAACTATCTCGCTGATCGCCTTAACGCTCGCAAGCATTCTCCACCTACCGGAGTTCTCGACGAAGGTATCGGCGGCAACCGCATCTTGTTCGATCCCAATCAAGCCATTGTCTTCGGAGTAAACGCCCTTGCCCGCTTTGATCGCGATGTCCTCGCCCAACCCGGTGTCAAATACGTCATCATCCTCGAAGGCATCAACGACCTCGGCCACGCCGGGCCCGACCACTTCCCCGAAGAACAAGTCAGCGCCGAAGACATCATCAACGGCCTCAAACAACTAATCGAACGCGCGCACGAAAAAGGCCTCAAGATTTACGGCGGCACTCTCACGCCCTTCAAAGGCGTTCCTTTCGGCGGCTACTATTCCGACGACAAAGAAGTAAAGCGCAAAGCCGTCAACAACTGGATCCGCACCAGCCACGCCTTCGACGCTGTCATCGATTTCGAAAAAGCCGTCCAAGATCCCGCCGACCCCGACCACATGGCCGCGCAATACGACAGCGGCGACCATCTCCACCCCAAAGACGCAGGCTACAAAGCCATGGCCGACGCCATCGACCTCAAGCTCTTTCGTTAGATGCGCCCAATTTCAAACCCCGGTGAACTAACCTAATAGGTAAGCCCCTAAAGCTGCCGAAAGCTGGATGTCCACAGTCTCCCTGCCGCCGAACCTAGTTGAGGACCTGTATCGCGAACTCGAATCCAAGGTCCGCGCCATGCGTCCCAAGGACGATCTCGCGGCTCTCGACCGCGCCTATCGCTTCGCCCTCTCCAAACACGGCACTCAAACCCGCAAGTCCGGCGAACCCTACATCACCCACCCCATTCGCGTCGCCCTCATCCTGGCCGAAATGCAAATGGACATGGTTTGCTTGCAAACCGGACTCCTCCACGACATCCTCGAAGACACCCACACCAACATCACCGAACTTCGCGATCAGTTTGGCGACGACGTTGCCCGCTGCGTCGATGGCGTCACCAAGCTAACCAAAATCAGTTTCGCCAATCGCGAAGATCGCCAGGCCGAAAGCCTCCGCAAAATGCTTCTCGCGATGACTACCGACATCCGCGTCATCATCGTCAAGCTGGCCGATCGTCTTCACAACATGCGCACCCTCTCTTCCCTCGCGCCTGAACGCCAGGAAGCCATCGCGCAGGAAACTCTCGATATCTACGCCCCCATCGCGCACCGTCTCGGTATGGGTAAAGTCCGCGGCGAACTCGAAGATCTCTCTTTCAAAACTCTCCACCCCGAAGCCTCTGCCGATCTCGTCCGTGAAATCGATACCAAGCGCGCACAATACGAAGAACTCCTCGAAAAGCTCCGGCACCAAATCGAAGAAAAACTAAAAGCCGAAGACATTCCAGCCAAAGTCAGTGGCCGCGTCAAACGAGCCTATTCCGTCTATCTCAAACTCAAGCGCCAGCGCATCACGCTCGATCAGGTATACGACGTTCTCGCCGTCCGCATCATCACCGATTCCGTCAAAAACTGCTACGCCGCCCTTGGCGTCATCCATAACGAATGGCATCCCATTCCCGGCCGCATTAAAGATTTCATTGCCATGCCGCGGCCCAATCTTTACCAGTCGCTGCATACCTCGGTAATCGGCCCCGAAGGCCAGTCGTTCGAAGTGCAAATCCGCACCGACGAGATGCATAAAATTGCCGAAGATGGCATTGCTGCCCACTGGAAATACAAGGAAGGCGCGAAGGGCCCCGGTGACGACGACCAGCGCATCGCATGGCTTCGCCAGCTTGTCGAATGGCAGCGCGAAATGTCCGACTCGGGTGACTTCCTCTCCACCCTCAAAGTCGATCTTTACTCCGAAGAAGTCTACACCTTCACTCCGCGCGGCCGCGTCATCGTTCTTCCACGCGACGCCACCCCCATCGATTTCGCTTACGCTATCCACAGCGACGTCGGCAACAACTGCATCGGCGCTCGCATCAACGGCTCCATGAAGCCGCTCAAAACCAATCTCCGAAACGGCGATGTTGTCGAAATCCTCACCCAAGCCAACCACCAACCCAGTCGAGATTGGCTCGCTGTTGTCAAAACCTCCCGCGCGCGCAATAAAATTCGCCACGTCATCAATACGGTTGAACGCGCCAAAGCCGTCGAAATCGGCCAAAAATCTCTCGAAAAAGAAGCGCGCCGCATGGGCCTCAGTCTCGGCCGCATCTCGCACGACGACCTTGCCAGCGTCGCCTCCGAATATGGCGTTAGCAAGACCGAAGACCTCTACGCCGCTCTCGGTTTCGGTAAATTCTCGGCCCGTCAGGTACTGCAAAAGGTCGCGCCCGACGAAATTGATGAACAGCCGCCCGCGCCCTTGCCCGAACCGCGCGTCCCCACTGGCTTTGTGCCCAGCGGACCTCCTGGTTCACCCATCGGCGACGGCGATCTCACCATTCACGTCAAAGGCGCCGACGATGTTCTGGTTTATCGAGCCAAATGCTGCAACCCCGTGCGCGGCGAACAAATCGTCGGCTACATTACCCGTGGCAAAGGCGTTGCTGTCCATTCCGCGCAATGCCCCAACGTGCAAAAGCTAATGTACGAAGCCGAGCGCAAAATCGCTGTCGAATGGGCTCGCTCCGCAAACGAACCGCTCCCAGTGAAAGTAGTTATCTATACAGACGACCGCCCCGGCATCCTCCACCAGCTCACTTCCATCCTTAGTAACGAAACCAGCAACATCCGCACCCTCGAAGCCCGCGGCGACAGAAACCCGAACCGACGACAGTGCCGTTATCGACATCACCATCGATATCCGCGATAAGAAACAACTCGAGCGCATTACCTCCGCCTTCCGCCGCATCCCTGGCGTTCGCGACATCGAGCGCATGCAAAGCACCAACTAGCCCCAAGTAGTTCTCATGTCTCCTGAAACCGATCCCGAACACATCGCCATCTCTAAATCCACCGGCATCAAAATCGATTGGCGCGACCAGCACCATAGCGACTACCCGCTTGCCTATCTCCGAGACGAATGCCCCTGCGCCTCGTGCACCGGCGCACACGGAACCGAGCCCCAAAAATCTAACTACTCCGCCGAACCCGCCAACCCCTTCCAGATGTACAAGCCCCGCCTAAAAATGGACTCCGTCGAACAGGTCGGCTCCTACGCCATCCGCATCTACTGGAACGACGGCCACAGTACCGGCATCTACTCCTTCGACCACCTCCGCAAAATTTGCCCCTGTCCGGACTGCCGCCAAAAAGCTCAAACCAGCGCCTGACAACCGGCGTCCTCTCCGGATTCTGTCCTTTCTGCTCGCCGATAAATCATATAGATAAGACAAGGCGTCACATAAAGGCACACCACCTCAATGAACTGTTCAATGTTAAGGATCAACATGTGTGCGAACGAGGGCGAAGGATGGCCATTTCTGGTCGCAATGTCGCGAAACACTGAATAAGCAAGTGGGGTTGCAACTATACGAAAGCCAAAGATTGCGATCATCAATCCTCCGTATAAACCTGCCGCCTTAGTGAGCGCGAAGAAGGAGCCGGATTTCGGTAATGGCGCAGGGTTCTCTGCGACTTTCGCCAAACTTACCTGGAGAAGCAACACCGCGCAGCATAGCGCCGCAAAAAAGCTGAGACCCTGCGATGTAGAAGGAAAACTTCTCGATTGCGCGAAGCTCACGGCTTTGGCGCAAAAAACCACCGATAGAGCAGAAGCCACTAGCAGAGCCGAAGTGCGAGACCACTTCGGAAACGTCAGCGTTGCCTTGGATCCATACAGAGCAAAGTAGAACAAGGGCAGCATAAACTCTAGAACGGCGACCGCAGCCATCAACGGCGTCACCCACCATCTCCAGCTTGGCTGCGTCGCAGTAATCCCGCGAATGCTTGCACGGTAGGTTAACAAGGAACCGATGGCACTAAGTGCCGTGCCGATTCCAGCAATGAGCGCCACCCTCTTGAAGTTCATCCAAACCATCTTATGATTTACTGCCTCGCATGAGGCTGCCAGATGGAGTTCACTCATGAGTGGGGCTTGTACGCTCTCCCATTTGAGACGTAGAATACATCCCATGTCCAAAACCTTAACTTTGACTGTCGTCCTTGCCATAGCGTCGCTCGTCGGTTCCGTTGTCATGGCCCAAGCCCCTGCGCGGAATGTTTCAGCAGCGCGGCACCCGAATCTTGCTGCGGCCCAGCGCCTCAGCCGCCAGGCCTACGAGAAAATCATTGCCGCCCAGCAGGCAAATGAATGGGATATGCAGGGTCACGCTCAAAAGGCAAAGGACCTGTTGGATCAGGCGAATAACGAGCTGAAAATGGCTGCAGGCGCGGCTAACCGAAATAAGTAATCCCCGATCCGTTGCTCGGAGAAACTCGGCGAACGTCGACCCAGCCATGAATTAGACACTCCAAGTGTCAACATCACCGTTGCTTGTAGTTCTCGCCCACGTTGTTACACAAAGCCAACAGTTCATTAGCGGACACCTGTTTTCAAATTTCGGACAACATGCGCATCCATCAAATCGGAACCTCTGCTCCGATTTCTCGAAAACAGGGAAGTTACCGGCCTGATCGCAACGGCGCTCCACCTGCATATCTTGATCGCTATGAAACGCCTTGCAATCACCCTGACAATGGCCTGTCTCAGCGTGCAACTGCATGCCCAACAAAGCTTCCTGAATACTCCCGACGCCTACCTCGGCCAAGCGCCTCCCTCCGACACACCAAAAGTCTTTGCACCAGGCTTCTTAGCCGATAGCGGCACTTTTGTCATGGGTCGAGTCGCCTTCTCCCACGATGGCAAGGAGTTCTATTACACCCAGAATGACTCGTGGGAAAGCGCGAAGCACGCCCGACTGAAGACCATTCGCTACCTAGAAAACCATTGGAACAAACCGGAACTCATCGCCGAGCAGTTCATTTCACCAACTCTCTCGATGGACGGAAGCGTCCTGTTTATGAGACAGGGCAACATGCATAACGTCTGGGAATCTCGCAGGAATGGCGACACCTGGAGCCCTCCCACATTACTGATGAATCCGACCTATGCGGTCTACGACTACATGCCGACACTGAGCGGCAACGTCTACGTCGGAAGCAATGCCGGTCCGGAGGATGTGAAGAACGGCAGCACGTACGTGTTCAGTCTGCTGACAGTAACCGACGGCAAAGTCACAGTTAAAAGCCTCGGCCGTCCACTCAATGAGCCTGGATTCAACGGTGACCTTTACATCGCTCCCGATGAGTCTTACATGATCGTAAGCGCAAAGGAAACCCCCACCTACCAGTCAGAACTTTACATCTCCTTTCGCAAACCCGATTCCACCTGGACCGCGCCGGTAAGCCTCGGCCCTAAGATTAATGACGGTCTCGCCCATCGCTGGGGACAATATGTCTCGCCGGACGGCAAGTACCTCTTTTACTCGCACGGGACCAGCGAAAAAGACTGCGCCATTTATTGGGTACGCTTCGACACGCTGCTGAATACGCTCAGACCGAAAACACCTTGAGCGAATTTTTGCTGTCACCGCTGCCAGTCACAAGTGCCGATATGCATGGAGGCCGGGTCGGAGATCAAAAAACCTCACCGCAGTCACCTTCTTCGGTAGAACCTCGTCAAACTTGGCAGTTGTCACCCGGTTAGTCCAAGTGTTCTTCCAGTCAATTTGCCACGACCACCGCTTTACTATCGCACCGGAAGAAGATAGCGCCGCAACCCGAATGGTCTCGCGTGACTGCGGCTGTGTTTCCATGACCAATGGCGTAGGTTTAACCGTCACCGTTCCACTAACTCGATCCGTCTTGTCATCGTAGGTCAGAGGACAAGCTAAGGCGAACGCTGAATAGCTGAGCTGGCTCGACAAAGCCGCTGTCCACATCGCCTCGCGCGCTTCTTGACTCGGAGCAGCCTCCTCAGCAACAGCGTAGTATCCGAGTCTCGTTCGAGCCATAACGCCTTCCAGATTCGTATGCACCTCAATCCTCCGATATTCACCGGCGAAATCTCCGTTTGAAGGGGAGTATGAGATCGAATAATTGGCAATCCCGTCGTCCACGGCCTGGCCCAAAGCCACCTCCACGTCGTTGCGACCATTGAAAGCCTGTCCTCCAGTCATGCTGGTCAGCCGGCGGAGCAACTCGTTGGCTTCGAAGGCGGTGCCTATTGATGCCAGGTCGTCGTTGGTGTGGGACGAGGTAACCAAGTTGCCCTTGCCCATCGGCTTATCTCCCATAGGTGTTGCGACGACAGTAGCTGGTAGCGGATTAACTCCTCCGGGATCAATGGAGTAAAGCCGAATGCGCGCGCTCATCAGGAGGTTTGCCAGCCGCTGCAGTCCGTTCTGGGCGCCGTCGGGGCTGTTCGCATCCTTCAATGCGCCGGCGAAACCACTGGTTACCCAAACGACATTCAGATTGTAGGGTGATCCCAAAGATGCCCGCGCCAGGTCCACCAAGCTATTAATCGATTTCTGTGCGTGCTCCTGCACCTTCCGCTGCTCGAATTCCCCTTCTACGGGATTGAGCAGAGCTGGGTGAAACTCGTCAAGCCTTTGTCTAAGGAGTGTCATATCCTGCGTGTAGTTTTGGATCACATGCAGTCCGCGCAAATTGAGTGTCATGAGTGATATGGGCGTTTGTTCCAGATGATTTTGCTGTAGGAACAGCAAGATTCTGTCACGCGCGAAGGAAATATCGGCAAAGGCCGAATTCATTTCGTCCAGCAGGATGATGGTGTGAGGAGCACTGGGCAGCAAAGACGATTGGCTTTGTGCGGGCGCTTCGAAGGAAAAGATCTTTTGCGGCTTGCCATCTTCCAGGACAGTGAAGTCGTTCTGAGTTAGATTACGAAGCGGTTTGCCGGACTGGTCGGTGACAACCACGTCGAGAAGAACTACGCGAGTGTTGCTGCGAACTAGCGGAGCATTGTCCTGCGGGGCGCACCAAGACGCCGAGACGGTCAACAAAAGAAATGCGATCGTGACTCTTGGCATGGTCTTGCTGCGCTGCTCTTGTCCGGTGGGATGGGATGCAAATTACACATCCGAGCTACCCATTTCGTATGATGGCCATAACACCGCGGCCATCAAAATGATAGCGTTATTCCTCTTTGCTGTGTCCGTGGCAACGATTGCCGGATATGCACGCGGACGAGGAGCCAGACCCTTCGTGTGGGCAAGCATCGCATCGGTGGGCTTCTTCCTCCTTTCCTTCTTCGGCCGTCGCCTTTGGCCTGTAGGCTCGGCAAGCAATCCGGCTGCGTACGTTCTCTCGATTTCGCCTCCGTGGCTATGGATCGGTCTTGTCGCGCTCTATTTAAGATTCGCGGTCGCCCGGAAAATGATCCAGCCCACGCTCACATGGATCTGTAAGAACTGTAGCTATACGAACGGTCGTCATGCGGTAATCTGCGAGGCGTGCAAGCAACCATATGCCGCCTCAAAAGCCAAAAATGTCACTTAGTAAACGCCTGTCAAGGCACCTTAGAAACCTCAGTCACAGAACTCAATAATTTCCTCTACCCCAATCGCCTCAATCACTTAACTCACCTCAGACATACCGTTCTGGAACAGCCCATTTTAGACTCCAGTCAGAAAGGAGCTCTATCAAATGAGCGATTATTGGAAAAAACAGAAGGGTCCTGACCCTTCCTACCGGATCGTCGAATCCCCAGCCACCCCGGCCAACCCGGATGCCCCAGGCCCCACCAGTCCGGCTGGGAAGGCCATCTCATCCCGCAATGCCATGAAACATGGCTGCTGCGCCCCGCACACACTCATCCTGCCGCACGAAAACATCGAGGACTACAAAACCCTCGAAGTCGCCTGGCGCAAAGCCTACGTGCCCAACAACGAAATCGAATACCACATGGTCACAGAATTAGTGAACGCCGACTGGTTCCTCCAACGAGCCACTCGCACACTAGACTCCATCGAACGTGGTCTGTACGAATTCAACTCCGACCCCAACACTTGGACTAAGGAAATGGAACAAAAACTTGCTCGGCATATGCGTTACAAAACCGCCGCCAGCAACTTGGTAGACAAAAAGCGCAAAGCCATCGAAGACTATCGCAAAGCCCGCCTAGCCGAAAAACGCGAAGCCGAAAAACAGGCCATCGCGAAAGAACGCCTGGACGTCTATAAAAAGAAAAACCGACCCGAGCAAACCTGGAAAGAAAAACTGGCCGAGATGAGAAAGCAAGCGATCGCGTTAGGCTTCAAACCACCCGAGTTTGACCCGACGAAACGCTAACCTCTCTCCAAAAACATGTTTGGGTAGCAAACTCCAACCGGTAGACCGGAAACCAAGGGAGCGGTGTCATTTTTCAAAACCACCTACCACTCAAGGCAAAACCGCGCTTAAATCCCAACCAGAACGCCCTTCACCAACCCTATTCTTCTCATCCAACCTCAAAATCCGCACCTCTCTTCAGGAATCCGTCCCAGCAAACCACCTCCAAGCCAAGTCGCCATCGCGCGGATCGCCCCGAACTCATCTCTTTCTCTATTTCTTCCCCCGTTCGTTTCGAAACCACGATACTTGGCCCCGGTCTCACTCGCTATGCCATCATCGAACAAATGACCAAACCGCGAGTCGCCCTTTCCATCGCCCTGTTCCTCACACTCCTCGTCACCGCTGTCGCCTCGGAGGAAATCTCTGCCCACGCCCACAAACTCCATTTCTCCTCCATCGTCCTCGACACCCACGACGACACAACCCAGCGCTTCTTCACCAAAGACTACGACCTCGGCAAGCGCAACACGGAAGGCCACGTGGACATTCCGCGTATGAAAGAAGGCGGCATGAACGGCATTTTCTTCTCCATTTGGATCGATGGCCGCATCACCGGGCCCGCCGCCATCCAAAAGGCTCTCGATCAAATTGACGCCGTCCACGAAAACGTTCTCAAATATCCCAACGACATCGTCTTTGCCCGCACCGCTGCCGATGTCCGGCGCGCTCACGCCGAACAGAAAATCGCCGCCCTCATGGGTGTCGAAGGCGGCCACATGATCGGCAACGACATTCGCATGGTCCGCATTTTTGCCGAGCTCGGCGTTCGCTACATGACACTCACCCACTTCTATAACGACGAATGGGCTGACTCTTCCACCGACAAGCCCGCTCACAACGGTCTCACCGATTACGGCAAAGACATCGTCCGCGAAATGAACCGCCAAGGCATGCTCGTCGATATCTCCCACGTCAGCGACAAAACTTTTTACGACGCCCTCGAAGTCAGCAAAGCTCCGCTCATCGCTTCCCACTCCTCCTGCCGCGCCCTCTGCAACCACCCCCGCAACATGACCGACGACATGATCAAAGCCCTCGCCGCAAAAGGCGGAGTCATCCAGATTAACTACGAACGCAGCTTCATCGATCAGGCCTATAACGATGCCTATGAAAAGGAAACCGGCGGCGTTGTCTCCCACCTGGGAGATCTAACCAAGAACTGCAACAACGACGAAGCCTGCATCGCCCGCGAAATGGCCGCCCTGCAAAAGAAACTCACCGACGAAGGCAAACTCCCCCACGTCAGTTGGGAGCGCATCATTGACCACATCGATCACGCCGTCAAACTGGTAGGCGCCGATCACGTCGGCCTAGGTTCCGACTTCGACGGCGCCGACATGCCCGAGGGCTTGGAAGACTGCTCCAAACTTCCTAAAATCACCCAAGCTCTACTCGATAAAGGCTACTCGGACGCCGACATCCGAAAAATCCTTGGCGAGAACACCCTGCGTGTTATGGAACAAGCCGAGAAAGTTAGCCGGGAGATACAAGCCGGGCAATAGGTCCTTCTTTTTACGCCAGTTGGTGAAATCGGCTCAACACCCGCAGAAATGCGAGCCAATCTGCGCCCAGTTTCGGTCAGTCACCATCCCCCAAAATAAATGCGGTGCCCCAAAACCCCGCATAATCAATAAACTGGACTCAATTCATCCGTCCCACCAATACTCAGCCATGGACTAACAGCCATCTATGTTGAAGATAGACGCACTTGGGCGAGAACGTGCATTCCCCCAGTAATTGTGATTTAATAATAAGTAGGCAAGTCGGAAACGAAAGTGGGCGAAAAGCCCACTTTTTTATTTCTCGGGGCAGAAAGTAGTATGGCAACGGCAGCGAATTTGATACTAACTGACCACGTCACTCAGTTGGGTGAGCGTGCTGCCGCAGGTACACCCATCGAGATTGTCGAAGTGGATATACGCGGATCCGGAGCTAAACGTCTCGTCCGCGTCTATATAGACAAGCCTGGCGGCGTTACGCATGGGGATTGCGAGCTGATCTCGGAACGGCTAGGTCAACTGCTGGATGAACAAGATGCAATTCCCGATACGGGCTACACACTAGAAGTTAGCTCTCCCGGCATCGAGCGACAGGCTCACCAAGCCGCGCGATTTCGAGCGGGTCGTGGGACAGAAAATCCGCCTCACCACGCTCGAACCGATTCAAGGGCGAACAGTCCTAGAAGGACGGCTGGAAAAAGTTGGCGATGGCCAGCTGGCGGTGGAAACTGCACCCGGAAATCTGATCCGCGTTCCGTTAGTCAAGTTCGTAAAGCGAATCTGAAGTTCGAGTGGTAGCGTACTCGAAGCCGTTCAGCTCTCCCGAAAAAGAATATGAAACTGGTTATTGAATGAAGAAGGTAATTGACGTGGCTTCGATCTATCAGTCCATTGAAATTTTGAGCAAAGAAAAAGGCATCGACCCGCAGATCGTTCTGGATGCGGTGAAGGACGCCATGTTGGCGGCTGCCCGCAAGCATTTTCGCATTCCAGAGGATCTGATTGCCGATCTCGACGAAAAAACCGGCAACATCCAGATTTATCGCCTTGAAGCATGTGGTGGAAGCTGTCGACGATCCGTTCAAACGAACTCACCCTGCAGGCCGCCAAGAAAATCGATCGATAATGCCGAGTTGGGTGCCGAAATTCGCGAGCCCAAGCCGACGGATGTCCTCGGGCGCATCTCCGCGCAGACCGCTAAGCAAGTAATTCTGCAAAAAGTCCGCGAAGCCGAACGCGATAGCGTCTTCACTGAATTTCAAGGCCGTCAGGGTGAACTGGTCAATTGCGTTGTAAAGCGCGTTGAAGGCCAGGATTACATCGTAGACATGGGCAAAACCGAAGCGCGCTTGCCCAAAAAAGAACAATCGCGCGTCGAAAGCTTCAGCGTCGGCGACCGCGTGCGCTGCGTTATCAAAGGCGTGGAGAAGCGGCGGTAAGAATTCCGGCGTTCGTAGTTTCGCGCGCTGCTTCCGAACTGGTTGTCCGCCTGTTCGAACAGGAAGTTCCCGAAATCTACGACAACACCGTCGCGATTAAAGCTTGCGCGCGCGAAGCCGGCGAACGAACCAAGATTGCGGTGTTCAGCCGCGACCGCGATGTCGATAGCGTCGGCGCTTGCGTCGGCATGAAGGGCATGCGCGTCCAAGTCCATCATTCGCGAACTACGCGGCGAAAAAATCGACATCATCGAATTTTCCGAAGATCCGGTGCTTTATGTGACCAAGGCTTTGAGCCCGGCCAAGATCTCGCGCGTCACCATCGTCGATTCGGCCGACAAGCACATGGAAGTGGTTGTGGATGATCTGCAGCTCTCTCTCGCCATCGGCAAGCGCGGCCAAAACGTCCGCCTCGCCGCCAAGCTGCATTGGCTGGAAAATCGATATTAAGAGCGAAGAAGAAAAACGCCGCGAAATGGAATCACGCATGGGCGACATGGTCATTTCCGGCGCTCCTGTTTCAGTGCTTATTGATCATGGTCATGCCCGAAGAAGTGGTCGAAAAACTGGTCGGCGCGGGCATTGGAACTGTCGAAAAGCTCGGCTCGCATGACGCCGGAAGAGCTCGAAGCCATTCCCGATATCGACGAAGCGCTCATCGGCCACATTCAAACCTCGGTGGTCGCCTACTATGGTCACTACGATGATGAACAGGCCGCTGCGGCCAATCGCGCCGCCCATCCCGTAACCGAAGCTGCGCCGGTGAGCGCAGAACAAATTGAAACATGTAATCGATCAGGAGACCGGCGTCGAAGCGCCCGGTGAAGTGTTCGAAAATGTAGAAACCGGTGTGTTGGAACACGACCATGCCAAGCACGAAAATGCTCACACCGAAGAAATCGCATGGTGGCGAAGTACTCGATCTTGGTAAAGTGGAAGGACTGTCGGCCGCGCCTTCAACGTTGCGCGATCTGACAGCCTCAGAAACTATCGGAATAGGTAAGGAAACGACGGAATCTGATACCATGGTAAAAATCGACGAATCCGCCACAAATTATGGTTTTGTAAGGAGTTATCGAGCAGTTCTCTTCTATGAAGAAAATCAGAATAAACGAGTTGGCTCGGGAACTTGAAGTCAAGCCCGGCGTCATCATCGACATGCTGCCCGAACTGGGCGTGCAGGAGAAAAAAACGCATTCCAGCTCGATCGACGAAGAGGTTGCCATTGAACTGCGCCGCCGGTTAACCGGCTCCAGTGCCCCCTTTAAGTTTTCCAACACTTTCACTAACGGCCATCACGACGACAACGAAGACCAAGAGCATCACGAAGAGGCTGGACACTCTGAGCATTCCGTCCAAGGGGAGAAGATTTCGCCAACTGAAATAGAAGAACCAATAGCGGAAGCGGTTTCGAAACCGCGCGAAGAGCCACAGCAAGCCGCGCCGCAAGTTGCCCAGGCCCCCGCTGCGCCCGTTCTGACCGCTAAGGCGCCAGAGACGCCGGCGTTTACAGAGCCGCCAACCAGCAAGCCGGTGGTATTAACGCCGCGCGCTACAAGTGAGCCTCTGCGTGGGCCCCGGCCTCAGTTTGCCCCTCCCCCCGACCCACGTTCAAGGACGAGGGTAATCTACCATTCACGCCGCGCGGCGCGCCGCCCGTCATGCCGAGGCCGCCGCAGACTCACATACCTCCAGCAGCGCAAACCACTGCGCCGCCAGCATCCTCTTCCACCGAAGCAGAAAGCGAAAAGCCAGCCGCACCCAGCTTCCGCCCGTTGCGTCCGCCGATTGGCGCATCAGGTGCCATTCATCCGCCCTTGGCATCGCCTTCGGCTCCCTCTGCGCCTGGTCTGGTTAACCGCTCTATTTCCATTCCCGCGCGTCCGGCGATGCCTTCCATCCCGGCAATCAAGCAGCCTCCGTTAACCCAACCGGCGCCTCCTGTGCCGACCGCGCCTGTTGCCCGTGAAGCCGGTGTGCCAGCCCCCAATCTCACAGGTCCCCGGCAGCCCTTGCCACCCGAGCCGCCTAAACCAGCCCTCGGCGTGCCCGCTCCTCCCGCGCCTCCTGCCCCGAAACGCCCAGACCCGAATCTGCTCAGCGTGCTCAGCCACCCATTACGCCGTCGTGCCGCCGCCTTCTCCAAGGCAGGCAATGCATCCGCCTACGCACATGATCGTGCCCGGTGCGGCAGCGCCGCCTAGCATGCCCAGTGCTCCTCCGGCAATGCCGGGAGCCCCGCGGCCTGCGCCAATGCCCAATCGTCCCGAAGCCCGCGGCCTGACGCCCAATACGCCTATCGCGCCGCGTCCGCAAGCCTCACGTCCGCTAGCTGGGCAGCCTCAAGTCAGACCCATTGTTCCTCCACGCCCGGATCTGGTTCAACGGCTCAAACAACAACAAGTGCGGCCTTGCCGCACCGCCGCCTGCATTCCGCGCCCAGGTACGCCCGCACGTCCCTCTCCCGCGCCCGGGCAGCCGCTCTACACGCGTTCGCAACACGCCCCGGTCAACCGTCTCATGCGCGGTCCGGGCCAACCGGGCGGCTATGGGCAGCCGGCGGTTATCAACCGGGTGGCTATCAGCCAGGTCAAGCACCGGGTAATCGACGTCCTGGACCCCGGCCGCCGCATCCCACCTCTCTGCGCCCCGATCAGCGCAGCCCATGCCCACCGAGCAGCAGCGTCGCCATCAGGCCCGGTGGCCAGCAGCGCCCCTCGGCGCAAGCAGGAACACGAAGAAGGAAATCTCCGCGAGCGTGGTTCCAAACGCAAGCCATGCTCCGAACCGCCGCCCATTGACCGCGAAATCACCGTCGCCGAAGGCGTCACCGTCAAAGAACTCTCCGAAAAGCTCGGCGTCAAAGCCAATCTCGTCATCAAGAAGCTGCTCGAAAAGAAGATCTTCGCCACCATTAACCAGACCCTCGACGTCAAACTGGCCGAAGATCTGGCGCGCGAATTCGGTGCTTCCACCAACAAAGTCACTTACGAACAGGAAAGCACGCAGGATATCGATCGAAGCCGAAGAGACCGCAGATCTTGTGCGCCGCGCGCCGGTGGTCACCATCATGGGTCACGTCGATCACGGTAAAACGTCTTTGCTCGATGCCATTCGCGAAACCAACGTCGCCGGCCGCGAAGCTGGCGGCATCACGCAGCACATCGGCGCTTATCACGTTGAGCGCAACGGTCGCAAGATCGTGTTTATCGATACGCCCAGGCCACCAGGCGTTCACCCGCATGCGCGCCCGCGGCGCCAAAGTTACCGATATCGTTGTGCTGGTAGTTTCCGCCGACGATGGCGTGATGCCGCAAACGCTCGAAGCCATCGATCACGCCAAAGCCGCCGGCGTTCCCATGATTGTCGCCATCAATAAGATCGACAAACCCGACGCTCAGCCTGAACGCGTCAAACAGCAACTGGCCGATCGCGGCATGCTCGCCGAAGATTGGGGCGGCGATGTCGTCATGGTCCCGGTCTCCGCCAAAGCCAAACAGAATCTCGATCTCTTGCTCGAAATGATTCTGCTGGTCGCTGATATGCAAGATCTCAAAGCCAATCCCAGCCCGACCGGCTGTTGGCAACCGTTCTCGAAGCCAAGCTCGATAAAGGCCGCGGTCCTGTGGCCACCATGCTGGTGCGCAACGGCACCTCTGCACGTGGGCGACTCAATTCATCTGCGGCTGCGCTCTTCAGTAAAGTGCGCGCCATGTTTGACGATCGCGGCAATCCGGCCAGGGAAGCCGAACCCTCCATGCCGGTCGAAGTCATCGGTCTTGGAAAGCGTGCCCGAAGTGGGCGACACGTTCCAGGTCGTTACCGATACCTCCAAGGCCAAGCAGATCGTTATCTACCGCGAAGCCAAAGCCCGCGATGCCGCCATGGTCAAGGGCGCGCGCGTCGCCACTCTCGATTCACTGCACCAGCAGTTCAAAGAAGGCGATCTCAAAGATCTCAATCTCGTCATCAAGGCCGACGTGGGCGGTACTGCCGAAGTTCTTTCCGATACCCTGCAAGCAGCTCTCCACCGACAAGGTCCGCGTGCGCATCTTGCGCGCCGGTGTTGGCGCCATTAGCGAAGATGACGTGCTCCTTGCCTCCGCTTCCGAAGCGCTCATCATCGGCTTCAACGTAAAGCCCGAAAAGAGCGCCGAAGCCACCGCCGATCAAGCAAAAGGTCGCCATCCGCCTGCACAGCATCATTTACGAATTGATCGATGAAGTCCGTCTGGCCATGACGGGCCTGCTCGATCCGGTCTACAAAGAAACCATCCTGGGCCATGCCGAAGTGCACAGAAATCTTCAAGATCAGCAAGATCGGCACGGTGGCCGGCTGCTACGTCTCCGATGGCGTCATTGCGCCGTGACAGTCAGGTTCGCGTCAAGCGTGACGGCGAACTGATTCACACCGGCAAGATTGAGGCGCTGAAACGCTTCAAGAACGACGCCAGCGAAGTAAAGACTGGTGTCGAGTGCGGTATTTCGCTCGTCAACTTCAACGACATCAATGTGGGCGATATCTATTGAAGCCTTCACCATGGAGCGTATCATGCCCGAACTGCCGTTCGCCAACAGCAACCGTTAACAGCTACGGACTCTTCGGCGGCGGCACTGCGTCGCCGAATGAAATCGTAGAATCGGCTTCGAAGCGCTTATAGTTGGCGTAAGTAATAATCGTCTTGACGCGTTGCGGCCAGTCCCGGAAGTAAAGCGTATCGTCTGAGTACGTCTCCACCGGAAACAGCCACTTGCCATCGATTTCACGCCGCACGGTAGTGAAGTGTGGCGTCAGGTTTTGTTCTTTCACCGTTTCGATTTGCGGCACGGCTTGGCCTTCGCTACGGATGATCGCCAGATCCGATTCGCGCACCCAAATGGTCCCGTCAAAATAGCGCTGGCCGGACAGAATTTGTTTCGGTCGGATATGTTCAACGAAGCATAATGTTCCGTCAACCGTTTCCTCGCCCTGATAGCGCCCTTCATACAGCGGAACTTTGTCAACAGTCAATAGGAACGGCTCAATATTGCGAATATCGGCGTAGTCTTCCGCTGTCAAACGAATACGGCTTAGCGTGCTTTTGGCCGCTTGAACGATCTGTTCCGTGCGCCCCTTCGATTCGGTAAACGTGATGTCGCGAACTTCCGTATACTGGCCGGTAATGCGGCCTTGAACGTCGAATTCCTGCACCGCTACCGACTGCCGGTAAGTGTAATCGTCTCTAGCGATAGCGTTGTGTGTCTCTCGCTCGGCGATCTTTCGGAGAAATCCTTCGGGCGGTTCATTCGCCCACGCCGGGATCGCAAGCAACGTAATCGTCGATGTTACGATGAGGGCGATGCTTCGGACGCTTCGTCCGTTTTTCATATCCTTACTCTTCACCTGGTTGGCTCTGGTTGCAGCGGGTATTGTCTATTCACGGCAACATCCATCTCTGTCATGGATACTTTCTGCAGCTCTGCCCGCGTTGCTTTGCGAATCATTTTTCTATCTCGCATCCGTATTCAAGCAAACCCGCGATCTGTTCAAAAAGCTGCGTTCAGTTATTGTCCAGTCGCTTTTGCTTTGGCTCAGCGCGCTAGTTCCTTACTTGATCTTCAGTTTATCCGCAAACGTATTCAATCGAAATTGTTTTTACCTTCTTGCAGGACTAACCTTAATTTTCTCGTTCTGGTACGCCGTTGTGCCGCGCCGCGTTGCTTACGACATTGGCTTTCTTGTACTCGCCGCCGCGCCGCAGATTACCGGTGTTTTCAAACGTTTCTATGTCATCCGGCAAATGGATGTGTTGGGCCACACAATGTGGATTCATGTCGGCATCTTTGCGTTACTGGTTTTGCGCGATTGGAAATCGGGAGAATTCAGCTTTTGGCCCCAACCGCGCGAATGGCAAATCGGAAGTGTCGTATTCGTAGCCGCAATCGCACCGTTGATAGGTCTTTCGCAAGCCGTGCATTTTGCGCATTTCGCAGCCCCAACCGCCGTTTGGTGGCGTGTATTCGCTGAAGGTGTGGCTGTGTTCTTCGGTTCTTTATGGGTTGTGGCCCTCAGCGAAGAGCTGTTTTTTCGCGGATTCATTCAAAATGCGCTCGAAAAGCAGTGGGGTACAGTCAGCGCAATTCTCTCCGCTTCGCTGCTGTTCGGGATTGCGCATTTGTGGACCTATGGTTTTCCCAATTGGCGCTACGCAATAGTTACCGTGTTGTTGGGAATCGCCTGCGGAATCGCCTACTGGTGGAGCGGGAGCGTGCGCGGATCCATGGTGACGCATGCGCTGGTGGTTGTTACCTGGCGTCTATTCTTTCAACTGCGCGGATTCTAAAGCGGCTTGCGCGCAATTACCAGAAACTGCTTACCAAAAATTTTCCACGCCAGTGGTGTGCGCAAATATGTCTCAATAACAAACTTAGGATATTGACGCCTTCCGACCGCGGAATAGGGCATAAATCGGTCAAGACACAAATCCATTTGGAATCCAACCTTAACCAGAACCTCAGCCATCGATTTTTCCGTCAAAGCCAGGTAGTGATCGAAGAAATCCCAATACGCGCCCGGAACGTAGCGCACATTCGGTCCCATCGCAATCAATCTTCCCGAGGGTTTTAAACAGCGAAAAGCTTGCCCTAGAGTGGCTTCAAGCGTCTGCTTGGTTGGCAAATGCTCAAAGAAATTGCTGGTGAAGACAACATCAAGCGCCCCATCTTCTAACGGCCACAGTTGGCTGCAATCCTGTTCAAATACCTGCGCGGTTCCCGCAAACTGCGCAGAATCGGGATTCAAATCCATTCCGTATTTTTCGCGGTTATGGACATGATTTAGGAATTCGCAATAGCCGCAGCCTAAATCCAACAGCGCACCATCAGCCGGAATCCAGCGCTCAAAATAACGCGTCAGCACCTCCCACATACGGCGCCGGTAATCCGCCGTATCCTGAAACCTTGCGCGATAAAGGGAACGCAAATCTTCGCCTGTGTGCGCGAGGTCTGACATCAACTACAGTTTAGCTGCCGGAAGTCCGGTAATCACCGCGGCTAAAGTACTTTTCCAGCCACAGATAAAGACAGATAAATAAATAGCGGCTACCCATCTCTGTGATTTTTAGTTTTGGAACGCCCGTGCGCCGGTTCCGCCAAGTAATGGGCGTAACCGTCCAAGAGTAACCGCGCACAATCGTCTTGAGTGGAAGCTCCACAGTCAGATTAAAGTGCGGCGATAAAATAGGCCTGCAGCCGTTAATCACTGTCTTGCGATACGCCTTGAACGCGTTGGTCGTATCGTTCAGTTTGATATTGAACATCAGGCGAATGAAAAAGTTCGCCATCCGGTTGACGCGCAGTTTTACCCACGGATAATCAATGACGCCGCCCCCCTTCATAAAACGTGATCCGAAAACTGCATCCCATCCTTCGTTCAAAAGCGCCCAATAGCGTACGACATCGCGGCAATCGTCCGATTCGTCCGCCATCATAATGACCGCCGCATCGCCCGACATGTGATCCAGCCCGCAAACAATCGCGCAGCCAAAACCGTGACGTCCGAGATTTTGCACCGGCTTAAGTTCTGGCAATTTCGCGCTCAGTTCAGTTAATTTCGCCCAAGTCGTATCGGTGCTGCCGTCGTCCACAACAATAATTTCGTGCGGAACATTTTGCAAGCGCAGTTCTAGGTGCAAATGTTCCACCGTCGACAAAATACATCCTTCTTCGTCGCGCGCAGGAATGACAATGCTCAAAAGCTGCAGTGGCGGTCTGTCGGCATTTAGCGGAGGACTGTTCATATTGCTCCGCAGCGTTCCAGCCAACCTGGATTTGCTTTGACGTGGTCCGCAATTTCATCCAGAATACTCGGCAGCGAACGTTTGGGTTGCCAGCCCAACTCCTTTTTTGCGCGTGCCGAATCCATCACCAGCCAAGGAATGTCGAATGGACGCGGGCGAAGATCCGGTTCCGGCGCATGTTTCGAAAAACGCTGGTCGCACCAATTCGTCAATTGAGCGAGTGACATAGAGTTTGCAATTCCGCCGCTGGCATGAAAGATTGCATTCTCGGGCGGAGCGCGCCGCATTTGAATTGCCGCCAGTTCCGCCAAGTCAGACGAATGAAACGCATCTCTCACCTGAAACCCGTGGCCGCCGAAACCGATGTAGCGCAGCTTCTTTTTGGCAGCGTGAGCGTGCAGCCAATAAGAAAAAATTCCTTGTTCCGCCGTTCCAAACTGTCCCGCCCCGGCGAGAACGCCACAGCGATTGATCCAAACTGGAAATCCAAATGTCGCACCGTATTCGAGCGCCATCACTTCCGACGCGAGCTTCGTTGCACCGTAAAGCGAAATCGGAGCGCACGTGGAAAACGTCTCGTCGATTCCCGAGGCTGTGACACCCGAAGTTGTAGCCTTTGATTCATCTAAGACAAACGCAGCGTCCACTTCGCGCGTAGGCAAGCCCGCCAGTTGCTTCACGGAATAAACCCGGCTGGTGCTCAGCAGAATCAAACCTGCTTTCGCTTCGCGACAGTATTCCAGCAGATTAATTGTGCCGAACAGATTATGTTCTGAGACCTGGCGCGAACTGCTCTTGCCATCCACGCCGGCCAAAACGCTTGGATTTGCGGCCGCATCAATCACCCAATCGCATTTCGGAAGGGCTTCCAAATCACTGCGCTGCCGCAGATCACCGTGCGTGAGCTTCACTGCCGAATTGCGATTCAGTTCCGATCCAGGGCGAATTAAATTATCGATTCCAAGAATTTCAACATTGCTCAGAAGTTTTTGAAGATGAATCGCCAACTGACTGCCAACAAAACCGCAAACGCCAGTGATCAGGATCTTCATGCAACGGAAGCCAGGCGCTTACGCCACGAATCCACAATCTCTGCAAAGATTGCCTTCAGCGGGCGGGAAATGGTCCATTTCGGATAATGCATTTTCATCTTCCGCAGATCGCTGTAGTAGCAGATATGATCTCCGATACGATTTTCGTCCAGATACGTAAAACTCTGCTTCTTGCCAGTCAGTTCTTCAACTAAAGAAAACGCTTCTAGAATCGAACACGAATTCTCTTTTCCACCGCCAATGTTATAAACCTCGCCAGCCCGCGGCGCAGCGGCAAAATTCAGAATGAAATCGGCTACGTCTTCGGAATGAATATTGTCGCGAACCTGTTTGCCTTTGTAACCAAAAATCTTGTAATGCCGCTCTTCAATATTGCAGCGCACCAAGTAACTTAAGAACCCGTGCAATTCAACGCCGGAATGATTCGGACCGGTAAGACAACCGCCGCGCAAACAACACGTCGGCATGTTGAAGTAACGACCGTATTCTTGCACCATTACATCGGAAGCAACTTTCGAAGCCCCGAACAGCGAATGTTTTGATTGATCTATCGAAAGCGTTTCGGGAATTCCGTTCTCATACTCAGCATCGTCGTAATCCCAGCGCGTCTCCAACTCTCTCAGGCGGATTGTGTTCGGACGATCGCCATAGACTTTGTTCGTGGACATGTGAACAAAAGGCGATTCGGGGCACGCGCGTCGAGCAGCTTCGAGAAAATTTAGCGTGCCGACGGCGTTGGTGTCGAAATCTGCAAAAGGAATGGCGGCAGCGCGGTCATGCGACGGCTGAGCGGCGGTGTGAACGATGATGGACGGCCTCACAGAGGCGACAAGACTTAGAACGCCTTCGCGATTTCGAATATCGAGTTGATGATGCTGATAATTCGGAATGCTTTGGCGTAGCCGGTTCAGCGACCAACTGGTATCACCCTCGGGCCCGAAGAAAACGGCGCGCTCGTTATTATCGACACCGAAAATGGAGTAGCCATTCCTGGCAAGGTCAATGCAGACTTCCGATCCGATCAGTCCACATGAACCCGTGACAAGCGCATTTAGGGACATTGGCTATTTATTTTATAACGCGAACAGTTTGTTAGACTCTTGTTTCATTTCATTGCATGAGGCAGGTTTTCAAACAGCGAATCCGAACGGCAAGTTGGGCGCTGCTTAGCCTTTTGCTCGCGCTCTACGCCGCTTCCGATTGGTTTCGAACCTTCCGCGACCTACGGCGTTTTTACACGAACATGTGGATTTGGGACCCATGGGATTATCTGTCACGCTTTGATCGTTATCGCCGTTTCGACCTGACCACGCTTTGGATCCAGCACAACGAACATCGAGCAATAGCAACTGAACTTAGTTACCTGGCTGACATCTTTTTCTTCCACGGTAAACAACTTGTTCCCGAAATTCTTGGCATCTCAGCCTATTTTGCAGCGGCACTTCTGTTGGCCGCCAGCGCATGGTACGCCTCGAGGTCGTGGTCGATGATGGCTGCGGGATTGTTGACAATGGCAATTGCGGGTTACAAGACCTGCGTAATCAGCTTGAATATTCCGTTTCTGAACTGCTGGCCGTTTTTGGAGTTTTTTGCAGTTGCAGCGTTCGCCGCATTGGTATTGCATAAGAAACACCCAGTCTGGCTTATTGTTTCTATTGGCTGCGGTATCGCTGCTACGTATAGCCTGGCGAATGGCATGCTGGTTTGGCCGCTGCTCGTTTTAGCGGCATGGCAACTCGGTTTTGCCGGCAGACAACTTCTGGCAATTGCAATCAGCGGAGCATTTAGCATCGGTTTGTATTTTGTCCACTACAACAACCTGCATTCGGCAACACCCGGGATAGCGCTACAGCATCCAAAATATTTCTTCAAATTTATCGGCGCTTTTCTTAGCGTGCCATTCCAAACGGACGCCAGCGTACCGTGGGGTTGGACTTTGGGATGGATCGCGCTTGCTATTGCCGTGATTGACCTTGCGATCGTCCATCGCAGAAGACTCTGGGCATCAGCGCCGGTAATCGTCGCCGGAGGGTTTATTGCGCTCGCAGTGGGCTCAGCATTTCTGGCTGGAGTAGGCAGGATGGATCCGAGAGATCCGCTGCTAATAGCCGCGCGCGCGGGCCGCTATACAACCGAGCCCACGCTGTTTTGGTGCGCATTGGTTGTACTTACGATGTATTTGTTGAGCGACATCCTTGCCGAGGTGCCGATACTTATCATGCTGGCGGTATCCAGTTTGGCGTCGATCCGAACTCTGCCATCGAGCAGCGGAGCATATCATTTTTGGGAAGGCTATTTCCGGCACGAACAATGGGCAACGATTGGATTTGCCAACGGTGTGACGGATACCTCGGTTAGCAGTGTCATTTTTCCGGCAAAGATTTACTTCGACCTATACAAACACGTTTTGATCGACAATCGCTTGGCGATCTTCGCGGACGCCGAGCCTGGCTGGATCGGGAAAAAAACGAACAACCTCTTTCAACGCGCTGTAACTTCCGCGACTCGTGCTGAAGTTCTCAGTATTAAGAAACTTGGCACTGATTTCGAAGTTGAAGGCTGGTTGGACGGCGCCACCGAAGTTGTTTTCGTGGATGCCGAGAACCGTATTATCGGTTTTGGCCAGCGCCCTAGTGCTGGACCGGAAACATATTCTCCTGCAATGCCTCCAAAATTAGCGTTCATTGGTTTCATTCGCGGAGAATTCGCTTCGCAGCATTTCACGATGTGGGCGGTGGATGGCGTACGGCGGACCATTTACCCGGTAGGCAAAGCCAAGTACGCGCTACCTTGAGGATGCGGCTTCATGTTGAATAGTTTGCTCTCGTCGTTTCCTCGCTATCCACAAGATTCGGCCATGTTGCAGTGGGCGCGCTGGCTGGCATTCGCTTCTTCGGCAGTGATTGTCGTGGGAATTGCTCCGTCGCAGATCTTGCTGGGTCTCGCGCTACTCACGCTGCTGCTGTCAAAAACGGAATTACGGCTGCCTCGCATCAAGTGGCTTTTGGGGCTTTTTTTGGCTGGCACGTTGCTTGCCTTGCTTTTATCGGGCGATCCGGCCGCCGGCTTTCCACAAGTAAAGAAGATTTATGTCTTCTCACAATTGCTGGTTGTGTTTTCGTTATTCAGAGATTTAGCCATTGCGCGCTGGCTGGTGATGGCGTGGGCGGTGCTGGGTGGGGTCAGCGCCGTACGTGGCTTTGTTCAGTTCACAACCAAACTACTGCACGCAATGGCGCAGCATCGGGATTTCTACGCCGCCTACATGGGCGAACGCATTACCGGTTTCATGAGCCACTGGTACACCTTTAGCGACCTGGAAATGCTGGTGCTGATTATGCTCGGGGCCTTTGTTCTGTTCTCGCCTGAGGCGCGCAAACATCTATGGTTATGGATCGGCCTCGGTTTCTTTATGGCTTTTGGCGTATTGTTGGCCGAAACCAGAGCGGTTTGGATTGCCACTTTTATTTCCGTTCTTTATTTGACTTGGTTTTGGAAGAAGTGGGTGACTGCGTTGATCCCGGTTGTCATTGCGGCAGCGGTGATCCTTGGACCGCACACGCTGCGCGAGCGTGCAGAATCCATTGTCCATCCCGGGCGCGACGATTCGAATGCATTCCGGCTAATTCTGGACCGCACCGGCGAGCGCATGATTGAAGCCCACCCCTGGTTCGGTCTTGGTCCCGAAATGCCGCGCAAGCAATTCATGAGCTACCTGCCGAAAGATGTGCCACTTCCGCTGCCCCCAGGATCGTATATGCATTTGCACAACCTCTATTTGGAGTACGCCGCCGAAAGAGGCATTCCGGTTCTGTTGATTTTGCTGGCCATGTTGGGAATGATTGTTTGGGACTACAGCAAGGCGCTCCGGTCTCTTCCCGCAGGTTTAGACGACCGGCGATTTCTTCTGCATGGCGGAATCGCGGTGGTTATTGCGATCCTGATAGAAGGGTTTGCGGACGTGAACCTTGGGGACAGCGAGGTATTGACGGTGTTCTTGGTAGTGGTGGGACTTGGGTATTTAGGGGTCGATCTGAGTGAGCGGGCAAACTAGCGTTCGCTGCGTCACTGCGCTAGCGGCGCTCCTGCTATCCGCATCACCCATACCATCGCAGCAGCCGTTTGATTCTATTGCCAGCCAAGCGGGTATGGCGCGCGAAGCGGACCGGCTGGACGAAGCTGTTTCGTTGTACAGGAAAGCCGTGGATCTGCGTCCGAGCTGGGCCGAAGGCTGGTGGTACCTGGGAACCATAGCCTTCGACCGTCAAGAGTTCTCAGAGGCCGCTGCCGACCTTACGAAGGTCACCAATTTGGCTCCCGACCACTCCAACGCCTTCGCCATGCTTGGCCTCTCGGAAGCAAAGCTGGATCGCGCCCAACCCGCCATTGAGCATTTGACCAAGGCGCTGAAATTGGGAATAAGCAATGAGGCAAATTTGCAGCAAGTCGTGTTGCTCACAGAAGGCACATTGCTTTTGGGCGCGGGGAGTTTCGCGAGCGCACAGGAGGCACTTGATGAATTGGTACGAACAGGTGCGTCAGCCGATTCGTCTTTGCTCACCGCGCTCGGAGAAAGCGTACTTGGAATTGCGCCGGCGAAGGAACCGGCAGCAACAGAAAACACGGATCTGGTGCTGAGCGCTGGGCATGCCGAGATGCTGGCCGCTTACCGCGACCAAATACGGGAAGCTCACGACGCTTATACAGAATTAGCAAAACAGTACCCAAAGACACATAATGTTCAGTTCGCGTTAGGACGTTTTCTGTTAACTAATCACCTGGACGATGAAGCAGTAACAGCCTTTCAACGCGAAATAGAAAACTCGCCACAGCATCTGTTGGCCAGGTTGGGTATTGCCGGTATTCTGGTGCGTAGCGATCCGGAAAAGGGCTTGCCGTATGCAGAGGAAGCGGCGAAATTAGCTCCAAAGCTTGCTGAAGCTCACTTCTTGTTAGGCGCTTCCCGGCTTGGCGTGGGCGATGCGGAGCACGCATTACCTGAATTAGAGAGGGCTAGACAGCTCGCTCCGAATGATGCACGCGTCTATTTCGAATTGTCGAAGGTGTATAGCCGTCTGCATCGAGAAACGGATGCGGCCGAAGCACGAAAGAAGTTCCATGAATTGAGTCCGCAGTAGTGAGGGCCTTGGTTCACGGCCGCGGAATATGCGACTGTAACGCTGATAAGAAACGGGGATCGAGGTCACCTTCCATATTTTGGCAGCAGGTTCCGATCGTCTGCATAACGGTGGCGTGGGGAATTACGATGCATGGTACAAATTCCCTTTTGTATATTTACGTTGTAAAACCCATGAGTCGCACGGAGAGTCCACAATGCCAAATCCGAAATACGCTGAGTACGAGGCCTCCAGGCCTTATTTTGAATTAGTTCGAGGAGCGCTAGGCGATCTTGTTGATGGGGAGCACTTCTTCGACGTCGTGACTGATGACGTCATCTACGAGGTGCTTTATGAGTTCCCTGGCTGGCCGCGCATTATCCGGGGACGCGCCGACCTGATGACAAAATTCAAGGGCTACGGCAACAACATCAAACTTCAATCTGCGGACAAGTTGATCACCCACAGGGCAGACAACGGCAGTGTCGTGGTCATTGAATACGAAGTTCATGGGACTATCCTTGCGACTGGCGTAAAGTACAACAATCGGTTCTGCTCAGTCATAAAGATTGAGAAGCGGAAAATCTCGCACTGGAGAGACTACATGGATTCTCTTGCGGCCTGGAACGCATTGACGCCGCGCGCTCGCTAAACTGCCAGACGCCAAAGTCGGATCAGCAATCAAAACAAGTGCTCAGATTGCTACCTAAGCGAGCCGAGCGATCTGATCAAAATTGCTTTTGGTAACCAGCTGAAAGTCTACCGGAAGCGTGGTGAACTTGCGCAGTTCGTCCTGCAGACCGGGTTGGGGAACGACCGAGCCCGCCACTAGTAAGCGGCCTTCTCTGATACTCACGGGCAGAACACCAAGGCGCTTCGTGACATGCCGTGGAAGGCTACGCACGATTCCTGGCTTAACTTCCTCTACCGACACATGACCTGACATGACGCCGGCATGCAGACTATAGGCACGGCACAACTCTTCCTCAGTCACCAGACCCATCATTAGCAGCAAATCCCCAAGCTGGCTCTTATCCGATATCAGGTCTTGAACGTACTCCAGTTGTTCCTTGGTGATGGTGCGTGTACTGATCAGAACTTCGCTGAGTTCGGCGCGCTGCTGGGTGAGCGCATCGCGATTCGGATAAGCATGTTCCGTCTTAAGCCAAACATGCGCTTTGCCATCGCGTCGGGCGCGCGAATATCGCCATAGTGCGCGCATAGAGGCGAAACAATTAATCAAGTTGCCATGAAAAGTTCGCATGGGTACGCCCATTGCAAAACTGGGTCCGAAAATGCGGCCCACACAAATCATGCGAAGGCTGATACGAAAACATTGCAGACCGGTTGTAAGCATGCTCAGCGCAATAACCGCTGAATTGTTCATGGCGAACATCCAGGGGCGATGCTGAATGGCGCTGATGGCCCAATCTGCCAGGCCAGCGATGAAGAGGAAGTTGGTGAGCAAGCTGAGCGGGCTTGCAAACAGGCCTTTTCGGTCGCGCCAGAACCAGTATTTGGTGCGCCAATCGCCTTGCCAGCCTCTCCGTTCCCAACACTGCAGCGCGATGCCGGTTACCCAGCGCGTCCTCTGACGAATGGCTGTACGCACGGTGCGGGGAAAGTATTCGCGCGTAGCAACGATGCCGCCTTCCGATCTGGTTAACGGTGCGAATAGCTGCTTGAAGCGGGAAGCATGTATATATACCCCTATTTCGTAGTCCTCGGTAAGGCTGGCTGCGTCGAAAATCTCGCCGCGCTCTTCGCCCAGTTGATCCAAGATTTCGCGCGCAAACCCAGTTCCTACTCCGTTCGAAGGAACGAACGATTTGGAAAACTGGCGCGCATGCATGTCTATGGTTTGAAACTCGGCGAACTCGTCGCAATACACGCCGTGGGTAATCTCCCGCAAAGGAGTGGGCAATGGTAAAACTGGAACCTGCACCATGTGGTACCGGTTGCGCTCGCGGTTGATTAGGCCAAGCGCGTCGGGATGGATCATGTCCTCGGCGTCGTGCAGCACGATTGTGTCGAAACGGACGCTGGTTTCTGTCTCCAATTGCTGCATGCGGCGAAAGACGTTGTTCAAGCAATCGGCCTTCGATGTCGGCCCAGGTTTGGCGCAGACGGCTACGTGAACATTGGGGAAGACGGCAGCCAGTTGATCGGCTTCACGGACGGTTGGCTCGTCATTAGGATAGACGCCCAGGAAGAAATCGAAATTCTCATAGCGAATCGCAGCCAAGTTGTGGCGCACCATGTTGCTGATAACAGCGGATTCCTTCCAGCAGGGGACGAAGATGGCGATGCGACGGGGCGCGGCAGTTGCCTCAATCAGAGGCCTTTCTTCCAGCTTCTTGGGCGCAAACAACCATTGCCTTAGACAAACAACAACCGGGATGAGATCATCGACTCCGCTGGCCAAAAGAATGATAGCTAGAGCGGCAAAACACCAGGTCCACACGGAGCCGTTATTGAAGGTGAGGTGTAGGCCGCTGATGATTTGGGGAATAGACATTGGTACCGCAACTGTTCTTTGTTAATGTGGCCGAAATGTATGCTGAATCGCATAAATTTGTAGAGTTTTTGGTGGCACTGAGCACGATACGTCTTGAACGATTTGAAAGTTGAACGTCCTGAATGGAGCTCGCTACACCGCCTGGTGCAAGATTTGATCACCGGTGTTTCAAGGCGACACACATTTACGCAATGGGAGCTAGAGTTTTTGCTTGATCTGCAAAACTCACGTCTGCGCAAATCGGCTCGCGAGAATGTACTGAGGAAATACCTCCGTGCAGTCCATCAGTATTATGTGGATGGAGCACAGGAACCACCTCGGTTGTGTACGTTCTTGGCGAACCAATTGGCCGGGCGAGGCGCAACCACCAGCAACTAAGCTTGCTACCTAATTGGCTATTCTCAAAGAAGAGAAATCTGACATGGAGAATGGCGAATGAGCAGCACGATAGGGCCGAACGTTAAGGCCGAGCGGATAGTCCATTGCGTGAAATTAGATAAGGACCTTCCGGGGCTGGATGAAGTGCCGTTTGATGGCCACCCGCTGGGTAAGCGCATATACGACAACGTTTCCAAGGAAGCTTGGCGCATGTGGGTGGAACAGATGAAAATGATTATGAACGAATATCGTTTGAATCTTGGGACGCCCGAAGCGCAAGAATTCCTTCTGAAACAGATGGAAGAGTACTTCTTCGGCGCAGGGGCGGCTCATCCTCCTGGTTATGTTGCTCCAGGTCACTAATCCTATAGAAGTCCCGTTTGGCCGGGACTGAACAGATGACAGAGTTCCGCCGTCATAGTAAATGGATGCTTCGCTGCTTCTGTATTTTTCTATTGCTGGCAGGAATGGCGCTTGCTGAGGATTCTCGCCCGACGCCCCCACCAGACGCAGTTGCCGCACATTTGGCTTTGCGCGGCGCGAAAGCGCGTATCGCAGGCAAAACGCTTCGTGCTTTCCGTTTGTACAGCGCGGCGTCTGATCTGGATCCCATGAATCCGGAATATCGCCAGAACCGCGATGAACTGGAGCCGTTGGCGAAGTTGCTGGTGTCGCAAAACCTGGAAAAGGCCGATATTTCGCAAGACGTGGAGGCTAGTACGCTGGAAGCCACTCCGGGAACGAATGCCAATGTGGCATTCCGGATTGCAAACAAGGCGGAAGCGGCGCGCAAGGCAGGTAAAACCGTGCGTGCCTATTTGTTGTTTGAGGCAGCCGCTACGCGTGACCCGGCTAACCCAACATACAAGGAGACCGCCGGTGGACTGGCTTCGGCAGCACGTATGATGCAGCAGGCCCATCGCGAGGATATTTCAGCGGACGTAAAAGCGGCGGAGATGGAATCTCTGAATGGGCCGGATGGCGCCGTAAAAACGGTTGGTGATGACTGGCGTTCCGACAGCGGTTTAGCCTCGTTGCCGCACATACAAGCATCTGCCGCGCATCACGATTTCGATTTGCACGGCGATAAAGCGGCGCTGATTCGGGACGTAACCAAGGCGTATGGGATAGACGTGATTCTGGATCCGGAACTGTCTCGTACCGGCAGTTTTGCTTTCAAAATGACGGACACTGACTTTCGGGGCGCAATGGAAGGATTGGCGGTGGCGACCGACACTTTCGTCTTTCCGGTCTCTTCTCGCGTGCTCTTTTTTGCCGAGGACACAGAGGCAAAGAGAAACGAGTTAGAACCCAATATCGTTCTGACCGTTCCACTGCCTGAATCGCTTACCGACAAAGATCTTGTGGAAACGGCGACAGCTGTTCGAACAGTTTTGAATTTGAAGAACTTTGGTTGGGATTCAGCAAACCATATTGTGGTGATTCGCGATCGCTTCACGCGCGCACATTTGGCTCAATCGCTGTTGCAAAGCCTGCTGATTCCGCGTGCGCAGGTGTCGTTGGAAGTGCAGTTTGTGACGCTGGATTCCAACGTTTCATACGAATGGGGTATTACTCCACAGACCAGTTTCCAGCTATTGTCACCCATTCAGAAGCTTTTCAACCTCAAAACAATCTTGCCCACACTCGCTGCATCGATGTATATACCAGTCGGTGGCGGACTCAGCACATTCGGGATTGGTGTAACCAGCGCGCAGGTTTTGGCCACATACTCCAAATCTACGATCAACAATAATTACGATGCGACGATTGTCGTGGAAGATGGTCAAGCGGCAAGTTTGCATGTGGGCGAACAGTATCCGATACCAACCGCGATCTATACCGGCGCATCGCAAACTGCTTCGTCTATCTACAATCCGATTGGTACATTCACTCAGGAAGACCTGGGCCTGATATTGAAAGTGACTCCGCATGTCCATTCCGACGGCGAGGTCGCCATGGATATTGAGGCCGACTATAAGGCGCTCGGAACGCAGACATTCAACACCGTTCCTTCAGTTTCCGAACGCAAGTTCACGGGCAACGTAACACTGCGCCAAGATGAATGGGCGGTATTGGCGGGGCTGGATCAGAGTTCCAAAACCAGCAGTCGTCAGGGCTTTCCCGGGCTTTCGGAAATTCCGGGTTTGAACCAACTTATAAGTGATAACGTCCATGACACCACGGCCAGCAACACGCTGGTAGTTTTAAAGCCAGTCGTTCGGAGATTGCCCATGTCCGACATGATTGCGCCACAGTTTTTGGTTGGTCCGGTGCGCGGCGTGCGTGTGCTGCTTTAGGCGAACGACGCGAAGATTAATTGAGGTCATGGCGGCCATCGTTACCGGATTACTAACGGAAGCGGAATTCGAGGCACAATTTCGCGGCGAGAAGCCTTACTACGAGCTTTGGCGCGAGAGGCGATTCAGAAATCGATACCGACATGGATTCACTGAATAGCACAAGTATTGCTGGCTGCGATACTGCGGCAAGCTGCTTATAGAGTTGCCTCCGAGGTGAAGCTAAAAACTGACCGGAATCTGCAAGTTATTGTGGATGTGATTGCCAGTCGCGAGACGATTCCGGGTCAGTATCCAACACAAGCCGTCGAGATAGTGGCCGAGATTCTGTCATATGACGATGCGATGTCCCGGGTTTTGGCTAAGTGTCGTTTGTATGAAGAGTGGAAGTTTCGCGAGATCTAGGTAATCGACCCAACTGCACGTTCACTATTTCGCTGGTTTCAGCACCGGCTAGAGGAAGTGGGTGGGATTGCCGGACAACCCGTAAGTGCGTTGTGGGATGCCTTGGATCGCGAACTCACTTTGCCGGCGCCTTAGCATTTCCAGGTGTTCCGTACGGCAGTTTGCTTGCGTCGCAGGATAAGTTGACCGAGCGGCAAAGGCTCATTACTTTCTGACGGTAAAGATCCGGAGATTTTGGCGAGTTTGTATAGTCAACCACCGGCGGATGATACGGATACTGATTCGCGATCAAATAACTCAATAGCGGCTTGCTCACTCTCTTGGCATCCCACCAACTGGCGTCAATCCATTGCGAATTATCGAATTCCGTAACGTTTGAGAGATCAGCGTGAGTCAGCGAAACGCCTTCCCACTGACAGCCTTCCAAATTGGATTTTCCAAAGTTTACGCCATTCAAGTCCGCACCCTTCAGGTAGACGCGGCGAAGGTCGGCGTTCACTGCTTGAAAATCAGTGCTGCTGCGCAAATACGCGGCAATTTTGCCGCTTAGAAATGTCAGTTCCATCAATACTCCGTCGCGTGCGCGTTGGCCCTGTTCTTTACTCAACGGGCGTCCGACAATTGCGCTGGCGTTGGAGGCTGCATCCGAATTCAGGGCGTCGTCCAGCTCATTGAAATTGGTATAGAGCATGCGATCAAGCGTCAAAACCGTCGGCAGGTTTTGCGGGTCGATATGAATACCGCGAGACACAAAGTAGTCCTGAAACGCATCCGGCGAGGCAACGTGCGATAGCGCTAGAATCTCAAGATCGCCGGCTTCTTTGGCATAACGCGGATCACTCAAAAACGGCTGCAGCGGCGTAGTCAACAACAGGAGATCCGGCCGCGCCAGCGTACCGGTTTGCGTCACCTGCGAGAGGAAGCTCTTTTCTACCTCTCGGAACTGCGTGTCGTTATTGGTTTCGCGCAACGCTTGCGCCTGCTGGTTCGGACGCGGCAGGAACACCAAAAGTGCGATGAATATAAGAAACGGAATGGCTAGAAATGCCCAAGCTTGCGCGTCGCCCAGCCGCAACCGGTAGGCATGATGTTTCAAATCCTCGCGGTTTTTGCGCGCTTGCGCAATCAGTGCAACAGCCGACGCGGCCTTTTCCAGGTCGGACACATTTTGGGACGAAGCCGCCTTTTGATTGGCCAGACGTTCAAGCCGGTCCAGCCAGACTTCAGAGATGAAGTCGCGATTCTCTTGCTCGGAATCGTTCATGACTATTTCTTGTCGCGGCTGTCCAGCACCGACATGGCATAGTAATTTACTACTTTTGTTTCACTTCGCACAACTTCGTAAAAGGCTGCACGCAAAGTTTGCTGTTTGGCCTGAAAGATTTCCTGACGAATTTCTTCCTGCACGCGCGGATCGTTGAGCTGCCGCTGCCCGGCCATTTGGCGCGCGATCAGCTTAATGATCGAATAGCCATCGGGTGTGTGAATGATATGCGATACCTGTCCCGGGGTCATGCTGGAAATCATCTTCCAAAGATCAGGACTCGCCTTTTCAATGGTGGATTCGGGAACGGAGCCAACGTCGCCGCCATTGGGCGCGTATTGGTCTTCCGAATAATTCTGCGCCAGAGTGGCGAAATCCTCGCCTTGGCGAACGCGCATATCCAGCGTTTGAATCTTATTGCGGGCGTCAATGTCGGTCTGCGCCTTGCTGTTCTTCAGATTGTTGAGATTGGGAACAGCCGCTGATGTAACCAGAATGCGCGCCAGATGCACCATGTTTTCGGCTAAGTTGAACCGGGCCTTATTGGCGGAATAGAAGTTGCTGACATCCGAATCGGAGATCGTGATGCGTGACCCGATCTCTTTGTTCATCAACTTCTCGATGCTCAATTCGCGGCGAATCTGGGTCCTGAAATCGGCCAGCGTCATCTTACGCTCGTCTAGCTGCTTTTGAAATTCTTCCTGGGTATAGCCAACCTTAACTTCATTCAGCTTTGCATCCACGTCGGAATCCGAGGCGAGCAGGCCTTCCTTCTCGGCGCGCTGCAAAAGTATTTCGTTATCGATCAAAGCGCGCAGCGCTTCCAAATGCAGTTGCGTGGTTTGGTCGGGATTAGACTTTAGCGGCGCGTTCGGAAACTGAGCAGAGATGGCGTGATCCAACTGAGCATACGTAATGGAACGCCCATTCACAGTAGCGGCCACGTCGGGCGCAACGGCTTTTTGGCAGCCGCTGAAGGTGACGAGCAGCGCTAAACACAGCGCTCCGCCCGCCCAATTCCGCCCGCACGAGTATTTAATTTGCAATCAGGTCCTGGCCTTTTTCAATACTTCAATCAACGCGGGAATCACTTCGAACAGATCGCCCACAATTCCGTAATCCGCACTTTCGAAGATGGGGGCGTTCTCGTCCTTGTTTATCGCCACGACGGTCTTAGAGCCTTTCATGCCGACCAGATGCTGGATGGCGCCCGAAATACCGACCGCTAAATACATTTTAGGCGATACGGTCTGCCCAGAGCTACCAACTTGGCGTTCCATAGGCAGCCAACCGTTGTCGCAGATAGGCCGTGATGCCGCCAGTTCGGCATTTAGGACGTGGGCCAAATCCTCGACTAGCGAGATGTTTTCTTTTTCCTTTATGCCGCGGCCAACCGACACGATGATATCTGCTGCGCCAAGGTCAACCGAACGCTGTGATTCGCGGAACGGCTCTTCGGTCTGGCTTCTGATCTGTGATGCATCCAGGGTGACTTCGAAGGGAACTGCGGCGGCGGCTGAGCCCGGGTCTGCAGCGCGAAATGCCCCAGCTTGCACAGACACGAATATGGGGCGCGATTCCGTCACCACATCGGCATTCAACTTGCCCTGAAACAGCTGCCTCATGAAGCGCGGTTTGCCGTTTTCCGATTGCACGTCCACAACATCGCTGATAAAGGTTTTGTTAAAGCGCGTGGCCAGTTTCGGCGCGAAGTCACGCACTTGGTAAGTATGCGGGAAGACCACTGCTTCCGGGTTCACGGCGCGAACCAGTTGTTCCAGTGCGGCTGTAAAGCCATCGGGCGTGTACTTACTTAACAGCGCGTGTTTTAGGACGTGAACTTTGTCGACGCCTGTTACTTCCGAGGCAAGCGAATCTGTTTCGTCAGCGCCCAAAAGGGCTGCTTCGGCGTCCACGCCAAGAATCTGTGCCAGTTTTATGCCGGCGGCCAAGGCTTCAAATGACATGCGGTTCCACTTGTCACCGCGTTGTTCCAACACAACCATGACGCTCATATAACGCGTGCCTCGAACTTTAGCTTTTCGACCAGTTCCTTTGCCGCTTGGCGGCTATCACCGGTGAAGATTTGGCTCTTCTTTGTACGGTGGGGTGCGTAGATTCGTTCAATCACGGCCGATGAAGCGTCCCCAGCTTGAAGATCCGAAATAGGCAGGACACGCAACTCCTTTGATTTTGCTTTCTTGATGCCCATCAACGTGGCGTAGCGCAGCTTCTTGATGCCCGATTGAATGGTCAGCACCACCGGCAACGGCAGAGTGACATGTTGAAACCAACCGTCTTCCAGTTCGCGCTTAACGCGCACTCTGCCGTCCAACGGCTCTACTTCCATTACGATTGTGACGTGTGCAAAACCTAACAGTTCAGCCAGTACAACGCCGGTTTGGCCAAAGCCCAGATCATCGGATTGAAGGCCGGTCAGTACGAAGTCGGGTGCTTCAGGTTTGATGGCTTGGGCCAAGAGATGAGCGGTAGCTAATGGATCGGTCAGCGGAACACCTTCAGTTTCGATATGGATGGCACGGTCGGCTCCCTTAGCCAGAGCTTCGCGAATTGTCTGCGCGGCGGTGTCGGGACCGGCGCAGACAACCACAACTTCCCCGCCTAACTTTTCTTTCAGTTGAAGAGCTTCTTCCAACGCGTAAGCATCGGGTTCATTCATTTCAAAGCTGAGGTCGGAATCGTCCAGCCATTTGCCGTCGGCGTCTACCCGCAAAGAGGAATCGCGCGCGGGGACTTGCTTCACCGACACGATGATTTTCATGCTTTGATCGTAACTGATGGAGGCTTGCAGGCGGATGGGTCAGCTAGGCCGCTACCGCTTGTCGTTTGCCATGGAACAAAGTTTGAATGTCGCCGTTTCCTAATGAGCGGTCGTGGTGCCCTTTAAGCGCCTGCCACTTGAGCCAAACCAACACTGCGACAACGGCTAGGGCAAATAAGCCCTTTGCAATGTCGATCAGCAGAGAGTGGAACGTCACAAGCAGGATGATAGACATAATGCTGATGAATATATAGTACGTGTCCAGCGCATCCACAATCAACAAAGTGTGAGGCAATGCGGCTCAATTAGCTTGTAGGTCGGCAGTGAGTTGCGCTTCATCGGCCTGTCAAATGCCTTTTCCGTGCCTGTTTGCCATACGAATCGCTAATCACTGGGGTGAAACTTTTTGGTCAATTTCATTAGTAATCCATCCGGATAAATCGGTATGTTGATTGTCGAGCCTACTGGTGCTTGGTCGTACTCCGCCACATGCTGTTCGAAATGCATGTCCGCATAACTCCGGTATCGCAAATCCCGAAATGTGCCGCCTATCATGACTAGCAACGCCGCCGAGGAGAACAGCCGTAAAAACCTCGATTCCTTCTGTCGTGCGCACCACAGTAGAGCCCACGCGAAGGCCAGCGTTGGCAGGAACCAGTATCGAGCACCTGCGTCGTGTGCGAGCAATTCCCATTGTGGCAATGGTCCGGTGATCAGAGGTTTGCTTAATCCTGCTGCGAATAACAGCAGCGCGTAAGCGATCAGAAAGCGCAATTCGTGGTTACTCTTCCACAAGGTGAAGCCAAGAATTGAAACTCCCGCCACCAGAGCCACGAATACAAGCCAGGTACCCGCGCGCCACGCGAACCCGTTTTGCCCAAAAAGACAAGCAACAAAGACGTGGCCCGAGAGCAGACGCGCGAACAACATGGGGCTCGCTCCCAAATTTCCTGGTTCGCGCCCAGTGTATCCAGTCAAGACCTCTGCTAACTGAAGGCAGGCGAGCGGAGCCATCACCGCCCCGAGAATTAATGTCCAGCGTTCCTTGCGCATCCACAAGTGCAGGCCAAGAAGCGGTAGCAGCACGAGATCGAACGGTCCAGACACGGCACTCAGGGCAATCGTGAAGATATCGAACACTTTCCAATACCAGTTGGTGGGAGGCGTCGCGAACACGACTAGGAATGCCAGCAACGCCCAATGAAACTGAGCGTTCGTAATGACTACGTTTACCTCTCTCGAATTAGGCAGCAACAGGTATATCGCGGCGTAGGCGGCTCGCATCGAAACCGGGCCAATCCAACAACAACGAGTGGAAACAATATACAAAGCGGGCAACGCTTGAACCAATACGCCACAAAGATTCATTACCAGCGGCGCCCGACTGAATGGAACCAGAAGCGAAAGCCAGGCCACTATTCGGGGCAAAGTGTTAAGGTAGCCGCCTTCCGGCAGCGTCAGAGCGTGAAGCCCACCCAAATTGTAAGCATTCGCATACCAAACGCGACCATCTTCAGCGTAAAACTGCGGATTCTTAACTGTGGCCGGGTCTCGCAGAACGATGATTGCTGTAAACAGCAGAAGCAACCCTATGCCAAGAACCAGTTTTGAGCCCGTCGAAGTCCCGAGTTTCATTGCGAGAAGGGACGGCACCTAACGGATTCACGTTTCGACAAACGATTTCAACCGTTCGAGTGCACGATCCCACTGCTGTGAAACGTGTTCCAGATATTTGCCCATAGCCACGATAGGCGTCGTTTCCAGTTGAAACAAACTCTCCCGGCCCGCGTGCTTCCGGTGCACAATGCCTGCGCTTTCCAGTACCCGCAAATGTTTTGTAACCGCCTGCCGGGTAAGTCGCGAACCTTCGGTCAACTGAGAAATGGAATGAGGCTGACCATTGCAAAGTGTTGCGACAATTTTCAGCCTGGTCTCATCGCCCATCGCGGCGAAGGCGGTTGCTGGTGAATGCCGGAGGGCTGGTCTGTTTCTACGGCTTTTCGCCAACATAGAGCTCTATATTCTTCATCTGTTCAGTCCATCCCCCATCGTTGCCGCGAAATGCCGTGAAGCGCCGGTCGGCGGGGATTTTGTCGAAGCCCGATTCCGTGAGCACCAGCAGAGTCCCGCTTGCAGTTTGCGTCAAGCGAAACTCCACCAGCGTTGGTTCTTCATGCGAATAATCAACATTGGGATCGATGGCATGCGGATGCCAGGTAAAGGCAAACAGGCGCTCGGGTTCCATAGCCTTAATAACGGCTTCCCATTTCAAGTGCTCGTAGCCTGGATATGTGATTTGACCCCGCGCCAACCGGCCCACCGCAAACGGACCATCCAGCTTCACAAGAAACCATTCACCGAACTCGCGATGGTCGGTCAAAGCGCGCCAGACGCGCGAGATCGGAGCATGCAATTCAATTTGCTTTTCAATGCGATCACTCATTCTATTATGCAACCTTCTAGTTGCATAATAACCTACGCCCGACTCTACCTTTCTGAATAGCGCTTGAAAATCAAACTGCCGTTTGTTCCACCGAAGCCAAAGCTATTAGAGAGCGCATATTCAATCGCCATTGGCCGCGCCACATTCGGTATGTAGTCAAGATCGCATTCCGGGTCTGGATTGTGGTAATTGATCGTCGGCGGTGCTATTTGATCACGGATAGCCAGGACGCTAATACCTGCTTCCAACCCGCCCGCGCCGCCCAACAGATGGCCGGTCATGGATTTCGTCGAACTCACCGCCAGTTTAGACGCATGTGCGCCAAAAGCCCGCTTGATGGCAATGGTTTCTGCTCTGTCGCCCAAACCGGTAGAGGTTCCATGCGCATTCACGTATTGGATTTGGCTCGGATCAAGTCCGGCATCGCGCATAGCGTTCCGCATGACTCGATATCCGCCGTTGCCATCTTCTGGTGGAGCCGTGATGTGGTGGGCGTCGGAACTCATTCCATAGCCAACGATCTCGGCCAGAATGGGCGCGTTACGGCGCTTTGCGTGCTCCAAATCCTCCAGAACCAGAGTGCCTGAACCTTCACCCACCACGAAACCATCCCGATCGCGATCCCACGGCCGCGAGGCTGTTGTTGGATCTTCATTACGGGTTGACAATGCGCGCATAGCGGCAAATCCGCCAACTCCCATAGGCGTAATACACGCCTCGCTGCCACCGCAGATCATTACGTCGGCATAGCGGTGTTGGATCAGCCGAAACGAATCTCCAATAGAGTGGGCGCTGGTTGTACAGGCGGTAGCGGTGGCCGAATTCGGACCCTTGGCGCCATATTTGATGGAGACATAGCCGCTAGCCAGATTCACAATAACGGATGGAATGAAAAAGGGCGATATCCGGTCGGGCCCGCGTTCCAGTAAGATCCTGTGTTCGCGCTCGATGATTTCAAACGCACCGATGCCGCTTCCGATATAGACGCCCAGCGCTTCCGATTCTTCTTCGCTCGCAAAAGGCAATTTCAGCTGCGCGCTATCCACCGCAAAAGTGCTAGCGGCAATAGCAAACTGAATGAAGCGGCCCATCTTCTTCACTTCTTTCTTCTCCACATAAAGAAGCGGGTCGAAGCCTTTCACCTCGCCGGCAATTCGGCAAGTGAAAGCGGTCGCGTCAAACTGCGTAATAGGGCCGATGCCGTTCTGTCCCTTGAGAATCGCGGACCAAACGGCTTCAGTACCGGTGCCGACCGAGCAAATCAGCCCGACACCAGTGACTACAACTCTTCTAGGCGCCATCTAAATATTCGCGCTTATTTCTTCTTTGACTCGATGTAGTCAATCGCGTCCTTAACGGTCTTGATCTTTTCGGCGTCTTCGTCCGGGATATCCAAATCGAAAGCTTCTTCAAACGCCATGACCAGTTCGACGATATCTAGCGAATCCGCGCCTAAATCATCGACGAACGACGCGCTTGGATCGACCTGTGCGTCGTCGACACCCAACTGCTCGACAATAATCTGCTTAACCTTATCAGCTACTGCTGCCATAAAAATCTTTCTCCTAGAGGACGCGCCTTTACCGTTTCCAGCCTAAATCACTAAGCTACAACACCCCAGGGAAACTGTAGGCGCGCTTGAACGCGGCAGGTATAAAACCCGTTAATACGCGTGTATTTCCGTGACTTTGAAGGTAACTCTAAGATTCTAGCCATCTCGCATAGCGGTAGCAAGTCAAAGCGCACGGTTCGTGTCACTCCATCAATCTACCGCAGTGGCGAGCCAAATGTTATTAAAAGGCTAGATTTTGAACTGCGTCAGCAGGCTTTCAAGGTGCCCAGCCATTTCTTTTAAGGACACGGCAGCCCTCTCTGTGTCCAGCGCACCCTTATTCGTTTCCTTTGCCGCAGTCGCAACACCCGAGATGTTTTTAGTAATCTCGGCTGCTCCTTTGGCAGCGTCGCTGACGTTTCGGCCAATCTCATTTGTGGTAGCGGTCTGCTGCTCCACGGCGGAGGCAATCGACGCCGATACATCGTGAATTTGGCGAATAATATCGCTGATTTCACCAATCGCGCCAACCGCGGCTTTTGCACCTTGCTGAATGGCCTCAATTTTTTGCGCGATTTGTTCGGTAGCGCTAGCGGTAGCCTTGGCCAAATCCTTCACTTCATTGGCCACCACCGCAAAACCTTTGCCCGCTTCTCCAGCGCGCGCGGCTTCAATAGTTGCGTTAAGTGCCAGCAGATTGGTTTGCTGCGCTATCGAATTGATTACCTTAACCACTTTGCCGATCTCAACGCTGGATTCGCCCAGCTTGGAGACCGTGGCGTTGGCCGTACTGGCAGCCGTAACCGCAGCGGCCGCAACTCTGGCGGCGTCGTTCGCGTTCTTCGAGATTTCACGAATGGAAGCGATCATCTCTTCCGAACTTGCCGCCACCATTTCAACGTTGCGCGATACCTGTTCGCTTCCGGTGCTGGCTGCTGTAGCCTGCACGTCTGTATGTTCGGCGCTAGTGGCCATCTGACGGCTGATGCCAGTCAAATGTTCGGCGGCTGACCCAACGGAAGAAGCGTTTTGGGATATCTTGGCCAGGCTTGAACGTAATTGCGCGAACAGATCACGCAGGCACTCCGCTACTCGTCCGATTGCATCCGTTCCTTGCACGTCCAGGTTTTTCGTCAGATCACCCTTCGATGCGGCCTGCACAACCTCAAGCGTGGTCCTAACGCCGTTCTCTATGTGAACGGCGGCCAGCTTTTCTTGAGTAATGTCCGTGGCAAATTTCACTACTTTCACAGCTTGGCCTTTTTCATCCAGCACCGGCGTGTAAGACGCCTGCAGCCAGACCTCGCGGCCGTCTTTTGCCAAGCGTTTGAATTGGGCCAACTGATGCTCTCCCTTTCGAAGGCGAGCCCAAAACTCTGCATATGCACTGGTGTTTTGATCCGACTCAGGAACAAAAACGCGATGATGCATGCCCACAACCTCGTCCAATCGATAGCCGACGGCCTTAAGAAAGTTCTCGTTGGCCCACAAGATGGTGCCGTCCATCGCAAAATGAATTACCGCTAGTGACCGGCTTACACCTTCCAGTTGTGCCGCAAAATCCCGATTCAGCGCTTCCTTTTTACGTAATTCTGTTACGTCAGCCCATTCCAGGACATTGCCAACATAGGCACCCGCTGAATCGAAGGTTGCGTTCACGCATAGGGAGAATTTTATCGGACCTACTGAAATGTCAGCACGGTGCGGCAGGTTGTTGGGATCAGCCAGCAACTTACGCTGCCGCTCTGGATTTTTATGGAATAGATCAATGCAGCTGCCAACAATTGCGTCTTTGTCAAACGACGGCCAAATGCTTTTGAACAAGTCTTCGTTCTTGGCCAGAATATTCTGAGCTGTCTTGTTTAGATACGTAACGACGAAATCGCGATCAACCATCATGATGGCGGTGGTGACATTTCCGATTGCCCCCATCATCAATTCAGAATCGCTCCGCCTTTTCGCAACTTCGGTGACATTTGAAGCCAGGTGAATAACCTTGACGGGCCGACCGTCAACGTCCTGTGCCACCGTATAGCAACCTTGCAGCCAGACCGTCCCGCCATTCTTAGTAATGTAGGCGTATTCGCCGATCTTTGTATCACCACTGTGCAAGCTGCGCCATAAATCACGGTAAGCTTCGGATGTTTGCTCCATCTCGGAAACCAGAATTCGGTGATTTCTGCCTTGGATTTCCGGCAGCCGATAGCCAAGTAAACGAAGGAAATTATCATTCGCGTGTTGAATGGTTCCATCCAGCGAGAATTCCGCTATCGCCTGCGCCCGATCCAATGCCGCCGTAAGCGCATTCAAATCATCTGTGGCCGGCTGGCCAGACGCCGGTATTGCGTTTGCTTCTGAATCGACAGCTACGAGCGTTTCCGGAACCGCCATCTCCACCGTGGGAGTAATCGAACCGCGATTGGCACTTTTCTTCAAGGTGATAAAGTCCTCTTTTGACAGCGGTTGAAAAGCTGCCAAATAGCAAGAGGATGTGCCATTCTAATGTTCTCCCCGGCAAATCCCTGATTGCCGGCAATTATCCTGGAAAAAATGCGGTACATCTACCTCCACGGTTTCGCTTCGAGCCCGCACTCGCGCAAGGCCACACTTTTTGTCGACAGACTGCGCGCGTGTGGCATCGATCTCGCCACGCTTGACCTTGCCCCGGATTTTAGGAACCTGACGCTCACTGGCCAATTAGCGATCGTCAACAACGCTGTAGACGGCCAACCAGCCGTTCTGATCGGCTCCAGCTTGGGTGGCTATTTGTCCGCACTATTCGCATCCACCCATCCGGAGGTGAAGAGATTGCTGCTACTGGCTCCTGCTTTTGACTTCTTCGAGCTGTGGCGTCAAAAATTAGGCCCGGAGAAACTCGAGGATTGGAGAGAAAATGGCGAGATGCGCGTCTATCACTATGGGATGGGTCGGGAGACTGATCTCGGCTTTCAGATAATGGAGGATGCTGAACGTTATCCAGGTTACCCGGATTTTACTCAACCATGCCTGATTTTGCATGGTCGTCAAGACTCTGTTGTGCCGCTGGAAAACTCAGAACGCTTTCAAAGGACGCATCCAGCCAGCGCTAAAGTTATATCCTTTGACTCAGGTCACGATATGACCGAAGTGCTTCCCGAAATTTGGAATTTTTCCAGAGAGTTTCTACTAGACGAAAACGTGATGTAGCTCTGGATACGCTAGACTGTAACTATTCTTTTGGATGTGACGACGTAATTTATTGCAACTGTGAATTTCCATATTGCGTCCTACAAATGCTTGAATTTGAACCTACGAGGGGAAAAAGCCACTAAGCGAGGCGGGGTGTTTTTTGATTAGCGAGGTAGATAAAGATCGAATGGATCAGCCGTTTTCGCAGGAAGGCGCGACGAAACCCCCTTCGAATGGCGAAATGTCGCCGGCAGCGAGCGCTTCGTCACATTTGGACCATCTGCTTGTTGACACGGACATTGAGCAGCCTTGGTACAAATCGGTCGTCGCAAACATTCGCGAGGCCATTAATCCGCCGAAGTTGCCGCCGCTGGTAGTGACATCAAGGCCGGTGGAAGGCGTTTTGAACGATGCCGACAAGCTGGAAGTGCCGTGGTACCAATCGCTGGTAAATAACGTCCGCGATTTGGTAAGCCCGCCTAAGTTGCCGCCTTTGGAAGTAACTTCGAAGCCGGTGGAAGTGGGTACAATTTGGGGCGCGTATGGTGCCGGCAAAAACCGAAACATGGGCCTGGGTTTCGTAATTCAGGTTGCCGCCGTTGCCTTACTTTTCATTCTTTTTAAGCCCATCGCGCAAGCTATCAAACAGAGCACTGATACCTCTATCGTTCTTATAAATCCGTATCAATCTAAGGTGCCTGCTGCAGCAAAAGCCGGCGGTGGCGGCGGTGGCGGACAACGTGCGCCAACTCCTGCTGCTCAAGGCGCGGCCCCTAAATTTGCACCGAAACAGTTCATGCCGCCTGCGGTCGCGGTTCCTAAGCCGAAGTTGGCGGTGGTTCCAACGATTACCGCGCCAGCGCCCGAAATTCAGGCTAATAACTACGATGATCCATTAAGCAAGCTAACCGGTAACTCCGGCGGGCAAGGTATCAACGGCTTCGGTAATGGTTCCGGTGGCGGGATCGGCAACGGCAAAGGTGACGGTCTTGGCGATGGCGAAGGCGGCGGTTCGGGCGGTGGTGTATATCGCGCGGGCGGCGAAGTTTCCAGTCCCGTCCTGATTACCAAAGTTGAACCTGAATATTCAGAAGAAGCGCGCAAAGCGAAGTTTTCAGGCGTTGTTCGCTTGGCTGTCATCATCGACGAACACGGCATTCCGACCGATATCCACGTAACCGGTCCCCTCGGACTGGGTTTGGATGAAAAAGCTGTTGAAGCCGTTCAGAAGTGGCGTTTCCGTCCCGGCATGAAGAATGGCCGAGCGGTTAAAGTGCGCGCCTCGGTGGAAGTCAGCTTCCGACTGCTCTAACACCTACGGTCGCGCCTCGGCGCCGCCTTCACTCCGATTTGTGGCAACTGAGTTTATATCTGTGCGCATCTGTGTCACAGATTTGATCAAACTCTCCACCTCATCGCCAACCGGCCGATACTCCATCGCTATATAGCCAGCGTAAGTGGTTTTGCCAATGGCCTTATAAATGTCGTCCCACTTCATGTCGCCTGTTCCCGGATCTTGGCGACCGGGCGAATCCGCGACATGAAACACGCGCGCATAAGGTGCCGCCTCTTGGATGGCCGGAATCGGGTCGCCGTGCTGCACATATTCGTGATAGATATCGAACAACTGCTTGAAGTGCGGATGATCCACTGCTTTCACCGCTTTGGTAGCCTCGCGCGCACTGGTTAAGAAGTAGCCCTTGTGGTCCACTTTGCTATTCAAGTTTTCCAGAATCAAAGTAATGTCATTGGCTGCCGCCAGATCGGCAGCACGCTTACCGCTTTCGATCAAACTGGCAAATTGCGCGTCGTAACTCATGCCTGGTTGTTCGTTACCGCTCATCAGCAATATTTGCGGGCATTCCAAACGCTTGGCCCAGACAATGGCTTCGCTCAACTCTTTTAAAAATCGATCGCGATGATCGGGGTTGATCATGGAATTTGGCTGCTTCGCCCAATTGGTTTGCGCCATCAATGTGTCGAACCCGAAGCCATAAGAATGCATGAGCTTCTTGTAATGGTCTACTTCAGCGTCTGACCACGTGCGATATTCGCTCACCAGTTCTGCCGATTGAATGCCCGTCTCCGCCACTTTGCGCAGCTTTTCGTCCATGCTGCCCTTCAAAATCCAGATCATGATGCTGGATGTGATGCGTGCCTTCTTCGGCGGTGCGGCAGGAGCGGCCGGTTGTTGCTGACCACCCAATACTCCGCTGCCGACCAGTGCGGCCGCCGCCGCTTTCAGGAATGCTCTTCTAGGCTGCTGGGAATCCAATTGCATGACGATTCAGAGGATAACATCGAAGTTCGGTCATACTTGAAAGACTTGCCGCCATGTTGAAAGAAGCTCTGCTCGGCAGTCATCAAGATTTCACTAAAGGTGACCTGAACCGGGCAATCTTTCTGCTTGCCATTCCCATGATTTTGGAAATGTGCATGGAATCTCTATTCGGGGTAGTGGATGCTTTCTTCGTGTCGCGCCTGGGTGCGGACGCCATGGCAACTGTGGGTTTAACCGAATCTCTGCTCACGCTCGTCTTCGGTGTAGCCATCGGTCTCAGTATGTCCACCACCGCATTTGTAGCGCGGCGCATAGGCGAGCACGACAACGAAGGCGCGTCCGATGCCGCTGTTCAATCCATCATCATCGGCGTTTTGGTTTCTCTCGTCGTCGGCATCATCGGAGTTAGCAACGCACCTTCGCTTCTGCATCTGATGGGAAGCACAAAAGCGGTTGAAGCCAATGCGCTTTACACGCGCATTATTATGGGCGGGTCCGCCGCAATATTTCTACTGTTCCTCATCAACGCAATTTTTCGCGGCGCGGGCGACGCTGCGCTTGCCATGCGCACGCTGTGGCTGGCCAACATCATCAACATTATTCTCGATCCGTGTTTGATCAACGGCTGGGGGCCTTTTCCGCGCCTGGGCGTCGTCGGCGCCGCGGTGGCAACCACTACTGGCCGCAGCATCGGGGTTTTGTATCAGCTCTGGCAATTGGGTTCCACGAAAAACCGCATCACTGTCAGACGAAGCCAAGTACGTCTGAATCCGGCCGTCATGTGGAGATTGGTTCGCGTCTCCATCACCGGCATTCTGCAGTTTCTGGTGGCAACAGCCAGCTGGATAGCGCTGGTGCGAATTGTCTCCGTGTTCGGTAGCGCGGTTGTTGCCGGATACACGATTGCCGTGCGCCTGTTGATCTTTACCATCTTGCCATCGTGGGGCTTCAGCAATTCCGCCGCAACCCTAGTTGGCCAAAACTTGGGAGCACATCAGCCCGAACGCGCCGAACAAGCCGTCTATCGCACCGCTTGGCTCAACATGCTCTACATGGGCATCGTGGAAGTCCTGTTCGTCTTCTTCCCGCGCCTGTTCGTCGGTTTCTTCACGCAAGATCCATTGGTCCTCCAGTCCGGCACGAATTGCCTTCGCCTCATCGGCCTCGCTTTTTTGACATATGCCTGGGGGATGGTGCTCACCCAAGCGTTCAATGGCGCCGGCGATACCTTTACGCCTACGCTTATTAATCTGTTCGCATTTTGGTTAGTGCAAATTCCGGTGGCTTACGTATTGGCAATTCGTCAATCGATGGGACCGAGCGGAGCCTTTTGGGCTGTACCCATTGCCGACGTTTGCTTCACAATCGTGGCGTTGGTCGTTTTCCGGCGCGGCACTTGGAAAAAGCAGATGATTTAGCGTATGTTATGCACTAAGCCAAACGCCTTGCAGGAATGCTAAAATTAGTTTAAGAAAGCTGTGATCTGTATGCAGATCCGTCCCAGAGACTAACATCAAAATCAGGCGCTCAAGCGCTTAGACAGTTCTTGGTTTCCGCCAACGAATGTCACCAAGTCCTTCAAATCCCCATCGGTTGATATATCCGCGCGCAGTTTTGGAGAAACTGCAACTGCCCTTTTCAACGCCTCAATCGCCTCGTTCGACTGCGGGCTCCCGGCTTTCTTGGACTTTTTCCAAAGTGCGCACGCCAGATTGAAATATAGATTTCCTTCGTTAGCCTCATTGCGCTCTTCTTCCCATCGAGTACGCTTCGTCGCATCGCGCAAAAAATCGACCGCTTCATCGTAATCGCCCGATTGGAAACTCATTGTGCCTAAGTCGTAAAAAGCCCGCTGCTGTCCCGGATCCTTCTTCAGGCTTTGCTTCCAGAGTGCTGTTGCAGACTTATAGTTGCTGTAAATATCCGCTTGCACCTTGCCCTGATCGTTCAGTACCCGATAGTCATCATTTTTCCGTCCGAGCGCGAACTGCAGGTAAAACTCACCACGGTCCAGATCCTCCTGTTGCGTTTTGCTCTCGAATTGATATTTATCGATATAAAAACGGCCAAGCCCACGAAAGACTTTGACTGTGTCTTCCGGAGTTTGATTGAGGTTCAGGAACTCCAGGCCGGCAATGCTTTTCTCGTAAAAAAACACCCGCTGCCGCTCCTCAACTTCAAGCCGGTTAAATAAGTTCTCTCCAGCGTCCTTGGTTTGAAGAATCGAACCTAAAACGCCCAGGATGCTGGCTCGCACCTCGTCCATACCGGCAAAACGCGGGAACTGTTTGCGGCAATTCTCTTGAAAGGCTTCCCATTCTTTTTCTTGAGCTTTCGCTTCGTCGCGAGCAGCCTTGACCAAGGCCTGTACGTTGAAATAAGAAAATACCGCTTGGGCTGCCGCGTAAAGGGCGCCGAGCCCCAGCAGAATCGTGACGAAGAGTTAAATATCTGCCGCTCGCGCCCGCAATGCGTCAAGCCGCTTTTCGGCCACGTCAAGCTGCTCCTCGGCATGCGCTGTACGTGCTTCCAGCGGTTTAAGCTGGTCGTCTGCATCCGGTGTTGTCGGCGGAGTCAACGGGGCAGGAATCGATGTCGGCTGTCCCTTGGATTCGGAAAACACCGTTGTCGAACCCCAGATATCCCAGAGTAAAAAGATCGCCGCTGCAACCAGAAGCGTCCCCAGCAATGACCTAAGCCACAACAATCCTTTGGGAAGAACGGAATGAAGCATATGAAGAACTCCTCTGGACCCAACCATTGTCGCTCGCAAAACGGTCGATGTGGGCACCCGTTCCCCACGACCGAAAAAACAGCGCTATCGTCTTGAAAGAGGCTTGCGATTCAACGGATCTCGGCCTTCGGCAGTCTGAATAGGGCTGAGCGAATAAGGAGCAGGCAATGAGCACACTTTGGAAAGACCTTCGTTACGCTTTTCGAACTTTCGCTAAAAACCCTGGTTTCGCTGCCGCCGCAGTGCTCACATTGGCGCTCGGCATAGGCGCTAATGCCGCAATTTTTAGCTTGGTCAACGCCATCATCCTGCGTCCATTGCCCTATCCACAGCCACAACAACTGGTTGGGCTGGGGCAATGGCGAAATCAACAAGGCCAAGGATATATCCAGACCGGCGTCTCTGCTCCCAACGTTAGGGACATCGGCAAGTCTGGCGTCTTTCAGCAAGTGGCCTACTATCGCTGGGCTGATTTCAATATCACCGGCGGCGACCGTCCGCAAAGCGTCGATGCCATCAAAGGCTCATCCGACTTGCTGCCATTGTTCGGCGTTCCGCCATTGATGGGACGCTTCTTTCTTCCCGAAGAGAGTCAGGATGGTCACGATGGCGTAGCAGTCATAGGCTACCGGCTTTGGCAAATGCGTTATGCGGGCGACCCCGCCATTCTGAGCAAATCCATTGAACTGAATCAGCGTCGCTACTCCATCATCGGCGTCATGCCGGCGAGCTTTCGCTTCACTTGGGATCAGCAGATGGATGTCTTTGTCCCGCAGGTTCTTACTCCCGATGAGCGCAGCGAACTTGGCCGCGGCACCTCTCGCGACTTGCAGACCCAGGCGCGCCTTAAGCAGGGTGTTTCCATTGAACAGGCGCAGGCAGCCATGAACACACTGGCAAGCGCGCTGGCTGTTCAATATCCGGCTGCCGATAAGGGCTGGGGAATCAAGGTGGAACCGCTGCACGCCGCCTATTACCGCCACATGGAAACTCCCCTCATGATCATGCTGGGCGCCGTCATGTTGGTGTTGCTAATTGCCTGCGTCAATGTAGCGAATCTTCTGCTGGCTCGCGCTACCGGACGAAAGCGCGAAATTGCCATTCGGATTGCAATTGGCGCGTCGCGCACTCGTCTGCTCAGTCAGTTGTTAACCGAAAGCCTGCTCCTGGCGACTTGCGGCGGTGCGTGCGGGCTGCTGCTCGCATTTCTTGGCGACCGCCTGCTTACTGTCTACATGGCCAGTTACCACATCCGGTTTCCCAACGCCAGCACAATCAGTATCGATTGGCGTGTACTTCTGTTTAGCATTGCCATCACCCTTGCTACCGGAGTCATTTTTGGATTGGCGCCTTCCTGGACCGCTGCCAAAGCCGCCCTGGGCGACACGCTAAAAGAAAGCGGTGTCAGCACCACCACGGAAGGTGGCCGTAAGCGTCTGCGCAATGCGCTGGTGGTGTCAGAAATAGCGTTGGCCTTGGTGCTTCTCACCGGTGCCGGCCTGTTGGTGCGCACGTTTGTGGAATTGGCTAACATTGACTTGGGCATCGATCCGAATCATGTGGTCACCATGTATGTGAACCTGCCCGAATACAAATACAAGTCGCCTGTCCAGTTCGCAACCTTCTATCGCGATTTGATGAGAAACTTGCAAGCTATCCACGGCGTGCGCGCAGCCGGCGTATCGTCCGGCGATTCTGATGTCTTTTTCCAACCGGAAGGCACACCACCCGCTCAGCCCGGCAAGGAACCTACCGCATCTTTCAACTTCATTACTCCCGGCTATTTAAAGGCCATGGGCACGCCGGTGCTCGAAGGGCGCGGATTCTCCGAGCACGATACCCAAGCATCCACGCCGGTTGCGCTTATTAGCGAGACCGTTGCCCATCGCTTCTGGCCTAACACCAATCCCGTCGGCCAGCATGTCACTCTTCTGCAGCGTGTCTATTCTGGTGAAGCTAGCGGTTCCACTCAGCCGCTGGAAGTCGTCGGCGTCGTGAAGGACGTCCGAAACGAAGATATGTGGCGTCCCCAACCTGCCATCTACATACCTTTCGAACAAAAGCCCGCATCATCGGCCTTTCTGGCGGTGCGCACAGAAGGTCCGCCCATGAACATGATCGGCTCCATTCGTGCGGCCGTTTGGTCGCTAGATAAAGACCAACCCATCAACAGTGTAAGAACCATGGACGAGGAAATCTCCAATACCTATGGAGCCATCCGTTTCCCCATGGCCTTGCTTTGGATTTTCTCCTTGCTGGCCCTTGTGTTATCGGCGATTGGGATTTTCGGAGTTATGTCCTACACCGTCAGCCGACGTACTAAGGAACTCGCCATTCGCATGGCCCTTGGTGCCAGCCAAAACGAAATGCTGGGAGCGGTGCTGCGCGAAGGTTTGGTTCTATCTCTGATAGGCGTGGTTTTCGGACTTATTGGAGCCCTGGCCCTAAGTCGGGTCATGAGCGGTTATGTCTTCGGTATCACCGCAACCGATCCCCTTACATTTGCCGCCACTTCACTGCTGTTGATCGGCGTCGCGCTGCTTGCCACCTATATCCCGGCACGTCGTGCCGCGAGAGTTGACCCAACCGTGGCATTGCGCTACGAATAGTACGTATCTGTTTCTATACATAGAAACCTATGCTATTATTTTCGGTATGGGCCGCTTGCTTACCAAACCGCTGCAAGGTTCCCTGAACCTGCTCATCCTGAAAACGCTAAGTCGAGGCGCATTGCACGGCTATGCCATTACCACTCACATTCAGCAGGTTTCTGACGCTGTGCTGCAAGTGGAAGAAGGCTCCCTCTACCCGGCGTTGCATCGCATGGAGCAGGAAGGTTGGATTGAATCCGAATGGGCCACCTCGGAAACCAACCGCCGCGTTCGGTTCTACAAGCTCACGGCGAAAGGCAAGCGCCAGTTGTCTCAAGAAGAGGACGATTGGCGTCAGGTTACGGCTGCCGTTTCCAAAGTTTTGAAGTTCGTTTAGGAGTGCCGTTTGCCATGGGACTATTCAACCGACTCAGAAATAGCTTTCGAGCAGACAAAACACAATACGATGCGAACGACGAGTTCGCTTGGCACCTGGAACAACGTACCAAGGAGTTGATTGATCAGGGAATGTCGCCGGAACAGGCGCGCGCCGAAGCGCAGAAACGAATCGGTAATATTACTTCACTTTCCGAACAAACTGCGGAAACTGATTCGCTCGCTTGGCTGGAAACTTTTCTCCGCGATATCCGCCTTGCGGTTCGCATGCTGGGCAGAGCGCCCGGAGTCACTGCCGTCGCTGTGCTCTCGCTTTGCCTGGGAATCGGCGCCAATACCGTGGTCTTCACATTGATGAAACAGGTGGTGTTGGATTATCTGCCCGTGCCCAATCCGCAGCAGTTGGTCATTCTGCACAGTAAGGGCGTTGAAGAGGGTCACGTCTATGGCAACGGCATGAACAGCAGTTTTTCTTATCCGCTTTACCGCGACCTTAATGCCGCTACTGGCCGGGTCTTCCAAGGCATCTTGGCTTTTCGGGAAATTGAAATCAGTCTCACCGGGCACGACAACACGGAAACGGTTGAAGCGGGTCTCGTCTCAGGCAATTTTTTCCAGGTTCTGGGCGTCAACCCCTGGCGCGGCCGCCTCTTCGTTTCCGCCGACGACCAGAAACCACAAGCGAGTCCCCTAGCTGTCTTGGGTTTCGGGCTCTGGAAGCGCAGTTTTGGCGGCGATCCCAACATAATCAACAAAACCATTCTGGTAAACAAGCATCCCTACACGGTCATTGGCATTGCGCCTCCGCAGTTCTATGGAATCGATGTCAGCCAACGTTCCGATTTGTACGTTCCGATGTGTATGAAAGCGGATGTCGTGGAAGATGCCCGGCTGCTTACCGATCGTCTCGATCATTGGGCCAGCCTGATCGCTCGCATGCAGCCCGGCGTCACGATGCAGCAAGCAGCGTCAGCGCTCAGCGTCATTTACCCGCCCATCCGTGACCAGGATCTGGCTTCCATGAAAACCCCGTCAGAGCGATTTCGAAAAGAGTTTGCGCAAAAGAAGATTCTGCTAACAGACGGTGGCCAAGGCTATGCATCGTTACGTGACGATCTTGCCAATCCACTAAAGATCTTGATGGTCATGGTGGGAATCGTTCTGTTGATCACCATCGCCAACGTGGCGAACTTGCTGGTGGCGCGCGGAGTGGTCAGACAGCGTGAAATGGCCATTCGCCTGTCCGTTGGTGCAGGCAGAAGCGCGCTCATTCGCCAGTTATTGATGGAAAGTGTTGTCCTCGCCATGCTCGGCGGCGTGCTGGGTTTGGCCATTGCCTACGCCGGAACGCCCGCACTTCTCCACACCTTAAGCTTCGATTTAAGCGCAGCCAGCATATCCGCTCGTCCAGATTGGCACGTGATGCTGTTTGCCTCATCCATCGCTATCGCGGCCGGTCTCGTGTTTGGCCTTTTGCCTGCGCTGCAATCGGCGCGTACTGATGTTGGCGCAGCTCTAAAAACAGAAGGCGGGGGTGGACACACTGGCCATTCCGGTTGGCTGCGCCGCACCCTTGTCGTAGCTCAAGTGGCGCTTTCCCTGGTACTCCTCACCTCGGCAATGCTCTTTACCCGCAGCCTTGCAAATCTCAAAAATCTCAATGTTGGCTTTAATACGACGCAGCTTCTTAAATTCGAAATAAATCCGGGACAAGCTGGCTACTCGCTGCCCGAAATCAAAACGCTTACCGAATCGCTCCGCCAAAAAATAAAATCGCTGCCCGGCGTGGAAACCGTTTCGCTCGCCACCATACCTCTGCTGGAAGATGCTGACTCCGGTGGTGACGTCACGGTCGAAGGTGGTCACGTCCTGACTGGAGAAGATGAGCCGAACCGTGTCGACAAAAATCAGGTTGACCCGGATTTCTTCTCTACTATGCAGATTCCCTTGTTGGCGGGCCGGACCTTCTCAAGTACCGACACCTCCCCGACCGCCGGAACGGCAATCGTCAATCAATCATTCGTCAAGCGTTATTTGAACGGCAGAAATCCAATCGGAGTGCGCTTTGGATCCGGTACTGGCAACAACGTCAAGTTCGACCATGTAATCGTCGGCGTCGTCGCCGACAGCAAGCACACGACGCTTCAATCTGAAATTCGTCCCTTCGAATATGAACCCTACCTTGCTTCAACCCGACTCTGGCACTTGAATTTCTATGTCCGGTTTGGTGGCAATCAGGAATCCGTCGCGCAGGGAGTTCGCGCCGCAGTGCATCAAACTGACGCTAACCTGCCCGTGAATCAGTTGTCCTCCATGACCGAGATCATTGATGAATCGCTTTTCGTGCAACGCAGTTTGGGCTATTTGTCCGTCGGCTTTGCGCTCTTGGCGACACTGCTCGCCGTTATCGGACTCTATGGCGTCATGTCGTACTCGGTCAGCAGTCGCTATCGCGAACTGGGTATCCGTATGGCAATTGGCGCAACACCGGCAAGAGTGCTGCGTTCAGTTCTGCGTGAATCGACATATCTTGGCATCGGGGGAACGCTTTTAGGCCTTCCTTTCGTAATCGCTGCTTCCAGATACATTCGCTCTTCACTTTATGGCGTGCAGCCCGACAATCTATTCACTTGGTCTAGTGCGGTCATATTGCTTGTCACCGTAGCTTTACTGGCTGGGCTGGTGCCGGCCTGGAAAGCCGCACGCATAGATCCTCACGCCGCGTTGCGAACACAATAACCAAACTCTCAACTTCGTACGTCTAATAGCTGAAAGGGGTATCACACGATGACCCGGAAGTTGCTGGTTTTCACGCTGGCGCTTGTAAGTTGCACATTCTTCATTCCTTCATCCGCTAAAGCTCAATATGCATATGGTTATGGCGTTGCCGCACCATATCCCTACGTTTACGCTCCTGCACCCGCTTATTCATATCCATACGCTTGCGATCCGTACGCGTCGCCATACTATTGCAATCCCGGCTATGGGTATGGTTATGGCTACTACGGTTATCCGTACGCTTGGTACGGCGGTTATTGGGGCGGCTACGGTCGCGGTTACTATGGGTATCGCGGCGGCTATGATTACCCGTATCGTGGCGGTTACGGTTACGGCGGCTATGGATACCGCGGCGGGTACGCGAATGGATACCGCGGCGGATTTGCTGGCGGCTACGGGGGCCGAACCGGCGGAGTCGGTGGTGGCTTCGCAGCCCGAGGCGGTGGCGGCTTTGGCGGTCGTGGCGGCGGCGGGCGCAGATAATCTTTGTTAGTATCAGGCGGTGCGCAGAAGAGAATTTTTCGGTCTCACTTTAGCCGCGTTAGCATCGGCTCGGGAGAGCTTCGACTACCCTTGGAAGCTCGGTATAATTACCGACGAAGCTTCTCCCGATCTTGATCGCGTCCTCAAAGAGTTTTATCCGAAGTATGGATTGCAATGGGCTGAAATTCGCAATCTCAAACTCGACGACAAGACGAAATACGTCTACAAATCCGCTACGCCTTCGCAATTGAAAGACATTCGCAAACGTTTAGGGGATGCCAATGTTAAGCTTTCTATCCTCGATACGGGCGTATATAAGATAGCGCTGCCTGGAACTGAGCCGCTTGGTCAGAACAATGCCGACCTGAATCAGGTCACCGGCGACTTCAACAGACAACTCGACGAGCTAAAGCGCGCTGCCGACGCGGCGCATGCGCTGGGGACTGAACGGCTGCGAATTTTCACTTTCAAGCGTGTTCAAAATCCAGAAGCAATTTTTGATCGCATAATCGACGAGCTGCACAAAGCGATTGCTGTGGCGAAACAGCACGACGTGACGCTTTTGGTGGAAAACGAATTTGATTGCAACACAGCGACCGGCGCGGAAACAGCGAAATTATTCAGCACAATTCCTGATCGCACGTTAATGCACAATTGGGATCCTGGAAATTGCTACGAAATTGGCGAAGAGCCATTTCCCAAAGCATGGGATCAATTGGATCATACACGTATCAGCCACATTCACTTAAAAGATGCATCGGGCAAAAGCTGGACGCCAATTGGCGCCGGCAAGATTGATTTTGTCGGTCAATTCAAGGCATTAAAGATGATGCAATATAAAGGAACGATGTCGCTGGAGACGCATTACAGCAATGCCCAGCACGATCCGTGGGCGTCCAGCGTGGAATCGATGGACGGCTTATTTCGAGTTTTGAAGCAGGTGTAAAAGATGGAACGGCGAAATTTCTTAAAAACGAGTGCGCTGGCAGCCAGCGCCGCTTCGATGAAAAAAGTTTTAGGCGCGAATGATCGCGTACGTGTCGCAGTCATCGGCTTGAACGGCCGCGGCTGGGACCACGTAAGAGGATTTCATTCCCTTGACGGCGTCGAAGTCGCTTATTTCTGCGATGCCGATGAGCGGGTGCTAAGCCGCAGGCTTGCTGAATGCGACAAGTTGGGTCTGGCGAAGCCGCAAACATATTTTGACGTTAGAAAATTGCTAGAAGACAAAAACGTCGATGCGGTTTCCATCGCCACGCCGAATCACTGGCATTCATTGATGGGAATTTGGGCTGCGCAAGCGGGAAAAGATATTTACATCGAAAAACCTTGCAGCCACAACTGGTGGGAAGGCCGCCAGCTTGTCAGCGCAATTGAGAAATACAAAGTAATTTGCCAGCACGGTAGCCAGTGCCGGTCCAGCACAGCGATTCGCGAAGCCATGGACAACATGCATTCCGGTTTAATTGGCGATATGTTCATGGCGCGCGGCCTTTGCTACAAATGGCGGGCGACAATTGGCCACGCTGAGCCGGAAGAAGTTCCAGCCGGTTTTCATTACGATTTATGGACCGGCCCGGCGCCAATGAAACACTACACGAAAAATCGCGCGCACTATAACTGGCACTGGATTTGGGACACCGGCAATGGCGATCTCGGCAACCAAGGCATTCACGAAGTGGATTTGGCGCGCTGGGGATTGGGCGTAACGCTTCCCACCAAAGTTTCGGCTGTTGGCGGCCACTTCCTGTTCGATGACGACCAGGAGACGCCGAATCACGTTACGGTTTCGTACGAATTTAAGACGCCTGAAGGTAAAACGAAAATGATTACTTTCGAAGTGCGTGGCTGGATGACGAATCACGAAGCGGGCATCGGCACGGACGAATTCTCTAGCGGCGGCGGAGTTCCACCGGCCGGCCTCGCCAGCGGAAAGAATTTGCCGAAGCCATCGACAATCGGAAATTTGTACTACGGCTCGAAGGGCTATCTGGCCATTTCGAATTACGATTCCTACAAAACGTGGATCGGCGACCAAGGAACTCCGGGACCGTCGAAGGCCGCTCCGGTTAAGTACGAGCACTATCAGAATTTTATTGATTGTGTCCGAAGCCGGAAGGCGGACGGTTTGCACGCACCCATCATTGAAGGCCATTTGTCAGCCACGTTGGTTCATTTAGGAAACGCGGCTTACCGGTTGGGCCGAACCATCCATTTCGATCCCAACACCGAAAGCGTCATCAATGATGCCGAAGCCACTGAATTGCTGAAAGGAACTTATCGTTCGCCCTATGTTGTACCAGAGCAGGTGTAACCTAGCTGAATGCGAAGATTGCACGTTGCGGCGCTAGCTGCAGGGTTGTTGTTCTGCCATTCGGCATTTAGTCAGTCCACGATCGTTTTGAAAGCGGCCCGGTTGTTTGATGGAAAAAGCGATTCCATCGTCCAACCGGGCATTGTTGTCATCAGCGGCAACAAGATCACGGCTATTGGTGGAAACATCCCCGCGGGTGCGAAAGTAATCGATCTAGGCGACGCAACACTGCTGCCCGGTTTCATCGATTCGCACGTGCACTTGTCGATGCCGTTCGATCCGGATTACAACGGCGCGCGTTTGCGTTCACTCGAGATGCCGGTTTCTGAAATGGCAATTCGCGCAACCGTCAACGCAAAAAAGACCTTGATGGCGGGTTTCACAACCGTTCGCGACGTCGGCTCCAGCGATTTCATCGATGTTGGTCTGCGTAACAGCATCAATGCGGGCTATGTTCCGGGTCCGCGCATGCTGGTTTCCGTGCATGCGTTAGGTTCAACAGGCGGACATTGCGACGACAGTGCGGGTTTTCGCGAGGGCTTGTTTAGCCACGAAAGTGGACCGACGGATGGAGTGATTAATTCTCCCGACGATGCGCGCTACGCCGTTCGTTGGAACATTAAATACGGCGCCGACATTATTAAAACGTGCGCAACCGGCGGAGTTTTGTCACCTACAGATGCTGTGGACGCGCCGCAATTGACGCAAGCAGAACTCGACGCGCTGGTCACCGCTGCACATGAATTGGGACGCAAGACGGCCGCGCATGCGCACGGGGCGGAAGGTGCAAAAAGAGCGATTCGTGCAGGCATTGACTCGATCGAGCATGGGACGTTTCTGGATGACGAAGGACTAAAGATGATGCATGATCGCGGCACGTACCTGGTTCCGACGCTGGCTGTTCGCGCTGGCTTGGCCGAATCGACATTTCCACCGCTAGTGCGCGCGAAGGCAGATTTAGCGGTGAAATCGCAGGACGATATGGTCCGCCGGGCACTCCGTTACGGCGTAAAAATTGCCCTTGGAACAGATGCCGCTGTCTATCCGCATGGCGATAATGCCTTGGAGTTCATGCTGATGGCGAACGATGGGATGACTAACGCTCAGTCCTTGCGGGCAGGAATGTCGGCTGCCGCCGATTTGCTTGGAATGTCCGCCAAGGTCGGAACGTTGGAGCCCGGTAAGTTTGCAGACGTGGTCGCGGTACCGGGCAATCCCTTGGATGACATCAAGTCAACCCAAAGCGTCATGTTCGTTATGAAAGACGGTACTGTGTACCGGGACGACCATCACGCTCAATGAGCTTATTCATAACACTGTAACTTATTTGTCATACCTTGTTGATGACACTTTTTCGATACTTATGGACGCACCTTTATCGAAGAAGGATTACAAATGAGATTGCTAGGTACTCTGAAAACCACGACGCTGAGCGTGTTTTTTGCCGTTTTACCCCTCAGCGCGCAGACAAGTTTGACGGGCGCAGGGGCGACTTTTCCGGCTCCTATTTACCAGAAATGGTTCGCCGACTATCAGTCAATAGGCAACGTCCAAATCAATTATCAGCCCAATGGGTCGGGTGGCGGGATCAAAGCAGTGACGGATGGGACCGCTGATTTCGGCGCGAGCGATATGCCGATGACCGACGAACAGTTGAAGACCTTTAAAGACAAGAATGGGCATGGAGTGTTTCTCTTTCCCACTGTCCTGGGCGCAGTTGTGCCGGTTTACAATGTTCCCGGTGTGACTGCGGAGTTGAATTTTCCGCGTACGGCATTGGCCGAAATTTTTCTAGGCAAAATCACCACCTGGAACGATCCGCAACTGGTGAAGGCCAACCCCGGGGTTTCGCTGCCTGCGGCGAAGATTGTTGTAGTGCACCGTTCGGACGGAAGCGGTACTACATTTTGTTTTGCCGACTTCCTAGCCAAAGTAAGCCCTGAATGGGTGGCGAAGGTTGGTAAACCCAACACATCATTGAATTGGCCGACCGGCATTGGCGGATCCAAAAACGACGGCGTCACCGAACAGGTAAAGCAACAGTCGGGCGCCATCGGCTATGTGGAATTGATTTACGCAGTAAAGAACAAGCTGACATACGGAAAGGTGCAAAATCAAGCCGGACAGTTCGTCAAAGCCGAGCTTTCGTCTGTGAACGCGGCTGCCGCTTCAGTAAAGGACCTGCCGGCTGACTTCCGCGTTTCGATTACCGATGCGCAAGGCAAAGCCGCGTATCCGATTTCCACGTACACTTGGCTGCTGGTTCCAGCTCAGATTTCCGATGCCGGCAAAAAAGCTGCGATTACCGGCTTTTTGAAGTGGGCTCTCACCACCGGACAAACCAAGGTTGAGGCTTTGGATTACGCTCAGCTGCCCAAATCAGTAGTGGCGAAAGAGGAAAAGCAGATCGCAATGATCAAGTAGGAGGTCTTTGGACTTCGGCTTGTAATATGGCAGCTTCGACAACAATTGCCGACACGATGCGTCGCCCGCCGGACCGCAGCTTTCTAGCCAGGGTTCGTGCGGGCGACGAGTTGTCGCTGATGATCACGCTAGCGGCAGCGATTACCATTCTGCTGGTCGTTGTGCTCATTGTGTTCCAGTTGTGGACTAAATCGCAGCCGGCGATGAAAGCATTCGGCTTCGGGTTTTTGACCAGCAGCACGTGGGATCCAAACAACGATAAATATGGCGCGCTGCCTTTTATTTTTGGGACCTGCGTGACGTCTGCGCTGGCGTTGCTTATTGCCGTTCCCATGGGAGTGGCGGCGGCGATTTTCCTGGCCGAGCTAGCGCCGCCAAAATGGTCGAACCTTTTGACATTCATGATTGAGTTGCTGGCAGCGGTTCCGAGCGTGATTTACGGGTTGCTGGGCATATTCATCCTGGTGCCATTGATCCACAAGTACGTGGCGCCGTTCTTGTCGGCGACCTTTGGCTGGACGCCATTTTTCACCGGGGATTTTTACGGCGTCAGTTTTCTTTCAGCCGGTTTGGTGCTCGCCGTAATGGTAGTGCCGTTTATTGTTTCGGTATCGCGTGAGGTATTGCTGGCGGTTCCCGTGGAACAGCGCGAAGCGGCGCTAGCATTGGGAGCAACGAAGTGGGAGACCACTTGGGACATTGTATTGCCGTACGCGAGTACAGGTATATTGGGCTCGTTCTTTTTAGCCATGGCGCGTGCGCTGGGTGAGACGATGGCCGTTACGATGGTAGTTGGCAACACGCCGCGAATTACGGCTTCCTTGTTTTCGCCGGGCTATTCCATTGCCGCAGTCATTGCCAATGAGTTCGCAGAAGCCAGCGGCGACCTCTACGTTGCGTCGTTGGTATACCTGGGTCTGGTCCTATTTGGACTAACGATAGTTATTAACGCGATGGCACGGATTTTCATTCTCATGACGCAGAGGAAGGGCTAGGAGCTAACCGCCATGACAATGGAAATTTCATCCGGGCGGCGCGTCGTGAACAACGTGATGTTGTCGCTGACCGCTGTCTGCACACTGGTCGTGGTTAGTGTTTTGTTCTTCATCCTCGGATACCTGCTGTATCATGGCGTCTCGTCGTTGAACCTGGCATTCTTTACCCAATTGCCCAAACCGTCTGGTGAGACGGGCGGCGGTATGGCCAATGCAATCGTGGGCAGCGGCAAAGTATTACTGTTGGCAACTCTAATTGGCGTGCCAATTGGCTTTCTTGCCGGGGTTTATTTATCCGAATACAGCGGCAAGACTTTTGCTTTTACAATTCGCTACATAGTGGATCTGCTGAACGGTGTTCCTTCCATCGTGATCGGCATTGTCGGTTATGCGCTTGTGGTGAGACCAATGAAAGGCTACTCAACTCTGGCGGGCGGCGTGGCTTTGGGCATCATGATGATTCCCATTGCCGTGCGCACGACGGAAGAATTCCTGCGCAGCGTTCCGAACAGCTTGCGCGAGGGGGCCATGGCGTTAGGCGCGACTAAAGCCAAGACTATTTTCACTGTAGTTGTACCGGCCGCGATTGCGGGTTTGACGTCGGGCATGATGTTGAACCTGGCGCGCGTGGCGGGGGAAACGGCGCCGCTGCTCTTCACCGCATTGGGAAACATGTTCTGGAGCAAGGGGTATATGCATCCAACAGCTACATTACCGGTAATGATCTATAACTACGCACTGGCGCCCGAAGAAGATTTGCATCAACAAGCTTGGGCCGCGGGCTTTGTACTGCTGACGCTCGTGCTTGCGATTAACGTGACAGCCCGTAGTATCATTGCTCGCGGCGCGGCAGCAAAGAAAAGGTAAAGCGTGGCTCAACAGGAAACCAGCAAAGAAAGCATAACTGTTCCGGTGGCAACTACAGGATTGAATCAGCCAACAGCTTCGAGGGCGACGAGCAAGCTGAGCGCACGCGATATCGATTTTTATTACGGTTCCTTTCAGGCGCTACAAAAGATCTCTTTAGACATACCTTCCAATAAGGTAACGGCTTTCATTGGGCCATCGGGCTGCGGCAAATCGACGTTTTTACGAACAATGAACCGGATGAACGAAACGATCCGCAGCACGCGTGTTGAGGGCAGCCTTTTACTGGATGGCGAGAATCTGTTGGAAATGGACGTGACCTTTGTGCGCAGGCGCGTGGGCATGGTTTTCCAGAAATCGAATCCGTTTCCCAAGACTATTTTCGATAACGTGGCGTACGGGCTGCGGGTGAATGGAATCAGCAAACGATCGGTGGTGGCAGAGGCTGTGGAACGGAGTTTGATGCATGCGGCGCTCTGGGGTGAAGTGAAGGACAAACTCAACAAACCGGCGTCGGCACTATCGGGCGGTCAGCAGCAGCGTTTGTGCATTGCGCGCGCGCTGGCGGTGGAACCGGAGGTGCTGTTGCTGGACGAGCCCTGCTCGGCGCTAGATCCGATTGCAACGCTTAAAATTGAGGAACTGCTGTTCCAGATTAAGGACATGACAACGATTGTTATCGTCACGCACAATATGCAGCAAGCGGCGCGCTTGGCTGACTTCACAGGTTTTTTCCTGCTGGGCAAATTGATCGAGATAAACGAAACTAAGAAGATCTTCCAAAACCCAGCAAAGAAAGAAACTGAAGATTACGTAACGGGCCGCTTTGGCTGATGAACGTGGGAACAAGGAACATAAGTGCGGCACTTTGAAAGAGAACTTGATCAACTTAAGGCGAAGCTCCTTGAGATGAGCGCTCTGGTTGAGAGCGCGGTTTACCGCAGCGTGCAGGGCGTTGTCGAGAAGAACGAAGAACTGGCTCAGCAGGTTCTAAAGAATGAAGAACGCATCAACCAGTTAGAGTTGGAAATCGACGATTTGGCGATTGGCTTGCTTGCTCTGCAAGCACCCATGGCTTCGGATTTGCGACTGGTTACGGCGGCGATCAAGATCAACAACGATCTGGAGCGCATGGGCGATTTATCAGTCGGCATCGCGCAGAGCGCGCTGGCACTGATGAAAGAGCCAATCATCCGGCCACTGATTGATATTCCCCACATTGCCGGACTGGCGCAGAGCATGGTACGTAAGGCGCTGGATGCGTTTGTGAATCGCGATCCGGAGATGGCGCGCAGCGTGCTTGCAGCGGATGACGCGGTGGACAATATGCGTACGGCGAGTTACCACGAATTGATCAGCTTCATGCAAACCAACCCGTCGCAGATTCAGCAGGCGTTGTACCTGCTGTCGGTAATTCGCAACCTGGAGCGCATAGCCGATCATTCCACCAATATTGCGGAGGATGTTCTGTTCCTGGTCAAGGGTATTGACGTCCGGCACCACAACGAAGCTCGGCAGACGGTGCCCGAAGGCGCAAGGTCCGACCGTCCATAGGCGCTGTTCAGGCCAGCAAGGCTGATTCCATTTTCTTGTGAAGCTGGGCGACAGCGGGGTCGCGCTGCATGACTGTGGAATAGCGCTTCCAAAAGCCATCGCCTGCGGTAGAGGGCGAGAACAGGGCGTAGATGTCTTTGCGCAACTGGTCTAAATCAGCCTCGGCCGCCGGCAGTTTCCTGGCAGCTAAAACTTCGTCAACCTGCACGATGAGGGTGGTAGTGGGACGCAGCCAGGCGAAAGCCTCATCACCGATAAGCAATTGAAGAAACGCGGCCGGAGAAGCGATGGGGCCGTGAGTGATTTGATATTGGGTTCGCTCCGAATCAAGCAAGGCTTTATGCAACTCAAGAAGAGCATCGCGGGCTGACTTTAACTTTTCCCGGGCTTGCGCAAGGCTATCGTCGGAAGACTCCATTCCATACAGATTAGCGCGTGGATTTGGACTTATCCTTTTGGGCTTTGGCCATGCGCTCACGCAGGCGTTTTTCGGCGTCCGGACCCCAGTACGCACAATCAAGCTGCAAAAAGACGCTGGTGTATGGCAGCGTCATGTTGGTCTTGATGATGAGAACGTGGAAGGTTTGCGAGACTTGGTCCAACTTGTTGATGATTTCTTCGTGGAGCAGATGCTGAGTGGGTTTGCCGGAGAGTAGCGCGTCCAGTTGCTGGCGGTAGGCGTCGATGCCGGAGGCCTCGTTTTCATCGAGGAAGTCTAGCTCCTGATCGAGGTAGACGATGGGGGAAACGTGCTTGGCGTGGGACAGGATGGACAAAACTCCATTGAGAACCGTGACCTGATTGGCGTTCGCCACGATGGTTTCAATTCCAGGTTTGGATTGGGACGGATAGGCCGAATCGGCGATGACGATCCAGTTGCGATGGCCATATTCTGGCAGGCGTTCCTGGACAACTCTTTGCCAGTTGGATAGATCGGTTGGAGAAGCGGTTTGGAGTGACATGACGGTGGAGAGCAGCAGGAGCGCGGCCAGTTTCATCTTTGACAAGGTATCACTGTTTACCAATTTAGTGCGCGGCTAGTGTTGCGACCTCCACCCTGAGACTTCGAAACGAACCGGCTAAGAGATCGCTTGGCAGGCGGCTTTCGAAACGAACCGGAGTTTCTGCTCCCATTTTGACGAACAATAGACGAAGATATGGTTCAGTTAGCGATGCAGGCGTTCACCTTAAAGGCGATCACTGCATCTTTTACAGTGAACTAAGGTAGTCTATGTGGCAATTAGCGTTAGTCTTTATTGTGATCAGTATTAGTTGTCCGATTTGGACGGATGTATCCCTGGAGTGTTAAGTAGTTTTTGAAAAAACGTGGGAGACTAGAGTTCGTCTTCGCTCGGGGGAGTCCTGCGATGATCTTCAAGCGCTTTCTTGGCTTTAGTGAAGGAGTTGGAGCGCGCAGTTTGATAGCGTGAAGCTGGTAAGCCGGACTTGAGTTTCGTCGCTCCAGGATTCCGGTGTATTGGCGCTTTGTTTGATAGACGGAATTCTCAACAGCGACTAGCGGTCGGTTGTCACGTTCGAGCAGCCAGGCGGCCAGTACGACTTGGTCCAAGAGGCGCGTTTCGACTTCGTCTTTAGGTTCGTAGGTTTTGAACCACGAAGACTTCAAAGCCTGTAAATCCTCGAGCTTTTCTCCAGACACGAGTAAGGTGGATTTGGCACAGCAGCCGTGATGGTTTCCGGGCCACCGGTTGGATTGTATTCTTCGGGAGCCTCGGCGGCCTCGTTCACATCGATCTTCAGGTTATCGGGAAACATAGATCTCTTTTTCCACGGAGTTAGAAATCTCCGTAGTCAGAGTAAATCCCAGACCCCGGCGACGACCTGGAAACGCGCCGCAAGTGATTGAGACCGTTCAAGAAACTTTCTTTTTGATTTCCCTCACTGCCACTTCGTCACGGCTCAAGATATCTCTATGCGGGCGATGGGGGTGTCAGGGCCCACCATAGCCGTAATCAAAATTTTCGATTTGAGGCTGTACGTCGCGTATCGTTACAATCGTGACTAACCCGTAAAGAATTCATAAGGATTTCGTTATTTTACGGGCATCCTGGTCCCTGTCGACCACGCGACCGAAAGTCAAAATTTCAGGAGAGACTTGCATGGCAGAAACGGCAGAAATGAAGCCCACGTTAGGGCTAACAGGATTAACCATGAACGCGATGGCGCTGATAGCGCCGGGAGCGTTTTTGTGGCTCACATTTTATGCGCAGGCCACAACCGGAGCGACAGCGCCCAGTATGTGGATGGGTATCGTGCTGGCGTTGTTGTTGTGTTTAGCAACGGCCTCGTGTTACGCCGAGATGGCGAAACTTTATCCGGGGACGGGCAGCTCTTACTATTTCGCCGAGCAGTCATTTTTAAACCATGATAAAGCGTGGCGATATGCGCGCTTATCGAAATTCATCGTCGGATGGGGTTCGCATCTTTATTACTGGATCTATCCAGGAGTGATGGTGGCCGCGATGGGCGTGCTGGTGGGTTACCTGGTAGGGACACTGTGGCCGAACTTCATGAGCGCCAGCAATCCGGGACCTGTTTTCATGGCTGTGGTTGCGGTTGCGTTCTCATTCGGCGTGGCATGGATCGCGCACCGCGGCGTGAATGGTTCGACGTCGGTGAACATTGCCATCAACGTGGTTCAGATTTCGGCGCTGCTGGTATTTTCGGTGATGGCGTTCAGCTATCGTACGAATCATCCCGTGGGAAGCGAAGCGTGGCAGTTCGACTCGACGTCGGGCGATGCCTACAAATATGAATTCTTAACCAAGAAAGTAACCGCGAACGGCCAGACCACGGACACGATTGTGCGTGATGCCAACGGCGTGCCGCAGCCCCAGTTGGACGCTGCCGGTAAGCCAGTGCCGTACAAGATTGACTATCCGGAGAAAGACGCGCAAGGAAACTTCTTAACGCATCAAACAGCAGGGTCGGTCGTGGGTTTCCACAGTTTCAGTTCGGTATTTATTCAAGCGACCGTGGCGATTCTCATTCTGGTGGGCTTCGAGTCCGTCACGGCAATGGGCGGCGAGGCTAAAAATGCCAAGCGAGACATTCCTATAGCAGTTATTGTTTCGCTATTGGTACAGGGGGCTTTCTGTTATCTGATTGAGTATTTTGCGACGGGATACTTTCTAAATAGCGGGTACACCATGCAAAGTGCGGCGGGATCTGCGGCGCCTCTGGGGGACATGATGATTGTGATTGGCAATTCTCTGTTTGGGCAGGGCAATGGCCGCATATTCATGCTGATAGAAGCGTTCACCGTGTTTCTGGCATTGATTGGAACGACGCTTTCGTGCATGAATACAGGCGCACGTGTTACATACGCTATGGGAAAAGATGCGGAATTGCCGGATCATTTCGGAAAGCTTCACGATGCCAATCTTTCGCCACATCGCGCTATTTGGACACTGGCAGTGATTTCGGCTGTAGTGGGCGTTATCGGCTGCGCCGTCTACTTTGGCGACGGCTCGGCGCCTACGGATGCAACCATTCAAGCGCTGCCACACGGTTTCTGGTCGAGTTTCGGCTACACCACACACGACAAGCTGGCGGCGTTGCCGAACACTTTCCTGCTTGTGACACTGGCATCCAACTTCGGGACATTCCTGTTGTACATGCTGAGTTGTGTGACTTGTATGGTGGCATTCCATAAGCATAAGAGTTTCAATTTCATCAAGCACTTCGCCATTCCGTTATTCGGATTGCTGGCAAACTTGATTTGCATGGCGTTCTACCTGATCGGACCGTTCATGGGATACGGTACGAAGATGGAACCCTTATTAGCGCTGGGAATTGCCGCTTGCTGGGCGATTTACGGCGGCATCTACTTTATCCGTAGTTCCAAACAATCGGGCAGAACCACTATGACCCAACGCGCGAATACGGCGCAAGTTTGATTGATCTCCTGTGACAGACATCCGGAGTGCTGGAGACAGTGCTCCGGAATTTTTTTATCCATGCTTGATCTTGAATTTTTCCAGTTCTCGCACCCAGGTCGCCAGCGAGAGCACAATGAAGATTACATCGGTTATTTTGCGCCTGGCTCACCGGACGACGCGCGTTCGTTGGGCTGGGTTTTCGCTTTGGCCGATGGGGTAGGCGGACACGACCGCGGCGAAGTGGCTTCGCGAATCGCGGTGGATGCGATTATCAAAGGCTTTACCAAAGCCAACAAGAACGACGCTTTAACGTCGTTGCTGCCGAAACTAGTGCAAAACGCTAATTCGGAAGTATACGAAACGGCCATGAACACGGGACCAGCCGGCAGCAATATGGCCACTACGGTTGTGACTTGCGCCTTGCGTCATGACCGCGCGATTGTGGCGCATGCGGGCGATTCCCGTTGTTATTTGATTCGCCAGGGATATGCCGCGCCGATTACGCGCGACCATACGGTTTCGAGCGAACAACTGAGATTGGGACTGATATCGGCCGGGGAAGCGAGCACCTCAAAAACATCCCATGTGTTAAGCCGGTCTTTGGGGAGCGGCATGTTCCTGAATGTGGAGACAAGCGAACACCAGGTTTTTCCAGGCGATATGTTATTGCAGTGTTCCGATGGATTGCATCATTCGATACAGTCCGACGATATTGCGCGGATTGCCACGCTTTCGGCTCCTTTGGATGCAGCGGCGCGAAAGCTTGTAGACATTGCTAATGAACGCGACGGCAGCGATAATATTAGCGTTCAGATTATCCGTATAAAATCGGTGGAACGAGTCGGCATGTATCGCGGCCGACAGTACAAACTGTATTAATGGCCTCACTTTCGCCCGGCGACCAGTTAGATCACTATCGCGTAGACTCCTTGGTCGCTAGAAGCGGCATGGCGTCGATATTCAAGGGGACCGATCTGCGCAATGGCCTGACGGTGGCATTGAAGATTCCTCATCCGGAAATGGAGAGCGATGTACTGTTTTTCGACCGCTTTCAACGCGAGCAGGATATCGGCACCAAGTTGAACCATCCCGCTGTGATGAAGGTGTTCGCAGATTCAGGCAGAACGCAAGTCTACATGGTGATGGAGTGGGTGGAAGGAACGCTGCTGCGGATCATTCTGCGGGACAAGCACAAGCTGAGTCCAGAACGCTCCACAAAGATTGCGATCGGTATATGTACGGCGCTGGATTATATTCACAAGAATGGCGTCACGCATCGCGACTTGAAGCCCGAGAACATTATGGTGGGGCCGAATGACGAGATTAAACTGATTGATTTCGGCATCGCGGGGCAGGAGGGATCCCGCCGCCTGACGTTTGCGAAGCTGCAGAACGTGATGGGGACGCCGGATTACATTTCTCCCGAGCAGGTGAAGGGCAAACGCGGAGACGGACGCAGCGATATTTACGCGATGGGCGTGATGCTGTACGAAATGTTGACCGGCGAGGTGCCGTTCAAAGGGCCGAATCCGTTTGCTACTATGAACGACCGGTTGACGAATTATCCGACTCCTCCGAGGGAACTGGATCCGGAGATTACGCCACAACTGCAGGAAATTATTTACCGCGCCATTGAGCGAGATCCGGCAAACCGGTATGCCCAGGTGAGTGAGATGTTGTGGGATTTACAGCATCAGGATGAAGTTGGAGTGGCATCGGACCGGCTGGAATTGCATGAGTGGAAGGTTCGGAAGACAACCTGGCACAAGAAGATTCTGTTCTATTTGCTGCTGGCTTTGATACCGGTGGTGGTGTTTGGGTTGTTGTTATTCGTAGCTAAGCATTCGTAATTGGGATAAGAATTCTACAGGTGTAAATGAATCTTGGACGGGGAGTTCGGACAGCATTCTTCTTAGTAAGCACCTGCATCGTGATTGCGACTCCGCGGGGAGGGGAAGGATCTATCCAGGGCAAAGTGTTAGATGTAAGCGGGGTTGCGGTAGCAGACGCTCATGTCTATGCATGGCAGATGAATGGATCGAAGATCGTTACTATTCTGAATGCAAACACAAACGATTTTGGGAATTTTGTATTCTCCTCGTTACCATTGGGCGATTTCCGATTAGCGGCGGAGAAGCCGGAGGCCGGGTATCGATCTACGCAAGAGTTTTTCGACCCACTGCCTGCAAAGGCGGTCAAATTAACCACCGAGAAAAGGGCAGCCACAGAAACGATCAATCTTGGTCCGCAAGCAGGTATATTGACTGGCTGGGTGCGAAACGCACCTACTGGGAAACCGATTGCCGCCCACCTCAGTTTTGCCCCAGTTGATGGTCACGCATGGAGCACCATGGGCATTACGAGCAAATTCAAATTCAGGATCTTGATACCCCCGGATACGCCTCTGCAATTTGGCGTTTGCTCCGACGGCTATGCGATTCGGCCCCGCGTTCCTCTGGAACTAAAGCCGGGTTCGCAGCTTGAGGTGGATATCAGGTTGGAGCCGAGTCAGGACAGAAACAATGCAACTTGCATGGTTTCCCATTTCTAGTTGCGAGATTTGTTGGAAAGAGGGCGGTCCGCATTCCTGCGAACCGCGCATGTTTCTATTTCGCTGCGGAGGCAGTAGCGCTTTTGTCTGCCTGACGCAACGCCTTCTTTGACAATTGAGTCAGCAGTTTTGCAGCATTCTGCTCCTCTTGTAGAGATTCGGTTAGCAAGGCTTCCGCATCGCTAAGACCGAGTTGATTAGCAAGACTAATCGCGGCTTGATAGGACGCTATTTCGTAATGTTCTACTCGCGAGCCAGCGCCGATCAACCCTACATCGCCGGTCTTCTTCTCAATTTGCTCCTCCCCTTCTGCCACGATGCCCTGCATTCCTTTGCAAAGTTCACCTTTAGCTTTTTCTCCTGCAATCTCGAACGCTTGTTTTACACGATCTAACTGCTTTTCGGTCTCGCCTAGATGAGTTTGGAAGGCCTGCTTGAGCTCGTCGGATTCTGCTGCCTTCACCATTTTGGGGAGCGCCTTAATCAACTGAGATTCAGAACTATAGAGGTCCTTCAGTTCGTTGACAAAGAGCTCCTGTACGGTCATTTGACGAGTCTGTGTGTGTGTTGCCATATAACAGATTTCTAGTTACTTTCCATGTTGGGCGTTTCCGTTGCGCTGTCAAAGCAACAGAGCAGCTAACTTGGCTGCCTTCGCCTAACGAGCAATTTCGACGCCATAGGCTCCGTGTAGAGTCGCTAGTGGCTTTCAATCCGCGCGGTTCATACGTTCGGCAAAAATTGCCACCTAAATTGGCGCTGCTGCGAAGATATGTCGCTATCGTAGTAACCGTCTGCGAGCCGTTAAAACGAGTCTTGACGCCGATACCGGAAAGTCTGCAATGGCTACGAGCGGGCTGTTGGCGGTCATGCTGGTTCTTGCGTAAGCAAGGTAGTTGCGAAACACTCTGCCTCTAAACACGTCGGATTAGCATGTTGGCTAGGGTGATTAAGAATGGCGCGCGAATCTTGCTGGGTGCTGGTTTGGCATTTGCCGGTATCTCGCACATGACATGGGCGCGAAGGGAGTTCCTGGCTCAGGTTCCTCGGTGGGTACCGTTAGGTCCAGATGCGGTGGTTCTTTCCTCCGGAGTGGTGGAGATTACGCTCGGAACGGCGCTGATCTTTTGGTTGCGTTACAGAATTCCGCTTGGCTGGATAATGGCGGCATTTTTTGTGGCGGTTTTTCCAGGAAATATTGCGCAATGGCAGTATCACCGGGATGCCTTCGGTCTGAACACCGACGCGGCGCGAACAATCCGGCTGTTCTTTCAGCCGGTTCTAGTTCTGTGGGCGTTTTGGTCGACGGACGCTTGGCGGGATTATCGCAGCAAAAGGCTTGCGAATAGACCACTCGCCTAAGCGCGGCCCCGCATGGCGGGGTTGCAAATATCATCTGTGCGAGATTGGTGGGACGGACAACCGACGAATTACGTGCTCGGCTCCGATTGTCCTGTACCAAACTAATGAACAAATTGACAGCGATACTTATACTTCTGTTTGCCGCGATTCTTGAGGCGGGCGGAGATGCAGTGGTGCGCCGCGGATTGCATGCTTCCGGTGGCTTACGCTTGTTTTGGTTTTTTGCCGGAGCGGTGGTGCTGTTTGGTTATGGCTGGGTGGTAAACTCGCCGCCCTGGGATTTTGGAAAGTTACTGGGAATCTACGTTGTATTCTTCTTTCTGGTCGCACAAGTTATTAACTGGATCTTTTTCAAACAGCAACCGACGATGGCAGTTATGATCGGCGGCCTTTTTATTGTTGCTGGCGGAGCGGTTGTCGCGCTTTCAAACCGCTAATGGCAGCGGCGCCAAGCATCGCGATGCCAAACACAACCGCCATGGGAATCTTGTAATTACCAAAATGTTCGCGCAATGCTGAAACCATAAATGGCAGCCATGTCTGTCCGATCGTGTTGACGGGCAAAATAATGGCCATGGCTCGCGGTAGCGAGTTCACTCCGAATTGCTCGGCTGCCATAAGTGGTATCAGCATGTAATCGGCGCCCATGGAGAAGCCGAATACGATTGCGAACAGATAGAGAGTATAAGAACGCGCCGGGCTTACGGATAGCAGCAGCAGGATGGTGGCGGCAACAATGAAGTAAGTGGTGGTCATCACGCTCTTCTTTGAGAAGACGTCGGCAAAGTGCCCTATGCTTAGACGACCGATGATGCTTGACCACAGGATGAGAACGGAAGCCGTGGTCCAGGTGGCGTTCAGCAGCTTCTGATCGACGAAGCCTTCATCACGGAACACGAATTTCATGTGCATGTTGATGCAGCCGATGGCTCCGATTGAGCAGATACTCCCGAGTAATAACAACCAGAAGCCGCCGCTATTGAACAGCTGTTTGAATGTTTGCGGCGTGAGATGCGAGTCGGAAGCAGGGGTCTTGGCACCGTCTGGGAATTGACCGATTTGTTGTGGTTTGTCCTTTAATACAAAGAAAGCGAGAGGCCATGCAAGGAACATCAGACAGCCGAGTACGTTTAGCGCAGTACGATAACCGTAATGGTCTGCTAGACCACGTACCAGAAAACTCCCGATTCCTCCGAAGAGCCCAACCCCCACGTATACGATGCCCATGGCTAATCCACGTTTACGCTGGAACCAATAGGAAACTAGGATCTGATGCGGAATTGGGCCGGAAAAAATGTAGCCAATGGTGTAGACGAAATAAATTGCGAAATAGAAAAGAAGCTGCCCTTGCATGCGGGCAAGGCCGAAGAAAGCCAGCGCCGTACAGCCAGTTCCCAATATTATCAACAGCTTGGGGCTGAAGCGCGGGATGATCACCGGACCAACCCACAGTGTTAACAAGGCGGCTATTGGAAAGCCGAACGTGATCTCGCTTATCTTCCAGCCAAAAGATTTTTGAAAGTAATCGTAGAAAAACGGTAAGTTGTAATACGGGAACCCGACAGCGAGACCAAAGGTGACAATGGCGGTGGCAACCACCCACCAGCCATAAAACACGCGTCCAGATACTTCTTCGTGTTGCATCATTAAGTTTTTTCAGGAAAGATTTTTCGTCACATTATTTCAATGGCGGCGTCCCAAACAATGTTGGATGGAGTTTTTCAATGAAGATTAAAAGTATGAAACTGACCCTGTGTATAGGATTTGCTTTGGCGGCATCGTTAGCGTGGGGCGTGACACCAAACGCGCGCACATTCACCGATGGGGAGAAATCGAAGATACAAGGAGTCATTATCTCTCGCGAAGGCAACCTGATGAAGGTTCGCTTTGATGATGATTCGGTTGGCACTGTGGATTTGAATGATACAACGAAGATCCGGCTGAAGAGCACTTCATTCATCTTTAAGAAGACGTCAACGATGAATGTCGATTCGTTGGTACCGGGCTTGCACGTCGAGGTGGAAGGCAAAGGAACTCCGAAAGGCGACTTGATTGCCGACAAAGTGACCTTCGATCCGAATTCGATGAAAGCTTCGCGACAGATCGATACACGAGTTTCACCGTTAGAAGCGCGCACCGGCACGCTTGAGGGGAGAGCGGGTACGTTGGAAGGTCGTGCTACTCAAATGGAAGGACGCCAAGGGCAGTTGGAAGATCAGCAGCATCAACTGGGAAATCAGATTGGCGATGTGAAGACCGACGCCGACAAAGCGAATCAAGGTGTGACAGCGGTTAACGGACGTGTGGGCGACATCGACAACTACGATGTGAAGGATACGGCAACCGTTTACTTCAAGTTCAACAGCTATGTTCTGAGCGATGAAGCCAAGGGCGATTTGGATGCGCTGGCTCAGAAGGCGCAGACGCAAAAGGGCTTCATGCTGGATGTGGAAGGCTTCGCTGACACCACCGGCAAAGCAAATCGCAACCAGACTTTGAGCGAACAGCGCGCCAATGCGGTGATCCATTATTTGGAACAACAGGACAACATCCCGGTACGACGAATTCTGGCTCCGACGGGTATGGGAACCAGCCATGCGGTTGCGGACAACACCACAACCGAAGGGCGAAAGATGAATCGTCGCGTTGAAGTGAAGATTTTGGTTAGCCAAGGACTGGTAGGTGGAAATAACACCACGGCCGATGCCTCCACTAAGACGGCAACGCCTGCTCCTCCGCCACCGGCTCCGCCAGCCCATTAAGAGTTTGGAGTTGACTATCCTGGATAGTTGACAGTTTTAGAATTCACGCCAATTGTTTTTGCCGCATCGATATTGGCGGGATTTCTGGGATCGTTAAGTGGGCTGGGCGGCGGCATTATTGTGACGCCCATCCTTACGTTGTTTCTTGGAGTGGACTTGCGCTATGCAATTGGCGCAAGTCTAATCTCCGTTATTGCCACTTCTTCCGGCGCGGCTGCCGCTTTCGTTCGAGAAGGCCTTTCCAATATTCGGATTGGAATGTTTCTTGAAGTTGCGACAACTATGGGCGCAATCTTCGGTGCTTACCTGGCGAATCTTATCCCCACGCATGCGCTGGCGATTTTGTTTGGGCTCATACTGCTGCACTCGGCTTGGCAAGCGGCGCGCGAACATCATGACGAGAGTAAATCGATAAAGCCTGATCCGCTGGCCGAGCAATTGAAGCTGAACGGCGCGGATTATAAAGTCACACGCGTGAAGACTGGCTTCGCGATGATGTTTGGAGCAGGAACGATATCGGGATTGTTGGGCATCGGCTCAGGATCGCTGAAGGTGATTGCGATGGATCAGGCAATGCGGATTCCTTTCAAAGTTTCGACGGCTACCAGTACGTTTATGATTGGCGTGACTGCGGCAGCCAGTGCGACTGTCTACTTGAACCGGAGTTATGTGGAACCGGCGCTAGTGATGCCGGTGATGCTGGGAGTTTTGGTTGGATCGATCGGCGGGGCGCGTTTGTTGCCGGTATTGCCGGTGAAGGTGCTGCGACGGCTGTTTGCGACGCTGGTCGGCGCAATTGCAGTGGAGATGATTTACAGCGGAGTACGGGGTCGCATATGAGCGTTACAGATAGAAGCATCGAGAAGCTGGTGGCGAACCTGTTACGGCTGGGAGTGACGCTTGCTGGTGCTGTTGTTGCAGTGGGCGGGGCCGTCTATCTGATGCGGCACGCTAGCGATATCCCCAATTACCGAGTGTTTCGCGAGCTTCCCGCGAGTGATCGTTTGCTTCCGAACATTGTGGAAAACGCGATGCATGGAAGTGCGCGCGCGATCATACAACTGGGAATCGGAATACTGATTATGACGCCAATAGCGCGAGTGGCACTTTCGCTGATTGGATTTGCCATGGAGCGCGACCGTCAGTATGTGGTGATTACGACGATTGTGCTGGTGGTGCTGATGTATGGATTGGCGAGCGGCGCGATTCGGGGTTAGCGGATTCGTATCCAAACTTGGCTGAGCTTAGTCTGGCCCAGCGGTCGATAGTGGCTTAGAAAGTTTTCAAGATCAGGAAATTTGTAGACGGACAATTGCGGGTTCAAGCGTCCCAAGCCATCCACCAAGAAGGTTGGTGCGGTGCGAACAAATTCTGAGCGGTTGGCGGACGCCGGGATGCCTGGGCTGGGGTTGCTCGATTCCAAATGCCGGTCAGCCGGTACTCCGTCGAGTGGTTGCGAATCGCTGAACTTTCCGTCGGGCGTAAGGCGAGTGTAGACGTATATGTCGGGCCGGTAGCCCCACACGAAAAGTGTGTTGCCGTTATGCTTTTGCGCGTTGATGAGATTCGCTACTTGCTGGCTATCGATATCGAGCGCGGCGTCGGCCCATTGAGTTTGATGGCCGCGCAGGTTGTCGAAGAAGAGTTCGGCATAGCGTGGACCAAACCGCGCAATCGGGACGATGAGTGTTAAGGCAATGAGTGCTATGGCCGTACCACGCCAGCGTTCAACGGCAAGAACCAGACCGCGGCTACCGAGAATGACCAACACAGGCAAAAGTTGGAAAAAATAACGCGGCGCGAAGTGGTTGCCCATGACGAGTGGGATCGCGGAGAGCATCATCCACGATCCGAACCGAAAAATGGATTCGTTGCGTGCAACAACGGCGCCCGTGACGAGAGTGGCATGGAAAGCAAGCCAATCCACACAGTGGCGAATAGCGGCGGCAACGGAATACTGCGAGGAGACGTAAACCAAACCCCATTGCCAGACTTGCTGTTCGAAACCGGGGAGCAGTCCGAAGCTGGCAGCGATAGCCAGGGCTCCAGCCAATGGTATGAGAAGGCCTGCTAGCAGAGCGAGTGGGGCGCTCAGAAGCCACAACGCGCAGGTGGCAACGACGAAGATTGCTTTGACATTCGTTAACAAGCCGATGGCGCACCAGACGCCGCACCAGAAAGCGAATTTACGAAACGCGCAACAGAGCGCTGCCAAGTGGGGCAGAAGCAGCAACCCATCTACGGCGAGGGGAATTGTGGCAGAGGTGAGGTAGAAGGTGGTAAAAAATGCTAGCAGCAACGCAGCGGCTTGCCCTTCGCGTTCGCCCCACCAGGTTTTGGCCAACTGATATGCAATCCAGCAGCAGGCCAGCACAAACGCAATATCCAAAAAGCGAAGCGGCCATCCGGCGTGGCCTCCTATTAATGAATAGAAGAGCGCCGCAAGCGGTGGTTTGTCATACCAGAAGTCGCGATAGGGCGTGCGACCGTGCCAGATTTGCAAGGCAGCTGCGAGGTGGTAATCTTCATCGGCCCAGAGTAAGTTGATGTGCGCCAAGCGCAGACTGGCCAGAATAAAGACCCACATCCAGCAACGGCGTATCATTAAATTAATCCGCATGAAAACTCTGCAAACGGATGAAATCTGTAAGTCGTACAGTGGTCGCCTTGTGGTGGACAAGGTAAGCGTACGGGTGGAGCAAGGCGAAGTTGTGGGTTTGCTGGGTCCAAATGGCGCCGGGAAAACTACATCGTTTTATATTACCGTTGGGTTGATTAGTCCGGATAGCGGCGAAGTTTTGCTGGACAACGAGCCGGTAACACATTTGCCGATGTACTTGCGGGCACGCCGGGGAATTAGTTATCTGCCGCAAGAAGCATCGGTATTTCGGAAGTTGAGCGTGGAAGACAATTTGATGGCGATTCTGCAAACGCTATCGATTAGCGGACACGAACGGCGCGAGCGCATGAAGAACTTGATTGCCGATTTAGGACTGGAGACGGTGCGGCACAGCAAAGGCTACATGCTTTCCGGAGGCGAGCGTCGGCGTGTGGAAATTGCGCGCGCGCTGGTGCTGCGGCCGGACTTTATTCTGCTCGACGAGCCGTTTTCGGGCATCGATCCGATACAGGTGTTGGAACTGCAGCGCATTATTGGCGATTTGAAGAAGCAGGGAATCGGCGTTTTGATTACAGACCACAACGTGCGCGAGACGCTGGCCGTCACGGATCGCGCCTACATTATTAGCACCGGGCGAATTTTTCGCGCGGGATCTCCGGATTCGCTTGGTCGAGACCCGGAAGTCCGGCGAATCTACCTGGGGGAGAACTTCTCCCTTCCCACCGTCCTTACAACCTAAAATTCTCCAGACTTAGGGTAAAGTTTTTCCGCCGGGTATCCGGCATTTCCTTGCCGCGTCTGCTGGATGTGCGGTGTTAAACTTAAGCCGAATGAGTTCGCTGCGTCAACAGATTCATCTCGGTGTACAGCAGCGCCAGATCTTGACTCCAGGTCTGGTCCAGATGGTTACCATATTGCAACAGACCAATCTGGAATTGAAGGACATGATTCTCAATGAGATTGCCGAGAACATTGTCTTAGAGGAAGCATCGTCGGCCGGCGAAGAGTTGACGCCGGAAGAAGTACAGTCGATGTTGGAGCGTGAGCGCCAGATGGAAGCCACGCCGAAGGAATCCACCACAGTAGAAGCGGTGGGTACTGCGGAGTCCTTGGCGGGTTTCGACACCGCATCCGAAGGCGACACAGTTGCGCCCGTGACAACTGACGAGCCTTTAGCGAAGGCCGACACAGATCCCTTTGACGAGATCGATTACGGCAGCTTTTTCGACGATTACCTGGACCCTGGCTTTAAGAGTCCGGCGTCCGAAATGATTGAGAAGCCGTCGTTTGAGACTTTTCTTTCTTCGCCGGTCACCTTGAGCGACCACTTGCAATCGCAACTGAGCGTTCTGATTTTGAAGCAGGGCGTGCGCGATGCGGCGGATGGCATTATCGGCAACTTGGAAGAGAGCGGCTATTTGACGACGCCGCTGGCCGAGATTGCGGATGCCGAAGGTCTGACTCTGGCCGAGATGGAAGCGGGTCTGAAAGTTGTGCAATCGCTGGACCCGACGGGCGTAGGCGCACTGACGATTCAGGAATGCCTGCTGCTGCAGTTGGACGCGCGCGGTTCGCGGGATTCAGTGGCTTGGACAATCGTCAAGGATCATCTAAAACTGCTGGAGACGCGGCAGGTTTCGGTATTGGCGCGCGCGCTAGGTCGGCCGATTGAGCATGTGCAAATTGCGCTGAATGTCATCCGGCATTTAGATCCGGCACCCGGCTTGCGGTATTCCAGCGGCGGTGCGCGTCCGGTTGAGCCCGATGTTTACATCTCCAAAGACGGCGAAGATTACCTGATCACGTTGAATGATGATGACGTGCCGCAGTTGCGCCTGAATGCGGATTACAAACGTCTGGTGGATAGAGATCAGGAACCGGACAAGAACGTCCGGAATTACGTCAAGGAGCGATATGCTTCCGCGCTGCAGTTGATCAAGAATATTGAGCAGCGCAAGCAGACGATCCTGCGGGTTTGCCAATCGATCGTGCGGCGGCAGGGCGAATTCCTGGAGATGGGAATTGATTGTCTGCGTCCCATGATGATTAAGGAAGTGGCGGAAGAAATTGGCGTGCATCCGTCCACGGTTAGCCGGGCTGTGGCGAACAAGTATGCGCACACGCCGCAGGGCGTTTTTGAATTGCGCTATTTCTTCTCAGAAGCCGGCCAAGGTACATCGGGCAGCGCAACACCGCTGCTGATAGTGAAGAGGCGAGTCAAAAAGATGATTGAAGACGAAGACACTTCACAACCGCTTACCGACGAGCAGATTACAGCTCGGCTGCAAGTGGAAGGCATCAAGGTAACACGGCGTACCGTTGCCAAATATCGCGAGGATATGAAAATACCCTCAACCCACCAACGCCGTATCCGTGCCTGATCTTTCTTTTTAGCCCTTTGGAGGCATACATGAAACTGATCGTTTCCGGAAAAACCAAAGACTTCACTCCTGATATTCAGGAAAGATTCTCGGCAAAACTTGCGAAGTTAAGCAAGCTGATTGAACGTCGTGGCGAGCGCGAGGCGCATGTCAGCCATCAAACGGAGCGTCACCTCCACAAGATCGACTTGGTGATGAATTTATACGATCACCAGGTTGCCGTGCATGGTGAGCACGCGGATTTGGACATCGCGTTATCGGATGCGGCCACCAAATTAGAGAAGCAAGTCGTGAAAATGCGCACGAAGTGGCGGTCTAACAGTCGGAGCCCGAAAGTGGGCCGTGCGCCGCATAAGGAAGCTTGGGATACTCCTGCGGCCGTTCCCGTGGCGGAAGCGCCAAAAGCAAAAGTGAACGGGAAGGCTTTGAAACCGGCTGCGAAATCCGCCAAGGCAAAGATCTTCCACGTCAATTATGACGAAGACAGTAAACCGATGACTATTGAAGAAGCGATGTTGGAAATGGAAGCGGGCCACGCTTACACCGTCTTTCGGAATGCGAAGGCGAATAGCTTGTCGGTTCTAGTGCGGCGCGAGGATGGCAACTTCGATCTGATCGAGTCATAGACTTTTCCTTTGAATGGCCAACCGTCAAGCACGACCATCCACAACTAAGGCAAAGCCTGCTCTGCCGCAGCCTGTCACGCCTGCGGTTGTAAAGGAAGAAGTAATTCCTCCGCCACCGGGGGACGCGCTAACCTCAGCCGATGTAGTAGTCATAACGGGCATGAGCGGTTCCGGCAAGCAGACCGCCATTAAAGCTTTCGAGGATTTGGGCTTTATTGCGGTGGACAATTTGCCGATCTCGCTGATGCCGAAGTTTGTCGATATTACGCGCGACGCCAAAACCCCCAGGCGTGCGGTTTTGACGATTGATATTCGCGAAGGCCAGTCGTTGGGCGAGTTTCCGAAGATGTTTACCGATCTGAAGAAGCAGTTCAACGTCAAGATGTTGTTTTTGGATGCCGATAATGAGGTCCTGCGGCGACGTTTTAGCGAGACGCGGCGTCCACATCCGCTGGGCAAAGAGGTAGCGGTGCTGGACAGCTTGAAGCGTGAGCGCGAGCAGTTAACGCCCTTGCGCCCGCTGGCGGACCTGATTATCGACACCAGTAAGCTAAACGTACACGAACTGCGCGCCCTGATTTCGGCCAATTTTCAGACACGTTCGGACAGCGACAAAATCGTTATTTATGTAAATAGCTTTGGCTTCCGGCATGGCGTTCCTTCGGATAGCGACTTGGTGTTCGATGTGCGATTCCTGCCGAATCCGAATTACATTCCGGAATTCAAGAAGTTGACCGGCAAGCATCCTAGCGTGGCCCGGTATATTCGTTCGTTCCCGCAAACGGTTGAATTTATCAATCGCATTTCGGATTTGCTGATTTACTTATTGCCGCACTACATTCGCGAAGGGAAGAGTTATCTCACGATTTCCTTTGGCTGCACGGGCGGCCATCACCGATCGGTGTTAATTGCAAGCGAGATTAATAAGCGGTTGAAGAAGGCCGGGTATGCGGTGAAGGAACAGCACCGCGATGTAGGGAAATGACAGCTGACCTTCCAGGCAACTCAGCATCGCTTCGTCACCGCTAGCTGCTGACGGCCTAACTGCATTCTGGTGCCAAAGCGATAAATCTCAGCGCTTTAGAAAGGAGGAAGTTCGCAAGAAGATGAACGAACCAGCCCCGTCGATCCGCGTCGAAGGGATATACCGCGTTCCGACAATGGACGGCGAACTGAAAGAACAGTTACGAAGGTCCTACTTCTACGGCAACGTAGTTCGAGATGCTGATCATGCACTTTACACCTTTGTCGAGAACTGCGTGCCGTTGGTGCTTTTTGAGATCACTTTGGCCGGCCTTGATGAGCAATTCGCGGCCGGGGACTTCACTCAGGAGATGCCTTGGGCGCCTAAAAAAAGATGGCAGTGCGCCTACGACGAGGCTCTGCTGTCCACCGACGGTACGCAAGTTATCGCACGAAAAAGCACCTGTTTGCGCGGTCTGCACGAAGGTCGTGTCGCATTCTATTTTCACTACTTCGATCCACTTAAGTCGATGCGCTGGACATACGGGCAATTTTCCGGGCGCGAGGTTGGACTTATTCCTAAGAGACTGTGGAGTCTGATGCCGTATTATCCTGTCGATTGAATCTACGATGATCAAGGTGGCCGGTTCACGGACCAAGTTTGAGCATTCTGAAGGTTGTTCAGCTAGCGTCCGAGAATAATCTTCTCTGAACTGAAAAGCCCAGAGGCAAGCCACAACAGCACACCCGTCAACGCCAAAGCGACCGTGGCAGCTAGAGCGAACATCCAGGCTGAAGGAATTTTGCCGCCCAGAATATCGATTGACAAGGCGTATTGACCCAACATCGGTATCGGTTTCAAATACCATTTGTCCACCGGGTAAAACGTCATGATTGTTCCTGGCAGAACGGCTCCCAAAATCAAAAAACTCATGTAACTTTGCGCTTCTTTGAACGATTTGGCGAAGCACGCGAAATAGATTTGCATGGCCGGTGCAAGCAAACCGATGGGAATCAGTGCGAGCGACAGCCACAGGCATTCGGGCAGGCCAAGATGATTGCGGATGCCCAAGTCCTCCAGCGGCAAGCGCGACAGCACGTACGCCGTTATGGCCAATGTTGCTGCCATGCCACCGATCGATACCAGAGCCGCAGCCGCGTATTTTCCGGCGATCAACTGCCAGCGGGGTACGGGATTAATAAGCAAAGGTTCCAAAGATCCACGTTCGCGCTCGCCGGCAGTCGCGTCTGTAGCAAGCTGCATAGCGACGGTAAAGGCGGCCGCAATGATAAACATGGGAATCATGTTGAAGATGGTTGCCGACTGCTGTTGTGCGCTGGAAACTTCCACTTCTTTTATTTGCAGAACAGCGCCGATGGCTGGGCTGACACCGTGGGCAATCAAACGCATCGCTCCCATCTGACCGTTGAAGCGTTCCAGCAGCTTCTGCAGGCGGTGAACCTTCGGCAGCGTTGATTGGCGGGTGGAATCCGAGATCAGTTGAACCGGTGCGGCGCGCGAATCCCGAAACTTCTCGGCGAAATCCTTATCGATCACGAGCACGAATTCCGCTTTACGATCCTTCACAGCCTTTTCAGCATCCGCCGGGCCGTCTTCAATGGCTACGCCATTCTGCTGTTCCAGCCAGTGCACCAAAATCGGAGCATATTGACGCCCCACCACCGGAACTGATATTTCACGAGCCGCGCGCTGCTGTCCCGCGAACTGGTTCAACATGAAGGCGATCAGCAGCGGGCCGGCTAAGGCACTGATGATGACTGTATAGAGGGCGCGCTTATCACGAAACCCATCCATCAGTTCCTTGCGCATGACGGCGACAATGCGGGACATCATGCGGCCTCGCCTCCTTCTTCACTGTGACTTCCGGTTAGGCTGACGAATGCATCTTCCAGCGAAGTCTTGCCGGTTTGTTCCAGCAGTTCATAAGGCGTGCCGTTGGCCACTACCCGGCCCGCTGCGATGACAACAATGCGATCGCACAAGGCGGAAACTTCCTGCATCACGTGGCTGGAAAAAACGACGCAGCGATTCTGTGCCTTTAAACGGCGAATCACTTCACGTACGGCGCGCGTGCTGTTCACATCCAGACCGTTGGTTGGCTCATCCAACAGCACATTCTGCGGATTATGAATCAAAGCCCGAGCCAAGGCCACTTTCGTGCGTTCACCGTGGGAGAACCCGCCAACTCGCCGGTCGGCCATGGCTTTCAGATCCAGAATGTCGATCCAGTTTTGAATACGCTGCTCTAAGTCGGGCCGGTTGTCGCCTTGTAAGTTGGCGAAATAGCGAATGTGTTCGCGCGGGGTGAGACGCGGGTAGAGGCCCGATTGATCCGGCAAGACGCCCAAGCGTGCCTGGGCTTCCAAAGGATGCGCTATGCGATCCACATCATCCACCTGGATGGATCCAGCGTCGGGCTTGATCAAGCCATAAATCATCCGCAGAGAAGTAGTTTTGCCCGCGCCGTTCGGCCCAAGCAAACCGGTGACCGTACCGTCCGCCGCAGTGAATGAGACATCCTGCACGGCGACAACCGAACCGAAGTGCTTGCGCAAGTTTTCTACGCGAATCATTTGGCGGCTCCTGCGGTGGGATCCGGTCCTGCCGGACTGGTGAAGAATGGCGGACGCTCAATCTTGTTCACGCAAGTGGTATCCAGGTTTGCGGCGCTGCCAGCGTTTAAGAACTCGCGGATCAGCTTCATAACGCAACCGCTAAAGGCGGCAATGTGACCGTTGTTTGGAACCACAACGTGGCGCGCATTTTTCCATTGCGATGCCACCTCGTTGCCCCACACTGGCGGCGTCACGGGATCCAGATCGCTGGAGAAAATCAAAGCCGGCACAGCCACCGGCACGTTGCTGTAGTAGTTCGCATCTAAAGTGCCGCGCGGCCAGAATTCACAAGGCTTAATACGCATGGCCGCAAGATCTCCACCCATAAATGTCCCGGCCGATACACTCGCTAAATCAGCAAGTTGGATGTGCGGAGCATCTTCGGCGCAGGTTACCGAGAAATACATGCCTTGCGCGATGGATTCCGCAGTGGGATCAAACGCTGCCCCCAACGCGTAAAATCCGGAATAATCGCCCTTTGATGCCTGATCAATTAACAGCGGCAAAAGCGCTGCAGTCATGGGCGAATAAAGGCTGTTAAACACCGCGGCGCTGACCAGGAACTTGCGAGCGTCAACTTCTTTTTCAAGCCCGGTACGTGGATCTTTGAAATGAACATGCTCCGGGTGAGCGGCCAGCCTGTCCATCAACTGCGCAAATTCGGTGCGCAGTTGTGGAAAGCGGTCATGGCAGGCTTTGTCTTTGTCACAATCGCGAAACAACAGATCGAGCGCGCGCTGGCCGTCGCGGGCCGCAAACATCGGCAGACGCATGTCGGTTGGCGCTACGCCATCTAAGATTACGGCGCGCAGATGGTCGGCATGGCGGCGCGCATAGACAATTGCCGCGCGCGTGCCGTAGGAACCGCCATAAACGTTGATCTTGGAATACCCCAGAAACTGGCGGACATCATCCAGGTCGTCCATCGCAATAGGCGTGGTGTACTGTGTCAGATCCGCTTTCGTTTTTAATTGGTCAAGGCAGGAGTGCATCTGCGCCAGAAAGCGGGCCTGAAAGTCAGGGGCTTGTGCGTCCTCATCTTCATCACCGTGCTCCGGTTTACATTCCAGCGGGTTCGACTTTCCCGTTCCACGCTGGTCAACTAGCACAATATCGCGTTCCGCCTGAATGGTGCGGAACGGTTCCTGCAGCATGTCTACGATGGAAGCTGCGCCCTGCCCCGGACCGCCCGCAAGAAAGAAAAGTGGATCGGAGGAAGCATCGCGTTTAAGCGCGGGCAGCAACACTATTTTGAGCGGGATTTTTCGACCCGTTTTGGTTTCGCGGTTTTCCCAAACATTGAACGTCCCGCAATAGGCATCGGACGGACCATCGGCAACCGCGCAGGGTTGTAAGCGATCAGTGGCTGCTTCTGGACGCAGATTTGCGCAAGAGCCTAGGACTAATGTTGAAAGGATGGTCACGATGGCCAGCCCGCACGTCTGATTCACAGTAGTGTTGCTAGTGTACACAAATCGCTCAAACGACCAGCATCAGTCCCCACACGGTCAGCCCAGCGGCGAACAATCTTCCGATCCATTCGCCGCGCGGCAGCAACTTCTCCATGCACATCATAACCGTTAATACAGCCATCCAAACCAGGTTCATAACGCCCATGGCAAAGCCAGTCAACATCAACGTCCAGCAACAACCCACGCAGTAGGCTCCATGAACCATGCCGAAGCGAAAACCACCGCCGGGTGCACCTTTCCAGCGTGTTACGAAGTACGTCAGCGGATTTCGGCAATGCTTCAGACAGGCCCGACTTATGGGTGTGAAATAGACGACACCTGACAGGATGAGCACCAGTGCGGCCACAGTTGTTGGCAACTTGCCTTGGTGGTTCAGCAAACCGAATTGCTGCAAGGCCATCTGCAGGAGCGCTGCGATTGCGCTGAATCCGAACCAAACCAACAGATAGCCGGTCAGAAATGCGGCGATTGACCGAAAGACCTCGCTTGGTTTCACCAGTGCCGCATAGGCGAACAACCAATTCAATGTAGTGGGCGCCATCATTGCCATGCTCATGGCCAGCCACATCAATAAGGTGCTTGAAAATGATGTTCGCGTGGCTGCCGCGCAATGCGGTGTCAGCAGAAGCTCCGGCAGACTGTGAGCTTGCGCAGGCAAAAGCCAGAGCCAACCGGCCAGGGTCACCGTCATGCACGCCGCGACCAGGATGACGCGGTGCGCCCGGGATAGGGTGACAGTTACGCTTTCAGCCGCCAGCATCTAAACGGCGTCCACGCGCCACTCGAAGTTGGAATAGAGGCCGTGAGTTTTGGACTGTTTAATGCGGATAACGCCATCGTCGTACTCAGTCGCACCGGTAGCCAGCACCTGGGTTGGAGCATGGATCTGGTTGAAGATGTTTTCGAACACGACGGGCTTGCTGCGGTCGCGGCCGCGAATGCGCGTCACGACAGATTGCAGTAAGTTACCGATGTTCACGCTTTTCGACAACTCATCTTCACTAAATTCGATGGGCAAAAACCTCGTGTCCAGCCAATTCCCCACAAAGCGGGCCAGCGTTTCCCAAGGGCCGCCACTGCGTCCGGAAAGGATGGTTTCGACTGCTTGGCGCTGCTCGGGAGCGGCTTCCTGATCAATAAGAATCACTTCCGTCCAGTTCCCGCTGATCATGTGTTGCGGAGCGTCGAAAACAATCACGGCGCGCAAACCGTTGAGCGAAATATCGCCAAATGCACCTTCGTCGATGCGAATCGCCCAGTAGCCCAAGCAGCGTTCATGCGTGCAAAGCTGATCGAAATGCAGATGGCCTGGGCAGACTAGCTGGCAACTGCAATTCTCAAAAATCAGACCTTTGGCCCACCACTTTTTCTCGCTCATATGGCTTGAGATTCAGATTAGCGTGCGCGTGATTAGCCTGGTCCGGCGAGGGGCCTCGGTAAGAAACCTTTCATTGTGATTGGATGTGCCAAGGGTCACCGAAAGTAACACAATTACAGGATCCAAACGCCTCCAGGCCGCGACTTCGGTGAAATTTGTCTTGCTTTCCTATTTACCGGAATTTGCAAACTATGATACCCTTATAGGTGCCTCCGCGAGGTCTGCTCTTGCGAGGTTCGCCTCGTTCAACACTTCCCTCAACTGGAGCAACCAAAAACTACTACATGAGCTTTACCGTTTTCCTCGGAAACCTCCCCGTCTGGGTGACTGCCGACGACATCAAGTCGTGGCTGATCTCAGAAAACTTGGTCGCTGACGCGGTCAAGGTAATCCGCAACCCCGAAACCCAAGAGTCCAAAGGCTTCGCCTTTATCGAATCCCCTAATCAGGACGAGATGAATGCCATCATTCGTCGCTTTGACAGGGCTCCTCTGGAAGACCGTCTACTGCGCGCCAATCCCGCGCAACCACCGAAAGCCGGCGGCAGCAAATCCGCAGCCGGAAAACCCCCGCTAGCACCACCTACTGACAGGCCAAAGCGCGCTGCCCAGGTTGGCACCGCCGCTGGTGCCGGTACGCATCCGGTTCGTTCCGCAACAAATAAGAGCGGGGCATCTCACAGTGCTCACCGCCGCAACGCCAATAACGCAGGCCGCCAGAGTGCATTCGCCGAAGAATTAGCGAAGGCGCTTTAAGCGCGCTGTCGCATAGAAATCAAAGCCCCGTACAGCCCCTGAGGTCAACACCAGGGCATGCGGGGTTTTATTTTTAGTTTGCCCTCCTTCAGTGTTATACTCCCTCCAAATAGATTGAAAAGCTCAGCTTGGGGTAGCTATTTCGTATTCGCCAGCCTCGGAGCATTGATAGCGTGTTTTGCCGTTATCACTCACCCTTTTGGAGTTTCAAGCGTCGTTGCCATTGGGTTAGGGTTGGTTGTAGCCGCGCTTGCGGCGGCCATAACGCTTGCGCTCTTGCGCGTTCCCGCTCGCCAATTGATTTCTGGTGCAACTGCGCTTGCGGGCGGATGCATTTTGGGCTTGTTGATTGACGCAATCTGGACCCCGTCGCAAAGCACACCGTCCACCGCTTTCATCCGTGCCGTGGTGCCGCTTACACTTGCCGCGATTGGCCTGGTGGTGGGAGTGATGAAATCTCACGCGGCTGCAGATTTGGCGCCCAACTCGGTGGCGGCTATATCGAAGTTACTGGACACCAGTGTTCTGATTGATGGCCGCATTACGGATGTGGTGCAATGCGGCTTCTTAGAAGGTCCGCTGGTCATTCCGCTGTTCGTCCTGCATGAACTGCAAGCAGTAGCCGATTCCACCGATTCGGCGCGCCGGGCCAGGGGCAGGCGTGGCTTGGATGTGGTGCAGCAACTGCAGAGCTTACCGGCGCTCACGGTAGAGGTTTTGGCGCATGATTATCCCGATATCCGCGAAGTGGATTTAAAGCTGATAGCACTCGCAAAGGACAAGCTGGCCAAGATCGTCACTAACGATTTCAATTTGAATAAGTTGGCGCAGGTGCAGGGCGTGGATGTGCTGAACATTAACCAGTTGGCCAGTTCGCTGAAGCCGATTGTCCTGCCCGGCGAATTGATGCGCGTCTTCATCCTGAAAGAAGGCAAAGAGCACAACCAAGGCATTGCATATCTGGACGACGGGACGATGGTGGTGGTGGACAACGCCCGGCGTTTGATCTCGAAAAATGTGGATGTCGTTGTTACCAGCGTGTTGCAAACCACTGCGGGCAAAATGATATTCGGGAAATACGATGAGCGCGCGCAAAGCGACGGGCGTCCCATATCAGCTTCTGCATCCACTTGAGTGAAAGCGCGTGAGATAACATAGCGCGCAGCATGCAAACAAATCGCAGAACCTTCTTGGTTGCCAGTGGACTAACGGCGGTAAGCGCCGCTCGGGCGTATGGCTCGAACGATCTCATTCGAGTAGGCGCAATTGGTTGCGGCGGCCGAATGAATAATTTGCTGGACTGCGCGGACCGCGTTGGAAGCTTCGACATTCAGGCGGCTTGCGACGTCTATGCGCCACATCGCGATGCGGTGCGCCAGCGCTATCCGAACTTGGCCAGCACGCATTTGGATTATCGCGAAGTTTTGGACAACAAAGACTTAGACGCGGTGTTCGTTGCCACCCCCGACCATTGGCATGTGAAGGTTTTGACCGACGCAGTTGCCGCGGGCAAAGACGCTTATTGCGAAAAGCCGGTAACGCACACGATTGAAGAGGGCGAGCCGGTAATCAAAGCGGTGCGCGATTCGAAACGTGTTGTTCAGTGCGGCATGCAGCAACGCAGTTGGACGCATTTTCGCAGCGCTGTCGATCTGATTCAAGGCGGCAGCCTGGGACGCGTCACCCGAGTGCGTACGTTCTGGTATCAGAACTACCAGGGCAAGCCGCCCGCCAAGCATATTGACCCGAATTTGCTGGATTGGAAACGCTGGCTGGGCAACGCGCCCGATCAACCTTACGACGAAGAAAAATACCGGCGCTGGCGTTGGTATTGGAACTTCGGTGGCGGCGCTATGACCGATTTGTTCACGCATTGGGTGGACGTGGTGCATTGGGCGATGAAGAGTTCAGACCCCAAGCTAGTGCAGGGTATGGGAGATACCTATTTCTTCGACAAGTGGGACTGTCCTGACACTGTGCAAAGCATCCTTCGTTATCCAAGTTTCGAAGTGGGATACGAAGGAACGATGGTTTCGTCCATTGACGACGGCGGGTTGGAGTTTCGCGGCAACTTAGCCACCTTGAAAATTGATCGCGGCAGATTTGAAATTTTTCGCGAAGGTGTGCGCGGCGCGGACCCCAGCTTGACGGAACGCAGCTTCCAAGACGGCACCATTGACCACATGCAGAATTTCTACGATTGCATTCGCGATCGCAAAGAAACAAACGCTCCTATTGAAGCCGGCGTGGCTGCGGCGCGTGCCGGACACTTGGCAAACCTTGCCATTCGCAAAGGCGACAAAATCACTTGGCCGCTTAAGACTGCTTAAACTGGGTAGACAAATCGCCGCGAAAACTGACAGTGCCGACATGCGTAAGACGGCTTTCCAGATCGGCCCAAATCTCGCCGCCCATGTCCGTCCAGCGCTTGCAAAAGCTAAAATCCTCGCTCAAATAGACTTTCGTTTCTTCATCAATCATGCAATTGAATAGCGCGTAGCGATAAGGGCTCTCGCTCAGCCTGTCGTCGGGCTTGTGGTCGTACGCATAGCGAAGTTCAGGGTAATGCTCAAGCATGCGAAGAATCGCTTGGCGTTGAATCATCAAAAAGCCCGTGCCCGCGAAGGTCACACGCGCAAAGCCATTGATGGATTGAATGCTTTGCGGGTTGGCGAATTCAATCATGTAAGAAAGCGAAGCTTGTTCCAGCGGCGTACGTTTGGCTTCCGCCATCACGCTCATCTTCTGCCAGTCAATTCGTTTGATGGGGTACACCGCGGCGGCCATGTCTTTAGCAAAATCAAGCAGACGGAAGACTTGTTCGGGCTCAAAACCAATGTCGGCGTCGATGAACAGCAGGTGAGTGGCATTCTCGTTGGCCAGAAAATCGGCAACGATGTTTTGCCGTGCGCGCGTAATCAATGCGTCGCTGCCTTTCAGCAGCACCTGCAAACGAATGCCGCGTTGGAAGCATGCCATCTGCAGCTTCAACAACGACCCCGTATAGAGATCGGTAACTTGTCTGCCATAACAAGGCGTCCCGATAACCAAGCAAGTTTCCGCCATAAATTACAGTGTGGCGCGGCCAATTAAAATCAGGCCAATGGCGTAAGCGGCCAACATCGCGGTAAGCAAATTGTTTGTGCCTTTGGGCGCATCTTTGAATTCACGCCAAACGAACACGCCCCAAAGCGCAGCAATCAAAGTTGCGCCTTGTCCCAAAGCATAAGAGACAGCGGGCCCCGCCACGCCAGATGCAATCACGTTAAAGCCAAGCGCTGCCATCCAAATCATCCCGCCCAAGATTCCAGGCAAATGCAATTTGGCGCGAGCAGCGGTGAAATCACCAAAGCTGGAACCACGCGACCGCATGAACCAGCCGTTAATCGGAAGGCTGCTGATCAGCACGCCGACTCCGAAGAACAGCAGCGCGCCGTAAGGCGTCGTCAATCCGGGCGCGGAGCCCATGGCGCGCATCAATTGCGGATAAAAGAAACCCATCAGCAATCCAGCGGCGATGGAAAAAATCAAACCAAGATTCTTACCCTTATTCGCAATCTTCGGCAAGCGATTGTACGCCATGGCGGAAACCAGCATCGCGACCAGGATGAACGCCACTCCCGCCACCAGAAATGTGACGCTTCCCTTTGGTGTCTGAATGTAGCTGACCGCGGTGCCGATCACCAGCGCAAGTCCGATACCGACGGGAAACGCAACGGACATGCCCGCCGCATCGATAGCCGCCACCAGCAACACATTCGCCAGGTTGAACAACGCGCCGCTCAAAATGGCAGTCCAGATGGACGAGGAATTTAAATCACCCATTTGCCGCGCGCCCAGCGTCAGGTAAAACAACACGCCCATCAACGCCACGCCAACGCAGTAATCCCAATAGAAAAGCTCGAACGGCCACTTCTCTTTGCCCGCCAGTTTTTGCGTGTTGGCCCACGAGCCCCATCCCAGCATTGTCAGAACGCACAAGAAAATCGCGGTTCCCGAATCATGCACAGTGAACATCTACGTTATTCTCCATCGACTACACAGCGAAAACCCAGCGTGCCCGCTCGATCTTTCGAAGGCGCCATTAAAAGGTATTTGCCATGTTCATCCAGCTTTGTGTTTTTTGGAAAGTACCATTGCGAGCCCGACGGGCGATAGGGGCTTGCACCGCGAACGATGGCGGCACGCGTGTGTTCGTCCACATATTCATCGGTCCATTGCCAAACACCGCCGCTCATATCTCCGGCGTATTGCCACTCCCATTCGTGCGGCAAACGTTTGCCCGCCCAATGCGCATAGGCTCGCGCATCTTCTATCGATACCCACGTGACAGGCTGATCGCCCGCGCCTTGCGGAAAAGCGCCGCTCGACCAAGTCTTCAAAAAGTTGTGATCGTCTTCCGGATGATAATGCGTGGCATCGATAAAAGCCTTGAACTGCGCGTTCGAAACCGGAGCCTTATCGATAAAAAAGGAATGGATCGGCATCAAATGCTGGTGATAACGGCGCGGTGAGTCTTCCCAAGGATACTGAACGTCCACCCCGATATCGTTGTCGCCTTCAATCTCCACGCCACGCACGACAAAATTGAATGTGCCACCAGCAACGGCGCGCATACCTTCGTGAGAGCCATGTGCCGGCGCGATTTCGACCAGCTTCTGCGGCAGCATTTTCCATTCATGTGAATAACTCGCCAAGGGCTTAGTCGAAAGTTCATGCATCTGCGCTAGCAGATTCCGAAGATTGTCATCCATCTGTCCAGTGCGCAACTGTAAAACAGCACCAAAGCCATGCGCTTCCATTTCGAATTCAGGCTTGCTGATTTTGACACCGTGCCAGACATCGTAAAAATCATCACCTTGCGCTTCAAATTGCGTGCCCGCCACTGAATACTCGTTTCGATTAATGACAGTCCACAACTTTCCGTACTTGCCTTCAAACAAGGAACTAAAAACGCCGTATTGCAGCGTGGGATAGAACGGCTCCCAATTCGGATCAACCAGCGCATCCGAAAAGAAGCGTTCAATCTTCGCGACGCGCCGCAAAGCTTCCGCATCGCGCGGCGTGATGCCATTCCAGATGCCCCAAACGTTTTCCCAACTCACGTAGCCAACACCGTTGAAGAACGCGTATTGCAAGTTATTAGTCTTATCGCGCGCCCAGCGATCGCAAACATGTTCCATGTGGCGCGATTCAATCCACTTCGCTTTGGCCACCATGGGGGCAAACGGAAATTTCCAATAAGCCCAGTTCATGTTGTTCCAGATAAGACCTTCGTCAGCGTGCGGGGCCATTTCAGGTTCAAACGCCACCGGATGACCCGTTTCATCCGATGCCGTGCGATAGGTTTTGGGCACGCCGTCAAAGGTATCGCCATTCACGGCATCTGCGCCGATGTCCGCCATTAACTGGGCAGTGGCAACCGCATGCGGTACGCCGGGACTTCGTGTGCCGGTGTCCCAAGGCATAGCGGGAAACAAAACTCTTACGCCCCGACGATGAAAATCTTCCACTAACTTACGCAGCGCCGGAACGCCACCGGGCATGTCGCGAGTTAAATCCCACTGGCTGCGATCGTCAATACCAATGTTGGGATAAACCGGCCATAACAGTACGCTGTCAATGCCACCGTAGCGCGCATCCAGGTCATCCAGAAAACGATCCACTGTATATTTTCGCGTCACAGGATCGTAAAGGTAACGGTCTTCTACCATCGCCTGCGGAGAAACGATGTTGTGCTGGATCCATTGAAACTCCGGCCGTTTGTATTGCGAATCGTCAAAGCCCGCGCGAATACGGCGTTCTTTGCGCCATTGCCGCAAATCTTCCAACCAAGCTTTGTGCCCGGCTGCATCGTTAACCGAAGGTCCTGGAATTTGATCGCCCTGCGGTTCGAAGTGCGTGTCTTGCGCGCGCAAGAAATGAAAGAAAATCAATGACGCCAAAACGGGCACTGCATATAAGAGTCGTTTCATTTCTATCCTGAGAAACTATCACGCCAAGTAAACGACCTATCGATATTCGCGTCTGATGAAGTGCCGGCGCCGCTTCTCCATCCGGAGAAAAACTAGAAAAACGATCAAGGAGCAAATCTATGAAAAGCGCAATTTTATTTGTGTGCGTGGCCGCACTATCGGTGTCGGTACAAGCGACTACTTTTTGCACAGCGGGCTCTGGCACGTGGTGTGAACAACCCTACGGGCCGGACGCCGGGCAGTATGTGAACACGGCGCAATACACCGTAGGCACGACGCCGAACGAACCTTTGACAACCATCATTGGCGCGATCAATGGCTTGGGTGGCGGCGACATGTATGCCATCTACATTCCAAACCCCACGGCTTTTTCGGCAAGCTTTGCGGCCCAAACAGGGACTGGACCAAATGGGCACACAATCAACGGTGATTCGCAAGCCGCACTGTATCTGTTCAACGGAAGCGGCTTGGGCATCGAAGCCGCCGATGACGGCACAGCGATTAGCGCATTCAACGGGACCGCCGGAACTTACTTCGTCGATATTACCGGCGATGGCAATGTTCCTGAATACTCAGTCGGGCTAAACAAATACGCTATCTTCCAACCCTTTTTGGCGGGACAGATTTCTTCGCCAGTGCCCGGAGCGGAATCTCTTAGCGCTTACTCTGGCAACGGATGCGGTGCCAACTGTGCAGGCGGATATGACATCAGCTTGGTCGGTGCGGACTACTCCGGCGCGCCAGAACCGGGATCACTCTTACTCACCGGTTCAGCCGTCACCATGCTTGGCTTGCTGACGCGTATGCGGCGCAAAAGCTAAGCGCCCAAACATTCGCACGCCGATGCTAAAGTGGTCGGCGTGTTGGAAATGAGTGCGACGCGGTTGGCGAGTGAGATCGCCAGCCGCAATATTTCAGCTACCGAAGCCTTGCAGGCGTACTTGGACCGCATACAAGCCACGCATGCGCAACTGAACGCTGTGACACAGGTGTTACGCGAACAGGTGCTGGCAAACGCGGCCGGTTCGTTGGCTGGTGTTCCCTTCTCTGTCAAAGATTCCATTGATGTGGCCGGCGTGCGAACCACATCAGGAACGCTAGGCCGCAGGAATTCACCACCAGCGACCCGAGATGCAGCCGTAGTCAGCCGCGCACGCGCATTAGGCGCAACACCAATCGCCAAAACAAATTTGCCCGATTTGTTGTATTCCTTTGAAACCGACAATCTGATTTTTGGGCGCACCAACAATCCGTATGATTTGACGCGCACACCCGGAGGCAGTAGCGGTGGAGAAGCAGCCCTAATTGCCGCGTGTGGCTCCGCATTCGGCTTTGGCAGCGATGCTTTTGGCAGCGTGCGACTTCCAGCGGCGTTCTGCGGACTTGCCGCCATTAAACCCACCAGTGGCCGAATTCCACGCACCGGTCACATGCCTGGCCCTGGCGGATGGATCGAGCGTGTCTGGCAAATCGGACCCATGGCTCGACGCGTGGAAGATCTGCTCACGCTATACCCGACGCTCGCGCAAGCCGACAACGAAGATCTTTGGGCATCGGAAATTCCACTCTCTGACAATGGTCCGCAAATCGGCGAATCTCTGCGCGTGGCCTATTTCACCGATAACGGTTATGCCCAATGCCAGCCGTACATAAAAGCCGCCGTAGAAAAATGTGCGCGGTTCTTGGCCAGCCAACACGCTCGCGTCGCCGAAATTCGGCCTCCCGGCCTGGAAGACGTCTTCGATCTGGAAATGGCCTTATTCGGAGCCGACGGCGGCGACGGACTTGACGACTACCTGCGCGCAATCGGCAGCCATCAAGTGCATCCGCTACAAACCAATTTTGTGGACTACATGCGCCCGCATAGAGCAACACTGGATCAATTCGCCAAGCGCTGGGAACAGTGGGATCAATATCGAACCGGGCTGATGCAGTTCTTCACCAATTACGACGTCGTGCTTTGTCCGGTCTATACGCAGGTGGCATTACAGCATGGCGAATCCATGCAACCCGACAAATTCCGCGGCTTTAGTTATACGATGGCTTGGAACGTAGGACAGGCACCGGCCGCAACTGTGCGTTGTGCGGAGCACGAAGGGCTGCCCGTGAATGTGCAGGTGGTAGCAAAACCATGGAACGATTTGTTAGCGCTAAGAATATGCAAAGCAATCGAAGAAGAATTCGGTGGCTGGCAACCGCCGCCACTCTAGTTGCGGCACTGGCTATCCAGGCAGCGAACATTCCGCAGGTCGAGATTTCGAACGGACTCGTGAAAGCCACCCTCTATCTGCCCAACGTGGACAACGGCTATTATCGGGGTGCACGCTTCGATTGGTCCGGCGTTGTAGCCAGCCTTACCTACAAAGGCCACGAATTCTTCGGCCAGTGGTTCAAAGATTACAACCCATTTCTGCACGACGCCATCATGGGCCCCGTGGAGGAGTTTCGCAGCGAAGATGGCGCTTTAGGTTACGCGCAAACAAAGACCAACGGCTTATTCATGAAAATCGGTGTAGGCATGTTGCGCAAGCCGGATATGGAGCCCTATAACTTCGCGCGATCCTACACCCTGGTCACTCCTGGTACACGCGTCGTGCGTCCCGGCAAAGATCGAGTCTTCTTTGAGCACGATTTGAACGATGGCGAAGGCACGGCTTATGAATACACCAAGGTCTTGCTGCTGCCGCGTAACAAGCCAGAACTGGTCATCCAGCACGCACTAAAGAACAAGGGCAAGCGCGCCATCGACACCGACGTCTATAATCACGATTTCTTCATGCTGGATCATCTGCCCACCGGACCCGACGTGCAAGTGAAGTTTGTCTTCGAACCGAAGGCCAAGGATGAGTTCAAAGCACCAGCGACTATCGAAGGGCACGAGATTCACTACACGCACGAACTCGGCCCCGGTAGCGATTCGGCCTACGGAGCGTTAGTTGGCTTTGGAGACAGCGTTCCCGACAACGACATTCGCGTGGAGAACCTGAAAGCAGGCATTGGCGTCCGCGAGACCGGCGATCAACCGATTGCGAAGCTGTACTTCTGGTCCACCCGAACGACCGTCTGCCCCGAGGTCTATGTACACGTCCATGTCGAACCCGGGAAGGTATTCCGCTGGCAGACCAGTTACTCGTTTTACACGCTGCCTTAAAACTGGTCCTTGACAGACTGTACCAACTGGACGGTATACTTCGAGTATGCCTCCGGCTACCGGTACTAAAGACCTTATCCTCTCCACCACCCTTTCCATCCTCGAACGCGAAGGTGTGACCGCCATCACACTCGACCGCATCGCCCAAGAAGCCGGGCTCAGCAAAGGCGGCCTCCTCTATCATTTTTCCAGCAAAGAGCAACTGATAGACGCACTAGTGGCTCGAGCGGTGTCGGCTTTGTCCTTACCCGCTGACCAACGCGCGCGAGACCTGATCGCCGCCATTTTAGCCGCCTACACTTCCGAACCGGCGCAAATGCAGCCGCTCCGCGATGCCTTCCACAAATTGCGAACCGGCATGACCACCACCGCTTCCGACCCCGCACTAGCCACCACCACCTGGCTCGCAAGTGAATGCCTGGCTCTATATCAGTATCTGGGGCTGCTGAACCTCAGCGGTCCTGAAAAGGAAACCCTAACGAATCGAATCAAAACGCTATCGCAGGAGTTGCCCATGTCCCAATCTGCCGCCTCGTCCCAACCGGCCAGCACCGTCCAGCCGGCTCATCTAGGTTTTACTGCCGATCCGGATTTCGCCCGCATTCACGAAGGTCTGCAACATGCGACCGAATCCGCCGCGCTCAACTTGCTGGGCGTGCAAGACAAAGCCGGCTTCTGGCGTGGCGATTTGAAGGCCGATACCACGCTCGAATCCGATTACGTTTTGCTAAATCTCTGGCTTTATCTGCCCTCGGCTGGCGGTTGGTACCCGCCCACTCTCAGCAAGATGGAGAAGGCAATGGCCACCGTGCTGGATCGCCAACTACCAGACGGCGGCTGGAACATTTATCCCGGCGGCGAATCGGAACTCAATGCCACCGTCCGTGCCTACACCGCTTTGCGAATTTGCGGGCACAACGCCGCCAGCCCCGCCTTGGAAAAGGCGCGCACGCGAATTCTGGAACTCGGCGGATTGCAAGCGGCCAACAGCTACACCAAAATCAACTTGAGCTTGTTCGGTCTGTTCCCGCGTGAATTCGCGCCCAGTGTGCCGCCCGAACTGTTGCTCATTCCGGGCAACTTGATCTACGAAATGTCGTCCTGGACCCGCGCCATAATCGTGCCGCTTTCCATCATTCAAGCCAGCGGCGCGCAACGTCACGCGCCAAATGGCATGACTTTAGAAGAACTATTTGTGCCGGGCAAAAAGCTGGTTCTGCCGCGCAAAGACAAGCTCTCCGCCATCTTCAACCAAGCCGACCGCATATTGAAACTGTGGGAGCGTCGCGGCTTGAAAGACATTCGCGCCAAAGCGATTCGCGAAGCCGAAAAATGGATGCTAGAACGAACGCACGGCGCAGATGGCCTGGGCGCGATCTACCCGTCCATGATGTATTCCATCATGGCGATGGACGTCTTGGGCTACGAGCGTGACCATCCGGATTTGCAGGAAGCCATTCGCCACTTTGAAGGCCTGCAGTTGGAAACCGAAGACCGGCTCGAATTCCAACCTTGCGTCTCTCCCATTTGGGACACAGCCATCGCGTTGTTTGCCTTGGGCGAATCCGGAATGCTGCCGGAAGAAGCCGGTAGACGCGCAACAGACTGGCTGTTGGATAGAGAAGTTCGGCGCAAGGGCGATTGGGCCGTGAAGCGTCCCGACCTGCAACCAGGCGGCTGGGCATTCGAATTCGCTAACGAATGCTACCCCGATATTGACGACACAGCCATGGTGCTATTGGCGCTGGAGCACACCAAAGCCAGCGACTCCGAGAAGCAATTGCGTGTAGAGCGCCGCGCCGTCAACTGGTTAATCGGCATGCAGAGTTCCGATGGCGGCTGGGCCGCGTTCGACGCCGACAACAACTGGCACGTCTTGAACAAAGTGCCGTTTGCCGACCACAACGCCATGCTCGATCCCACTTGCCCGGACATCACCGGACGCGTCATGGAAGCCCTCTGCCATCGCGGCATGAGCTATCACGATTCCGCCATTGCAAATGCCGTCTCGTATTTGCTGGCGCACCAAAAGAGCGACGGCAGTTGGTATGGCCGCTGGGGTGTGAATTACATTTACGGCACGTTTCTCGCCCTGCGCGGCTTGCGAGCATCCGGATCACCCAACGCCCAAACCGCCATTGATAAAGCAAGCGAGTTCCTACGCTCCACGCAAAACGAAGATGGAGGATGGGGCGAAAGCTGTGTCAGCTACGAAACCCATCAATTCGAAGCCGCTGCCAGCACCCCATCACAAACAGCCTGGGCCTTGCTAGGCTTACGAGCCGCAGGCGAAACAGATTCACAAGCCGCCAAGCGAGGCTTGACTTGGCTGATCGAAAATCAGACACGAACCGGTTCCTGGCCTGAAACTTTAGCCACCGGCACCGGCTTTCCGAATGTCTTTTATCTGAACTATCAACTTTACTCGCAGTACTTCCCGCTACTTGCATTAGGACGCGCAATTTAATTATGCATCGGCTGAGCAACACGGCTCCCATATTTACGGGCAAAGCCGTCGGCGCCAATCCTCAACCGAAGGCGCTCCAGTAATGTTCTGCGCTCGCTGGCTGGGTATTGTCGTGGTCCTCTCAATTGTTGAAGCGAGTTCACTCGCGCAGACAGGGCCTCTGGGGGACATTGTAAGAATGCCTCTGCCGATAGACCCCGGTCCCCGAACACGAAGAGTCCTCCCGGCAGGTGCCGCAGTTCTGTCGAGGGTCCGGGTCGATGAGCGAAGTATGCTTGTTGTCTTCAATAGCGGAACACCGCCCCTGTCTCGTCCCCACGTCGCGCTGCTAGACGGGGAGAAACTCGTCTGGAGTGAGGATTTGTCGAAACGAGACGAATACCTGGAAACTTACGCTTTCACCGGAGCCCAGGTGACAAATTGTCCGAGTGGGAGTGTGATGTACACAGCCACGTTCCGAAACCTTGGTGATGGATCAGGTATCGTCTTTGTTACCGTTTCAAAAGCATCTGACAAGTGGGGAATATCGTTCCTGAAACGCTTTCAGCAGGCACGACTTGATGTGCTGAATTGCGGTAGCGAATTCTCCGTGAAGTATGCAGTGCCACGCGACGAATGCACGTGGTGCGCCCATCGTTATGAGGTACAACGCTTCGTGTTTGATCGTGGCGTCGGAAGATATGTCATATCTGGGGCGCCAAGTCGCGTAGTGAAGCTGTTGCCCAAGTCCGTTATGAGATAGCTCAAGGCCCGCTGCCAAATAAAGAACTTGAATTATGCCAACTGACGGCGATTCTTCATCAGCATCCAGCAGACCATCACAAACAACTTGGGCTTTGCTAGGCTTATGAGCCGCAGGCGAAACAAATTCACAAGCCGCCAAGCGTGGGTTGACCTGGGGCACCACCTCAGGCGGCGTTTGATGCCATTTCGCACACCACCATGCGGTGCGACTCACGGGGGTGGTTTGCATCCAAACGTATTTCAAACCGCCTACCGTCGGGAAGTTCCTCAACATAGCGCCCACGATGGTCCAGAAAGACGACCGAATGACCGGAGGTCAAAGCGTCGAGGCGGGCAAGGCGGCCTGCCGTCGCGGCGGCTTGGGCGAAGTCGTCCGTAAGAATGCTGAACTCGGCCATCAACCTCAGTATCGCGCAGTCGGCTCCCGAGCCGCAGCGGCCAGATGCCCGAAGTAAAAGACTTGGGCGCTAGTGATCGACAGACGAAATGGCCGGAACTTCCGATCCATTATGCGCCACTTTGGTGCATAATGGTGCAATGGCAGCAACTCAAAAAGTTGTTCGGCAGAGCGTAAGTTTGCCAACTACCTTGGCGAAACAGGTGGCGAGCATGGCCAAGAGTAAAAAGCTGAGCAAGAATCGCATCTTATTGGAATTAATCGAGAACGGAATCCAAGTGGAGAAGCAGAAACAGGAACAGTTCTTTGCCTTGGCTCAGCGTTTTCGCAATGAGGAGGACTCAGAAGCAGCCAGCCGCTTGGGCGACGAACTCGGCCGAATGGTGTTTGGCGGCTGATGCCGCAAATCGAACGCTCGGACAAGCTTCCTGAAGCGGTGCCGTACCATCTAATCGAGCGCATGCGTGATCGCGCCATCAGCGTCTCAGACCTCAATCAACTTCGCCTCTGGATCGAGACGCGTCCTCAGGCGCCTGAGGGCGATTGGTACAAGGATTTCGGCTCATTCAAGATCTGCGGTAGCGGATCATTCCCCAAAACGTTTCTTCTGCGAGGGCAACTTGCAAAAGGTGACGCGCTCTGATCGACTCCGAACGTTTCTGAGCGACTCCACAAGCGTTTCTAACTTACCGCATGACGCGCACGGCGATCATCGCCGACGCGACGTGGCTTCAATCAACGGTATGCCTACTGTAAGTCAACTTGGATGCCGTGAGCAGTGGATCCGGGGGTCGCATCTGGCGTCTGCTACAGTTTGCCCCATTCGTAAGAAAGTTCGGGAGAACAGTTTGCGTCGGTAACTGTGACTTTCATTTTACCGCTGCTCTTACTTCCGGGGTACGGAATCAGGCTGACGCGGATTCTTCCTTGGCTGTCGGACGTCACGACGTGATCGTTCTTTGTCTCCGAGGAAATGCGGTAATGCACATCGGTATTCGGCGCATAGCCTGTACCGGAGATAAAAGCAAGCTCAAACATTGATGTGAGGCGCACTGCTCCGAGGGTGCAGCCCTTGTCCTTGGCTGTGATTGGGTCGGGCACAATAACCATTCCGATTTTGATATCTGGTGCAATGAACGCGAAGCGCGATGGTTCTCCTTTGATCGGTGTCATCGTAAACTCAATCGGATCGTCCGGATTGATCTTGTCCCCGCATTGCTCCGGTGTTCTTCTTGCGCACATCAGAATCCCGTCTTTGCCCACTGAAATGCCTGACAACGGGGAAGACGGCTTGTCTGCATTTACAGGCCACGATACCTGTTGGAGAAGTGTGTCAGGCGGCAAGCCCTTTACAAAGATGTGGTACTGCACGATGAGACCGTTGCCCGACGATCCCCGGCGGGCAACTTCCCTTGCCTCGATGGACATCCCCGGGGGAACCATATCCTCGAAACCGACTTCCAAGTCCATTAATTGCTGAACACGCTGGTTAATTTCAATTTGCGAGTTTTGAGTCTGCTGGGCGAGAATTGTGCTGACGGACAATACGGCGAGGGTGGTTGCTAGAGATTTGCTGGATTTCATGATCGCAATCTTATATCAGACCGCAGCGAACAACTGGGACGGCCCGGCACTCGGACAGTGCTGGCCACTAGGGGCGTTGGATCGAGTTTGCCCACTTGTTCGTGGATGCGCGCTGCCCTGAGATATGTACGGCTCAAGCGATCATCCTATGCCGGTTAGTCGGATCTATCCTGATATACAGGCCACCTGAAATCCGAAGTTGCAGACGCGTTGGATGTGGGGTGATTTTCGAGGCACAACAGGCGAAGCAACAGCGCCAGCTGGCCAATATCCAACCGAAAATCTGCCCCCTAACTAACGCGTCGAAGCCGCAGCCCCACCAGTAGCCTGCAGCCGATTAATCTCATCCCGCAATCCCAAATTTCGCACCAACAGCAACAAATAATTCGGATGCAATCCCAACACTCTAGCCGCCTGCTTATAATCAAACCCACCCTGAACATAAGCATCCAAAATCGCGTCACACTTCGCGCGGCCAACCGAATGGTGATACTTCGTCCCCGAATCCCGAGCAGTAATTCTAAGACCGTGCGGACAAATGAATCTTCGGTGTTACGACGTTGCCAAACTCTCGCCCTAGGTAGATGCTTCCTGTTTAATGGTCGCTTGAATTGAATTGACGCGGAGCGGGCAAGAAAAACCCGACGCACAAAGCACAATTCAATAGCGATATGATTTAGGGTTGAGGGAAAGAATTATGCCGCACAAACTACAAAAACTGATAGATGCAGCGAAGACTCGCGAATTTCCCCCATCAGAGAGGGAAGCTCAACGGCGTAGCTTCGCGTACGGTAACACCAAAATAGAAAACTCTCGTATCACCAGACAAACAGTCGATCAGCAGGCTGAAATACTGGATACGCGGAAGCCTGCGGGTGGACGCTGAAGAGACGAGGCACAGCCGGGCTCATGACGCTGAGCTAATCAGCGATCCAGATGAGCTCGCAAAACAAGAGGCCCGAAATGGACTTCGGCAATTCGATTTAGTTATAGAAATAGTCGAACATTATCTTTCACCGGACCGTCCTTTTCGATTTAGGCCGTCCCATCTTCTCCACCTCAGCCGGATTGCCTTGGAAGGAATCAGTTCGTACGCTGGTAATTGGCGGCCAGCCAACATCGAAATCGGTGGCAGCAGACATAAGCCTGTAGGCGCTCATCAGGTTCCCGAAATGATCGAGGACCTCTGTGATTACGTCAACGACCAATGGGCAACACGAAATGCTCTCCACTTGGCAGCCTACGTGATGTGGCGCTTGAACTGGATACATCCATTCACTGACGGAAATGGCCGAACATCTAGAGCGGCATCTTACCTAGTGCTATGCCTGCGCCTGGGCTACGTACTGCCGGGCAGGCGAGCTATTCCCGATCAAATCGCGGAGGATCGAGCCCGATATTACAGAGCTCTCGAATCTGCGGATGATAGTTTGCTTGCGGGAAGCCTGGATTTGTCGGCGATGGAAGATCTGCTTTCAGACCTGCTAGCCATCCAGCTTGCGGCAATTCACGACGATGCCTCTCATTAACACTTTAGCTTTGATCGATCATGCAATTAAACGCAAGAGCGCTTCTACTAACGCGTCGAAGCCGCAGCCCCACCAGTAGCCTGCAGCCGATTAATCTCATCCCGCAATCCCAAATTCCGCACCAACCGCAACAAATAATTCGGATGCAACCCCAACACTCTAGCCGCCTGCTTATAATCAAACCCACCCTGAACATAAGCATCCAAAATCGCGTCACACTTCGCTCGGCCAACCGAATGGTGATACTTCGTCCCCGAATCCCGAGCAGTAATTTCCAGCAAACTCTCCGGCAAATCCTCCGGAAGCACCCAATCCGACACGCCTAAAACAACTGCGCGCTCCATCGCGTTCTCTAACTCGCGAACGTTGCCTGGCCAGTTATAGGCCATAATCATTTCTTCCACTTCGGAAGACAGTCCCTGCACCGCCCGCTTACAACGCTCCGCAGACCGCTGCAAAAAATACTGCGCCAGCAGCGGAATATCGTCTTTTCGATCGCGCAACGGAGGTGATTCCAAATTCACCACATTCAAACGATGAAAAAGATCTTCCCGAAACTTGCCTTCTGCAACATCCTGGCTCAGATCCCGGTTCGTGGCTGCAATCACACGTACATCCAACGAATGCGCCTGCGTCCCACCCACACGTTCAAACTCACGCTGCTGCAACACACGCAAAAGCTTAGCCTGCAACCCTTGCGCCAGCTCGCCCACCTCGTCCAAAAAAATCGTCCCGCCTTGCGCCATCTCAAAGCGGCCGCGCTTCATCGAAATCGCGCCCGTGAACGCACCCTTTTCGTGGCCGAACAACTCACTCTCAAACAAATGCTCACCCAGCGCGGCACAATTCACCGCCACAAACGGACGGTCACGTCGCGGGCTCTTTTGATGCAGCGCGCGCGCAATCAATTCTTTGCCGGTTCCGCTCTCGCCCGTAATCAGAACCGTCGTATCGCGCGGCGCAACCCGGTCCACTAACTCCATCAATCGGCGCACCGGCGGACTGCTGCCCACAATACCGGTATTGACAGCAATCTGTTCTTGCAACATCGCGTTTTCCGCCTTCAGAGTTTCGATTTCCTGATTGGCTTCAAAACCTACCGACGCCAGCGACGCGATAGCGGTCAACGTCTCCAGGTGTGCAGACAGGCGACCCACCTCACGATCGGGCACACGGATGATCAAACATCCGCCCAGCGCGCCATCCAAATACAGCGGCACGCCCACCATGGCAATATCCGCATCTTCAAACGCGCCTTCCTCACAAATTCGCAGAATGGCCGGATCAAAATCGAAATGATATTGGGCAGCGCTTTCTTTCAATCGCGACCGAAGCTCCTCGCAACTGCCGCCCAGGTAAAACAAGCCTTGCAGCGTGGGAATCAGATCGCCTACCAAGCGCAGAATCTGGTTTTGCAACAAGCGGCTCTGCGTTTCGCCCACCGTGGCCGCAATGGCGCGGAACAAGAACACCAGCGAGCAGGCAGCCAGGAGAACCGGTTTCGGGTCGGCGGGTGGCAACGGCTTGTCGGCAGTCACGTCCGCATGACGAAACATCAAGATCGTCTTCCCGATGCCTATCTGATCGCGATCTTCCAGCCAGCGCTCCGCCGAACGCATTCCGTTCACATACGTTCCTGAAGTGCTCTTCAGATCCGTTACAAGGAAGCGATCGCCTTGTTGGCGCACCGTGCAGTGACGCCAGCTTACGTCCGTTTCAGGCAAGACGACTTTCGAATTCGGAGCCCGGCCTACTAGAACCTCCGCCGATCCTACGGCGAAGCGAGTTCCAGCAAGCGGACCGTTCACAACTACCAGTTCCGCGGCCATGGGTACTCCAGTGTATCGAAAACGGGTTTGTGTTTACAGTCCCGGCAGGGTGATCAGTTCGGAGTCGTCTTCCAGAAACCCGTCCTCTTCTTCCACTGAATCCAAATCAAGAAAGCGCGTATCCAGCAGTCGCCCGGTTTCCACCTTGCCCATCGCCGACAGCAGCGTTTCTTTTAAATGCGGATGTTCCTTTTCCAGGTCGCCGAAAAAATCGCGCAAAGAACGCCGCACGGTTCCTGTCTTTTGGGAACAGCCGCAGGGAATTACTGGCGCACTCATCTGCTGGGCGAATGCAGCAGTTAAGTTCTCCGTCACATACACCAGCGGACGAATCAACCGGAAATCGCGTTTGCTTGACCAAGTAATGGCCGGCAAAGCGCTGATGCGCCCCGTGAACAGGGCATTGCGCAAAAAGGATTCGCAAAAATCGTCAGCCGTGTGTCCGAACGCAATGACGTTGGCTCCCAGGTTACGCGCCACTTCATACACGGCACGCCGTCGAAAACGGCTGCATACATCGCAACCATGGTCCGGCTGTTCTGTCAGCAAGCCGAGCGACGGTTTGTCTTCAACGTAAGTCCAATCCACACCGCGGCTCTTCAGAAACACTCCAACCGGGTGAATTGGAGCTAGAAACTTCCCCTGCTCAATCGTAAAAGCGCAGACGGAGAAATTGATCGGCGCGCGCTTCTGCAGCAGCAGCAGCGCCTCTAACAGCGTGATGGAATCCTTGCCGCCGGAAACTCCAACCGCCACGCGATCGCCTTCGCGAATCATCTTGAAGCGGCCGATTGCCTCCCCCACTTTGCGCAAGATTGTTTTCTCTAATTCCACTCCTATTAGCGTACCTTTGGGCGGCCCAACAACGTATGCCGAAAAAAATTGTAGGCGAATGATCGGATTTTAGAAAGTTTGTCGCTTTTACTGACAGAGGATCGACATGCCACAATCACTGATTTCACCCTTGACCCTGGCGGAAGCCGTAAATAAAGATTCCAGCGACGCCCTCCTGCGCCAAATCAAGGAGACTCACGTTGAATACTTCAGCTCAAGTAAGCCTGCTAAAGCAGTCGGTTTTCTTTGTATGCTCTTCGATCAATGCATGGAATGGGTGGGCCAGCATGGCCAATCGACATTCATCAAACACCCCGTCGAGAAGCTGCTGAAAAAAGTGGTGGAACAAATCATGGTGGCCGTTCCCGATTACTACAGCTCCGTCCTGGATGACGCCGCTTATAACGGAGCCAAATCGCTTGCCGGTCAATACCAGGCGGAAATGGCCAATTTTCTATCCGTGAACACCGACGGTCCACGCAACAACAAAAGCAAAGACGGGTTCCACACCATGGTGGCCTATCGCGGCAGTTCCACGCATTCCCAGACCCAGGACATCGTAGGCGCTACGGACCGAAACAAGAAGCTCACATTTCATGATGTGAAGAAAAAAGAAACGGCCTTGCTTCAAAGCGGCGAATTACAGTCGCCCGTCTTTACTGATCCCTATGCCGAAGGCCGCATGAAAATTCTTAAGAAGCTGGGCTTAGAAAGTAGTCAGATTCTTTCGAACGACATGCTTATGTCTCGGCTGGTGAACGATCAAACCAATCAAGCCAAAGTCGTGTACATGCGCAAACATGAACGACTGAAATATCTGCTGGATCTTGGCCCGATGATCAAACGCCGCACAGAACCTTCGGGTGTGTATGTTCCTTTGACTGCTCACCTTTGGCTGTATGCGGCAACCGACCAGGGCGAACTGTATGCGGTGGATGATAAAGCGCTCGTTCAGTCGGGAAGAACGAGTGGCGTAGAGCTAAACCATTCATCCATTTTGAAAGGACGTCCAGTGCTTTGCGCGGGAACCATCAGCGCGCAGAATGGAGCCATTACCACCATCGACAATGCCAGCGGCCATTACGCGCCATCCTGGCAACGCGTCCGGAAGGTGCTGGAAATGCTGCGCCGGAAAAACGCGCTCGACCGCAATGCTGAGGTCTTCTTTCTCGATAGAGGCCAAAACAGTATTCTCTTCATCTACCGCTGGAATGCTTGGGAGTTTTTGTCCGGCGGCTTCTATGCTCTTCCGCGGAATTCTGGCCCTAATTCGCCTGCCCTTACCTATCAGATCTACATAGATGACATTCAGCGCGGCAACTTGGCCAGCTACATGGAGGTAAATATCGATCAGATGAAGCGAAACTTGGAAAAACAGTCGAACAAGGCTACGAGAATCCTTCGATTTTAGAAGCGACCCGCTTCGGTTGATGAACCGGCAGCAGCCCGGCCTGCGTCTAGACTGAAGTAACTGGTGTCTTTCCTAAAACGTTTCTGGAAATCTATTCAGCCGTCAAAAGAAGCGTTGCAGGGCTCGATTTTTGCGGCAATTGCAACCGTTCTCTGGGCGATTTTTGTCGGCGCAAGCAGCCTTGAATCGGGCTTCGGCTTGTGGGTCGATCTGCTGTTTGCGCTGCTGGTGGCTGTGCTGGCAATACCCCTCGTCATGTTCGTCACCGCGCTTTTGCTGATGCTGCTGCGCGTGCTCCCGCCACGTTTGACCGGATTCTTTCTTGCGTGCGGCCTTCTCATATCGGCGCTATGGTTTAGCCCTACAGGCGGAGAGTTGGCGTCGGTGCTGTTCTTTGTCGAATGCGCCCTCGGAGCCACTCTGGCCACCATTGTCACGGGCAACTTGCGCACAGCCCCATCAGCCAAGCGCATCGTTACTCTTTCGATTTTTGTTTTGGCGATCGCCGCAAACATCGGCTTCGTCAGCCTGCTTCACAGCGATGGCACCCAGGACGATTTGTTGGAGATCAAAGACAAGCAGCCAAACCCGCCGTCGGCGTTGAGCGCGGAAAATCCATCTAAGTCCGGACCCTACCACGTCAAAACGCTTTACTACGGCAGCGGCGACAGTCTGCGGCGTCCGGAATTTGGTCCAGGCGTCGCCATTCGCACTGCACCTGTCAATGCATCGCCGTTCTTCAAAGACTTCAGCGGCTGGAAAGCCTGGCTTCGCAAGCGCTATTGGGGCTTCGGCACCGACAAACTGCCGTTGAATGCACAAGTTTTCTACCCCGAAGGTGCCGGCCCGTTTCCTTTGTTTGTGTTCGTTCATGGCAACCATTCCATGAGCGTGCCGTCTGACAAAGGCTATGCGTACTTGTGTAAACTGTTGGCCAGCCGCGGATTCATCGCCGTATCTGTAGACGAGAACTTCTTAAACAGTGGACTTTTTCACGATCCGCCGAAACAACAAGCGGTGCGCGGTTGGCTTCTTTTGGAACACTTACGGCTTTGGCACGCGTGGGCCAACGATGTGAAAAGTCCCTTCTACGGCAAAGTAGATTTAAACCAAATCGCCGTTGGTGGCCACTCCCGCGGTGGCGAAGCGGCTGCCACCGCAGCCTTGTTTAACAAACTGCAGTTTTATCCGGAAGACGCCACGGTCGCCTTCCACTACGGCTACAACATTCGTTCCGTTGTGGCCATCGCACCGGCAGACGGCCAATACAAACCCGCTGAGCAATGGCGAATTCTAAAAGATGTCAGCTATCTGACGCTGCAAGGCTCGAACGATTCTGACGTGTCTTCGTTCGACGGCAGCCGCCAGTACGATCACGTCCACTTCAGCGGCGATGTCCCAGCTTTTAAATCCGAACTCTACATTTATCGTGCCAACCACGGACAGTTCAATACCGTTTGGGGCCGTACAGATTTGGGCACACCCATCAACTGGTTTTTAAATCTGCGCCCGTTGCTTCCGCCTGACGACCAACGGCAGATTTCCAAGCTCTACATCTCAGCTTTCTTAGAAGCAACCTTGCACAACCACGCCGAGTATCAGGATATGTTCCGCGATTATCGCCGCGCGCAGCAGTGGCTGCCGAAGACGTTCTATGTGAACCGGTTTCAAGATCAGAGTTATAAGACCATCTCGTCCTTCGATGAAGATGCCGACGTTACCACCACAACCGCGCCCGGCGGCCACATTTCAGCCACCGGCTTATCCGTTTGGCGCGAAGGCAAAATTCCCTTCCGTAGCGGCGACCGAGATTACAACGGCGTCTTTGTCGGTTGGAACTGGCAGAAGCTAAAAAAGCCACCCGCCCCGCCGCCGAACTACACAGTTGATCTGCCCACCGGCCTTACCGGAACCGCGCTCGCGCTCTCAGTTGCCACCACGGATGATGAAGCGCCGGACCGCTCGGAAAAGCATCCCCAACCTTCCGACGACACCGGTGAAGAAAAAGACGAGATAACCGATTTTTCCATCGAAGCCGAAAGCGCGAATGGTGTCACGGCAAGCCTGCCGTTAAGTTCCACGCTCCTTCTGTTGCCTCCGTTCCACGTTCAATTCACCAAGCTCGAATGGCTGGACAACCGCATGTACAAGAACGCGGGCGAGCCGACCTTCCAAAGCATCCACGTGCCGTTTGCCGCGTTTCAGCAAGCGAATCCGGCTTTCAACCCTGCGCAAATCAAGCGTATTCGCCTCATCTTCGATAAAACACCCTCACGAGTAATCATCATCAGTGCAATCGGCTTAGAAAACAATTAACGTTCTGTCAAAATAGAAGCATGGTTGCCTAACTCGCGAGATGCTAATTGCTCCCGCGGCGTCCGGTTTTTCGCGCAACCTTCAGGCCTGCTGTGAACACCACTCAAACGACAAGAAATGCTGCGTTCCTTGCGCTGCCATTCGGACTTAGTTTCCAAGATTTGTATACCCGCGAAGGCATCGTCAAGCTCGACGACATTTTTTTGGAGCAGCTTCAAAAATCGTCACCCGACGTGCATGCCCGTCTTATCGCTGCCCGCCAGAATCCGCCCGCTCCGCACAACTTGACGGCTTCCCAGTTAATCATCGAAGCCGCGCCCTACGTCGAAGATTTTATCGGCCAACTGTTCGGCATTGAGACCGAACTGCGCGACCTGCAGGCCAAGCACCATGTACTGGCGCCGCTGTATGCCATCAAGCGCAAGTTTGTTCAACGCAAAGCCCTGACCGGTTACACTGCTGAATCGGCCGCGCAGATCGATGGCTTCAAAGTGGCTGCTGAATTGGAAGCATTGATGCAGGAGCCGCTAACCGAACTTGGCTTTGCTACCCATGTTGCCAAATGGCTCGACGCGCCAGATCGCCACGAACCACACCTGAAATTAGCGACTCAATACACTGCCTGGGCAACGCTCTCGCCGCAGGGCAAAACCAAACATGCCAAAGGTGTATTGTTCAAAACGCCGCACAAGCTGGACATGCAGCATCTGGTTCCGGTTCACCAATCCACCGACAGCGGCTTGGTGACGTTGGAATTAACCAGCGATCACTGGCGTCATCGTGACGGCTTCGATCTAACCGATGCGGGCACCGATCTGACCGGTGCTTTGGACCAAGCCAGCTATTGCATCAAGTGCCACCACCAGGCAAAAGATAGCTGTTCCACAGGACTAAAAGAAAAAACCGGCCAATTCAAAAACAGCGTCTTCGGCGTTACCTTGAACGGCTGCCCGCTGGACGAAAAGATTTCCGAAATGCACGAGGTCAAGGGCGCGGGCAATCCCATCGGCGCGCTAGCCGTGGTGACGATCGATAACCCCATGGCCGCGGGCACCGGCCACCGCATTTGCAACGACTGCATGAAGTCCTGCATCTTCCAGAAGCAAGAGCCCGTAGACATTCCACAGGCCGAAACACGCACTTTGAAAGATGTTTTGGAACTTCCCTGGGGTTTCGAGATTTACAGTTTGCTGACCCGCTGGAACCCTCTGAACTTCGCGCGGCCCGTTCCAAAGCCGTCCTCCGGATACAAAGTTTTAGTCGTTGGTTTAGGCCCGTCGGGCTTCACGCTGTCGCACTACCTGATGAACGACGGCCACACTGTAATGGCTGTCGATGGTCTCAAAATCGAACCATTGCCCGAAGACGTGTCTGGCGTAAATGCCTTCGGCGATCGCGTGCCCTTCCGCCCGCTGCGCGATGTTACCGAGATTTACGAACGTCTTGACGAGCGCGTCAATGCTGGCTTTGGCGGTGTTGCTGAATATGGCATTACCGTCCGCTGGAACAAAAACTTTTTGAAGGTCATCCGTCTGCTGCTGGAACGCCGCAGCCAGTTCTCTATGTTCGGCGGTGTTCGTTTCGGTGGCACCATGACCGTTGATAGCGCCTTTGAAATGGGATTCGATCACATCGCGCTTTGCGCAGGCGCGGGACGCCCCACCGTCATTCCCATGAAGAACGGTTTGGTGCGCGGTGTGCGTCAAGCGTCCGATTTTCTGATGGCTCTGCAATTAACCGGCGCAGCCAAAAAAGACTCCATCGCTAACTTGCAAATCCGCATGCCCATCGTGGTCATCGGCGGTGGCTTGACCGCTATCGATACCGCCACCGAATCTCTTGCCTATTACATCGTTCAAGTGGAAAAGTTCCTGCGCCGCTATGAGGCTTTGGTTGCCGAATTGGGCGAACGAGCCGTAAAGGCAATCTGGAATCCGGAAGAAACAGGCATCGCCCAGGAATTCTTATCGCATGCCAGCGCCATTGAGGCCGAGCGCACTTCCGCCAAGCGCGAAGGCCGCACGCCGAACTTAACGAAGCTCCTGCAACAATGGGGCGGCGCAACCGTCGCCTATCGCCGCCGTTTGGTAGATGCTCCCAGCTACACGTTGAACCACGAAGAAGTAGCCAAAGCCATGGAAGAAGGCGTCCGCTTTGCCGAATGCCTGGCGCCGCAAGAAGTAGAGATCGACCAATACAAATGCGCGTCAGCCCTCCGTTTTGAAAGGCAGCGCTTCGATGATGCAATCGGCAAGTTGGTAGCAACCGGCGAACACATAACCATCCCCGCACGCACCATCTTGGTGGCCGCTGGAACCCAGCCCAACACCGTGCTAGCGCGCGAGGACGAACAGAATTTCAAGCTGGATGGCCGTTATTTCCAAGCTGTGGACGAGGCTGGTGAACCGGTAAAGCCGACGCGCAATGCCAAGCCGGAAACCGTACAGGTTTTGATTTCAAAACGTGCCGACGGCCGCGCCATCAGCTTCTTTGGCGACCTGCATCCATCCTTTTCTGGCAATGTTGTGAAGGCCATGGGAAGCGCTAAACAAGGCTACCCAATCATTTCGCGCACTCTGGCCAAGCAGCCGCCGCAAAATCCCGCGCCAGCCATCTTGGCTGAAAAGCTGCGCCTGGAATTGCGCCCCGCTGTCCGGGACGTCATTCGTCTCACGCCCAACATCGTGGAGATTATAGTGAAGGCGCCCATTGCCGCCCGCGCATTCGAACCCGGCCAATTCTACCGGCTACAAAACTACGAATCCCAAGCCACCCACGGCAATGGCACGCTGCTGGCTATGGAAGGCTTAGCGTTAACCGGCGCATCGGTTGATCAAGAGAATGGCCTGCTATCCACTATTGTTTTGGAAATGGGCGGCTCGTCCGATTTGTGCTCGCTGTTGAAGCCCGGTGAACCTGTCATTCTTATGGGCCCCACCGGCACGCCCACTGAAACGCCATCCAAGGAAACCGTGTTGCTTGCGGGCGGTGGCTTAGGCAACGCGGTCCTGTTCTCTATCGGCCAACAACTGCGCGCATCTGGTTCGCGAGTAGTCTATTTCGCCGGCTACAAGAAAATCATCGACCGCTACAAAATCGAAGAAATTGAAAAGGCCGCGGATGTTGTCATTTGGGTCTGTGATGAAGCGCCCGGTTTCACTCCCACGCGCGACCTTGACAGCGCATTTGTCGGCAACATTGTCCAAGCTATGGAAGCGTACGGAAAAGGCGAACTGGGCGACGTCGAAATTCCGCTCAGTTCCGTTGACCGTCTGATTGTCATTGGCTCGGACGGCATGATGCGTGCTGTCCAACAGGCTCGCCATGGAGTTTTGCGCCCTTATCTGAAGCCCGATCACAAAGCCATCGGTAGCATCAACTCGCCCATGCAGTGCATGATGAAGGAAATTTGCGCGCAGTGCCTGCAAATGCACAAAGATCCAATTACCGGTCAGGAGACCGTAGTCTTCTCCTGCTTCAATCAGGATCAGCCTTTAGATCATGTTGAATTTGGAAGCTTGCGTTCGCGTCTAAACCAGAATGGCACGCAAGAAAAACTAACGAAGATGTGGATCGACCGCTGCTTGCGCCAAATTGGCGTACGGCCCGAACTAGTTAACCGCTAACGGTCAAATAAACATCTCTTCGTCGGATGTCGCGTGATCCACGGTCGCCCGTGACGCGCGGCTCAGATGCGAGATGGCCATACGCACGCCCGCGACAATACCCTGCACTTCCCGCACTGGACGCAATACGCCTTTCTGGACAATGCTGACCGTTTCTTGCACACGTGTCATCGTGTCATCCATTACCATCTCCGCGCGTTCCATTTGAACTTTGGCGCGTGTGCTGGCATCGGTAAGCAACTCATCCACCTTGGCAAGCTGCTGCTTAGTCACTTCTAAAATCGCAACACTCGATGCTCCAATGGAGGCAATATGCTTCTCGGCGCTGTCCGCAGTTCGTCGCGAGCTGCCAACGATCGACTGGATTTCCGGCCAAACCGTAGTCAGCTTCGCCCGCAAATCGCGAGCCACGAACAGCAATCCAACCGATGCAATCGCGCCCGACAGCAGCGCTATTGCCGAAATTGCCACGAAAACTGTCAATAGAATGAGAAGCGTATTGTTTTGGTCCATTGGAGCATCAAATCCTAGGCGTTCGACTACTGCCGAACGTTTCTATTCCTATTAGACGCCATCGCCAGGTTCATGCGCCGAATTCGCTACGCCAGCCGCAGCCGACTTCACGTCCGCCAATGCCTCACGATATGCGTGCTTTCCTGCATCCACTGCGGCAGCCAGATTCTCTTTATGCTTTGCCACATGCGTCCGGCCCTTCTCGTAAAGGTCCGAGGCGGTTTGCTTTATATCGTCAGTGCGATTCTTCAGATATTCAGTGCCGTCCTGCGCACGGGTACGCAAATAATCCGCGCTATCCCCCGCTCGGTCAGCCAACAGTTGACGGGTTTCTTCACCGGACCGCGGCGCAAACAAAATGCCTGCCGCCACCCCAATTCCCAAACCCAGCAAGAAATATCCAAATCCGCTGTTGCGTTCCTCCATAATGATTACCTTTTCCTTTCTGTCATTTCGCGATCTACGTTCAGTAGAGCGTGGTACATTACTAATCGTTTCAACCTGTCATGCGCCCACGCAAGCCATCTAAGCTCGACGAGGCCGGCCTCTGGGACTACGCACTTCGCATTCTGTCACGGAAGGCCTACTCAGCGGGTGAAATTAAACAAAAATTAAGCCTGCGCGCCGCTCCAGGCACCGATATTCCTTCTGTTTTGACGAAACTGAAGGAATATGGATTCGCTGATGATGAAAAATTCTCGGAAACTTTCGCGCAGTCCCGCCTAAGAAACGATGGCTTCGGCAAAGCGCGCGTTCTGCGCGATCTACGCACTAAACGAATATCGTCGAAAGTGGCGGAACAAGCCGTAGACAAGACGTTCGCCGATACATCGGAAGCGGATCTGATAGACAATTACCTCGCTCGCAAGTACCGTTCGAAAGATCTGGTTGAATTTCTAAAAGAAGAAAAAAACCTGGCCTCAGCGTATCGAAGGTTACGCTTGGCCGGATTTTCCAGCAACGGTTCCCTGAACGCATTGAAGCGGCACGCCAAGCATGCCGCCGATTGGGAACTGCCGGAAGACGATTAAAACTTAACGCTGGGAACTTTCTTTTCTTCTTCCGTGGTTTTGAAGTACGCGTCATCGCGATGAAAGCCGAATATCGACGCCGCCAAACTCTTCGGGAAAATGTCTACGTCTGTATTGTATTTCTGAATCGCCACGTTGTAATCACGTCGGCTTTGCGCAATGCGGTTTTCCGTTCCCGCCAGTTCATCCTGCAAACGCAGAAAGTTTTCATTTGATTTCAAATCCGGATAAGCTTCCTGCAGCACCAGCAAACGTCCCAATGCGCCTCCCAATTGGTTGTTCGCCGCAATCTCATCCTGCTTATTGCCCGCGCCCAACAGTGCCGAACGCGCCTTCGCCACATCGTCAATTACTGTCTGTTCCTGCTTGGCGTAGCCCTTCACGGTTTCCACTAAGTTCGGAATCAAATCCGCGCGCCGCTTCATGTCGTTGTCCACTTGCGCCCACTTACCCTGAATATCGTTTTGTTCGGTTACTAATTCATTCTTCCAACCCATCAGGGGCATAAACAACAACAAGCCCGCAACCACCAACACCCCTAGCAAAAGCAATACGGCTTTCATCCTAATCAGCTCCTATCTCAACTCTTATTTATCTAATGAATCTACAAATCCCACAAGCACATCGGTCTCTCGCAAGTACTCATCCAGCAGTGCCAATACCTCGCCGGCAGCCGGTTTCTTCCCCGTTTCCCGAATATCCAACAGTTGATTACAAGCGCGCATCGGTTGGCCGGTCGCGTCCGCGACAGCGGCCAGTATCTCACGCTTCTTCCATTTCGCCGGACGTTTACCCAAAATTAACGCGTGTCTACCCAGCGCGCAGAACGTCGAAACCGAATCCGTCATCAACTTAACCAGGCGGTCATGACTGCCCAGCAACTCCACCGATTTCTGACGCAGCCGAATTTGTTTTGTGCGCAGTTCGCGTTCCACGTGCGCCCGATAATACGTGAAATCCACTGGCAAATCAGCAGCAATATCGCGTCCCATCAACACGCGCCGTCGCTCCTGAATATCGTGAAACTCCAACGGAAAGCAATCTACAGAAGTTTCCACTTCCGTTTCGGTCATCATTACGGGCGCCAGATTTCCCTGCTTTGTCCACCATGCGAATACCGGGTCGGCAAGCTTCAATTCCACGCTCGTGATGGTCTTCAATACGCAAAGGATATTCAGGTCAGACGAACGCTCCTGCCAATCACCCGCCGCCGCCGAACCATACAGAATGACGGAGACAATGCGGTCGCCAAAAGCCGCGCCGAGTTTCTGAGTCAGTTCATCAAGTTGCTTTTCCATAACCTACCAATCGCTGCTTGCACCGCCGCCACCAAAATCTCCGCCGCCAAAACCGCCGAATCCTCCACCACCGCCGGAACTGCCGCCAAATCCGCCGCCACCCCAATTGCCGCCCCTGCTACCGCCGCTGTTCAAAAGCGTGCTCAACAGCAATCCAGTCCAGAACCCGCTGCCGCCACCACCGCGATAGCCACCACCACCACCGCCGCGCCTTCGAAACAAGTTGATCACGAAGATCAAAACGAAGATGACTACAACAATAATGGTGAAAATACTGTGCAGATCCAGGCCTTGCGTTTGTTCCTGTTGCTCTGGCTGCCGAGGTGGCAGACCCGCTGTCTCCGTGAAACTAACCCCTTTGCCCCGCGCAATCTCGGCGGCCATTTCGCGCACGCCTTCCAGCAATCCCGCGCCATAATTTCCGGCCCGCAAGTCCGGTCGCATCGACCGCAAAGTCGATCCGGCGAACCCGTCCACCACATACTGCTCCACTCCGCGTCCCACTTCCACCCGGCTCTTGCGATCTTTAATCACCAGCAACAGCAGAACGCCTGAATTGTCTTTCTTCGCTCCAACACCCCACTTCCGAGCCAGTTGAATCGTGAAATCCTCAATCGGCGCGCCATCCAGAGTATCGATCGTCACCAGCGCCACTTGCACCCCAAGCTGCTGCTCCACCTGCGTGCAATATGCTTCCAAGCGCGCTTTGTCATCAGCGCTCAGCACGTGCGCTAAATCGCTGACATAACCGGTAGGCTTCGGAAGGCTGTTAACGTCGGTAGCTGCATCGACGCGCGATAAACAAAGCAGTAACGCTGTCAAAACCAGCGCAAAGCGTATTCGGATCAGACTCGGCAAGCCAGTCATCGACAGCCTGAGTTTATCAGGCATAGCGCTTACCATAGCCATCCATGCCGCTCAGTCGCCAATTGCTTCTTCACTTCTACCCGGTTTCCTGCTCGATCGGTGTACCAGATGTCGAAACAATGGGCATCCGATCCGGCCTGAGGTTGGTCGAAGACCGCCGCATGCCGCTCTTCCCTCAACGCCGCTTGCGCCACCAGCGGATTCACCGGGATGCATCTTATATGGATGTCGCCTGATGCTTGCCTAGCCGACGACTGCAACAATTCCGTTGGTTCGGCGCGTTCGCGGAACTGGCTCAATTTCTTCACCCAAAGAAGCTCGCAATTCACCAAAAGCACGATCGCCGCCGCTATCCAACTGGCGCGCGGAAACTGCGTTCGCAGCAGTTCAAACGCCGACGCCACCAGCCATGCCAAGCCCATGCTGGCCAAATAGGTATGGCGGCTCGGCACTCTCGGCATATAGGTCAAAAAGCTGTAAGGAAGAATGCTCAGAACCATCCATAGACAACTCAGCCAAGCCACGCGCACAGCGATTGCGTCCCGCTTCCAGGCGATGACAATCAGCGCCAGTATGCCCCAAATCAACAGCACGTGCCAAGCGCTGTTCAAATCGTTCCGCAGCCACGGTGCCTCCAAAGAAAAGCTGCCGTCGTTGAATCGCCCGTTAGCGGAACGCGATCCCAGCAGCCACAAAACGTAACCAGCGGTTGCCGCGCAAAATGGAGCCAAGCCTTTAAGTGCTCTGCGCCAGGGAACGCGTTCAACTAAGCCCACCAGCGCCATCAAAACTGGAAAAATCCAGACCGATTCCTTTGATAATGCGGCCAGCGCAAAGCTCAGCATCGCCAGCGCATAGCATTTCAAGGAACCTGTCTTCAGCCAGCGACACCAAAGCAATACGGCGCCCACGCCGAACAGAAACACGAACAGTTCCATGGAAGCCGCTATCCACATCACCGCTTCCTGGTGGCCCTCACAGACAGCGAAGAAGCACGCCGCCCAAAAAGAATTCCGCAAGCCAATGGTTGGTATTGATCCGGATGCGAAGACCAGCAAAGTACACAAAAAATGCAGCATTATGCTGGCGACATAAAAAGGACGCGGCGAAAAGCCAAACAAATGGTCCAACCCGCCGTCCAACAAAACATAAGTCAAGCGCGTACGCAATTCGTGCGATTGAACCAACAGATTCCATGACGTTACATAATGCCGCGCCATTGGTATTTGGGTGAAATCATCCGAGATGAACGGCAGCGTCAGAATGGGCAAGTAAGCCGCAATCGCCAGAGCCGCCAGCACGAATATCTTCGTCTTCAAGCGTCGCCCGCCTTCAGGCTATTCAAGCTATCCAACTTCCGCAACCGTGGAAACAACAACGACCAGGCGGCCACCACGCCAAGCGTACCGATGCCGCCCAACACAACCGCCGGCACAGTGCCAAACCATTGCGCCGTGATGCCCGATTCGAACTGCCCCACTTCGTTCGATGCGCCAATGAATACCATGTTCACCGCGCTCACGCGCCCACGCATGGCATCCGGCGTACTCAGTTGAATCATGGTCGACCGGACAATGACGCTAATCGTGTCCGATGCGCCAATCAACAGCAGCATCACCTGCGACAGTATGAACCAGTGCGACAGTCCGAACGCAATCGTAAACAAGCCGAAGCCCGATACGCACCACAGCATAGCCAACCCCGCGTGGCGTCGCAGCGGCCATTTGGCAACGGCCAAGCTCGTTATCACCGCGCCTAACCCTGGAGCAGCGCGCAGCAATCCCAACCCCGGCGCGCCAACGTGCAAAATCTCACGCGCATAGACCGGCAGCAGCGCTACCGCACCACCTAACAGGACCGCAAATAAATCCAAAGAGATGGCGCCCAGCACAAGTTTGGTCCGCCAGATATAGCGCAAGCCTTCCAAAACAACACCGGAAGCGCGGTTCGCCGCGGCTCTGGCTTGCGGCAGAACCTGCAATCGTCCGAACAGGATAAATGCCGTGATATACGCGATGGCCGCAGTCAAGTAAACCGGCGTGGGACTGCCGGTGATGCCATACAAAATGCCGCCAATCATCGGACCGGCGATGGTCGCGGTCTGAAAGGCAGACGAGTTGTAAGCCACCGCGTTTTGAAACACGTCGCGCGGCAGCAACAGCGGAAGAAACGCTTGGCTGGCGGGCGCGTTGAATGCTCGCACCGTTCCGTTCCACACTAATACGCCATAAAGAGGATACGGCGTCGAAATATGCCGCAGCGTAAAGAACAACAACAGGCCCGAGCAAAGCGCGAACCCGGCAAAACACGCCCGGACAATCTTCTCGCGCGGCACGTGGTCTGCAGCAATTCCGGTCAGCAGGAACAAACAGATGCCGGGCAAAAACTGCGCCAGTCCCACTAAGCCAAGGTCTAACGGCTTGTGCGTCATGCCGTAAACCTGCCACCCAACCGCCAGCGACTGCATTTCGGACGAAACCGTGGTCAGAAATCGAGCCAGCAAGTAGAAGCGGAAATTCGGATAATGAAAGGCCGCGCGTGAAGACGATGCCAGGGTATCGCTCATTGGTAAAAGCTGTGCGAGGTCTCAGAGTCAGTTTTGCATAGCGGCTACGCTTTCATGTAAAATTGGCAGTCGATGAAGCCTGCTTAGAAGCCATTCGACTTGCGCTCTCCGCGCTTGCTGCCGTTCCTGAAGGTGAGAACAAGTTAGATTAACCCCAGACGCTATGAACGCATGTTCGCCAAGAACAACCCCAAGCTATGTCTATGACGGTACCCATACGTCGTTCCCATACAGGGACGCGCCGATCTTCGGCTACGATTGGTCCGCACAATGGATCACCCCATTCAATCGCTATACGTATGTAGGAACAGCATCAAATTCGAGCCAGTTTACCGGCAAAGAACGCGATTCTGAATCTGGGCTCGATTACTTTGGGGCACGGTATTACGGTGGCGCGCTGGGAAGGTTCACCACCCCGGACTGGTCAGCGAAGAGCATGCCCGTTCCATACGCGAGGTTGGATGATCCACAGTCGCTCAATCTGTATGCGTACGTGAGGAATAACCCACTCAGCAGGATTGATGTCGACGGTCATTACGATGACAAATGCGCCGCTGGAGATAAGAAGTGCGAAAAGAGCGTTGATAAGTTCAACGACCAGCTTCAAAAGGATTTGAAGTCGAAAAATATCAAGGTTCGAGAAGCGGCGGCAGCATGGGGTACTCGCCGAGATCATAACGGCATCGGCGTGAAGTTTGTGACTCAGCAACAGATGGATGCTGATGCAAACACAGCGCCGGGTTACAAGACGGACGCAATGGTGACGCCAGGCGTCACAGCCGATCACAAATTGACCGTCAATGCGGAGTTCTCAGAAAGCCTCTCGGGTTCGAGTCTTGGGCGGACAATCGCGCATGAGGGATCCCATATCGAGGACGACGCCAATTTTGTGAACTCCTACAATCCAGCCACAGGCATCTACTTCAATGGAGCAAATTTCACACACTTCGACACGGAATTCCAAGCATTTGGTGCGGGTTCCTTGGTGAAGCCGTATTCGTTTTACCCGAACGGTCCTATCGGGCCACACGGATACGACGAGTTGGCTCAGTATATCCGCAGAGCCTACCCGAACGCCGATAATTTGGTATTTGATCCGGCGAGGTTTCCGCAACAATGAAACGAGCAGCCGCAACTGTGGTCTTTCTTCTTATGATGTGTTGTCTTTCGTCATCGCGTGCACAGCAGGCGAAGGAGGAGGGGACTTCAGTGCAGGCGATGCCTCTCTGCGCTATCGTTGCAGATGCTTCTAAATACGACAGCAAACAGATCGTGGTTCGAGGACTCTATCGCATGGTGATCCACGGGTCCATCCTGATGGACCGCGCCCACGGACGTGAGTCTGCGGGAGGCTCTGGGGTACAAGGCTAATAAGCAGGCTTCGGCAATGCTACGGCGGCTGACGAAGAAGGATCAGTTCCAGGCTGTCGACGTCGTCTTCCGTGGCACTTTCCGGGTTGCCCATGAGGGGCAGTGCTTCGGACAGATATGCGCGGCCTACGAAATCGAAACCAGTGAACTTCTCAGCGCGCGCCCTGAATCGCCTCCAACTAGGAGAGGCGATGAGTTTTAAGCAGTCGCGGACACGATGGCTCATGAGTCCGGCATGTTTACCGGCAAAGAACGCGATTCAGAATCCGGGGTTTCCGGGGGGGTTTCCGGGGGTTTCCGGGACAGTCACCACAATACACGAAATGTTAGGCACTAGCTGGTTCCTCGCTCGAAAACTGGCTTTGCGAGCGTCTGGGGTTAGAGTATCCGACGAGTTACCGCAATTACCCGCTTTGCTTTTCGGGGAGTTTCCGGGAGTTTCCGGGGAGTTTCCGGGACAGTCACCACAATACACGAAATGTATGGCACTATCTGCTTCCTCGCTCGAGAACTGGCTTTGCGACCGTCTGGGGTTAGAGTATCCGACGAGTACCGCAATTACCCCTTTGCTTTTCGGGGTTTTTCAGAAGACACAGCTACCACAACGTTTAAACTGGTTCAATGCGTTGAGTCGCGCAGGTCGAGGTACTTGAAAGCTGAGTATCTGTGCATTTGGGTGCATGTCCCGGAAACCCTGTCCCGGATACCCTTCTAGATATTCTGTCGACAGCTTCGATCTTCTTTTCAAATTGCTTTTCCCATCGAAGGGCTGTGTTACCGTTAGCGATTCTGCGTCCAAGGCTACCTTCGGGGGGTGCAATTAGAAGATGCGCTTACTAGCGATCCTTTGCTTTCTGATCGGAACCTTCTGCATAATTGCAGTGCCGGGCACCCTTCTCGGTGAGGGGGCTCATGCTCCGACACTAGGAACCTGGTCATTCGAAGTCGCGATTCTGATGGTTGGTCTATTGATTTTGTTTGGGGTTTCCGGGGTTTCCGGGACAGTCACCACAATACACGAAATGTTAGGCACTATCTGGTTCCTCGCTCGAGAACTGGCTTTGCGAGCGTCTGGGGTTAGAGTATCCGACGAGTACCGCAATTACCCCTTTGTTTTCGGGGTTTTCAGAAGACACAGCTACCACAACGTTTAAACTGGTTCAATGCGTTGAGTCGCGCAGGTGGAGGTACTTGAAAGCTGAGTATTTGTGCATTTGGGTGCATGACCCGGAAACCCCTCCCGGAAACCCCTCCGGAAGTAGGTGTCTTGTGAAATCTTGGATTAGTTATTTCGCTGTGCTTCTAGCATGTGTTGCCGTCCCGGCGACTGCCTCGTCAGCAGTTCAAGCGCAGAACGGCGCGCCCGATGGTGAAGCGCGCCGTGTCTGGACCGATCCGTCCACTGGCCTGATGTGGGCTGGCAAGGACAATGGCACGGGCGTGAGTTGGAAATCTGCGGTGAAGTACTGTCGTGATCTCCGGTTACGCGGGTACTCGAACTGGAGACTGGCGACACGTGCTGAGTTGAGGGCGATCTACGACCCGAACTCTAGTGCTCGCGGATTAGCTGGCGTGGACAGGGAACCTTCTACTTGGCACGTCAGGGGCAATCTGTTTTTGACCGGTGATGAGTGGAGCAGTGAGCGCAGGTATGATGACCGAGGGCGGCCTGACGGCTACTCGTGGTATTTCGACTTCAACGACGGTAAGTCGAACGATGACCCAACCGGCTTTCCTTACCCTCATTCCCTCAGGCGTGCGCTTTGTGTGCGTGGCTCTCAGAAATGATGCACCTGGTCTGATAGCTCTTTCGCATGCCGCGTGTTTGCCGAGTCCGACCCCGAACCGTGCTGACGCACCGGCTAAATAGTGACACGTCACCCATGGGGAAGATCTGGGACGCTCACCACATCTCCCACATTCTGGGGGAGATTTAGAGATCCGTGATGCTAGCGCCACTTCCGAATTACCGATAAGCCTCTTTCCTATTGCGAACGCGGAGAACCTCAATCCAATCACCATGGTCGTAGTAGCGAAGCCGGTAGTCGCCGAGGCGCAGACGGAACTCGGGCGGATCAATATCCTTGAGCAGTTTCACATCTCCATCTTCTGTAGCGAGAAAACGCGCCAGCCGGTGCAGAAGATCGATGGCGGCCTCACGGTCGATGGCGCGAACATCGGCCTTAGCCTGCTCGGTCCAGGCTATCTTCTTAGCCATTGTCCTTAACCGCCTTTAGTTGCTCGAGCTGCGCGGCTCTGCGGGAAGCGGAGTCTGGCCCATGCGCTCAAAATCGGCCATCGATAGCCCCAGTTCTGCAAGCACTTCCTCATGCGGGATGGGCTTGTTGTGTTTGAGCCACTCGCGGGCTTCGGCGACGGCGCGCTCTTCGTCCTCGCTGATCTCTTCGTCTTCCAAAGGCACGCTGGCCAGAGTGCGGGACACCGGATCAAGCATCACTTCCATCAGGTGGACGACGGCGGCCACCTGAGCGGGAGCCAGATGACTCAGCAGTTGCTGGGCGTGTTCGAGATCGTTCAAGGAGGAACTCATGCTCTTCGCGCGGCGCGCGCCGCTGTTCCTTTCAGCATATACGGTATCAATCAGGTTGCGTACCGACCTGAAATCTGCGGGGTTTCGGGGACGGGGGTTTCGGGGGGTTTCGGGTTTCGGGGACAGTCACCACAATACATAATTGCGTTTATAACCCTTTAACCATGTAGGCCAAAATGAGCTTCGCAGCTAACCCTTCTCGGACAATGCCGCAGAGAGTGTCTCGTCGGGCATTATTGGTTCTAACGATGCAGGCGGGATAAGAACGTTCTGCTTTCGGGACACTCCAGCGGGCAGTGTCCCTGAGCATAAGGTCGGGGTTTTAGCGCTGGGTAGGTTTGCGGAGGCGTGTGGCGAACAAAGCCAACCCGCCGAAAACCAGCAGCATGGATTGGGGCTCGGGGCTCACCAGTTCCGGGGCGCTAAGAGATCCGCTTCCGGTAAGGGCGTAGACGCCGCCAGTCAGCGAGCCGGTGCTGTCGGTAGTGCCGCTAACGCCTGCAAACATGCCCGTTCCGGACGTGAAGGTCAACGTCTGGGTGATTGGGGCCGGTGGCGGTGCTGATGTTCACCTGCTGGTCGTTCTCATACAGAGTACCGGCGAGTGTATCGCCGTCTGCAAACGTCATGCTAAAGGTGCCGTTATTGATGCCGGGTTTCCGTGCCGGGCTTCCGAGGTTTCCGGGGTTTCCGGGGTTTCCGGGACAGTCACCACAATACACGAAATGTTAGGCACTATCTGGTTCCTCGCTCGAGAACTGGCTTTGCGAGCGTCTGGGGTTAGAGTATCCGACGAGTACCGCAATTACCCCCTTTGCTTTTCGGAGTTTTCAGAAGACACAGCTACCACAACGTTTAAAATGGTTCAATGCGTTGAGTCGCGCAGGTGGAGGTACTTGAAAGCTGAGTATTTGTGCATTTGGGTGCATGTCCCGGAAACCCCTGAGGCAGGCTGAATCCTGATACAAAGCAAATCGAGTGGACTAAGGGAGCTCCTCCAAAACAATTTGCCGAGGCGGCTCAAGGGGTATGTGCTCTCCAAAGGCAAATACGACATCGCCGCCCCGAAGAAAGAGATGTCTGTTCTGGGAGGAACGAGAGAAGGCGAGGAAGTATGACGATTTCAGGTGGAATGGAGGCAACTTGCGTGTACGAGGTTGCTTCGTTCCCTTCGTCCGAGAGCGACTCCTGGCAGCGAGGATTCCGTGGAGTCGCGGCTTGTTGTGGAGCGTTGTGGGCATATGGTGATGGAGTTCTTCTGCTCTCGCTTGATGGGGTTCATTGGCGGGACTTAAGCGCTGGAGTCGATATCCCGGAGCCGTTTTCGGTCAGCGCAGTTGTGGGAGATGAAAAAGGAGTTTTTGTTTTTGCCCGAAACGAGAACGGACTGAACTGCTACCACTTGGCACGAGACACATGGAAGGGTGGCGAACTCCCTTCGCTGCCGACGTCGTCTCCGGGGGCTTTGGCCGTGCGATTAGACACCGCGCTAGTGGCCTGCGTGAAGCAGGATGCACGAACCCGATTCATGCAGTTCCGAGACGCAGATAGAGCATGTGTAGTGAACCCCCAAAGTGAGACACGGAGAAATGGGACACAATGAGGTGAAAGGTGCCCCACGAATCGCAGCAGGAAGAAGAGAAGAAGAAAATAGGCCGTCCGCGCAAATTCGACGAGGCGTTTCGAGATGCAGTATTGGAGCGGATGAAGACGGGTTCAGTCATTAGCGCACTGGTCCATGAGCTGAAAGTGAGTCGTGCGCAGATGTATCGCTGGCGGGATGAAGCTCTCGGTCGCGTTCCGGTTCCAAGCCTCAAGACAGCCGCCCAGATGGAGGAGAAGAGAGAGGAACGGCAACGGCGGCGCATCGCTGAACTGGAACGCTTGGTAGCGCAACAAGCGTTGGATCTTGATTTTTTCAAAGGTGCCTTGCTGCGCATCGAGGAAAGTCGCCGGAAGCGCGAACAGACTTCCGCGACGCCGTCTACCAACAAATCCGACAAGTAGACGGACAGCAAGGCGAAATGACAATCGAACGGATGTGCACACTGGCGGCAGTGAGCCGCGCCAGTTATTATCGCTACGGCGGTACCCAAGCCGATGTCGATGAAGAAGCGTCGCGACTGCGCGATGCCATTCAGCGGGCGGCGCTCGAGAGCCGGCACTATGGTTACCGTCGCATCACGCATGCCTTACGGGCGCAAGGCTGGAGAGTGAATCATAAACGAGTGGCGCGTCTGATGCGAGAGGACAACTTGCTGGCCATTCGCAAACGCTGTTTCGTTCCGCAGACAACCAACAGTAAGCATGACTTCGAGGTGGCCATCAACGTGGCTCGTCGACTCACTCCCACGGCGGTGAATCAACTCTGGGTGGCCGACATTACCTACGTGCGTCTGCTACGTGTGGACGTGTTCGTGGCGGTTGTCATGGATGCGTTTTCGCGTAAGATCGTGGGCTGGAACCTTGGGCCAAGGCTCACCACTGACCTTCCCCTCATAGCGCTGAAGAACGCTATTGAATCGCGACTGCCTGTGCCAGGTCTGATTCATCATTCCGATCGCGGAGTTCAATATGCATCCGCTACCTACGTTGACATGCTGCTTCAATACGGCATGATCGCGAGCATGAGCAGGCCGGGCAATCCGTACGACAACGCTAAATGTGAGCGCTTCATGAAAACTCTAAAAGAGGAAGAAATTCGTTGCTCCGAGTACAGAGATATCGAAGATCTCCGCGCTAATTTAAGTGTCTTCTTCGACCATTACTACAACGCAACTCGCCTCCACTCGGCGCTCGGTTACCGATCGCCCGACGAGTTCGAAAGGCAAGTGGCCGCAGCCGGGAAACCGGAACTTCCGCAAGCTCCCAGCATGAGTTTTAGAAGGCATGAGGAGATCTAACCACCCGATGTGAGACCCTGATTGCAAGTAACAAGAGCGGCCGATTCGACCGCTCCTGCCTCATCGTTTTGGATGAGTCTCCGGTAGGCTATTCCTGGCGAGTTGCTCTCCAGCATTGCTCGCTTCCGCTTCGCCTACCGCGACCATCTTGGATCATAACTTCCCGTTCGTCTAGTAAAAACCAGCGAACGGTAACCGTCCCAAAACTCGTCTGTCTCACGCTTGGGGGTCAGTCCACATGGAAACTGCTTCCTGCGAGTCTCGAAGGGACCGCCGTCTATTTCGAACTGAGCAACTCTGGAGTCGGAATGTGTGCTCTCTGGGGCGTTGAACGGGAGGACGGGATCGCCCTGACATCGCCTTCGGCGGTGTATCGGACTCAGGACTGCGGAATCTCCTGGACGAAGGTTCAAGAGATCGACACGATGTTGCTCGGTGGTGCCGCCGGTGATGGAGGCAAGACGCTCTTGGGAGGGACTGAAGGCTATCTCGCAGGGGAGACCGTTGCCTGGTTCCAGAGCTGCAATCAACGCTCTACCGATGAAATCGCTACTGTAGCTTCGGAGCGCGCTCAACAGGCGGCTGTCCTCGCGTCTCTTGAGGAGCCTCCTAACCAGACTCTCCTATGGAGGTCGAGTTCTCCTGAATGGAGGCGGTTCGAGCTTAGACCGATGGAGAGAATACTCGCAATCGGGTTCATCCGGTTCGGGATCGTCCTGCTATGCACTCGGCGATCACTCTTCAGCTACGGAATCGAACTTGTCCAGTAGCCGCTAGATCTGAGTTTCCGGGGGGTTCCGGGTTTCCGGGGGTTTCCGGGACGGGTTTCCGGGGACGGGTTTCCGGACGGGTTTCCGGGACAGCCACCACAATACATAATTGCGTTTATAACCCTTTAACCATGTAGGCCAAGTGAGCTTCGCAGCTACTAACCCTTCTCGGACAATGCCGCGGAGAGTGTCTCGTCGGGCATTATTGGTTCTAACGATGCAGGCGGGATAAGAACGTTCTGCTTTCGGGACACTCCAGCGGGCAGTGTCCCTGAGCATAAGGTCGGGGTTTTAGCGCTGGGTAGGTTTGCGGAGGCGTGTGGCGAACAAAGCCAACCCGCCGAAAACCAGCAGCATGGATTGGGGCTCGGGGCTCACCAACTCCGGGGCGCTAAGAGATCCGCTTCCGGTAAGGGCGTAGACGCCGCCAGTCAGCGAGCCGGTGCTGTCGGTAGTGCCGCTAACGCCTGCAAACATGCCCGTTCCGGAAGTGAAGGTCAACGTCTGGGTGATGGGGCCGGTGGCGGTGCTGATGTTCACCTGCTGGTCGTTCTCATACAGAGTACCGGCGAGTGTATCGCCGTCTGCAAACGTCATGCTAAAGGTGCCGTTATTGATGCCGGTGGTGAGGTTCACGTCGTCAAATGTGTCCAGAGTGACCGGATTCCAGATGGCATTTACGGTCGGATCGAATTCCTCGACAGACCCTGTTCCGATGCCCTCGACGGTCAGGAAATTACCGCTGACGACGGGCGTGCCGCTAAGCGCTCCGGAGAAGCTATAGCTGATGGAAACGGTGTCGGCGTGTGCCGGGAGGGCAGCGATGAGCCAGGGAGCAAGAATCATCAAAGCGGTTTTGCAGGCCTTAGAAGAAAGTTCAAACAGGTTTTTCATATTGGTTTCGATGGCCAGTGATGCCAGTAAATACACTAGCGAAACCAAGTATAGGGCGTTTAGGAACGCACTTGAATGGAGCAGGTGTACTGTTACTGGATTCGTGTTTTAGCCATTACGGTTTGGAAGATTGATATCTGAAACATTGAGCCGCTGGCTAGCCGTTGCAGGCCGCCACCACCTCTTTCGCCTCCCAACCCGGGGCGAAGAAAAAGCGGTCACAAAACACCCAACAATTTTTATCCCCAATTATCACATAGACTTACCTTGTGAAAATCCATCTTGGCACTCCCTAAAATTTGGTCACGGCCCGTTATAATAGTCATGTAAGCCCGCTACAGGCCAAAACCTGCAGCGGGCTTTCGCATTTCTAAACACATTTCAGGAGCCAACAAATGACCGACCGATCCATCCGCCGCGCCGCCGAGCGCAAAGCAATCAAAGCCGCCCGCAAAGCCGCCAAGCTCAATCCCACCACGGAGACCTCAGTCTCCGAAGCCCAACTCGCTGCCAACCGAGCCAACGCCCAACTCTCCACCGGAGCCATCACCCCAGAAGGCAAAGCCATCGCCTCCCGCAATCACACGATCCATGGCCTCACAGCGCTCCCCGATTCCAACTTCAAAGTCCTGCCCACCGAGGATCAATCCGCCTTCGACCGCCGACTCGCCAGATTCCACCAAGACTGGGCACCCACCACCGCCACCGAAGAAGAACTTGTCACCCGCCTCGCCGTTCACTCCTGGCTCAGCGACCGAGCCCTCCGCCTCCAATCCCAAATCCTGGCCGAAGTCGGTGAACAGATTGCCGTCGAAGAACGCAAAGACTTCGCCCTCTACATGCGCTATCACGCCACCCACTCGCGGGGCTTCAGCAAATCGCTCTCTGAGCTAATGCGCCTCCGCAACTTCCACCTTCGCCAGGAAACCGCTGCCGCCGTAGCCGAACGCCGAGCCCTGCAAGCGCAAATTCGGTTCGAATCGCAAAAACAGAAGGCCGAACTACACGCCGCTCGCATGGAAGCCCTCCGCCTCAAGCAAGAAGCGATCAAACAGCGAAATCAAAAGTCCCAAAAACCCGAACAGCCCCAAACTCTCGTCGCTGACGCTGCCGCATCGGTCGCCGCATCCTCATAACAAGATGAAATTGCCCCTCTCAAATCGATAGGACTGCCTAACCGTCGCAACGCAGCGCCACAATTGGGTCTGTCCGAGTGGCACGCAGCGCCGGTATGTAGTTTGCCAGGAACACTACACCGAGCAGTAACAGCGAAGTGGCGCTGACCACCAGCGGATCCAGCGGCATAACTCCAAACAGAAACGTTCTTAATGCCGAAGCCAGGGCGACAGCGCCTGCCATCCCAATAACGAGTCCAAGCAGGGCCGTTTTCAGACCAGCTTTCACGACATCGGTTTTGATCTGCCGGCTGGAGGAACCCAGCGCCATGCGGAGACCGAATTCGCGCGTGCGTTGCGATACTCCGTAAGAGACAACTCCATGCACTCCCATAGCTGTCAGCAGCATAGATATGACTGCGAAAGCCGACAACAGTATTGTCGATATGCGCGGCGCGGTTTCTGCCAGCGATAGATAGTCGTTCATGGTTCGAATCAGGAAAACCGGCTGGCCCGGGTCCACCGAATAAATGGCCTGTTTCACGCTTCGAATCATCGTCTGTGTGTCCACGGTGGTGCGGATGACTAGCGCCATCGACTTATTGGGCATTTGTTCAAACGGTGCATAGATAGTGGGTTCGGGCTGTTTGTCGAGACCGTAATGATGAACTTGGCGAACCACTCCCACTATCTGGCGATACACGCCCCACACACGGATTCGCCGTTCCAGCGGATTTTGGTTTGGCCAGTATTGGTGCGCGAAAGCTTCATCAATCAGGACCACTGGCGCGGAATCGTTCACGTCATGATCGGATAGCATTCTGCCTTGCAACAACGAGACGCCCATGGTGTGGAGGTAACCGGCGCTGACGCGGCGAAAATCGGCGGCCAGAGTCTGGTGGGGAGGCAGCGGGCGGTTCTCGATGGAGAAATACTCGGTGCCGTTTTGCTGTCCAAGAGGCAAAACATCCGTCAGACCGGCAGATTGGACGCCCGAGATCTGCTGTACACGGTCAAGGACACGGCGATAGAAAAGCGCCTGCTCAAAGCCCTGCTTGTAAAGATTGTCGGTAGGAAGGCGCATGCGAAATGTCAGAACATGGTCTGGCTGAATACCGGAATCCACATGTTGCAGGTTGACGAAGCTCTTCATCGTTAGGCCGGCCACCACCAGCAGCATGCTCGCAAGTGCGATTTCACACACAACCAGCCAGCGCCAGACCGACATACGGCTTACAGATTCAGAAGAGGTGCGGCCGCCGGCTTTCAAAGCGTCGTTCACATTGGTGCGCGCGGCGTGTAAGGCGGGAATAAGGCCAAAGATTAGGGACGACGCGAACGAGATAACCAGCGTGAAAATCAGCACGCGGGCGTCAATATTAATATCCGGCCGCATAATTTCCGCGCCTGCATCGGGAAGCGGCAGAGTCGCGGGCAAGATGGAGCTTAATAGGTTGACGCCCCAACTGGCGAGGAAGACTCCAAACAGGCCGCCCAACAGGCTTAGGATGAGGCTCTCGCTAAGAACGTGCTGAACCAGGCGGCTGCGGCTGGCGCCCAGAGCGGTTCGTATGCCGATTTCCTTGGCCTTGCTAGTGATTCTGGCCAGCAGCAAGCTCGCCATATTGACGCAGGCTAACAGCAGCAGCAAACCCACCGCCCCCAGCAGCGCTATGAATGCGGGGCGGATGGATTCAAACAGAGCTTGCTTCATAGGCACGATCGTTACGTCCCAACCGGCCAAAGCCGGAGTTGCGGCATCAATACGGCGGGCAATCCCACCCAGTTCGCGTTGCGCTTGCGCCCAAGTGACGTTAGGTCGAAGACGTCCGATGACGCCAAAATCGTGCGAGGCGCGTCCTTTGCTGCGGAGTTCGGCCAGCGGCCAGGGAACAAAAAGATCGCAGGGCAATGGCTGGAAGAAATCGGGGGCAAGCACTCCGATGACCGTGTATGGTTCGCTATTCAGGGTGAAGCTTCTGCCCACAACGTTCGGGTCGGAGCCGAAATGGCTGCGCCAGAATCCATTGGTGAGAACGGCCACGGGGTAGCGGCCTTTTCCCGCGCCCTCCGCAGTTTCGAAGCTGCGCCCTAAAGCGATGTGCGCCCCCAGCATCGGTAGAAAGTTTGTCGTTACCCGCAGACCTGTCACCTGTTGAGGTTCGCCGTCGCCGGTGAGAGTACCGGTGCCGACCTCAAGCAACGCCATCTCCTCGAACGAGTGGCTCTGTTCTTTCCAATCCAGATAGTTCGGGCCCGACGGACCTTCGATCCTGATGCCATCTTTCAGGTCTGTCTCCCAAATCAGCGCCAGACGGTTGGCATTTGGGTAAGGCAGCGCATTGAAGAGGACGGAATTGACGACGCTGAAGATAGCCGTGTCGGCGCCGATGCCCAACGCCAGCACCAAAACTGCGACAGAGGCGAAGCCGGGCGACTTCAATAAGCTGCGAAAGGATTGGAGGATTTCGGTGACGAATATGGGCATCGGCTCGGCTGCTGCAATCGCACAGCCATTCGATTCAGATGGCAAGGTGTTGAATCGAATGATGGGGTAACAAGTGAAAGTGTCCGTTTTTGAGAACTACCGGTCGATTTCGTAGACGAATTAGGGGTAATGAAACAATAGAAGAAAGTCTATCGCTGCATGCATTTTTCCAAACTTGAAATACCCTGCGAACAGTTTGTGCTTGAAAACGGGCTGTCTGTCGTTGTTCATGAAGACCACAAGACGCCTATCGTTGCGTTGAATCTCTGGTACCACGTCGGTTCCAAGAACGAGCGCCCCGGAAAGACCGGCTTTGCCCACCTTTTCGAACACTTGATGTTTGGCGGTAGTGAACATCTTCCCGGCAGCTACATCGAATCCATGGAGCGCATCGGCGCTACAGGCATGAACGGCACCACTAGCGAAGACCGCACGAACTATTTCGAAAACGTGCCGGTTTCGGCGCTGGATTATGCGATGTTCGCCGAATCGGACCGCATGGGTTTCTTCGCCAATACGATTAGCCAGGAAGTTCTGGACTTGCAGCGAGGCGTGGTGAAGAACGAGAAGCAGCAAGGCGAGAACGAGCCGTACGCGATTGTCGAAGACCTGATGGTGCGGTCCACCTATCCGGCCGGCCATCCTTACGCGCATACCGTTATCGGGTCGATGGAAGATTTGGATTCGGCCACGCTTGACGACGTGCGCGAGTGGTTTAAAACTTACTACACACCATCGAACGCGGTGCTGGTGATTGCGGGCGACATAGCCACCAAAGACGCTTACGAAAAGGCCAAGCGGCATTTTGGCGAGATTCCGCCCGGGCCGCCGGTGGCGCATCAACGCGCGTGGGTGGCCAAGATGACGGGGTCGCATCGTGAAACGGTGCAAGATCGTGTGCCCCAGGCGCGCATTTACAAGATGTGGAATGTGCCTGGCTATGGCACTGCGGCGGCAGATTACTTGCGGCTGACGGCGGGTGTGCTTTCCAGCGGCAAGAACTCACGCCTTTACAAACGGTTGGTCTACGACGATCAGATTGCCACACAGGTGGCGGCGCATTTGGATGAGCGCGAGATTGGCAGCCAGTTCGTTATTGTTGCCACCGCCAAGCAAGGCGGCGATTTGAGCAAAGTGGAGAAAGCCATTGAGGAAGAGGTAGCGCGCTTTCTGGATACCGGACCAACGGCGCGCGAACTCTCTCGTTTGAAGGCGCAGACGTATGCGTCGTTCGTGCGTGGCGTGGAGCGCATTGGCGGATTCGGCGGCAAGTCCGACATTCTGGCTACCTGCCAAACGTACTTAGGTTCGCCACACGCTTACAAGGCGCGTCTGCAGCGGTTAGAACAAGCGGGCTTTGCGGATTTACGGGATTCGGCGCGCGAATGGTTGGTGGATGGCGAGTATGCGCTGGAAGTGCATCCATTTGAAGCTGCGCCCGCTGTCGTGGACGCAACCGATCGCACTGTGCTGCCCGATCTTGGCACACCGCATGAACTAAAGCTGCCAACGCTGCATGAAGATCGCTTGTCGAATGGCCTGCGGCTTTTAGTTGCGGAACGGCATGAAATTCCAGCGGTGAATTTTTGGTTGGATGTGAATGCGGGCTTTGCGGCTGACCAATCTACATTGCCTGGCACGGCGCGTATGGTGGCATCGTTGCTGACGGGCGGCACCAAGCGCCGCACAGCGTTGGAGATCAGCGACGAGATTCAGATGCTAGGCGCGCAATTAACCAGCGGCTGCAATCTCGATATCTCCACTGTGTTTCTGTCATCACTGACCGACACCTTGGACGAGGGTTTGGACATTTTCGCCGACGTGGTGCTGAACCCGACGTTTCCCAATTCCGATTTCGTCCGCCAGCAGCAGTTGCAGCTCGCCGGCATAGCGAACGAGAAAGTGACACCGCTGCAGATGGCCTTGCGCGCGCTGCCACCGATTCTTTTCGGTAGCGACCATGCCTACGGTGTGCCGCTGACCGGTTCGGGAACCGAAGAGAGCGTGCAGCAGATGGGTCGCGAACATGCCGAAGCGTTCCATAACACTTGGTACAAGCCGAACAACGCGACGCTGATCGTGGTGGGCGATACCACTCTGTCTGAATTGAAGCCGAAGCTCGAAAAAGTGTTCGCCGCCTGGCAAGCTGGACCGGTTCCGACGAAGAATCTGAAGACGGTGCCTCGGCCCGATCATTCGGCGATCTATTTAGTGGATAAACCGGGCGCGCTGCATTCCGTGGTGATTGCAGGAACCATTGTTCCGCCGCCGAACCCCCAGGACGAGATTGCATTCGAAACCATGAACAACGTGTTTGGCGGAACCTTTGGCGCACGTTTGAACATGAACCTGCGCGAGGACAAACACTGGTCATATGGCGCTGGCTCCGTTCTATACGGTGCGGCTGCCCAGCGGCCATTCTTAGCGTACGCGTCGGTGCAAGGCGACAAGACCGCCGATTCGATTGCCGAAATGCTCGGCGAAATGAAGGGAATGTTGGGCGCGCGGCCGATTGAAGCGGACGAGCTCGACAAAACCAAACAGCAACAGATTTTCGAATTGCCCGGTTCGCACGAGACGATGAATTCGCTCGGCGGCTTGTACAGCGATCTATTGCAAAACAACTTGCCGCTGGACTTCTTTGATCATTACGTCGGCCAAGTCTCGGCCTTAACGATTCAAGATTTGGAGGCAGCGGCGCGCGTCATTATTGATCCGGCAAAAACGGTTTGGATGGTGGTGGCGGATCGGGCGCAGGTGGAAGCGGATCTGAAGAAGCTCGGAATCGGTGAAATTGTTCCGGTGGAAATGTAACGCCGGCTAAGTCTTGGTGGTGGGCTTGTTAGTGTCTTGAGCGTCGTCGTCTTTGACTGCAGTCTTAAAGTTCTTGATGCTCTCGCCAATACCCTTGCCCAAGCCAGCCAGCTTCGAGCCGCCAAAGAGCAGCATGAAAATGACTGCGATAACCAGAAGGTCCATGGGACTGCCGAGTGAGCTTTCCTGCATGCCTCAATTGTAGACCAGTTTACGAAAGCGGGTTGGCCTTCTGGCTATGCTGGAAGTTTGGGAGATTTGTTTTGAAAGTTTTTGCATTCTGTCTTGTCATCTTTGCTTTGACCGCGTGCCATCAAACAAAACCAAAAGACTCCGCGACGAAGCAATACGCCTTTACCGGCAAAGTGATCTCAATTAATCTGCAGGATCACACCGCCATGATTGACGGCGCCGCCATTCCGAATTTCATGGACGCCATGAAAATGGATTATCCGGTTCCATCGAATTCCGATCTGCAGGCTCTGAAAGCGGGCGAGAGTATCGCGGCTACCGTGAACGTTAGAGACGATGGCACCTATTCGTTGACTAACATTCACGAGGTCGGGAAATAAAGAAGTTTGGCCACGCAGAGCACCACGCCGACCTACACGACCCCAAAAGAACCATTTCGCGTTGGGCCGAATGTCATTGTCCGCAGCTTAAGCGGCTTGTGGCGCAGTTTTGGGCCATCGCTCAAATTCTTCGCGCGAACCGAAGTGCATGTTTATTCGTTTGCAGTCGCCGCTAATATTCTGATCTCGTTCTTTCCGTTTCTGGTGGCCATGCTGCTGCTATGCCGCTACGTTTTTCACTGGCAGGCGGCCGTGGAAGTGATTTTGCAAACCGTTTCCAACTATTTCCCACCTGATTTCGGGGTGCCGTTTCGAGATTATCTGACCAGCGCCTCGTATCAGAAGTTCAGTTGGCTATCGGTCTTTCTGCTGTTCTTCACAGCCAACGGAATTTTCACGCCGCTGGAAGTTGCCTTGAATAATATTTGGCAAGTGAAGGAGAACCGCACCTTTTTGCGCAACCAAGTGATCAGTCTTGGGTTGATTTTTGGCTGCGGTGTGCTGGAGTTGGCGTCCATCAGCCTCACCACGTTCAATGTTGAATTTCTAAAAGCGCACTTCGGATACAACTCGTTCACGGCTGGGCTGCGGTCGGTCGTGCTACAAAGCTTTGCCGCGCCTGTGACCATGCTGATGATCTTTCTGATTTATTTGCTGCTGCCGAATTGCAAAATCAAATGGACTCGCATTCTGCCCGCCTCCGCCGTGGTTGCGGTTCTGCTGGAGGTGGCTAAATACGTGAACATTCTGACTTGGCCCTGGTTGCGCGAGAAGTTGCGGAAAGATGTTCCGCCGTTTGTACAATCGATCAGTATTATTTTGTGGGCGTTTGTGGCGACGATGATTGTTCTAGCTGGCGCGGAATGGGCGGCTCGCGTGCAAGTGAAGCAGTTGGATGGACCGGATCCGCAAGCCACTACAACTACGTAACAACGCGCTTCATGAATGTTCGCGTTCCCAGCACGAACATCCCCACCACGGAAATACCCAGCAACGTCAACGTCACGGCTATCGGCATTGTCGGTGCTTCATGCCCTTGGAATGGCGGCACCATGGAATAGCGCAAACCCTCCGATGCGTAGGTCAACGGATTGAATGCTGTCAGCACTTGGAACCAGCGAATGCTGGTAAGGCGTCCCCATGGATAGTAAGTACAGCCGGTGAAGAGCAGGGGCGTGAAGATCAGCGTGAACATCAGGCTGATTTGATCGGGCTTGATGACTGTGCCCATCAGCAGTCCGATGGTGGAACCAACCAGGCCGGTTAGCAGCACCATCACAATCAGAAGCGGAATGCGGTCGTGACGCACAACGAAAGTGTCGCCTAGTATCAGTCGGCCCAGCGGAAAAATGACGGCACTGGCAACGATGCCGCGTACCGCGCCGAAGAGCACTTTCTCTAGCGACACCCACCAAACCGGCAAAGGCGAGAGCAGTCTGTCGTCGATTTCGCGCGCAAAGCCGAGGTCCAGCACTAGCGGCAGCGTTACGCCTTGCATGGACGCGACCATGCCCGTCAGCGCAACGATGCCGGGCAGCATGAACGAGGCGTAATTGCCGGCGGCCAAGCCGATGCCGGGAAGCACTTTGCCGAAGACAAACAGGAAAAAAAACGGCTGCATGAGGGCGGTCAATAGAAATGGAACAAATTCGCGCAGCGTGACGTGCGCATCTCTATGAAGAATGGCCAGAAATGCGTTCACGGCCAGATAGGTTCGGCCTGGTCTTGGAGTTTCGGTCATTAGCGCAAGTGCCTTCCAGTTAAGAAAATGAAAACTTCTTCGAGCGTGGGTTGTTTTACACTCAAATCGCGAACCTGCGCGCCGGCATTCAGAATCGCTTGGGCGGCAGGACCAATCAGCGTATTCACCGCTTCGCCATAGACTCGGAAGTTAAGCGAGCCGGGTTCCTGGCTGTCAGTTTCTTCGACAGCTTCCATCTTGGCGACACCCGGAATTGACTGCAACGCGGCCGATAGCGTGTCTTTCACGTCGGTCCGATCGGACACCGCATGCACCTCAAGAACCGTGCCGCCGGGAATCATCTTTTTCAATTCGGCGGGCGTATTGTTGACCAAAATCTTGCCATGATCCATCACCGCGATCCGATGGCAAAGCTTGTCGGCTTCGTCCATGTCGTGCGTGGTCAGCAGAATAGTCAATCCGCGCGCATTCATTTCGCGAATGCGTTCCCACAGGAACAAGCGCGATTGCGGGTCCAGGTTATTGGTCGGTTCGTCTAAAAACAGAACATCCGGTTCATGCATCAAGGCGCGCGCAATCATCAATCGCTGCGACATGCCGCCGGAATAGCGATTCACTTTTTCGTTCTTTCGGTCACCCAATCCCAACTCGTCCAGCAGTTTGTCGGCAAGCGCCTCGCGCGCCTTTTTCGGCATGCTGTGATACGCACCGTGAAAAGTGAGAATCTCGCGCACACGCAAACTACGGTCCAGATTGCTTTGTTGCGGCACTACGGCAATGCGCTGCTTTACTCCGATGGGGTCGCGTGCCACATCGTGGGACATGATCAACGCGCTGCCGTCAGTGGGCACAATCGAGGTGGTCAAAACGCCGATGGTTGTAGTTTTGCCTGCGCCGTTCGGGCCCAGCAATCCGAATATCTCGCCGCGCTCGACGTCGAAAGAAACTCCGTCAACCGCGTTTACTTTTGATTTCGTGTAGCGTTTGACCAAGCCACGCACAGTTATGGCAGGTGATGTAAACGGCTCGGGCATGGGTATGTCTATCCTTTGTACCGCATCAATGATTAGCCCAATTTAATAAATAAATTAGTCTGGTACGGGGAGTTCCGGCATATGTGATCCGGATACTAGAATTTTTGCTGCGTTTGCGCTAACCTTCGGCTAACCCCTCTCGCTAGCGAAAGTCTTACAACTAACATTTTTTATGGCAATTGCCATCACTTTTGACGATGGACCTAACCGGACCAGCACACTGGACATGCTTGCTCTGCTGGAGGAGCAGGAAGTTCCAGCTACTTTCTTTGTTCTTGGTTATATGGCCGAAAAGAACTGGGAAGCGCTGAAATCAATAGCCGCCTCGAAGTTGAAGCATGAAATCGGCAATCATTCGTGGTCGCATGGCACGTTTGCAAAGATGACCGACGACCAAGTGCGTAATGAAGTCACAACCGTGAATGACCTGGTTGCTCACATTTTGGGAAAAGAATATACGCCAAAACTGGTTCGGCCGCCCAAAGGACGCCTTAAGAAAACGCAGTTTAAACTTATCGAAGACCTAGGGATGAAGGTGTGCGGTTGGGATATTGATCCTCGCGACTGGTCTCATCACCAGACGATTCAAGGCGTTGTAAACGAAATTTTGGGGAAAATGGCGGATAAGAAAGTGGCGTTGAGCCACGACGTGCATCCCACCACTGTTGAAGCAATGAAAATTATCATTCCCGCCTTGAAGAAGAAGGGCTTTACCTTCTCAACCGTGTCGAACCTAGGCCGGGTTCCGCATGGCGGACTGGGGCCCGCCTGAATCTGCTACGGCGGTTCGCAAGACATCTTTGAATACGGGCGCTGCTGCAGCCGATTCCGCCGCCGCCAGCACCATGGCAATCCAAACCACGTCAGCTACAAACAGGTGCGAAAGCTGCATCCAGATAGGCGCCAACAGGCTTAGGTTTGCCGCGCCCCACAATAGTTGAAAGGCATAAAGGGCCACCAGCCACAAGGTGGTTTTCTTGGCTGCCGCCGAGCGAGAACTGCGCATGGCCGACAGCGCCAGCCAAATAACAACTGCCGCGCCGATGAGCGCAATCAAAGGATGGGCTAGGCGCAGACGCAGCAAAAGAGGCGATCCGCTAGCGAAATCTCGTTGTACGCCTTGCGCCAGCGATTCAGTGGGGAACAGCATGTCACCAAGTGCCGCGATTGCGCCAGAAACGCTGACGAACCCGGTGATGAGGGTTGACCATAACAAGCCGGGAGTGGCACTGCGAATCCGAAAATGTGTATAGCCGTTGGAGGCAATCCAAGCGGTTAGCGTCATCGTAGCCATCAGCAGCATGGTGTTCGTCAGATGTGCAGATAGGTACCAAGGGCGGCCGGAAGCTTGGCTGCGCACTACCATTCGGAAAAGCACTAAGCCCGCGCCTAACAATGCTTCCACCAGCAGAAACACAAGCGAGGCAACAGCGTAACGGCGTACCAAGTGACGTTTGGGATAAACCCAAAATGCAAATGCAACCAACGCCAGAACGAGCAACATGTCCGCCGTAGTCATCATGCGATGCGTGAATTCAATGATGGTGGGGCGAGCCATGTTGTCCGGAATGGCTTGACCATTGCAGAATGGCCAGTGCGCGCCGCAGCCATCGCCGGAATAAGAAACACGTACCCACGCTCCCCAAATGATGACCGGAACATTGAACAGAAGTACAAACCAAGCGAACAGCGAGAAGTTCTTTTGGGCGGGAGTAAGCGCGGGTGACATATCCCCTTAATTATGGCTCTTGTAGCCGCGCCACAGCCATTCCAAAGCCTCTGGCAGAGTTTGTTGCTTGGCCATTCGGTCGGTATGTCCGGCGTTTTTCACAAATACAAATTGATAGTGATAATGCTTCGCCGCCAGCACTCGTGCCATATTTTCATTGGCCACAACCCAATCGTGAAAACCATCGCGCATGGAGTTCGGATTAAACAAATCGCGGTCGCCCACTTCCATCCAAATGCGGATAGGCTTACGCGCTGAATTAGGAATCAAATGCTCGTGAAATTCCCAAGCGCCGTGCGGAGTCTCCGGGTTCCACGGCCATTGCTGGTTCACGTATGTGCCGGAATAAGTCAGTGCACGGTGATAAAGCTCCGGGTGATACCAAGCCATAATCAGCGCGCAAGAACCGCCAGAACTTCCGCCCATAGTGGCGCGGCCTTCGGGATCTTTGGTTAGCTTCACGTTGGCCTGTTGTTCCACTAGCGGCAGAACTTCGGATTCGACAAACTCCGCGTACTTGCCCGACATGGTGTCGTATTCCAAGCCTCGTTCGCTGCCTTGCGCATCGCCGCTACCGTTGCCAATGGATATAGCAATCATGGCGGGCACCTTATGTTCGGCGATGAGATTATCCAGCGCCTGGAACAACAGTTTATCCGGCCCATCCGCCCCAACAATAAACGGAGCGGCTGTCCCGGCCACATATTGTTTAGGCACATACACGGTGACGGTACGCGTATAGGGCGCGGGATGACTGGTGGTCAGAATCAGTTTGGCTGGATTGTCCGGGTCGGACGTGCCGAAAGTCTTGGGCTCGCGTGCAATGCCTGGATAGAGCTTGCTGTCCTTCGATTCCATTTTCAGCGTGAGAATGGTTCCCTGCGGGACGCCTTCGTGCGCCGTCATCTCCGGCGCGGGCGCGTGTGTGGGACCAAGGATAAAGTTGCCATCCTTGTCTACAGGGGCGATCGCACCGTCCGGCAATTCCTTAGCTTTTACATAACCCGCTGTGTGCGGATCGCGTGTGGGCGGCGTGGGGCGCGTGGATGCTTGCGCCATGAAAAACAAAATACTAGGCAAGAGAAGCATGTTGGGCCAGCCTATCAATGATGGAATCAACATCATAAACGCAACCAGCCCAGACGCCGCCGCTGGCTTGGATGAGAGCAGCCCAAAGACGCGTATCATCTGGCAACAGCGGGTCCGGCGCAAGATCGGGACGCGGTTTGCGCGCAGCCAATCTCTTTGCGCCTTCTTCCGCCCCGAATTCCTGTCCGTCCTCGCCAATCAGGTTGATGCTGCCGTCCAGACGTTCGCGATCGATGATGATTTCAATCAGGTCTCCATCGCGCAGCTTGCCTACCGGACCGCCGGCCAACGCTTCGGGCGAAACGTGTCCGATGCACGCACCTGTAGAAACGCCGCTAAAGCGCGCGTCGGTGATGACAGCGATGTGCTTGCCGAAATGCAGGAACTTCAGAGCTGACGTTATTTGATAAATCTCTTGCATGCCTGATCCCATCGGTCCGCCGCAGATCAACACTAATACATCGCCATCGGCAATCTGTTTGTTTTTGATCGCCTGAATGGCGTCGTGCTCACTGACAAAAACTCGCGCCAGGCCGCGTTTCCGATAGACGTTATCCGCCGCCACCAGCGACGCGTCAATTGCAGTGCTTTTCACAACCGAGCCTTCCGGCGCAAGGTTACCGCCTGGGAAGGTGACGGTGGAAGTCAGACCACGCGTCTTGGCTTGATCGGGGCTCATGATCACAAGCTGCGGGTCAATTCCATCGCCGTTCTGCAGCTCGAGTTGCAGTGCGTGCCGGCGCGGGCTATCTTTCCACCAGTTCAAACACGTGTCCAAAGTTTCGCCGCTGACTGTTTTTACAGACGTATCCAACAGACCGCGTTCGCGCAAATGCAGCATGACCTCTGGCACTGCACCGGCCAGGAAGACTTGCACGGTGGCGTATCCGGTGGGTCCATTGGGAAGGCAATCGACGAGTCTTGGAACTTGCCGATTCAACGCTGCCCAATCTTGTGCAGTTGGGCGCTTCAATTCTGCCGCGTGGGCGATGGCGGGAATGTGTAGCAGCAGGTTGGTTGATCCGCCGAACGCCGCATGTACCACCATGGCATTGCGTAGCGCGGCTTCGTTAAGAATGTCTTTGGTAGCGAGCCCTTCATTTTCTAAGCGCAACAGGGCGAGCGCCGATCGTCTAGCCGCATCCAACCAAATGGCATGACCCGATGGCGCAAGCGCGGTGTGTGGCAGCGATAATCCCAACGCTTCAGCCACCACTTGGGACGTGGCTGCCGTGCCCAAGAACTGACAGCCGCCGCCCGGAGATGCGCAGGCATGACAAGCCACTTCTTCGGCATATTCGCGCGTAATTTCGCCGTGTGAGAACCGAGCGCCAATGGATTGCACTTTGCCCGCGTCCTCGCCCTTTTCTGGTAGCAAGGTGACGCCGCCTGGAACAAGCACAGTGGGCAAATCGTGGCAAGCGGCCAGCGCCATCATCATGGCGGGTAGACCTTTGTCGCAAGTGGCAACGCCGATAACGCCGCGCCGAGTGGGCAAGGAACGAATCAGCCTGCGAAAAACCATGCTGGCGTCGTTGCGGTAGGGCAAGGAATCAAACATTCCCGGCGTGCCCTGCGTGCGGCCGTCGCACGGGTCAGTCACCGCGCCTGCATACGGCACGGCGTTTTGCTTCTTCAATTCGCGTGCGGCTTCCGCCACCAGCAGGCCCACTTCCCAATGTCCGGTGTGATAACCCAGCGCAATCGCGGTTCCGTCATCCGCGCGCACGCCGCCATGCGTGCTCAGAATCAGGTAATCGCCGCCGGATAAGCGCGCCGGATCCCAACCCATGCCTGCGTTCTGGCTCAATCCAAACAACTGGCCAGACGGCGCGTTCAGAAGCAGCTGAACATCCAAATCAATCTTTCCTGCGGGGCCTTCCGCATGCGTGTGGACATACAATAGGTCCGGATCTGAAGTTTCAAGGACCGAGCTTAGAGGGATTACGTGCTTCACAACTCTAGTCTCTTATGGAGGTTCCAGAATGATAACGACGGTTCAGCAGCATATCCTGCTGCAACAGAAAAAATTCCCCGGTGCCCGCGGCAATCTTTCCTGGCTGCTTTCCGGCATCACGCTTGCCAGCAAAATGACGGAATCGAAAATCCGTCGCGCCGGTCTGCTGGATGTTTTGGGCTCAGCCGGCGAAGTGAATGTGCAAGGCGAAACGCAACAGAAACTGGATGTTTATGCCAACAAGGCCCTGCTGCATTGTTTGGGTGTGCGCGATAGTGTCGGGCTTTTGGTTTCAGAAGAGAATGAAGAACCCATCACGCTAGACCATGTCGATCGCGATGGTGAATACGCCATTGTGTTCGATCCGTTGGATGGATCTTCGAATATCGATGTGAACGTCAACGTCGGCACGATATTTTCCATCTTTCGGCGCGATTTAGACAAACGAGTGAACGTATTGCAACCCGGGGCCAAACAAGTGGCCGCCGGATATGTGGTTTATGGTCCCTCGACGGTGCTAGTTTATACCACCGGCAACGGTGTTTTCGGCTTCACGCTGGAGCCTGCCATCGGCGCTTATGTCCTGAGTCATGACAATATGCGAATGCCCGAAAAGGGGCCTTATTATTCGGTGAATGAAGCCAACATCGACACATTTCCCGATCGCTATCAAAACTACATTGCCGGCCTGCGCAAGGGGACGTTTGGCAGCAAGTATGGTTCGCGTTACATCGGGTCGCTGGTAGCCGATTTTCACCGGACCTTGCTGAAAGGCGGAGTGTTTTTGTATCCGCCGACCAAGAGCCATCCCACGGGCAAGCTGCGATTGCTTTATGAGGCTAATCCGCTGGCAATGATTGCGGAACAAGCCGGCGGTATGGCTATTGACGGGGAGCAACGAATTCTGGATATTCAACCGGAGGCAATTCACCAGCGGACGGCGTTGGTGTTGGGTGGCAAGTTTGAGGTTGGGGCGTTTGAGAAGACTACTTGAACGCCCCGCGTACTGAAAATCAAATTTAACCGGCCGCGTTCTGCGCCTGCGCGGTTCCAATTGTGTTTAGGCGTTCAATTGCCTGGCCGGGTAGCACAAGATCCGCCGCAGCCAGGTTTTCCTTCAAATGCTGCAGCGAAGAAGTGCCCGGAATAAGCAATATATTTGGCGAACGCTGGAGCAACCACGCCAGGGCAGTCTGCATCTCGGTTGCGCCCAACTCCTTTGCAATTGCCGACAACTCCGATGACTGCAGCGGCGTAAATCCACCTAGCGGGAAGTACGGCACAAACGCAATTCCCTTGGCTGCCAAGTCATCAACCATTTCATCGTCGTGCCTTTGCGCCACATTATAAAGATTTTGCACACCTACTACCGGTGCAATCTTGCGCGCTTCTTCTATTTGTGCGCGAGTTACATGACTAACGCCAAGGTGACGAATGAGCCCCTGCTGCTGTAATTCGGCGAGCGTAGTAAATTGCTTCTCGATGGAGCCTTCTTTGGGCTTCTCGATTCCCCATGCACGCAGATTGACAACATCCAGCACATTCAATCCCAGATTGCGTAGATTATCGTGCACCGCCGATTTCAATTCCTCCGGACTTTGCGCCGGATTCCAGGACCCGTCATTGCCGCGCACAGCGCCCACCTTTGTCACAATTGTGAGTTCGGACGGGTAAGGATGTAATGCTTCGCGAATGATCTGGTTCGTCACATGCGGCCCGTAAAAATCGCTAGTGTCGATGTGGTTAACTCCGGCTTTCACCGCCTCCCGTAAAACTGCGATGGCGGCGTCCCGATCTTTGGGCGGCCCAAAAACGTGAGGACCCGCCAGTTGCATGGCGCCATACCCCAGCCGGTTCAGCGTTACCGCCGTGCTAGGTAGCGTGAACTCCCCGCCTAATTTCTGCCTTATTGTCATGTTTGACCTTTCTCACTTAGTTGGATGCGGCTATCGTTGATTTGGGAGTTCGCATTTGCATAATCTTGCCACGGTCCATCTAAAGCCTCGAAAAACGCCCGTCCAGACACGCTCTACTGTCACGGTAGACGCGATTCTAGAAGCAACCATTCAGGTTCTGCTCGCAGTTGGCAAGGAGAAGCTGACGACCACACGTGTCGCCTCACGTGCCGGAGTTTCGGTGGGCACGCTTTACCAGTACTTTCCCAACAAGAGTGCCTTATTGGGAGCATGCCTGAAGCGGCACATGGCAGAAATCAGTTTTTCCATTGAGCAAGCTTCGGAACGGAATCGGGCAAAGGACTGTTGGAAATGGCAGACGCTTTGATTGACGTTTATTTGGCGGTGAAAATGCGCGATGTGACGAGTGCCGCTCTGTACTCCATCGCTTCAGGTGTGGACGGCATGGTGATCACAAAGGCCGCGAATAATCGATCGCAGCGCGCGATTGGAAACGGCGGCAAAAAGGGATGCCTCCCATTTCTCGCGTGCTGGAATAAAAGCGTACGATGACTGACCGCTTTCGTTATTTTTCACACTATGTGCTCTTGATCTCTTTAGTGGGTGTGGGTTTGCGCCTGGAAGCGCAGACGAACGAAGAGAAACTGCCGGCGGGCGTTAAGCTGGCGCATTTTGCCGAGTTAGATAAGAGTGTTTATGTTGGTTCGAAGCCGCACAGCGATGCGGATTATGCGTTTTTGCAGTCGAAGAATGTGCACACGATTGTGAATGCTAGATTCTGGCCATTCTTTTCAAGAGGTGAGAGAAGCAAAGCAAAACACTACGGCATGACTTTGATCTCTCGCACGATGAACGCGTCACTGATACCGCCATCGGAGAAACATGTGAATGAGATTTTGCTGACGTTGCGAGATAATCAAGCGCAGCCGGTATATTTGCATTGCGTTCTGGGCCGTGATCGAACAGGCTTGATTACCGCGTTATATCGGATCTATTTCTTGGGCATTCCCCAGAAGGAAGCCTACGCGGAAATGAAGCGATCAGGTTTTCCGAGTTCGTTCATGGTGCACGGTCTGAAGATCTATTTTGATAAGCATGCCAATACGAAACCTGCGGCTTTGGCTGACGGCGCCAGCACCGGATCAAAGATCCAGTAGTATCCAGGCCGGAGCATGGTCGCTGGCATTTTCCTCGCCGCGCACCCATCGGTCGACACCGCCATCGATTAGTAGCTTTTCAACTTGCGGCGAGAGCAAAAAGTGATCTAGACGCATCCCCTTGTTGGCAGGCCACCGTTCGCGCTTGTAGTCCCAGAACGTCCAGAGTGGCCCGGTAGGTTGCAACTTCCTTAGCGCGTCAGTCCAACCTTGAGCCAGCAGGCGCGCATAGGCTTCGCGGCTTGCGGGCTGGATCAACGCGTTGCCATACAAAGACCGGGTAGGATAGATATCCTGAGGCGTTGGCACGACGTTGTAATCTCCCGCCAAGACGACGGGGACGCCCGCCGCCAATAGTTCCGCAGCATGAGCAGTCAGGCGCTTGAACCAAGCCAGTTTGTAGGTGAACTTCGGACCCGGCTGAGGATTGCCATTCGGCAGATAGATCGAAGTGATCAAAACTCCGTTCACCGCTGCTTCGATGTAGCGCGCTTGGACATCAGACTCATCGCCCGGTAAGCTGGAGCGAGTCAGAATCGGAGCGCGCCCGCGCGCTAAAATCGCCACGCCATTCCAGGAACGCTCACCATGCCAAACCGCCTCGTAGCCGACCTCGCGAAGAGCACGCGCCGGAAAAGCGCCCTGCTCGGCCTTGAGTTCCTGCAGAGCCACGACTTCTGGCTTTGCTTTCCCAAGCCACGCCAAAAGGTTCTCCAGACGTTTGTTTATGTTGTTGATATTGAACGTGGCAATTTTCAACGCGTGTTAGAAACTCCTCAAGCATTATGGATGTGATAACCATATCCCATACCATATGACCCGAAGAGAAAGCCTACTTGCCGTGGCAAGTCCGTTGGCGGCCGGGCTAGTCAACGATGGGCACGCACCGGCTCGCAAACTGAATGTCATCTGCGTTGGCGGCCATCCGGATGATCCGGAAACCGGGTGTGGCGCTACGCTCGCCAGGTACTCTGCAAGCGGCCATAACGTCACGATCATCTACCTGACGCGAGGAGAAGCAGGCATTCCCGGCAAGACACACGAGGAGGCGGCGCGCATTCGGACTGACGAAGCAGTGAGGGCCTGCCGCATTCTAGGCGCGAAGCCGGTTTTCGCGGGCCAAGTGGACGGATCCAGCGAGATCAGCAACGCGCGCTATAAAGAATTCGATCAGCTATTAAGCGAGCAGCAGCCGGACCTTGTCTTCACTCACTGGCCAGTTGATACGCATCGCGACCATTGCGCCGCTTCTTTGCTGACATTCCAATCCTGGTATCGATCTGGCCACAAGTACGCGCTTGTCTATTTCGAGGTGCTGAGCGGAGAGCAGACGCAACAGTTCCAGCCAAACTTCTATGTTGATGTTTCCGCCACTTGGGAGAAGAAAAAAGAGGCGTGCTTCGTGCATGCCAGCCAAGGGCCGAATGAATTCTACGCCTATCACGAAGAGATGGAAAAGTTTCGCGGATTGGAATATCGTTGCAAGCGAGCGGAAGCATTTATCGTGCATGCGCAAGGTCCACTGCCTCCGCTGGCTTGGTGAGTCAAATATATGAAACTGTATCTCGTACTTGCGGTGCTGATTTTTCCGCTTGTAACTTCTGCGGCGCAGACCTGGACGATCGGCGACGATCAGATAGAAAGAACCGTTACCTTTAATGCGTCCGGCCTTTACACGCAAAAGTTTTCGGATTTGATAACTCACACGGACTTCATTGCACCTGGGAAGTTGCGATTAGGTCTTTCCTCCGAATTCTCTTTTGTGTGTGACGGACATGGCTATCGGGGTGCGAGCTCAGATTTCTCGTTGATAAGCGCCGCTGAAACGCAGCGACCGAACGGGAAGTCGCTGACTATCCGCCTGCGCGCCAAGCAGATCCCACTGGAAGTCTCAGTCGTCTATGACGTGTATGACGGCCATCCGGCTATTCGCAAACATCTTATTATGCGAAACATCGGTTCAGCGCCGCTGCGTTTTTCACATTTGAACATTGAATCGGTCGCTCTGTCAGTCGGCCCAGAGAACGAGACCACTCTGGAGACGCAGTACGGAGCTGTACCGCGAGAAACTTTCTACACTGGCCGTTCGGAGGACGCTGGATTACTGGTCTCCAATGGGCTAACTGGAACGGGCTTTGCAGTTATCAGCGAGATTCCCGGCTACATGAAGCGAACTGAGATTGCCGGTTGGGATGACCCAGCGGCTGTGCAGGTGGGAGTTTTATATGACACCGATCTGATGCCGTTTGGACGCTCGGTACCAGCAGGCGAGGAATTTAGGACGGCGAGTGTCTCGCTACTGACATTTCGGAAGGGCGATGGATTCCGAGATCCGCATTGGGTGCTGCCCTCCTATACTGCAAAGGTTTTGATGCGTAGAGTGGATACTAACGGTGCGCCTTGGATCTACAACACGTGGGAGCCGTTTGAAAGGAATATCAAACGCGATACGGTCGTGAAACTTGTGGACGTGGCCAGCACCATAGGCATTGACATATTCACTATTGATGACGGCTGGCAACAGGAATACGGCGAGAACGTCGTGAATCTGAAGGCGTTTCCCGGCGGTCTGAATCCGATTCAGCAACTGGTGGAAGCCAAAGGGATGCGGCTTGGATTGTGGATTCCTCTTGCTGCTATTGGCACGGGCACTAAAGATTATCGCGATCATCCGGACTGGGCAGCGCGCGATCAGGCAGGTACGGAAAAGACAACTGGAACTGCGGCAGGTACCAAGGTTGTCATGTGTCTGGCCAGCCCGTTTCGAGATGCGGCGGCCGATCGTGTGAATCGGGCGATTGACGAATTTCACCTGGCTTATGTGAAACTCGATCTGACCACTATCTTCAACGCCTACGGTGAGGCGCCGGGTTGCTGGGCCAAGGGGCATTACCACGGAGATTGGTCAGAATCCTTGAACATGATTTACGAAGGTATCTCGTACGTCACGAGTAAGATCTATGAAAAGCATCCGGACGTTCTTCTGGATCTGACGTTTGAACTTTGGGGCCAGAAGCACGTTATCGATGCGGGGCTGCTGGCGGCCGGGGATTTAGATTGGATGAGCAATGTGGACGACAACCATCCCGATTCGGCTGGTCCGCTACAAGCCCGCACCCTGCTGTACGCGCGCGCTCTATCCATGCCGGCCGAGAGTATGCTGATCGGGAACATTCATGGAGAGCTGCCGTCGATCCAGGAAAGCTTTGCCACCGAAATTGGTTCCGCGCCGCTGTTGTTAGGCGATCTAAGCAATTTGACCGCGCAGGATCAGCACTGGTATCACGAGAAGACAGCTTGGTTCAAGAACTTAAGAAAGACAACCAAGATCAGCGAGAGTTTCTTTCCGCTTGGTCATTGGCTTCAGCCCTCACCCGCCGCATGGGATGGTTTTGCGCGCTTAGAACACACAGGCAATGGCGTCATCGCCATTTTTCGCAATAGGTCGAACGCGCCATTCGCGAATCTCCAGTTGCCGTTAATGCCGGAAGGGAGTTTCAGGGTGCATTCAGTGATTTCAAATAAGGATCTCGGAGTTTTCACGCGCAGTGATTTCAGCCGCGGCATACAGGTGGATTTCGCAGCATCTGGTTTAGTCGAGATATTGGAAGTAACTGCGACGAATCCGATCAAGTAGAATTCGCCGGTTAGCCCTGCCTGCCTGTAGAACCGCGTCTGTAACCAACTGTTAACCATTCAGCACGAGCAAATGTCTTTGGGAGCCTCGTCCAATGCTTGACGGCCTGCGACCCTAGCTTCCACGCGAGTTAGCAGTTTTTGTTCGCGGATCAGCAGTAACAAAGGAGCACAGACAATGCAATCGGCCACCGACAAGCAGCAAAGCGATTTTTCTGAAATGGATAGCGCCGGCATCTCCAAAGAACATTGGAAGATCATGTTTATCTCGGGCATGGGTTTTTTCACCGATGCCTATGATCTCTTTATTATCGGCGTCGTGATGACCCTGCTAAAGCCTATCTGGCACATCGGCAAAGTAGAAGAGAGCTTGGTGGAATCGACGGCCTTACTTGCGTCGGCACTCGGAGCGTTATTGTTTGGGCGAGTCGCCGACATGCTCGGGCGCAAGCGGATTTACGGTGTTGAGGTGCTTGTTCTGGCTGCCGGCGCCATCGCCTGCGCTTTAAGTCCCGGCATTTGGTGGTTAATTGGTTTTCGTTTCATTCTCGGCATTGGAATTGGAGGCGATTACCCTGTTTCGGCCACAATCATGAGTGAGTATGCGGGAAAAGCACACCGCGGAATGCTGGTCACGCTTGTGTTTGCAATGCAGGCGGCGGGATTGGTAATCGGTCCGCTGCTTGCCGCTGGTCTGCTAGCCACTTCGCTTTCACACGACATCATTTGGCGTATCCTGCTGGCTTTTGGCGCGGTTCCTGCTCTGGCAGTGTACTGGTCACGCCGCCATCTGAAAGAATCACCGCGCTTCTTGAAAGCCGTCGGCCACGAAGAAGACGAATCAGGCAAGCTTAAACGAGCAAGTCACTTTGACGAGAAGACGCATTCAGTTTCCTTCTGGGATGGCTTTCACCGGTTGGTGGACAGCAAGATGCTTCTCTCGCGCCTGGTAGGTGTAAGTGCCGCTTGGTTTCTGATGGACTTCGCTTATTACGGAAATACAGTTTCCAGTCCGCTAGTGCTCGCGGCCCTAGGCGGCGACCACACTCTGCTTCAGAAAACACTCACTCAACTTGCCATTTTCGCGGTATTCGCAGTTCCCGGTTATGCCGTCGCAGCGTTTACCATGGATAAGCTTGGACGAAAAACGATTCAGTGTCTTGGTTTCGGAGTAATGGCTGTCGCATTCGGCTTGCTCGCGATGATTCCAAATATCGAAAAGATGGCGTATCTCTTCTTGGTTATTTATGGATTCAGCTTCTTCTTCACGGAGTTCGGACCGAACGCCACGACATTCGTCTATCCTTCGGAGATTTTTCCAGTGAAGGTCCGGACAACAGGTCACGGTATCGCCGCAGCTATGGGCAAGCTTGGAGGTTTTGTGGGCGTCTTCACCTTTCCGTTCTTCATGCGCTGGCACCACTTGCTGGCTGCAGAAGGAGCTGCCGCGATTGTCAGCCTATTAGGATTAGCATTCACCGCTTTCATGCTGCCCGAGCCCAAGGGTAAGAGTCTTGAAGAACTGTCAGAAGAGCCTGACGCTTCCGCCGAGCAAGCAGCCGCCTAGGTCTAGAACTAAGCCACAGAAAGTGCGTTCGCAGAGACAAAGAGGTTTCGCTCGCGAAACGCGGCCGGGCTTTCCACCAGAAGCAACGCGCGCATGTGATAGCTAGGACTGGCGAACCAAGGCTCACGCAGAATCCGTTCCGGATAGCGAGTCCAGGCGCGCGGACGCAGCTGCAGCTTTGCCGACAGAGACACAGCAACGGCGGCTAAGTAAGCATCGAAAATATTTCCGTTTGGCACCGTGCCATCCAGAAGTTGCGGCTGGTCGCTAAGCATAGCCTCGCTTCCTACACGGGCGAACTCATGCAGGAAGTCGGCTAGTTCGAACTGAAAAGAGGATCCTTGGGTTGTTCTGCTGGCAACTTCCGCCAGAGAATTGGGGCGCGGCGTCATCGAGATTGCATCTCCTCGATAATTTCATCCACCAAATAGAACGAGCGAGGCAGAATACGAGACGGATCGTAATAGCGAGTCACAATGCGCATGACGTCGTCAGGCTGGCTTATGCCCAGAAGACGAATTAAAAAGGTGATATCTTCCTTGTCTCCGCTTTCGCCGCCAACCGCCACTCGCGCGGCCATGACTTTCAGTGCCAGCATATATTCCGGCGTCGGCGCCTGAATTCGCAGATTCGGCAAGTCCAGGGTATCGATTATGACAAAATCGCCGGCAGCCGACAGAAAGCCCTTTGCCGCATCATTGAGCCAATCCAAGGGAAGACTAAGCCGGTTGGCCACCGAAGCAGCAGCATCACGTATTTCTGATGTCGGCTGGAAAATGGCATCTACGTCCTTAGTCGCCTTGCGAGCGTTGAAAGCTAGCACCATCGCGGTCCCACCGACAATGTCGACTTCTCCCAGGACGTCTCGCTTTACGAGCTCGTCAGATAGGGCTGAAAGCGCTGCCAGAATCATTTCGCGGGAGAGCATGGTCTGCTTCTAAATTACATTCTCACAGACTGGAATACGACAAGCATCTTCGCCTATTCATCGTGCACCGCACTCAGACAGGGGATATTCGGAGGGTGCCTTCCGAGCAACCAAGCGAGAGTTTCCTGCCTAAGCCGGGACTATGTCACTGTCATGTTTTGTCGAATTTGGACACTTGCCGCAATCCTGTTTGTTGTACCCGCGTTCTGCCAGAATCCGGGCGATGCCGAATTAAACCAAGCCTATAAATCCCTCGCGCAAAAGGACTACGATGCGGCAATCGCCAATTTTCACGCCGGTCTCGCCAAGCAAAATAGCAATGCGGCCGCGCACAAAGATCTGGCTTACACACTGCTAAAGACCGGCGACAACGCCGAGGCTCGCGACGAGTTCAAGGCCGCTATGAGCCTGAATCATAACGACGAAATCGCGGCTCTGGAATTCGCGTTTCTGGCCTTTGAGACGAAACAACCCATCGAAGCCCGGCGCATGTTTGATCATCTGCGGCAATCGACCAATGCGCAAACCAAGGCCACCGCCGAACAGGCGTTTCAAAATATCGACCGTCCGTTGGGGGAAAGCATAAGCCGCTGGCAGGAAGCGATTGCGCGCAGCAGTAAACCGATGGATGTTTCCATGTTCAGCGCGCATTGGGAACTGGCGCAGACGGCGGAACTGCGCGACAATTTGACGCTGGCTGCGGAACAATTCGAAATTTGCCGGCAATTAAAGCCGCAGCTGACCGAGATTTTGATCATCCTGGCGCGTGTATATCAAGGGCTGAATCGCATGGAAGAATCACGCGCGGCCGTACTGGCTGCTTCGCGTGCTCCGGATTCACGTAGCGCGGAGCAAGCTTTGGAACTGATGGGGCCGATGCGCGATCGCTATCCCTATCCATATGAATTTGCCGCCGCGATCAAGTTGGACCCGCGCAACCTGACCTTGCGCAAGGAACTCGCGTATTTATATGTGGCGATGCACAACAACGACCAAGCTATCGCGCAGTTTGAACAGATTTTGGCGATCGCGCCGCGTGACAAGGCTGCACGCGATCAATTGAACGCTTTGAAGGGCATCAAGCCGGCTGAATTTGCCGAACCTGCGGCGTCCTTGCAGCCCACCAGTACCGGCGCTTCCGCGTCCATAGACGCCAAAGAAATGGGCATGAAGAGCTACGCACTCGGTTACAGCAACGACGCCGTGAAGTATTTGACCGAAGCACATCAACTGGACCCCGACGACATGGAAGTAACGCTGAAACTCGCTTGGGCTTTGAATATGGCCAACCGCAACAGCGAAGCCCTCACTTACTTCGCGTTGGCGAGAAAATCGGCCGACCATAAGATTTCCGCCGAAGCGACTAAGGCGTATCACACGCTGAACGGCGACGTAATGCCGCAGACCACGACGTGGAGTATGCCCATGTATTCGTCGCGCTGGAACGATTTGTTCGATTACGCGCAGACCAAACGCACGCTGCCAATTCCGGGGTTAACGTCCTTCAACAAGATTCTGACTTTCTACGTCTCCGCGCGCTTCATGGGCGACGTCAAGAGCAGTATGGAAGCGGGCTCCATGGGCGCGCAATATCTGTCTGAAAGCTCGATCATAGCCGGTGTTGGAGCATCCACGCGCACTTGGCATCACGTCATGGGCTGGGTGGAAGCCGGTGAATCTTTCAATTACCTTCCGGGGCGCAGTGACTTAGGAAAAGCCATTCCCGATTATCGCGGCGGAGCGAATTTTGCTAAAGGTTTTGGTCAGCTACTGGGCAGTTCAAAATCGGGAATGTTTTATGAAACCACCGCCGATGCCATTTATGTAAGCCGCTTCGATAAAGACTGGATGTTCTATTCGCAGCATCGCGGCGGACGTTTATTCCACTTCCATGATGGCCAGAAATTGGAAATACTGGCGAACGGCAATCTGCTGCACGACATTAAACAACAGTACTGGGCTAACACGTTTGAATTTGGTCCGGGCCTGAAATATCACCCAAACTGGCTGCCAGCGAACGATTACTTTTCCGCCGATTTTTTGCGCGGCGTCTATCTGGATAATGCCTATAACCCGCGCGGACCGAATTATTGGGATGTGCGCATTGGCTTCTGGTATGCGAGGACGAAATGAAATTACTATTAACCGTTTTGCTATCTACATATTCTCTGCATGCAGCGACAGCATTCTCAATTGATAAAACGGATTCGGCTAGCTGGTCGAAGATTTTGGGTTCGGTCGGTATTTCCGAAAGCAAACTGCAGACGCCTGCGCCGATCGTGATTGCGGGCGATACAGCAACGGAAAATGTATCGGCATTGGCGGAAGATCATTTTCTCGTATTGATAGGTACGGGTGCAGCAGCCGCAAAATTCGGCATCACCAGCGGCAGCGATCATCTCAGCATCCGGCAGATTTGCGATACCCACGCTCCGAACATGCAGATTATTTGGGAGCAACCAGCAAGCGTCGAAAAAACACATGTTCCCGACAGCTTCCAGATCTTTGCAACCGAGAAATGGTCGAAGAGCCCCGTGCTGGCAGGTAAGAAAACAGCGCATGGAGCCATTCTTTGGCTGGCGACGCAACCCGGTCCCAGCGGGATTGAACGTTATCCATATCTGCTGCAGGCCCTGAACGATTTGGGATTGCAATTGCCCGCGCAGACCACGAATCTGTGGGCTTTCTTTGATTCTTCTTATCGTATCCGGGCCGACGTGGATTATCTGGCGACGCGCTGGCGCAATGCCGGCATCAGCGTGCTGCATGTGGCGGCATGGCATAACGTGGAGCCGGATGCCATTCAAGACGCATTCCTAAAACGTTTGATTGAAGCCTGCCACCAGCACGGCATCTTGGTGTACGCCTGGTTGGAACTGCCCCATGTGAGCGAGAAATTCTGGGCCGACCATCCGGAATGGCGCGAGCAGACGGGCGCAGGTCAAGACGCGCAACTGGACTGGCGCAAGCTGATGAATTTGCAAAATCCGGATTGCAGCAGAGCAGTTGGCAAAGAGATTTCGGGTCTGCTGAACCGGTTCGATTGGGATGGTGTCAACGTGGCGGAACTGTATTTTGAATCGCTGGAAGGCGCCTCGAACCCGGCTCGATTTACACCCATGAATAATGATGTGCGTGCCGATTTTAAGCGCGTCGGCGGATTTGATCCGAAACTGCTGTTTGACCCATCGTCGGAATATTCGGCCACGAAAAACGGTGCTGCATTGCGCAAGTTCTTGGATTACCGCGCGGAACTGGTTTCGAAGATGCAATCGCAATGGTTGGACGTGATCGACAAGACGCGCGTCACGAAGCCGTATCTCGACATTGTCTTGACGCACATCGACGACCGCTTTGATTCAGGCATTCGCGATGAACTGGGCGCGGATGTTGCGCGCAGCTTGCCAGGTATTCAAGCCCGTAAAAGCACGCTGCTGGTGGAAGACCCCGCAACCATGTGGAACCTGGGGCCGGATCGCTATGGAAAGCTGGCTGAAAAATATCGCGACTTGACGCCCGACCGCTCGCAGATTGCTGTGGATATCAATGTCGTCGATCGCTACCAGGATGTCTATCCTACCAAGAAGCAGACCGGAGTCGAACTGCTGGAGTTAGTGCATCAAGCGGCGGAATCGTTTTCAAAAGTAGCCCTGTATTTTGAAAATTCACTGGAAAAGCAAGATCTCGCGCTTTTACCCTCTGCCGCGACTACGGCGCAAGTGGTGGCGCAACCAAATGGCGATTTGCTGGTGAACACAACTGATACGGCACGTGTCGCATTCAACGGCGCCGCGGCGGTGGACGGCAAAACTTGGCCTGTGCAATCAAGCCAGTTTGTCGTTATGCCGCTTGGCAAGCACCGGCTTAACCAAGCCGCCCAACCAGCAAGCGTCGAACTGACTGACTTCAACGGCGAACTGCAATCCGCATCCATTACGGCGAACGAAACCGACCTATCTTATACAACCCGCAGCCGAGCAATTGCAATTCTCGCGGCGCCTGTTAGCGCGATTGAACTGGATGGCGCACCTTTCTGGAAAGCCGGCGGGGAGGTAAAGCCAACTACCTTCCTGTTACCCGCGGGCCAGCATTTAGTGACGTTTTACAAGTAAGCCCGCCCGACTATCGCGATATCATGCGGCTTCGAAGCTTCGATCGCGCATGTCATTCAAACGTCATATCCAATCATGCTGGCGGGCGTTCTCTTTTTTTATCATCGTGGGCTTGCTCTCATGGCCTGGAATTGCGACAGCGCAGCAGACGGCCCCTGACTGCGTAGCGGCCGACCTGGATGTCTCGTACCGGTTTCTGAATAGTCCGCCAACGGAAACGGTTGTGCTCACGTTCAAGAACACGTCGCAGCGAGCCTGTGTACTGCGCCCAGGCGCGGGAATCGGCTTCGGCGACGCCCGCCAAGGCCACGGCATCGTCACGACGGTTTGCGCCAATTGTGACGCTAACGGGAAACCGCAAGCGATGGACTCGATCACCATTGCTCCGGAGGGCACTGCGTACGCTACCGCCAGTTGGGAGACGAAGACAATCGACGGAAAGGCATGCCAGGAAGGCGGCACACTGCGATTCGACATCAACGCTGATGGTCAGGGGTACGGCGTTTGGAGCGCCGAACTATTGGCGGATGTCTGCTCCGTGGTCCGTCTAAATTCCTATCTCATTGGAGAATTTCCCGAATTGCCAGAAGCCAAGGAAGCTGCCGAAAAACTATCGAACGTCATCATCAAGATGACGCCCAGCGGCGAAGTTTTCTATGCGAATGATTCTTTTTGGCTGGATGTCGAAATTAACGATCCGGACAAGGTCCTGAGCTTAAACAAGGATTCGTGCCCTGGTATGTTCATCAAAACACGCGCCTCCGATGGCGCAAGCTACTTTAACCCCACAGAACGTTCCTGCCAGGTAACAGAGGGCGAAGGAGGCATGGGCCGCTTGATTCGGACAAGGATCTCGACCATGGGCCGCATCGGGTTCTCGCCCCAGGAAACACGAGTGGAGGTGGTTGCTCTCGGAAGTGAGCCGCACGCACCCGAAGTGCTGACGCTTCATTCCAACGCGATTGTGCTGCGCAGCGTTAATCCCGCCACTATGGAAAGAAAATGGGGTCCAGAGGTGAAGGGGCTGGCCATAAGCTTGTTTCTTGACAAGCAGAATTATTTGGTCGGTGAAGACATCCCATTGCGTCTCGCCGTCGAGAACTTCTCAGCGGCTGAACCCATTCGGACGGGTGAGCTTCCCTGTTGGGCCGGATTCTCTTTTGAGGTTTTGGACGCAAACGGCCAAAAAGTGACGTCCAATCAACTATCGAGTTGTACAGGGCACGGCTGGTTCCAAGAATATCCGCTGGGAAAGGTCATCCCCGTGCCGGAATTGACGCTTTCGGGACTGCGGCGCTTACCGAGTAAAGCGGGAGTTTATACGGTCAGGGCTACCTGGCAAGTGAACGCAAGTGACGGCGAACCGTGGGATAGCGAGCGAGTGGCTACAACGCCTCCGAAGGTCTATGCCGTGGTCGCTTCCTTTCCCATCACGTTCGAGGTTGTAGCAGAACAGCCGTAAGACGTGCGCACAAGTATGGCGAAGAATCGTGGGCCAGTCATATCAATGAGGATTCCGACAAGATTGAACCGAAGATTAGATTAACGGTGAACGGACAGCGTCGTGCTGTTGGACAAGCGGTTACCAGAGATCATTATTATTTACGGCAATAAGTCCACATTGATCTTCCAAATTGAATTTCACACCACACCGCAATCGCCGGACATCCCTTTCAACCTCTCCCAAGCCCACATTTTCGAAACGCAAGTCTCGGGCAAAGGATACCCAAGCTGATGCGCCAGCATACATACTTGCCCGCGATGATGCGCGTCATGCGAAATCATATATGCGACCATCGCCGCTCCCGCAGGCCAAGGCTTTGCCCATCCATCGCGGTGAAACTGTTCAACGCGCTGATCGACAAGCGCATCGCTAATCATTCTGCAACATCGCGCCGCACTCTCTGCCAGCGCTACCTTCATCTCCTCCTGCGAACAACGAGCTCGATTCACTGCCGCAGGCAGCTTCAAGTGCGGTGCCGAAAGCCGCAACCACTTGCGACGGACATTATGCATATGCGAGAAAATCGCCACAACCGTTCGACCTTCGCGTGCGCGTACCCCTATAGCCCGCCACGCAAGCGGATTCAGATACTGCAAAACCTGCTGGTTCATCCGGTCGTTGATGGCATAACTCTCAACTAATTCGGGGGCAAGGTCGGTGGAAACAGAGCGACGCGTGCTCCTCACACACTGACCTCCACGCTTACCGGCTTGCGAAACGTCAGCGCATAGAAACGCCCATTCTGCAACGTCTTCAATGCCACGTCCGTCATCTCCGCCGGCAACAAATCAACCGGCGCAGCTACCGCATCCTGACGCCCTTTGAAATACCCAGACGTTACCGGCACCTTCTCGTACGTGCCCTTTACATGCTCCTCCGTCTCGTCCGCAATCAGTATCAAACTACCCGGCTTGGCTACGCGGATCATCTCCCGAATCGCCTGCGCGCGGTTGCTGAAGAAATTGATACCTCCGACGTGGAACACAACATCGAAACTCGAATCTCTAAAAGGCAATTTCTCCGCATTGCCGCAAAACAGATCGGCATCCAACCTCCAACGGCGCAAGTTAGTCTGACAATTGATCAACATCTCCCGCGAAAGATCCAGTCCGAAACGCTTGACCTCACGCGGCAGATATTGGAAATTGAGCCCAGTGCCCACCGAAGTCTCTAACACCCGATCGCCCGGCTTAACTTCCAATAACCCGAGATAGCACATCACATAGCTATCTCGATCCATGCCGCTCAACGCGCACCAGACCCGCTGTGAGTCATCGTAAAAGCCGCCGATGGTCTCATACAGATGGTTGTACTTCAAATTCAAACCACTCAAATCTTGCGGAGTTACAAACGACGCGATCCCATCGCGAATGGGGAAGCTTTCGCCGGAAGAACTCACCAACGCCTCGCCGTCTTTTTGTCGCTCCACATGCAACGGCTCGCCGCTCTGCGGACTTTCCAGTAACGCTAGGCTTTCCGCCTTCTGCATCCATTGCGCGGAAGCTAACTGTGGTGCCGAAGAAGCACCGTTCCACCACCAGACCACGATTGCCGCGAACCAATAGGTAAAGAACAAAAGCAGTGGCTGCCAATTATGTACATCCAGCGCGGACCAGCGCTGCGCCAGTGGAGTCGTGATCCAAACATGTGTCGCTACGGCGGCTATCGGAAGCGGCAGCGTGCTCCAAAGCCCGAAAAGCCGCGAACTGAGGACTCGGTATATTGAAAACGACAAAACCCAAAGCAGCGACGCGACGACCAATCCCGCCACTTGCTCGGCTGCGTGTGCCGGATGAGCTATCTGCAGGTGAAACAGATTGCCCAACATTCCAAACCCAAAACTAACCGCAGCCAGCCAGACAAAACCGCGCCATGGCTTTTGCGTGCCGATAAACCACGCTCCCATAATGGTGCCGGTCCAATCGCCAATCGGCGAGTAGAGCGTTCCGACAACAAAAACAGCAACCACCATCCAGCCCATCACCTGCCGCTGGCGCACAGACAACCGACTTCTCTTCATTTCGCGGAACCTCCTTCTTTACGGACCATCGAGGTGATGACGGCATCCGACGTCGGCTCCGAAAGCATGCGCAAAGCGCTTTCGCTCCACTCCAGTGCCGACCGTATTTGGGCCAAGCCGAAATTAAGCGTCAATATCCAGAACGGGAAGTGCGGATGTGTGGCGTTGCGCTCATGCGACAGCTTACTGAGTTCTTGCAAGGTAGCCAACAGACGTCGATTCTTGGCTTGGAACTCTTGAATATGACCAATCGAAACCGCCACGTCCGCCTCGCCACCAAAAAACAACTTCAGCAGGAACTCATCGCGCCGCGGATCTTCGCGATAAGGCACGGCCAACCATTCTTCAAAGCGCTTCCGGCCGCTAGCGGTCAACGAATAGGCCTGGCGCTGTGGCCGCGAGCCAGTCGTGGTGCTGCCCTGTGCCGTGATGAACCCTGCCGCAGCCAGCCGCTTCAGCGCAGGATAGATTTGGCCGTAACTTTCGTTCCAAAAATAGCCGACGCTACCCTGAATGGTCTTGCGAATGTCATAACCGGACTGATCTGACTCAACACCGAGGAGGCCGAGGATAATGAAATCGGTTTGCGCGAACATCACTCTGCAAGATATATCTTCCAGATACTCTTTGCAAGAAGTTTTTTGCGAGCATTGAACTCTAAACCGGGCGGTCTGTGCAAAAGCTTTGGAAAACGAGTGCAAATGGCAAGAATCAGGGCCGAAATCACAGGATTATCCCGACGTATTCAATTTTCCACAAAATCTGTTGCGAAATGACTTGCAAGAAAAGCAAGTCCTTGATATTCTGATCAAGTCGCCGCAAGAAATAAGCGTGCGAGAATGTTGAAGCGAGATAAATTCTAAGTTGCTTTAGAGTTACTTGCAAAGAAGTGGAAGTTCTGGTATCTTAGCAGATGGCGCTAGACGCAGTCTTAAGGTGGAGCGCCCAGTAGTAAGGTAGGAACCAAGAAATATCTGGTTCGGACACCATAGCAGTACTCAAGCGGTCCTAAATTTTCCAAGCTACCGATAAATAAGGGATGTAATCCCGCAGTTTCTGAATCGGAAACGACTTTAGCTGTAATTCAGCAATGGTCGGCTGAAGGTTCGAACGGCTTTCGAGGCCGGTGAGTGATTGGGCTTTGCCAAGCAATTGGTCATCGCTCAGTGATTCACGCAGTTGTTTGACAATCTGGTTGGACGCAATGAAGTAATTCGTCAGAATTTTTTTGAGTAACAGACCGGTAAAATGCAGTCTGTCCTGGCCGCAGAGGCGATGTGAGCCCGTAGTCCGTTAGGTTCTTAGCAGTGAATGCTGCTGGGGTCCCTATGGGTCAAGGGTAGCTATAAAGCTTTTGTTGGTTGGGGCGAACAATACAAGATCAAACGAGAGTTTGATCCCGGCTCAGAATCAACGCTGGCGGCGCGCTTAACACATGCAAGTCGAGCGAGAAAGGGGCAACCTGAGTAAAGCGGCGTACGGGTGAGTAACACGTGGATCATCTACCTTTTAGTGGGGAATAACCCTGGGAAACTAGGGATAATACCGCATAAGCCTGTGAGGGGAAAGCAGCAATGCGCTGAAAGAGGAGTCCGCGGCCGATTAGCTAGTTGGTGAGGTAATGGCCCACCAAGGCGACGATCGGTAGCCGGCCTGAGAGGGCACACGGCCACACTGGCACTGAAATACGGGCCAGACTCCTACGGGAGGCAGCAGTGGGGAATCTTGCACAATGGAGGAAACTCTGATGCAGCGACGCCGCGTGAGCGATGAAGCCCTTCGGGGTGTAAAGCTCTTTCGGCAGGGACGATAATGACGGTACCTGAAGAAGAAGCTGCGGCTAACTACGTGCCAGCAGCCGCGGTAATACGTAGGCAGCGAGCGTTGTTCGGAATTACTGGGCGTAAAGAGTGTGTAGGCGGTGCTCTAAGTTTGGTGTGAAATCTCCCGGCTTAACTGGGAGGGTGCGCTAAAGACTGGAGTGCTCGAGCGTGGGAGAGGAAAGCGGAATTCCTGGTGTAGCGGTGAAATGCGTAGATATCAGGAGGAACACCTGTGGTGTAGACAGCTTTCTGGACCATTGCTGACGCTGAGACACGAAAGCGTGGGTAGCAAACAGGATTAGATACCCTGGTAGTCCACGCCCTAAACGATGCATACTTGGTGTCGGCCATTCAGTTGGTCGGTGCCGGAGCTAACGCGTTAAGTATGCCGCCTGGGGAGTACGGTCGCAAGGCTGAAACTCAAAGGAATTGACGGGGGCCCGCACAAGCGGTGGAGCATGTGGTTTAATTCGACGCAACGCGAAGAACCTTACCTGGGCTCGAACGGCTTCTCAACGGCAGTAGAAATATTGCTATCCCGCAAGGGGGTGGAGTCGAGGTGCTGCATGGCTGTCGTCAGCTCGTGTCGTGAGATGTTGGGTTAAGTCCCGCAACGAGCGCAACCCTTGCCCTGTGTTGCTAATCCGTAAGGATGCACTCTCAGGGGACCGCCAGCGATAAGTTGGAGGAAGGTGGGGATGACGTCAAGTCATCATGGCCTTTATGTCCAGGGCTACACACGTGCTACAATGGGCGGTACAAAGCGCTGCGAACTCGCAAGAGGAAGCTAATCGCAAAAAACCGCTCTCAGTTCGGATTGCAGGCTGCAACTCGCCTGCATGAAGCTGGAATCGCTAGTAATGGCATATCAGAACGATGCCGTGAATACGTTCCCGGGCCTTGTACACACCGCCCGTCACATCACGAAAGTGGATTGTACTAGAAGCCTGCGTGCTAACCCGCAAGGGAGGCAGCGGTCCAAGGTATGATTCATGATTGGGGTGAAGTCGTAACAAGGTAGCCGTAGGAGAACCTGCGGCTGGATCACCTCCTTTCTAAGAGAGAACGTGGCTGGAGTCACAGAACGCTTGCCTTAACAGCAAGATCAAGTAAGTGATAGCCGTTCCAGTCCACATATCCGGTTTCTCCACTCGATATTCTGATCTATTTCATGCTGCTGATGCTGGTCGTCAGTGGCCGCGTCCAATCGGCCTCGATTATAATTTTCCAATAGGGCTTCTGCTTCAAAAACAGAGGCCCGGTTGGAAGAAGGGGCTGTAGCTCAGCTGGGAGAGCGCCTGATTTGCATTCAGGAGGTCGCCGGTTCGATCCCGACCAGCTCCACCAGTTACCACCTTTTGGGCCTATAGCTCAGCTGGCTAGAGCGCACCCCTGATAAGGGTGAGGTCGGTGGTTCAAGTCCACCTAGGCCCACCATCATCCAAACAATAGAAATCAGGTTCCGGTTTTCGCCGGCGGTTGATTCCTGCGGTTTGGCTGAAAATGCTAAAACCAGGGACCTGCTGAAAAGCAGTGGTGAGAGCGCAAAGGCTGTTTTGCAGCCGTCTTGCGCGGTCTTACTTAGATCTTTGACAATTGAATAGTTATTGACGGGCAACTACAAGGTTGCAAAATAACAAGTTCTAAATGAATAGCGCCGTCTGGCTGATAAGGCCGCGTCCAGAGTCTTAACTGGATGTGGGACCCGGTAGAGCCAGGCGAAGTTAAATTAGATGACTCAAAGCGTTTTGTTCTTCAAAACGTAAAGTTAATTTTATGGTCAAGCTACTAAGAGCATGCGTGTGGATGCCTTGGCACAAGTAGGCGACGAAGGACGTGGCTAGCTGCGATAAGCTTCGGGGAGATGCAAGCAATCTTTGATCCGGAGATTTCCGAATGGGGAAACCCAAGCCAGGTAACTGGCTTATGTCTCGGTGAATACATAGCCGATTCAAGCGAACGGGGGGAAGTGAACCATCTCAGTACCCCTAGGAAGAGAAAACAAAAGTGATTCCGATAGTAGTGGCGAGCGAACTCGGAATAGTCTAAACCGTGCAATTCGAAAGGAGAGCACGGGGTTGCAGGACCACAAATCATAAGAGTAGTCTTCAGCAATGGAGAACGCTCTTATGATCAAAGAGGTTATAAGAAAGCATTATGAAAACGGTCTGGGAAGGCCGGCCAAAGAAGGTGACAGCCCTGTATCTTAAAATGCCATCTTAGCTTCAAGTGGCTCCTAAGTACCGCGGGACACGTGAAACCCTGTGGGAATCTGCCGGGACCATCCGGTAAGACTAAATACTCACTTGTGACCGATAGTGAACTAGTACCGTGAGGGAAAGGTGAAAAGAACCCCTGTGAGGGGAGTGAAATAGTACCTGAAACCGCATGCTTACAAGCAGTGGGAGGACTATGGCTCGCAAGAGCAATGTCTGACCTCGTGCCTATTGAATAATGAGCTGGCTAGTTAGTCTCAGTGGCAAGGTTAAGCGTAAGCGAGCCGAAGCGAAAGCGAGTCTGAACAGGGCGTTCAGTCGCTGGGATTAGACGCGAAGCGGGATGATCTACCCTTGGCCAGGATGAAGTTCGTGTAACAGCGGATGGAGGTCCGAACCAGTGTTGGTTGAAAACAGCTTGGATGAGCTGAGGGTAGGGGTGAAAGGCTAATCAAATTCCGTGATAGCTCGTTCTCTCCGAAATAGCTTTAGGGCTAGCCTCGTATGGTCCGTCTCGGTGGTAGAGAACTGATTGAACTAGGGGCCTTTCCAGGTTACCGAATTCAGCCAAACTTCGAATGCCGAGCACGAGTAATACGGGAGTCAGACGGTCAGGGCTAAGCTTGATCGTCAAAAGGGAAAGAGCCCAGACCATCAACTAAGGTCCCTAAGTACATGCTAAGTGGGAAAGGAAGTCGAGTTCCTCAGACAGCCAGGAGGTTGGCTTAGAAGCAGCCATCCTTTAAAGAAAGCGTAATAGCTCACTGGTCGAGGGATTCGGTGCCGACAATCCAGCGGGGCTCAAGCATGTCACCGAAGTTATGGACCCATTGGGGTGGTAGGAGAGCGTTCTTAGCGAGATGAAGGTATACCGTGAGGAGTACTGGATTGCTAGGAAGTGACTCTGCCAGCATAAGTAGCGATAAGGCAGGTGAGAACCCTGCCCGCCGTAAGTCTAAGGATTCCTGAGAAAGGTTAATCCGCTCAGGGTTAGTCGGGGCCTAAGGTGAGGCCGAAAGGCGTAGCTGATGGACACACGGTTAATATTCCGTGACTATGATTGGTCGATCAAGACCGATGGGGGGACGCACCACGTAAGTGAGAGCCGGAGTGGCAAATCCGCCGGTTCGTGTGCCAGGAAAATCCTCTAAGGAGATCAATTGTACCCGTACCACAAACCGACACAGGTGGACGAGATGAGTATTCTAAGGCGCTCGGGTGATGGAGTTGCGAAGGAACTAGGCAAATTAACCCCGTAACTTCGGGAGAAGGGGTGCCCACTTCGGTGGGCCGCAGTGAAACGCGTCAGGCGACTGTTTAACAAAAACACAGGTCTCTGCTAAGTCTAAAACGACGTATAGGGGCTGACGCCTGCCCGGTGCCGGAAGGTTAAAAGGAGAGGTTAGCGCAAGCGAAGCTTTGAATTGAAGCCCCGGTGAACGGCGGCCGTAACTATAACGGTCCTAAGGTAGCGAAATTCCTTGTCGGGTAAGTTCCGACCTGCACGAATGGCGTAACGATCTGACGACTGTCGGCGCGCTCCGCCCGGCGAACTTGTGGTTCCGGTGAAGACGCCGGATGCCCGCCACTAGACGGAAAGACCCCGTGCACCTTTACTATACCTTTGCAATGAACTATGGTGCCATCTGCGCAGCATAGGTGGGAGGCTTTGAACTCAGGCTCTTGGGCTTGAGGGAGCCAACGGTGAGATACCACCCTGATGGTACTGTGGTTCTAACCTACTTCCCTTATCGGGAAGAGGGACATTGCAAGGCGGGTAGTTTGACTGGGGCGGTCGCCTCCTAAATTGTAACGGAGGCGCTCGAAGCTTGGTTCACTCTGTTTGGAAATCAGAGGGCGAGTGCAAAGGCATAAACCAGGTTGACTGCGAGACCTACGAGTCAAGCAGGTGGGAAACCAGGACTTAGTGATCCGGTGGTTCTGTATGGAAGGGCCATCGCTCAACGGATAAAAGGTACGCCGGGGATAACAGGCTGATCGGAGTCAAGAGTTCATATCGACGCTCCGGTTTGGCACCTCGATGTCGGTTCATCGCATCCTGGGGGTGTAGAAGCTCCCAAGGGTTAGGCTGTTCGCCTATTAAAGCGGTACGTGAACTGGGTTCAGAACGTCGCGAGACAGTTCGGTCCCTATCTGTGGTGGGCGTAGGAGATTTGAAGGGGCTTGCCCTTAGTACGAGAGGACCGGGGTGAACAGACCTCTTGTGATTCAGTTGTCTCAAAGGCACAGCTGAGTAGCGAAGTCTGGTCAGGATAAGTGCTGAATGCATATAAGTACGAAACCTTCCCTAAGATGAGATCTCCCTGAAGAGCCGTGATAGACGATCACGTTGATAGGACAGATGTGTAAGCATAGTAATGTGTTGAGCTTACTGTTACTAATAGCTCGTTCGGCTTGACCATAAAATTAATTTTGCGGTTTGAAATGAATTTGTTGTCAAGCAACCAAATCAGTTGGCATTCCCGTCAATAACTATTCACAAAGATTCATTCCCAACAAGTTTGTGGAAGCGTCAAAAACTTCCCATCAACTTTCGGGTGATCATAGCGAGGGGGTTCCACCCGTTCCCATCCCGAACACGGAAGTTAAGCCCTTCAGCCCCGATGGTACTGCATGCGCGAGTGTGTGGGAGAGTAGGTCATCGCCCGATTAATATTAAAAAGCCCCGCTGAAATCAGCGGGGCCTTTTGTTTTTTGACTACACCGCCAAATTAATCATTTTTTCCACTAATCAGTGAAGCACTAAGGCTCCCATTGACGCCTCAACAGTCGAAGGCAGGGCACAGGCAGTAATGCTCAACGACGCTAAGGGGTTCACGTCTAGGATCGTAGTCGGTCTCATGATTCTCATTTTCTTGAGCTGCCAGCGTCCGGCCGAAACTGCCGCTGCGAGTCCGGTTCCGATTGCGAATAATGCCGCGCCAAGTGGCACACGCACCGAAGAAGTCCTTGACCCCACCTTGGACAATATGAAGGCGTTTTCCGTCACCCTTCCGGCCAAATGGCATTTTCGGGGCGTGACGATGCAGCCAACCGGCTGCACCAATGGGCCGGCCATGGTGTGGCGCGCATCGAGTCCCGACGGGTTGAGTTATGCCGAACAGATGCCGACAATGGGCTGGACCTGGGGCTCTTACAAGTCCGTATCGGGTTGTATGCCCCTGACCGGGCCAATCAGCGCACAGGACTTCTTGAAACATATGGCCGTGGTAATGAATGTGGAATATGTGGCCGACGAACCTGTTCCGCCTGAGGCCAACGAAATGTACCAGAAGGTCCAGCGGGACACCGACGCTAAGTTTGCCGGGGACTACGCGGCGAGGCGGCAAAGGCCTCCGAAGAACACGGTGGAGCTGGCTCAAGCCATTGTCCGCTATAGGAACGGAAGCTTTGCCATGAAAGGGGGGCTGGGGGTAATCTTGAAGTGCGTCGAAAGATACTGGCCCCAGCTTATGGATGGGACTCACCCCATCACCGACACTTGCACGGCGGACGTTAATTACTTTACGACCCCTGAAAATCAGTTCGACGCGATAAAACAGCAGTGGCGAGCGCCTGGGATGGGCGCGCGAATGAACATAGCGTGGCTGACTGCATCTTCCCAGCGGAGCACGCAGGCATTTAATCAATACATCGACGCAGTAAACAAGGAAAGCAACGATCAGTTCAGGAGGCAAAGTCAGGCGCAACTGCAGAATTTCAATCAGCAGCAGGCGGCGCGTCAGCAGATGCATAACGAGTTTATGGCCACCATGCAGCGCGGGACAAATATGTCCATGCAGCGAACGCATGCAGGCATGAATGCGCGCTCCGCCGCTACCTCCGACTGGGTGGATTATTCGTTAGACCGCCAAACCGTAGTGGACCCGAATACCGGGAATTTTTCCAAAGTATCCAGCTCAAACAGCTACACATGGGTGGATAGCAGCGGCAAAGCTGCCTATCAGACGAACGACCCGAATGGGAATCCGAACGGCGTCATACCGGGCAACTGGACCAAGCAGCAAGTGGTTCACGGCAACGGGGCGCAGTAGGCAGTGTGAACTCACGCCGATTGGAGGTTTGCTGTTGCATCGCAAACGTGTTGGCGGCGTTTTGGGGTTACTTCTATCCCTATCCCTACAGCCCTTGCCTTGCCGTCTTGATTGCGATGCCTTGGCTGTGCATCCTTGCCGCGCGCGTAACTGGTGACGATCGCAACCGCCTCACAGTTTCGACGCTGTTTCCCGTCGCCGCACTCTTAGCTCGAACCGTTGCCGACTTTTATGTGACCGTAACCGTCGCCCATCTGCTTGCGATCACCGGATGTCTCGGGGCACTAGCCGTGGCCGTCGTTTTCTTGATGCATCGAAAAGCTTGGCGCAAATACGGGCTCGTTCTCATTGCCGTATCGCTGGCGTACGCCTTTGCAGCGTTTCCCGCCGCAAACTTCTTGTTTGATAAGCAAACCCAGCGCTTCAGCGCGGCCATCATCAGCCGCGATTATTTCATCGGGCGCCACTCCGACTTCCGTCTCGTGCTTGCTCCTTGGGGCGATAACCGGCAACCCAACGAGAACTCGGTCTCGTGGAACACTTACCTCGGGCTACATAGCAAAAACGTCGCTTGCATTGATGCCGGCCCAGGTGCCTTTCACATGCCATGGCACAAAGTGTCTGCATGTCCAAACCACGAATGACTCGTAGCGCCCATGCCGCTACACAAACTAACGGTTCACTGCCGTTATAGCTATCTGTGAAGGATACTGCTGCGAGTGGTGAACAGCATTGTGCGCCACAACGCCCGTCGCTTCGTCATAATTATTCCCGCCAGTGTTCAGGTTTCGGTCAAAGCGCGGAAAATTGCTACTCGATATTTCAATCCGGACGCGATGGCCGGGAGCGAAGAAGTTGCTGGTCGTCATGGGTTGCAGCGTCAGTTTATAAACCTTGTCTTTTTCCATCCACGCCAGCGGCTTGTCGTAACCATTCCGGTAACGGGCGCGCTGAATGGTCTCGTCAAGATTGTAAGCCGTGCCGTCTGGATAAACATCAATCAGTTTGATAGTGAAATCGGTGTCCTTGGCGTCCGACGAAACATAGAGCGTCGCGTCAATCGGACCGCTCAGTTCGAGACCTTCTTTCAATGGTTCGGTAGAGTACACCAGAATATCGGCGCGCGCCTCCATCTTGCGTTGATCCAGCGCTCCACCGGTAACGGCATTGCCGCTGCAGCAAACGTTGCCGCCGTAAGAGGGCACAGGGTTCGTCGGATCATAGGTGTAGGCGTCGGGTAAATCCGCCTCAGAGGGTTTCGCAACTAGCGCGCCATCGCCGTTCAAACTATTAGCTTTTCCGCCGCTGCTCAAATAAAACGTCATCGTGTGCGCGCCTTCGGGCGGCCAGGTATTGGCGGTCTGCCACTTGTTCAGCCCCATGGTGAAATAACGGACCTTTGGCTGCTTCTCCAAGAAATCCGTCTTATCGCCCTTGAGAAACGTATCGAACCAACCGTAAGTCAACGCGTCATAATCCAAACGAGCGTCACCCATGCTGCGCTCTCCAACCACAGTGTCTTCGGTTGCGCGCTTGTAACTGCAATGCAGCGTCGGCGCAATAACAGCATATTGCTCTTTGGCGATTTCCGGGCGGCCGGTTCTACGCACGAAATTATAAGCTGCTAAATTCGGCCCGACCGACACGTCATACCAGGACATAAACCAAAGCCCAGGTACATTGATTGGCTTATCATCGTGCCACAAACCACCGCGATACCAGGCAGGATCATTCGGTTGGCGCTTGATCATAGCGCCTCCGGTTGAAACTTCGGCGCGATCGGCAAAAATGCCATGCGGTCCATCCACAGCTTTGATAATGTCCTGCTCCGGCAAATGAGCCAGCGCTTTTGACCAATCGACGGGTGGCATTTGCGGCGCCAGGTCAAACAGCTTTGATGCCCGTATCAAATCCTCTTGCGTGGTGTTGGGTGGGAACATCGGACGCACTTGGTTTTGCTCACCGTAAATCCAGGAGGCAAATAACATCTGCACCGCGCCGCCACGATACCAGTTTCCCTGCTCATAATAAGGCCCAACCCGGCCCACGCCAGCGCCGAAACCTTCAGGAATCATGGCGGAGAACGCGGGATGGTTGAGCGCTGCGACGGCGAGTTGCCATTCCGCGGTGGACGAGCAACCAATCGTGCCGACCTTACCGGTAGACCAAGGCTGGCTGGACATCCACGTCAGTTCATCTTCACCATCGGAGAGTGGAGCGCCGAGAATATCGTAGGTGCCTTCAGAGAAGAAGTGTCCACGCTCGTTGATTTCGACATATGCGTAACCGCGCTTAACGGCTTCTAACTCAGTAGACAAGTCGCGCGGCGCACCCAGTTTGACGTCCCAGAAATTGAAATTGTAGGGCGTGCGAACAAAGATGATGGGATATTTTTTCGACGTATCTTTCGGGCGATAAACGTCTACTGCCATGCGCTTGCCGTCGCGCATGGGGATCATCAGCTTGCGGTCGATGATGGCAACCGATTCCAGTTCTTTCTCAATCTGGTTTCGTTTTGCGATTAACTGAGCATCGGGCGCCTGCTGTTGCGCCCAAATTGTCGCTGTGGAAATGCATATGAGAACAACGAACCGCGAAGCGTGCATTCAAACATCCTACACTGCGCTGCTGGATTTTAGGCGCTGTGATTTTCGCTTCACTTGGGGGTACCAATTGATGCTTTGATTCTGAATTGTTGATATTAGCTAGCCATGGCCTAGTGGGTCAGTTGGGTGCGTCCGGCAGCGCGAGCGTTCATCAGCGTCGAAGCTATCAGCGGTCATCTAGTTTTTGGGCACACTAGGTTGTTGCAGCGAGGAGCATCCCGTATCTGCGCGGAAAGGGCAACGCCCAATGCGATGAACCACTAAGTCCCGATCCCTTACCTCTTGACCTGGTGGGGACGGGTATTGGAGAATTGCTCGAGCGAAATCCTCCGGAGAATATGGTTAACTCGAGTAAAACTGTTTGGTTTGCTGTGACATGTGAGCTTACCTATGCCACCAAAAACAATCTCTGACGGCGTAGTTCACAAAACTCCTGCAGACTGGCAAAAAGCACTTGCACAAGATCCGCAAGCCCTATCAGCCTGGGAAGACATCACACCACTGGCACGCAACGAGTGGATCTGTTGGATCGAGTCAGCCAAGAAAGCAGAAACCAGAAGCCACCGAATCGAATGGGGCCGTTCAAGCCTAAGAGATGGCAAACGTCGCCCTTGCTGCTGGCCCGGTTGCCCCCACCGCTGATCCAAAATTACTCCTTCGCGGCAGCCTCCAGCGCGGCGATGTCGAACTTCACCATCTTCATCATTGCCGCCATCGCCTTGGGGTGCTTCAAAATCTCGCCAATCTTCTCCGGCACGATTTGCCAGCACAAGCCAAACTTATCCGTTAGCCAGCCGCAGGCCATGGGCTTGCCACCCTCAAGCAACTTTTCCCAGTAGCTGGTCAATCTCCGCCTGGTCCTTGCACGCGATGGAGTACGAAAAAGCGGGCGTGAGCGCATGCGCGGGACCACCGTTGAGGAACGTCATTTGCTGGCCCATCAGTTCAATGGTGATGGTCGCGATTTTTCCGGCGGGCCAGGGCCCCACGCCGCTCGAACGGAGCTCCCCCAGCTTCTTCGCTGTCCGGAAATACCGAGAGATAAAACTCCGCCGCGTCTTCGGCGTTGTCGTTGAACCATAGAAACGGTGTGATCTTGTTCATTCTTTGTTCTCTACTCCATTACTATTGATCGTGCCCCGCAAAGTTTGCGTTCCTGGCAAATCTTCCCACATCAAACAATTACTGCGGTGTCGCGGCAACGTCCCGAATCTCTATCTCTTTCTTCACATCCTGCATCTTGTTCGTCAAACGCACGCGAACAGGCAAGCCTCCAACGCTTGGCGCAATCGCCTTGCCAACCGCTTCGAAGGTTGTAACCATCTGCGGTTGGTCCCACGTCCCGTCTTTTACAACAAACGAGACAATCGTCCCATCCTTGTCACGGTTCAAAAAAACGGTTACGCCACGGTCACTGAAATAGTGCAGGTCTTTCAAAGACTGCCCCAAACGGTCCGCTTCCTGCTTACTTGCCGTGCCCGAGTAATACACTCGGTCGTGCGCTCCAATCAAGACGCTTTTCTGCTCGGTTGCAACATAGATTCCCACTCCTACAATCAGAAGCATCACTGCCAGGAATAACAACCCAAAACCAACTCCAGCCCAAACGGAAGCGCGTTCTCCACCATTCCGGATATGTTCGTTTAGTACGCTGCCTTGGACGCGTCCGGCCAGTTGTCGCACTCCAACCGCCAGTGCCAGGCTTATCAACGTCGCCGCCAGTCGAGGCAATACTTGACCTAGCGCCAGCAGCGCCCCGGTCACTGCAACTGATAATCCCAGGGTTAGCCAAGCCAGCTTAGGTCGCTTCAACCGCCAATAATTAATCGCCATCAGCGTGCCGCCAGCACCCGGCGACGCTAAGAAAGCTGCCGCAAAAACGCCTCGATCATCGAATAATTTGTATCGCGGCGGGTTACCCTCCAGCGCAATTGAGCCAGCAATGCTCATGAAAACCTCCTCCGAATCTCACGAACTGTCGGCTCTCATTGTCGAACGGATAGGCGCGACAATCAACCTATAATCGACTGATAAACCTCTGCTAACCCACCGCGCGAGAAACCTTCTGGTTTTCGCGTGTCGAGATGTCGTCGGCATTCCTAGCTTCACTCGAGGCCAAGCCACATCGGACCGATCATGCAACCCGCCCCTTCAGGTCTCCTTCCGGGCCGCCCGTATGCAGCGAACGCCTGATTTTCTGGATGTAAACGGCGTACTTCACGTGGTTTCTTATTGTCTTCGTCCTCCTATAGGGTGAATTCCTCATAGGTAAGCAGCTAGAAAGCACTAGACAAAACCACAGAAAGGGTCTATTTTGGAACTCTATTTGTTGTTCACTTGCACTTAGTTTCGTTTCGTTTGTTTTTTCGGTTTCTAGCTTCCATTCTAAAAAAAGGGGACAGATCAAAATGGATCGAATTTCGCTCAAAAACGACATGCGGATGCGGCGATTATTTACGCTTCTCACTTTCGCTTTCATCCTTAATGTATCGTCGGTCGATGCTCAGCAGGTTGCCGCAGCTATAACCGGGCAGGTCACTGATGCATCCGGCGCTGCCATTGTCGGCGCTAAGGTAACCGCCACCGATATTGATCGCGGCGAAACTTTTCCCACTACTACCGACAGTTCGGGAATTTACAACCTACCGCGGGTCCCAGTTGGCACCTATAACGTCAAAGTTGACAATACCGGTTTTCAATCGGCACAGAAGTCAAATGTAACGCTCGAGTTGAACCAGGTCGCTCGTATCGATTTTAACCTCCAAGTCGGCAATACCACCCAGTCCATCGAAGTCACCAGCGCCGCGCCTATCCTGCAAACCGAATCCACGCAACTTTCCACCGTGCTCGATGCTCGCACCAATGAATCACTTCCCTTGGCCACGCGCAACTACGTTCAGTTGACACTGCTCTCCGCCGGCAGCGTGCACCCTGATCCCAGCACCTTCACTAACGGTCAAACCACGGCTTCCAGCGGACGGCCTTATATCAACGGCAACCGTGAACAAGCCAACAACTTCATTCTGGACGGCATGGACAACAACCAAGTCTCCGATAACCTTGTCGGTTACGCGCCCAGTGTGGATGCGATTCAGGAATTTAACCTCATCACGCAAGATGCTCCCGCCGAGTTCGGCAACTTCATGGGCGGTATCGTCTCCACTAGCATCAAGTCGGGCACCAATGTGTTTCACGGCGGCGCTTTTGAATTCATCCGGAACGACAAGCTAAATGCCAACGATTGGGCGGCCAACTGGAACGGCAATCCACGCGCCTTGCTACGCTGGAACGAATTCGGAGCAGACGGCGGCGGTCCTATTAAGAAGGACAAGCTGTTCTTCTTTGTGGATTATCAAGGACAGCGCTTCGATACTCCCGCTGCCACAGGCTCCATCTCCGTTCTGACGACGGCCGAACGCGGAGGCAATTTCTCGCAGTTGCTGACATTGCAGAATCCCATCCAGCTCTACAATCCTTACTCGGTAGATGCCAATGGAAATCGTGCACCATTCGTGGGAAACATCATTCCAACGACGTTGCTCAATCCGGTGTCCACAAAAATCGTAAATTCGCAGTATTATCCGACTCCACTCAATGGCAATCTAACTGCCAACCAGATCAACACCGACCACACATACATCAATGGTGATCAGGGCGACGCAAAAGTGGATTGGGCCGCAAGCGAGAAAGACCACATCTTCGGCCGCTATTCACAAAGCAGCATTACCAATCCCACAACCAACACCCAAACGCTCTTGTACAACTCCTTTGCTGTTTATCCAGCGCATAACGGAGTGCTCGATTGGACTCACTCTCTCTCGCCGTCCATCGTCAACGATGCGCGCGTCGGCGTGAACTATGTCTTTGTAAATAATGGGGCGGCTTCGAACTCGCTAACCGGCTTTGCGCAGACAGTGGGCATCCCTGGAATCGAATCCAGTTTTCTACCCTCCATGTCCATATCCGGCAACAATTTTGCGAATAGCATCGGCACCGGCGATGTGTATCAGCTCTTTGCCGATGCGGTCATTCAATATGAAGATACCGCCATCATCACCCAAGGCAAGCATACGCTTCACGTCGGCTTTCAAGGTTGGCGTCAGCGCATCGACACATTCTATTCCGGCAACAACGGGCGCGCTGGAACTTTTAGCTTCAACGGCCAATTCACCGCCGGCCCGCTGAACACCACAAAAGCCAATACCAACAGCGGTTCGGGTGATGCAGATTTCATGCTCGGCCTGCCTTATGATGTTGGCGGTGGCGTGAATGGCGGCACTTGGGGACAGCGTGCCAATATCTTCTCAGCCTTTTTGCAGGACGATTGGCACGTGTCATCGGATCTAACTCTCAACTTGGGCCTCCGCTACGAACTTCACACACCCTGGATAGAAGTGGACAACCGTCAAGCCAACTTCGGTCTGATCTCCGGCGCGGAGGAGATCGCGGGCCAGAACGGTTATTCGCGTGCCCTGTACAACGAGTACAACGGCATCACCAACTTCCAACCGCGCATCGGCATCGCTTACAGTCCCGGCGGCGGCAAAACCGTCATCCGTGCATCCTATTCCCTTTCGTCCTATTTAGAAGGCACGGGAACCAACTTGCGCCTGACCATCAATCCGCCTTTTGCTGATGAGCATGACGCCCACTACAGCTCCGATACCTTCCCTGGCTCCACTCTGAATGAAGGCTTCCTGCCCTTCGATACAAACAACATTTACGCGGGCGCTACGTTACGCGTTTGGGATCCGAACGTGCGTCCGGCCGTTTCTAACCAGTGGAACTTCACACTGCAGCGTCAGTTCGGCAACACTACCACTTTACAAGCTGCCTATGTCGGCCAAAAGACCACTCACCTCATGGTCCCAATGCCATACCTGCAGTCTTATCTAAACGCTAACGGAACCATCTCACCCAGCCCGTATCTGTCCGGTAACCCGACGCTTCAAAGCGAAATCGGCCAAATCTCCGGGACCGCATCGAATGGCAACCAAAGCTATAACGCATTGCAAGTAACCATGCAGAAGCGGCTTTCTAACGGTCTTGAAGGGCAAGTAGCTTACACCTATTCCAAATGCCTCACCGATTCCAGCGGCTACTACGGCTCCTGGGGCGGACAAACTACGCCCACCTCGCCCTACTGGCAGAACCTCTATGACCAAAAGGCCGAATGGGGTCCTTGCTATTACGACGTACAACAGGTGGTCACCGGCTATATCACGTACGACTTGCCACTCGGTCGCGACCGTAAGTTCGGCAAGAATATGAATAAGGCTGTCAACGCTATGGTGGGCGAATGGCAGGTCAACGCGATTGCCAGCTTCCACGGCGGCTTCGCTCTAACGGCACAAGGCTCTGACGCGTCCGGCACCAATTCGCGAGGCGCGCGACCCGATTGTATTGCGCCCGTTTCCTACTCAAACTACACCAACGCACCGACTAATGAAGGCGTCGCTGGGGGCTATCAGTGGTTCTCGGAAGCAGGTTTTTCACAACCCGCTTCCGGCTTTGGCACTTGTGGCGTCGGCACCATTCGTGGTCCCGGCCTGCATGAATCGGATTTGAGCATCTCAAAATTCTTCGCGATTACCGAGCATCAAAATGTTGAGTTTCGCGGTGAGTTCATTAACTTCACTAACACGCCCATTCTTAACTCGCCTAACGTGGGATTAGGTTCCACGATGGGCGCAATTACCTCATCGCAAGGAGCCAGGAATATCCAATTCGCATTGAAATTCCACTTCTGACGTAGCCTATGTGGGGCGGTGTCATCTTCAAGGCGCCGCCCCTTTGTCTTCTGCGAACATGAAAGCTTACCAGCCTCATGCGCCTCTACAATTTTTGGCTAGTCCTCCTCGCACTCCCTGCCTTTTCCCAATCTGAAGGCTTGCTCCAACAAGGCATCAACCTCTACGAAGGTGCCAAACTCCGCGACGCCATTCCCGTCCTGCAGCGCGAGTTGAAAACAAATCCTGCGTCCTTCACTGCACAAGCCTATCTAGGGCTCAGTTTCACTGAATCCGGTTTCTGTTCCGACGGTGAGCCGCTGTTAAAGAAATCGCTCTCCAAAATCACCAACATCCAAATGCGCCGAGCCATGGCTGAAGATGGCATTCGTTGCGCTATGTCCGCAAATCAACAGGACGATGCCCTCGACTTTCTGCATACACTGCGCAAAGACTATCCGAAAGATCCCGAAGTCCTCTACTTGGCCACCCATGTGTTTTCCGATCTGTCCGTGCGCGTTTCGCAGGAACTGATTTTCGCCGCGCCATCCTCGTATCAGGTTCATCAGCTAAACGCCGAATCGCTCGAAACGCAAGGCAAATGGGACGAAGCCGCTTCCGAATACCGTGTCGTGCTCGATCAAAATCCCAAGCTGGCCAACATCCACTTCCGCATCGCCAGGCTGATTCTTTCGAAACCTCCAACCAGTTCCACTTTCCCCGACGCCAAAAAGGAACTGGCCCAGGAATTAAATGTCAATCCAAACAACCCCGGCGCGGAATATGTGCTCGGCGAAATCGCTCGCAAGACCGAAGATTGGCAAGGCGCCATCGATCACTTCAGCAAAGCCGCCCTACTCGATTCCAGTTTTGCCGACGCATTCATCGGTCTTGGCCGCGCGCTCATTCAAGTGGATAAACCCGCCGACGCCATCCAGCCTTTGCAGATTGCCATACGCTTGCAGCCTGACAATCCCACACCCCATTTCCATTTGGCCGTCGCTTTTCGCCGCGCCAGACGCATCGCCGAAGCGGACCAGGAAATGCAAACGTTTCGCCGCGTCTCCGATCATGCCGCCGCCAACCGTAAGGCGGTCGAAAACGGAATCCTAGGCCCACAGGGCATCGATGCCAGCGAGCAACGATAGCTGTAAACACTGGTATTCGAGAACGCCACAAGTAAACGAACCGGCGGCAACTACCGGCACTGTTTTTCAGGACCAAACCCAAACTCTGCGTCACCAAAAACTTGTTTTTGGCCTCTCCTATTCCGTACGGCTTAATCCTTCTGCTAATGTGTCTCTAGGTAGCACCTTTTATTCGTAGTGAGACCAGTATTAGAGCGCAAGCTCAAGGTCATTCTGGGGCGTATCCCCCAAATGAGCCGGAAACCTGCTATGGACCTCCACAAAATTATTTCCGAACTGCAATCGGAGAAACAACGGCTCGACGAAGCCATACTGGCTCTGGAACGCTTGTCTTCGGTCTCTGGTAAACCGAAAAAGCGGGGCCGGCCACCTCTGAAAAAGATATTGTCCAGCGAAGATGGCGTTTCCGCACCCAGCAAGAACGTCGTCGCCGCCCACCAAGGCTAGCGGCCTTTTTCTTCCAAGCGCCCTGTCTGCGCATTCTCGGCTATAGTTTAAATGGGTATATTTGAATTAGCATGGCGTTTTTAGGACCAGTGTTTTGGGTTGTAATCTTGCTGGGGGTCATGATCCTAATTCATGAGCTAGGCCATTTTTGGGCTGCCCTTTCAGTAGGCGTCAAGGTAGAAACGTTCAGCCTAGGCTTCGGTCCGCGAATCTGGGGTTTCCAGCGTAACGATACCGACTTTCGATTATCTGCTATTCCTTTCGGTGGCTACGTTCGCATGTTGGGCGAATTGCCCGGCGATGAGAACGCCGTAGATCCGCGTTCCTTTCAAGCCAAAGCCCGTTGGCAGCGCGCCATTGTCATCGCCGCTGGCCCACTCATGAATATTCTCCTAGCCGTAGCGTTGATGACCGGCCTCTACATGTACTCCTTTCCCGTAGAGGATCCCAACGCGATCATTTCTGCCATTGCTCCCGATTCTCCAGCCGCCCAAGCCGGCTTCCAGGTGGGCGACAAAATCGTTAAATTCGCCGACCAAACCCATCCCAACTGGGAATCCATCTTTGAGCGAGAAACCCTTAGCTCGGGCGAGGCCCTAAATGTGGTCGTCGAGCGCAATCACAAGCAGATGTCTTTCACCGTCACGCCGCGCATGGACCCGCGCGAAGGCATCGGCCTAATCGGCTGGAGCGGGGGCGATTTTCAAGTAGAAATCGGACGCGTAGTCGATGGCGGCGCCGCCCAGCGCGCCGGATTTGCAGTTCGCGACGTTGTAACCGCTATCAACGGACAAAAGATCAACACGTCCTCTGCCATTCCCAAAATTGTCACGCACAGCGGCGGCAATCCACTTGTCTTCACCGTGATGCGCGCCGGCAAGCCGCTTGATCTGACTGTCACTCCGAGCCCTAAAAAAGACGGCTCCGGCTATCAAATCGGCGTTGAAGTGGGCGACCGCTTCTTCTCAAAACAGCAAACGGTCCAACTCGGATTGGTGGATGCCTTCTCGCACTCCATCGACTACAACATCCGCAATGCCACCATGATGTTCCACGTCCTGGGCGGCATTTTAGAGCGTCGCGTTTCGCCAAAAACTTTCGCCGGCCCTATCGGCATGGCGCAAATGTCGAACGAAGCTGCTTCCCAAGGCGCGTGGACCTATTTGTCGTTGATGGCATTTGTCAGCTTGCAACTGGCTATCTTCAACCTGTTGCCAATACCCATCCTGGACGGCGGCACTTTGCTGTTGCTGGCCATCGAGATGCTCCTCCAACGCGAAGTCAGCCTGCAGGTGAAGGAGACCGTGTTCAAACTTGGCTTCGTCTTCCTGATGATGCTCGTCGTCTTTGTCATCTACAACGACATCTCCAAAATGCTGACGCGTAGCTAAACTCCCTCAACTTAAGCCCGAACCCGCCGAAAATGCCCCGGCGTCGCTGGTGTCGAAGCAAACATCCGCTCAATAGCCTGTTGCAACGGTCCCAGCTTTGTGACCCGATTCCCCGTAGCCGCAAACGCCTCAATTTCCGATGCCCCAAAGCACTCCCGCACGTCGCCCGGAAGTCCACTCAACACATTCAACCCGCGAGCAAAAGGTGAAAACGCCGGCATCACAACGCATTGCGGAGAAACTAAAAACAAAGCCACGCGTTGATGCGCCCCGGCCGCGTCCCGTATCGAAAGGCTAGGATGCAGATGCCCCATAATCAACGTCCCCGATTCGGGAATCGGAGCTTGCGCAAGCCGGTCGCCATGCAGCGCCAGAATGCCCGGAGCCGACCATGTCTCCACCATCTGCAAGGGCAAATGGCCGAACTCCCGCGCAAACGCCCGATCATGATTCCCGCGCACCGCCACCAGCCTGGCTCGCTGACTTAGTTCCGTCAGCAACTCTTCAATCCACGTCCGCTCCGGCGCGCACGGTCTCGGAGCATGCACCAAATCGCCCAAGAAAACAAATTCCGCCGGCTTCAACTCATCCGCCACGCGCAACAGCTTCGCTTTCGCAGCCTCGTCTGCCAGTGGCCCCAACTCGCCTCGCCGCCGCTGTGCCCAACTGTACCCCAAATGTGCATCGGCAATGATAACGGTCTCAGTCCCAGGCATCCACAACGCTCCCGAAGGATGCGCGCACAAGCCCGGAAGTATGGAAATGGTGGTGCTCAAGTTTCATTATGACGGTAGGATAATGGCCAGATGAAGAAAGCATACTGGGTAGTCGCCTACCGCAAAATTGACGACACCACTGCCGTGCAGGAGTACGGCAAAATCGCAGGTCCCGCCATTCAAGCGCAAGGCGGCAAGACCCTGGTAAGAACCTTCGAAGTAACCGCCCACGAATCCGGCGTGCCTCAGCGCACTGTCGTAATTGAATTCGAAAGTTTGCAACAAGCCCTCGACACCTACGAATCCGACGCATACCAAGCTGCCCTCAAAGTCCTGGGTACCGCCGCCGAGCGCGACTTCCGAATCGTCGAAGGCATTTAACGAGACTGTTCCGCGATCTTCTATGCGCCTAGACGCCTACATGCCCCGTCCCGCGCATCTCAAATGGCTACTCGATTCCGACCCGGCTATTCGTTGGCAAGTCATGCGAGACCTGATGGACGTTGCCCCCGAAGCCATAGCGGCTGAGCGTTCCCGCATCGCCACCGAAGGCTGGGGAGCCGAGTTACTCGCCTGCCAAACTCCCGCCGGTCACTGGGGTGGTCCGAAGGAGGATCTTGTCGCGCTATACACTATGGTCCTCTTGAAAGACCTCGGCCTCGATCCCGCCAGCAAACACGCTCGCAAAATGATCGATCGTGTGGAAAAGCATCTCGTCTTCAAATGGCTCGACAATCGGCCCTTTCTCCACGGCGAAACCGAGCCTTGCATCAACGGCAGAATCCTCTCCGTCGGAGCCTATTTCAAAGAACCCAACCATGCCTTGGCACGTCAACTTTTGCGTGAGCAACTCGAAGACGGAGGCTGGAACTGCGAAGCTACTCTCGAGTCTCCAAAAAGGCCCAAAAGCCGCCGCTCTTCCTTCCACACCACTATCTGCGTGCTGGAAGGCCTGCTCGATTATGAACGAGCGGGAGGTAAATCGGCGGCCATCACCAAGGCCCGCAAACGAGCTGAAAACTATCTACTCGAGCGCGGTCTGTTCCGCTCGCTTCGAACCGGCGAAATCATCGACCAGCGCTGGCTGCGCTTCTCGTTCCCAACCTTCTGGCATTACGACGTCTTGCGCGGGCTGGATTATCTAAGAAACGCCGGCATTCAGCCCGACCAACGCATTAGTGAAGCCATCGAAATCGTCATCAAGCGCCGACACCAGAACGGACGCTGGCCCCTCAATCTCCTCCACTCCGAACACATCCCAATTCAAGTGGAAACCGCCGTCGGCAGCGCTAGCCGCTGGGTCACGCTGCGTGCGCTACGAGTGTTGCGCTGGTACAACAACGCGAATTAGCGCTTACCGCGAGGGTCATATTGAAAGCACTGCTCAAGCGGCACACCTAGCACCATCGCCACTTTAAACGCAGTTTCCAAAGAAGGCGAATACTTGTCTTGTTCGATAGCTATAACCGTCTGCCGTGTAACGCCAACCTGGTCGGCAAGATCCTGCTGCGTCATACCGCGCTGCGCTCGCAGTTCCCGAATCTGATTGCGGATAACCGGCATTCAGATCGCTCTCCGGTAAGCCACAATCTGCGTTGCGGTCTTCGTGATATCCGAAATCACCAACATTCCAAAAAAGACATTCAAGAAATGAAGTCCTACCATCGGGTTGTCCAATTCGATATGGCCGACTGTTGCGTGAAACCACAACATTCCCAGCCCGAGCACCATGAGCGAGGCGAGCACTAGGTAACCCGAACGATAACCTCGCAGCTCGATCAATTTATCCCGCTCATCAGTGACCCGATTCCGTGTTAACGCCGCAATTAATGACTGCAAAATGATCTGCAGCACAATAATTGAAACAATCATCCCGGCGACCTTATTGACCGAGTTCTGGTGGTGCAGGAAAAAATAGGGTCCATAGACCACAATCTCGATCAGGAGTGATGTGTAGAGGGTTTTCTCACGGTACGAAAGACTTGACATGGCGGTTTACTCTGTAAAAGATATTTGACATTCACAAAGATAACTCTTTGCTGGGTCCGTGTCAAATATTTTTTACACTCACTGCTATTCCCCGCAATAGTAGATCGCCTTCCCAATGCTGTCGCTCGGGGCTGCCAATTCCCCCTCAAACAATGCCCTTATAATGGCCGCATGCACACGCCGCAAGCTGGAATCTTCGCCCTCGGAACGTCCTCACATGCCTACCTGGAATTTGACGTTCTCAACACAAAAAAACTCCAGGCGTTCGCTGCCGCAATCTCTGCCATCCGTGAACCTCGCACTACTACAGGCGGCGTGAACTTCGTCATCGGCTTCTGTCCTGAGTTATGGCGCGATCTTGTTCCCGACGACGTCCCCTTGGGCGTGCAAGGCTTCAACCAAGAGATCCGCGGCGTTGAAGGATTCGTAATGCCGGCTACGCAGCACGATGCGCTGGTCTGGCTGTCCGGCAGTGCTTACGACGTCATATTCGATATGGCCCGCTCGGTTGTCCGCGACCTAGCAGGTCAAGCTTCGTTAGCCGATGAAACCTCCAGTTGGCCCTACCGCCATGATCGCGATCTTACCGGCTTCATAGACGGCTCGGAGAATCCTACACTCCTAGATGCTCCGACAGCAGCACTCTTGCCTGAAGGAGTTCCCGGTGCTGCTGGCTCAGTCCTCTTGCTCCAAAAGTGGAAGCATCTCGTAGCCCAATGGGAAACTCTTCCGGTGGCACAGCAGGAACGCATCATGGGACGCACCAAACTCGATAGCACCGAACTGCAGGATAAGCCCTCAGACTCGCACGTCGCAAGAACCGACCAGGACGAGTTTGGTGACATCTTCCGTCGCAACATGCCCTACGGAAGCATCGCCGACCACGGAACTATGTTCGTTGGATTCAGTTCCGAACAGCAACGGCTGTCTAGAATGCTCGATAGCATGGCCGGCGTAACCAATGGCACGCGCGATGCTTTGACACGCTATACTCAACCTCTGTCCGGCTCCTACTATTTCGTGCCCTCCGTAGAGAGCCTGCGCCGCTTACGTTAAATGGCCGCGCAAACCTTATTGCGGCACGCTTTCAATCTTCCATGCGCCGTTCTGCTTAGCAAGCACAAATGTCACTAACTCCTCTGGAGTTTGCTTTTCCACTCCGTCACTAAAACGTTCGGAGATCCGCCGCCAGCAGCGCAGGGTTGCTCGATCGCCTTTGATGGTCGGCTCCGCCGCTGGAAATATACTCATTACCAGCGATTTGATAGGCGACAGTTCTGCCTTCACTGTCCGCCGATCTAGAGATCGTTGCAGGGCAAGAATAGAATCAACATCTCTCGCATTCCACGCGGAAGCATATCGTCGAACCACTTCCTTCACCTCCGATGACTGCCGGTTACTAGTCTCGGATTGAATACCTTCGAGTGCCCGTATCGCCTGCGGTCGGTAGGTGCCCCCTGGAAACCTATTCAGATAGCTCTGTATCGAATCGGCACTTCTCTCGTTGACCGCTGACCATGCTTCGTCGTCGGCGTTAGTTTCTAATTCCACCCTGCTCTTGCTTTCCGGAATCGCCGTTTGTGGCTTAGCTGCGGGGGCAACTGAGTCTACCTGTGTACTTTGCTGCACTGAGGGCATAACAGTTTGCGTCCGATTCTCATTCGGTTGCGCCGGGGCTGTTTCAATCCTCTGGTTGTCCGAAGACGGCTGTTTGCTGTCCCCGCGCCGAGCCGCAGTTGCTATATCGTATTTAGGTTTTGCCGGTTTAACCTTGACGTGGAGAGCCGGAGGCATTTCCATCCGAATCATTGCGGTCGCAGGCGCAGATGGGGCAGCAGCGGCTGGCGGGGTATTCACCACTCGCGGCGCTGGCGTCACCGATGGGACGGTCTTGGCATCATCTTGCGTCGCAATGCCGCTCGAAACATTTCTCCAGGCAAACCAACCCAACACGGTGAGGGCTAATACTGCAAACGCAATGGCAGATATAACCCCAATTCGTTCTGCCGTGGGCCGTGATAAACCTCGTAACCAGCGCCATCGCTTCTTTACAGATCGCGCACGTGATCCCCGTTTGGCCGCCCCATACTTCACGACTGCTCCCGGCGCTTCATATCTAACCAGCGCCATTTGGCTTGCAGATTTCGAACCTTTGTGCAGTGCTGCGCAGCGCGCAATCTCTTCCTGTAGGTCCGGATACAAAGGGTCTATCTCGCGCGAGGCAGACCAGTATTCCAGTGCGTCAGAATAGAACCCAACCCGCTCACATTCGCGCGCCCTAGCCCGAGTGGCCTCAGCCAATACCAGCCTTTTGCGCTTGGCTGCTTCAATTTCGTCCTTCGATCGGTGTCGCTTCCGGTCCTCCGATTGCGACGCATACAGAGCCTCTATCGCTTGCAGCCTGCACTGTATCCGTAAGTCGCTCGGGTATTTCTCCGCCCACACAGCCAAGCGTTCCAATGCTAAAGTCGCCATTCCGTCCGAGGACGCGTGTTCGGAACTCTTGAGTGCTTGACGGATGCTCTCTTCCCGCTCGTGTTGTTGAATGAGTTCCGACAACTCGGATACTGCGGCCTGCCTGGAACTGACCTCACTAGCCTCAAGAAGCAGTGATTTTGCCAAACGCCAGTCTTTAGGCATCCACCGCTCCGCCTGTTCTATCGCAAAAGTGGCCACCCGCGCTTCAAGCATCGAGTAGCCCCGGCTAAGAGTCACAACTTCCCGGAACCTACCGAATCCGGCGGAAAAGCGACCGTCGGCAAATTCCTCCTCCACCAGCATCATCACGGCGTCAAAATCGTCAAATCGCCGCGCAAGTGCGGCTGTCAGTGGCTCTCGCGCCGCGCGGGTTCTTTTTTTTGATGCTGACATGAACTCTTTAACCGCACAACAGAGACGCAGCCAATGCCAATTTTAAGCCGAATATTCGCTCAATCTTGGCGTTTACCGGGGCTAGGAGATATGGTACCCAGCACTCCATGCTTCCCAGTTGCGTTCAAGGTAGTGCTCATCTCTAGGCAACTTGTTGAATCGAAAGGCTCTGGGAGTTCGAGTACTTTGATGCCATGGGCTTTAGAGCTTCCTCATACTTTAGGACATAAATATCGATCTGCCCGTCGTTTGACGACTTAGAAGTTGCGCTTTGGCGCCCTTCCCGGCACAGAGCGAACTGCAAGACGATCACTCACTCGGAAAAGAACGTTATTGCGACGCGCTTTCAATTCTCCATGTGCCGTTCTGCCTGGCTAGGACAAACGTGACGATCTGCTCGGGACTTCGTTTCTCCACTCCATCGTCAAAACGTTCGGACACCTGCCGCTTGCAGCGGAGGGTTGCTCGTTCGCCTTCAATTGTGGGTTCTGCCGCCGGAGATATATTCATTACCAGCGATTTGATCGGTGACAACTCCGCCTTCACCTTCCGCCTGTTTAAAGATCGTTGAATAGCCAAAATGGAATCCACATCTCGCGCGCTCCAGGCAGAGGCATATTGTCGAATCACTTCCATAACCTCTGATGATTGCCGCTTGGCGATCGCAGTCCGAATATTTGCCAGAGCGCGCATTGCCTGCGGTCGATTTTCACCCGCTGGAAACCGGTCGAGATAGGTCTGTATTGAATCGGCATTGTTGGCATCGACCGCCAGCCAAGCCTCATTGTCAGCCCCAGTTTCCGTCTCTGCCTTGTTCCTGTTTTCCGGCGTACCGGGTGGTGGCACAGCCTCTGCAATGATGGAATCTGCGTGTGTTGGTTGGGCAACCGGCGGCGAAATGTTTTGCGCCTGATACTCACTACGTGGTTGCGGTTGTGCCGCTGCAATTTCAGTGCGCGACGGTTCCATCGATGACGGCTTTCTGTTGTCCGTCCGGGCAACTGACTCGTTAACATTCGGTCTTTCAGTCTTAGCCGGGGGGTGCGTAATCGAAGGAGGTATCTTCCTGCGCACAGCCTGGGTCGGCGACTCGGGTGTTACCGCAGGTTTATCCTCCGATAACACTCCCGGTGACGATAACGAGACGACTTTTGAATCCCCATGCTTTGCGGCCGTATGGGAAAAATGAGTCCACACCAACCAGCCGGATACCAGCAAAGCAGTTGCCGTAAAAGCAATCGTAGCTACCGTCTCCAGGCGTTCTATTGCGGGTTTCGATAGCCCTTGCAGCGCACCCCATCGCCTTGCTGTGTGGCGTTTAGTGGAAGCAGGTTTCGCAGCCCTATAACTTGTAACTGCAACGGGCGCACCATATCTGACCAACTTCACCTGGTTGTTGGATTTCGACCTCTGCTGCTTCTCGGTGCAGCGAGCAATCTCTCGCTCCAACTCCGGGTACAGAGGGTCAATCTCGCGCAACGCCGTCCAATGCTCTAATGCCTCAGCATAGAAACCAACTCTCTCAAATTCACGGGCTTTAGCTTTAGTTGCTTCAGCCAATAGTTGTTTGCTCTTGGCTGCCTCGGCTTCTTTCTCCGCCACTTCCTCCGCTTCGCGTCGCCGCTGATCCTCCGATTGCGACGTGTACAAAGCCTCGATTGCTTGCAGCCTGCACTGTATCCGCAAATCGCTCGGATATCTCGCGACCATTTGAGCCAACCGCTCCAAGGCGACCGTCGCCATTCCGTTCGAAGATGCATATTCGGCGGTCTTCAGCGCATGCCGAATACTTTCTTCCTGCTCGTGCTGCTGAATGAGTTTCAACAACCCAGCTACTTCACCTTGCTTGGAATTTACTTCACCAGCCTCCAGAAGAAGTGACTTTGCAAGACGCCAATCCTTAGGCATCCATCGCTCGGCCTGTGCAATCGCAAAAGTTGATAGTTGCGATTCTAAAATTGAGATGCCGCGGCCAAGATTTACCGCCTCTCTAAACTTACCGAATCCGGAAGAAAATCGGTCGTCGGCAAACGCATCTTCCACTACGCGTAACACCGCTTCAAAATCGTCAAATCGACGAGCAAGCTTTGCTGCCAATGGCTCCTGTGCCGGAATGTAACTTCGGTCGGGTGCAGGCATGACATTTCACGCAAAAAAGAGACACAGCTAACGACTTATTCTACCCAAATAATTTCTAGCTGACTCCCGAATCCATCAGTCTATGAGATACGGTACCGAAGTAGTCCGAGCTTTCTTGTTATGTGTGGGCTAGTTAGCATAACTAGGCAAGATGTTAAATCGAACGCTAGGGAGGGTTTGCGTTCTTTGCCTGTGCGCACTACCCCTGTTTTGCCAGAACGTTGCTATTTCAAGCGTGCCCGGGCTGAGCAGTTCGCTATTCCCGGCATCAGCTTGTACGGGTAAGACCGGCCTCGGCTGCGCCATCCCTAACTTGTACGGTGGGCACGGCCTAGCCCTACCGAACCCGAACTTCTCCGATCATTTCATGAATTCGGTGATCTCGAATTTTTCAGCCCTCAACACCGAACTGGCAACTCAGCTTACACTGTTGCCCCTTGCGAGCCCCGCCTCCGGCTTTGTTTATTCATTAGATACAAATACTGGGTTGCTTGTGCGAAGTGCGGAAACTTTTGGTCCGGTCATCACCGAGCGCGGGGAAACCATCGGTCGGCACAAACTCTTCGTCGGTTTTACGGTTCAGAGATTTCGCTTCGGCACAGTTGACGGACACTCGCTGCACAATCTCCCTTCTGTCTTCACGCAAAGCCCGGGTAGCCTTCCTGCCGGCGCTCAACAAGTGTCAGAACAGTTTATTTCCACCAACAATTCAGTCGACTTAAGGCTGAATCAATACACTGTGTACGGCACCTTTGGCCTCACAAACCGGCTCGACGTCTCCGTCGCGGTTCCATTCATGCAAATCGGCCTCAACGTGAATTCTGTCGCTACCATCAACCGCATTCAGGACACCGATCCCATCATCACACCGGGAGCGGCAGGTCAGCCTGATGTCATCTCCTGTTGCAGCAACGGGGGGCCAGGCCCATACGGACCTGTTTATGCCAATTACTTCAATCCCAATAATAAAGCGACTAGTTTGGTGCGCGAGTTCTCCAACAATCAATACGCTTCAGACATACTCACCAACCCCGCCAAGACCGGTAATCTTTATTGGGATCCCAGCAAGAACACCGCTGCCGGTATTGGCGACGTGACATTTAGGATTAAGGACAATGTCTACAAGACCGATCAAATGAGCCTCTCGGTGCTCACAGATGTGCGCGTTCCGTCGGGCGATGAAACCAACTTTCTGGGTTCTGGCGCATGGGGTGTGAAGCCCTTCGTTGCGCTTTCGGTTCGTACCGGGATGCTTACGCCGCATGTGAATGCGGGCTATCAGTGGAACGGATCTTCTCTATTAGGAGGCAATATCTGGACCGGTACAAAGGCCGAACTGCCCGGCTTTGCATTCCTGTCCGCCGGTTCGGATTTCGGCTTGACTCGTCGCCTGACGGTCGCTGCGGATTACATCGGAGAAGAACTCATAAACGCGCCTCGCGTTGACCTCACCAATTACACTTCGCAAGGGCCGCTCACTTCAACCGGACAGGTAGGCACCTTTCCCACTCTGGTAACTGGCAACAAGCAGACTTACAACCAAAGCAACGCCGCCTTCGGACTCAAATACAATTTCTTTGATCACCTTTTGATCAGCGCCAACGCTTTGGTGGCATTGAACAATGGCGGATTGCGTGAGCGAGTTACGCCAATGATCGGCATCTCCTACACGCATTAGGCCACACGCTCCAGAAACTACTCATGACGCAGTGCCGTCATCGGATCCACCTTCGCGGCTCGCTGCGCCGGTATGTATCCCGCCACTACTGCCGATCCGCCAAGCACCATCAAAATCAGCACAAACATCAGCGGCTGCACCGCCACAATGTTGTACAGCACGTGCGACATCCCCACTGTTAGTAAAATGCCCACCGGTACCCCAATCAGCAGCCCTGCGCCCGTCGTCATGCACGTTTGACGCAGCACCATCTTCAAAATCGCCTTTCGCGTTGCGCCTAGACTCATCCGCACGCCAATCTCTTTAGTCCGCTGCGTAACAAAGAACGAACTAATCGAATAGATGCCGCTTACCGACAGCAGCAACGCAATAATTGCATAGGTTGTCATAAGAGACGCCGAATTTCGCACTCCCGACGTTTCCTCGTAAATTTCTTGCTCTATCGTGCGCACGTCATAGACCGGCTGCTCCGGATCCATCGCCAGCGCCGCTGCCCGTAAAGCACCCGCGAATCTTCGCGAATCTGCTTTCCCGCGCAATACCAACTGTGCCCCAGGCTGAGGAGATTGCTCGTAAGCCATATACGCCGTCGCTATCGGATGACCAAAAAACCAATCTTTCATGTCCCCCACAACTCCCACTACCGTCATCCAGTCGGCATCGGACTGGCGAAACTTCACGCGCCGTCCAATCGGATCCGAATTCGGCCAATACTGTCGAGCCACTGCTTGCGTCACCACAACCACACGTTGTGTGGCGCTACCATCCTGCTCCGAGATCCAGCGCCCTTTTAGCAACGGTATGCGCATCACGTGAAGATAGCTGGCGCTGGCGGACTGAATGCCAGGTCTAAGATCTCCCGCTTGCGAAGCTGCCCGGCCTTCAATGGCAACAGAATCTGCTGCTCCCACATTGCTCACCACCGCCGCTGCTTCAACTCCCGTGGTTTGCTCCAACTGTTTCACTGCCCCGTCGTAGAAGTGGGTCATGCGCGCCGGCGTCTTATATTCCGCTCCGGAAAGTGACACCTGCCCACTCAGCACGTTGTGCGCGTCATAGCCCAGTTCGAACGTCATAATCCGCTGCAGCGTCCCTACCATCAGCCCCGCGCCCACCAGCAGAATGAACGCCAGCGCCACCTCGGCCACCACCAAGATCGTGCGCATGCGATTACGCATCGGCGACGCACTGGAATTGCGGCCACCCTCTTTCAACACTTCCCCTAAGTCAGTATTCTTCCCCGAGCGGATCACTTGAAAAATCACCGGCAGACAACACAACACGCTAGCTAACAGTGACAAAGCCATGCCGTATGCGGCCACCTCGCCATTAATGCGCATATCCTTCAGTCCCGCCACAATCCGATAAATCATTGGTGGAATGTTTGATCGAGTTATACTCAAATCCCAGGAACCCAGTGCCAAACCCAGCACTCCGCCAGCCAATCCAGTTATCAAGCTCTCCGTGAATAGCTGCCGGAAAATACGAAAGCTTCCCGCGCCAAGTGACGTTCTAAGACCAATCTCTTTTTGCCTACTCATGACGCGTGCCACCTGCAGGCTGCCCACATTGGTACACGCCAACAACAGCACAAACAAGCCGGCGCACGTCAACACAGTCAAAAAACGCTGGTTGGTTTCGCCGTTCATCACATCGCGCAACGCCGTTACTAAAACGCGCCCCTGTTCGTTAGTTCTCGGATACTGCTTTTCCAATTGCCGCGCGATACTGTCCATCTCGGCATTAGCTTGCTTTGCTGTAACTCCCGGCTTCAGCTTCCCAATCACCGCTAGTTGTTGATCCCTGCGCTCCACTCTTTCCTCCGGAGTGAAAACCATCGGCACCCACAAATCAGCTTCCAGCGGCAGGTTGAACTCATCTGGCATCACGCCAATCACTACATACGGGCGGCCGCTCAGCGTCAGCGTTTTCCCAATAGCGTCGGTGTCCGAAGCCATGCGGCCTTGCCAGAAACCCCGACTCACAACAACCACGCCATCATGTCCCTGTTCGCACTCGCTGTTGCGAAATGCGCGGCCCAGATCAGGCGTTGTGTGCAGCACGTTAAAAAAGTCTGCCGACGCCATCGCGCCGCGAACGTGATCCGGCCGGTCCACGCCCGTAAGATTGACGTCCCAATTCCGATAAGCTGCCAGATATTCGAATGAACTGCTGAATCGTTTCCAGTCCAAAAAATTGGCAGCCGTAGCTGGCTTCCGTTCCGATGGCGCACCCGCGCGCGTTTCCGACAAATTGACAATCCGGTTCAACTCCGGGTACAAGAACGGATGCAGCACCATCGCCGAAAGCGCCGCAAAGCAGGAAAGATTCACTCCTATTCCAAGCGCCAGCGACAACACCGTCGTCGCCGTGAACACAAGGTCCTTGCGCATGCCCCGAATCGCAAACCGCATATCTCCGCTCAATTCATCCCAAAACCGGAACCCCTGCGCCTCCCGGCATCGTTCTTTGTAGCCTTCCATCCCGCCAAATTCCACTCTGGCTTGCCGTTTCGCCTGCTCTGCCGTCATCCCAGACCGCTCTAAATCCAACGCCCGCTGCTCCAGATGGAACTCCAACTCCTGCGCCATCGCCGCTTCTTCACGCCCGCGCCTCAGCATACTTCGAAAAACATTCATCGTCATGCCTTCGCCATCTGTGTATTCAAAGCCAACCGCATCGCTGTTACCAGCCGGTTCCAGCCTGCGGTCTCTTCCTCTAAACACCGTTCCCCAGCTTTGGTTAATTGATAAAACTTCGCCTTCCGATTGTTCTCCGACGTGCCCCACTCGCTTTGCAAAAGTCCCTTCCGCTCCAATCGGTAAAGCGCCGGATATAACGCGCCTTGCTCAATCGTGAAAGCTTTCCCCGAAATCTGCTCAATCCGTTGCAGCACGCCGTACCCATGCTCCGGCCCCAGCGAAACCGACTTCAAAATCAACAAATCCAACGTGCCCGGCAATAAATCGATGTCTTTCGGCAAGCCCACGCGCTCTCCTAAGTGCGCTAGGAGTATATTGCACCCGAATCAAGCGCTTTGTCAATCACCAAAAAATAGAACGGCTACTCGCGTCCGTGTCTCACGGCTGCGGCCACACCGTATTCGGCTCGCCTTTTCGAACCACATAAGCAATCACAAATTTCAAGGGCTCAGTCTGACTGCCGTTGCGGCTAACTCGATGGAAGCTCGCCCGGTCTTGAAAGCTCTGGCCGGCAGTAAGCGTTTCTTCTGGGTCGTTATCAAATGCCGACACAATTGTGCCTTCCAGAATCAGCCCAATGCCGACGACGGGATGCGAATGGTTGCTGCCGTCTGCTCCGGGAGGATACGTAATCAAAAACAGACGCATCTCCCAACCGGGCATTCCGTCAACCGGAGACGCCTCCAACAGTACTCGTGAAACTTCTGCGCTCATAATTGCCTATTGAAAGCCTCCTCAGATTCACGCGTAAAACTTTTGATTCTGTTCCGGTCAGAACATTTGACCGTAATCAAATTGGTGTCTCCCTTCATGACCGTTACGGCGCAACACAATCAAACGTTCCATCGGTTCTAAGCTTCGCCTTTGTTCTACTGGGTCGATTACCGGAACCCAAAGTCACAGAAACGAACTCTGCCTTTCGATAGTCAGCCACTAGAATGCCCGCGGAAGCACATGCACATCAAAACTCTGCGCAGCAGAATATTGAACCAGGTGTGAACCCATGGCTTGTCGCCCTAGCGGTAATCCTGCCAGCATTCATGGAAGTGATCGATACCTCCATTGCATCCGTTTGCATACCTTATATTGCCGGCAGCCTGTCGGCATCGAACGACGAGGCAACTTACGTTCTCACCTTCTATTTGCTCTCAAACGCAGTTGTCTTGCCTGCCAGCGGATGGTTCTCGCTGCGTTTTGGTCGCAAACGCTTCCTGCTCGCCTCAATCGTTATCTTTACTGTCGCCTCTTTTTTCTGCGGCTCGGCTGATAGCCTATTCATGATCCTACTGGCACGGTTAATTCAGGGCGCCGGCGGCGGCGCCTTGCAACCTCTCTCGCAAGCCATCCTGACAGAGAGTTTTCCTCTCGAAAAGCGCGGCCAGGCAATGGGATTGTTTGGCCTCGGAGTTGTTGTAGCGCCCATACTAGGTCCCACGTTGGGCGGCTGGCTCACCGATAACTACTCTTGGCGTTGGGCGTTTTGGATCAACATTCCCGTTGGCCTCATCGCAGTCTTTCTCATCTCTCGCTATGTCAAAGATCCGCCATACATCAAAGATGCAGATCCAGGCAAACTTGACTACATCGGTCTGGGCCTCTTAGCCGTCGGCTTGGGCTGTATGCAGATTATTCTCGATCGTGGCCAGCAGGCCGATTGGTTTGGTGCCACCTGGGTTCGTGTCACTTTTCCCATAATGGTTCTGACGCTCGGCGGTTTTATATACTCGCAACTTTCGCGCGCGAAGACTTTAGTTGACTTGCGAATCTTCAAAAACCGCAACTTCGCTGTCGGCACTCTGCTCATATTCATGTTCGGAGCCGCTGTATATTCTGCCGTCACGCTCTTACCGCTGTATTTTCAGTCACTCATGGATTATTCGGCTTGGAGCGCCGGGCTAGTAGTGTCGCCGCGTGGTATCGGCGCCATTCTTGCCATGCCCATCGTAGGCTTACTGGTGGCCAGAATGGATACCCGGTATCTTGTTACCCTCGGGTTTGGAATCTTTGCCGTCTGCAGCTTCGCCTGGGGAAACCTCACTTTGCAAATTTCCCCCTGGACCATGCTAATTCCAATCACGATAAGTGGATTCTCGCTAGGAATGGTGTTTGTCCCGCTCTCTGTCGTATCTCTAGGAGATCTCAAACAGGAACAAGTAGGTAACGCCAGCGGTCTGTACAACCTGTTCCGGAACATCGGAGGAAGTATCGGTATTTCGGTTGTGGAGACACTATTGACCCGTCACTCCCAATTTCATCAGGACCGACTGGTAAACAACATGGCATCCACTGGCCTAGCTTGGCAGAATCGCGTGGATGCTTTTACGAATGCGTTAACCGCGACAAGCGGTGCGACGCTAGCTCACCTGCAAGCCTATGCCGAAATCAAACGTCAACTGCAAAATCAAGCTGATCTCTTGTCCTATGTTGACGATTTTCGCTACATGGCGCTCGCGTGCTTTTGTTGTGTGCCGCTCGTCTGGATGCTCAAGCGCGTGAAAAGACCTAGCGGTCCTGTGGCGGCGCATTGACATCAATCACGCGTCAGCTTTGAACGATCCTTCAAACGCTAGCTGTTTGATTGGCAGGCGATCACTCGGCTTCTCGCGCGCCCGCAGCGCCTCCGACAAGATCGAAGCATCACCGTGCCGCCCAACCGCATAGGCTGCTTCCGCTCTATAGCCTTTCGGCGCATTCAGTTCGGAAAGGGCGCGTTCCGCATCGAAACCAGCCATCCCATGCACAAACCAGCCCATCTTAGAAGCCTGTAGAGCAAAATATCCAGACGCGGTCCCTGCATCGAAAGAATGCGTTCGCGAGGGCACCTCCGTATCGGTGCCTGGCTTCTTCATTGTTTCCTTCGAGAAAATAATCACCAGTGCCGACGCATCCTTCGCCCAAACTTGGTTGCCCGGCACCAGTAAGTTCAGGAATTTCTCCCAGGACGCAGTATCACGGTGCGCATAAACAAAGCGCCAAGGTTGTAAATTCCCCGAAGACGCAGCCCATCTTGCCGCCTCCAGCATCGTAAATAAATCGTCCTCAGAGATGGGCTCCCGTGTGAAGGCTCGCGGCGACCATCGCTCCAGAAACATCTCGTCAATCGGATACTCGGCCGTCCGGCCGTTCACGGTTTTCATTGATTCACTCTCTTCTCATACTGCCAGAACAACAGCCACAATCACCAGCAAGCAGAGTGCATAACTCAGCAATTGTTGTGGATGCAGTCCTAGTGGGCGCTTCGTTTCTGCCACGAACTCCGGATCGGTCCATGCCGTTCCCGGAAACAGCCGTGCCGTCAGCAGCGACACCCAATAAATCGATGCCACCGCTGCGGCAATTAGAAGAAGCGGCGGCGTAAGCGGCCTGAAATAGAACAAAATGAATAACGAGATAAAACCCGCCAGGATGCCCAAAGCCATGGTCTGGGCGTTATGAAATTTCGCGTGCGGCGGCCATTCCGGATTCCAAAGATGTTGCTTTGCCGTTGCCGGCACAATCGCATCGGCTACCAATCCGCCGAAACAGTAAAGGCCAGCGAAGGCGACAATCCATTTTGCAATTCCCATTCGTATCTCCTCGCCGATCCTATGGCGCAACAGTGTAAAGATCTCCGGGCAAGCCGATCCGCTTCAGTACCTGCTAACTCCGCGCCCGAACCACCTGCTTAACAAAATTAAACAAACGCCCAGCCTCTAAAATGCAGGCGATCCGGCCTGCGCCCGCACTGTTCACAGGGTAACTGGCCCCGAAGCTTCATCGTTTACTAGATAGCAGTCGCTAAATGTGCTGCTGCCCCATCGCAGCATTGAACTTTCCTTTGAGGCTATATGGACAAAACTCTACGCTCGCTGCTTTGGCTTACATTAACAGCAATCCTTTTAGTTCCCCAAGTTCGCTCTCAGCCACCGCTTAACGCGCAAGCCACGATTAAAGGCTCGCTGAAAGACAGCACCGGTGGGGTCATTCCGGGTGCGCAAGTCAATTTGATGAACGGCACGACTACGGTCAAGTCTGCAAGCACCCAAGCAGATGGGTCGTTCACTTTTCGCGGCGTGGCTCCCGGCACATATAACGTCCTCGCATCCTACAGCGGTCTGGTGCAGAATCAGCCGGTTTCGGTCAAGGCAATCGCAGGACAGACTGCTATCGCCAATCTCACCATGACGGTGAAGTCTGAAAAAGAAGAAATCACTGTCCAAGCGTCAACCGACAATGTAATTTCAACCGATCCCGCCAACAATGCCACTGGCCTGGTCTTAAAACAAGAAGATTTGGACGCCTTGCCGGACGATCCGGATGATCTGCAAGCCGATCTGGAGGCCCTCGCCGGTCCATCCGCCGGACCCGGTGGCACTCAGATTTATGTCGATGGATTTACTGGTGGCCGTTCTTCCGCCCAAAGCCTCAATCCGCGAGATTCGCATCAATTCCAATCCCTTTTCCTCCGAATTCGACAAGCTAGGCTATGGCAGAATCCAAATCTTCACCAAGCCCGGATCAGACAAGTTCCACGGTCAAGGATATTACGACATCAGCGATGGCATTTGGAATTCGCGCAACCCGTTTCTCAGTTACAATCCATCCTTCAAAACTCAGTTGTACGGCGGCAACTTAAGCGGACCAATCACTAAGAAATCCAGCTTCTTCATTGATGTAGAACGCCGAGATATAGACGACAACGGCATCATCACCGCGACCATACCCACCGCCAATTTGCTGGGAACCACCAGCTTTCAATCCTTCCTGCCCACTCCGCAACGCCGCACTACTGTAAGCCCGCGAGTAGATTGGCAGTTAGGCGCTAATAACACGCTAAGCGTTCGCTACATCTATCTGGAGAACGACCATCCTGTAGCCGGAATCGGAGCCTTTGATCTGGGCCAGATCCAATTTGGGGATTTAAGCTATGGCAGCAACGGGTACAAACAAACCAATAACAACCAGCAAGTACAAGTGGTTGAAACTGCCGTGATGGGTCCACACGTCGTAAATGAAACCCACTTCGAATACAGCCGCACCTCCACCGTCAGCAGCAGCCAGACAGATACTCCGGAATTGATGGTCTCGCAATCATTCACCGCCGGAGGCTCAGGTTATAGCTCACCGGATTATCCAAACAACACCGATCTCCAAAACTACTTCGAATTGCAGAATTACACTTCAGTTACCTGGGGCACGCATGTGACCAAGATCGGCATCCGAAGCCGCTCAACGCTCATTAGTGACGTCGGCTCCGGCTGTACGGTATCGCAAACATCCTCGGCCACAAGTTGCTCACCCTTAAGCTTCAATGGGGCTTATGAGTTTCTCGGAGGTACAAACCTGACTTCCATTCAGCAATACCTAAACACCGTTCAATTGCTGAATGAGGGCTACAGCAGCGCTCAAGTAACTGCCATGGGGTATGGCCCGTCAAAATACACCGTGAACGTAGGCAATCCGGCGTTCAACTTACAGCAGACTGACCTCGGGCCGTTCATTCAAGACGACTGGCGTCTGCAGCCAAACCTGACCATAAGCCTCGGCCTTCGCTTCGAAACGCAAACCGACATTCCCGACCACGCCGATTTTGCTCCGCGCGTCGCGTTCGCTTGGTCTCCAGGCGGAACTGCGAAATCTAAACTTGTCATCCGCGGAGGTTGGGGCATGTTTTATGATCGCTTTGCTCTTGCTAGCGTGGAAGAAGCCGAACGCTATAGCTCAGGCAGTAACATCACCACCTACACAGTCGATAATCCGACTCAGTACAACGCGAATTTCTCTACTCAAATTCCATTGAGCGATTTGACATTGGCCACCAACACCCTACAGAAATATCAGATTGATTCGAATTTGCGCTCGCCCTATCTGATGCAAACCGCAATTGCCGTCGAACGCCAGCTGTTCAGCCATACCACCCTGGGTGTGAACTACATGAACTCGCGCGGCAATCATGAATTGCGCACCGTCGACATAAATGCTCCGATTCCAGTCGAAGGAGCCTTGCCGCCCGGGGCAACAAACGTTTCTAGCGCGGACATCTGTTGCCGGCCTTTCGCAGCCATCTTCCCTGGCGATATCTACGACTATCAATCTACTGGAACATTCAAACAGAACCAGCTTCTGATTAACGTCAATTCGACAGTTGGAAAGTGGCTCACGTTATTCAGTCGCTACAGCGTTTCGCGAGCATATAGCGATACCGACGGATTAGGCACAATGCCGGATGACCCATATAATCTCCGCCTGGATTGGGGCCGGTCCTCCTTGAACGCGGATAACACATTCTTTCTAGGTGGCTCCGTCACTGCTAAGTGGGGATTGCGGTTGTCTCCCTTCGTCATCTTGCGTTCCGGAATGCCATACAACATCACCACAGGAACAGATCTGTATCTCCAAGGCACCGGATCGCCAACCTCTCGGCCGAGCATATCCAGCACTCCCACTGCTTACTACGCGCCCGGCCTTGGATTCCTAAATCCCGACCCCCTGGTGGGATCTCCCCTCATTCCGCGCAACGCCGAAATCGGTCCTGGAATGATCAGCATCAATTTGCGTTTGAGTAAAACCTGGGGCTTCGGCACGACTCATTTTGAAGGCCCCTCAGGTGGCGCACGCGCGAGCTCAGGTGGCGGCGGTGGCGGACGCGGACCAGGCGGGTTTGGCGGTGGTGCCGCCTCCGATCACCGTTATAATTTGACCCTCTCTCTCAACGCTCGCAACGTTATCAACCACGAGAATCTAAATTCTCCGAATGGATCCATGACGTCTCCCTACTTCTTGGAATCCACCGGTATAGCTGGCGGCTTCGGAGCTGAAGCTACCGCCAGTAACCAGCGACGCCTAGACATCCAACTCCGCTTCGCATTTTAAGATATTTTCCGCGTGCGAAAATTATTGCGGTGGTCTGTTGGCAGCTTCCAAGGCTTGCACAGTAGCCGCGCCCTTTGCGTTCCAGTCAATCTCGGTAGCCGCGTGGCCCACCACACCTTTGGCAACGTCTGTCTTGACTTCAGTCTTCACTACCCGCTCCGCTTGCTTCGTAGCGGCCTGCGTTCCGTTGCCCACTGCAATGACATGTACACGTATCGGCTGTCTGCCAAAGCGCCTGCACTCGTGCTCGTTTGGCATATAGATGTCTATTCTCCGCCCTTGGATTTTGGCTCCCGTATCGGCCACCACATACTCACCCGAGTAAGGACCAGCATGCTTAATCTCGATTCTTGATCCAAGCGGCAAAACAGTAGGGTCCGCTGCCACGACATGCCTATGCGTCCATTCGCCAGATGCCGTAATGCCCGTTACCGAATACGCCGTAGCTAGATAAGCGCCGTTTAAATATCTCACGGCGTAAGTCGCATCCGTTCGCAAACCAAATAGCAAGGCAAGCAAACAGATAGACGCAATGGATAGTGCGGTTTTCATGTTCCCTGTCTTCGACTCCTTCCCTTGTTAGAAGACATCATCCTGGAGCTGTTTCCTGAAGATTGCCAAAACTGGAATTAACAAGAGCCGATAAAAGGTGAAAATACCCACTAACAATCGCAAGCCGATGGCATTCTTAGCCTTTTGCTATTACGCTCGCTAACCCCTACCTATCCCACTAAACCCGCTTGAATATTTCACCCACCCGTATCTTTTATGCCCCATTGCGGTAATAACGTATAGAGAGTCAATTGACAGCAGAACAAGCGTTCGACCAGTTTCACCAGGCGGTCTATCGGTTTGTCTTCCGGCTTACCGGTCAGCCCGACACGGCGGAAGACATCACACAAGATTGTTTTCTGGCCTACCTGCGTGCGCCCGAACGTTGGGATCCCAGTCGCGGCGACATTAAAACCTACTTGTTTTCGATTGCCAGAAACCTGGCATTCAAGCGCTATCGCGATAACCACTTGGAATCCCAGGCGGACGAGGACCAGGCTGTCTTTGTTGCCGACCCAATGGTGGATCAGGAGTTGTCGCTTTCTGTCGCTCAACTAGTGGCACGACTGCCCGACCTGCAGCGTGAAGCTCTCATTCTCTTCGAATATGAAGGCTTTACGCTCAGCGAAATCGCGCAGATTGTGAACGCCGATTCCGGCGTCGTGAAATCCAGGCTGCATCGTGCGCGCGAGCGTCTTAAGCGGTCCCTGGCGCCCTATAGGAAGGTGGGAACCATATGAGCGTGTTCGAGCATGACGAAATGACTGACGACGAATTAAAGCAATTGTTGCTTACCTGGAGCGTCCCGGTGCCGTCTACTAAACTGAAGGCCCGGTTTATGGAGGAGACAGGAACCGTGTTGTGTCTGGTTCCAGCAAGCGTCGAAGAACCGTGGTACAAGTCTCTCTGCGGATCTATTCGCGATCTAATTCATCCTCCGAAGCTCCCTCCGCTGAATGTAACTTCGAAACCGATAGCTGTCCAAAGTATCTGGGGCGCTTATTCTGCAGGCCAAAGCCGCAACATGAGCCTCGGCTTTGTGATGCAAATCGCTTTAGTTGGCCTATTGTTCGCCCTGTATCAACCAATTTCCACCGCCATCAAGCAGAAGATAGAAGATACGTCAATCGTTCTAGTCACTCCCTACCAATCAAAAGTGCCCGCGGCGCAGAAAGCCGGCGGTGGTGGTGGCGGCGGACAACGTGATAAAACTCCCGCCTCCCGTGGTGCCGCTCCGCAATTCGCCAAAAAGCAGTTCATGCCGCCCGCTGTCGCTGTTCCTCATCCGCTGCTTCCCGTTGTGCCCACCATCACGGCTGTTGCGCCAGAGATCGTCGCCTCTAACTATGACGATCCGCTAAGCAAGATCACAGGTAACTCCGGCGGCCAAGGCATCAATGGCTTTGGTAATGGTTCCGGTGGCGGCATTGGCAATGGTCGCGGCAACGGCCTCGGCGATGGTTATGGCGGTGGCTCAGGCGGTGGTGTCTATCGCGCCGGCGGCGAAGTCTCCAGCCCCGTTCTGATCTCAAAAATTGAGCCCGAGTACTCGGAAGAAGCGCGCAAGGCAAAGTTTTCAGGTGTCGTTCGCCTCTCCATCATCATCGACGAAAACGGTATCCCCGTCGATATCCAAGTCACCGGTCCTCTCGGCCTCGGCCTCGATGAAAAAGCCGTCGAAGCCGTCCAGCATTGGCGCTTCCGTCCCGGCATGAAAAACGGCAGGCCCGTCAAAGTCCGCGCCTCTGTAGAAGTTACCTTCCGGTTGCTATAGCGCCATGCAAAAATTAATCCTTTCAGCGCTATTAGTGTGTTCGGTCGCCGCCGGACAATTAGCGGATGAGCAATTGCGCGCAAAAAACTTGCTCTCCGCACCTTCTTTGCAACAGCAAGCCTGGGGTGCATATTATGCATCTCGCCTCCACGACGACGCGTTGATTAATATCCTCCGTACCAAGCTTGCCGACGCGCAAATATACGCCGGCGCCCAACCCGGCACCGCAGAGCATACCCTCCTACTCACACTCTTCGATGCGCTCATCGAATCGGGCGACACCGTGCCGAACGATTTGCTCATGTCCTTCAAACAGCCATGGACAGACGACGTCCTAATCCTAATGGCGCGCGGAGATCTGAATGAAGATCTCCTCATGAGCCTGCGCGATGAACCGTTAAGCTATGCGCAATGGCTCACCGTGAACAATCTGCTACTGCAACTGCAATCGCCGCGCCTTTTCGTAAAAACGCTGCAAGAAATCACCATCACCCATCGCTTCTCTGTCGTTCCTGCAGACGGCGGCATCGGTATCGGTCTCGCAAACGGTTGCGGCGGTGGCTCGCATTATGGCTCCACCGGAATTCCGCTGCCAAAAGGCTTCCCGCCAGTCTTCAAATATCGTTTAACCGCCTCGCCCGCAAACAGCAACGTCCTGGTAAGCACTGGCCCGCGCAACGTCTTCTACAGCCGCCGCAAACTCGTCTTCGCTGGCGATGAAGAATATGGCGCCATCCTCGAACCCTCCACTTTGCAAAACGAAAAACTGGAATATCTTGCCGCGCTGAATTACACACCTATCGCCAATGCCAAGCAGATATTCTGGGCTCAAAGTACCATCACCTGGCACAACGACGCCGATTTCACCGCTCAAGCCATCTCCAATCTCAACCAGCAAGCCATCGCCATCCAATCCTTCATCGATGCCGCCAAACAAAATCACATCACCGGCGCAACCGGCCTAACCCTGATAATCAACGCACAAGTCGAAGACTACCGCCGCGACAACTCGCCCCCGCTCCCCAAACTGAATCCCTTCCAGCTAACCATCCAGTAACACCACGGAACATTCCAATCCCATCTCGCGTATACCCACAAGCCATGCAATTCCGCCACATGTTGCGCCGCCTCCTGCGAACCCCCGGCTTCACCCTAACCACGCTGCTCACCTTGGCCATCGGCATAGCCGCCAACACCGCCATCTTCAGCGTTCTCGACAACGTTCTGCTGAAGCCGCTTCCTTATCCCAAACCGAACGAACTAATCGGAGTCTGGCTGAAATCGCCTCCGCTGCATTTCGAAAAGCTCAACATGTCGCCCTCGCTCTATTACGTTCTGCGCGACGAAAACCACAGCTTTACCGACATCGGCTTGTGGAATGGCAACAATCTGCTGCTCAGCGGAATAGGTGCACCCGAACAAATACCTGCGCTCGATGTGACCGACGGAACCCTACCATTGCTCGGTGTGAAACCCTTCCTCGGACGAAGCTTTTCGCGTCAGGACGACTCAGCCCAAGGGTCTCCCACCGTCATGCTGACTTACGGTTTTTGGCAATCAAAGTTTGCGGGTGACCGTTCCATCATTGGCCGCCACATCCTGCTCGATGGTACGTCCCGTGAAATCATCGGAGTCCTTCCCGCAAGTTTCCGTTTCTTAGACTGGAAAGTCTCGCTGGTAAAACCATTCCAATTCGACCGCGCCAAACTCACCTTGGGCAACTTCAGCTTTCAATGTGTCGGCCGCCTTCGTCCCGGCGTAACCATGGCTCAAGCCAACGCCGATGTCAACCGAGTCATTCCCATCTCCTACACCCGTTACCCGCCGTTCGCTGGTTACACGATAAAGATGTTTGAAGAGGCGCAGATTGGGGCCCACCTGAATCCCTTCAAAGAGGACTTAGTCGGAGATATCGGCAATGTTCTTTGGGTGCTCATGGGCACCATGGGGCTCGTGCTTACGATCGCCTGCGCCAACGTCGCCAACCTGCTCTTAGTGAGAACCGAAGGCCGCCAGCAGGAACTCGCCGTTCGAACCGCTCTCGGTGCAACCTCCGCGCAAATCTCGCGCGAACTGCTTCTGGAAAGTGTTCTAATCGGCTTGGCCGCCGGCGCAATCGGTCTCGGCGCTGCCTATTTCGCATTGTGCGCCTTCGTTGCCAACGTTCAAATCTCTCTTCCACGTTTAGACGAAATCACCGTTAACCTCGAAACCGTCGTATTTGCCCTCGCTGTCTCACTCATCTCGGGCGTCCTGTTCGGTCTAATTCCCATCCTCAAGTACACAGGCTTCCGTCTGTCCACAGCCTTGCGTGCCGGCGGCCGCAACTCGAGTCAAAGCCGCGAACAACACCGCGCCCGCGGTCTCTTAGTCGTCGTGCAAGTGGCTCTGGCATTAGTCCTACTCATCTCGTCCGGCCTCATGATTCGCACCTTCCAGGCTCTGCGCCAAGTTCAACCCGGATTCTCCAATCCCGCCCAGCTGCAAACCTTCAGCATGTACATTAACGATCAGCATGTGAAACAGGATGAACAAGTCCTGCATGCTTGGAAAGAGATTCTACGCAAGTTGCAATACCTGCCCGGAGTCTCTTCAGTCGGCATCCTCGATACCGTGCCCATGACCGGTAGCTCAAACAACGATCCTATCTTCGCTGAAGATCATTTCTATTCCGAAGGGCAAGTCCCCGCCGTCCGACGCTTTAACCGCGTAACTCCAGGAACATTCCAAACAATCGGCAATCCGCTCATCGTCGGGCGCGATTTCACTTGGAACGATATCGATAATTATCAACCAGTCGCCATCATCTCCGAAAATCTAGCCCGCGAGCTATGGAACACGCCCGCCGCCGCATTAGGCAAGCGTATTCGGGAAAACAAAACCGGCCCCTGGCGAACTGTAATCGGCGTTGTGCATGACTGCTATTACGATGGCGTCAATGTCAAGGCGCCCACCACGGTCTACTGGCCGCTTGTCATGAAGAACTTCGACGGCGATAACTTAAGCATTCGGCGTGGCGTCTCATTTGTTATTCGCAGTTCCCAAGTCGGTTCAGAAGGTTTTCTAAAATCCATTCACCAGGCCATTTTGTCCTTCAATACAGGCGTGCCCATCGCCAACGTCAACACCTTCGACAACCTCTACAGCAAATCACTTGCCCGCACCTCCCTCACCCTCATCATGCTCGCCATCGCCGGGTGCATGGCTCTGCTGTTAGGGGTCATTGGCATCTACGGAGTCATCTCTTATTCCGTCACCCAGCGAACGCGCGAAATCGGAATCCGTCTCGCCATCGGAGCGCAACAACAACAAGTCACACGCATGTTCGTACAGCATGGCCTCGTCTTATCGCTCATCGGAGTAGCCGCCGGCCTAGCCGTCGCCTTCGCAACCTCGCGTCTGCTATCCAGTCTCTTATTCGGCGTCCAAGCGGTAGATCCGCTCACCTACGCGATCGTTGGCTTGGGCCTCATTGCCTGCGCTATGCTAGCCAGCTATCTCCCCGCCCGCCGCGTCGCCGACGTCGATCCTTCCGACGCCCTGCGGGCCGAGTAACTCAACACACTTTCTCCGAAGCGTGCCTTGGGTATGCGTGCGGGTCTTTCTCTTCCGGGCTACCATCCACGCACTCCAAATCTTTTTCAATCAAAAGTTGAAGCACATATTCACCGGCAGGCAAAGAATAATAAAGGCCAATGTCCTCGCTCGCTGCCCACGTAGAAAACTCACCCCGCGGCACCGCGATTCTCACGCACTCATCTTCAAACGTTGCACTGGTGTTCACTTCGTTGCTCGGTATCAAAGCGTACGCCAAGCTAGCGCCTCCTGGAAACACAACTCGCTCCTGCAATTCTTCACCTGCCGCCAGCGCCACCACCTGTTTCTGATTCAGGCGCAGCCGGATGCTATTGCCCCGTATTCGCAACTTCATAGCACTTTTAGGATAGCGGCGCAAACTTCACGCGCCAATCGCCCGAATAAACATTAAGGCGTTCCCCGCGCACAAATCCAATTAGCGTCATCCCCAACTTCCGAGCCGTCTCAACCGCCAGACTCGAGGGCCCGCCCACACACGCCAGCATCTGCACTCCCGCCATCGCCGCCTTCTGCACCAATTCAAAGCTGCCTCGGCTGCTCATAAAAACCACATGCTCGCTCAGCGGCAATCGCCGCGAAAGCACGGCCTTGCCAATCACCTTATCCAGCGCATTGTGCCTCCCAATGTCCTCAAACAAACTCACCAGCGCCCCATCCAGCGAAACCAGCGCCGCCGCATGTACGCCTCCCGTTTCGTGGAATGTTGCCTGGTGCGCAGCCAGCAACTCCGGCAGCCCACCGATAAATTCCGGAGTCACTTGCCAATTAGAATCAACCGCGGCAGGCGTCACTTGTTCAATCTGTTCCATGCTCGCTTTGCCGCAAACACCGCAGCTCGATGAAACAAATCCACTCCGCCGTGCGCGCCACGCATTAAAGTCTACATTCCGCGCCAGTTCCACCATTACTTCATTATTTGGCTCTTGCCCCAACGCATGCACATCCACAACATCCGAATCGCCCGCAATCACACCCTCAGTTAAAAGCAGCCCCACCGCCAGTTCCTTATCCGCGCCCGGAGACCGCATCGTCACCGCAAGGCTCTCGCTTTGCTGCGATTCTTTGCGCCAGTGCCGAACGTGAATCGCCAGCGGTTCTTCTGCCGCAAGCGTATCCACCACCCGTTCCACCGCACCAGCGCGATATCGCTTAACTTCAAAACTTCGCAGCATCATGCTGCCGCTGTTACCGGCGCAACTGCCTCGTCTCCTATTTTCTCTTCGCGAATGCGCTGCGTCAGCATCGCCGCTACAATGAAACATACACCGCCCACAATCAATGCGCTCATCCGGTTGTTGTTCAAAAAGTGGTTCATAATCCAACCAAATGTCAACGACGCCGTTATTTCGGGCAACACAATAAAGAAATTGAAAATGCCCATATAAACGCCCATCTTGTTCTGCGGAATCGATGCGGAAAGAATCGAATAAGGCATCGAAAGAATACTCGCCCACGCAATGCCCACCCCAAACATCGGGCCAAGCAACATCCACTTATTGTGGATAAGCGAAATCGAAATCATCCCCAGCGCCCCCGCCAGCAAACACGCCGAATGCGTCGTCTTCTTGCCAACACGCTTCACAAAATAGGGCAGCACCGGAGAAATTAACGAACACACCAGGCTATAAAAACCCGAACAATATCCCGCCCATTTCACGCCGTCTGAATAAAGTGTTTCCGTAGGCGATTGCGCTCCAAAAACATTCCGCGCCACTGCCACTCCGAAATACAGGAACAAGCAGAACAATCCCACCCAAGTCACAAACTGCACCAAAGCAAGCTGCCGCATCGCCTTCGGCATTTCCACCAGCGCTTGCCCAATCGCTTCAATATCAAACGCCTTCGCGGTCTTCAATCGCTCGCGCTCCGCATCGCTCGGCGGATATTCTTTCGTGGTGAAAACCGTCCAAATCACCGCCGCCAAAAACGCCACCGCGCCCACCCAGAACGAATAACGCACCCACATGGGAATCGTATGCGCCGCGGTCGTCGCCGACGAATTAAACAAACGCGGAATAAACGATGCAGCCACACTGCCAATACCGATAAAGAAGCTTTGCATCGTAAAGCCCCGTGCCCTTTGGTCGTCGTTCAGCATGTCCGCCACAAACGCGCGAAACGGCTCCATGCTTACATTGATCGACGCATCCAAAATCCACAACGTCCCCGCCGCCATCCAAAGCGCGCTGCTCAGCGGCATCATCACCAACGCCAGCGAACTCAAAATCGCGCCAATCAGAAAGAACGGACGCCGCCTGCCCAGAAACGACCACGTATTGTCGCTCCAATGCCCAATAATCGGCTGCACCAAAAGCCCCGTTATCGGTGCCGCCAGAAAAAGTATCGGAAGCTGATCCGCTCTAGCCCCGAGATATTCATAAATCGGGCTGATATTGTTCATCTGCAGCGTCCATCCAAACTGGATGCCCAGAAAGCCAAAGCTCATGTTCCAGATCTGCCAAAAGCTAAGGCGCGGCTTTTCTTGCGTTGTCACGGTGACAACAAAAGTATCAAACTATGCTGTGAAATCTACTTCAATCGGGTCAATCAAAGGCATCAACCACGCAAGCAGCGACTGATGCTCCGGATGCGGCCCATATCCATCCAACGCCGCACGATCCGTAAATTTCATCACGCCGCCCAACCCGAACTCCTGCCCGCGTGGAGAAAAATTTCGCCCCACAAACGTTTCCGTCAATCCAGGAATCTTTCCCTGCAGCGCCTGAATCCCGCTTATCACTTTGTCAATCTGCTGTTCCGTCACGCCGTTCTTCCAGCGAAACGCAAACATATGAATCACCATATGTTCTAGCTTAACTTCGCCTTCAAAACGTCCGTCACCGCGCCCGGGTTCGCCTGTCCCCTACTCGCCTTCATCACTTGCCCAACCAAAAACCCCATCACCGCCGTCTTGCCCGATTTGTACTGCTCCACCTGCTTCGGGTTCGCCGCCAGTACATCTTTCACAATTTTTTCCAGCGCGCCCGTGTCCGAAATCTGCTTCAGCCCTTCGCGCTCCATAATCACCGACGGCGCTTCCGATGTCTCAAACATCTTCGGCAAAATCTCTTTCGCCAGTTTGCCCGATAACTCGCCCTTATTGATCAGCGCCACTAACTCGCCCAAATGCGCCGCCGCAACCGGAGATTCTTGAATCTCCTTGCCCGCCGCCTTCAACATGCCCATCAAATCGCCAACCACCCAATTCGCCGTGTTCCTGCCGTCTCCGCTTACCGCCGCCGCAGCTTCAAAGTAATCGCCCGTCTCGCGTGTCAACGTCAACACCTGCGCATCGTACTCGCGCAGTCCATAGCTCTGAATAAAGCGCTCGCGCCTGTCCGAAGGTAACTCCGGCAGCTTTGCCTTAACCTCGTTCAACCACGCCTCACTCACCCGCAGCGGAACCAAATCCGGCTCCGGAAAATACCGGTAATCGTGCGCATGCTCCTTGCTCCGCATGCTCACCGTTTGTCCCGTTTCCACGTTGAACAAACGAGTCTCCTGCATCACCCTTCCGCCCGATTCCACAATCTCAATCTGCCGTTCCACTTCATACTCAACCGCCAGCTTCAGAAACCGGAACGAATTCAAATTCTTAATCTCTGCGCGAGTCCCAAACTTCGTCGCGCCATTCAACCGGATGCTCACGTTCGCATCGCATCGCAATTGCCCCTTCTCCATATCGCAATCGGAAACGCCGATGTATTGCAGCACTTGCTTAATCTCGGTCATGTAAGCGTACGCTTCATCCGAACTGCGCAAATCCGGCTCGCTGACAATTTCAATCAGCGGAGTGCCCGACCTATTCAAATCCACGTACGTATAGCGGTCCGAATCGCGAAAGCCATCGTGAATGCTCTTGCCCGCGTCGTCTTCCATATGGATGCGCGTAACGCCAATGCGCTTCTTGCCCGCTTCCAGCGCGATGTCTAAATACCCATGCTCAGCCAGCGGCTGATCATATTGCGAAATCTGATAGCCCTTCGGCAAGTCCGGATAAAAATAATTCTTGCGCGCAAACCGCGAAAACGGATTAATACGGCAATGCAGCGCAATCCCCGCGCTAATCGCCAGTTCCACCGCATGCCGGCTAATCACCGGAAGCGCGCCCGGCAACCCCAAACACACCGGACACACATTCGTATTAGGCGCCGATCCAAACTCAACCGGACAGCCGCAAAAAATCTTAGTAGCCGTGCCTAATTGCGCGTGTACCTCAAGACCAATAACCGTCTCGTACTTCGCGCGAACAGATTCATCAATAGCAATGCCAGCGGACATCAATCCATTGTAGTAATTGCTCGCCTTCCGGCCCGAAGTGGGGCTTGCTTGAGTGCTTCCAAAACGCTCCGTTACGCACGCGTAAGGAGAAGCGTTCGCCAATCATTCCCAGCTCGAGATTAATGCCCAAAACAGAGAATTTCAAAAGGGCTAAGTTTCGGACTTTTTATTAAGTTCCGATAACTCGGTGTTTCGGTCTCAACTGCGGACTAGAATTGCAGCAGTGAAGACATTCGTTCTGATACAGCTTTTCGTCTTGGCTCCCGTATTCTTCAGCCAGCAAATTCCAAAGGACCAACTTTCGCGGTCCATGAACCGAAACTTTCCGGCAACCATCCTGGAAGCAAACGAATACGAGCCATGTGAGTACTACTGTGGGGCTTTCAACCATCCGAAAACCGCCTACTGTATTTCAATCGGGGACCAAGTCTTGGTAGGCGAAAGGGCAGGGATTTTGTGGCTCGGCGAGTCGGAAGTTGCGAGCATGCGGAACCTAGTCGGGAAGCAAATCACCGCCCGCTATGATCGAAGCTCGATTTGGATCAGCGATGGTTCTCGCGGTCTCAGAGCGAAAAGAGGAACTATTTATGAGGCTTTCAAAGACTCGCGTTGCGCTATCGAAGTTCACAAGCCGAAGTTGGCCTCAGCGTCTAAATTACGACGGCCCATGAGCCTTCCATCAGATGCGTTTCCCTTGGCGGGCGAACAGGTCGGAGACCACCGCTCCGTCTTCCTCTGGTTCTCATGTGCGTTGAACAGCAGCGATGCCGGCATTGAGTGCCGAAAGTGGTATCCAAAGGGTACGCCGCGAGGTGCAGAGCGTTATTGTGCCCGCACCCTTGGCGGAACGCCAGTCGGGCCAAGCTTCGAAATTGATCAGCTTGCCAGCCGCGAGGGAAGGCTTATACTCACATCCGGCGAGGTGCTAGCGCGACCGAGACCGGGCGAAGCCTGCCATTAAAGCGGCTCAAAAAAAAACGAATTGGTCTCTCAGACTTGTCACCATGAGTCAGCGAGCCAACGCGTTCTGAACCGCACTTGGCATACGTGACAGCCCCGCGACTACTTCTTAGGCGTCAACATCGCCTTCAACTCCCGATACGCCGTCAAATCAAAATTCGATTTCAACCGCACCGCCACCGGAGTCTTCACGCCCGGTACAAACGGTGTCTTATCCTCCGCCAAAGTCAGCGCCGTCTCCGCATCCTCATCCGTCGTGTCATGGTCCGCCGCATCCGTCAAATGCTTCGCCGCTTCCTCAAACTGATTCTGCCGCAACAACGCCAACCCCAAATTGAACGCATAAATCGCATCGTTCGGGTCGCCATCAAACGCCTTACGAAAATCATCCAACGCCGCCGGCTGGTTCAAAGCCGCTTCCGCCGCACCCAAATTATTAAACACTTCATTCAACGGAACCGTCTTCGCTACCTCACGAAAATATCCCGCCGCTGCATTAAAATCGCTGGCATCATACGCGCAAATGCCCATCCGAAAACGCGCCTCCGCATACCGGCTATCGCTCTCGGGAACTTTCTGAAACGCCTGCAACGCCCCGCGATATTCTTTCTTCTCCAACAACAGCTTGCCTAACTCCATCGACGGACTCACAAAATGCGGATCCACATTCACCGCCTGCATAAACCACTTCTGCTGTTGCTCTTTGTTCGTCGAAAGCAGTCCGCGCACATAACTCTCCTGCGCTTCCACGCGAATCATTTTCTGCGGCGTAAGAAAATCTTCAACCTTCGGATTCGCCGTCGGGTCCAGAAACTTAATGTTCTGCCATGCCAAATGCTCTTCCAAACGAGTTAAATCGGCAAGCTTCCCCGCCTCACTCGCGTCCGGTCCATCATGAAAATGCCCTAAATCCAAAATGCGCGAATTGATATCCAGCGAACTCGTGCGCACATCTTTCGCTGCATTCGCGGCCGTCGACGCGGGCGTCATGTTGTAATCGCCGTAAATCACATAATCCGCGCCCACCGCCTGCCCCAGTCGAATAATCGTGGCCTTTGTAAAATCCGCCTCCGCGCGTAACGAAAGCCGCTTCATCGCTTCCGAACGCGTATCGCGATTTACAACAATCAAATCGGTTGACGAAAGCTCCGAAACCAAAACCTCCGAAATGCTCTCACCCACCCAACTCAAATCGGGCATCGTGGAAGCATTGTGGAAACGCAAAATAAGAACCGTGGCGGACTGGGCCGGAAGTACAGCCAAAAGTAACAGCCCCGCCAGCCAGCGGCAGACAGATAGCACGTCTCTATCGTAGCCTGTTTCGCTACGCCCCAGCGCTCACAAACATTCGCCCGTAACCCAAGTCTTTATTCACGCCTAATTCATCCGCCATCCAAGCTTGAATATCGCGAAATCCCGCCCCCGCCAACGCCTCCAAAATGGCTTCCCGCGTATAACACTGCTGCTCCACCACGCTGCGCTTCTGTTGCCAGCAATTTCGGTCCGTCGCCGATCGCGCAAACCAAATCAATTCCGTCCGCGCTCTCCGCGTCGCCGCATCGTAATTCCCGCGCACCATCCCCACGCTGTTGTCATGAATATCTACAGACCATTGCGATAAATCCTGCGCATACGCTTCATGCAAATTCATATCGAATACAAAAATTCCGTCGCGCTTCAAAGCCTCGTGAACACGTTGGAACGCCTGCCCCAACGCCTCCAAAGTCAAAATGTGGTTCAACGAATCAAATGTCGAAATCGCCGCGTCAAACCGCTCCCGCAGTGACATTTCGCAAACATTCTGAACCACAAACCTGGCTTCCGGAACATGTTGCTCCGCCAGTTGAATCAAATCGGCTGAATTGTCTACGCCTGTAACTCGATATCCGCGCCTTGCAAATTCCTTCGTCACATGGCCCGACCCGCAACAAACATCCAATACCGCCGCGCCCTTCGCCACGCGCGAAAAAAACAGCTTTTCCAATCCCGGCATCGCCGCCGGCAAATACCAATCGAACCACAACGCGTGGTACATCCCGGCAATCGAATCGTAAGCTGAGTCGGATGACATGACGAATGCGAACGAGTTAAAGTTTACTCCACACGCCGAAAAATCCCCGTCCTCATCAACTTCACTTTAGAATGAGCCTCAGCCTAAAAAACCCCGTAACTGCGCATTTCGCGCTAGCATCTAGCAGGGCAAGAAGAGGGCACTTAAAGATGTTCAAAGCAAAGTTGACATTCCCAGCCGCGTTGCTGGCCATTCTCTGCGCACATTCCGTCGCGCAAGATCAGGATGCCGCCGCCGATCCCCCATCGCGCATCGCCCGCCTCAACCACGCTGATGGCGTCGTCTCCATGCAACCCGCTGGAACCGAAGATTGGACCCCCGCCGAAGTCAACCGCCCCTTCACCACCGGCGATTCGCTTTATACCGACAACCAATCCCGCGCCGAACTCCATCTCGATTCCGCTATCATCCGTGCTGGCGAATACACCAACATCGCCTTCCTCACTTTGAACGATCAAACCACCCAACTCAGCCTCACCGAAGGCGACCTCGCCATCACCCTGCGCCGTCTCGGTCCCAAGCAATCTTTTGAAATCGATTCGCCCAACTCCTCCATCACCTTGCTTCGCCCTGGCCACTATCGTTTCCGCATCGCCTCCGATGGTTCGCTCACATTTCTCGTCGTTCGCACCGGCCAAGCCGAAGCCACTGGCGGAGGCCGAGCCTTCAGCGTCCCTCCCGGCGATAGCATCTCGTTCACTGGTTCAGACAACGTCGCTGCCGATGGCGAACCGGCGCCACCTCCCGACGATTTTGACGATTGGTGTCACCAGCGCGACAAAACCGAAGCCCAACCCGCCAACGCGCCAAACTACTTGCCCACCACCATGGTCGGCTACGAAGACATGAATTCCTATGGCGATTGGAACAACGAACCCACCTACGGTGTCGTTTGGTATCCACGCAATGTCGCCTCCGGTTGGGCGCCCTATCACAACGGCCACTGGGCCTGGATTGAACCTTGGGGTTGGACCTGGGTTGACGATGCGCCTTGGGGCTTCGCGCCCTTTCACTATGGTCGTTGGGTCTTCGTCTCCGGCCGCTGGGGCTGGGCTCCGGGTCCTGTTGTCGTCGTGCCAAACCGTCCTGCCATCCGTCCCGTCTATGCGCCCGCTCTAGTAGCTTGGTTCGGAGGAGCGCACTTCGGAGTCGGCATCAACATCGGAGGCGGAGGCCCTAGCTTAGGTTGGGTCCCGCTCGGTTTCGGAGAAGTTTATACGCCTTCCTACCACTGCTCCCCGCGCTATTTCTCTAACGTCAATGTCACCAACACAACCATCGTCTCAACGGTTAATATCCGAAATGTGTACAACACCGTTTATGTCAACAAAGTCGCGTATAACCAAACCTTCGTGAACGTGCACGCGCCCAACGCCGTAACCGTCATGCCCCACGCCGCCTTCGCCAGCGGACGTTCGGTCGCCCAGGCCGCAGTTGTTCTCCAAGCACATCAAGTGCAAAATCTCCATTTCTCCGAATCCGGAGTAATCGCCCCACCCGTCGCGCCCACTCACCAGGCCTTACTCTCCAATCGTCCCGCGTCCAACGGTTCTCCCGTCGCCCGTCCCGCCCAACAAATCGCCGCCCGTCGAGTCATCACCCAAACCGCTCCCGCCGCCGCCCCCGCTTCTTTCCAAGCCCGCCAGCCCTACCTCCAACAACACGCTGGCGAAACCCACAACTTCACCGCCATGCACACCCAGGTCGCCCCAAAGAACTCACCCCCACAACCCAACCGAGTAGCCGCCGTCCAACCCCACGTGCAACCCAAACCGTCATCGCCACCCAAGCCCCATTCGGCTAACTCCGCGCCCCGCGCCTACCCCGTGCGCGAACACGCCAGCCATCCCGCTCCCAAACCCGAACCCAAAAAAGGCAAGCCGCAGAGGTAACAATCCTAGGTCCATGCTTTGTAGTTCACCACGAGGTACTGAAACGCGTGTTCAGTGCTAACTCGACTTCACGTTTATCCACATTATTTGCCCCATGAACAAGCGCTAAATTGCACACTTGCGGCGTCCTTTGGCGCAGTTCGAACGCACTCCGATCTATTTCTCGCGTACACCCACGGCCTCTTGAATGCTCAATAGCAGCTAGCAACCAAAGGAGGAACACAGTGGATTTCCCAAATCTCAAGCAATTCTCTCAACATCTTCTGTTGATGCTGTTAGCCATCATCATTTGCGCTCAGCCTGCTTTAGCCCAAGCACAACTACAGCCCGTAAGTTCGTCCTCAGGCGGCACCATCGTCTATGGAATCGCCACCGGAGCCAACAGCCAGCCGGAAGGTCTGATCGCCATGCTGCGTATGGTTCACAAAAGCTGCGGCGAGAAACCACAAATCGTTCAAGTCTTCAACGTCCGCGGCACCGATTCGCTTGGGCTCTTCTTTAAAGTCGTCAACCACCCCGCTGGGAACCGGCAAGTGGCCGGGTTGATCTTGTCCGCGATGGCATCCCAGCAGGTGCAAGTAGCCATGGTCTCCAATAGTGCCGACCGTTTCAACTCCGCCATGAATCCCATGCTTCGACAATTGTTCGCCGTCTGGCAACCAAGCGGTCTAGCGGCGGCCACCAGCACTTCCAGTGATAGAAACTCGTCCCCACAGCCCACCCCAAGCAACGCCTCGTCCTCTGCTGCTGCCAAACTTCACAAAGTCACAGCCTCCGATAACTCAGCCAGTGTTAGCATTCCAGATGGTTGGATCGTAAAACCCAGCAGTGCGCGCGGCAGCATCATGGTGTCCGGCCCCAATGGCGAATTGGTCGGCATCAACATGAGCCGTTTGGCCATCGATCCTACCAGCCCCGGCCAGCGTCAGCAGCGATTCAGAGTCAATGTCCCAGGAGTCATGACCTGCTCGTTTAAAGGCGACCTCACCAAAACTTTTCCCGATATGTACCAAGCGTGGCGTCAAGCCGCTGCGCAGCCAGCTTCCCAGCTTCAGGTTGACCAGATCACGCCTCTTCCCGCCGGCCAAGGTCAGCACTGCGTTCACGTCCAAGGACGCCTGAACATTTCCGGAACAGGCATGCAGGCCCTGGACGACATGATGTGCGCCATGGATCCGTCCGCCTACGGCAACTACACTGTCTCGCTCAACCAATCTCTCATTCCCATCGCATTTGCTGCCCAGGAACACCACACCGTGATGGCCATCTTCGCCAGCTTTCAACTGAACAAGCAAGTGATCAATCAACAAATGGCAGAAGCCAATCAGCAAGCTGCCGCAAATAACCAAAGAATCATCGCGGGCGCGCAGCAAGCCGTCCAGAATATCGATCAGATTGGCGCCCAGGCTACAGCTCGCTACAACGCAACACAGATCGCCAACGACGCCCAACATGCCGGCTGGTGGGCCCAACAAGACAACAACGCCAGAACTGCCCAAGGTTTCACCAACTATCAGCGAGACCAGACCGTAGTTCGCGATGTCCAGCAGCCCGACTTGCACGCAACAGTTTCAAATTCCACCGCCGCTTGGCTCGAACAATCCTTTCCGTATCGAGTGGAGGAAGTACCTATCCCGCAATACATCAAAGGAACGGATTTCTAAAAGTGCATACGCTATGCAGCAAAAGCTTCTAGTCAAGCGAAAAACACTGCACGAGTTATGTACCATTTGGTGATCGGTTTGCTCGGCAATTAGGTCGGTGTTCGCGCGCTTTTCTAGGATGGAGTCGATATGTTCACCTGCTTCGTGGTTATGGGTTTCGGAGTTAAGACGGATTATCGAACTGGCCGAAAACTAGACCTTGACAAGTCCTACCTCAATCTCATTAAACCGGCGGTCGAAGCTGCGGACAAAGACGCCGTTTGCCAGCGCGCCGACGAAATTGTGCACGCTGGCATCATTGATGTTCCTATGTATGAGCGCCTGTTGAAAGCGGACTTGGTAATCGCGGATGTTTCAACCATGAATCCAAATGCCTTCTATGAACTAGGAGTGCGTCATGCGCTTCGACCTCACACCACAATCATCGTTGCCGAGAGTGAGCTTGAGTTTCCTTTCGATGTGGGACACATTGAGATTCGCCACTATAAACACTTGGGCGAAGATATTGGATTTTCTGAAGCAGTCAAATTCAAGGGGGAGTTAACCGCCGCCATCCGCCGCATGATGTCCGAACGGAAAGATGACAGTCCCGTGTACACATATCTTCATCTGACCCCGCCCATTTCGGCTGATAGCGCTGGGAATCCAATATGCAAAAGTGAGACAAAACCCGACGATCGTTCCGGCGACGGCGACACACTCCGTGTGCTGCTCGATAAGGCTGAATCAGCCATCAGCCGCGAGCGCTGGTCAGTTGCGAAGGAATTGCTGACACATATCCGCGAGGAGATGCAAAAAAAATCCACCTCGAACGCTGCTCCGGTCGATCCGTACGTCCTAAGGCGTCTGGCACTGGCAACATACAAATCCGACGACAGCGAAAATGGTCTTTCAGAGGCGAGTAGCGTATTGTTGCAACTCTCTCCACAGCGCTCAAACGATCCTGAGACCCTGGAGATTTGGGGAGCAATCAAGAAAAGACTCTGGGAAAGCACAAAAAATCCACTTGTGCTCGATGAAGCGATCGCCGCTTATGAACGGGGCTTCTTGATGCGGAACAAACAATACAATATGCGCGAGGTTCATTTTAACGGCGTGAACTTAGCGTTTCTTCTGAATTCTCGAGCTGCCATTTCGGACGGGGAAGATGCCATTGCCGATAGAGTCTTGGCAAATCGTGTCCGCAAACAAATTCTTTTGCGATGCGAGGAGGCTCTCCTGCAGCCAGACCTTACTCCGGCTGCTCAATTTTGGGCCTTAGGTACGATGGCTGAGGCTTGGTATGGCCTCGGGAACAATTCGAAATCCGAGGAATTCATGAATTCTGCGCTTAAACTTAGGCCGGAAGAGTGGATGGTGAAGTCTGTTAGAGAACAAATCGCAAAGCTTGACAAGCTAACTCTTGCTGCTGCCGCGCAGGCGAATTAAGGCGAAGCTGGCGCTAATTCGCGGCGGTTTTGCGTTCCCGCCATATCGACAAGCAGGGCCATCCGATACTGACGATTCTCAACAAGCTTGCAAAACCCGCATTCGGGTAAGCCGTGATGCCAGCTCGCTCATAGCCAGTTGCATCATGCATTGGAACAAGCATGCCCCTGTACCCATCTGACGCTCAAGCTTGCCCTTACCGATGGTTACCCTATGCCCAAAACCCGCCGCGCATTTGCCGAGACCGTATCCCAGCGAATCACCTGCACTTTTTCCATGAGGGGAAAATCCTCGCAAAAACGCCATCTGAATTGGAAGGCGAATTTCTCTTTTTCCTACAATTCCTGAATAAGTATAAAGAAGGAGCGAGTCGCCATGCGATTGTTCGTTTTTGTTTTCGCAAGTCTATTCGCGCTCGGAGCTGATGGCCAGACCGGTAGGAGGACTGTTCCCATAGTCGATCCGGTACTGGGCATGACCGCCTATACGCTGGAGGTGCCGCAGGATTGGCGTGTCGACGGCGGCATGACACCAGGAACCACGTGTTCGGCTGGTACTTCGCCGACGTATCGCGCATTTTCCGCCGATGGAAAAACTGGTCGCTTCCTCCTCCCGCGGATTGACTGGGCTTGGGGTACGAACGCTGGTAAGGACTGTAATCTCTTTCCGGGAATCGTTCCCGCCAAGGACGTAATCACATATTTCATTCGCCTTCGCCAGTTAGGCTTCGTTAACGAGTTGCCGGTGCCTCAGCTCGACCAAATGAAGAAGCAATCGGAAGATCAAACCCGTCAGGCACGCGCCCAGTCGCCTGCAATGCAGCCCACCTTTTCAATCGACATGGCCCGTTTTCTGGTGCGCTATTCCTTGAATGGCCAGGGCATGGAGGAATCAGTCACTGCCACCACATCCTGTGTGGAATCCACCATGCTCGCCATCGGTCGCGTACACACCTGTTCCGCGTTTATCGAGCGCATCTTCACCCCGCGCGGCAAACTCGACGCCATGGTGCCAATGATGGCCGGGATGAAGCTGTCCATAAATCCGGAATGGAATCAAGCCTGGACAGACACTATGGTGCGCCACATTCGGCAGTTATCTCAACAACAAACTCAGGCGATGCTGAAGCGCGGCGAAGTGGCTGCTAATCAACGCATGCGCGAACACCAACAATTCATGGCCAGCATGCAACAAGGCCGCGACCTAAGCAACCTCCAATTCCAAGAACATCTGTATAACAAGACGGAACAAAAGGAAGATTTCGTCGACTACATAACCGATTGCCAGCGATTGACGAACGGTTACACCCGCCTTTCAGTCGGCAATTGCCAAGCTCGCGAAACGGGCGGTTACTAAAGTCCGCAGCTCCGCTTTTGCGCCTGGCTACTCGTTGCTGCTAACCAGTGCGAACATCGCGCCCACCGGGTCCTGGCCCTGAATAATCCATCCACCGCCGGGCACCTGCGTAGGCCCGTTAATCACCTTTCCGCCACCTGCGTTCACGCGATCGATGGCCGCCTTGATGGAATCCACGCTGAAGTAAAAGCCCCAACACGAAACCGGAATCTGGGGAGCCTTGATCATCATGCCGCCGTCGCCCATCTCTTTGTGGTCGCCCTCGTCGAAGATGCGATAAGTGCCCATCGGCCCCATGTCCATGTCGTGGACCTTCGTCCAACCAAACAGCTTGTTGTAGAAGTCGAAGCCAGCTTCAAGATCGGTTGTGTAGAGCTCGTGCCAACTAATGGTACCCGGCGTCGGGGGCGCCGGACGTTTCAGTGAAGGCATCTCCGGGTTGGGAGTGAAGATCGAAATCGCGGCACCTTGTGGATCGGACACGACGGCGAAGCGCAGCATCCCAGGAACATCGGTGGCTGGTCTCCATAATTTGCCGCCCGCCTCCACAATCTTCTCGATATGAGCATCAACGTCATCGACAGCTATATAACCAATCCAGGCCGTGTGACCGGTAAGGTGTAACATGCCGGCCATACCCACGTCGCCTATGTTAAACGTCGTGTAAGGCATGCCGTCACTCGGCATCTCCTTCGTCGTCCATCCAACAACATCCGAGTAAAACTTGCCGGCTGCTTTTGTGTCGCTGGTCATCAGTTCGTACCAGCCGAATCTTCCTTTTGGGGTAAACATCTCGATCCATCTCCGTTCCAGAATTGTCCAGTATATTGTGAGCGCGCGCTCCGTCATAAACTATCAAAACCGGCTGAGCGAGATCCCATCGGCATCGCGTGTAAGTCGCTTTGCCGCGTGAATTCGCGTCTTGCGAGACGACGCGGAATACTCTAAAGCGGCGACTATTGCAAGGACGTAACGCGATGCCCGCTCTAACTCACCAACACTTCGCCGCTACGCACTGAGTTTGGAGGGCTACCAAAATCACCCGGATGCCCCGCAACCGATCATGGATTGCCGGATCAATATCGACGGCGGTCGGAGCCCAGTATTCTCAGAAACTCGCGGGCAGGAATCGCTCCTCGAGAGCAATTCTCTCCATTCGCTTGGACCTTGAAAGATCCGCTAAGGCGCGTAGCACTAGCTAATTGATCGCTATCGAAACACGCCCTAACTGGGTCGAGAACCGCTTCTCTTAACCCTTCCGTCCGCGATAGCGCTTTAAGCGCAGGACCGCTGTCGCCGTCAGTCCAGCGCCAAACAAGAATAATGAACCGGGTTCAGGAGCTGTCGCGTCGAAGTTGCCTACTACGCCAATCACCTTGCCATGCGTACCGGCATTCGGATCATCCAACAGACTGCTTGCATTAGCATCAGCCGCCGCCTCAACTGCACTACTCGAGTTTGGGCGAACCCCGTCACTGAAGAAGTCGCCTACGTATCCGCCGCTGATGTTGAACGCCACGCCGAACACATCAAAATCCCCGCCCGAAAATGGGTAGTTCGGGCAGTCGGCGGCAGAATTTCCGCCAGGAAAAAACAGATCATCGTAAGAAAGCCCACCGCTCGTATAGGCAACCGGATTGGCAGCAGTAGCCGCCAAAGCACTTACATAAGAGGTCGGAGAATAAAGGCCAGTTATATTTCCCGAAACGCCGTCGTTAGTGTCGCTGAAGGTTCCGGTAATACCAGTCACCTCGTAAGTGCCTGCAGTGGACACCCCCGATATATCGTTAGGCGCAAGCACCGCGGTAATGGTTCCCGAACTGGTAATGCCACCCCCGGTAAATGAGAACTGATAGACGCTCGCGCTGGCAAGCGGAGCAATTGCCACGGTAATCATCGCGGCTTGAAGCATGAAAAAACGATTCACATGCCCTCCTTCATCCCTAATGCGCACTTCCGGGATGAAAACTAGCATGTCCCTAAAAAAATTATTGGGTCTGCCTTAGCAGCCCAGGCGAGCAGTCAGCCACGCGCGCGCAATCTTCCAATCGCGCATCACCGTGTGCGGCGATACGTACAGCGCGGTCGCAGTCTCCTCCACGCTCAAACCGCCGAAATAGCGCATCTCCACAACTTGGGCGCGTCGTTCGTCTACACTAGCCAGTTCTTCCAATGCCTCGTCAAGCGCCAGCAAAACGCGGTCCTTCGCCTCTCCCCCCACAACCTCCGCCACTTCGTCTAAATTCACGCGGATGGCTCCATCTCCGCGTTTGACCGCATTCCGGCGGCGCGCCCTGTCCAACAAAATCTGGCGCATTACCTTCGCCGCTAAAGCCAGAAAATGTGCCCGGTGCTCCACCTCAATCCGGCTCACATCAACCAGCCTTACGTAAGCCTCGTGCACCAGCGCGGTAGCCGTTAAAGTGCGCCCGCCCTCCTCCGCTTCCATCAGGTTTCCCGCAACCCCGCGCAATTCCTTATATACCCGCGGTGCCAGGATATTCAGTGCAGCGCGGTCGCCCTGCGCCCATTCCCGAAGCAGTCGCGTGGTTTCAGCCCGGTCCAGTTCGCTCATTGCGCTGTGTAAGCCCGGCATCATTCTAACAGCGGGGTGGCCCTTCGCGTGGCCTCGCGCGTTCAGTTCGGTACTGCTGGGCGCCAGTTCAGGATTACCGTTACGGAGGCATCGGTATATGTCTCGCTGATTATCAGAAAACGTCCGTCGGGCGCGATGTCCCAACTCATCGGCCCGGTTCGAATGCCGGTATCCACTATATCGGTCTGAAACAACGCATGCGGGTTACCGGCTTGGAAAATCGGCGTGGTGCTGACATCGACAGCCATCATCTGCGAATCGGGTGAGATATAAAACAGTTCCTTCCCGTCGCGCCGCCACCGCGGCATAACACCGCCTCCTTTCGAAACCACCCAGCGGCCTCCCGCTGGCGAGGGCGGAAAAGGTATCACGTAAATCTCGCTCAGGCCGAACTCGTTGGATGTGTACGCCACCCAATGTCCGTCTGGCGAGAACTGTCCCTGATCTTCATTTGCCGGCGTCTGCACCACCGGAAACGGCTTGGCATTCGGCTCGGCCGCAATAGCCATCAAATCCGCGCCCGTCCCTGGGTGGATCTGTGCGTATAGGATGAAACGCCCATCCGGCGACCAACTCTTTGGTGCCGTCAATCCATCCGCCAGCGTCAGCGCTTCCCATTCGCCCGCGCCGTTCGATGGTTTGCGATAGATTCCCCAACCATGCTTCCCAACACTGATTGCCACATGCTTGCCATCCGGAGACCAGATGGGATTAGGATTACCGTTGTTGGCCGCGATAAGATCCGTCGTGGTGCCTGTGGCCAGATCCAAGACACGCGTAGCGCCAAGGTCTCCCACCAGGCGTTTGCCATCGGGCGAGATAGAAACCACTCCGCCGCCCCGGCCAGCAGTACCTAGATATTTGCCGGCCCTGTTGCGCCACACATATTGCGGACCGCTCCGCGGGCCCGAGATATACGCCAACACAGATTGGCGCGACGAAGCCAGCGTGGCGGGAGTGCCGATCGCGGCAGGAGTTCCGGTGGATACCACTTGCTGGGCGACAGCGATCGGGTCGCCCACAGGCGCAAGTCGCTTCATGTCCAACGGCAGCGACATTAACATCCCGCCTCGGCTGAACAATAAAGCGCCCACTCGACTGTCCCGCGCTGCGTCCACAACTTCCACCTTTGAATAATCCGAAAGAATCTGGCGCGCTTCAGCTGAATCTATGGAATGCAGCCAAACGCCGGACTGGGCGCCACCGCTTGTCCCCACCGCCAGGAAATGTCGCCCATCGGGCAGAAATGCTGGGAAAATACCGCGGACGTGGCCAGGCAGTTCCGTCGCCTCGCCGCCCGACTCAGAAACTCGCTTGACCTCACTAATGCCGCCGAACAGAATATCGCCGTTCCTATTCCAGGTCCCGCCGCTAGCCGCCAAAGCATCACACAGCACTTGCACCGGTCCTCCGGAACGGTGAATCTTTTTCAGCTTGGCGTCGGCGAAGAATCCAATAAATCGGCCATCCGGAGACCAAAAAGGATCGCTAGCCCCCTCCGTTCCGGCCAGTGCGGAGGGCTCCGGCGAGTCAAGCGCTCGAATCCAGATCTGATCCTTTCCGTCTTTGAGAAGCGCCATGGCAATCTCCTGCCCGTCTGGCGAGACAGCCAGCGCCCGCACCCGCGAATTTTCGGGCAGCAGAAGGCTCATGCGAACCGCTGGCGGCTGCGGCGGCGATTCACTCCAGTGCACAACAGCCACAGCACCCAAAAATAAAGCAATCACGCCGAGAGATGCCCCGAATACCAGGCGCCAGCCGCGCGCGGGGGCGACGGCGGATGGCATAATAACGGAGTTCAGCGCCCACTCCAGGTCACGCGCAGACTGCCACCTGTCATCGGGAGCCGCCTCCAGGCACCGCTTCACCACTCGATCAAACGCTGGTGGCACCGTGTTTGCCGGCTCGGAAGAAGGTGGTCTGCCCGTGGCCATTTCATGCAGCACAAGACCCAACGCATAAATATCGGTGCGGGCATCGGCCTTCTGTCCCTGAAACTGTTCCGGCGCCATATAGGCTGGCGTGCCCATGCGCTCCCATTCTGCTGTCGCGTGTATATCTGCGGACGATCTCGACAGCCCGAAGTCCAGCAGCTTCACTCCCGATTTCGTCAGCATGATATTCCCGGGCTTCAAATCGCGATGGACAATGCCCCTGGTGTGCGCTGCGGCCAGCGCGCTGGCGATCTGCGTTCCATATTCAATCGCTTGTGCCAGCCCAAGGCAGCCGCGCTCTAATCGCGATGCCAGCGTCTCGCCTTCCAGCAACTCCATCACCAGGTAGCCAGGTCCAACATCGTGCAGAGTGCAGATGTGTGGATGGCTCACTGCAGCGATGGCACGAGCTTCTCGCTCGAACCGTTCACTGAACCGCTCTTCCGGAACTTTGATCGCGACGCTGCGCTGCAGTCGAGTATCGGTCGCACGAAACACGCGTCCCATGCCGCCTTGCCCTATCGCAGCATCAATCCGGTAGGGGCCAATTGCCAATGGCAAAGGTCTCTCACCGTCAGGTTCGATTACCGCAGGTGGATCATCCAACGGGCTGGCCCCATCGACGGCCGCCACCATCTTCTCCACTTCCTCGCGCACTTCCGGATCGGCAGCGTCCAGCAGTGCCGCCCTGTCGTTCGGACGCTCTTCAATCGCGGAAAAGAGCCGCTCGATCTCCTGCCATCGCTCCTGTGTCAAGGTCGGGTGTCCAGCCATGATACATCTTCAGGCGCATTCGCGTAAACGGCACCCAGGTCTATCGGAGAACGTCAGATCGCCTTAGAACCCGAAGCCAGCCAATGCGGAACCGGTGGCGGGAAAGGGCCCACCTTCACGTCCAAAAAACCAGCCTCCACTAACCAGCCAGTTATCTCCTCCGACGAGAACACCCAGCCAGACTGCGTAGTTAGCGCCATGTTTACTCCGAACATCGCCGAGAACTTCGGCGCCGTGTGCGAAGCATCCGTCATCATGTCCATCACATAAACCGTGCCACCCGGCTTCAATGCATCGAAGGCTTTCTTCAGCAGATGTTGAATGCCCGCAGGCGATTCCTGATGCAACATGCCGAACAGCAACACCACATCGTTGCCCCTTGGAAACGGCGTTGTGTGGTAATCCCCTGCAATCGTCGAAACCGACTGCGAAGCGCCCTGCTGCGCAATCAATCCTTTTCCAATCTCCACAACCGCTGGCAAATCCATCACCGTTGCCCGCAGCTGTGGATACTTCTTCGATAGCAAAACCGAGTATGTGCCGGGTCCACCGCCTACGTCTAATAACTGTCGGCAGTTCTCCAGCGGTAGTTTCGCCAATACGGGATCGGCTGTTGCCAGGGCCTTGCCATGCATCGAAAAAACGAACGCTCGCGTTCTCGCCGCGTCGTCTCCCAAATGCAACCCCGGCGATTCGACCGGCTTCCCCGTCTTCCCAAACTCCGCCAGTTTCCCCCATGCCGGATACACATCGCGCATATAGAGGATGGCCTTCGACAAATCAGCCGCCGTTCCCGGCGTGAGGAAGAGCGCGGTTTCCGGAGTGTTTTTGAATTGGACGCCGTGCTTTTCCAGCAGCCCCGTGGCTACTAGAGCATTTAACAGCAGAGTAGTCGCCCGCTCATCGTGTCCCAAACTCTTAGAAATCTCTGCCGCCGTGGCGTCGCCCAGTTTGGACAACGCAGAAAACAATCCAAGATCCAAAGCAGCAAATAGCAACGCCGATTCCTGAAAAGCGCTAGCCAGGTTAATGATGCGAGACGGGTTTGGGCTGGTATTTATTGACACTAGCTACAAGTGTAAACACAGCTCGCCCTACTTTTCACTGAATCTGCGCTTAACCCGGAGACATTCATTGCACTTAATGTGGGGACAGCCCGCCTGTTTCCCAATTTTCCGCCCACCAAAATCTCTGCCTCCACCCACCACCCCAAAAAACTCAGTCACAGATCTCCACAATTTCTTCTTCCCTAATCCTCTCAATCACTTAACCCACCTCGGACATACCGTTCGCCAATCGCGCCATTTTAGACTCCATTCAGAAAGGAGCTCACTCAAATGAGCGATTATTGGAAGAAATCAAAGGGTCCCAACCCTTCCTATCGGATCGTCGAATCCCCCACCACCACTCCGGCCAACCCGGATGCCCCAGGCCCCACCAGTCCGACTGGGAAAGCCATCTCATCGAAGAACGCCATGAAACACGGTTGCTGCGCCGCCAGCACCTTGCTCCTCCCGCACGAAAAAGAGGAAGACCTCAAATCTCTCGAAGCCTCCTGGTGCCGCACCTACAATCCGCAAACCGACACCGAGCGCCACCTGGTCGCCGAACTCGTCAATGCCGATTGGTTCCTGCAGCGAGCCACTCGCGCCTTAGCCGACGTGGAAGCCCACTTCTACGAACTCAATCCCAATCCAGCCGAATGGACCGACGAGCAGGAGAAAAAGCTCGCCCGCCACATGCGCTACAAAACCGCTGCCAGCAACTTAGTAGACAAGAAACGTAAAGCCGTCGAAGACTTTCGCAAAGCCCGCAAGGCGGAAAAAACGAACGAAGAAAAAATGGCTATCGCGAAAGAGCGCTTAGAAGTCTACAAGAAGAAAAACCGGCCCGAAGAAACTTGGAAAGAACATCTGGTCAGCATGAAAAAGCAGGCGATAGCATTGGGCTTCAAACCACCGGAGTTCGATCCCACCAAGCGCTAACCTCCCAGAAAGCAGGAAACTCGCTTTCCAAGCCGCGACTGCGAAGCGGTGTCATTTTTCAAAAACCACCCACCACTCAAAGCACAACCACGCCCAAAATCCAACCAGAATACCCTTCGCCAACCCGCTTTCCCTTTCGCCAACCTTCGAAATCCCGTCCACATTCAGCAACCGGTCCAGATTAATGCTCCCTAACCCGTCGCGAACTCCCAATTCACCCATAGACCCACTCTCTTCTCCATTTCTTCTCCCCTTCGTTTCGTAAACCCAACGTCCCTCCCATCATTACCCGCTTTTAACTCTCCCGCCCGAAGCCGACACTCCACATTCTGCGTCCAACCAGAGGACGTGTGCCGACTTCCTCGGCCCGCGCGGAATATAGTAGGTTGGGAGCTATCGTATGGGCGTTCAAGGACTGCTTAACATCAAACAAGCCATCAGCACGCTGAACTCGAAGCACGTTCGCGACCTCGCGGATCAGCACGTAGTAATCGGCCTGCACGGTTCGACCCCGGAATCTTATGCTCGGATGGAGGCTTTCCTGTTATCCGACCTCAGCCCCGCCCGCCGTCAGGATTCAGAACGCCTGATCGTCCGCGCGCCCGGCAACCTGATGGGTCAGCCCAACGCCGATATCAATATCTATGACGAAAGCGTCATCGCGCCCGCCAAAGGTCTGGTTTTTCACCCCGCCCGTCCCAAACTTCTCATTGACAGCGCGCTAAAGACCCATCCAAATCTCGGCATTCCGCTCGCCCGCGCGTTCAAGCCCTTCCGGGATCCGTTTATAGAAAAGGTCGTTGCCGGCACTTCGCGCGAGAACACCATGTTTTCCCTCGCCACTGCCTTGCCCGACGTCATCCCGAATCTCATTGAACTACCTTGGGCAGTTGCTGAATTCGCTTCCGATACCGCCTTCATAACCATGAACCAGATTCGGATGGGGTTCCAAATCGCCGGCGCAAGCGACCGTGAAGTCGGCTATATGGAGCAGAAGTCCGAAATTGCCGCTGTCATCGGCGGCGCATTCGGCTGGCGCGCCATCGCCCGGCAGATCGTTGGAAAGATTCCATTCGGCGGCGGATTAATCGGCAAAGCCGCCATCGCCTATGCGGGCACCAAAGTCGTCGGGTTAACTCTGGATAAGTTTTATGGCATCGGCTACACCTACGCTCGAGACGAGCGTGAAGCTCTCTATGCCGACGCCTATCGCCAAGGCAAAAACCTAGCCCTCAAGATTCTTCACAGTCTGCGGCCAGACCTGGTCGCAAAATACGCTCCTAATGACAAGCAGCGCCGAGCCAGCTAAATATGCGCTGGTGACAGGCGGTAGCCGAGGTATTGGCCGCGCCATTGTCGAAGAGCTTTCAAAGACTCACAGGGTTATCGCCACTTACAATTCAAACCGTCAAGCAGCCGAGTCCGTTGCCGCCAAAACTGGCGCGGTTGTGCTGCCTTGTCAGTTGGGCGATATGTCCTCCGTTCAGGCTCTCGCCGGCGAATTGGAAAGTCGCTTTCCTGCCCTCGACCTGCTAATCAACAACGCCGGCATGGCCCCGCGCGAACGCCGCGACATCCTCGACGCCACCGTTGAAAGCTTCGATGAACTGATGGCGACCAATCTGCGCGGTCCCTATTTCCTAACGCAATCCATTGCGCGCCGCATGCTCGCTGCTTCCACCGGTCGCATCGTCTTCATCGGTTCCATCTCGGCGTTCACCGCATCCACCAACCGCGGCGATTACTGCCTCACCAAAGCCGGCATCAGCATGGCCGCAAAACTATTCGCCGCGCGTCTGGCAGCTCACAATATCCCCGTGTTCGAAGTCCAACCCGGCATCATCCGCACCGACATGATCGCCAACGTCGCCGCCAGTTATGAACAGCGCATTGCCGACGGACTTCTACCGCAGCGCCGCATGGGCGAACCGGCAGATGTAGCCTCCGTCATCCGCGCCATCGCCGACGGTAAACTCGATTACTGCACCGGTCAAACCATCCATGTGGACGGCGGTTTTCATCTGCGCACGCTTTGACGTTCCACAATAGAACTTATGGCCTTGTTGCTGGATGCCGCCGAAGCGCGCGTATTGGGTGCGCTGATGGAAAAAGAAGTCACCACTCCCGAGTACTACCCGCTGTCCTTAAACGCGCTTGTCAATGCGTGCAATCAGAAATCAAACCGCGATCCGGTCGTGAACTACGATGACGATACCGTAACCGACGCGCTTGACAGCCTACGCGAAAAGCACCTCTCACTCACCATCACCGGTAACGGACGAGTCCACAAATACCAACAGCGCATTTCCGAAACGCTAAACCTCGGCCGCCGCGAATGCGCCGTGCTCTGCGTCCTCCTCCTGCGCGGTCCCCAAACGATTGGCGAAATTCACACCCGAACCGACCGCCTCCACCACTTCGCCGACCTCTCCGAAATCGAACTCGTACTCGAAAAGCTAAGCACCTTCCCCGACAGTCCACTCGTCAGCAAACTACCGCGACTAGCCGGCCAAAAAGAACAGCGCTACATGCATCTGCTTTCCGGCGAACCCGATCTCGAATCGCTCGCCGAAACCGCAACCCCATCCGCAGTCCCCAACTCACCCGGACGAGTAGACCGCCTCGAACAAGAACTAACCACCCTGCGCACCGAATTCGACGAACTCAAACGCCGTTTCGAACAGCTAGAGTCGCAGTTTAGTTGAGCTTGGTAACAGATGCCTTACGAATCACGCGCCGAACCAGCAGGCCGCACCCGGCAACGCCAGCAAGCACAAAGTTCAATGACGAAGGCTCCGGAGCCGGGCTGATCCCCGCATCTAGTGTGAGGGAATCGGCTGTTGCGCCTGATCCCCAGGTCCACGTGTAGATACCGGCGTAACGCCTAACGAAGCTAGGGTGGCATCGTCCCAAGTGGCTGTGCCCGACAAGTCAGCGCCTGAGACATAACCGTCCGGCACAAAAAGGGCTTCTCCAGCTTCTACCCCGAATCTGTCACCAGTGACGCTCGAAGCGACGGCCAAAGAGGAGCTGCTGCCGAATGACGTTGGACCGGCGATCGAGTTGTACTCGTCCATCGCATAACCACCGACTAGCAGGTCGGCCGCTTGTGGTGATATCAGCGCCGCAGTGCCGAGAGTCTCGTAACCCCCACTCAATGCAGTCGTGTTCAACGTTCCCGAACCGGTAGCAACTACATTGCTCCCATCTTGTTCCAAGCTGACGACCGATGCTCCGGCGACCGGCCCAAACAAAAGTGCGACAGCCACAAATCCAATTGATAGTAACGTCCTCGACACGAGATAACAGTAGCATCTGCAACTGCTTGCAATCTCTGGATTAAGCGGTACTGAGCGTACCGCGAGAAGCTATCTTAGCTGGCATATTTGGAAAGTGATCTAAGACAGCCACCACTCAGAGTTGACAGCAATCGCAGTTCCACTGTAGACTAAGAAGGTTTGGCGAGTTGAGTCTTCGGCTCTTGATCTACCGTGCTCATTTGAGCATGCGCCCAGGAGTCGGGCCCCGCTGCTGGCCGGTTTCGTTCTCCTTATTAATAGGACAGCGTACAGCCGGGATTCGGTAAGGGCCACTCCGAAGTAATTACCCTCGCGTTTAGAGCTGGTGAATAACGCTATATCAGCTCTCTGGCAGTAACGTATGCAGCCCGCTTGGTCCGTTTTTATCAAGCTGTGCCTGCGGATTAGGTGAAAACCAAGTCCGAATCTTTTAAGTTTTTTCGGAAGGAAAATCCGTGCGCGCCTCGGAATTACCCGGCAACGGGTGCTTTTCTGTGGGCGACGCCAAATTTGAACAGCATGCCGACTTTCAATCAGCTTGTGCGCAAAGGTCGCAAAGAGACCCGGTATAAGACTGCGAGTCCCGCTTTGCAGGCGTGTCCGCAACGCCGCGGCGTTTGTACCCGTGTATACACCACCACTCCCAAGAAGCCCAATTCGGCCTTGCGGAAAGTGGCGCGCGTTCGCTTAACGAATGGAATCGAAGTCACAACCTATATCCCTGGCGTCGGTCACAACCTGCAGGAGCACTCCATTGTGCTAATCCGCGGTGGCCGTGTGAAGGATCTGCCTGGTGTTCGCTATCACATTGTGCGCGGTACGCTCGACACCGCCGGCGTCGCCAATCGTAAACAAGGCCGTTCCAAGTACGGAGCTAAGCGTCCTAAAGGCGGCGCTGCAGCCGCTCCGGCCAAGGGAAAGAAGTAACGGGAGAAAAAGTTTAGATGCCACGCCGTAGACGTCCTGAAACCCGCGAGATTATTGCTGATCCGCTGTACAATTCCACTCTCGTCGAAAAGTTTGTCAATTCGCTGATGTGGGATGGCAAGAAGACCACCGCGCAGAAAATTTTCTATAGCGCCATGAATGTGCTCCGCGAGCGCTCTGGCGACGACGATGCCCTGAAGCTTTTCAAAAAAGCGGTTGAGAACGTCAAGCCGCTACTCGAAGTGAAAACCCGCCGCGTCGGTGGCGCCAACTATCAGGTGCCGGTCGAAGTGCCGAATAATCGCCGTACTTCTTTAGCCCTGCGCTGGATTATCACCAATGCCCGCACCCGCCCCGACAAGAGCATGGCGGAAAAGCTGGCGAATGAACTAAGCGATGCCGCCAATATGCGCGGCGGAGCCGTGAAGAAAAAGGACGACGTGCATCGTATGGCGGAAGCCAACCGTGCCTTCGCCCATTACCGTTGGTAAGTTTTTTAAGTTTTCGATTTTAAATTTATGGCACGCACTGTACCGTTAACAAAAATGCGCAATATCGGCATCATGGCTCACATCGATGCCGGTAAGACCACAACGACCGAACGCATTCTGTACTACACCGGCCGTACGCACAAAATCGGTGAAGTGCACGAAGGTACTGCCACCATGGACTGGATGGCGCAGGAGCAGGAGCGTGGCATCACGATCACTTCCGCGGCAACCACGTGTCAGTGGAACGACATCACCATCAATATTATTGATACGCCTGGCCACGTGGATTTCACTGCTGAAGTGGAACGCAGCCTGCGTGTTCTCGACGGCGCTTGTGCCGTGTTCGACGCCGTTGCCGGCGTGCAGCCCCAGACTGAAACCGTCTGGCGTCAAGCTGACAAGTACCGTGTTCCGCGCATATGCTTCATCAACAAGATGGACCGCGCTGGAGCCGATTTCTTCTTTTCCGTTAAGACCATTGTTGACCGCTTGAGCGCCCGCCCAGTGCCGATTCAAATTCCCGTCGGTGCCGAAGATCAATTCAAAGGCATTGTCGACCTGGTCACGATGAAGGCGCGTATTTGGCACGACGAAACTCTCGGCGCCAAGTTTGACGATGTGGATATTCCTGCGGACCTGTTGGAAAAGGCCAAGGAATATCGCGACGCTTTGATTGAAGCTGTTTCCGAATCGGACGATGTCCTGATGGAAAAGTTCATCGAAGGCAAAGCGATTACCCACGACGAGCTGGTCGCCGGCATTCGCAAAGCCACCATCGCGCAGAAAATTTTCCCGGTTATTTGCGGTTCTTCTTTTAAGAACAAAGGCGTGCAGAATCTGCTGGACGCGGTTTGCGCGTACCTCCCGTCGCCGCTCGACGTGCCTCCCATGGAAGCCTTTAACGCCGATAACCCGGAAGAAAAGGTCGAGCGCAAGCCGGCTGACAGCGAGCCGTTTTGCGGGTTGATTTTCAAAATCATGACCGATCCGTTTGTGGGTCAGTTGTGCTTCTTGCGCGTTTATTCAGGCAAGTTGAACGCGGGCGAAGGCGTCTACAATGCTTCCAAGGGCAAGCGCGAACGAGTCGGCCGTTTGGTTAAGATGCACGCCAACAAGCGTGAAGAGATCACCGAAATCCTGGCTGGCGATATCTGCGCCGCCGTCGGTTTAAAGAACGTTTCTACCGGCGATACGGTTTGCGACGAAAAGCACCCGGTGTTGCTCGAATCCATCGACTTCCCGGCGCCTGTCATTCAGCTCGCCATTGAGCCCAAGACTAAAGCCGATCAGGAAAAGATGGGCATGGCCATCAACAAGCTGGCTACCGAAGATCCTACACTCAAGGTCAACACCGACCAGGAAACCGGACAAACCATTTTGGCCGGTATGGGCGAATTGCACCTGGAGATCATTGTTGATCGCATGAAGCGCGAGTTCAATGTGGAAGCCAACGTTGGCAAGCCGCAGGTCGCTTATCGCGAAACGGTCCGTGCCACGGCGGAATACGATTACACCCATAAGAAGCAAACCGGTGGCAGCGGTCAATATGCGCGCGTGAAGTTGCGCGTCGAGCCCAACCCCGAAAAAGACTTCGAATTCGTCAATGGCATCAGCGGCGGAACCATTCCCAGGGAATTTATTCCGGCGGTGGAAAAGGGCGTCAACGAGCGTATTGAACAAGGTGTGCTGGCCGGTTACCCGATCAACAACATCAAAGTGACGGTGTTCGACGGCGCGTACCACGATGTCGATTCGTCGGAAATGGCGTTCAAGATCGCGTCGTCCATGTGTCTGCGCGAAGCGCTGGGCAAAGCGAAGCCGGTGATTCTCGAGCCGGTCATGCGCGTCGAAGTCACGGTTCCGGAAGATTACATGGGTTCGGTGAACGGCGATTTGATTTCACGCCGCGGTCGCCTGGAAGGTACCGAGATTATTGGCGGCACGCACATCATCAAATCGATGGTGCCGTTGTCGGAAATGTTTGGATATGCCACGGATTTGCGTTCGAAGACGCAGGGGCGCGGCAGCTTTACCATGCACTTTGGTCAGTACGAAGAAGTGCCGAAGAACTTGGCCGAAGAGATTATCAATCGAGCCAAGGGCGTCACAACGAAGTAAGTTTTAGCGAGTTGAGATAGGAAGATAACGATGGCGAAAGAGAAATTTGACCGCAGCAAACCGCATGTGAACATCGGGACGATCGGGCACATCGATCACGGCAAGACGACGTTGACGGCGGCGATAACGAAGACGTTGGCGAAGCACAATCCGAAGAACAAGTTCCGGAGCTTCGATTCGATTGATAACGCGCCGGAAGAGAAAGCACGCGGAATCACAATCGCGGTGGCGCACGTGGAATATGAGACGGCGAAGCGGCACTACGCGCACGTGGATTGCCCGGGCCACGCCGATTACATCAAGAACATGATCACCGGCGCGGCGCAGATGGATGGCGCGATTCTGGTTGTCGCGGCGACCGATGGTCCGATGCCGCAAACCCGCGAACATATTCTGCTGGCTCGCCAGGTGGGTGTGCCGTTTATCGTGGTGGCCTTGAACAAGGTCGATATGGTGGACGACGAAGAGCTGCTGGAACTGGTGGAACTCGAAGTACGCGAGCTGTTGAAGAGCTATCAGTTTCCGGGCGACGATCTGCCGGTGGTGCGGGTAAGCGCGCTGGGCGCGTTGAACGGCGAAGAGAAGTGGGAAAAGACGGTGGACGAGCTGATGGCGAAGGTGGATGAGTACATCCCGATGCCGGAGCGCGCCATTGACAAGCCGTTCATTATGCCGATTGAGGATATTTTCTCGATTCAAGGACGCGGCACCGTGGTGACTGGTCGTATTGAAAAGGGTATTTGCAAGGTCGGCGAGGAAATGGAAATTGTCGGTTTTGCCGACACCCGCAAGACGGTCGTGACGGGCGTGGAAATGTTCAAGAAGTTGTTGGACGAAGGACGCGCCGGGGACAACGTGGGCTTGCTGTTGCGCGGAATTGAAAAGACCGACGTCGAGCGCGGGCAGGTAATTGCAAAGCCGGGCACGATCAAGGGCTACAAGAAGTTCAAGGGCGAAGTGTACGTGTTGTCGAAGGAAGAAGGCGGACGCCACACTCCGTTTTTCAACGGTTACCGTCCACAGTTTTACTTCCGGACGACGGACGTGACGGGCGTAGCCAAGCTGCCGGAAGGCATGGAAATGGTGATGCCGGGTGACAACGTGCAGATGGAAGTGGAATTGATCACGCCGGTGGCTATGGATAAAGGCTTACGCTTTGCGATTCGCGAAGGCGGACGCACGGTGGGCGCCGGTACCGTCAGCGAGATCGTTGAGTAGCTGAAGTGAAATGGGCGATGCCCGGGATGAAAACTCCCGGGCATTGCTTTGAGTGAAGAAAGATTACGAAAAGATGAAAGAACGCATCCGCATCCGCCTCAAAGCGTACGACCACCGAATTTTGGATCAATCGACAGGTGACATTGTCGATACGGCCAAGCGCACGGGGGCGACTGTCGCCGGTCCTATTCCGCTGCCGACGTTGAAGAATCGCTTCACGGTTCTCCGTTCGCCGCACGTGGATAAGAAGTCGCGCGAACAGTTTGAAATTCGCACGCACAAGCGGCTGCTCGATATTCTCGAGCCGACCCAGGAAACGGTAGACGCTTTGATGAAGCTCGATCTGCCGGCTGGCGTTGATGTCGAAATCAAAGCGTTTGGCAAGAAGTAGAAATTGAAGTCAGTAGGCGAGAAAACAGCGAGCCAAGGTAACAAGAAATGAGTCCAGGAATTCTCGGCAAGAAAATCGGCATGACGCAAGTCTTTACAGCGGATGGGCAAGTTGTGCCTGTCACGTTGGTGAAGGCCGGGCCGTGCATCGTAACGCAGCGTAAGACTCCCGCCACGGATGGCTATGACGCCGTCCAGTTGGGACTGGTTGAGTACGCCAAGAAACCGAACAAGCCGTTTGCGGGGCATTTGGCGAAATCAAGCGCCGATGGCGTGAAGTTTCTGCGCGAGTTTGAACTTGGCAGAGGCAACTCACAAGGCGACCTGAAGCAGGGCGATCGTGTGCTGGCGGAAGAGTTCAAAGAGAAAGACGTTGTCGATGTGATTGGCACCAGCAAAGGCCGCGGTTTCGCAGGCCTTGTGAAGCGCCACCACTTTCGCGGCGGTCCAGCAACGCACGGCTCCATGTTCCACCGCGCCGCCGGTTCGATTGGCGCATCCAGCTTTCCATCGCGCGTGTTTCCCGGTATGAAAATGGCGGGACGCATGGGTACGGACCAGGTGACGGTCAGAAACCTGGAGATTGTAAAAGTGGACGTCGAAGAAAACGTGATTGCGGTGAAGGGTGCGATTCCCGGACCCAATGGCGGTTATGTGATGGTGCGCCGCGCCAAGCGCGCTTAGGCGATCAAAAGGGATTTTAGGCAAGGGAAAAGAAAATGCCGAGTGTGAATATTATCGACCTGAACAATTCGCCCGTGGGTTCTATCGAACTGTCGGACGAAGTGTTTGGCGCCGAAGTGAATGAGGCGCTGCTCTACGAAGCGGTGCGCCAATATACGGCGGCGCAGCGTGGCGGAAATGCCGCTACCAAGACGCGTCACGAAGTTTCCGGTTCGGGCAAGAAGTTGTGGAAGCAGAAAGGCACCGGCCGTGCGCGTATGGGTTCCATCCGTTCGCCACTCTGGCGTCATGGCGGCACCACCCACGGTCCGCAACCGCGCAGCTACGAATACAAACTGCCGCGCAAGATGCTGCTGGGCGCGTTGCGTTCGGCTCTTTCAGCCAAGTTGCGTGATGGCCAGTTGCGCGTCGTGCGTGAATTCGATCTGGCCGATCACAAGACCAAGAGCTTTGTCGGCATTCTGGGCAAGCTGGCCGTGAAGCGTACGGTTCTGCTGGTGGAAACCGCGGAGAACGTCAAACTGGCGCGCGCATCGTCGAACGTGAAGACGGTGAAACTGGTGCCTTCCAAAGACGTTAGCGTATATGACCTGCTGAAGTACGAAGAAGTTCTACTCAGCGAATCGGCGGCGCGTAAGTTATCCGAGGGATTGGGGAAAGGATCTGCCAAGTGAACGTATTTGATGTGATCCACCGCCCGCTCATTACCGAGAAGGGGCACACGAAGCGGGAAGAAGAAAGAACTTTGTGTTTTGAAGTCCACCCCGACGCCAACAAGATTGAAATCAAGCAGGCGGTTGAGACGGTTTTCAAAATCAAGGTGTCCGCGGTCCGCACCAGTCTGACTGCGGGTAAGAACCGGCGCAAGGGCAAGTTTTCCGGCTATGCGTCCGATTGGAAGAAGGCTTATGTGCGCGTCGCGCCTGGCTCGAAGCTTCCGGAATACGCGGAAATTTCTTAAGGAAGGAAACCCAGGATGCCAATTAAAAGTTTTCGTCCCACAACGCCGACGCGCCGCTTCCAGACCTACCTGACGCGCGAGGACATCACCAAAGATCGTCCCGAGAAGTCGTTGGTGGAAGGCAAGAAGCGCACCGGTGGACGCTCCTCGACAGGCCGTATTTCCAGCCGCTTTATGGGTGGCGGAGCGAAGAACGCGTACCGTGTCATCGACTTCAAACGCGACAAACATGTTGAAGCGAAAGTCGCGGCGGTTGAGTACGATCCGAATCGTTCGGCGCGCATCGCCCTGCTGCATTACAAAGACGGCGAAAAGCGCTACATTATTTGCCCGGTTGGTTTGGAAGTGGGCCGCACCGTGACCTCCGGTCCGGAAGCCGACATCCTGGTGGGCAACGCGCTGCCGTTGAAGAACATTCCGGCAGGTACGGTGGTTCACAATATTGAATTGCGTCCCGGCAAGGGCGGCCAGATGGCTCGTTCGGCTGGTGCGCAGGCGCAGTTGGTTTCTAAGGAAGGCGGCATCGCGCTGCTGAAGTTGCCTTCGGGCGAAACGCGCAAAGTGCAAGTGGAATGCTATGCCACGGTCGGTCAAGTGGGCAATGTCGAGCACGAGAACGTCTCGCTCGGTAAAGCCGGTCGCAGCCGCTGGTTAGGGAAGCGTCCGCATAACCGCGGCGTGACCATGAATCCGGTAGATCACCCGCATGGTGGTGGCGAAGGTAAAACTTCCGGCGGCCGTCACCCGGTGACACCGTGGGGTCAACCAACGCGCGGCTTTAAAACCCGCAACAACAAGCGTACGGATCGCTTTATCGTTACGCGCAAGAGCAAGAAGCGCTAGGGAAAAGGTATTTGAATCATGGGTCGATCGCTTAAAAAGGGGCCGTTCACAGATAACCACCTGATCAAGAAGGTGGAAGTGCTGAACGCCAAAAGTCAGAAGACAGTGGTAAAGACGTGGTCGCGCCGCTCCACAATCGTGCCCGATTTTATCGGTCATACGCTGGCGGTGCACAACGGCAAAAAGTTCATCCCGGTATATGTCACGGAAAACATGGTGGGCCACAAGCTAGGCGAATTTTCGCCCACGCGTGTCTTTAAAGGCCACGCGGCCAAGTCCACGGAAAAGGCGGCAAAGTAAATGGCGCACGACAAACCATCTCTGGCAAAAGCCGAAGCTCGCTATATGCATGTCTCCGCGCAGAAGGCGCGGCTGGTCGTTGACATGATTCGTGGCCGGCACGCCGGCGATGCCATCAACATTTTGAGCGCGGTGAATAAGCGCATTGCTCCGGCGGTGGAGAAAATATTGCGTTCGGCGATTGCCAATGCCGAAAGCAAGCACGAATCCGTCGATATCGACAAGCTGATCATCACCGAAGCGTATGTGAACGAAGGTCCGCGCCAGAAGCGCATCCGGCCGGCTCCAATGGGCCGCGCTTATCGCTATCAGCGCCGCACGTCGCACATTGTCGTCAAGGTGGGGGAAGCCCCCGAAGAAGTGGCAGACGACAAGCAAACGGCAGGGAATTAAGGGACAGGGAAAAGAGATCACATGGGTCAGAAAGTACATCCATACGGCTTCCGCCTGGGCGTGACCAAGAGCTGGCGCTCGCGCTGGTTTGCCAAGCAGGATTACGCCAAACTTCTGCACGAAGATATTGAACTGAAAGAGAGCCTGGGCGAGCGTTTGAAGGCCGCCGGCGTCAGTTCCATCGAAGTAGATCGTCCCGGCAACAAGCTGCGCATCACCATTCGCACCTCGCGTCCCGGTATCATCATCGGACGCAAGGGCGCGGAAATCGAAAAGCTAAAAGGCGATTTGGCCAAAAAGACCAAGCGCGAAATTTTTATCGATATTCAAGAAGTGCACCGTCCGGAACTGGACGCGCAGTTGGTCTCCGAATCGATTGCTCTGCAGTTGGAAAAGCGCGTTGCGTTCCGGCGCGCCATGCGCAAAGCAGTGGATTCAGCGCTGCGTTTCGGTTGCAAGGGAATTAAAGTTCGCGTATCGGGCCGTTTGAACGGTGCCGAAATCGCGCGTAGTGAATGGTATCTGCAAGGCCAGTTGCCGCTGCATACTTTGCGCGCCGATATCGATTATGGTTTCAGCGAAGCCTACACCACCTACGGTGTGATTGGCGTCAAGGTTTGGATTTATAAGGGTGAAGTGATTGAAGGCGGCAACCGCCGCAGCAATTCGCTTAAGAACGAAGGCGAGCCGCGGCAGCGCCGTCCGCGTCGCGATGGCGACCGTCCGGGTGGCGATCGTGGTGACCGTGGAGATCGCGGTGATCGTGGCGGCGACCGGGGTGGGAACGCCGTCCTCCGATAGTGCACCCGCAGTGTCGGCTCCGGCCGTCGATGTGAGCGGTCCGATCGTGCAGCCGCCCGACGGAAATGCAGAAGCCTGCCATCTCGCCGATTATTCCTCCGCTGTCGGCTCCGACGGTTCCTTCCTGGAAGCAGGAAGCCAAGCCGGAAGCAGCCGCACCCGCGACGGAAACGCCCGCCGTGGAAACTCCAGCGGCTGAAGTAAAGGCGCCGGAAGTGAAAGAGACCCCCGCAGCAAAGGAGTCGAACGAATACGCTTATGTTGATGCCGAAGAAAGTTAAATTCCGCAAACAACAACGCGGACGCATGACGGGCAAAGCCTGGCGCGGCTCCACTTTGTCGTTTGGCGAATTCGGTTTGAAGGCAATGGAATGCGGTTGGGTGACCAACCGTCAAATCGAAGCGGCACGTATCGCCATGACCCGCTTTATCAAGCGTGGCGGCAAGGTTTGGATCCGCATTTTTCCCGACAAGCCGATTACCAAGAAACCGCCAGAAACTCGTATGGGTAAGGGTAAGGGCGCACCGGAAGCATGGGTTTGCGTGATCAAGCCGGGCAGGATCTTATTTGAGATGGAAGGCGTGTCGATTGCAAACCGCGACCGAAGCCATGCGTCTAGCAGCGCAGAAGTTGTCGGTGCCTACCAAGTTCATCATGCGCCACCAGCAGGAAGCTGTCGTGGCTCGAAGAAGAATAGGACACAACGAACAATGAAGGCAAACAGAATATCAGGGTTTGGACGCGCCGAACTGCAACGTCAATCGTATGACGCGCAGGAGCAATTGTTCCGCTTCCGTTTCCAGATGGGTATGGGGCAGACCGAAGGTTTGAAAAAATATCGCGCGTTGAAAAAGGATCGCGCGCGCATGCTGACGGCGTTGAGCGCCAAGCGCTTGGCCGGGGAAACAATTCCCGTATTGGAAGCTGCGCCGGCACCCAAGCGCCGTGGTAAAAGCCACAAAGGCCGCGAAAGTCGCAAAGGGCAAGAAGAAGTAGAAGGATAGCGAGTTAACTATGGCGGCAGAGCAGCAGTCGAAGCCAAAAAAGAGTCGAACAAGAACGAAAAAGTGGGCGAAGTAGTTTCCACCAAGATGGCCAAAACCATTGTGGTTGAGGTGACGCGGCGCGTGGCCATCCGGTCTACAAGCGGATTGTGACCAAGCGCAAAAAATTTTACGCGCACGACGAAAAGGGCGCGCCAAAGTGGGCGATGTGGTGCGCATTATCGAGTGCCGTCCGTTGAGCCGCTTGAAGCGCTGGGAATTGGGCGATGTGGTGCGGCAGGCCGTTCAGGTAACGGTCGATCATCCGGCGCTGGAAGGCACAGGCCGATACGCGCGTCAAGAAGACATTGAAGAAGAAGTAGAAATACAGTGTGCCGCGGCGAATGGGCTGTGGCTTCAGGAGAAAACGTCATGATTGGAATGCGAACATTTCTCGAGGTAGCCGACAACAGCGGCGCGCGCAAGTTGCAGTGCATCTTGCCCCGCGGCGGCGATCTCGGATTGCGCGCCGGGTTGGGCGACGTGATCACGGCGAGCGTGAAGGAAGCTGCGCCCGATTCCAACATTAAGAAGGGCAAAGTGGTGCGTTGCGTGGTGGTGCGTATGCGCAAGGAAACGCGCCGCAAGGACGGTACCTATATCCGTTTCGATTCCAACGCCGCCGTTCTGATTAACGAAGTGGGCGAACCGGTGGGAACGCGCGTGTTTGGACCTGTGGCGCGTGAACTGCGCGATAAGCGCTTCATGAAGATCGTGTCGCTGGCGCCGGAGGTGATCTAAATCAATGCCGAAAATTGCATATCAGCGCCGCCAGGAGAAAGGCGAGCGCAAGCCGGCACGGCTCAAAATCAAGAAAGACGATCTGGTTCGCGTGATTGCGGGCAAAGACAAGGGCAAGACCGGCAAGGTTTTGGAAGTGAATCGCTTCGATCGCAAGCTTACCGTGGAAGGTGTGCAGATTGCCAAGCGGCATACGCGTCCCGTACCGCAGAAGCAGATCAAGGGCGGCATTGCCGAAAAGCCCATGCCGATTGATATTTCGAACGTGATGTTGCTGACTGCCGGCGGTATTCCGACGCGGGTTGGATACAAGCTCGACAATGCAGGCGGCAAAGTGCGGCGTTTGCGCATAGCACGCAAAGGCGGCGAGGTTTTGGATAAGAAGTAAGTCAGTTCGAGGCCGTTTGGAATCGGCCAATTGAAGGAATCTAAAAAGCGAAATGGCAAAAACACCCGAGGGCGGCGAAAAGAAACCGGCCGCTGAAAAGAAAGCGGTTGAGAAGAAGGCCGTTGAAAAAAAGCCGAGAAAAGGCGCGGAAGCAGCATCCTTTGAAAAGGCCGAGCATTCGAAAGCGAGAAGCGGCACCGCACGCTTGCGCACGCATTACACCACCGTTGTCGTCGAAGCCTTGAAAAAGGATTTCGGTTACGCCAATCCAAATGCTGTGCCGAAGGTTGAGAAAGTCTCGATCAATATCGGTTTGGGCGAAGCTACGGGCAACAGCAAGCTGATGGATGGCGCGGTCAACGAACTGGCAGCCATTGCCGGCCAAAAGCCGGTAGTAACCAAGGCCAAAAAATCGATTGCGGCTTTCAAGCTGCGCGAAGGCATGGCGATTGGCTGCATGGTGACGCTGCGCGGCGATCGTATGTTTGAGTTTTTGGATCGCCTGATGAACGTGGCGCTACCGCGCGTGCGCGATTTTCGCGGCGTATCGCCGAAGTCTTTTGATGGACGCGGCAATTACACACTGGGTTTGAAAGATCAATTGATTTTCCCTGAAATCGACTACAACAAAGTTGAGAAGACCAAGGGCATGAATATTTGCATTACCACGACGGCCAAGAGCGATGCCGAAGGGCTGGCTTTGTTGCGTCACATGGGCATGCCGTTCCGGCAATAAGAACAGAGGATAAATGGCAACAACTGCAAAAATAGCCAAAGAAAACAAAAAGCACGCTGAAATTATCGCGGCGCATGCCGTCGGTAAGAAAGCAAAGTTCGAAGTGCGTTTGCGCAACCGCTGCAAGAATTGCGGACGGCCGCGCGGGTATCTGCGCAAGTTTGCGTTGTGCCGCATTTGTTTTCGCAAGTTGGCGCTCGCCGGAGAAATTCCAGGCGTGACCAAAGCGAGCTGGTAACAGGTATGTTTTCTGGCGCAAAGGCTCCAGAATTGGTAGATTAAAGAGTTTGCGGCTAAAGCCACCAATACAAGAGAAAATTCTCGGTGGCCGATGCAATGAAAGGTGCTGAAAGGGTTTTAGATGACAGCAGACCCCATTGCCGATATGCTGACGCGTGTGCGTAACGCATTAATTGCGCGCCATGCGAAAGTAGACGTTCCGGCGTCACGGCTTAAGAATGAAGTAGCGCGAATCCTCAAAGAGGAAGGCTACATTCTGAACTATAAATTGACGGAAGAAGGATCGAAAAAATTCATCCGTCTCTACCTGAAATACACTCCTGGCAACCTGCCGGTGATTTCGCGTATTGAGCGCGTATCGCGTCCCGGCTGCCGCGTGTATGTGGGTAGCAAAGAGATCCCACGCATTTTAGGCGGATTGGGCATCAACATTCTGACGACTCCGAAGGGTGTCATGACAGGTTCGACGGCGCGCAAAGAAGGCGTGGGCGGCGAAGTGTTGTGTCAGATCTGGTAAGGGGAAAAGCATGTCAAGAGTAGGAAAAAAGCCAATCCCAGTGCCGGCCGGCGTGAAGTACACCCTCGGCCAAGGCCATGAATTGAAAGTGGAAGGGCCGAAGGGCAAACTGACGGTGCCGATTCCGCCCGGAATTCAAATTCAACAAAACGGCAACACATTAGAGCTGACGCGCGACAACGATTCGCTGGCGGCTTCACACGGTTTAACGCGCGCATTGGCAGCCAATGCTGTGCAAGGCGTTTCGGTAGGATTCGTACGCGAACTGGATGTTATTGGAACCGGTTTCCGCGTGGATGTGAAGGGCAAGATCGCCACGTTTCTGCTGGGCTACTCGCATCCGATCGAGTACGTTCTGCCAGCCGGAATCGACATGAAGGTGGATAAACAGACCCACGTCGTTTTGACCGGGTATGACCGCCAGGAATTAGGTCAAGTAGCAGCGCAGATTCGTGGTTTGCGTCCGCCCGATCCGTACAAGAACAAGGGTGTGCGTTACACCGGCGAAGCATTGCGCAAGAAGGCTGGCAAAACCGGTGCCGGCGGCAAGGGAGCGAAATAAATCATGCCTGCAATTAATCGTAATGAAATTCGGCATCGCATTCACAAGCGGATTCGCCGTCGTGTGGCGGGAACGCCGGAGCGTCCGCGCCTGGCTATTTTCCGCAGCGTGAATCACATTTATGCTCAGGTCATTGACGATCAGCAAGGGCACACCTTGTGGCCGCGGGTTCGACCGAAAAAGATCTCAAGGGCAAGGGCGGCAATGTGGCCGGAGCCAAGTTGATCGGCAAAGCTGTGGCTGAGCGAGCCAAGAGCAAAGGTGTAACCAAAGTCGTGTTCGACCGTGGCGGCTATCAGTATCACGGCCGCGTAAAAGCGCTGGCAGAAGCGGCGCGCGAAGCTGGACTGGAGTTTTAATTAATGGCAACTATAACTGCCAAGCGTATCGATGCGCAGAGCCTGAACCTTAAAGAACAGGTCGTCAGTATCAACCGCGTGACGAAAGTCGTCAAGGGCGGTAAAAATATGAGCTTTTCGGCGCTGGTCGTGGTGGGCGATCCGGCACAAAAGGTGGTCGGCTACGGCACCGGTAAGGCGAAGGAAGTTCCTTCGGCAATTAAGAAGGGCATTGAAGCGGCCAAGAAGAACTTGCGCAAAGTGAATGTACTGGAGACGACCATCCGGCATCCTGTGCTCGGCCGTTTTGGCAGCGGACTTGTGTTGCTGAAGCCTGCTCCGGCTGGTACTGGCGTGATCGCCGGCGGTCCGGTGCGTGCGGTGATTCAAGCCGTGGGTATTCCGAATGTTTTGACCAAGTCCATTGGTTCACACAATGCGCACAACGTGGTGAAAGCTACGATTGACGCTCTGGAACAGCTTTGCGACAAACAGGCCGTGGCGGACATGCGCGGGCTGGCGCTCGAGAAGCTCTAATCAAAGCGGAGAGAAGACAAATGGCTGAAGGCAAAATCAAAATTAAGCTGGTGCGCAGCCCCATCTGTACGCCGCAAAAGCACAAAGACATCGTGAAGTCGCTGGGGCTTCATAAAATCAATCGCGTAGTGGAACGACCCGATACACCAGGTTTTCGCGGCATGGTGAAGAAGGTTCCGCATCTACTCGAAATCGTTGGTGGATAGAGAAATGAATCTAAGTAATCTGCGGCCCCCGAAAGGCCAAAAACATAAGAAACAGCGCATTTGGGTCAAGGTATGGGTACCGGGCGCGGCAAATATTCCGGCCGCGGCGCCAAGGGCGCCAAGTCCATTTCCGGCTACAGCATGATGCGCGGTTTTGAAGGCGGTCAGATGCCTTTGCATCGCCGTCTGCCGAAACGTGGATTCACCAATATCTTTCACAAGGAATACGCCATCGTGAACGTGGCGACGCTGGAACAGTTGGAAGGTGATACGTTCACGCCCGAGTCGTTGAAGAAGGCTGGTGTCTGAAGAAGCTGAACGCCGGGCTGAAGATTCTGGGCAATGGCGACTTGACGCGCAAAATCACGGTCAAAGCGCATGTGTTTTCAAAGTCGGCGCTGGAGAAAATCCAGAATGCCGGCGGAAACGCCGAAGTGATTCGGAAACAGCCGGCGGCGGCAGAGCCAGCTGCTAAGTAAGGTCGAACGACCTTCGCAGGAAAGTCGAACCGACTATGAGTAAGTTTTTCGAAGCGCTCGCCAATATGTTCCGGATCCCGGATCTGCGCAATCGTGTCTTGTTCACGCTCGGCTTGCTGGCGGTCTATCGGCTGGGCGCCTACATTCCGACGCCGGGAATCGATACGTTCGCGTTCTCTGGAGTTCTTCACTCGCAACGCCGGCGGCGGTTTTTTAGGTTACCTGGATGTGTTCAGCGGCGGCATGTTGCGCCGCATGACCATTTTCGCGCTCGGCATTACGCCCTACATTACGTCATCGATCATTCTGCAGTTGCTGACCGTCGTGGTGCCGACGCTCGACAAGCTGCAGAAAGAAGGCGAACTGGGCCGCCGCAAGATCACCCAATGGACGCGTTATCTAACCGTGATGCTGGCCTGATTCAATCGTTCGGATCGCCATCGCGCTTGCAGAACATCCGGCGGCAATTTCGTGCTGCATCCGGGCCTCGGCTTTATCTTCATGACCATGCTGACGTTCACCACCGGCACGGCGTTTATTATGTGGCTGGGCGAGCAGATTACCGATCGCGGCATCGGCAACGGCATGTCGCTGATCATCTTCACCGGCATCGTGGTCGGGCTGCCGCGCGCCATCGACGACATCTACCGCAACATCTTTGTCAGCGCGCGCAGTGGCCGTCCACGCAGATGATCATCGATCCTGGCCGTCATGGTCGCGGTGGTGGCGTTTATCGTTCTGGTGGAGCGCGGCGAGCGCCGCATCCCGGTGCAATACGCCAAGCGCGTGGTCGGCCGCCGCATGATGGGCGGCAATCCACGCACCTGCCGCTCAAAGTGAATGCCGGCGGCGTGATCCCGGTCATTTTCGCCTCGTCGCTGCTGGCCTTCCCGCAGACGTTGCTGCAGTTCCCGTTCGTGCAAGAACAGCCCTGGCTGAGCGGCATGCTTGAGTCGATCGGCGGGGCGAGCCGCTGTACTATGTGCTGTTCGTCGTGCTGATCGTCTTCTTCTGCTTCTTCTACGTGTCGATCATTTTCAACCCGAATGAAGCGGCGGACAACATGCGCAAGTATGGCGGCTTTATCCCGGGCATCCGGCCCGGAAGAATACCGCCGAATACATGGACAAGATTCTGTCCAAGATCACCGTGGTGGGCGGCCTGTATCTGTCGATTCTGTCGCTGATTCCGCAGATCATGATCTCAGGGCATCAAGCTGCAGCGTTTGCCGCTGGTCGGCAATTTTATTGACGCGCATTTCCCGCGCTTGCTGCTGGACGGACTGGGCGTGAACTTTTCTTCGGCGGCACTTCGCTGCTGATCGTGGTCGGCGTGGCCATGGATACCGTGAATCAGATTGAAGCGCAGTTGATTATGCGCCATTACGAGGGCTTTACGCCGCGCGCGGGCCGCATTCGCGGACGCCGGAGCATGCCGAGCTAGCCCTTTGGACACGCAAAGCAGATTTGTGGATGCGGCGGTACAGCCCTGGACGGCAAGACCCACCGGCGTGATCCTGTTCGGGTCGCCGGGTTCAGGTAAGGGCACCCAAGCCAAGCTATTGATGGAATGTGTTGTCTGGTCCGCATGTTTCCACTGGCGATATGCTTCGGCAGCATATTAGCGCGGACGATGACGATTGGTACGGTTGGAAGTCGTAACGCCTGATGAAGGCGGGCAAGCTTGGTGCCGGACGAACTGGTGAACGTTTTGGTGAAGCAGCGGCTGCGAGCCGGATTGCCAGGAGCGATAGACGGTCTGATCTTGGATGGGTATCCCCGGACGGTAAATCAGGCCGAGGTTTTGCTGGGTTTGCTGAAGGATCGAGGGTTAGAGCCAACCGTGGTACACTTGGTGGTTGACTACGAAAAAATCGTAGCCCGCCTGAGTGGCCGTCGGCAGTGCCCCGTTTGTGGAACCCTATACAGTTTGACGACCAATCCTCCCAAGGTGGCAGGATTTTGCGACCGGGAAGGAGCGGCGTTGGTGACGCGAGAGGATGATCGGGAAGACCGTTATCCGGGAGCGGTTGCGTGAATACGAGCTGCAGACTGCGCCCATCCTCGACTTCTTTAGAAGCAGCGGCGTGCCGATGTTTGAGGTAAACGCGGGTGATGGATCTGCCCGAGGAATATCCGGGACATCTGCGGTTTTGCGTGAGTTGCGCGGTGTTGAGGCGATGAGAGCCAGCGGATCGGTGATTGTGCGCCGGAGAAGCGTCGAGCTGGAAAAGCTCCGCCGGAGCGGTCTGCTGGTGTATCAGATTCTTCAGGATCTGAAGGCGCATGGTGAGAGAGGGTCTGAGTACCCAGGATTTGGAAGTGGCGGCCGAGAAGATGATCGCGGATGCGGGCGCGAAGCCGGCGTTTAAGGGTTATTATTCGCAAGCTGCGGGAACGCAGTTTCCGTTTGTGCTTGTGTACTCGGTGAATGACGAGGTTGTGCATGGCATGCCTTCGGCCAAGCGGAAGCTGAAGTCGGGGGATATCGTTTCGATCGACACCGGCGTGCAGTTGGATGGCTATTTTGGCGATTCGGCGCTGACCGTACCGGTTGGCGAGGTGAATGAGTCGGTGAAACGGCTGCTGCGGGTCACCGAAGAAAGCCTGGAACTGGCCATCGACCAGGTGAGAGCCGGAAATCGCCTTTTTGATGTTTGTGGAACAGTGGAGAAATACGTTATATCGAATGGGTTTTCCATTGTTCGCGAGTTTGTTGGGCATGGGATCGGGACTTCGCTGCACGAAGAACCGCAGATGCCTAATTATGTGGACAGGCGGGGTGAAAACCCGCGCTTGAAACCCGGCATGGTGCTGGCTATTGAACCAATGGTGAACGCTGGGAAGCCGGAAACCAAGGTGCTGTCGGACAAATGGACGGCAGTGGCGAAAGACGGTTCGTATTCGGCGCACTTTGAACACATGGTGGCGGTGACGGATAACGGACCCTGGGTACTTTCGAGGCCCTGAGCAAGAGTTTTTTATGGTGGCAACAGAGGCCCCGGCCCAAGCGGAACGTAACGCGGAAGGCATAGTGGTGGAATTGCTGCCAAGTGCGCTGTACCGGATTCGGTTAGAGGGTGAGCATCAAGTGATTGCGCATCTGCCGAGTACGCAGCGAGCGAATTTTGTGCGTTTGCGAGTGGGTGACCGGGTGCGGGTAGCGCTCAGCATTCAGGACCGGACGCGCGGACGGATTTTAGAGATTTTGACGAAAGGTTGATAAGTCACCATGAAAGTGCGGGCATCCGTAAAGAAGTTGTGCGACAAGTGCAAGGTGATTCATCGCCACGGCGTTGTGCGGATTATTTGTACCAACCCGAAGCACAAGCAACGGCAGGGATAAGAGGAATAACGTTTTATGGCGCGTATTGCAGGCATTGATTTACCCGCGAAGAAGCGGGCGGCCATTGGGCTGACGTATATCTACGGTATTGGGCGCACCCGCGCTCTGTCGTTGCTCCACCGGGCGCAGGTTGATCCAGAAAAGAAAGTCGGCGACCTGACCGAAGAAGAGACCAACCATCTGCGTAACCTGATTGAAGGGGAAGGCGCGATCGAAGGTGACCTGCGTAAGGAAGCCTCCATGAACATCAAGCGCCTGATGGAAATGGGTTCGTATCGCGGTTTGCGGCACCGTCGTGGCTTGCCGGTTCGCGGTCAGCGGACGCACACCAACGCGCGTACGCGCAAAGGCCCGCGCAAGGGCACAGTGGCTGGAAAGAAGAAGGCGACAAAGTAAATGGCCAAGGCACCTGCAAAGACCACCAAGAAAAAGGCTTTCAAGAAGAAAGAGAAGAAGAACGTTCCATTTGGGACAGTGCATATTCAAGCCTCTTTCAACAACACGATTGTCACCTTTACGGATCCGATTGGGAATGTGCTGGCATGGTCGAGCTCCGGCTCCCTGGGTTTCCGCGGATCGCGCAAGGGCACACCGTTTGCGGCGCAGCAAGCATCGTTGACGGCTGCCAATAAAGCGAAGGAATCGGGTTTGCGGTCAGTGGAAGTGCGTGTGGCTGGCCCTGGTTCGGGACGCGAATCGGCCGTGCGTGCGCTTTCGACCGCGGGTATTGAAGTGAAGTCGATCAAGGACGTGACGCCGATTCCGCACAACGGATGCCGTCCGCCCAAGAAACGCCGAGTTTGATCTTTTGTTTTGGTCTGGTTTGTCCAGGCTCGATTATGACTGTAAGCGGGACGAAGGCATTCAGCCGTAAACCGCACCTACCTATTGGAGGTTTTTGATTGGCACGTTATAGTGGCCCCGTATGCCGGCTTTGCCGCCGCGAGGGCATGAAGTTGTTTTTGAAGGGCGAGCGCTGCCACACGGAAAAGTGCGCGATTGAAAAGCGCAATTTCGTTCCTGGCCAACATGGCAAGGACGCCAAGAAGGCCAAGATTGTGGGCTATGGCCTGCAGCTTCGTGAAAAGCAGAAAGCGCGCCGTTACTACCGCGTCCTGGAAGGCCAGTTCCGCAACCTGTATGAAAAAGCCGTGAAAGCCAAGGGCATCACTGGCGAATACATGTTGGCGATGTTAGAAAAGCGTCTGGACAATGTGGTGTACCGCATGGGCGTTGCAACAAGTCGCGCGCAGGGACGTCAAATAGTACGTCACGGGCATGTGACCGTGAATGATAAGAAAGTCAATATTCCTTCTTTTACTGTGACTGTAGGCGACACAATCGCAGTGCGCGAGAGCAGCAGCAAGAATACCAGTATCCTGGCGGCGCGTGATGCCACAGCGCATCAGCCCAGTCCAGCTTGGTTGGAAGTGGATCGCGATCTGTTGAAGGCGAAAGTTTTGCAGCAGCCCAAGCGCGAGGAATTAGTGCAAATTCAGTTGAACGAACAGCTCATCGTCGAGCTGTACAGCAAATAAGCGTTGAATCGACGAAGAGGACAAAACGACTATGTTTAAAGGATTCCAGAAGCCCAAGCGTTTAGTCGCAAACACCGAAACTCTAACCGAGCGTTTCGGCCAGTTCACGGCACAGCCTTTCGAGAGAGGATTTGGTTCCACCATCGGAAGCGGTTTGCGCCGTGTTTTGCTGAGTTCAATCGAAGGCGCGGCCATTACGGGCGTGCGCATTGAAGGTGTTTCGCACGAGTTCAGCCCAATTCCGGGCGTGGTGGAAGATGCCACCGACATCATCCTGAACCTGAAACAGGTTCCTTTCAAGATGATGGGCGAAGGCCTGCACATCGCGCGCTTGAATGTGGAAGCACCGGGCGAAGTGATGAGCAGCCAGATTGAGACCGACGCTGACGTAGAAGTGTTGGATCGCAATCTGCATATCGCAACCGTGGGTGAAGGCGGCAAGCTGAGCCTTGAAATGCGCATCCGCAGTGGGCGCGGTTATGTTTCGGCCGACCGCAACTACGACGAAGACCTGCCGATCGGCTACATTCCGATTGACTCGGTACATTCGCCGGTTCGCAAAGTGAATTACACGGTGGAAGCGGCGCGTTTGGGCCAGAACACCGATTACGACAAGCTGACGATTGAAGTTTGGACCAACGGCGCTATTTCGCCGCAGGATGCTATCGGACAAGCGGCGAAGCTGCTGAAGGACCACATGAGTATCTTCATCAACTTCGAAGAAACTCCGGAAGTGACCGAAGAGCCGGCAGAGCGCGCGGCCAACCAGATGAGCGAAGTGTTGAACCGCTCAGTGGAAGAATTGGAGCTCAGCGTCCGTTCCTACAACTGCTTGAAGAATGCCAATATTCAGACGATTGGCGATTTGGTGCAGAAGACCGAATCGGAAATGCTGCGCACCAAGAATTTTGGTCGCAAGTCGCTGAATGAAATTAAGGAAATCCTGTCTGGTTTGGGACTTTCCTTCGGTATGAAGTTCGATGCGCAGGGCCGCCCGGTGGGTGGACCGCCTGTGGTCTCTTCCATCTCCGACTATGGCAACGACAATTACGCGGAAGCAGAGGACTAAGCAATGAGACACGGTAAAGCCGGATATAAACTCAAGCGCAACGTTAGCGCTCGCAAAGCTCTGCTGCGTGGCTTGATCACGAATGTGATTGAGGAAGAGCGCATCACCACGACACTGCCTAAGGCGAAAGCCGCGCAACCGTTGGTGGAACGCATTATTACGCTAGCCAAAGAGGACACGCCGCATACCCGGCGTCAGGCTTCGGAAGTATTGCTGAAGTCTGAAGTTGTAGAGAAACTGTTCGACAAAATTGGCCCGCGCTTCAACCAGCGCAATGGCGGTTACACGCGCATTGTGAAGTTGGGAACCCGCAAGGGCGATGGTGCGGAAACGGCGAAGCTGGAATTAGTTGGGTCGGAATTGGTGAAGCGTGCGGCGGAACGTGCGGCGCGACGCGAAGAACGGCTCAAACAGGCACAGCAAGACGGTCAACAGCCGGAATAGCTTTTTCGTAGGTAGAAAGAATGGCCCGAAGGTTTGCAGCCTTCGGGCCATTTGGTTTTTGGCTGAGTCATGCGTCGGGGCGCTCGTGACCTATAGGCCATAGTCACCTAAAGTAGATTCAAATGTGGCTCTGGATACTCAAGGGTGAACTGTGAATTTTATCCGATGGTTCTTTTCGCGTCGGTCTAACAAGGATTGGAGTTCCTGGTATTCATTAGTGATCACGATTCCGGCGATTGTCGGCGTGATCTTTGTCGTCCCTCGAGCAATTAGGGAGCACTCAGCGGCAAGCCGGCAACAAACCGACCAAGGCCTCGTTATCGTTTCCGCGATTAGCCACAGGGATAAGGAATTTGTGTCTATCCTCATCGCCGTGATAGCGGCTTTGGCAGGCATTATTCTCTTTTCGAAGCTGGCACGCGCGTAACTGCAGGGGCCGCTATCGCCGGGCCAACACGTTGGCGCGATGAGCCTTGCGATTCTGAAGGACTGCCTACTGCTTTTCAATCCAAGCGTTCAGCTTCTCTTCCAAAACACTAAGCGGCAGTGGTCCCGCATCCAAAACCGCGTCGTGGAATTCGCGGATGTCGAATTTCGATCCTAGCTTCTCTTGTGCTTTGGCGCGCATGCGAAGAATCGTCATCTCGCCCAGTTTGTAGCCCAGCGCCTGTCCGGGCCATGCTATGTAGCGATCTACTTCGGTCGCAATGTTTTGGTCGTCCATTGCAGTATGGGCGTGGAAGAAGTCGATCATTTGCTGGCGAGTCCAGTGTTGAGAGTGGACTCCGGTGTCCACAACTAAACGGATAGAGCGCCACATCAAATTCTGCAAGCGCCCGTACTCGCTGTATGGATCTTGGTAAAAGCCCATTTCATGCGCAAGCGTCTCGGCATAAAGCGCCCAGCCTTCGGAGTATGAATTATAGGCATTGAATTTGCGGAATGGCGGTACGTCAGGAAGTTCTTGTGCGATGGAGAATTGCAGGTGATGGCCAGGAATGCCTTCGTGATAAGCGATGGCTTCGACGTTCAACAGCAGGCGGTGAGTCGGGTCATATTCGTTCACATTTATATGTCCCGGACGCGAGCCGTCACCGGCGCCTACAGAATAATCGGCCGGCACGCCGTGTTCAGCGCGATAGGCTTCCATCGGTGTAACTACCAACTTGTTCTTGGGAAGACGACCGAAATACTCGGGAAGTTTGGCCCGCATTTGATCGGCATACTTTTGATAAAGCGCCAGGATTTGCTCGCCGCTGACGCCGTAATGGCTTTGATCTTGCAAAATATGAGCATTGAACGACTTCACATCGGCAAAGCCCTGTGACTGGGCGATCTTCAGCATCCGCGCATCGATCTCCGCAACCTGCTTCAAACCCAAGTCGTGCAACTCATTCGGGGCCACGTCGAGTGTGGTTTGCTCGCGCATGGCTTGGCGGTAACGGGCTTCGCCCTCAGGCAGCGCCCAAATGCCGAAATCAGTGCGCCCTTTGGGAGCGTAGTCTTCCCGTACAAACTGTGCGAACTTTGCATAGGCGGGAAGCACGATGGCGCTTAGCGTGGGAACGAGTTCATCCGTCAGACGCTTTTGTTCCTTTTCGGAAATGCCGGCGGGGAAGTGCTTCAGTGGTTCTATCCAAAGACTGCCTTCCAGCGGAGCCTTCGCCACTTCGTCGGTCTCAGTCGCCACATTCTCTAAGAGATATTTGGGTGGCATCAAACCATCTTTCATGCCCAGCCGCATATTGTCGGTGACCTGCTGCAGCATGTGTGGCAGCGCGCGAACGCGCTTAATGTAGTTCTCATAATCGGCCACGGTGTTGAAAGGCATTTCCTTCGACAAACCGCCGTACTCCAGATGCGGCCCGTTGAACTGATTCGCGGGCATCTCCCAATCTTTGAAGCGTGCGCCATCCACATCGGTTTGGGTATTTTGGAGCATCAACGCGACGTTCAGCTTTCCCTCGGGCGTCAGATTAGCGGGCGAAATCTTCTTCAGTTCGGCCAGCAGTGCGCGGTTATGCTCTTCGCGCCTGGCCTGAGCCGCAGCGGAGCGATCCGTTAGGCGATCGTTGAAGCGATTGTCTCCGATGCCAGTGGCCATTTCGGGATACTCGTGCAATTGATACTGCCATTCGCGGTCAATCAACGCGTTCAGTCTGCCGTTGTCGTCTGGCGTGGCGGCGAAAGCCTGAATGGCTAGCAATAATACTGCGGGAAGGTACCGTTTCATATGGGAAAAACTATCCAATCTTAGCGAACAACCGAACTTCTAATTTTATAGTTGACGTCTTTTCAAGCATCTGATACAACTGGGAGCAGATAACTTCTAAATTTATAAAAGTTGAGGCCAAAGACTTGCCGCGCAAGAGATCAACCATATTGACTGATGCCGAACTTCGCCTGATGGAGGTGATTTGGACGCTTGGGCCATCGAACACCAACGACGTATTGAAGGCGTTGCCGGGCGATGATCAATTGGCCTACACAACGGTTCTAACCACGCTTCGAATTCTGGAAGACAAAGGGTATCTGCGGCATACAAAGGATGGAAAATCGTTTGTCTATCATCCGGTGGTCGACCGAACTTCGGTGCGGCGCAGTGCGCTGCGCCATTTGGTGAGTCGTTTCTTTCAAAACTCTCCGGAGTTGCTGGTCAGCAACTTAATTGCGGATGAAGAGTTTACTCCCAAGAATCTCCAACGCCTTAAAAAAATGATTGAGGAAAGCAGGTAACTAGCGATGCCTACATTTCAGGCCATTTCTTCTTTGGCTGATGAGTCGATTCTCATCGGCATCCTTGCGGGCATTTTCTTGGTAGCCGCAGTTCAAATTGCGCTTCGATCGTTTTCCAGCTTGAACGCCGCGACTAGGATCACGATCTGGTCCGCGACAATGCTGTTTCTGCCGCTACTACTGCCGCTATACTTTTTTTCGCACATTCCGGCAAGTGAACCGCAGCCTGCTCCAGTAGTTCAGTCGCCCGCGCCGGTTGCACATCCGGTAGCTACCGCCTCACCCGTCGTGCAGGCTTCCATTCAATCGATTGACCCTCCAAAACAGACAGCACACAGCATTCAGATTCCTCTGCCCGAGAACTTCTTTGCGGCTCTGCTGGCGGCTTATTGCGCGATTGTCCCGCTTTTCTTGCTGCGATTATTTGTTAGTTATATTCGCTTATTGATTCTGCGACGCAGCACGCAAGCAGCACCCGCCGAGTTATCTGCCCGGCTGCAGTTATGGTTGCAACGTTGTCCCACATTGCGCCCGGTTCAGTTGCGAATCTCTCAGCGAGCACGATCACCTCTGGCTATAGGCTTCGTGCGTCCAATGATCGTCATGCCGGCCGACTTGGCTTTGGAATTGAGTCAGCAGGAATATGACGACTTAGGCGTGCATGAGTTAGCGCATATCAGCCGCTACGATGATTGGACGAATCTGTCGCAGCGTCTTTTGCAAGCATTCTTCTTTTTTCATCCAGCCGTGCATTATGTGGCGCGAAAGCTGAACCTGGAGCGCGAACTTGCCTGTGACGACTGGGTGGTTGTGGCGCACGAAAGCAAATCCTATGCGCGCTGTCTTGCCAAAGTGGTGGAACTGCGGCATTACCGGCGGGGCGCACTACTGCTTTCGAGTGGGGCGTTTTTTGGCAAACGACAAATTGTGACACGAGTCGAATCGCTGTTAAACAGAACACGCAATGCCGGAACTGCCGTTTCTGCAGTTGCCGTGATTCTGGGCGTGTTAGCGCTGGTTGGCATGGCGACTCAAATTGTGAACCTTCCGGCCGTTGTTGCATTCACGCAGGAGGAAGGTGGAGCCACCACCAGCAGTCGGTGGTCGGACGATTCGCGCGACTTGCGCATCAAGATCCGCGGCGACCTGACGTTTTCAGATGATGAGCAGTCGATTGCTTCCATCACTCCCGATGGATTTTTTATCGTCGATGAAAACAAGCACTTCTCGTCGCACCGGCGTATTGAAGTAAGACCAAGTCAGAATGGTACCCCTCAGACGAAGTATTTCCTGGACGGTCGCGAGAAACCGCTGGACGGCGTCGGGCGCGTTTGGGCTTCAGGTGTCTATCTGTTTGCTTTGCGCGAACTGGGTCTGGATTCAGAAGGCAGAGTGAGTCGGATTCTGAAGCGCAAAGGTGTGCCCGGCGTGCTGGACGAAGTGAATCTGATTGGCTCGGATCATGTGAAGTGCGAGTATTTGAATCATCTTTTGGAACAAGCGCAATTGACGCCTGCGGACCGTCAGCGTGTGACCGATAGCGTTCGCAAAGTTTCATCTGACAACGACAAAGCGGATTTCCTGGTGGCGCACGCACAGGATTTGGCAACGCGCGAATCGCGAAATGGCTACTTCAGTGCCGTGAACTCCATCAACTCGGATAATGACCGGCGTCGAGTGCTGATGCACATGCTGGAAATTGATGGCCATGATGCCGACACCGCACGGCTCATTGGGCAGTCGGCGAAAACAATGAATTCTGACAACGACAAAGCTGACGTTCTATTGGCGATTCCGTCGGCCGCGACTGGAGATGCGCGTTGCAGTTTATTAAACGCTGCCCGAACCATCCAATCCGATAACGACAAAGCGCGTGTCCTGCGTGACACGGGTTATGCGGAATCTGCCGAATGCCGGGGTGCTTGGTTTGCGGTGGTCAATGAGATCCAGTCTGACAATGATCGTTCAAATGCGCTGCAAAGTGTGCTGAAGTTGTCGAATCTGCAGGCTGATACCTATCGGGATGTGGCTAAGTCCGCCAAGGGCATGAATTCCGATAATGACAAAGCTAACGTCTTGGTGCTTTTGAGCGCGCATTACTCAGAGACCCCATTCTTTGACGCAGTGGCTAGTATTAATTCTGATAACGACCGGGGACGCGTGCTCAAAGCGCTTCTGGAAACGAATCCGTCGAAGGCGCAAGTGCTACAGATTATCGACAGCGCGATTGGACTCAATGACGACAACGAGAAAACGGAGATTTTGCTTGCGATTGCCAAGCGGAACAAAGAGCCGGAAGTCCGCGCTTCGCTTCAAAAGGCCTGTGGGAAACTGACCTCCGACAACGATTATCGCCGCGTGGCCAGCGCTCTGTTCGAAAACTGAATACACCGGGCTCACGGCAGCCCGGAGCAGTTTGGATGGATTGCTAAACTATAAACTGATCCTATCCAAATGAGTTACATTTTCACGTCCGAGTCCGTTACCGAAGGACATCCGGACAAAATAGCCGATCAGGTATCCGACGCAGTCCTGGATGCAGTATTGAAAGACGACCCCACGGGTAGAGTGGCTTGCGAAACGCTCGTCACCACTGGGATTTGTGTGGTTGCCGGCGAAATCACCACGACTACCTACGTAGATGTGCCGAAGCTAGTGCGGTCGGTCATTAACGAGATCGGTTATGACGACGCCGCGTATGGCTTTGACGGCAATACCTGCGCGGTTGTGAATATGATTCAGTCGCAGTCGCCCGACATCGCCATGGGCGTGGATACGGGCGGCGCGGGCGACCAGGGCCTGATGTTTGGCTACGCCTGCGACGAGACCGAAGAATTGATGCCCTTGCCGATTCTGTTGGCGCATAAGCTGACGCAGAGATTGAGCCAATCGCGCCGGAGCAAGCAACTGAAGTATCTGCGGCCGGACGGCAAGAGCCAGGTCAGCGTGGAATATGTTGATCACAAGCCCAAGCGCATAGATGCGGTTGTGATCTCCATCCAGCATGATGACGACGTCACTACCGAGCAGTTGCGCGCGGATGTGAAAAAGTACATTATTGATGCGGTTGTCCCGGCAAACATGGTGGATGCCAATACGAAATTTCACATCAACCCAACCGGGCGGTTTGTCATCGGCGGCCCGCATGGTGACACCGGATTGACTGGTCGCAAAATCATCGTCGATACCTACGGCGGAATGGGACGTCATGGCGGCGGCGCTTTTTCGGGCAAGGACCCGACGAAGGTGGACCGCTCCGCTTGTTACATGGCTCGCTATGTGGCGAAGAATCTTGTGGCATCGGGCTTGGCCAGCCGGGTTGAAGTGCAATTGGCGTATGCGATTGGTGTAGCGGAGCCCGTTTCGGTGATGGTGAATACCTTCGGCACCGGCAAGGTGGACGACGAGCGCTTGGCGGAATTAGTGCGCGAGAATTTCTCGTTGACTCCCGCGGGCATGATTAAGAGTTTGAATTTGCGCCGTCCTATTTATCGTGCGACGGCCGCATTTGGCCATTTTGGCCGCTCTGGCGAGACATTCACATGGGAAGCGACCGATAAAGCCGAAGCCTTGCGAGAGGCAGCTAAGTGTGCAGCAGCCCCGGCGTAAAGACCGGCCAGTAGAGGGCGCCGGATTCCCGGGGAGAAGCGAGGGTATGTCTACAATAGCGTCGGGCGCGACCACGAGCGAGGTCAAAGATCTTAGCTTGGCGGACCGGGGCAAGAAGCGTATTGAATGGGCATTCCAGTTCATGCCATCGCTGCAAAGCGTGCGCAAACATTTCATTAGCACGCAACCGTTCAAAGATCTGCGCATAGCAGCCTGTTTGCCGGTAACACCGGAGACAGCCAACTTGATGATTACACTTCGGGACGGCGGAGCCGCCAGCACGGCTTTGTGCGCGGCGAATCCCCACGCGATTCATGACGACGTGGCTGCGTGCCTGACGAAGGATTATGCCGTTCATGTGTATGCTACCTCCGGCGCAACGGCTGCAACATTACAGAATCATCGCGAGTTAGCTGCCAGCCATGCGCCGAATGTGATTTTGGATGATGGCGGCGCCTTTATTGGTCTCATGAGTGAGCGGGGTGCCGATGTGGTGGCGAATGTGGTGGGTGCCACTGAAGATTCCTACATAGCTTTGCCTCAGCTAAGGTCAGCGGCGCGTGAAGGGGCATTGGCGTTTCCGGTAGTGGCAGTGCACGATTCAACCACTAAGCGCCTATTCGGCAGCCGCTACGGAGCGGGACAGAGCATTCTGGAATCGATATTAAGCGCCACCGGCATATTGATTTCAGGGGCGAATGTGGTGATTGCGGGCTTCGGACCGTGCGGCCGTAGTATCGCTGTGCGCGCCCGCGGCCATGGCGCAAACGTCATCGTCACGGAAGTAGATCCACTACGTGCATTAGAAGCTGCGATGGAAGGTTTTCGCGTGGCATCGATGGTGGAGGCGGCCGCTTTTGGCGATGTGTTCATTACCGCCACGGGAAACCGTACCGTAATTGCGCGCGAACATTTTGAAAAGTTTAAGAATAATGTCTTTTTGTGTAATGTGGGGCATTCGCCAGGAGAGATTGATCTGGATGCCCTGGCCTCGGCGGCCTATTCGCGCCGGGCTGCCCGCGACCATGTGGAAGAGTTCGCCATGCGCGATGGACGCAAAATCTACGTTCTGACTGAGGCGCGTCCGGTTAATATGGTTGCAGGTGAGGGCCAGCCAGCCGGTGCGATGGATGTTGTCCTGGCTAACCATGCTTTGGTTGCCGAATACCTTGTAAAGAATCGCGCATCGCTAGCAAAATCGGTTCTGCCCGTACCCGCCGAAATCGACCGACAGGTGGCGCGCTTCAAGTTAGAAGCCATGAGCGTAAAGATCGACCGTTTGACGGTTGAACAAGAACAGTATCTGGCAAACTGGTCCGAAGGGTCCTAGTTAGCCAACAATCTAGATAGAGAGTAGAAGTGTCAACAGCCGCTGATTGCAAGCGCTCGGTCGAGATCGAGATTCCGCTTGAAGAAGTAGAAAAAGCCAAAGAACGCGTCACCAATTCGCTACGGCAGCGCGTGCGTCTGCCCGGATTTCGGCCCGGCAAAGCCCCTGTGAGCATGATCCAAAGCCGCTTTGAAGGCGACATTCGCCATGAAGTGCTGGAAATGCTGATTCCGCAGGCTTTTCGCGAAAAGATGGACAAGGATGGCTACAAAGTGGTGGGTCAGCCTAACGTCAGCGATCTGAAGTTTGAAGCCGGACAGCCGATTCATTTCAAAGCCGAATTTGAAGTGGCGCCCGATTTTGAGATCGCCGAATATCGTGGCCTAGAGGCGAAATACGAAGAACCGCAGGTCAGCGCCGAAGAAGTGGACAAGCGTGTCGAGGACTTGCGCGAGGGCAAGGCGGATTTTATAAATCTGGATCCACGTGCCATTGAATCCGGCGATTATGTCCTGGTTCGTTTGAAGTCGCTGGAAGGCTTGGCCGAGCCAATTGATAGCGAAGTCCAGATCCTGGTGGGCGGTGAAGAAACGCTGCCCGCGTTCAACGAGGCATTAACTGGCGCCATGCCGGAAGATACGAAGGCTGTGGACGTTGTTTATCCGGAAGATTATGGGCAGCGCAATCTGGCTGGCAAAACAGTAAAGTTTGAGCTGACTCCGAAAACGCTGCGCAAAAAGGAATTGCCGAAGCTGGACGATGAATTCGCCCGCGATTTAGGCGACTATCAAACGGTTGATGAACTGAAGGAAGCGGTTCGCAAGTCTATTTTTGGTCAGAAGCAAATGCGTGCTCAGCAAACGGCTAAAGAAGAGATTATCGACAAGTTGGTAGAAGGCAATCAGTTTCCTATACCGGAAGCTTACATCGAACGCCAGATTGAAAACCAGGTTCGCATGCAGTTGAACGAGCTGGCCGGGCAGGGTGTGGATCCGAATACCATTAAGCTGGATTGGGCCAAGGTAAAAGAAGCGCAACACGATAAAGCGGCCAGAAACGTCCGCGCATCCTTGTTGCTGGAAAAGGTTGCGGAAAAGGAAGGCATTCACGCAACGAAGGACGAAGTGGACGCAGAAGTGCAGCGTATTGCGCGGCATGATCGCGAGGCAATTCCGGTTACGCGAGCCAAGCTGGAAAAGGACGGAATTATTGGCCGTATTGCTGGGAACATTCAGACGGAAAAGACGCTTCAATTCCTATTCGATAACGCCAAGAAGTATGTGTGATATTTTCTGGATGGGATTGGAATTTGATCGGCGTCAGATGCCATGTAATGCAAATCGCTGATATACTGAGGTTGTTATCAAACCGACATTTGTAAGGTATTCCATGGGTGTGCTTGAGAGCTTCAAGACAGGGGTGAGTGCTTGAAACGTGCTGGTTCCGACGATTCGCTTCGCTGCTCTTTTTGCCATAAAAGTCAGGACGTAGTTGGTAAGCTCATCTCCTCCCCCAGTGATTACCCGAGGGCTTATATCTGCGATGAGTGTATTGCAGTTTGCAATTCCATCATCGAAGACGATAGGCACGACCAAACCTATGGTTCTCCAGGCAAGCTTCCTCGTCCGCTCGAGCTGAAGGAATACCTGGATCAGTACGTGATTGGACAGGACGCGACCAAGAAAAAGCTGGCCGTAGCCGTATACAACCATTACAAGCGGATTCAGTTAAACAAGCAACGTGGCGGCGAAGTAGAGCTTTCGAAGTCGAATATTCTGCTTATTGGTCCGACAGGTACCGGCAAAACGCTGTTAGCGCAAACGCTGGCGCGCATCTTGGACGTGCCGTTCGCCATCGTGGATGCAACCACGCTTACCGAAGCGGGCTATGTGGGCGAAGATGTGGAGAATATCATTCTCCGGTTGCTGCAAAATTCTGATTGGGATGTACAGCGTGCGCAATCGGGGATCATCTATATAGATGAGATCGATAAGATTGGCCGCAAGGACGAGAATCCTTCCATTACCCGGGATGTCTCGGGCGAAGGCGTACAGCAGGCGCTTTTGAAGATTCTGGAAGGTACGGTCGCCAATGTTCCGCCGCAGGGTGGCCGCAAGCATCCGCACCAGGAATTTACACCCGTCGATACCACTAACATCCTGTTTATTTTGGGTGGGGCTTTTATTGGTTTGGAGAAGGTAATTGCGCGCCGGGTGGGAACCAAGTCGATTGGTTTTGTGGCGCCAGACGAGAAAGACTTAAGTCGGCGCGGTTTGAATGCCGTCCGCCGCGATACGGATTTGCTTTCTCAATGTCAGCCGGTGGATTTAATTAAGTACGGGTTTATTCCTGAGTTTATAGGTCGCATGCCCGTGACTGCGGTATTGGAAGATTTGTCCAAAGATGCGTTGGTGCAGATTCTAACCAAGCCGAAGAACGCGATTGTGCGGCAGTATCAGAAGCTATTCGAGTTCGAGAATGTTAAGCTCAAATTTAGTGAAGATGCTTTAGATGCAGTAGCGCAACTCGCCATGGAGCGAAAGGTTGGCGCGCGTGGGCTGCGGATGATCCTGGAAGATCTGATGCTAGACCTGATGTACTATCTCCCAACATTCAAGAAGGTGAAAGAGTTCGTTGTGACCAAGGAGATGGTTCTCACGCAAAAGATCAATATGGCTGTGCTCGAAAAAGCAGGCTAAGTTCCGCTTCGTATAAACTGCAATTAAGACCGCTTGCCGTGGGAAGCGGTGAATTCCTCGGTCCCGCCAGAAAGTCACAATGGTAACCACAAAAGACAAATCGGATACAAGACGTTTGCCAATGATGCCCATTCGGGATGTCGTCATATTCCCGTTTATGATGACTCCGTTTGTTGTGGGCCGTGAGTCAAGCGTGCGTGCGTTAGACGAAGCTTTGCTCGGCGACAAAAAGATTTTTTTGGCCACCCAGCATGACGCGTCGGTGGATGAGCCAAGGCCGGACGAGATTTACTCCATCGGAACCGTTGCCAACATTGTTCAGAGCTTGAAGCAGCCGGATGGCAACATCAAGGTACTGGTGGAAGGCGTCGAGCGCGGGAAAGTGATTTCGGTCAGTGAGGACGAAGGTTACTTCCGGGCGGTCGTGAAGACCACTACTTACAAAGTAGACGCTGGCACCCAGTTAGAAGCGCTGATTGGCCGTGTTACGACGTTGTTTGAGCAGTACGTCAAGCTGAGCCAGAATTTGAATTACGAGACCATGATCGCCGCCATTCGGGTGGATGATCCTGGTAAGTTGGCTGACACGGTGGGTGCGAATTTGCAGCTCACAATTGAAGAGAAGCAGGAATTGCTGGAGATCTTCGATCCGGTGGACCGTTTGACCCGCGTTGCCGACCTGCTTGATATTGAGATTGAAAAGCTGAATGTGGACCGCACTATTCAAGGGCGTGTGAAGCGCCAGATGGAACGCGCGCAGAAGGAATACTATCTCAACGAGAAGATCAAGGCCATCCAGAAGGAGTTGGGCCGCGGTGAGAAGAGTGAATTTGACGAGCTGAAGAAGAAGATCGATGCGGCCGGCATGACTAAGGACGCGCACGAAAAAGCGATCGCGGAACTGAAGCGGCTGGAAGGCATGCCACCTATGTCTGCCGAGTCCACTGTCTCGCGTAACTATTTGGAGTGGTTGCTGGCTGTGCCGTGGAAACGGTTTAGCAAAGAAATTCGCGATTTGCGATATGCGCGCCAGGTGTTAGAGGGCGATCATTACGGCCTGGAAAAAATCAAAGAGCGGATTCTGGAATTCCTGTCGGTTCGGCGTTTGGTGCAGAAGCCGAAGGGTTCCATTCTTTGCTTTGTTGGTCCTCCCGGCGTGGGCAAAACTTCGCTCGGCATGTCTATCGCGAAAGCCACCGGACGCAAATTTGTGCGGCTTTCACTAGGTGGTGTGCGCGATGAAGCCGAGATTCGCGGCCACCGGCGCACCTACATCGGAGCATTGCCAGGGCAGTTGATTCAGATGATGAAGAAGGCAGGCACTAGAAACCCCGTCATCATGCTGGACGAGATCGACAAGATGTCCACAGACTTCCGCGGCGACCCATCGGCCGCCTTGTTGGAAGTTCTGGATCCAGAACAGAATTACATGTTTATGGATCACTACCTGGACGTGGAATACGATTTGAGCCAGGTGTTTTTTATCGCCACGGCCAACGTGTTGCACACAATTCCCCCGGCACTGCAAGACCGCATGGAAGTGATTCGGCTTTCCGGTTATACAGAATTGGAAAAGCTGGAAATTGCCAAGCGATTCCTGGTGAGCAAGCAGCGCGCCGACACCGGTGTAACAGAAGATCAGGTGGAGTGGGCTGACAACGGCTTGCAGGCGCTGATTCAGAATTACACGCGCGAAGCTGGTGTGCGAAACCTGGAGCGCGAAATTGGCAACGTTTGCCGAAAAATTGCGCGCAAATATGTTGACGCGCAAACCAACGAGGATTCGCCCGTCGTTGTTCCGGCTAATGGCGTTGAAATAATCGAAGAAGAAGTTGCCGCGCCGGTGGAAGAAGCCGTCGCTCCCAAAAAGGGCAAAAAGAAGGCTAAAAAAGAAGAGCCCGCGCCGGCGATGATTCCAATCGACAAGGTTGTCATTACGCCGGAGATATTGACGCAAATGCTTGGCCCAGAAAAATTCCGCGAGACCGACTTGGACAAGCAAAACGAAATTGGCGCCACCACTGGATTAGCTTGGACCGAAATGGGCGGATCGATTCTGACCACCGAAGCCACCATGATGGAAGGCCGCGGCAAGCTGACCACTACCGGCAAGCTCGGCGACGTGATGCAAGAATCTGCACAAGCCGCTATGAGCTACATCCGTTCACGCGCGCAGTATCTTGGCTTGCCCAAGGATTTTTATCGCCACCTTGATATTCACGTGCACGTGCCCGAAGGTGCGATTCCAAAAGATGGACCTTCGGCTGGAATTACCATTGCTACCAGTATTTGCAGTGCGCTGACTGGTATTCCAGTACGCCACGATATTGCAATGACCGGCGAAATTACGGTTCGTGGGCGCGTGTTGCCAATTGGCGGTTTAAAAGAAAAAATGCTGGCTGCACACCGTCAGGGTATTTTTGAAATCGTCATGCCGCGCGAGAACGAACGTGATTTGGTTGACATACCAGAGAATATTCGAAAGGAAATGAAGATGCACTTCGTCTTTTCGATGGACGAAGTCCTCAAGATCGCGCTGGAGCGTGAGATTGTGGCTTTGCCGCTCGCGCCAGCTGCTACGGCGGCTGACATTACCAGCCGTCCGGACGAGAACATCACTCACTAAGGAACGAAGAATCTAAATGGAGACTGCCGCTGAGGCGAAGCTCATCATCAGCGCCGCATCGCCCGACCAGTTTCCACCAGAGAACGAAACCAAGCGGCCCATTGAAGTTGCTTTTCTGGGTCGTAGCAACGTAGGCAAATCGAGCCTGCTTAACAAACTGGCACGGCAGCCGGGGTTAGCATTTACCAGTGCCCGGCCCGGCTGCACGCAAACCATAAACTTTTTCAAAATCGACGACGATTTGCATTTCGTCGATTTGCCCGGATATGGTTACGCGCAAGTCCCTTTGGAGGAGCGCGCGAAATGGAAGGGCCTGATAGAGAGCTACCTGCTCGCACGTCAGTCGCTAGAACTGTCGTTCATACTGATTGACTCCCGGCGCGGGTGGATGGACAAGGACCTGGAACTCAAGTCCTGGCTTGAGTTTCATAACCGTCGATTTCAGGTCATAGTGACCAAGATCGACAAATGGAAAAGTACAAACCAACTGAAAGCGGGTATGGACGCAATCCAGAAACAGACTCCGGATGTGACGCTCGTACCTTTCTCGGCCATCGACGGCCGGGGAGCGAGGGAAATTTGGCAAACAATCTCGAAAATCAAGAACAAGAAGTAGTCCCCGCGGCTGCCACCGAAGGCACGCCCGACGAGAAGCCAGCAGATTTGAATGGCAGTGGCGACAATGCGGCATCCGCTGAGGCCAAGCCAGCCGAAGAGGCTGCTTCGAAGAACGAAGCAGAAGCGCCGAAGACGGAGCGGAGTTCGCATGCTCGCCATAGAACGGGTGAGCATAAAGGCAACGGTAAAACCGGCGTTGCGGAGAAGCGAGTGCATACGGAGAGCAAACCGGTTTCGGCTGCGCCGGTTGCACCCGTGGCAGCACCTCCGGCCGCTGAGAGCAAGCCGCCTGCCGAAATAGCAGCCGCAGTTGCTCCGCCGCTATTGACGGCAGCACCTCCGCCGCCGCCGGCGCCTCCGCCGGGACCACAAACCGGGCCAGCTCCGCAGAGCCAGCAGCCACTGCAGGTGGCTAACCTGGGCGTGCGCAAGGGACGCCACAGCATTGGCAACACCGGACAGCAGGGCGGGCGCAACGGCACCACCACGCTTGATCTGGTGGAGCTGAAAGACATGCAGATTCAGGCCCTGAACCAAATCGCGAAAGATTTGGGAGTGCAGGGCGCCGCTGGTTTGCGTAAGCAGGAACTGATCTTCAAAATCCTGCAGACTCAAGCTGAAAAGAGCGGCCTGATTTTCTCGGAAGGTGTTTTGGAGTGCCTGCCGGACGGCTTCGGCTTCTTGCGCGCGCCTGAATACAACTATCTTCCGGGTCCGGACGACGTGTATGTGTCGCCATCGCAAATTCGACGCTTCGATTTGCGCACCGGCGATACGGTTTCCGGGCAGATTCGTCCTCCCAAAGAAGGTGAGCGCTACTTCGCGTTGATCAAAGTTGATGCCATCAACTTCGAACCGCCAGAGGAATCGCGCAATAAGATCTTCTTCGACAACCTGACGCCGCTATATCCAGACAGGCGTCTGAAGTTGGAGACCGCGCGTGACAATGCTTGCGGCCGCGTCATGGATTTGCTCACGCCTATCGGCAAAGGGCAGCGCGGGTTGATTGTCGCTCCTCCGCGTACCGGTAAAACAATGCTGCTGCAAAGCATTGCCAACTCCATTACGACCAACCATCCAGAGGCGAACCTTATCGTCCTGCTGATTGATGAACGTCCCGAAGAAGTAACCGACATGCAGCGTAGCGTGCGCGGCGAAGTGATCAGTTCGACTTTCGATGAACCGGCTGCGCGCCACGTGCAAGTGGCCGAAATGGTTATTGAAAAAGCTAAGCGTTTGATCGAGCATAAGCGCGATGTTGTGATTCTGTTGGATTCCATCACGCGTCTGGCGCGCGCCTACAATACCGTCGTGCCGCCTTCGGGCAAGGTGCTTTCGGGCGGTGTGGATTCCAACGCATTGCAACGCCCGAAGCGATTCTTTGGCGCGGCGCGCAATATCGAAGAAGGCGGCTCGCTCACAATCGTCGCCACGGCATTAATTGACACCGGTTCGCGCATGGATGACGTTATCTTTGAAGAGTTCAAAGGTACCGGCAACATGGAAATCCATCTGGATCGAAAATTGGTTGATAAACGCGTCTTCCCCGCGATTGACATTAACAAGAGCGGTACGCGTAAGGAAGAGCTCCTGATGCCCAAGGAAGAATTGAACCGCGTATGGATTTTGCGTAAGGTGCTGAATCCGCTATCGCCGGTTGAATCAATGGAACTGCTGTTGGACAAGCTAGGCAAGACGCGCAGCAATGCCGAATTCCTGGCTGCCATGAGCGGCTGATCCCGTCAGCCCCAATCGTTAAGATCGTTGCATGGGCCGCATCCACATCCTCTCCGACAACGTAGCAAATAAGATAGCTGCCGGAGAGGTTGTAGAGCGGCCCGCTTCTGTTATTAAGGAACTGCTGGAGAATTCGCTGGATGCGGGCTCGACCGAGATCCGCATAGATGCCGAAAACGCCGGCCGCCGACTGCTTCGCATTCAAGATAACGGGCACGGAATGATGCGGGACGACGCACTGCTGGCGTTCGAACGCCATGCCACCAGCAAGTTGAGCGATGTAAAAGATCTGTTGGCCATCGCCACGCTTGGCTTTCGTGGCGAAGCGCTGCCTTCCATCGCGTCAGTGAGCCGTTTGCTGTTGGAGACGCGATCGAGCGACGAACAGACCGGATCCGCTGTTGAATTTGCCGGCGGAAAGCTTTTGCGCTGTGACGAAATTGCGCGGCCACCCGGGACCACCATCACGGTTCGAGATCTATTCTTCAACGTCCCTGCGCGCAAGAAGTTTTTGCGCAGCGATCAAACGGAATTGGCGCACATAGGGTCGCTGGTGACTCATTACAGCTTAGGCCATGCCAATAAGCGATTTGAGTTGTACCACGAAGGTAGGGAACTGCTAAATGTCAGCCCCGTAGATACTTTGCGCGAGCGCGCTTTTCAGGTATTTGGCGACGAAGTGGTGGATGAGTTGGTGGATATCGGTGTCAGGACGATGCAGATTCAAGAAATTGAACCCGTTCAGTTCGCGCTGGAGGGTCTGTTGTCGGGTCCGCATGTGCAGCGCCAAAACCGCAATTCTGTCTACCTCTTTATCAACGGGCGGTTGATTAAAGATAAAGTTTTGATGCATGCCATCACTGCTGCGTATCACAACCTAATGCCGCCCGGATGCTTCCCATTTGCGTTGCTTTTCTTGAATTGTGACCCCAGTGATGTGGATGTAAATGTGCATCCTTCAAAAACCGAAGTTCGCTTCCGCCATGGTCCAACCGTGCATGATTTTGTGCGCGACACATTGCGTGAAGTGCTGATGGAATCGCGTCCAGTCTCTAGCATGCCGGTTATGCCTGCGTCGCCGCCTCCCATAGCACGCACCCAAGCGCCAAATCGAGCCGCTGCTTTGCCATTTTCAGAATTTTCCGTCTATACCGAGATGCCTACCCTAGATGTCTTGGTGACGCCTGCGCCAGTGGTGGTGGACGATGACATCCCAGAGGTCCCGATGCCGCCTTCGTTTGAGCGGGCGCCCACGAATGAGGAGCCTGTGCCAGCGCCGCCGCCGTTGCCGCGCACGCCGCTTCGCCGGATTCCCGATACTCATGGCGCGCTAGATTCTTTGCCCGCGAATTGGGATCGCGTGGACACGCTGGCTGCCTTGCCGGATCTGCGTCCGCTTGGCCAGTTGCACGAAAGCTTCATTATCGCGGCCGCTCGCGATGGCCTTTGGATTATCGATCAGCACGTAGCTCACGAGCGAGTTTTGTTTGAACAGGTGCTGAAGCAGCGCTCGGCCGGCACGGTGGAAGTTCAGCAGCTCTTGATGCCGATTGTGATTCAGCTCTCGCCTAGCCAGCAATTCGAATACGCCAGGATAGAAGACGAACTGCGCGCACTGGGGTTCGATACCGAGCCGTTCGGACAGCGAACCATAGCGATTAAGGCTTCCCCTGCGGATGTACGAGCGGGCGATATCGAAGCGGTGATTTTGGAGATTCTGGAAGTTTCCGAAAGCGAACTACGCGGTGGCGCATCACTCGACGAAATCCGCCGCAGTGTGTGCGCAACCATCGCCTGCCGGGCCGCGATCAAGGTCAATATGAGACTGGAACCGACCAAAATGGATTGGCTGATTCGCGCGCTCGCCCAATGCGAATACCCTATGACGTGTCCGCATGGCAGGCCCATCGCGCTACGCTACAGCACTCGGGATATTTTGAAGAGCTTCCATCGCATCTGACAGATCGACTCAATCGCGAACATTACTTGTTCTGGTAATATCTATGCCGGAACACGAAACCACGCCATGCGATTCGCAATTATTCCCGCTATCACCTTCATCCCGCTGCTGCTCTCCGCCCAGGCGCCTTACAAACAAGCCGATATCCTCTACGGCGCCGCATACTACAACGAGTACATGCCGGCCGGTCTTCAGCCCGGACCGGTTGAACAAAGACGTCGCGCTTATGAAAGACGCCGGCATCTCAGTCGTGCGCATGGGTGAATCCACTTGGAGCCTTTGGGAGCCCGCCGACGGTCATTTTGAATATGCCTGGATGGATCGCGTTGTGGACGCCATGGGTAAGGCCGGTATCAAAGTCATCATGGGCACGCCGACATACTCAATGCCTACTTGGATGGCGAAAGCGCATCCGGAATTCTACGCTCGCCGCTATGGGCGGCGGTTCTGTTGGTTACGGCATGCGCCAGAACATGGACACCGATAATCCGAAATTCCGCGTTCTATGCTCGAGCGAGTTATCACCAATCTGGTCTCACACTACAAGGACAATCCCGCTGTCATTGGCTGGCAGATCGATAACGAGACCTCGTCATACGGCGCAACCAATGAGGATGTCTTTGCCGGATTCGTTGAACATCTGAAAAAGAAATTCGGCACAACAGACGCCCTCAATAAAGCTTGGTTTTTGAATTACTGGGGCCAGGATGTGAACGATTGGTCCGACATGCCCACACGCGACAACGCCACTAGCACCAGCTACAAACTGGAATGGACGCGCTGGGCAGCAAATGCGCGTGACCGATTACCTTGCCTTCCAAGCCGCGCTGGTTAGGAAATACCGGCGCCCCGACCAATTCGTTACGCAAGATTTCGGCTCCATGATGCGTTTGGATGTCAATGAATTCGAAGTGGCGAAGTCTTTAGATGTTATTGCGAACAATCCGTACCACGGCACACAAGACCACCTGGACGGGGCTTGGCAAGCCCTTCAAGGAGATTTTGCTCGCTCACTGAAACAGCAAAACTTTCTTGTCACCGAGACCAACGCGCAAACCTTAGGCTGGGATTCGCTGGGGCAGTTTCCGCCCTACGATGGACAGCTTCGCTTAGACGTCTATACCGACCTTTCATCCGGCGCAAATATGGTTGAGTATTGGCACTGGCACTCCATTCACGCTGGCCAGGAGACATATTGGAAAGGAGTGCTGAGCCATGATTTGGAACCGAACCGCGCCTATGCCGAGGTCTCGCGCATTGCGCATGAATTGAAAAGCGTAGGTCCAGAGATCGTTAATCTTCAAATACAGAATCAAGTGGCGATCCTCTATAGCGTTGATTCCTCGAATGCCATCAGTTTCATGCCGTTTGAGCGTCAGGAACTGGGCTGGGTTCCCGGCAAGGCAGCCGGCACTTATAACGGCATACTGTCGCAGTTACACAATTCGCTCTATAGGGCAAATATTGGCGCCGATATTGTCTTTCCCGAATCGGCCGATTTCTCAAAGTACAAGCTGCTTATTGTGCCCGCCCTGTACGTTGCCGACGATACGCTGCTGAAAAAGATTTCAGACTATGTGCGAAACGGTGGCCACGTGTTGATGACTTTCAAGAGTGGCTTCACAAACGAAAATTCCGCCGTACGTTGGGAACTTGCTCCAGGGCCTTTGCGCGAAGCGGCAGGGTTCACCTATCAGGAGTTCTCTAACCTTGAGCACCCACTGTCATTGAAAGACAACCCCTTCCATGTTGGCGGAGCAGACAACGAGGTCAGCACGTGGGCAGAGTTCCTACAACTGAAGACAGCCAAACCACTCGCTTACTACGACCACCCATTTTTCGGCCGCTGGCCCGCCATCACGCGCAACCAATTCGGAACCGGCACGCTGACTTACGAAGGAACAAAACTTTCCAATGCTCTTCAAGATGCTGTAGTTCTAGATGCCCTCGAAGATGCCGGCCTCCGCAACGCCGATCAAAAGTTACCTGCATCCATTCGCGTGAAACATGGGACCAACACCGCGGGAAAACGCATTCACTACTATCTGAACTACTCAGGTTCTGACCTAAGCTTTGTGTATGGATACAACGCAGGACACGATTTGCTGACTGGCAAAGTTACGGCTAGCGGCTCGAGCATTAGCGTTGGACCGTGGGATTTAGTAATCGTCGAAGAGGATGCGCGCAACTAGCTCGGTTATATGATCAGACGAGATGAAACTCCGTATCCTTGTTGCCGCTGTGTTTCTTCGTGCGTTAGTTGCAAACGCACAAGCTCCGGTTGAAGACATCACCATCCAGTCCTCGGCTAAAACTCACGCATTTCCTCATTTTTGGGAGCAGATGTTTGGCTCCGGCCGCGCCAACCTAAGTCTGCGCGATGATTATCGACAAGACCTCCGATCTGTGCGCGACATCACAGGCTTCCAATACATCCGCTTCCACGGCATCTTCGACGATGAAAACGGTGTCTACGACGAAGACGCTCAGGGTAGACCCATCTATAACTTCTCTTACGTAGATCAGATCTACGACGGTCTTCTCAACAACCACATCCGTCCGTTTGTCGAAATCAGTTTTATGCCGCGCAAGCTGGCGCTCAATACTCAACCGCATGCTTTCTGGTACAAGCCATTCCCGTCTCCTCCTAACGATCCGGGTAAATGGTCGGCCTTGATAGACGCCTTTGCGCGGCACTTGGTTGAACGTTATGGCAAAGCCGAAGTGGACAAATGGTACTTCGAAGTTTGGAACGAGCCGAACATCGATTTTTGGAACGGCAAGCCGGCTCAGCAGACCTATTTCGATCTGTATGACATCACCGCGCAGGCGCTGAAGAGTGTCGATAAAGATATTCGCGTAGGTGGTCCTGCCACCGCGCAAGCCGCTTGGGTGGACGCCTTCATCGCACATTGCACCGCTCATCACGTGCCGTTCGATTTCGTTTCCACGCACGTCTATGGCGACGATACAGCGCAGGATGTTTTCGGCACAAGTGAGAAAATTCCGCGTCGCGATATGGTGGCGCGTTCTGAACGAAAGGTGTTCGATCAAGTAAAGGCGTCCGCCGCGCCGAACACGCCAATCATCTGGTCCGAATTCAATGCCACTTACACGAACACACAGTCCATTACCGATAGCGCCTTTATCGGCCCTTGGCTGGCGAATCATATTCGCGAAAGCGACGGTCTGGTGAATATCATTTCGTATTGGTGCTTCTCCGATGTTTTCGAAGAACAGGGTGTTGTGAAAACCCCCTTCTATGGCGGCTATGGCGTTATCGCTGAACGCAGTATTCCGAAAGCGGCCTTCCGTGTATTCGAGTTGTTGCACAAGCTAGGCGATAATCGCATTGAACTCGCGTCCGAAAACGCGCTTGCCACGAAGTCGAAAGACGGACACATCGTTCTGGCGCTTTGGAATTACGCGGACCCCGACGGCACTGCGCCGAACCGCTCGTTCCAAATTCACGTTGAAGGCATCAAAGCCAAAAAATTTCGAATTCAAACGGTTGGACCGGGTAATGGCTCACCGCTCGAAGCCTGGAAATCCATGGGCTCACCGGCACTTCCAACCCAAGATCAAATACAATCTCTGCGCAAAGCGTCAGAACTCGCCCCCGCGCAAACCAGGTCAATTGCAAATCCGATTGTGTTGCCTGTACACACGCTGGCGTTGGTTGAACTCATACCCTAGCTCTGGCGCAGCTTAACAACTTCGCCAACAACAAATACTGCTGGACTTTTTACCTCTACGCGTTCTGCGGCCACATCTACCAGCGTGGTTTCGATATACCGCTCAGAAGACAAAGTTCCGCGTTCGATGAAAGCCGCAGGCTCATGCGCGGGCCGTCCCGCAGCTATAAGCGATTCTGCAATGCGAGCGCGGTTTTTCACGCCCATCAAAATTACCAATGTGTCAATGCGCGCATATTTCGTCCAATCAATCTCGGGCCCAGTGCCCTGCTGCGCGGTGATGACCGCGAACCCGTTCGATACTTGCCTGTGAGTAAGTGGAATGCCAACAACGGCCGGCACACCGATGGAAGAACTGACCCCGGGAATCAGCACAACGGGGATGCCGTGCCTGCTTGCGAGAGCCCATTCCTCCGCGCCGCGCCCAAAAACCATCGGATCGCCACCCTTCAGCCTGCCCACTGTTTTGCCCGCTTGGGCGTGCTGTAGGATCAGCTCAAAAATCTGCTTTTGTGTCTGTTCCTGCTCGCCTTCACGCTTGCCCACGTAAACCAGTTCCGATTGTGGCTTAGCGAACTTCAAGCAGCCGGAATCCACCAACCGGTCGTACAGAACTACGTCGCATTCGCCAATTACTCTGGCAGCCTTCAGCGTCAGCAGTTCCGGGTCTCCCGGCCCAGCTCCAATTAGATACAAGGTTCCGATGCTAATCGGCAAGTACGTCGCTCACCGTCTCAAAACGGTAGCCTTGGTCCAACAATCGCGGCACAATTTCACGTACAGCTTTCATTGTTTCGCGAATATCGGGCTTTGCTTCCACTGCGCGCCCATCGTGCAAACAGATAATGCCGCCCGGCGAACATCTTGCTAGCGTGTAATCAGAAATCCTGTCCGCAGCCCACTCCCAGTCGTGTCCTATTACCGTCCACATCACTCCTAATAGCGACAGGTCTTCCTGCACACGGCGCATGCCGAACCATTTGTATCCATATGGCGCGCGCAAAAGCATGGGAGTAACACCTGTCTCGTCTTGAATGATTTGCTGCGCATCTAGAAACTCACGCTCGATAAAATTACGAGATTTAAAGGGCAAATGCGGGTGCGAATAGGTATGGTTGCCAATTTGATGACCGGCAGCCGCTACATCGCCGGCAATATGCGGTAGCCGCTTCACGTTCATTCCACACTGAAAAAACGTTGCTTTTATGCCCTCCGTCGCCAAGTATTCCAGCAGTTCCGGAGTGCCCTCGCTCGGCCCGTCGTCGAAGGTTAATGCAATGGTCTTTCGGTTTCCCGGACCGCGATATACGGATGGTCCGAACAACTGCGATCCTCGGGAAACGCTCCCATAAGCGGTAGCTGCCGATACGCCACCAACTACGGCCCCAGCCGTAAAACCCACTACTCTAAATGCACGCATCCGTATCAATCTATCACCATTCTCTCTCTTTCCTTTGGCGGCAACACCGTGATGTGTCACGCTAGAAAGTAACTTTTCCCGAAGAGCTTGCGAATTATTAATGGAGAGGAATTATGGAAGACTCTACCCAAACACTGCGCTTGAAGCACCTGCGGGCAATTCGCTGGTTTCACTGGATTAATTTCCCGCTGCTTGCTTTGATGATTTGGAGCGGAATCCTTATCTACTGGGCCTACACGCCGTACCATATCGGACCTTTTCACTTCTTTCCAGAATGGTTTGTGAACTTGTTCCACATCAAGTTTCGGTTGGCGGAAGGCATGGCTTTACATTTCGTCTTCATGTGGCTATTCGCGGTCAACGGATTTCTGTACGTTGCCTACACGCTTATCTCGGGCGAATGGCGATTCCTGGTGCCCCGCTCACGCACCGCGTTTCGCGATGCCTGGCACGTGTTCTTGTTCGATCTGCATTTGCGAAAACAGCGGCCGCCGCAGCAAAAATATAATGCCGCCCAGCAAATTGCCTACACCGCTATAGTTTTGATGGGTTTCGGCTCTCTCGTCACCGGCTTAGCCATCTACAAACCAACTCAAGTAGGATGGCTCACCTTTGTATGCGGCGGTTATGCGGCTGCGCGGCTTATCCATTTCATGCTCACACTCGGTTACGTAGCATTCTTCCTTGTTCACATCCAACAAGTTGTTCTGGCGGGTTGGAACAACTTCCGCAGCATGGTGATTGGTTACGAACTGGTGACCGAAAATGAGTAAGCAAACCCGCGATCTCGTTTTGTCACAAGCTGAAGCCGCCGCCAAGCTCAAACGGCTAACTAGGCGTGGCTTTCTGACAGGTGGCGTGGCCGCCATAGCGGGAATCAGCACCTACGAATGGCTAACGAACGCCGGAAAAATTGGCGACGTGCCTTGGCCACAACGTTCGGTTCTAAATTTCAACGGCCGTGTTGCGAAAGATCTCTTGCTTCGTGATTCGCATTTGGCACACAACTATCGCCCCGATCAAATCGGCAACTTGAAAGCCAACGGCATCCTGGGTATGGATGACGATGACGAAATCCCGACCTGGAAACTTCGCTTTGACCCTGGCGCAGGCAGCTCGATCGTTGACCTGCATTTGACCGATATTCAAAGTCTGCCGCGTCAACGGATGATTACGAAGTTCTGTTGCATAGAAGGTTGGAACTGTATTGCCCAGTGGACAGGAGTACGCTTTTCCGATTTTTTGCGCAAGTACCTCCCTCCCGGCGGCTCCCTGACGAAGTATGTTTTCATGTCTACGCCCGACGAAGAATACTATGTGGGCCTGGACATGAAGAGCGCTATGCACCCCCAAACCCTGTTGGCTTGGGAACTGAACGGCGAGCCCTTAAACGCCGATCATGGCGCGCCTCTGCGACTGGTAATTCCGGTGAAGTATGGGATCAAAAACATCAAACGCATCGGTACCATTCGTTTGACCGACAAACAGCCTGCTGACTATTGGGCAGAAAATGGATACGATTGGTTTGCAGGTCTTTGAATCGTGTCAGATTGCCCATTCTTTGCAGGTACATCCGGTTTTGCTTACGCCTCCTGGAAACCGGATTTTTATCCGGACAAGTTGCCCAGCAGCCAGTTTCTGAATTACTACGCTTCACGCCTGAACGCCGTCGAAGTGAATTACACTTATCGCCGCATAGCCGCAGCCACAACTTTTGAGAAATGGCTCGCCGCTACGCCCGCTGGCTTTGTCGTCTTGCCCAAGGCGCACATGAAGATTACTCATTCATTGAAGCTAAAGGATGCGGAGGAGTTTACTCGCTATTTCCTCCAATCGCTGGAACCCCTCCGAGTGGCCGGCAGGCTGGGACCCATTCTGTTTCAGTTGCCGCCGAATCTAGCGGCCGATCCCGCTCTGCTCGAGAATTTTACCCGGCTTCTACCCGCCGGCCAAAAAGCTGCGTTCGAATTTCGCAATGCTTCCTGGTTCACCGACGAGACATACAAAATTCTCGGCAGTCACAATGTCGCATTGTGTCTGGCTGAGAATGAAAACCTGGAAACTCCTCACGTCGTAACTGCAGATTTTGTCTATCTGCGCCTCCGCAAGCCCGACTACAGCGAAACCGAACTACTCAACATCGATCGCCGCATCGCTCAGTACTTATCAAACGGCTATCCGACTTACGCGATTTTTAAACACGAAGATACGCCCGCTGGGGCTGTGAATGCGGAGAAGTTGCTGCATCTGCACAGACCAAGCATGAAGCTGACAGAGGCATCGAAGTAGCCGCCGGCTATCAGCTTGGATTCTTCCGGTTAATGGCGGCCCGCACTTTCCTTTTTGTTGGAACCGCCTGTGAACTCGCGGTCATCGTAATACCTCACCTGTCTGGCACGTTGCAGTTTCTTATGGATAAGCAATAGCTGCTCGTTTTCCGGCATGCGCATAATCTCCTCCGCTGAGATGCCCCCGACCAGGTTGGCAAAATCCTCCGCCATCCGCCGGCTCCGAGCTCCGAACAATTGAATCACGCCGGCATTATCCACGATCGTATTCGCCTGTGGCGCGTAGATTTGCAACTGCGCAGCATTCTGCCAGAAGGTCCACAGCGTCAGGCCCCACGACCTTAGCAGCGTGGCCGCCGTGAGTATCGCGTCGATGCGGCCCAGATTGCCCACTTCATCGCATAGCATCAGCGTTCGTTCCTCAGGCGGCCGGCTTCGTTGCGTCATCGCAAGGATCAGCCCCGAAATCCAAAGCCGCAACAACGGACTGTAGGCCGTTAATCGGAACGGTGGCACCACAATGTAGAGCGACATCGGCGCACCGGCGATCAACGCATCTACGTCCATTGAACTCGTATCCGTCACTCTCCGGCTAAGCTCGCTGTCAAACAGCCTGAGATGCGTTTGAACTGTGCCAAGAACGCTCGGTCGTGTCTGGTTGTCCCCTAGTTGCAGAAATGAAGCGAAGGCTGTGCGTGCAGCCCGGTTCTGGACTTTCTTCTCGTCAAGCAGACACGCCATCCGATAGACCACATCGTCATCCATGAACAGATCGAAGAGACGGCTGATACGGCGTTCCTCCGGTGGGCAGTCGGCCAGCAGCCATGCCGTGCCTCCTGAAATCATGGTCTCTGCCCAGTCGTTCCAGAATCGATCGCGCTCACTTGTCCCGCGCTCGATAAGGTCGGCCGCAAAACCGCGTGCAAGCGCCGCCGGTTCGCTTCCGCAGCGCGCAACCAGATCTAACGGGTTTAGGGAGCCTGTCTGTGCGTCGTCTCGTAAGTCGATGACATGCACTTCCTGCCCCATCGCCCGCCGCGTCTCAGCGGTTGCGGCATAGATCTCGCCTTTCATATCGAGAACGATCAGCTGCCCCGGATGCTTCAACGCATTGCAGATCACCGGACCGGAGGTTTTGCCGGTGCCCGTAGGCGCAAAGGTGATGAGATGCCCATCGCCAGCGTAACGGATAAGTTGTCCAGGACCCACCTTTCGATGCGCTAAAAACCCGATTTCGTTCCGGGACGTACCGGTACGTCCAAGGATGTATTGGTTCGCCGGTTTCTGCGGACCTTTCATCGGAGCCTGCTTGATTCGCGACTCTCGAGGTGAGTTGATTTGTGTGGTGTTTGCAGAGGCATAGGAGATTCCGCCAGTATGCCCCGGTTCTCCGTCGCCAGCCTGAATTAAATTCAGGCATCCGCTAACTCAGCTTGTGAGCAACGTTGTATAACGTTACTATGAGCAGCGGCCAGGAACTAGCGACTATGCGCCGCTACGCCAACGCGATCCGGCTGCATCTCGTAGGCGTTGTAAGTAGCCACGCTTCTGAGCGCGAGCCTCTGGAACGCTTGATCGAGACGTGGGAAGGTGACTTGAAGGGTGGGTTCAGTAGCCGTACGCGGCTCTCGCCCGAGCAACTGGCCGCTCCGCGCATGAATGCTCGCAATACGGAAACCCAAAAGAAACTTCTTGATAATCTTCGCGCCTACGTTTCCCGTGCTCGCAAGGCCATATCCGAGGCGCCGCTCATGGCAGGGGGCTATCGCTTTCAATTCGATATTTCGGATAAGGCGTATGGGCTGGATGTCATTTGTGAAACTCAGCGAAACAAGAACTTGTTGAAGTTTTGGGAACCCTACATTGGCAGCCAAAAGAGAGCTGCTATAGCACTCGTAGAACGGCTGTTTTTCCAGCTCACGCGCGACGTGTATATCCGAAATGTGCGCGTAAATAATGTGGAGGCGCTAAGTGCCCGGTGCTTAGGCGCCACGTAAAGCGTCCTCCGCGTCCCAGCAGCCTGTACGTCTCGACTGGAGAAGCTGCCGCCGCCTTCACCATGCTGGACACATTCACCAATAATCTGGAAATTGCCTCCGAAGGAATGCTGTTCTCGCCAGGGGTCCGCTATCCCAATAATCTGGTGGTGATGGGGTCGGGAACGGAAGAGCCGCGCTTCGACCCACCTGAACGCTTCCGTTACCGCGTCACGCGCGACGGTGTCGCCAACAAGCTGGGCAAAATCACCTTCGCCGATAAGTGGGGTGAGCAGAAGCTGGAGATCCATGTCCTGGTCAGCCGGTGGCGGAACGATGACGGTCACATAGTAACGACCGTACACGCAAGCCATGGCAGAGGAATCGAGGGAGTCTGCAAATATATCAGCGATGAGAGTAACGTCGGCGAGCTGCTGAAGAAGCCCTTCTCCCCTCATGCCATGCAGATGGTTTTTAAGACCGTCCTGCAACGCGAGGGAACCGCGAATCGATCAATCAACATCCGTCCCTTGCGCCAACACTGCTATTAAGGAGGCGTCACTTGAAACATCAGTGAGCCCCATTCCGCCGGCAGTACATCGGCCATTTCCGTTGCCACCACATTCCGCAGGTCCCACGTGAAAAACAGCCCGACTACGCCGCATATCTCCTACGCATGGGACCGGGATCAGATTGGCGATGGCTCACTGAGAACTGTCTTGATCTTCGGACTCAGTTGGCGCCTTGAGCCGAATAGCTTCTGCAGTTTCTCCATGTAGATGTACACAACCGGAGTGGTGTAGAGCGTCAGAATCTGGCTCAAAATGAGACCACCAATAATTGTGATGCCCAGGGGACGTCGTAATTCTGATCCGGTGCCGGTTCCCAGCGCCAAGGGCAGACCACCGAACAGTGCGGCCATGGTGGTCATTAAGATAGGACGAAAACGCATGAGGCAGGCCTGATATATTGCGTTTTTGGCCGAAATATTCTGTTTGCGTTCCACGTCGAGTGCGAAGTCGATCATGAGGATGGCATTCTTCTTGACGATGCCTATCAGCAGAATAATTCCGATGAGTGCGATAACGGTTAAGTCGACATTGAAGATCAAGAGGGCCAGCAATGCGCCGACTCCGGCCGAAGGCAGCGTGGAGAGGATAGTGATGGGATGGACGTAACTCTCATATAAAACTCCCAGCACAATATAAACCGCCAGAAGAGCTGCCAGAATCAATAGCGGCTCGCTCTTGAGAGAGCTCTGGAACACCTGCGCAGTCCCGGCGAATGCGCCGTGAACGCTGGCTGGCATGCCAATCTCCTCCTCTGCCTGTTCAACTGCGGCCGTTGCCTGGCTTAAAGCCGTTCCAGGCGCTAGTGCAAAAGAGAGCGTGATAGAAGGGAACAAGCCCTGATGATTTACAGTTAGCGAGTTAAGCTGTGTTTTCACCTGCGTGAACGTGGACAGTGGAATGGCCGGCCCGTTTGTGGAGGGAACGTAGATGTCGCTTAGCGACTCCGGATTTTGCTGGAATTCCGGTAGCACTTCCATGATGACGTGATATTGGTTGATTCCGGTGTACATGGTAGACACCTGACGCTGGCCGAATGCGCTGTAAAGTGCCGTATCCAGGGCCTGCGGCGTCACACCCATGCGCGACGCGGTGGCGCGGTCGATGGTGAGTTCAGTGGTGAGGCCGTGAACCTGCTGATCGCTATTGGCGTCAAGCACAAGCGGGAGGGTTTTCAGTTTTGCAAGCAGTTTGGGTGCCCATTCGTTTAGCTCGCGAATGTTATCCGATTGCAAGGTGAACTGATATTGAGAGTTGCCGCCTCGGCCCCCTACTCGGATGTCCTGTGCTGACTGCATGTACAGCGTTGCGCCTGGAATCGCAGCCAGCTTGCCACGTAAGCGATTAATTACGTCGTCGGAGGAAACGTGCCGTTCGTCAAGAGGTTTCAATTGCGCCCACATGGACGCAACGTTCAGTGTTCCGCCTCCGGTGAAGCCGTTCAGGTCGTGAATGGCCGGATCGGCCTGCACAATCTTCATCATCTGATAAAGCTTTTCGCGCATGGCCTGGAAAGAGATGTCCTGGTCGGCCACCAATGCGCCGCCGATGCGCCCCGTGTCCTGCTGCGGGAAGAAGCCTTTAGGTACCACAATGTACAGGTAAACAGTGACGGCAATAGTGATCAGGTTTATGACCATCGTGAGCTGCGGGTGGTGTAAAACAGCGCGCAAAGTCTTCGCATAGGCTTTGTGGATGAATTCAAAGCCGCGCTCACTGATGCGGTAGAAGATGTTGTGGTCGGTTCGGTGTTCGGCCTTTAGAAGGTAGGCACACATCATTGGCGTGGTTGTCAGCGAGACTACCAACGAGACGGCAATGCAAATGGCCAGAGTGACAGCAAATTCGCGAAAAAGACGGCCCACAATGCCGCCCATGAAAAGGATTGGAATGAAGACGGCAATGAGTGATGTGCTCATGGAGAGGACCGTGAAACCAATTTCTTTTGCGCCTTGTAATGCGGCCCTGAGGGGCGTCCAACCGGCTTCCAGATAACGGGAGATGTTTTCGATAACGACAATTGCGTCGTCAACAACGAAGCCTGTCGAGATAGTGAGCGCCATTAGGGACAGGTTGTCAAGCGTATAGCCGAGCAGATACATTGCGCCGAAGGTCCCTAGCAGCGACAGTGGCACGGCGACCGCGGGAATGAAAGTGGCGCGCACATTGCGCAGGAACGCAAACACCACCAGCACTACCAGCACCAGCGAAATAATCAGCGTGATTTCAACGTCGTTGACCGATGCTCGAATAGTGGTAGTTCTATCTTGCGCGACGATCAGATGTACCGATGGCGGAAGCGCCGCCTGCAACTCGGGCAAGACCTCTTTAATGTGATCCACCGCCTGAATAATGTTGGCGCCAGGCTGACGAGTTATAGCCAGAATAATGGAGGGTTTGCCATTATCCAATCCGTCGTTTCGCGTGTCCTCCACCGAATCAAGAACATTGCCGAGTTCCTTTAGGCGAACGGGTGCTCCGTTGCGATAAGTGACAATCAAAGGCGCGTACTGAGCAGCGTGGAATAGCTGGTCTGTGGCATTTACCTGCCAGCGGAAATCCGCGTTATTGAGCGAACCCTTAGCCTGATGTGCATTGGCATTCATCAGCGTGGTGGCAATGTCGCCCAGGCTGATATTCATCGCGTTGATGACGGTGGGGTTCACTTGAACGCGAACGGCGGGTCGGGAACTGCCCCACACTTCAACTTGCCCGACGCCTTCCACCTGGGCGATTTTTTGCGCCAATACGGAATCGGCAATGTCGTACATATGGGGACGGTCGTATGTGTCCGAAGTCATGGACAGCATCATCACGGGTGCGTCCGCAGGGTTGGCTTTCCAATAGCCGGGATTACCGGGCAGATCAGCAGGCAACTGTCCGCGCGCTGCATTGATAGCCGCCTGAACGTCGCGAGCGGCGGCGTCGATATTGCGGTTGAGATCAAACTGGAGAACAATTCCCGTGCTGCTGAGCTGGCTCGAAGAAGTCATCTCCGTGATGCCCGCGATCCGTCCGAACTGACGCTCCAGCGGAGTGGCAACGGCGGATGCCATAGTCTCCGGACTGGCGCCAGGAAGGTTGGCATGAACCACGATGGTGGGAAAGTCCACCTCCGGCAGCGGCGCTACGCCCAGAAACTGAAACGCCAGGACGCCGCTAAGACCTAAAGCAATGGTCAGTAGTGATGTGGCAACAGGACGCTTGATGAAAGGCGCGGACAGGTTCACTTCACGTGCTCCGGATGCGTCAAACCTTCAAGTTCAAAGTTCGGAACGCTCTTGCGCGACACGCGTTTCGCAAGCCGGTCAAAGAAGAGATAAACCACAGGCGTTGTGTAAAGCGTGAGGACCTGGCTGACAATTAAACCCCCGACGATGGTGATGCCCAATGGCCTGCGGAGTTCTGAACCAACACCTGTGCCCAGCGCCAAAGGCAGGCCACCGAACAACGCGGCGAGAGTGGTCATCATGATGGGCCGAAAACGCAGCAAACAGGCCTGATAGATAGCGTCCAGCGGCGCCTTGCCATGTTCGCGCTCTGCTTCCAGCGCGAAATCAATCATCATGATGGCGTTCTTTTTTACGATTCCTATGAGCAAGATGATGCCAATCAGCGAGACCACGTTGAAATCCGTCCGGCATACATAGAGTGCGAGAATGGCGCCAATACCGGCGGATGGCAGCGTGGACAAAATGGTGAGCGGGTGGATGTAACTTTCGTAGAGTACGCCCAGCACGATATAGACAACCAGAAGCGCGGCCAGAACCAGGTAAAGTTCGTTAGCAAGCGAATTCTGAAAAGCGGCGGCCGTCCCCTGGAATGCGGATTGAACACTGAGTGGCATGTCAATTTCGCGCTGCGCCTGTTTTATGTCGTTCACCGCGTGGCCCAGAGATTCATTCGCTGGAAGGTTAAACGAAATGGTGACCACCGGAAACTGGCCCTGATGATTGACGGTCAGCGGAGTTGTGGATTGTTCGAAGTGCGCCAGCGAACCTAGCGGAACTTCCGCTCCTGCGGCTGAGCGCACATGCAACTGGCCAAGTTCGTCGGGGTTGCTGCGAAAAGCAGCCCCAACCTCCATGACAACGTGATACTGATTTAGCTGCGTGTACATGGTTGAGACAAGGCGCTGGCCGAACGCGTCGTAAAGAGTATCGTCAATCTGCTGCATGCTGATGCCCAGCCGAGAGGCGGTGTCGCGGTCAATCACCAGCGTGGTCTGCAAGCCGCCGTTCTGTTCATCGGTGGCGACGTCGCGAAGGGACGGCAGCGTTTTCAGTTTGTCCACCAGTCGCGCGGTCCAGACATCCAATTCCTTTTCGTCCACGTCTTCCAGCGTGTACTGGTATTGCGTGCGGCTGACGCGGTCTTCCACCGTCAGATCCTGCACCGGCTGCATGAAGAGTGTAATGCCGTCCACCTGTGCCAGTCTGTCCTGCAGCCGGTGAATAATGGTCACGCTGTTGGGGCGCTGGTTAGCGGGTTTCAGATTGATCTGGATGCGGCCGCTGTTCAGCGTTGTATCCACCCCATCAATACCGATGAATGACGAAAGGCTTTCTACCGCGGGGTCTTGCAGAATAATTTTCTGAAGCGCCAGTTGGCGATCTTTCATATCTGCGAAGGAAACCGTCGGCGGGGCTTGCGAAACGCCGAGAATGACTCCGGTATCCTGCACCGGAAAGAAGCCTTTCGGCACGATGAAAAACAACAGGATTGTGATTGCGATGGTTGCCGTCATCACGGCCAGCGTAAGTTTCTGACGCCGCAAGACCCATTGCAAAGTGGTTGCATAGCGGGCAATCACCCAGTTGAATGCGTATTCTGATTTGCGATAGAACCAGCCCTGTTCGGAGTCCTTGTGATGCCTTAGTAGCTTGGCACACATCATGGGTGTCAGCGTCAGAGAGACAATTGCGGAAACCAGAATGGTGACCGCAAGCGTAATGGCGAATTCGCGGAACAGCCGGCCCACAATGTCGCCCATGAAGAGCAATGGGATGAGCACCGCGATGAGCGACACGGTGAGTGACACGATGGTGAAACCGATTTGCTCTGATCCTCGCAGCGCGGCCTGTATAGATGAATCGCCTTCTTCCAGATAGCGCGAGATGTTCTCAATCATGACGATGGCGTCATCGACAACGAAGCCGGTCGAGATAGTAAGCGCCATGAGGGTCAGGTTATTCAGGCTGTAGCCGAGCAGGTACATGACGCCGAACGAACCGACGATCGAGAGCGGCACGGCAATGCTGGGGATGACAGTGGCGGCAAGATTTCGTAGGAACAGAAAGATGACCATCACGACCAGGCCGACAGTGAGCATCAACTCGAATTTCACATCATCCACGGAGGCCCGAATGGTTGTGGTGCGGTCCGTAAGGATGACGACATCAACCGCGGCGGGAAGTGAAACCTTCAAAGCCGGTAGGAGGGCGCGCACACGGTCGACCACGGAAATGATGTTGGCTCCCGGCTGACGCTGGATGTTGAGAATAACGGCCGGGACGGTGTTCATCCACGCAGCCTGATGCGAATTTTCCGCTCCATCCACAATGCTGGCGACATCCTCCAACCGCACCGGAGCGCCGTTCTTATAGGCAACGATAATGGGCTTGTAGCCTTGCGTGGTTAAGATCTGGTCGTTGGCGCCGATGGTGAATGCCTGGCGAAGGCCGTCGAAGTTTCCTTTCGCTTGATTGAGATTCGTCTGGTTAAGCGCCGTGCGCAGATCTTCTAGACTGAGGCCGTAAGCAGCTAAGGCCGTGGGGTTCACACGAATGCGCACTGCGGGTTTTTCGCCTCCGCTGATGCTGACCAGGCCGACGCCGGGGAGCTGCGAAATCTTCTGCGACAGCGTGGTGTCCGCCAGGTCTTCCACCTTGGTTAGCGGAATTGTTTTTGAGGTCAAAGCCAGAGTCAGGATGGGCGCGTCAGCCGGATTCACTTTGCTGTAGATAGGCGGGTTTGGAAGATCCGGAGGCAGATAGGTTCCGGCCGCGTTGATGGACGCTTGCACCTGCTGTTCGGCTATATCAATGTTCAGGTTCAAGTCAAACTGAAGCGTGATGATTGAGCTTCCGAATGAGCTTGTAGAGGTCATCTGCTTGAGGCCCGGGACCTGCCCAAAAGTGCGTTCCAGAGGCGCGGTGACGGACGACGCCATGACATCCGGACTCGCACCCGGATAGAAGGTGGTGCATTGGATCGTCGGATAATCAACTTCTGGCAGCGCCGAGACGGGCAACTGGGTGTACGCAATATATCCGGCAATCAGTATGCCGGCCATCAGCAAAGAAGTGGCGACCGGCCGAAGTATGAACGGCCGAGAAGGACTCATTCTTTCGAGCCTTTGGCCTCACGGGCGACAACCTTCATACCTTCCGCCAGTTTCTCGGCACCGTCCACAACCACCAAGTCGCCAGCCTTAATGCCGTCGTCGATCGCGATATTGTTGCCAACGCTGAGTCCGGTTTTGACTGCGCGAATGGATACTGTGTTGTCACTTTGAACGACGTAGACGAACGTGCCGGTTGGGCCGTGCTGAACGGCAACGGCGGGAACAATGATGGCGTTCTTATCCGTATCCAGTGCAAGCCTTATGTTCACGAATTGGTTCGGGAACAGGGCGTAGTCATTGTTCGGGAAAACGGCCTTCAGCTTTGAAGTGCCGGTGGTCTGATCAATCTGATTGTCAACTGTCAGCAAAGTGCCGCTGGCCAATTGTCGTTTCTCGTCGCGGTCGTAAGCGTCGGCCTTCAGCGTAATGCCGTCGCGCAACTTCTTCAATACCGACTGCAATTGGTCTTCGGGAATTGTGAACAGCACTGCAATGGGTTGCAACTGGGTGATGACCGCCAGGCCGTTCACATCAGCGGCGTGAATCATGTTTCCTGCGTCCAGTAGGCGCAAACCAATGCGCCCGCTGATAGGGGCGGTTATGCGGGTATAAACCAGATTGAGTTTTGCCGCATCAATCGCCGCCTGCGCCGCTTCAATTGTGGCTTGGTCGGCCTGAATGGAACCTTTGATGCCGTCGGCCGTTGCCAGTTGGGTATCCATTTGCTGTTTGGCGATGATCTGATCTCTATACAGTTCCTGGTCGCGCACATAGTTGGCTTGCGCATCACGCAGCGCCGCCTCGTCTTTGGCAAGGTTGCCGCGCGCCTGGGCCATTGTGCCTTGCGCCTGGTCCAGTGCAACTTGGTAGGGACGAGGGTCAACCACTCCAAGCAGATCCCCCTTGTTCACGTATTGGCCTTCTTTGAACGCCACTTCAGTTAGCTGGCCATCAACGCGCGACTTGACCGTCACGGTGTTGGAAGCAGTTACGATGCCAAGGCCCTCCAAATAAACAGGCAGATCGCCCCGGCGTGCGGCAGTTGCTGCGATGGGCACTCCGCTCGAGGCTTTCATCAAGTCCTGTTTTAAGGCACCCGGCACCTTTTTGGCGCTTTCAAAGACGTAGAGGCGATAACAGCCATAGCCAATGAGGCCGAAAATGAGAAGCCAAACCCACCAGTGGTTCTTCGAGGGTCCTGGATTGTCCAAATCGACTTGCTGGTATGGTGATGGAGGCAAACTTGGTTCACTGGTGCGCGGTTCAATCGTGGCGGGTGGCTTCATGTTCCTATCTAAAGACGGCAATTCCCCAACTACTTGAGCTACAAGAACTGACGAAGCAACTTATACTTTTGTTACGGCATGCAATTGCCGGCCAATTCTTTCCCGAAACCTCACGTTTGGCGTCAACAAGGTGACCTCCGCGACTCACTTGTCCCTGGCTAGTATCAAGCGCGAATATTCAGAACAAGAAGAAGACGGTGGCCCCAGCGCAAGGAGCGATGAGCAGAGAAAGGGATTACTTGCACGGCGGAGCTGTTTGACGAACCACCAACCGATGAACGCGCCGACCATCTCATGAGTACCTTTAGAGGGAGAACGATGCAAGTGAAACCTGTTCAAACAGGGAAGCGGTTTTTTCGTCACGGTCTTTGATCCGGCGGGAATACAGAATGCCACCGACCCCACTGACGAAGACTGGTGCAGGTGCTGGCCGTAACAGCAAGCGAGCCATCCACAATAGACTGATGATTCCTTATCGCGAATGGGGATCGTTGGTCTACATCAGGCTGCCGCCGGGCGCAGGATCAGCGTCCACCAGGTAACCACTCAACTCGATCTGGCTGTTACTGAACGCTGAAAAGCCCTTGCTGACGACGACCTTGAAGTTTGGTTGGTCACCTGCCCGGACACATGTTTGAATCGCACGGTCGGTTGCATATACGTGATTGCGAGCGCCATTCCTTCCCCTCGATTGGACTGGCACATTTTCGATTCTGTCGCCATAAAACGAAATATACTTCAGTCTGGTATTCGTCTCGACAGTTATCGTAGCCTTCTCGATCACTAACTTTTTCTTTGCGGGTATAGCAGGAAAATACGCATCGCAGGCTGTTAGTCCCGAGTAGCAGGACATCTGCTGTGAATAAGTAATACGGCTGCTGACGTCATGCGCAGAAACTATCGCGCTTTCTAACCGCGGCAATCTCGAATTCACGCTCACCCGAAAAACCGAAGTCACGCCAATCAATCCAGCCAATGCCAAAACCACCCATTGGGCATGCAAATTGGCCTTCGTTGTTCGATTCAACTCCATCTAGTCCTCTCCTCCATATGCTGTAACTGTGGAGAGAGATGGCTGGACGAGTAAGTTATTGGTGGCCCAAACCGATACTTAGTACTGGGGCGGATGTACTGGGCAGCTTGACTTTGCGCTCGCGTCAAGGCGCGCGGCTAATGGGGAATCTGGATTTTCTGCCCGCAGCGCGTTTAACTCAGCCAACGTTTCTTTGCATAGACCGAAGGCGGCAAACCTTGCCGCAAGCAGAAGATGATTGCTTGCCGATTGCCGTCGCAGGCTGTCAACTGCAACTGCTTCGTCCGCGCTGATCACACGGAAGCGGGCTTCGGCATCGGGCGCACGAGGCGCAACGATTTTCTCCTGGTTGGTGCTGGCGAGAACCTGCCACGTATAGATCTTGCCGCGCTCCAAGGGCGTCGTTACAACCCACTCGTTCTTCTGTAGGACAGGACTCGTCTCAACCAGCTTGTAATTCGAATCAAAAATACTAGCTTGATACGAGACTGAATTTGGCAGCGCCAGCCACTGAAGCTGCGGAGTTGTTTCGTCTACGCTGTAACCCACTGGGCTGAAAAGCCGAAAGCGACTTCCTTGTTCCTCTCCGCCCAGTAGCTTCGACTGCCGGCCTTGAATATCAGGGTCAATCTGAACTTTGAGATTTCCGCTCCGCAGCAAGGACGTTAACACCGACTGATCAGCCAAAGACAGGGAGATGGATTCAGACTCCCGCAGCTGGCCGGCACTGTCCAGACCGACCATGGAACCGCCGTTGTGAAGCGCCACCACCAACTGCGACCGAGTCTGAGTTCTCCAGGCAACCACGCTGGCAAGCAGTAATGTTGCGGCAATGGCGCCATAAATAAGCGTCCTTTTGAACACATTCCGAGCCGGCTGCCGGCGACTCAGCTCGGCGGCCCAACTTTTCAAATCGCGAGCCTCCTCCCTACACGGCGGGCAGACATTCAAATGTTTTTCCAACTCAGCCATCTGATCGGAAGGCATCGCCCCCCCGACATAAGTCTCCAGCAGATCGTACGGGACATGCGAATATTCAACGGCCGCCTGGGCTTTTAGCCGCAAGCTGCAAATCTCACATTCGGCAAGGTGGTCGTCAACGTCCAAAAGCTCCTTTCCAGCTAACTTGCCGGTCCGGTAGCCGTTCAATTTCTCGACGCTTAAATGTTCCATCGTTATTCCCAGTCTTCCGACGAGCTGGGCAGATTCAACATCATTACAGTTGGTAAGAGGTTGAAAAGTCGGCGATATTGGTACGGAACGGCGTTCATAACTATGCACGCTCACCTATAGGCTGTTTGGACCGCAGCTTCCGCCCTAGTCGTTGCCGGGCGGCTTGTCGAAGATTGATTACCTGTTGTCGCTCCACGCCCAGTCGTTGTGCGATGTCGAGATCCGACAAAGGCAGTTGCGGCCACAAGTCGGCAAACTCCTTGGCCTGAAACTCCAAAAGTTCTGCAATTTTGCGAACCGAAGCGACCGCGTGCGAGGCAATTAGCCATAGCGCAGATCCTCCGCTGGGGTCGCGCAAGTTCAGCAGCAACGCAATCCGTTGGGAAAGTGGTAGATTCAATATCTCGCCCCAAAGGGCTCGCATACTTTGGTCCTGCTGAATGATTTCGTCGGCTGGCCGGTCGGTGGAAATGGTTGCGCCTTCCGTAAGAACCTGTTCGTGAGCCTGGTCCTTAACATTCCAAAGGGCAGCGAAAACCTCAACCAGCGCGTCAAGCTCAAGGGGAGATTCAACTACCCGAAACACTTCTTTCAGAGTCTCCTCGTGACTGCGAACGACGATGCCCATCTTGTCGACAATATCTGTTGGTGCGGTAACGACTGGCCGCTTTTGCCAAAGCGCCGGACCACACACCAGACCTCTATCTGGGTCGTGCCAGGTCACGATGGTCGGAGACTTAGAGATTAGATATCGCAAACGGTTTTTCAGGCGTTGGCGCTGCGGATATAGTCGGCGAAAATGCTCATCGCAACCGTTGTGAGCTGCCACGGCTGTATACCCCGCGAAATCGTTGATTGGATCGCCCCCGCGCTCCTTGAGGCTCTTCAGGCGCTTGACCAGCTGCAGCGTCACATCGCCCTCCACGTCTTCACGTTCCTGTTGCGGAACGGCGTACAGCCTCGATCGGGTGGTTCGCTTGATAATTGGCAACGCGTGATCGAAAACGATTGTCGTCAGCAGGGCATCAGCCTGGACCGAATCATCGCTCGCCAGATAACGCTGAAGAGCGTCTGTACTGTTGGTCCTTATGCTTTCCGGTCCAGTCGCATCGGAGCCAGCCGAAGAAATACTCGCCACAGGAAGTGTCTAAGTCCGTAGTAAAAGATACCACTGAATGCGTTTCCCGGGCTGACATGCTTATCGAATAGAATTTTTTGTACACTTTAGGGTCAGAGCGATTAGCATTGGGGACTAAAACAAAACTAATCTGGATCTTCGTCGTAATCCGTCTGAGTTTGACGGCGCAGAGCGACTTTAGCGACAAAGTCATTGCCGCGCCCGATGCCGTTTCTCTGACGCAACTGCTCGATTCCAACCCGGCTGCAATCACGCCGAACCTGTTTGAAGTGTGTCGCAAAGCAGCGCGAGTTCAGCTGGACAAGCGGCAAACGGCGGAATCGATGCGCGAGTACAAAATCGCCCTTGAAATTGCGAAGCGTCTTAAATCCGACGGCATGACCGCGCTCGCAACCCAAGGTATCGCGGTCTGTTTCCGCAGAATGGGGCAAAACCGGGAAGCGCTCGCGTTATATGAAGAGGACTTGCCGCTGGCCATCAGCTCTGGAGACCGCACACTTGAAGCCCAATATTTTCGAGGCATCGGCAATTGCCATCGCTATCTGGGCGAGTTCGCGCAGGCGATTGAAGCCGACGAACACAGCGTCGCAATCAATCGCGAACTGGGCATTCCAACGGAACTGGGTGGCAGCTTGTTTAACCTCGGGGATGACTATCTGAATATCGGTGATGTGCGGCGCGCCGCCGAGTTGTATGAAGAATCTCAGCGCTTGGGACCCAATGCGGTCTCGGAGACTTTTATCACCAGTAATCTCGGTGTAATAGCGAACTTGCTCGGAAACTATGAAGCAGCCATCTCTTACTTGCAAAGGTCGATGGCGCTGGCTCAAAAGGACAATGACTCCGAGCACTTGGCGATGGCTCTTAGGAATATTGGAGATTCTTATGATGGCCTTGCCGAATACGACAAAGCTTTGGCTAGCTTTAACCGCGCGCTTCCGCTGGCGATTCAATCTAACGATCGCGACCTTCAGGCCTCGGTGCTACAGGGTCGTGCTTCGCTCTACGTCGAACTGAATCGACGCAGTCTGGCTCTGTCGGATATGCAGGCGGCGCTAAAACTTGCCGAACAAGTCGATTCCGGAGACACTAAGGCGATCAATCTTTCGCAGTTAGCGTCGATGGAGCTGACAATGGGCAACACAGCATCTGGTTGCGACCATGCGAGCCAAGCGGTCGCAATTTCACTTCAGTTTCCGTCGCCTGACGTTAAGTGGCAAGCTTACGATGCTCTGGGTGAATGCCAGGTGCAGAAGGGTGAGGCGGACAACGCCAGCAAATCATTCGAACAAGCGATTGACGCGATCGAGACTTGGCGCGCAATGGCCGGTGAAAGCGAGGCAGATACTCCAAGATTTCTGGAAGCTCGCATTGCTCCCTATCACCATTTTCTAAAACTCGAGTTTGACCAGGGACTTCGCGAACGTGCCCTGTCTCTGGCTGAACGAGCCAAAGCTCGCCAATTGCTGGATGTTGTTCGCGGCGGCAAAACTGAAATTGCCAATGAGATGACACAGGCAGAAAGGGACGAGGAGCGCAGCCTCAGCACTCACATTTCGCAACTGGTTCAACAACAGACAGCGGCGGTGGAAAATGCGGCTCGCGCCGAGATTCAAAGCCGCCTTGAACGCACTGAGCGAGAGATGGAGGCCTTCCGCATGCGTCTCTATGCGTCTCACCCAACGCTTGCCGCGAAGAGGGGTGATGCCGTTCCCATCACCCTGACTCAATCGGCCCAACTGCTACCCGACTCGCACACGGCTTTAGTTGAATTCTCGAGCACTGAGTCCGAGCTTTATGTCTTCATCGTTGTTCGCGGACCCTCCGGCAAACCAATTCTTCGCAGCCACGTCATCCATTGGACCCGTAGCGAACTTGTCAAAGAGACTGACGCCTTCTTGACACAGTTAGCCGCCCGAGACCTGAGTTACCGCGACAACGCTCAGCGTCTTTATAACCGGCTACTGGGCCCGCTTGCTGCCGATCTTAAGTCGAGTACGCTGCTGGTCGTCGTACCCGACGGCGCGTTGTGGAATTTGCCGTTTCAAGCCCTGATCGCCCCTGATGGCCATTATTTGATTGAAGACAAAACTCTCTTTTATGCCCCTTCTCTGACATATCTCAGCGAGACCCGTCGTCTCCGTGTCGCCCATGCTCCAAGCTCGCATCGGTTGCTTGCACTGGGAGACCCGGATACCGCCAATCTTCCGGAAACAGCCAGAGAGGTGAAAGAACTCGTGAACTTATATGGGACCGAAAGCTCGAAGTCCCTCACGGGTGCGAATGCGCTAAAAGCGATTTGGGTAAAAGACGCACCCAACTATCAGATTCTTCACTTAGCAACCCACGGATTCCTAAATGTTAATAATCCAATGTATTCGTACTTGCTGTTTTCCGGCAAAACAGGAAGCGACAAAATATTGGAAGCGCGTGAGGTTCTTCGTTTGAATCTTCATTCAGATCTTGTCGTTCTGTCCGCCTGCGAAACCGGGCGCGGACGTGTTGCCGTGGGTGAGGGCCTCGTTGGCATGAGTTGGGCTTTTCTCCTGGCTGGCACGCCCACGGCGGTTGTGAGTCAATGGAAGGTCGATAGCGTCAGTACGACGCGCCTGATGATTGCCATGCACAGCTCGCTAAGATCCGTATCGGCGTCCAGAAGCTTGCCTGGTCGAGCCCGTAGTCTACAACAGGCCGCGCTTTCGCTCATGCAAAGTCCCGAGTATCATCACCCTAACTATTGGGCCGGCTTTGTCATGATCGGTGACGGCTACTGATTCCACGGCTCTGGCTGGCGACGACGCTCAGGCGACCCACTTGCTAAGTTACGCCATTTGCACCAACACCAAAAACCGTAAATCGGGCCATTCAGCCCGACTCACCTAAGTCCTTTATTTTCTGGCGGTGAGGGTGAGATTCGAACCGTCCAGCCGCCATATGGCTCTGTAAGTTCCTGATTCCACGTTGCTCTAAAGGCTCCCTTTGCTATAAATGCTCCAGACCATTACCCGGTATTGCCCGCGCAAAGCATAAGCAGGACACCCAGGATTCTCGATGAAATCGCCCTTCAATAAGGAAGTCCGAGCTCAGAACTGCTTATACTCGGATGGAAGGCCGGAAGCCGCAGACAATCCAAATCAGAAAGAACGTGATCTTGCATGGGGCAGGGAACACGAAGATGACTTGAACGATCCATTAGTGCCAGCGGAAGTTGAAGGCGTTGATACGAAGGTGCTTGGGTAATGAAGGCTTCCAATGGCACAAACAATCTCCAACTGATTGGCGCAAGGAGGAAGCTTCGCTCGATGAGTACGAGAAGGTGGGGATGGGGATTTGAATGACGAGTTGGTGGGAGCTAGGAGAGGATGTTGGCTTTAGCGGTAACGAACTAGCCGTCTACAGAATCGAATGTGCCTTCTGTGGTGAGCAATGTAATTTCTCTCGCGTCTTCAACGCTGAAAAGAAAAAACCCAATTCCAAGAAACGTCTTAATCTTGACGTGTATGAGTGTGGCAACTGTGCTGGATTCGTTCACGTTTTATGGTCTGCCAGCGAGTGGGGTGCGGTGGATGGGCTTCACAGTTACCTAGTGCTGCCGTGGGCGATTGGCAAAGCGAAAGCACCGGAGCATTGGCCAGATACAATTAAACGCTATTGGGTTCAGGCTCACGATACCGCCGCCTCAGAGAACTGGGATGCCGCGACTGTAATGGCCCGGAGCGCCCTGCAGCAAGCTGTTCGGGGCTCGGCGCCACAGGTGGCAACCTTCGCGCTGAGATTGACGATTTATCTAAAAAAGGTATCTTGCCGCCACATATGAAGGACTGGGCTCATCAACTTCGTCTGCTCGCAAACGAGTCCGCACACCCCGATAACTCATCCGCGCCACAAAATACTGACGTGAGAGACATTCTGAGGTTTCTAGACTTCCTGCTGAAATACCTTTACACTCTTCCCCATGAAATCGCCGAATATCGTAACAGACGCAAAACGCCTTAGCATGCTTACCTTCTGCCCGATAAACTACTGAGTTGCTCTGCGCTTTCGCTTGACCGGCGGTGCTGCGGGTCCGGTGGGCTTTCCAGTGTTGAAGATCCTTGGATCGAAGAAGAAGGGAAGCGTCTCGACCAAGCTAACCTCTGATGCGAACCGAGCGTGCTTTGGATTGAGAATGAGATTGCGTTCCAGGGGAATGATGATCGAAGGAACTTCCAGTGCAAGCGAATCATTCGAAGTGAGCCACTCAGAGCCTAAATGCTGGGTTTGAACTTCCACATTCGGCCAGTTCGCCGGAAGCGGGCCTCCAAGACGCTGCTCGATGGTAATCAGGGAATCATTCGGGATTTCGATCTTCATCAACACGGAGTCGGCAGGTCGCATTGCCGAGTGCGCGGCGTACTCAAGGGCGGCTAGTGCGATTGATGTGGAGACGTAAATTACTTCGTGCCCCTTGTCATGCCAGCGGCCGGAAGCAACCAGGCCCCCGGCGCCGCTAAGATCAGCAAATTTCTTTCGAGCAATCCGCCAGCAAAACACTTGCTTAGGCAATCATTCCGTAGTCAATACAGTTGAGTATGCGCTCGATTTCGGCCACGTTGCCTGTTTTCTTTAAGAAGGCAGCAGGAGTCTCATTGTTAAGGGCGCCGCATTCAATATGGAACCATTCGGCGGCGACTCGCTTAGAGCCAAATGTTTCGCTTGCATGGCGGATCAGCGTAGAAATAATCGTCCCATTTTTGTCTGACGCCGGGGCCTTGACGGCACGTACGACTGCATCGGCCTTTACGATAGGCGCTTCGATAATGATTCGCGGGTGAAGGTCTCGTTCGATGGTTCTGTGACCGATAATGGCCTCTACGATGGATATGTGATCGCCTACCTTTAATGGCAGCGACTTTACGCTTGCACCAGATGGCACACCAGTCCTGTGTAAAGCAGTTATGCGCCCTTCAGGGTCTACGACGATCTTGCGAGTCGGCGGCATAACAACCATTATCCACCGGGGCGGGCACGGCAGGTAAGCAGCAAGGGCTGAATGGAGCGGATCGGAGTGGGTATACTGGGGAAAGAGGCGTGCCGATCCGCACCCGACTATGAGGCCTGACCACACGTACGACTTGATTAGGCCACCGGGATTCGAAGTCCAGATTGACCGACACATTCGGCCACTCATTGAAAAATTATGGCAGCTGGGCTACCGGACCTATTACTGCTGCCAAGGGGACGGGCCCGACCCACTGGGCAAGCCGGGTCACATTGTGGGGGAGAGCGCTTATATTGTGTTCGGGTCGATGCTGGAGGCATCCCTTTTCATCGCGTTTGCGGGTCCTGTTTCGTGGTCCAAGGCGGCAGTTCTGCGAGAGCGCGCGGAATCGGAAGAAATAGCAAAGGCGTGGGCAAAGCATAAGCACAAGACAAATGAGCAGTGTTCCGCGGCGGAGTGGTACCGCATAAACGCGCGCCAACGGTGGGAACGAAATGGGGACAGTGTATATTTCCCGGGACGCGACATTGGCCGGGCGCTCGCCGCGCTTACGACGAGCGGCATTCGCGTGAGCGACTTGCTCGGAGCGTATAAGAGGGGGCCGGATGAAAGCGCAGCCGCTCCCGCATTGTGTGGGTTTTGCCGCGGGCCTATCATCTCGCGGCGAAAGGATGCACGCTACTGTTGCACTCGATGCCGGTTGCGGGCGAGAAACCGGAAACAGGTTGCCGTCGACGTTTAGCAGCTAAGAATAACTGGCCAGATACAACTGGACTCGCGCCTGCTTAAACATGTTGATTGCCTTCTTTTTTGCAGGTGGCGCAATCATAGACGTGCATGTTTACATGGGTCTTTGCATGGTCGACTCTCGACCGGGCTTCAGCCATTTTCAGATCCATCGCTCTAGTGGATGCGAACGACCGGTGGCCGACGTGGAGTTCGTCCAACTGAGCTGATCTCCAGGCTTCGATGAGTTCCTGATAGAGGTCGCATGGCACCAAGCCCATACTCTCACAGTAGGGCAGGGAACTCGTGGAAGCCGGAAAGACCGATCACGCTGTTTCATCTTCGCGCGAAGTTGCTGGAGAAAGTAAAGGGGCGCCACGGCTGGGTGCCCGGCAAACCTCGAGCCTTGTTGTTGGCGCGAGAGTGCGGCGCGGGGTTTGGGCGCGAGGCGCCGTCGCCTCGTTTTTGGTGGCCTTAGTGGCCGCAGTCTGACGGGCGCGGCGGCGTGGTTGCGTCACTGGAATTTTATGGTGGCGCCAGCCGTCCGGAGGGAGAGTAGGCAGGTATAGCGTGGCTCGTCCTGGTGCGTTGCTGGGGCGCTCGATCGTCAGATAGCCGGCAGCTTTCGCTTTGCTCAGCGCGCGGCGTACGGTTCGCAGGCTGACGTTGGATGCGAGCGCCATGTCCGCCGCTAAAGGTTGATGACCGACGACGATATCAGCCTTCCCACGGGCGGATCGATCAATGAGCCAAGCATTGTGTTGGGCGCCATACCAGGCCAGCACCCGAGTCTCGGCATCCGTGAATAGCACGGGTTGGGGTGATTGGTTTGTGGGTGAGGAGGCCTGCCGACGAGCCGAGGCAACGCCTGCGATCCATGCCAGCGCATCCGGACGCCCCACCAGGCGCTTCGGTTTGGGTTGTGGGTGAGGTGGGGATACCGGACGTTGCCGCCGTTCGTGCGGCGGCGGAGGTGCATCGTGAGCGAGGGCGAGCACACGCGGAGGTTCCGGCCGGGCGAGTTGTGCCTGCAGCTTCATAAAGAGGAGCAGCAACCAAGTAGCCTGCGGCAAAGTCGGCCGCAGATACTCCGAGGTGTCGCGCATCTGCAACACGAACGTGCGCTGGTGGCCGTCGAGGAGATACCGCTGGTGGCCGCGGTACCAGGCATCATCTTGCGCGATGAGCCAGGCCGCAACATCGGGCCAGGTATCGTCGTCGAATTCGCTAGCGAGCGTTTCGGCGCGGGACCAACGGTCTCTCGGATCGGATGGATCCGACCATGGGGGCGGGGCCGTCCCGGTCCCCAGGGGGGAGCGTAGCATGTCGGCGACATCATGCAGGTCCATTTGAGCGCTCCGCATTTCGCGCTCGAAGGCGGCAAGCGCCGCGAGTTTTTCGCCCTCAGTTTGGCCGCCAAGGACGAGACGCATCAGCTCCGGGAGACGATGGGTAGATGGCATATATGGGTGTCACAGACGGCACTCATACTAGCACAATTTAATGGTGGTCAGCGAAAAGGCGTGCCACCTGCGGCACAGTTAGCGGGCGACTGCGGCGCGCATCTTTTGGCCGGCCATCTTAATCACCTGGTCGAACTCGATGACACCCCTCGGCTGCATGCCGATGACGGGGGGACGATAGGATGCGTCGTTGGCTGTCAACGGGTTGATGGGCCGGCTAGCGGCGACTGAGACCGAGTGAATAAGATCCGGATCCGAACAGCGCTTTTGCGCTTCTGTTTGGCCAGGTGGGCGGAGAGGGCGTCGTGCATGCCGCGGATGATTTGCTCGGGTGAGCGCGGGGAAGAATGGGTCATTGAAAATCCTCGAACAAAATGTATCCGTTGACTGCATTCACAATAGCCGCGCGGCGCTTCTTCCATACGCCGCGGGGCCGCGAGGAGCATTCAACGAACCTCTTTCATTATGGGGCAGGGAAGCCCACAACGCTAGGCTTTTCGCGGCTTTCTGGCTTTTGTTGCAGCTGCAGTTTTTCTTGGGCGGCCGCGTTTGGGTGGAACCTTGGGCGGAGGATTCTTTTGAGCCTCATCGGCCTGGACCCATGACCCGAAGGGCCGCACCGGGCTCGCGTCATCATGTGGGCCGGCGTAGTGCGAAATGTAGGATCTCACGTCCTCCACCATGTTGACGTAATCACACATCACGTAAAAGGCTCCAGGTTCCATGCGATCCCGTTGAGACTTCAACGCGCTATTAAAGCCGAAAAAGGCTTTGGATAAAGTTTGGGCCCATTGCTGCAGCTCCGTTTGGGTGATGGACCGCGGCGAGCCGGCCGTTCCAAGCTTGTTTATTTTTGTTACGATCTCGGCTTGGTGCATCGAACGGAAGAAATTTGCCAGGTGATCAACTTTTTTTTCGCGAGCAAATTTGGCCAATTTTGATAGGGCTGCCGACGTTAGCCGACCGCCTACTTCCCACCGGCACAAGCTTCGAAATCCAACACCTAGTAGATCGGCAAGCTGCGGCTGCGTGAGTTCTAGCGCATGGCGTAACTCTATGATTCCTTGGGCTGTTGTCATCGATACGTAGAGTATAGATGATATTGCCACTAGTTGCCACAACATTCATGGTGGCGAGTTTGGCATGAAACCTATTGACAGCACCGTATCGGATGGATAATAAACAACTTATCAAAAATAGCGGCTTGCCAAAAAAATATTTCGGCGTTATTGTGACGTTAAAGGAGCGCACCAAACGCATGGCCCCACTAGAAGCTGAGACTGCCGGAGCCGTAATACGAGCTTTAAAAATGCAAAACGCCCAAAAGGCGGAAGACCTAATGGGCGTCTTAGCAATTTGCAAACGAAACGGAAGTGGGGCCGGCAAGCCGCACGCGACCAAATTGAACAAAGGCGACGAAACCTTATGGACAGTAATGATTTTTACACAACTCGAAATAGAGAGCAAGCAGCAAGTATCGTTGCGCTGCAAGCCTTGCGCCGCGTCTTCCACAGCGCAAACCGTATCAACGATGTGAGCCTCGAGTTGTCGACGCTAACCGGTTTGAAACGAGGCAGCATCGATTCGGTCATCACCAGCTTGAATGAGATCGCGCAGGCGCTTCAGCAGTTGCAATCCGCTGAGGCACAGCAGATATTGATCCAGTGCCGCAAGACGGAAGTAGGTGCCAAGTGAGCGCCGCAGTCCAATCTATTGCGCCGCACGTCAGCATGTCCCTGCAGACCATTGAGCTATTCACCAGCACCGGCGATGTTATAGAGATCCGCGCGCTCGGCGTCGGCCGCACGGCCAGCAGCCCTGGCTGCATCTACAGCGGATACTTCGAACGAAGCAATCACAAGGCACTCATTGGGGTGTTGCGCCAGCTTGACGGGAAATGCGATGGCATCTACACAACGATCAACCAGGTTAATCCAGCACTATTGGCGCGCTCCAGCAATCGCCTGCAGGCGAGGCCGAAGCATACGACGACAGATGCGGATATCATTGCGCGCCTTCATTTATACGTCGATATCGATTCGGTTCGCCCGGCCGGCATCTCGGCCACAGACGACGAGCACCAGGCGGCCATAGGCTGCGCCAAGCAAATCGCAAGTGATCTGACGGAGATGGGCTTTCCAGAAGCCTTTATTGGAGATTCTGGCAACGGCGGACATCTGCATTATCGGTTGCCTGCTGATCTGGACCTGGCTGCGGGCGACGATCTCGTCAAACGGGTACTGCTGGCGCTCGATAGCAAGTACAGCAATCACCAGGTGAAGATCGACACTGCCACCGGTAACCGGAGCCGCATCTGTCGGCTGTACGGCACGATGGCGCGCAAGGGTGACAGCACTCCTGACAGGCCGCACCGAAGATCAATAGGTCTGAGTGGCCCGGAGCGGTTTGAGGCGGTGCCACTCGAGTTGCTGGAGCGCTTAGCTGCGGATGCGCCGGCGGCAATCTTGCCGAGTAGGTCACCTCAGAGTGCAGGCATCGCGTCAGAGTTTGATTTCGACGGCTGGATCAGCCGGGTGAATCTCGATGTTGTTAAGGGGCCAGACGCTTACCAAGGCGGTCGCCGATGGATTCTGAAAGCGTGCCCCTTCAATCCTGACCACACGGAGCGGCCCGCCATCATACAATTCGCTAGCGGGGCTTTGGTCTTTAAGTGCCAGCATAATAGCTGCAGGGAAAACGGCTGGAAGGCATTCCGGGACTTCTATGAGCCGTATCGGCAGCAGAAAGCATCGGCCCTGCAGTCTCCACCACGCCATGCAGAAGCAGCACCTGCAGCTGCAACGAATGAGTTGATCATCTACGACGTCGCCGAACTGTTGGCGTTAGACGTTCCAGCGCCTGAATTCCTGATTGATGGGCTTATACCGAGACGGGGAGCCGTTCTGGTGAATGGCAAAGCGAAGTCAGGTAAAACACTCCTGGCGGTGCAACTGGCTTTGTCTGTTGCGAGTGGTCGACCGTTCCTGGATACATACAAGGTGCTTGCTCCAGGTCCAGTGCTGCTTCTTGAGCAGGACGATCCTTCCGGAGCGGCCAGCGTTAAAGATATTCTCCGACGGTCAGTTAGTTCAGTAGCCGGGCTGCCGTTCTATCTGGCGCCGCAGGTGCCATTCACTTTCGGAATGGAGTTCTTGGACTGGTTGGGCGCTGAGATCGAGCGCCGCGGCCTTCGTCTGGTTGTGCTGGATTCTTACACGGCCCTACGCGGTTCGCGAAAGGCTGGAGGCGACATCGTGAAGCAAGAGCAGACCGACATGCGCATGCTGGATGAGGTTGCCAAGCGGCTGGACTGCACCATCGTATTGCTTCATCACACGAGCAAGGGCTCAGTCTCGCTTGACTGGACGGAGCAGGGAGCTGGCAGTTTCGCCATGGGCATGGCAGTGGAAGCGCTACTCCATGTCTCGCGTTATGCGGAGCTTGGCATCGCAGCCCCAGAACGTTTGGTCAGGGTTCAAGGCCGACACCTGACGGGCACAGAATTTGCCTTACGTTTTCGCAAAGAGAGTCTCGATTACGACCATGTGATCGAGGGCGGCGCGGCATCCATGTATCCCGTCCTCGTCTCCCTAAAAAGCGTTTTTGGGACCAAGCCATTTTCGCCGAAGGATCTGACGCACAACACCGGTGTTAGCGCCGCCACGGCTCACCGACAGATTGAACGGCTTCGCCAGGCCGGTGTCCTCAGCAGGCGCGGGTTTGGTGAGTATGCCCTAGAGCCCCGCATTCTCGGAGATATCCAGTGAACGAGAGAGTTGAGAGAGTTGAGAGAGTTGAGGCATTTGAGAAGAGTGCCATAGGGGGGTATTGTGAGACACCTGATAGAGTCTCCACTCACGCCAACAGGCATTGCTTTAGATACAAGAAGATAACTCTCTCATCTCTATCTACTCTCTCTTCTCTCTCAAGAAACCCCTATATCGCGCGCGCGTGTGATCCCCCAAAAGTAAAACGCTCTCAGGAAGGACGATATGGAAGCGCAACTTAAGACCGCTGGCGGGCGTTTGTTGATTAAACTCGACGCTCCGAATACGAAAGAGCTTTTCAAGGCTATCGCCAGTGTTGACGAAGTTTTTAACAGCGAGTCAGCATGCGGGATATGCAACAGCACCGACATCCGTTTTGTGGTCCGCACTGTCGAAGAGAACGATTACTTCGAATTGCGCTGCAAGTGCGGAGCCCGCTTTCAGTTCGGCCAAAGCAAAAAAGGCGGCAACTTATTTCCAAAGCGGAAAGATGAGTCAGGCTATCTTCCGCACGGCGGCTGGGCGAAGTACTCATCGAGCGCAAACGGAGAGACCGCGTGAAACAGCAAGCCACGCGTTATCAGGCACCCATAGGCGGCACCGGTTGGGCCCCGTCATCCTCGCCGCAGATCAGTACGTCCTTCTCACGCGACAAGTTGCCATGCGAGCGCTCCACCACGCCGGTGACTCCGATGATCGCAATCAGTGCGGTTTGTGCATGGCTGAAGCCCGAACGAAGAAGTCAATTGCATGATCATCAAACTGCCCACAGACTATTCGAGCTTCCGTCTCCCGAAGCGCCACTGCAAGACACGCCGCCATGCCGGCTTACCAATAACGAAATATTATCGTCCGCCGGCAGCGGCAACAACACCGCAGCGAGCTGCAGTTGCCTCGCCGTCACTGCCAGCGGCAACGCTTCCCAATCGCACGCATGAAGCTTTGGCTGGTGCAAACCAGCCCGTCGTTAGCAACCACCAACCAGATAAAGGAAAACGTAAATCATGAATGATCCCAAATTGCCCAAACCCCCACAGCCGCTAGCGCCATTCGATCTCGGCGTGCAGAGCGATCTGGCGCGACTCACCGATATGGTCATGACCCAGAGTCCGGCACAGCAGGACAAGACCATTGCCGACGTTGGCGAAGGAATGCGGTCCCGCGCATTGACGAGTAAAAAAGTGGTGGAGCGGACCAAATGAGCAAGCCCTCCAAGGTGAAGGGCCACGCCGTTCTTAGGATGCGTGACGGCACAACCCACCGGTTCCCGAACCGAAAGATCCTGCGACTCATCTCAGACGTCCGGGTCGCCATTGGACCGCCACCAGCGGTTATTCCAGAAAAGGTATTCGTCAAGCACCCGAAGCTTGTGTGGTTCCGGGACTGCGTGTCCGCGCGGTCGAGCGACGGTTGCAGTCTGTATCAGTTGGTCTCCTTGACGCTGTTCGACGACCCGGCGGCCGCAGCGGACCAAAGCGAATCCGACGAGGGCCGGCGCCTTTGGAGTTGGGGGCCTGATGGAATTGTGCGGCGAAACCGGGCTCGACCCGCGGTTCCTCAAGCAGCGTGCGGCCCTGCGACTGCGCTTCCACTGCGCGCCGACGCTTGCGAAACATCAGTGGAATGGTTGGCGGTTCGGTTGGCAACCGTGCCAGAGCAAACGAACCGAGCCAACCGAGCCGCAAGCGCCCGGAAGGGAGCCAGTGTGATTCTGGCTGAAATGACTGGGAACACCGCGGAAAACGGGACACAATCGTCTTGTACTGTTCTAATTCTGGAACACCAAACAGTACAAAGGCAAGAAATGCCAACTTATGTCGCCTATTACCGGGTTTCTACAGATCGGCAAGGGGCTTCTGGATTAGGTCTGGATGCGCAGCGTGAAGCCGTGAAGCGTTTCATCGGTGCCGCTGAACTATTGGCCGAGTTCACCGAGGTTGAATCCGGGAAGCGCCACACCAACCGGCCTCAGTTAGCGGCTGCATTGGCCGAATGTAAGAAGCGAAAGGCAACGCTTGTCATAGCCAAGCTGGATCGCCTGGCCCGTAACGTTCACTTCATTTCCGGTTTGATGGAGTCCAAAGTGGACTTTGTTGCCGTCGACTTCCCCCAGGCAAACAAGCTCACGATTCACATCCTTGCGGCCGTTGCGGAGCATGAGCGGGAACTGATCTCTCAGCGCACGGCTGCAGCGTTCGCCCAGATCAAGCGCGAACTCGCTGAAAAGGGATCGCGCATAAGCCACGCCGGAAGGGTCTACACCAAGTTGGGAAACCCCCGCCTGCAGGAGGCGCGCGCCAAGGCCTCGGCTGCGAACCGGACGCCGCCGCCGGCGAACACAATCAGGTTCATACAAGAGATGCGAGAGAAGAAGTTGCCCTTGCGGAAAATTGTCGAGCAACTGAATAATCTGAACATCAGGACTGGCCGCGGATCGGTCTGGTATGCCTCCACCGTCAGGGCTTTACTGGTGCAGCAGCAGAGGGGAGCTTGATGCAGCAGTGTTCTGTGTGCCACTCTCCTGATGTCCAAGAGATTAACGCCGCCCTGAAAAGCGGTGTGGCGGATCGAGAGGTCGAGCGGCGCTTTCCTTCGGTGACCAGGGCGAGTTTGAGCAGGCACCGCCGAAATCATCTTTCCGTCGGCGCAGACGATCCCACCGCGGGCAAAGCGCTGGTACCCGAGGTGTTGCCGGCACTGCCGCCAGGGAAAAGCAAAGCCAGCGCTGAGACTTCCGATGGTGAGCCGTCATTTGAAAACAAGAAAGCAATCGATCAGCAGCGCGCCGTTTGCACCGCCACCTGGAGGCTAATCGAGAAGGCCCTGAAAAAGGGCAATTTGGGTATCGCGACCAGCAATCTCCGCAACATGACAGAGGCGATTAAAAGCTTAGGCGCAATGACTGGCGAACTGCAAAAAGACTCTCACAACATTTCAGTTAATATCAACTCTCGGGCCGCATGGGAAGGCAGCTCACAGAGTGTCTTGCGCTGGGCACTCGCCCGCCACGTTAACGCAACCTTTTCGTTTGATCCGCAAGCGATTGAAAACCTCAGACTCCTAGCAGAGGGGCCCTGCCCTGATTGCCAGCGCTATGGGTGCGCACACGACCTCTTATGACCACTGAGACCGATATTCAGTCACTGATTCTGGAGGGCCGCGCGCGGGAACTGACCAGCAGCTTCCCTGCGTTCGTGAAGGCCAGTTGGAATATTTTGGAGCCGACCACTAGCCTCATTGTCGGAAAACAGATCGACATCCTTGGTGAATTCCTGACCGCTGTAACTCTAGGCCAGATTCGAAGATTGATTATTAACTGTCCGCCGCGAACGGGCAAATCTTCGTTGGCTACAATCCTTTGGCCCTCCTGGCAATGGGCATCGGACGACGGCTGCAGCCGCTGGATGTTCGCCTCTTACAGCGCCGGCCTCAGCATAAAGCACAGCACGGACCGGCGAACTCTAATTAGCAGTGATTGGTACCGCAAGCTGTTCCCCAAAGTGCAACTGGCGGCGGACCAAAACGAAAAATCGCAATTTTCCAGCACTAATCGTGGGCACATGATCAGCACCAGCACCGGAGCAACCGCAACGGGCCGTGGTGGCGGAATACTGCTCATCGACGATCCACACTCTACATCCCAAGCGTTAAGCGACATAGAACGCACCAGTAGTGTGTGCTGGTACCGCCAAACTTTATTTACTCGCCTGGACGACCCGCGGACGGGTTGCATCGTTGTCATCGCGCAGAGATTGCACGAATCAGATCTTTGTGGCGAGCTGCTCCGTGATGGCGGCTGGACGCATTTGTCTCTCCCGGCAATTGCAGAGAGCCGCCAGGTGATTTCGCTTCCGATCAGCGGGCGTGAGATTGTCCGGGAACCAGGCGATTTGCTTGAGCCTCAACGGCTCAGCCAGCGAACTCTTGATGACTTAAAGCTTTCAATGGGTTCGCTCGCATTTGCTGGGCAGATGCAACAAACACCAGCGCCAACTGAAGGCGGCTTGTTCAAGCGCAGTTGGTGGAAACGTTACACCGTTATTCCCGCAACGGCATCGCTGATTGTTCAATCGTGGGACCTTGCCTTTAAAGACAATGCCGATAGTGACTTCGTGGTTGGTCAGACCTGGCTATTCGATGGGTCGTTAGCATACCTTGTGGATCAAGTACGGCGGCGGATGGGCTTCGTCGAAACGAAGGCAGCCATCCGCGATATGTCCGCCATGTGGCCAAACACGAGCGCCATCTTAATTGAAGACAAAGCCAATGGCAGCGCGGTCCTTGACGAACTCAGGCGCGAACTGCCTGGAGTAATTGCCATCGAACCGGATGGCGGAAAACTGAGCCGAGCATGGGCCATCACCGCACAAGCGGAAGCGGGCCAGATCTTCATACCCGAGTTCGCTCCATGGGTAGAAGACTTTCTTCTAGAGTGCAGTATGTTCCCAAATGCGTCGCACGATGACCAAGTGGACGCCATGACGCAGGCGCTTAACTGGCAACGCAGCCACGGCTTTGGTGGTCCATACACCAAATCGCTATCGCTCACAGCAACTGTCGACAACCCGAGATCGGTCATTTATGATGCGGCGGCGAACCCAAAGTTTGCACACACTGAGTGGTACTACGGTCGCATAGTATGCCTGTCTGTCGGCATGAAGCCGGGCTGCATCCTTGAGATACTCGACCGCACCGCGAACGAGCCCTTCTATGTGACTCGTGAGTTTTACATGCCCGGTCCCATCCCGCTGGATGACCTGATTGCAAAGCTAATCAGCTTCACCCACCAAGCGCACAAATATTCCGGCCGCCTCGAGTTCGATTCCACGCTTCTGGTGGCCGACTCTCCGGATGTGGGGGCTTTTCAGACTGAGTGCCAACGGTATGGAATGTGGGCGCAAGCAATTGATATTGATCCGGAAAACGTCGTAGGCCTTGTCCAACGCGTGGGAACAATGTTTGACCGCCGGAAGGTGCGCGTTTCCAGTGAGTGCAAACACTTCATTCAGGAACACCGTGAATTTCGATATGACCTTTTGAAGAGCGCACAAACAAATGTGAATACCGTGATCCAGGACGGAAGGCATCCGACTGTGGACGCATTTCGCCTACTGGCATCAGCAGTAAATATCTCGCGCTGGCAATGAGCCGGGAGAACAGATAAGTGGCAGTGACAAAGAAAGGAAACTATGACAGCAACAGCAGTAACAGCAGCCGACTTAACCGGCGACGAAGTAGTGGAACTGTGCCGACAGCGGAGTGAACTAATCACAAGGGTGGAGGACGCGCGCGAAGACCGCAGCCGCCTACAGCTCAAGCTCAAAGCACTGGGAATAATCTGGAAGACACGCAAGTCGTCGGACATATTTATCATCTTCAGGGCCTTCCGCAGAAAGCTATTCGTGCCGCAACAGCAGCGCGATATGTCCCGCGCAGTGTCCCGGTGAATGGATGACTTCGACATCTGCAGGTATCGGCACAGGTTGGCCGCGCCGGCACAGCTGGGGGGTACGAGCAACTCGAAGTAGACCTCGCCCGGCTGCCTCAAAACGCGCACTACCTCCAGCGCCGTGTTAAGGAGTCTTGACGCTTTCGGTATAACGGTCCAATGCATCCTGGGCCTCCTCGTCGTCTATATAGATAGTCACATTTCGGTCCACATAGTTTCGCGGATTCTTCGGGTTTGCGTCCTCTTTACCTCTGTCATATGGTATGACCTCGATATTTCCGTCGATCATGGACTCAATTCTGCGTTGGACTTTTAGTCTACGAGTGGTAGACAGATCCTGGTCATAGAGCGCTGTTCCCGACCCGCTCGCGTGTCCCCGCATGTGAAGCGGGAGAAACCGCTTCTTCAGTGGGAGGTAGAGATTCGACCGCTTGATTGCATTGATCCAATCCCTTAGTTTCAGGAACGTGGCGTCGGAAATGTCGGCTTGGTTTTCTTTTTCCAGGAACAGCGTAAGCTGAAAGAGATTCGGATCTAAGTCGATCTTTGGTTCGGGCCCTTTTTCCACACTTTGCACGCTCAGTTCGATCCAGAAACCGCCGGACCGAGAGCCGCCGTCGGGTGTTGCCGGACCCGGTGCGGGCGTGTAAGAAGGGCCGCCAATAATCGGCGCCTGGAAGGAAATGGTCGATGCGTCCCCGGGCAACGACTTGATAGTCCATTGCGGGCTGGCATAGACATACGGAAGGACTCCGCCTTCAGCCTGATCCTTCGACTGAATATCCTGGTACGAGGCTTGCAGCAGCTTAAATCCGCGAGATGGCGGCGACGTCCATTGCTGGTAAGGTCCGAAAATCACTTTACCTTTCGAAAAACTATACGGCCAGTCGCAGCCGAAGGAAAATATGCTCTGCTCCACAAGCTCCGGCAGGATACTCGACAGTTGAAAGCTATGTCCTTGTCCTGGCCTGAAGAGCTTATAGTTCATCGTGATCGTAATGCTCAGGGTGCCTCCTTTGGGATGAGGCCGTATCGCCTCGCGCAGTTTGCCCCCTGTCGGAAGCAGCTTCTGCCGGTGGAATGTGCCGTCCGAGGCTCCATTACCGTTGTTGACTTCGGCGCTGCCATCCCACGTAATAAAGGAATAAGTCGTGCCGCGAAAATCCTCGAGGAATCCATCTGGAATAGGAATTGAGAAAGACATGCTGATCTCCTTGGTAAGGCTGGCTGCGGGTTTCCTGCGCTTACATCCCGGTCCGGCCCGCAACCAAGGCAAACAGCTTGGCGCTTCGCTTTGGATGTTCGAAAGAAAAAACCATACCATCCTCCTACTGATGTAAGCGAGATCCGCGGGAAGATTTAGCGGGAAGACTTTTTCGACTTTCAATCAATGCCGGCGCCAGGGCTTTACGGGAGACGCGCCGCTTCGAGCTGGCGGCGTACGAAGGGGTTGTTGGGAAGCTTGCTATTCCAGTGCCGCCAGAGCTGGAGCCTGCTCGCCTCCAGTGGTGCAGCCTTGTCTCCCTTACCCATGCGTCGGAACAGCCTTGCGAGCGAAGTATTAAGCCGCGAGACATAAACGCAATTCAATAGGTCGTTTTGCGGGTCAGGTTTCGAAGCCATAATTTTGCGGAACAGGTCCTGATAAGTTTGCAATGCTTGGCCGGGATTGCCGGTCTCGGCATAATGATCGGCGAGAGCCCGCATGGCGGTGTCGGCCTCACTGCCAGCGCTGATGGTATCGGCAGGATAATCCTTTGTTTCGTTTAAAAGCCGGAAGGACTCTGCGATTCGGTCGCTTGCGTCTTTCTCACGATGAATCCAGCGCGCTGCGTAAGAGGAACCGGCAAGCAGGACCGCCTCCGTGCGGCGCGCGGCCACATCGCTCGGGACCTCTCGAATCCTCATCAGCGAGCGCTCATAAACCTCCAGTGCCCGTTTCGGATTGCTGTGACGTAAGACGTCAGCTAAGTAATGCCCGGCCACAGCCATCATGGAGCGGGACGCATAATCGTTGGCATCCTTCTGGGCGAATGGTTCGAGAGCTTTGAATGCTTCCCAGAGGGGAACTGAGGCGTCAAGCGGGTGGTTCAGATTGACGCCGCCGTCCTCTCCCAGGATGAGTCCCTCGCGGCAGCGGGTTTGGGAGAGGATGGCGGCGACATAGCTTGGATACGGGTCCACGCGACGCAGTCTCTCCAGTTGCTTTTGTGATTCGTGGATCGCATCTAACGCCCCCTGGAAGTCTCCCGAATACATGAGTGCGCCCGCGAGCATATTGAACGCTTGAGCGCGCGGTCCGGGCACCGTCGAATTCTCGTTTGAGATCTCGATACCAAGGCGGGCATAATGAACTGCGTCCTGAAATCGATGCAGACCCAGGTGAACCTCAGCCAGGTCGCCGTAGATATAGGTTGCGGCGTTGATCTCGTGCCTAGTCAGATTCCCGAGCCGCGCCAGGCGATCGAAGGCCTTCACTGCGCTGGGAGCGAAGGCGAGCACTTGCTGGTAGCTACGTTCGGCATACGCGGTGACTGCGCGATCGTGCGCAATACTACCCGATAACCAAAGCGCTTCGCGGTTGTTGGGATCTTCTCGCAGAACTGAATCAGAGAATGCATTCGCCTTACTCAGACTCTTTTCCGCCTCGGGATACTGCCCTTGTTGGTTCCATTCGGGGACTCCCTGATTGCGGGCGACGTGCAGATACGCGTTGCCCGCAATCAGGGAGTCCCCGAATGGAACCAACAAGGGCAGTATCCCGAGGCGGAAAAGAGTCTGAGTAATGATTATCTGATTCGGTTCTGCGGGGAGATGCCAACAACCGCGAAGCGCTGGATATCGGGGAGTATTGGCACCGATCGGGCAGTCACCGCCGATCCGAACCTAGCTACCAGCAAGTGCTCGCATTACCTCCAGGCTGCAGTAAGCCTTCGATCGCCTGCGGCGCGAAGCTCGAAATCTACTAGGCGCGAAATCGAACGCCGCAACCTATATGCATGGAGACCTGGCTGAGGTTTACCTGGGTCTGCATTCGATTTTGTCAGGACGCAATTGGTTATGCCCGGCTTGGTATCGAGATCTCGAAGAAATTCGACACGTGCCGGGGCCGCGAGCTCAAGCGTTCAATATGCTGGCGGAGCGCACTCATGTATTCGGGAAATTTCGAGGGGGTGGCCGATGCGATCCACGAATCGCAAAAGCAACTCGGTCACCTGCGCCAGGTGGACCCGTATCCGTGGCTATATCGCCGCCATCCTCTCCCAAATTCCCTGCCGCGGAAGGACTCATCCTGGGAGAGGACGGCAGGGTCAAATCTGAACCGCCCGCTCGAGGCCGCGTTTCCGCTCCAGGAAGCGTTCCAAAGTTCTCGAACGATTCGCCAGAAGGAACTGCAAACAATTACTCGGTCCCCGCTCCCGGTGGGCCGTGGCCGGGCGTATTACTTAGACTGACGTCTTACTCACATCAAACATCCGCAGCCTGGGCGCTGGAGTCTATGAGCGCTCGCTGATGTGGAGACCGGGAGGTCCCGGGCTATGTCGCGGCACGCCGCACGCGAAACGGTCCCTGCTTGCCGGTTCCCACGCTGCGTGCGCTGGATTCATCATGGAAGAGACGCGAGGGACAGATCGAAGCCGCCTTTCGGCTCTTCAGCGAGACAAAAGGATTATCCCGCCGAGACCATCGCGCGGGCAGTGAGGCCGACACCGCCATCGCGAGCCCTCGCCGATGATTACGCCGAACCGGCCGCCCAGGCCAGGCCTTAGCAAACTTACCAGGAGTTGTTCCAAAATGATGGCCTCGAAGTCCTGACCCGCAAAACGACCTGTTGAATGCCGTTTATGTTTCGCGGGTGATGCTTCACTCGCGAGGCTCACCGCCGTGTGGGTAGGGGAGATGTGGCTATACCACTGGAGGCGGGCCCGCCTGCAGCTTTGGCGGCAGTGGAATCTCAAGCTTCCAACAACCCCTTCGTGCACCGCCAGCTCGAAGCGGCGCGCCTCCCGTAAAGCCCTCGGCGCCGGCATTGATTGAAAGTCAAAAAAGTTGTACCCCCCGCGGATCTCGCTTACGTGGGTTGTGGGTCGTGCATTTTTGTTTCGAACATCCAAAGCGAAGCGCCAAGCTGTTTGCCTTGGTTGTCGGCCGGACCGGGATGTAAGCGCAGGAAGCCAGCCTTACCAAGGAGATGGCGGTCTCTTCAATTTATACTCCAGATGGATTCCTGGAGGAGGATTTTCGCGGCACGACTTATTCCTTTTATTACATAGAGGGGATGGCAGCACCAGAAGTCAACAACGGTAATGGAGCGTTCACATTCCCACCAGGCAGAAGCTGCTTCGAACAACGGGCGAACTCAGCGAGGCATCGGCCTCCATCCCAAAGGAGGACGCCTGAGCATTACGATCACGATGAACTATAGCTCTTTCAGGCCAGGACGAGGACAGTGACTTTGCCAACTGCTCGAGTGCTCCTATACCCGGAGCTTGTGGAGCAGAGCATATTTTCCCTTCGGCTGCGACTGGCCGTATAGTTTTTCGAAAGGTAAAGTGATTTTCGGACCTTTTAGCCAGCAATGGACGTCGCCGCCATCTCGCAGAATTTAAGCTGCTGCAAGCCTCCAGTACCGGATCTCAAGTCGAAGGATCAGGCTGAAGGCGGAGTCTTCGTATGTCTCTGCCAACCGCAAATGGACTTCTATAAAATCAGTTGCCCGGGGACGCATGGAGAGCACCGATATTCAGCAGCATTTGTTACACACCCCAGCCGCCGGGTCCGGCAACACCCGACGGCGGCTCTAAGTAGGCAGTTTATCAATGCGACTGAGGCCTGCAACGGGCCCGAACGAGTGGCTTGGAATCTCTTTCAGCTTACACTGTATAGGAAAAACTACAAAATACGACATTTCCGACACCACGTTCCTGAAACTAGGAGTTGGATCAATGCGATTGTCGATACTTTCTACCTCCCACTGAAGAAGCGGTTTCTCCGCTTCACATGACTACGCAAGCAGTAAGACGGCTCTATGACCAGGATCTGTCTACCACTCGTGACTAAAAGTCCAACGCAGAATTGAGTCCATGATCAACAAATATCGAGGTCATACCATATGACAGAGGTAAAGAGGACGCAAACCCGGAAGGTGCAAATAATTCAAATGTAAGAATATACTATTATAGACGACAAGAAGGTCCAGGATGCATTTGAAGACTATACCGAAAGCGTCAAGACTCCTTAACACGGCACTGGAGGTCATGCGCGCGACAGGTCTCTTTCGCTGGTACCTGCGACACAGCCAACCTGTACCAATATCTGCCAGATGTCAAAGTCATTCATTCACCTGCGCGGGACATATAGCGGTCTCCTGTTGCGGCACGAATAGCTTTCTGGGAAGAGCCCTGAATATAAATATCTCAACAACTTGCGTGTCTTCCAGATTATTCCCAGTGCTTTGAGTTAGGTATAGGCAGCTGCGTCTTCACACACATACCCTTGTGATTGTCGCGTTTCACTGCCGCTGTCGGCACAGGTTCCACTACTTCGTCCGCCGGTTAAGTCGGGGCTACTGTACTGCTGCTGCTGTCATAGTTTCCTTTTCTTTGTCACTGCCACTATACTGCTTCTCCCGGCTCATTGCCAGCGCGAAGGATCTTTACTGCGGAAATGTCATTCCACGGGATGCCTTCCGTCCTGATCAGCGGTATTTGCCACAGTTTCTTTGTGGGAAGCGTTATATCGAAATTACAGGTGTTCCTGAATGAAGTGTTTGCACTCACTGGGAACGCACAGCTTCCCAGCAGTGGACATTGTTCCCACGCATTCAATACTGTGAATTGCTTTACACCCACATTACCATACCATTCAGCCAAATCCAGTCATGAGCCACCCAGAAGCTGAGAGGCAGCCAGCTTGCTTGGTGAAGCTGATTGACTTTGCTGAGATGGGCATCCAGCAGAAGTAAAACTCACAAGTAAGGCTCGCGGTGCAGTGAGTCTCAAGGGGTGCCACCCGGCTTTTTATGCCAACAAGACAGGCATACTATGCGACCGTAGTACCACTCAGTGTGTCAAACTTTGGGTTCACCACCGGCATCTGACCAATCTCGGGCTGTGCGGCATTTTTGTGAGCGATAGCGATTTGGTGTATGGACCGCCCAAAGCCATACAGCCTGCGTCATGGCACTACCAGCTGGTCATGGTGCGACACATTTAGCTGAACATACTCTAGAAGAAAGTCTTAGCCAAACTGAGGTATGATATCTCGGCCCGGCTTCACTTGTGAGGTGATGGCCCATGCTCACTATTCACCATGCCAGTTCGATGGCAATTACTCCAGGCAGTTCGCACCCAGCTTGGTCAAATCTGCCATTGGCTTTGTCTTCAATTAAGATGCAGCACTGCGTGTTTGGCCACATGGCGGACATATCGCGGATGGCTGCCTTGGTTTTCAAGGGTTCGACATGCACCACCAGTACAGATCCACAAGGTATAACGACCAATACTCTGACCAACCACAAAGTCACTGTGGCAAGGTCCCAGCAATTGGACAATGCGTGCGGGAATAACGGTGTAACGTTTCCACCAACTGCGCTTGAACAAGCCAGCTAATTCGGCGCTGGTGTTTGTTGCATCTGCCCACAATGCGAGCGAACCCATTGAAAGCTTTAGTCGTCGAGAGTTTGGCTGAGCCGTTGGCTCCAAGCAAATCGCCTGGTTCCGAAGCAATACTTGGCACCCTGATCGGAAGCGAAATCACCTGGGCGGCTCTCTGCAATCCGCCGGGAGAGACAAATGCGTCCAGCCGGAGCAGCTCGCCACAAAGATCTAGATTCGTGCAAATATCTCGCGATTCGTCCGCGGGTCGTCCAGGCGAGATAAATAAACCTGGCGGTCTCGGCACACACTCTGGTGCAGTTGCTATATTCGCTTTAACACTTGGGATGTGAGTGTGGATCGTCGATGGTACAGTATTCCGCCACCACGGCCCGTTGCAGGTACTCCCGTGCTGGTGCTAGATCATGTGCACCGATTAGTATTGAAAAATGCGATTTTTCGTTTTCAGGTCCCAGCCGCCAGTTGCCGCTTTTTGGGGAAGCGTTGCGGTACCAATCACTGCTAATTGGGTGCGTGCTGTGTTTTATGATGCTGAGGCCGGCGCTGTCAAGAGGCGACATTTAGGCAGGAGCTGGTGCGATACCAGTCCAGGAACGGAGCACAAGGATTGTAGGCCAACAGAAGATTTGCCCCCGTTCACGGCGGACAGTTAATAATAAATCTCAATCTAGCCACCTAAGCAGTGAGGAAAAATCACCAAATCGAATCTGTTTTCCGACAATGAGGGTAAGTGGTCGGCTCCGATTCCAAATTGGCCTTATACTAGTAGAGTTCCCGCGGCCCTGTGCAAGAAACTGAATATCAGTTCTCAGTGGTCATAAGAGGTCGTGTGCGCACCCATAGCATCGCGGCAATCAGGGCAGGGCCCCTCTGCTAGGAGTCTGAGGTTTTCAATCGCTTGCGGATCAAACGAAAAGGTTGCGTTAACGTGGCGGGCGAGCTGTGCCCACGCAAGAGACAGCTGCTGTCGTGCCTTTCCATGCGGCCCGAGAGTTGATATTAACTGAAATGTTGTGAGAGTCTTTTTGCAGTTCAGAGTCATTGCGCCTAAGTATGTCATGTTGGGAGGATTTGCTGGTCAGCAATACCCAAATTGCCCATTTTTTGGGCCTTCTCGATTAGCCTCCAGGTGGGCATGCAAACAGCGCGCTGCTGGATA
>CAVOJX010000024.1:0-87482 GCA_963696305.1 Bryobacterales bacterium | reverse complement strand
TCCCTTGAATAAAAAGTTAGTCTTTACTTTGGAATGCGGTCGAACTGTCACCTTCGCCTCTTGCGTCCCAAGCGTTTCCTGCCAAGCACTCAGCACGTACTGGCCCGGCGGGACATTGTCAATTTTGAACTTGCCGTCCGCGCCCGTCACCGCGAAATACGGATGTTCCACCACACCGATAAACGCATGCATCCAGCTATGAATATTGCACTTCACGCGAATCATAACTTCGGGTTTGATGAATTTGCGTGCCAGTGGCGGATCGCCTTCGCCCTGACTATGATTCCATTCCCGGTTAACCTGCGCCAACGGATGAATGTTGTGCGTCACCGGATCGGAATTGATCACCTGAAGTCGCTGTCCAACCTGAATACCCATTACGCGCGGGTGAAACCAGCATCCACGCTGGTCAATGGTCACCGGCGTCGTCGGCACTTCAAACGCCTTGCCCTCCAGCCCGCTTTTGATGTACACAAAAACATTCGCCAGCATCCCCTTCTTGTTCACCACCAGCGACTCCTCATAAGCCGGGCCCTTGTGCGCATCTACGCATGCAGGGTCGTTACTCATGTCAACCACCTTCGGCGTTGGCCTCTTGCCGCTATAGTGAATTGTTCCAACGATACTGCCGGCCGTTTTGGGGTCCACTTTGAAATATGTTGGCTGCGAAGCGGGAGTCGGCGCTTGAACTGTCTGGCCGAATCCCGAAATTCCGCCCGCCAAAACAAAAACGGCACAGATGGAAAACACATTCCAGCGAATCATTTTGGGGGTACCATATTTGTCGGCATCTCGCCGGTTAGCGACTCTAAGAACGCCACTAAATCCGCCCGGTCCTGTCCCGACAAGTGAATCCGTTGCATCGCCGGATCCTGGTGGTCATTCGAATTGCCGCCGCCCGCATAGAAGTCCACCACATCCTTCAGCGTCTTCAAACTACCATCGTGCATATACGGTGCGCTCAAAGCCACATTGCGCAACGTCGGCGTCTTAAATGATCCGCGGTCAGCCTCATTCTTCGTCACTTGATAGCGGCCCACATCCAACAAATCGCCTTCTCCGTTCACGCCGGCGCCCGTATTGTGAAACTTCCCATCGGTAAAAAGCGCATATTTCGGACCAATCGTATGGCACGAAACACAATTACCCTTGTTCGGATCTTCGAATACTTGCAAACCCCGAATCGCCGCTGGCGACAATGCTGTCTTGTCGCCGCCATATTCATAACGGTCAAAAGGTGAATTACCGCTAATCAGCGTGCGCTCAAAACTGGCGATTGCCTGCTTTACTTTGGCGAGAGTAACCGGTCCGGGACCGAATGCCTTTTGAAATTCCGCTCTATAATGCGCGTCTTCATTGAGCCTCGAAATAACCAGCTCATATTTCATGTCCATCTCCACCGCATTCGCCATTGGACCACCCGACTGTTCTTCCAAACTGCCGGCACGCCCATCCCAGAACAACAACGGCATGTAGGCAGCGTTCATCACCGTCGGCGCGTTTCGCGTACCAACCTTCCCATCCACGCCTAGCGAGTTTGGCCGGCTGTCGGAGAAGCCTTTTTGCGGATCGTGACACGACGCGCATGCGATGGTCGAATCACGCGACAGCTTCTTTTCATAGAAAAGTTCGCGTCCCAGTTGAATGGTTTCCTGCGTTTCAGGATTGCCCGCCGGAACCGGCACAGGCGGCAGCCCTAGCGGTGAATGAATCTGAATCGCCTTACCAATAGGGTTCGAAACCTTCTCGTCTTCCGCCTGCATTCCACCGTACAGGCCCACACAGACCAAGGCGAAACACAGCACAGGCAGATAGATTCGAGCCACTATTCTTATCTTACGTTCACTCTTCTGCTAACTCGTGATCGACCGTGTTTCTTCGTTAAAGAACACGGGTTTTTTCTGGAAATACGATTCATTTGCCATGTGGCAAGCGAGTGCTGCGTGGTTGCCAAATACTTCGTTTTCCGCAACTGGCTTGCGACTCTTTGTCGCCTCAAAAAACGTCCACAAATGCGGCTTCAAATCATCCCAATCGGGGCCCTCATACAGCATATCCGCCGTAAGTGGTTCCTTGCCGTAATGTTCCGGATGCTCTGCTTCCCACTGCTTGACGTATTCGGCATGTAAGTCCGCCGGAAAGCTGTCGGCATAATAACTCGGTCCCTCGTCTTTGCCCGACTGCGCTGAAATGCGCAAATTGGTGCCTGTCGCCTCCATCACTCCTTTGGGACCAAGGAAGCGCGCCATCTCCGGCGTTTCCGAACCGAGATTCAGTCGCACATACACCGGTATCCCGTGATAGTCAAAAAGCACCGCATGAGTGTCGGGCATATTGCGCCCGTCTTTCCATCTGAAGATGCCGCCCAATGCCGAGGCCGATTTCGGTGCTTCATTCCAACCCAGCGTGTACAGCATTCCGCTAATTAAGTGAACCATCAAATCTCCGCCCACGCCCGTGCCATACTCGCGCCAGCAGCGCCATCTGGCAAAACGCTCCGGGTTAAACGGAATTTTCGGCGCATCGTTCAACCAGGTATTCCAATCCAAATTGCTCGGCGATAAATCCGGCGGTGGCGGATACACCCAAGCTCCCGTCGGACTGTTTCGGCCTAAGCTCAGTTCCACCATCTCCACATCGCCGATCGCCCCATCGTGATACAACTCGCGAGCTTTTTTGCACAGCGCCGAGCTCACACGCTGCGAACCAATCTGAACTATGCGATCGTTCTTCTGCGCGGCCTCTACCATCTCAAAACCTTGCGCCGCCGTATGCGACATCGGCTTCTCGCAATAAACATCTTTGCCCGCATTGCATGCATCCACAACTACGCGCATATGCCAGTGGTCCGGCACAGCCGCCAGAATGCAATCCACATCTTTGCGTTCCAGCAGTTCATGATAGTTCCGTGTTGTGAACAGACTCTGGTTGCCAGTAATCTGTTTCGCGAGCACATGTCGGCCGTCATAAAGGTCGGCGGCTCCCACACACTCCACACCCGGCAAAGCGATCGCATTACTCAATACGCCCGACCCTTCCATGCCCACGCCAATAATTCCAAAACGAAAGCGGGCACTCTTCTTTTCATTGGGCGAACCTTGAAATGGTTCAGCGGCAAGCGTAATCGGGTTCACTGCCAGCGACGAAAGCGCCAAACCGCTAGCTTGCATAAATCGTCGGCGCGGTATCTGTTTCACTTTACTGTCTCCTCGAAACTCCGATTGTATTCTTATCCACCGAAGACTGGGTAGTCAGTGTCACAGATCACGTCGATTGAGTTGCCAGGCTGTAAGACCAAACATCAGACATGTGTATAAAGCCGCGTACACAATCATTGCCGGACTTGGCACCGACATTGCACTGAACGGAGAGAAGTTGTTTAACGCTGCCGCCAGCGGCGATTGAAGTTCGAATGCGGCCCTCCGCCACAGCGATTCACTCGGCATAATCAAACTCGCGGCAACTCCGGCCAGCACTGCATTCGGCGTGTTCGTCATGCTTCCCGCCTGTTCAATCCACCCGCCTAAGAAAGCCAGCCCGTGCATCCCCAACACCATCGCGCCGGTGGTCAACGTCGAAAACGTTGTACTCAGCATTAGCGTTACCGTCAGGAGCAACATGCTTTCCATCCACATCAATCCAAAGGCGAGTGCAAGATGTCTCCCATACACGCCTGCAATCGCCCAGGTCACGCAGTTCAATCCCGCAGCCATCGTCAGTGCGTATAACGTGAGCACACCGCAGAAACCTAGCCACTTTCCCGCGAGCAACTCCCAACGAAAGATGGGCTTCATTGCAATTGCCTGCATCGTGCCCGAAGCAATCTCGCCCGATAGCGTGTCCGCCGAAGTCAGCACAGTCATTGCAACCAACAGAAAGTTGATCGCATACATGCCCACTACCAGCATCCCGTTATTCACCTGCCGGCGAATCAACGGCGGAAGGTGCGATTGGTAAGAATTAGCCTCTTGAAAGTGCAGAGCAGTCCCGAACAGTAACAAAAACGAAGCTCCTGCTAACAACGCCATCATCAACAGTCGTTTTCTTACTGCCTCGTGGAATGTGATGCGCGCAATCACCCAAATCCGGCTCATAGTCCTTTATCCGTGCCGAGAATCTCAAGAAATCGGTCTTCCAAGGTCGTTCGCATGGGAACAAATTCAAAGACTTCGACGCCATGATTCACTAAGTGCTCTACCACGCGCGGCGCCCCTTCCCTTGACGTCAACTTGAATCGCAATTCCCCTCCTTCCAAGCTCACCTCTGTTGCCCACTCTTTCAGTCCCTGCAAAACACACTCCTTCAACGGACCGACGCGCGCCACCACCCTTTGCGCAGTCTCCTCAAACTCTGCCATTTCGCGCACTTCCAGCACTTGGCCTCGCTTGATGAACGCCACTCTATCGCAGGTAACTTCCACTTCGCTCAATAGATGGGAGTTTAGAAACACCGTTGCGCCTCGATCTTTTTGTGCTCTGATAATGTCCCGGACCAAACGCCGCCCAACCGGGTCCAGCCCTGATGTCGGCTCATCTAAGAAAATCAATTGAGGCTGATGGATCAACGCCTGTGCCAACCCGATTCGCTGCAGCATCCCTTTGGAATAAGCGCGCAACGGCTTACCTGCATGCGGCGTCAATCCCACCAACTCCAGCATGTGTTCCATCCGCTTCTTAAGTTCGCTGCCCCACAGTCCACACAGCTCTCCGTGAGCACGTAGCAATTCTTCCGAAGTCAACCAATCATAAAAGCGGAAGTGCTCGGGAAGAAATCCAACTTTCCTTCGCGTCTCCCGCTCACCAATCGGTTCACCCAACAAAAAGGCCGACCCTAGAGTCGGCCTTACCAGTCCTAACAACATTTTGATGGAAGTGCTTTTGCCAGCGCCATTCGGTCCCAGGAAGCCAAACACTTCTCCCCGCCGGACGTCCAGATTTAGCCCGCTAACCGCCACCTTGTTACCGAAGACTTTCCGCAGTCCCCGTGTTGAAATTGCAAAACCCGAGCTGTCGGTCATTCCGTCGTTCGCAACTTAGGAACCAAGGTTCGCAACGGCTGCCAGCACCTGACTGGAATTCCCCCGTCCATTTACCGCGTGGACCACTCCGTCTTTAATCCAAATGAGGTCATACGATCCACGATACGCGCCCTTCGCTGCCATCTCTATCAACATGCCATTCACTCCATCTACGGCTACTGTTCGATAAGACGCTTCCAAAGGGACGGGAATCACCAGCGTTGACGTCCAATCCACGTTCTTTGCGAAAGTGCTGGCTTCGTTAGAACTCACTCCTGCCAACTGCATACCTGCTTCAGCCAGCGCCTGCATGTTTAAGTCCGGCGGAACGCTCACCTTCGGACTCGGAATCTGCAGGAAACTGATACAGTTTCCCTCTGAAGGTTTGCCTTTTCCATCTCCGCAGTTCCCGTACAGCATGGTCACACCTTTTGCCACTGCTACGGCGACGGTGCTCCCGTTCACCGAACTCGGTACTTGAATGTCCGTTCGTCCCGCTTCTTCGAGTACCCCGCGAATCCGATCAACGTCCAGCGTCATGTGAAACGCGCCTTCATCTTCCACGTTGATGTGTTGCGGCGCTCCTAACGCATCCAGCGCTTCAACATTGAAGCCAACCCTTGCTTGTGCGGTTGCCACATCGCTGACCGCTGTTGGCGCGTTTGGCTTTATCGTCACCACCACATCATCCGAAATCATTTGCGCCAAAGCTCTAGACGCCCCGTCCGGCAAGCCCGCGTGAGTAAATGCCGAACTATCGATAGGCACAACCGCCAACTTCTGAATGCGTAACAGCTGAAGGAAATGTTGTGCCCAGACCTGCGCCGGTGCAAAAAAGCTGAGCAGCAGAATAATAGCCACGGCTGATGCCGCTGCACTGAACTGGGGTGTTCTCAGCCACAGTAGCCACCGATTCCATCTACTTGCCGCCCTGTCCTCAACCGCCATCTGGTATCGACTGTAAGCTGCTCTGACGTCCATGTCTATATCTTCACCCCCCAAACCGGCCATCCAACTCTGCACTTGCTGTGCTGAGTTCCTTACTTTAATTACCTTCGCACTGCATGTTTCGCACCCCGCCACGTGCTCAATCACTGCTTTCCGTTCACTTGCGCTCAACTCTCCATCCGCCAATGACCGCAAGGTGCCATCGTTCGCACACTTCATATCGCCTTCTCCTTTTCTTGCAACGCCAAATACCTTTTCCTGAATTCCGCTTCCGCCCGGTTCAATAAAGTTCCCACGCTTCCAACCGAAACGCCCATTGCTTCGGCCAGTTCTTTGTACGGGGTGTCTAACGAACGCAGAACCAGCAGACGTGCTCGTTCCGCCTTCATTTGCGCCAGCACTCTTTGCACGCGCTGCCGGTTTTCTTCGCGCAGCAGCAAGTCCAACGGCCCGTCACTTCCCGTTTGGTTCTGCACGGCATTTTTCTCATATTTCGCGCGTGTGCTCGCCGCACGAAACGCATCAATACCCGCGTTGAAGGCGGTTCTGTAAAGCCACGGCCCAACGTCTCTCTCTAACAGCCACGACTTCGGTTGCTGCGATAGTTTCCAGAAAACCTCATTCGAAAGTTCTTCTGCTTGCGCCTGATTTCCTGTCAGCCGCATCAGAAAACGAAGAAGTTTCGGGTAATGCTGCAGAAATAAAAACTCGAAATGCGAATCATTCTCCCGCACGCTGAGCCTGCTTGCCGCCAATTGCCCGGCGTTCCCGCTCATGATTGCCTCTATCCTGCCCTTCACACATGTAAAACGGTTCCCGCTCTCCGTTTATGACAATGAAATTCGCAGCTAGCTCTTCACGTTCGGTATATTCACCAAATCCGTTTTAATCCCGGCCAACCGCAACGCTTCCAACACCGCCCCGGCTGAAGGCGGCAACTGCGGCGGAGTGGCTTCCACGCCCCATCTCTCAAAAACTAAACCCTTCAATTCCAAGCTAACTAACTCACTCTCAAAAACGCCGCCAATATACGCTACCTTGCCGCTTTCACCTGGCAAAAATAACTGCCCATAAACGTGTCCCACTAACTTGGCCAACTGATCCCCGGCACGCTTCAAAATCTTCACCGCAGCGTCGTCTCCGCCGCGAGCCGTCTCGTCCACCAACGGTGCCAGTCGCGCAATCCGGCTTCTCTGGAAATCGTTGTACCACCCATGCATCAAGCTATTTGCCGATTCAGAGTGAGTCTCCGCCAACAACCGTTCTCGCAAAACCGTCGCTTCCCCCCAGCCCTCCTCCATTGCCAATGCCGCTCGTAGCGCTTGCTTCGCTACATCAAACGCGCCACCCTCATCGCCGAACGCATAACCCCATCCTCCAGCCCGTTTCGTCGTTCCATTCGCGTTCTTCCCGAACGCTATCGAACCCGTTCCCGCAATCACAATCACACCCGGATCGCCGGCCGTAGCCCCAGTCAGCGCAATTTCCGCATCGTGCGTAATTTTGAAGCTCTTGCTCCGGATAAACTCCCGGCTGTACGCCTCCTTATCCGTCGCGCCGCCGCTGAATCCAAGACAAGCCGCCTCAAACTCCACTGTGCTCAAATCTAGCCCGGCCGCACGGCACGCCTCGTCTAGGCACTCCAAAATCGCGCGTTTAAATTTCGCTCGTCCTTCCGATGCCGCTACGTGATTGCATGGTCCACCCCGCCCATGTCCAAGAACGCGACCACCCTCATCGGCGATCAACCCGACAGTACTCGATTGGCCGCCGTCAATTCCTAAAAAGAGACTCACGCCAGTGTCTTGTCCGCGGAGTAGCAAACTGGATCTAACGGACATGACCCGCACTTCGGCTTCCGCGCTATGCAAATCTGTCGTCCAAAGTGAATGATCTGGTGCGAAAACGAAATCCAGCGCTCTGGCTCAATCGTCTTCATCAAGTCCTGCTCAATTTTTATCGGCTCTTCGTTCTTCGTCAAATCCAACCGCTGCGAAATGCGCTGCACATGCGTATCCACCACTACACCCACAGCAACGCCATAAGCCGTGCCCAAAACCACGTTCGCCGTTTTGCGTGCCGCTCCTGGTATTGTCAGCAGCTCCTCCATCGTTCTTGGCACCTCGCCCTTGAACTCAGTCACAATCCGCTTTGCCGCCCCAATGATCGATTTCGCCTTATTATTGAAGAACCCAGTAGACCGAATCACTTCCACAACTTCTTCAATCGGCGCACGCCCCAGGTCTCCTATCGTCGGAAACTTCTTGAATAACTCCGGGGTCACTTTATTTACGCGTTCGTCCGTGCACTGCGCCGACAGTATCGTAGCCACCAAAAGCTCCCATGCGTTCTGGTGGTGCAACGCACAAGTCACGTTCGGGTACAGCTTATCTAACTCAGACTCAATCCGTTTCACGCGCGCCTTACGTTCGGCGGCATTCTTCGGTTTGGGAACCTTTTTCGGTGGGGTTACAGTAGCAGTTTCCGTCATGTGAACCACTAACATAACGCAGCCGCTTTGAATAAGCTGCATCCAATGAATATGTCCGCTTACTCGCTCCAATGCGAACTTCTGGTTAAACGTTCTCTCTCCGAAACCTTTGCGTTTTTCGAAAATCCTGCGAACCTCGCCGCCATCACTCCGCCCTGGCTGAGCTTTCAAATCAAAACTCAGCAGCCAAGTATGCGGCAAGGCGCAGAATTCGATTACATAATCAAATGGCTCGGGTTTCCCATGAAGTGGCGTTCGCTGATTTCAAAGTACGATCCACCGCATTGCTTCGTAGACGAACAAATTGTCGGACCCTACAAATCCTGGCATCATCGCCACACGTTCGCCGAAACGGAAAACGGCATCATCGTGGGAGATCATTTGGAATATACTTTGCCTCTCGGCCCGTTAGGCTCGCTCGCCCAAACGTTAATGGTGAAAAGACAGGTGCAGCAGATTTTTTGCTTTCGTCAGAAAGCACTCGCTAAAATATTTGCCGGATCTACCGAAGAATTACTTCGTCCAACCATTACGACAGTGGCCTAATCTAACTCGAAGGTGCGCCATTCTCCAAAAAATTCCGCAATCTGTGACTGCGGCTCGGATGACGCAATTTTCGCAACGCTTTAGCTTCGATCTGACGAATGCGCTCGCGGGTAACCGCGAAATTCTGCCCCACCTCTTCCAACGTATGTTCGCTTCCGTCTTGCAGGCCAAAACGCATCTTCACAATCTTCTCTTCGCGTGGGCTCAGCGTCTTCAATACTTCCGCCGTCTGCTCGCGAAGATTCAAATTGATCACCGCTTCCGACGGCGATACCATCCTGCTGTCCACCAAGAAGTCTCCTAAGTTCGATTCTTCTTCTTCGCCCACCGGCGTCTGCAAAGAAATCGGTTCCTGCGCAATACGCAAAACCTTGCGCACTTTGCTCGGCGTCAACTCCATGCGCGCGGCCAGTTCTTCCGTAGTAGGTTCGCGTCCCAACTCCTGTTGCATGCTCCGCTGCAATCGCACCAGCTTGTTGATGGTCTCAATCATGTGGACGGGAATGCGTATCGTACGGGCCTGGTCCGCAATCGCGCGTGTGACGGCCTGGCGCACCCACCAAGTTGCGTATGTCGAAAATTTGTAGCCGCGCTTGTAATCGAACTTGTCAACTGCGCGCATCAATCCGATGTTGCCTTCCTGAATCAAATCCAGAAACTGCATGCCGCGGTTTGTATAGCGCTTCGCTACCGACACCACCAAACGCAAATTCGCTTCAATCAATCGCTTCTTCGCCGCGTCGGTTTCACATTCACCGCGTTCCACAATCTGCAGCGTGCGCTTCAAATCAGTCGCCGACGTTCCACACTTTTGCTCTATCGCTTCTACCTGCGACGAAAGTGCCTTCAATTCTTTGCGAATACCCGAGGCCGCGCTCGGGTCCGAACCATGCGCGTGCTCCAGTTTGCGATGCAGCCGTCCAATTTCTTGCTCTAGCGGTCTCACTTGGTTTACCGCCTGCCGCAATCGTTCGCTCAACGAATGTCGGAAACGCAAAGAAAACGGCAATGCTCGCACTGCCTTCGACAAAACCACCACCAATCGCGCTGTCTCAAAGCGTAGCTTGCGATGCTGTTTCGGCTTCATGTTCCGCGAGACCGCCAGCAGTTTCTGTGCCGTCTGCTGCGATTTCTTATACAGCCGCTCAATCTCCGCCAGAGATTTCAGCAATTCTTCTTTCAACGGCTGAAGCGGCGGCGGTTGAACTTCTTCGCCAATCTCACTAACTGCTACCAGCGCTGGCTCAGCAACTTGTAAAACTTCGCTCACCAGCAGCCGGTCGCGTTCCAAAGAATCTTTTACGTCCAGCAGTGTTTCAATTACCAACCGTGATCGCGATAGCGCTTTCCGCACCGAATTCTCACCGCGCTCAATTCGCTTCGCCAGTTCAATTTCGCCCTCGCGCGTCAACAGCGGCACCATGCCCATCTCGCGCAAATAAACGCGCACGCTGTCGTTGTTCTTGTCCATCGCGCCGGGCGACAGATCAAGCTCACTCAGGTCTTCAGCTTCGTCTTCTTTTTTTGCGAAATCTTTGGCATCGTCTAACAGGTCAACAGAGGCAGGGCTCTCCAGATCAACGTATATGTCTTGCAGGTCGGCATCAACGGCCAAGTCTTCCCGCACAGCACTAGTAACATCGTCATAAAGCGCGAAGCCCTTTTCGTTGCTGTTTTGCTTCAAATGCCTTTTTCCTCTTCACTACGTTTGTGGCCCAAAACGCAAATTTCACCACAAAACCCGTCAACCAACTCTCCTGCTGCCTTGTGTCTCATGTTACAACACCCCAGCCCCCTTTTAATGGCCCTTGTCCAGGCCATTTAGCTCCTCCATCAACTGCAACGCCTCATTCATATTTCCAGCAGTCTCCAGATCTCTTATTTGTCGCTTCAGTTCATCCATTCGAGCCGACTTGGCCTTTGTCTCTAAAGCGGTCAGGCAATGCAATGCTTGCCCTGCTGCAGTATCTTCCTCTAATACCGATTCCCCAAAACTCATCTCCGCCAAAATCCGTTTAGATCGCTCACTCAATCGTGCCGAGATAAACTCCAGCGAAAAGGTTTCGTGCTCTTCATCGAAATTCAAAATCGATTCAAAAACATCTTTGGCCTCTAACAAAGGAAAATGCGCTGACGATGCCATGTAATGCCTCACTGCGGCGCGCGCATCGCTGCTAGCTAACAGCGCCGTTAATAGCAACCGTTCATTCGGGGGCAGGGAAGACGAAACTTTCTGCGCGGCTGCATTGCTTTTCGCCTGCGGCACTCGTTTGAAATTCTGTATCACTAGCTCGCGGTCCACGTTCAGATATTCCGCCACATCTCGAGCAATCGCGGAACGTTCAATGCGGTCCGCCACTTGCTGAATGGATGGCCACAAAAACTGAAACGCATCCACTCTGCCTTCCGGCGTACGCATATCGAATTTCGTCCGCGCCCTGTCCGCCAGCCAATGAAAATACGAAGCTGCTGCCTGCAATAACTTCTTGTATTCGTCCACGCCGAACTGTTGAATATACTCGTCCGGATCCAGCCCGCCCGGAATCTCCAACACGTGCACACGCAGCCCTTCCGCAAGAAATGTCGAAATATGTTTTTCCGTCGAACGCACACCCGCCGCATCTGGGTCCAAATTCAAAATCACTTCGCCCCGCGACGCCTGCTGGTGTGCCACTTGACGCTTAATCGCCCTCACCTGATCCAGACCCATGGCCGTACCGCTAATGGCAGCTACTTCGTGAATCCCCGCCGAATAGACGCCAATAACATCCATGTATCCTTCCACTAAAATCATCCGGTCGTGCTTCCGCGCATCAGTCTTGGCCCGGTGCAAGTTGTACAGGATGGATGACTTCTTATACAGAACTGTTTCCGGCGAATTCAAATATTTTGGCTTGTCTTCATCCCGCAGTGCGCGTCCGCCAAACCCCACAATTTTTCCAGCTTCATTGTGAATCGGAAACATAATGCGCGCACGAAATCGGTCGAAGTATCCTCCGCCCTCCTGCCGTTTGATCGCCAAGCCCGATTCTTCTAATAGCGCGCTACCAAATTTCTGTAATCGCTGTACTAATTGCTGTCCGCTGGAATCAGCCAAGCCAATGCGAAATTCATCCATCGCCGCCTTCGATACGTTGCGCGATTCCAAATATCTTCGCGCCTCTGTTCCGGCCGCGCCACGCAGATTTGCTTGAAATTGTTCCGCCGCAATTTCCTGCATCTCTTGTACTGCTGTGCGCTTCTGCTCTTCTGGATGATCGGACTTCTGTCGCTCTGGCATTGGTATGCCATAACGCTCCGCCAGCACTTTCAAAGTTTCAGGAAACGTCAGGCTCTCAATTTCCTGCACAAACTTAAACACATCGCCCGACGCGTCACACCCAAAACATTTGTAGTAACCCAGCCCGCTATGCACTCCGAATGATGGCGTTTTCTCAGAATGAAATGGACACAATCCCACGTAGCGTGGACCCGCGCCCTGCCTTTTCAGCCGAACGTACTGGCCCACTACATCAACAATGTTCAGCTGGCTCTTGAGTTGCTCCGAGAAATTCATCTCAAAGATCGGATGGGGAGGAATCGACCACTCTCAATTATGACTTAAGATACTGAAACTTGTGAGCCTCGACGAGTACCAGAAAAAGCGTAACTTTAACTCCACTCCAGAACCTGCACCGGGCGAGATCAAAAAGCATGCTGCCGATCACGGCGGATTCTTCTGCGTGCAGCGCCACGATGCGTCACGCTTGCATTACGATTTTCGCCTAGAAGTAAACGGAGTGCTTGTCAGTTGGGCGGTTCCTAAAGGTCCCAGTCTCGATCCCGATCGCAAATCTCTAGCCATGAAAGTGGAAGATCATCCGCTCGCTTATGGCACTTTCGAAGGCAACATTCCCGAGGGTGAGTATGGCGGCGGCAGCGTCATGCTGTGGGATCAAGGCACGTACGATGTGCTCGAAGGTATGCCGGCCGAACAGCAACTCGCGCGCGGCGATTTCAAATTTGCCTTACACGGCTCTAAACTCAACGGCTCATTCGCCATCATTCACATGAAGCCCTCGGCGTCTCGCAAGACAAAAGGCAATGAGTGGTTGCTCATCAAAAAGAAAGACGAATTCGCCACTCCCGGTTACGACATCGATCAATTTGCCCGCAGCGTTAAAACTAACCGTACGCAAGACGAAATCGCCGCAAACAAAGCAACGCTCACAGCCAAAGACATTCCAGGGGCTAAAAAACTTGCCATGCCCAGCAAGCTGGAACCTATGCTCGCCAGCATCGCCACCAAACCTCCCTTTGGAGATCAGTGGCTTTATGAAGTGAAATGGGACGGCGTACGCGCGCTTTGCAAAATTCACGCCGGCAAACTCGAGATTTATTCGCGGCGCGGCCTTCGCTGTGAGCAGCAATATCCGGAACTGGCCGATCTTCCCTCGCACATCCAAGCCGACAACGCTTGGCTCGATGGCGAAATATGCGTGCTCGATGAACGCGGCCGCTCGCGTTTCGAGCTCATTCAACCACGCATCTCCGCCAACAAAACTGCACTGAAGCAACTGCAGGACACAAATCCCGCCACTCTAATGCTGTTCGATGTTTTGTATGCGGATGGATATGATCTGCGCGCAGCCGCGTTGGAAGATCGAAAAACGTTGCTTTCAGCCATCGTCGCTCCTGCTTCACACATCCGCCTTTCCGAAGCCTTCGATACCGACGGCGATCACATGTTGGAAGCTGCCCAAACTATGGGCCTGGAAGGCATCGTTGCTAAAGATCGCCGCAGCCCCTATTCATCAGCCCGCGGCCAATCCTGGCAGAAAATGAAAGTCAACGCTGAACAGGAATTTGTCATCGCTGGTTTCACGGCCGGCGAACGCGAGTTCTTTGGTGCGCTTGTCCTCGCCATCAATGAAGATGGCAAACTTCGTCACGTCGGCCAAGTCGGCACTGGCTTCGACCAAAAGCTGATGAAGTCCATTTACGATCGTCTCGAACCGCTCATCACGAAAACTTGTCCCGTCACACCGAAGCCAAAAATCAAAGATGTTACTTGGGTTAAACCGGAACTCATCTGTCAAATTCGCTTTCTGGAATGGACCTCCGATGGTAATCTGCGCGCCCCTGTATTCGTCGGTCTTCGTGAAGACAAAACTCCCAAAGAAGTTGTCCGCGAACTGCAACTTGTCCCCGAAAAGCGGGCCGCTCCCGAAGTCGAACGGAATCTAAGATTCACGAATCTCAACAAGGTCTACTTCCCGAAAGAAGGTTTTACCAAAGGCGACCTCCTGCAATACTACGATCAGGTAGCCGAATACCTGATACCTCATCTGCGCGACCGTCCGCTCTCCATGAAACGCTACCCTAATGGCATCGCCAGCCAGTTCTTTTTTCAGAAGAACGCCACTCACTTCCCGGATTGGTTTAAGCTCTATCCCATCGAAGAGCACGGCAAAATCAACCAATACCCAGTTGCAAACGACAAAGCCAGTCTGCTCTATCTAGTCAATCTTGGTTGCATTGATCAAAATCCTCTTATGGCCCGCACCGGCCAGTTAGACACGCCAGATTGGATGTTGCTAGATCTGGATCCTGTCGAAGGATCGTATGATCTCATCGTCGACGCCGCGCTTCTAATCCGCGAAATCCTGTCAGGTCTCGATTTTAAGGGCTATCCGAAAACCACCGGCGGAGACGGCATGCATATTTACGTCCCGCTCGAACCCATCTACACATTCGACCAAGTCCGTGGCTTTGCGGAAATCCTCTCGCATCTCGCCGTCGAACAAGCCCCGAGTTTATTCACTACGCCTCGCTCCGTGGAAAAGCGAAGGAAGAACCGAGTCTATTTCGACTACCTGCAAATCGGCTCCAGCAAAACAATTTCCGCCCCTTACGTGGTGCGTGCCTATGACGGCGCTCCGGTTGCCACCCCGCTCGATTGGAAAGAAGTGAAGCACGGCCTAAAGCCCATCGACTTTTGTATGAACAACACGGTGCAGCGTTTCAAAAAGTTGGGAGATATTTTCGCGCCTGTACTTGCTGGCGGTCAGCGTCTCGAAACCGCGCTAGCCAAGCTAAACACGTAATCTCAAACACCGCCACTCATTTGAACCCGTCACCTCGCCGTTCCCGAACGCGCTCTGCAACACTTTCAATTCGCTTTCGGGAAATCCGGTCAGTATCAGACAGCCCCCGCTCTTCACAATGCGCATAAGCTCGTCCGCAATCGCCAATAGAACACTGCCGCTGATATTCGCAACCACAACGTTGGCGCATTCAGATGTCACACAATCGGCGGATCCCATCACCAACAGCGCGGCCTGCTCATTCAGCCCGAAGTTCTCACTTGCCGCGGCCAGAGAAACCGCATCCATATCCAACCCAATCGCTGTGCGCGCGCCTAATTGCAGAGCGGCCGTCGATAGAATGCCTGATCCCGTACCCACATCCACAACCACGCTGCCGCGTACAACGCTTCGTTCCAAACTTTCTAATGCTAGTTGCGTGCACGGATGCTCGCCGGTGCCGCTCGCCATCCCGGGATTGTGAACCACCCTCACAAATCCCTCTGGTGTCTCTTCGCTACTCCAAACAGGCGCTAAGAAAACTCGTTTGCCGATTCGGCGCGCTGGCCAAGCTTCTTGTGTCGCTGCCACCCAATCGGTATCTTCTTCGCGTTCCCACCACGGCTTATGCGTCGCAAATCGAGCCGACAATCCATCTCTGTCAGCATCGTCTTCGAAACCAGCCACCAACTCTATGTCTGAAGTTTTCTCGTCCTCGCGAATGCCCGCTGTGCCTGCTTCCCAAAGTGCAAACGATAGGTCGTCCACTTCGCTGGCCTCGCAAGTCAAATGAAGGGAGAACATCTACATGCCGGCGTTCGTGAACCGCTTAAAGAAGCTGTCTCCATACCAAGCCGGAGACTCGTCGGCATCCGCAACCTGGATTAGTAGTGTCCGCATCACGTCATTAAACTGTGCAGCCGCTTCGAAATCCACCGGTTGGTTAATATCATCTGTCACGCTGTGATATCTCGTCGCGTACCAGTTTTTCATCACCTTTTCTTCAGGATCGCCTTTTTGATACCCGAATTTAAAAGCCAGCGCCGGAATGCCTGCTTTCACGAAGCTGTATTGATCACTCCTGATAAATCGGTTGCTCGCCGGATCTGTATCCGTCTGAACATAAATGCCGGCCGCGTCTGCAACGCTCTTTACATCGCTGCCCAGTGTCGATTCATCCAAGCCCTCAACTTCCAGCCGTCGCAACGGAAAAAGCGGCAGGAACATATCCATATTTAAATCCGCGACCAGATGCCCCTTCACGGTCGGATACCGTACAAAGAACGCCGACCCCAACTCGCCCAACTCCTCGCCCGTTAAGGCAACGAACAGAATGGAACGCTTAGTCGCAACATGTTTTAATCTCTTTGCAATCTCAATCAACGAGGCAACGCCCGCTGCATTGTCCATCGCGCCGTTGTAAATACCGTCACCGTGATTCAGGCGCAGCATTCCCAAATGGTCCAAATGTGCAGATATCGTCACATACTCGTTTCGCAGCGATTCGTCACTGCCGGCATGAACCGCCACTACGTTCTTCGACGAAAGCAAATGGCTCTTTACCTGAATATCACCCCGTAGCACTACCTTGGTCGCGAAACGTGGCAGTTCGTTCTGATTATCAGCCGCGTCTAGAATCGTCTCTATGGTGTGGCCTGTCCCGGCAAGCAACTGATTTGCCTTGGCTGGGTTCCAAGTCGCATTGAATTGCATTCCGCCAAAGTCGTCCATCTTTGGCTCCAGCAGCGACAGGTGCGGCGTGCCCCAAACAGCTTCCATCCGTGTCCACGGCACCTCCATGTTTTTGGGGTTCGGAATAGCAATCATTCCAACCGCGCCCGCAGCCTTCAAGGCACGCCAGCGCACTTCGTTTGAACTGTAATGTGACTTCAAATTGCCCGAAATATTGCATGGTCCGCCCGTCACGTACGCGACAATCGCGCCCTTTAACGGCAAATCTCTCAAATCGTCGTAGTTCGCCTCTGGAATTCGCAGCCCATAGCCCGCAAAAACAATTCGTGCCTCGATTGTTTTTGGGGAATTTGCTGTGAAATTTACCTCCGCATCGCCCGGTATTGACACTCCTGACCATGCGTCGGAACGCCACAACTGCACGTGCGCATAGGAAAGCGAAGTCTCTATAAACCAAACTCTTTGGAAATAGCCATCGTTCCCGGCTGCTCGTAATCCGGCTCGCTCATACTGCTCTGCCACGAAATCAGCCGCCCGATTGAAACCAGATGATCCGATACTACGGCCCTGCATCTCATCGCTGGCGAGATACGCGACGTTATCCCACCACGCTCGACCGTCCACATCCCATGGACTGTTTGCGGCCAGCGTGAGGCTGACAAGTGCAACCAATAAAAATTTACGCAATGATCTCCGCTAAACCCACGAACGCACGCAAACCGTTCGTGAGCCAACAAATTTACTTCTTCAAATCAGTAAGAGATGATCGAATCAGTAAAAACCTTTCAAGGTTTCTCAAACTTGCAGAAGACGCCTAAAACTCAGCCGTTGCCGGTGGATTCAATTCTGCCAATGATCGTCGAGTCATTAAAGGGTAGCACGATATTATTGCTCGAAGCGTCACCTGGTGCGGGAAAGAGTACCCGCGTTCCTCCTGCGCTGTTAAATGCTGGTTACGAACAGGTTTGTGTCCTCGAACCGCGTCGTTTAGCAACTCGAATGGCTGCCCGGCGTGTTGCCGAGGAGCTTGGCGAAGACGTCGGCGAAACCGTTGGCTATCAAGTTCGCTTCGAAGAAGTTGGCTCCCGCGCCACCAAGCTTTGGTATCTAACCGAGGGCGTTCTCACGCGCAAATTACTTTCGGCAAGCAACCTTCCCGGTGTCCAAGTTGTCGTTCTCGATGAGTTCCATGAACGTCACTTGGAAACAGATCTATCTCTCGCTCTTTTGTTGCGCCTGCAAAAACGCCGTCCCGATCTGAAGCTCATTCTCATGTCGGCAACACTCGCCGCCTCAAGCATGCGCGAACAACTGTTCAATCCACCCTTTATCGAATCGCCCGGTCGCGTGTTCCCCGTCGATATCTCCTACACGCCGCACAGTTCCGCGCCGCTCGAAGAACAAGTTGCCGCCGCGCTCGCATCTGCGTTGAAAAAAACAAACAGGCATATTCTTGTTTTCTTGCCAGGAGCCGCCGAAATCCGCAAAGCCATGCAATCTTGCGCTTCGCTCGTCAAGTCTTTTGCTGCCCAAGTCTATGCGCTGCATGGCGATCTTTCCGCGGAAGAGCAAGATCTCGCCGTCCGCCCGTCAGACCACCGAAAAGTAATTTTCTCCACCAATGTTGCTGAAAGTTCCGTCACGATCGATGGCGTCGAAGCCGTCATCGATTCCGGCCTTGCCCGCGTCCTGACACATTCCTCTTGGAGCGGCCTCTCCCGCCTTCGCGTAGAAAAGGTCAGTCAGTCCTCCGTCATCCAACGCAGCGGTCGCGCTGGCCGCACCGCTCCGGGAGTCGCCATTCGTCTCTTTCCCGAAAGTGATTTTGTACGTCGCCCTGCGCATATCTCGCCGGAAATCGTTCGAGCCGATCTTGCGCCCACCGTTCTTCAATTATTGGCAGCCGGCATTGCGTGGGATGAATTGTCGTGGTTGGAAGTGCCACCGTTAGAAAACGTCCAGCACGCGCGCGACACCCTCACTCTTCTCGGCGCTCTCACCGCTGAAGACAAAATCACAATCGTAGGAACGCATATGGCGCGCATTCCCTTACACCCGCGCTTGTCCCGCTTCGTGCTCGCTGCTTCTGAAACCGGTGTGGCTCGCGAAGCCATCGACCTGGCGGCACGTCTTTCTGAATCGCGCTTCCGCCAGGACGATCGCCCCCATACCTCTTTCGCAACTGACCTCGACGCCATCCTCGCTTCCGACGCAACCTACAACACGAAGCGATTGCGCGATCAAATCGCTAAGTCCATCAAACCCAAACATCCCCCTACTCCTAATCCGCACGCGCTCGAAAAGGCGTTGCTGCTCGCCTATCCCGATCGTATTGCCAAAAAACGTGGTGACACTTTGTTGCTCACCGGTGGCGGCTCCGCCAAACTTGACCGTTTCAGTCACGCATCCGGCCCGTTTCTCATCGCGCTCGAAATTGACGACCGTCCCGATCAATCCTCTCCGCTCGTTCGCATCGCTGTTGATATTGAACCCGACTGGCTCCTGGATGCCTTCCCTGAACAAATTGAAACCGTCGAAGAACTCACCTGGAATCGCGAAGCCGAACGTGTCGAACAACGCAATTTCATTCGCTATCGCCAAATTGTGCTGGATGAATCCACCAGTCCCGCGCGCAATTCGCCCGATGCTGCCAATATGCTCATCGGCAAAGCGCTGGAAGTCGGCATCGAAAAACTCGCCGACGCCGATGTTCTGAATCTCTTTCTCCTGCGCGTGCGTTTCGCCGCCGAACACGGCAACTTCGCCCTTCCGTCAGATCTGTTGGCCACTGCTTTACGCGATATGGCCAAGGGCGTTATCAGTTTTGCCGAACTACGCATCGCCGCTCGCGAGAATGCGCTGTTGAGCTACATCGAAGCCCGCTTGCCCATGCGCCTCATCGATCAGCTTGCGCCCACGCATGTGACATTGTCCTCCGGTCGCCGAGCCAAAATCGAATATCATGATGGCCGCCCGCCTTCGGTAGCTTCACGCCTGCAAGATTTTTTTGGAATGCAAACTACGCCTACCGTTGCAAATGGCAAGGTGCCCTTGGTCGTCCAGTTGCTCGCACCCAATCATCGCCCCGTGCAAGTAACCACAGATCTAGTCAGCTTTTGGAAAAACCATTACCCACAGATTCGACGCGAACTTTCTCGCCGCTATCCCAGACACTCCTGGCCGGAAACGCCCGCCTGATGCGCCATCAGAATTCGCTCTAAAATCTCTGGAATCTCAAACACCGCTTGATTGTTCAGCTTTGCAATGCGGGTCTTCATTGCGCCCAGTTCAGGGCTCGCCAGCAATTCGCGAACACGTGCCTCAATCGAATTAAAATTTGCCAGCACCACGCCCACACCCTGCTCCGTTACCCACTCAGCGTTGTAACGTTCTTGCGCCAGCGTCCATGAATTCCTTACCACAACCACGGGCAGCCCCATTTGCAGCGCTTCCGATATGCTCCCCGGGCCCGGCTTGCCGATAAAAAAATCGCTCAACGCCATGTAATAAGGTATTCGCTTAGTAAAACCTTCGGTGAAAATCCGATTCCGCGTTTTCAATGCTTCAATCTTCTTGCGCACTCGATCGTTCTTTCCGCAAATCATAATCAATTGCATTGCCTGGCTGCTGTTTCCCAAACGCTCTGCAATTTTTGCCATCACGGAATGACCTTCGCCGCCAAACAGCACCAAGCCGGTTGGCACATTCGGATCTAACCCAAGCGCTTTCCGCTCGGCGGCCCTATCTACATCTTGTTTCTCGTAAAACTGGGGACGCAAAATCATCCCGCTAGTCTTGATCGCATGCTCGGAATCGTAGCCCATGCCTCGAGCCTGCTCCACCGCCTTGTCAGTTCCGCAAATCAGAAACTGCTTTTGTCGCTCCATCCAAAAATTCGGTGGATAATCGGCCAAGTCAGTCAAAATCGTCACCAACGGTGTCCCCGGCAGCGCCGCCTGCAAACTTTCGAACATCGCGCGATTGAAATTCGGTACCAGCGAAACTACCATGTCCGGTTGCTGCTGCTTCCAATAATCGGTCAATAGCTGTACTTGCGGTTTGTGATATGTGCGAATCACACCGTGCATCACCGCGAGTAATGCGGGCGATCCCCATGTCCATCCTTTTGCCAGCGCTTTGTTGTACAAATCCTCCAACCGGATGTTCATTACCTTACGAAAAACATCCAGCGGATCAAGCACTTCCTGCAAATTAACCAAACGGACGTTCCAATCCCATTTGGGTGACGCGTTCACTACCGCCTGCAACGCAAGCGCGGCGCTTCGGTGCCCTCCACCGGCATCAAAATAGATGAAATCTAACGTGGGTTTCGTAACCAAATCTTATCGTAGCCGTGGCCCTCCAGAAATCACGCAAATTTCGTGAAAAATGTTTGGAAGTCACTAACTCTTCGCCTTAATGTCACGGCTCTGTAACTCCTTCTACCGTACAACTAAAGCAGCACCCCCGAGATTCATATGCAAAATCGCATAAACTGGTCAGTGAGAAGGGCCTCCGTATGACGGCCCATCACGCCATGCTTCAGTTTATTGCCACCGGCGATCACAAGCTGATGCGTAGGGTCAACAAATGGCCCGCGCCGAAGTGGGTTCGCCTATGGGCAATCGCTGCCACTCGCGCTGGCGATGGCTGGCTTTGGTATCTGTGCGGGCTCACCGCACTCCTGTTCGGCGGAGACGAGCGTCTTGCTTCCGTCGCCGCCGCTGGCTCCGCCGCCGCCGTTGGTGTCGGCCTCTTCACATCGCTCAAAAAACTTTCCGGTCGCCGCCGCCCCTGCGAAATCGAACCGCATTGCTGGGCCACGCTCCTACCCCCCGACCGATTTTCATTTCCGTCCGGCCACACCATCACCGCCTTTGCCGTGGCCATCTCACTCGGCGCTTTTTTCCCGGTTTTCTTCCCGATGCTTCTATTCTTCGCCGTCAGCATTGCCGCGTCCCGCATTTTGTTAGGTATGCACTTCCTTAGCGATGTTGTCGTCGCTGCTATTCTTGGCACCGGCCTCGCGCTGATCAGTCACAGCGTGTTCGCATAAAAGAAACCCGTCCAGCCCGTTCTCAACGCTATAGTGGAATAGGCCGCTCCACCAAACCCACCTACATGCTCCGCACAACGCTTCTTCATCTTTCAGAGCAGCGCTGGCTGCGTCATTGGATGGAGAACTCATCCGCGTCCCGCAGACTCACAGCCCGCTTCGTCGCTGGTCGTACCTTAACTGATGGCATTCGTGTCATCAAAAATCTTGCGCGCGACAGCATGCTATCCACGCTCGATTATCTCGGTGAAAGCGTTGCCACCCTCGACGAAGCCGCCCAGTCCCGCGATGCGTATCTAGCCGCCCTTCAGCAAATCAAGCTCGAAAACCTCTCTGCCAGCGTTTCTCTCAAACTCACCCAATTCGGCCTCGATCTTTCCGAACCCGCCTGCCGGAAAAACGTAACCGCTCTGGTCGAACTTGCCAGCCAAATCGGCACCCGCGTCGAAATCGACATGGAAAGTACCGCTTATACCGATCGCACCCTGTCCATCGTCAAAGACATGCAGACCGCCTTTCCCGGCCATGTCCGCGCAGTCATCCAGGCGTATCTGTTTCGTAGCGAAGCCGACATAAAAAGCCTTTCTGCCCTATCCATTCCCGTTCGCCTTTGCAAGGGTGCCTATCGCGAACCCGAGGTCGTCGCAATCCCCGCCAAAGCCGACGTGGATAAAAACTACCTCCATCTCATGCGTCTCCTTTTTTCCGAAGGAAATTATCCAGCGATTGCCAGTCACGATGAGAGCATCATCCAGGCTGCCCTACGTCATATTCAGGAACAAAAAATTGACCCATCTCGTTTTGAATTTCAGATGCTCTATGGAATTCGCAGAGACCTTCAAAAGCAGCTCGTTTCAAGAGGCTTCCGTGTCCGGCTCTACGTCCCTTACGGCGATGCCTGGTATCCATACTTCATGCGCCGCCTTGCCGAACGCCCTGCCAACCTGTTATTCCTCGCCAAAAACGCTCTGCGCGCGTAACGTTCTCGCTGCGGGAACCACTATCCTTTGCAAGGAGTCTAACCTATGGTGAAGTACTGGTTCTACTTCCTCGCTAAAGTCTCGGCTGCGGTAGCAATTGGCCTCTGCCTCCAGGCTACCCTTGTTCGCTTTTATCCCAAACCGAAAGCTCCACTCCCCAAGTTCGGACCCGCGCTGCCTCCCTTTCTCCACGAGATCTCTTATACCTTCATCTGCTTCGGCATCGGACTAATCGTCGCTGGTCTTTTATACCTATCCGTGTGGGATCAAAAGCGCCGCTGCCGTACCTGTCTCCGCCGCCTTATCATGCCCGTTTCCCATGGCTCCTGGGGCCACGTTGTTCTCTTTGGTCGCCCGCGTACCGAATATATCTGCGCTTACGGTCACGGAACCCTCAGCATCGCCGACCTGCAAATCACCGGTCGCGAACTCCCCGATTGGCAGCCGCACGACGACAACATCTGGAAAGAACTCGAGTCCTACCACCAAGCCGGAAAATAGCCCCGACTCGACAAGTCCAGGCCGCGCCACTGTTCTAGCGATCTTCACATCGTCTCTTTATCGAACGCAGATGACTTGTCCGATCATCGTTAAGCCCAACTTCTAATGCCCAAAGCATGGAATCCGCCCTCCCTTGCAACGCACTGAACGTGCAAGGCTTAAACCCCGAACTACCCTGGTTAGCCCTGGCCTTCAACCGAACGCCGCCTTCGCCTCCGCGAGGCGGCAATGGCGAGTATCCCGATTCCGGCGAGTAAGACCGTTGCCGGCTCAGGAGCCACCGGGGACGCTCCATAAATCGCGGTTGCGCTCGGGTTAACATCGGCGACGTGGCTGGTGTTTCCATTCGCCAGACTAAGCGCGAACTCTTCCGCGTCCGAGCGGCATGGAACAGGCGCCGGCCCTACGCAAGATGGATCCGCAAGCCCTTCCTTAAATACATAGAATGTGCCGCTCACATCCACCGACGCGCTGAGATTGAGTATCGTCGGACCCACTTCCGTCGCGACTCCAGTCGAAGTATTGATCTGATACAGAGCTGGAGGAGTAATCAATACTGGGCTCGAAAGGGGGAGGTTGAAATTGTCGAAAGTCGCATACAGCTTTCCCCCCTCGCCGTAGAGAGTCTCGTCGCCCAAGGTGGGGGGGAACGCGAAAGCCGGAATCCCCGTGGGCCCAATCAGGTGCGTCGCGCCCGTCGTAGCATTCACGGTATAGAGGTTGTTATTACCATCGGTTGCATACAAGGTTCCACCAACCTCGGCGAGGCTGCCGACGTTCGTGCCGAAACCCGTGGCGCCGATGACAGTCGTCACGCCGGTTGTCGTGATAATCGATTCCAGGTTCCCAGTGGCTGTGAGACTGAAAAGAGATCCATTCGGCCCGGACACCAAGTCAAATTGTTGGCCTGGCGTGTCAGCGCCGATTTGGTGGAAGGCCCCGGTGGAAAGATCCAACGTGCCAAATTGGTCCGTATCCGTCACCACATATGCCAAAGAATCCGCGCTTGCCGAAGCAGCAAATAGAACAAGCGCTAATGCGACGATCAGTTTTTGTTGATTGAACATCTGGCGAATTTTCTCCTGGGAAACTCAGACTTGTCAGGGCCAACAATATCCTGGGTGCGCTTCCCAATCCATGCTTGGGGCATCATCTCGACATCATTTCCTAACTTATTGAGAACAAGGGTGATCCGTCTACGAATCATTTCCCGCAGACTGCCTGATCTAAAACCATGGGCTGGCCTCACGCCTCACTTTCCGCCTCGTGCAGTGAGCCCTTCGGGTGTCATAAAGTCATCCTGTGTTTCAATAACACGAAGTTCCCCTGCTATAAACGAAGCATCATTGGGCTCGAACGCAATGACCGTCACCGCAGCGCGTTGCCAGTCGGTCTTTGTCCAGATACCTTTCATAAGCCCGCTCGGCTCGTGCACGGAGGACCTCAAGAGGACGTGCCCAAGCTCATGTGCAAGGGCATAGGCCTGTAGAAGCTGGCAGGGGTTGTTCGACTTACCGCCTCCACGCGGTCCGCAAATATGGTTACCTGCACACCCTGACCTGCGCATGGCAACGAATACCCGAGCCCTTGCGACGGAAACCCGTTGGGTGCACGCGAAAGGATCTGAACCTGTAGAACAGCCGGCAACGGCGCGGTGCATCGCCCCGAGGGAGTTGCGCTGAAATCGTTCAGCAATGTTTTTACGTCTGAGAGCGAACCCGTGGTCCATCGCGCATCAACTCCCGCGAGCGCGAAAATACCTGTCGCAAGCTGCTCGCTTTGTGTCAACGTTTTGGAACCGATGCTCGCGAAATCGTAAGCCGAGACAATAATCTGGCCCTCAAACTGACTGTAGTTGCCGGAGGCCGGAGCAAAAGCCGCCGCGCTCAGAGTTGCGAGCAACGTGCCCGCGTTCCAGAATGTTATTCTTCTCATTCCACTTACCTCGTTGAAGTGAGGCAAGTGTCCAGGCAGGAGGCAGGTGCCTCCATACCCGGCAGCTCATCCGCAGGGAAGCAGATCGTCAGCTCGTAACTTGCTGAAAGAAGAGAACATCTACTCGCAAGTCACTTCTAACATACGGGCACTCATAGGGCGCTCATTTTTCTGCTACACTCCTGCAAGGGAGAAATCAATGCCCGTCAGCGCTGAACTTGTGCGCTTCGGCGTTTTCGAGCTAGACCTGAACTCCGGAGAGCTCCGACGGAACGGACGAAAGCTCAAGTTGCAAGAGCAGCCCTTTCGCGTCTTAAATCTCCTGCTCCGGGAACCCGGCCAGGCCGTTCCCCGCGACAAGTTGAAGGAGTCGCTGTGGCCGGCTGATACGTTCGTCGATTTCGATCACAGCCTTAACGCTGCGATTGCCAAACTTCGGCAAGCGCTAGGCGATTCAGCCGAAAACCCGCGCTTTATCGAAACTCTCGCACGGCGCGGTTACCGGTTCATTGCTCCCGTGGAGTTCGTTGCTAGCTCGAACGGGAACTCAGTTCAACCTGTCATCACGCCAAACGGCGTGCACCGGGAGAATGAGGCGCAAAGCGGCTTCGCCACAATCGCTGTGGCTATCCCGGCGAAAAAGCGCATTGGTTTTGTTGTTGCGATTAGCGCTACTGCTGTTCTGGCGCTTCTGCTGCTGCTCCTTTGGCAACGGCACACAAAGCAGACAGTTAACACCGAACTGGTCAAGCTGACCGACGGTACCGGCCTAACCGCCGACCCGGCGATTTCCGCCGACGGAAAACTCATCGCATACGCTTCCGATCGAGCATCCCTTGGCAATCTGAATATCTGGATTCAGCAACTGGGACCGGGCGGCAGTGCCGTGCAACTGACACACGACGACGTAGACGCGGACGATCCCACGTTCTCACCGGACGGCACTAAAATCGCGTTTCGTTCTAAAAAGGATGGTGGCGGGATTTACCTCATCCCTGTTATTGGCGGCGAGCCCTCTCGCTTGACCCAGTCTGGCCGCAGCCCGCGTTTTTCCCCGGACGGGCAGTGGATCGCCTATTGGTCAGGCGGAAGTGACGCGGTTGTTCCAACCGTCAGAGGAGCGGGCGCAGTCTACATAGTTGCGTCGGCCGGTGGCGAGCCGAAGCGTCTGGGATTGGATCTCTCGACTGCCGGAATTCCGGTTTGGAGTCCGGACGGCAAGCACTTGCTGGTCTACGTTTCCCCAAAGACAGGCTACGCGTGGGATACCGCTGATTGGTGGTTGGTTGCCCTTGATGGAAGTCCATCCCAGAGAACAGATAACTTCAGCACCCTTAAGAGCCAAGGTTTTTCGCTTGGATTCGATCGAATCCCACGCCTCTCGCAATGGTCGCGAGACTTCATAACTTTTTCGGCGGGATTCGGGGATGCCGTGAATGCGTGGCGAGCACCTGTTTCCGCTGACGGACACATCAGCGGTCCGGCCGAACGCCTTACTTCCGGAACTACACTGGAGATCTCGCCAACTCTGAGTGCGAACGGCGAATTGCTCTTTGCTAGTTTGAACCGAAATACCGCTGTGTGGAGTTTACCGGCAGATCCGGATCAAGCCAAGGTACAAGGAGAACCCAAGAAAATCACCGGAGGCGTCACTGAAGTTATGCCCTCCATTTCAGCCGACGGCAGAAAGCTCGCCTTCACCGCCGCCTACACCAGAGACCACAGCGGAATTGGAGGAGTAGGATTCGGGCCAGTCGCCAGCATACGTGAACCCATCACGCTTCCCCAGGAAGCAGCCCAGTTGCAGACCCGCGTGAGAGATCTCGACACTGGCAAAGAAGCGGCGGTCTCTAGCGGTGCGATCCCTCAGTGGCATCCGCAGCTCTCGCGTGACGGGACCATGGTGGCCTACACATCCGGTAAACCGGGCCAACTATATGCAGCCCCAGTAAGCGGCGGATCCCCGAGGATGATTCTTGGAGGCGCGAACAAGATGATTTGGGATTGGTCGCTGGACAATAGCCGCTTGCTCTTCGGCTCCACCGACGATGACGATCAGGTTCACTCTCTTGATCTGAAGTCCGGCCGCGAGAAGCTGTTCCTGAACAAACCCGGCATCTCCCTCTTCCAAGCCAAGTTTTCGCCTGATGACCAATGGATCGCCGTGGAGGGTGTCCAAGGTGCTGATGAAGGAAGGTGGCAATCTCAGATCTTGCTTGTGCCGGTCGAGAATGGTTCGGCGGCTCCGCCAGATCATTGGATCGCCATAGATCATCATCCCAATGGCTGGGACGACAAGCCCCGATGGTCACCGAATGGCAACTTGCTTTACTTCATCTCCGACCGCGACGGTTACCTCTGCTTGTGGGCGCAGAGGCTGGCAAATCGCACGAAGGCGCTAGTTGGCACTCCGTTTCCCGTGTACCATTTTCACAGTGCCCGACTCTCAATGGCGAACCTCGACACGGGGATACTCGAGATTGGCGTGGCGAAGGACAAGATTGTCGTTGGGCTTGGCGAACTGACGGGTAACATCTGGACTATGAAGCGAAGCGGTCAATAAGGCGTTGCCAGGTTTTTCTGTCGAAAGCATTGCAAAACACCCCCGAAGAGTAGGGGCGCCCTTCACCTAGAGATCGCAAGCTGATTGCCACCCGTCTCACAACCTCAATCCGGAAAGAGCTAAAATCGAAGGGTCAGGCGCGGAATTAGCGACCCATTTGTTTACGGGTACGCCAGTCTCGCTGCATATAGGCCCAAAATTTTGCCCGTACGAATCAGGGTTTCGTCCCCAAACACCGCCCACCGGCGCACTGGACCTAGTAAGTCCGCCGCCAACATCAGCCGTTACGTTTTCTATGGCTCCGTAGGCCTCCTCGGTCTGCTCTTCGGGTTCATAGTTTTTAGCTATTTCCGTCTGGCACACATTGCCGACGAAAAACTTCTCCACGGACCCTTTCCCAATTCATCCGTACTGTTCGCCTCGCCCGATTCTGTAGCCGTAGGCGACCCCGGCACTCCCACCTACTTCGCCTCACGACTTCGCGAAAGCGGCTACGTTGAAGACTCCCACTCCAACCCCATGGGCTGGTATCACCTCCGCCCCGACGCCATTGAAATCTTTCCGGGCGATCGATCGTTCTCCAATGCGGAACCCGGCGTCATTCGCTGCGAAAATGGCAAGATCTCGCAAATCATCGCGCTCAGCGATAATTCCGCGCGCACTGAATACACTCTCGAACCCGCCATCCTCTCCACTCTTTACGACAAGAATCGCGAAAAACGCCGCCTCGTCAAATTCGAAGACATTCCGCCCGTCCTCGTCAATGCCGTTGTCTCCATCGAGGATCGCCGCTTCTTCCAGCATTCCGGCTTCGACCCCATCCGCATCCTCAAAGCCATCTTTGTTGACGTTCGCAGCGGCCGCAAGAGTCAAGGCGCATCCACGCTCACCCAGCAACTCGCCAAAAACCTTTGGCTCGATCCCGGCAAAACCTTCCAGCGCAAGTTCGATGAGCTCATGATCACGCTCCACCTGGAGCACAAACTCACCAAGCAAAAAATCTTCGAATATTACGCCAATCAAGTTGATCTGGGCCACCGTGGCTCCTTTGCCATTCGCGGCTTCGGTGAGGCTTCGCAAAATTATTTCGGTAAAAGCATTCGTAATCTCTCCGTTGCTGAAGCCGCCACTCTCGCCGGCCTCATTCAACAACCCAGCTACCGCAACCCTGTCAAATGGCCCGACCGCGCCACAGCTCGTCGCGATGTCGTTCTCAAAGCCATGCTCGACAACGGCTACATCTCCGAAAGCCAGTATAAAGTCGCCTTGGCAACTCCGCTTGTTATCGCCAAGACCGGTGTCGAATCCGCCGACGCTCCCTACTTCGTCGATTACGTCAACGATCAAATCGCCGACAAATTCGACGACGATAATTTTCAAGATGTGGGCGCCAAGATTTACACCACTCTCGATTCCGATCTGCAACGTGACGCCGCGGACGCTGTCGCCACAGGCATGAAAGACATCGACGCTCTCATAGCGAAGCGCCATGCCAAACAAGGCGGCCCGCTCGACCTGCCCCAAGTCGCTCTCATCTGTCTCGATCCGCACACCGGCGAAATCAAAGCCTTCATCGGTGGCCGCAACTACGGCTCCAGCCAGTTAGATCACGCCCTTGCCCATCGCCCCTCCGGCAGCGCCTTCAAGCCTTTCGTCTATGCCACCGCCCTCAATTCCGGTTTGAATGACTCAGGTAACGCCGTTACCCCATCCACCATCGTTTCCGACGCGCCCCAAACCTTCACCTTCGGCGATCAAACCTATTCCCCCAGCGACTTCCACAAAGATGAATGGGAAGGCAACGTCACGGTCCGCACCGCTTTCGCACTCTCTCTCAACGTGCCCGCTATTGAAATCGCCCAGCGCGCGGGCTATCGCAACGTCGCCGACCTTTCCCACAAAGTCGGTCTCATGGATATCCATGCCTCGCCCTCCATGGCCCTGGGAACCTATCAAACAACTCCGCTCGAAATGGCTGGCGCGTACACAATGTTTGCCAACGACGGCGTCTATGTCAAGCCCGTCTTCGTCTCTCGCATCATCAATAAAGATGGCCACGAAATCTGGACCTCGCAGCAGGAAAGTAAACGCATCCTCGATTCGCGCGTCAACTTTTTAGTCGTCACCCTCATGCAGGACGTCCTGCGTTGGGGCACTGGCGCCGGCGTTCGCGCCCGCGGTTTCGATCTTCCTGCCGCCGGCAAAACCGGTACCTCTCACGACGCTTGGTTCGCGGGCTTCACCTCTAAACTCCTCTGTGTCGTTTGGGTCGGCTTGGACGATTATCAGGACATCAAAATGCAGGGCGCAGACGCCGCTTTACCCATCTGGGCCAACTTCATGAAAAAAGCGCATCAACACCGCGCCTATCGTGACGTGTCCGATTTCTCAGCACCCGACGGTGTTGTGACCGCTCAAATTGATACCACTAGCGGCTCCCTCGCCACCAGTTCCTGCCCCGAAAACGTAATCCGCAACGAGTACTACATCACTGGCACCCAGCCCGTCCAATTCTGCCCCATCCACGGCAGTAATCAACTGGCGAATTTCGAAAATCTTCCCATCGCCCCGCCGCCTCCAGACGGTCTCCAAGCCGCCCCGCTGCCGCCCATTCCTGCGGATGACCCAACTCTGAACCCCAAAGACGCGAAAGATGCCAAGCAGAAAAAAGGCCTCATTGACAAGTTAAAAGGCATCTTCCACAAGTAGCTTGGTACCCCGGCCTGCACATCTGCAAATTTCACATATACTGATGTAGCAGTCGAAGTGGGGTACCCAGATGGAAGCACTAGACCCTGTGTCAGCAGTTCTCAACCGCAAAGGTCGATCTGCATTGTCGGTGTCACCCGAAGTTACAGTTTTCGAAGCTCTTCGCATAATGGCTGATGAAGACGTCGGATCTCTTCTCGTGCTCGAAGGCGGCAAACTCGTTGGCCTCTTCACGGAACGTGATTATGCGCGCAAAATAGTCTTGCTCGGACGTTCGTCCAAAGACACAAAGGTGGAAGAGGCGATGGTTGCATCTCCAACCACCGTTCACTCGAATTGCCCCGTCAGCGAGGCCATGCGTGTCATGACCGAGGGGCGCGTCCGGCATCTTCCCGTCGTAGACGCCAAAGGCGGCCTGTCAGGCATTGTCTCCATCGGAGATCTCGTCAAATGGGTCATCACCTCACAAGAGGCAGCCATCCAGCAACTCCAAAGCTACATCGCTACGCAATCCTAGCTTCAAAACACGTGATGCTCGACTAGATCCTTATACTGCAGGCTCGCTTTTATTTCCACCAACTGTTGCTCCAACTCCGCCGTTGAGAAATGTTTCAACGTCTCCCCCGCATCTGCAAATGCGTAGGCAGTAACTCCCACCGCCGCCGCTCCTAAATTCAAATCACGTTCATTCACTTTGTCGAAAGTGTCGCTCGGCTTATGATGCAGCTCCATGTACTTTTCCACCGGCGTCCACAACACAAACGCCGGCACTCCCTCCACCAGAAACGGCGCCTCATCCGTTTCAAAAGTAAACTCCCCATCGTTGGAAGTCTCGCCCGCGCCCAGCGACGCCAGCAGCGGCTTCAGCATTCCCAGCGCGCTCTCCTCATCCTTGCGCCCAAACACATACCACCCCTTCGGAGCTTCCGCGCCCGAGTCCGACACAAACACGCCCGCACACTTCGCCGCATCGCTCGCGTGTTCATGCGCATACCGGACCGATCCCACCAGCCCCTCTTCCTCGCCGCCAAACAACACAAACCGCATCGTTCGCCGCGGCTTCAATCCGCTCGCCTCAATCGCCTGCGCCACCGCCAAAACAGTCGCCGCACCCGTGCCATTGTCTTGCGCTCCTGTTCCCCCATGCCACGAATCCAAATGGCCGCCAATCAACACATACTCCCCGTTGCTCTCACGCCCCGGAATCTCCGCTACCACGTTGTCCACCTTCACATGCTCTCGAACGCGATTGGTAAAGCTAAATTCAATCTCAACTGGCCCACTCTTCATTAACCGCAGCAACAGTTGCGTGTCTTCCTTCCCTAAATTCCCGGTCGCAATATTGGCCAATGTCCCTGTAAAAGCCGTGTTTCCCAACATACTCGGTGCGTTGTTCGCAGCCCCCATCCCGAACACCAACCCCTTAGCGCCCTTGCCCGCCATCAAATTCAACGCATCGAACAATTTGCCGAAGCCATCCTCCATGTGAGCCCCGAATGACTTTCCGTCCACCAACACAATCCGCCCTTTGATCTTCTCCGCCTTCGCCTTAACGGAATCCACTGACAACTCATCCAAATAAAACACCTCGCCGCGCACCCCTCCCGCCGGCGTTGATGGACTCCAACCTTCACTCTCCAAATGCAGCCGCTGTTCATGCGGCACGGTCATCCTCGCCGTAGCCAGCGTCTCCGGCTCCCACGCCGCCGCTAAATCCCACGCCTCCCCATGCACGTTCGCCAATCCCATCCGCTTGAACTCAGCCTCGGTCCATTCCACCGCCCGCACATAATTCGCCGACCCCGTCAGCCGCGGACCAATCTCATCCGCCAAATGCCGGTCATATTCGTACGCCTGCCCCGCCAGCAACATCTGCCCACCCAAATGAATCAAGTCCTCGCGAAGCTTTGCGTCAACCGTCAAAGCCGGATGCGAATCCTGCGCCATGCTAGCGACGCAGCACGAGACGAACCAAACCAAACCAATTTTCATTCCTTTGATCGTCCGCGCAAACGCGCTACCTGTCAAGCCACAGGCCTTCAGAATCTACGCTGTCGAATGACTAAAAGACCAAAAACCAGCGCCAGACCCACCGGAATCACGGTTCCAGGTTCCGGCGTAACAATGAATGCTGGCACACCGGCGTCATTGCTGTTGGACAAACTAAATGTCACGCTCAGGTCCACAGTGCTGTCCCCTGCATCTATGCCAACGGTAGGTGCCTGGGCAGTGTTTGCGTTGGCCACCTCCTGCACAACAAAGTCAGTACCTAAATAGAACGGTACGGTCTCTACTTCATGGCAGCCCAACGCCCCTTCCGCGCACGAAAAGTGATAAACATGCGTCCCATCGGAAACCTCGATGCTGGGAGTGTCGTTCGATTCATTCAGACCGCCCACGTTGAGCGTGATCGTTCCTAACTGCAGCGGGCCATTTGAATAGAAAGTTGTGGTGCCATCGGCGAAGGCCGTGCCGCTCACCGCCAGTGACCCTACCTCGGAAGGGACAAACTCCGCATTAGTCAACACTTCCACGTTGCCCGTCAAACCACCACTGGCCGAAGCGCTAGCTGAAGCTTGAACCAATATCCCGCCTACCTGATTAGGATCGGGGATCGAGCACATCGAAGGGTTAGTTACGGTAACAGCGCCAGCCGTGCAAGTGGCGAGCGTGCTTGCGCCCAAACTGGCCATACTTCCGACCAAAAAGAGCCCTGTCAACGCCAGCGGACGATTGAAGAATGACATGATTCCCCCTACAATTCGAAGAAATTAAACCACTTCAATGCTACGTCTTCGCTGCCGATTGGCAAGTGCTGGCAGTCACAAGGCTAAGGCGTACTGCTTATCGAATCCAGATACATCCGCTCGCCTCACATCGAACTACATGTACGCAGTAGCGAAGATAGCGGCCTTTTACTGAGCTCTTGTATTTCCTGAAGCGCCTGCTTAGTCATGTTGAGTGTCGCCAGGTGCTTAATGCGATCCCATCGTCGAGTGGAATACGCTTGGCAAAACTCCTGAACGATCTTTGAATTGCCGTGAAAAAGCAGCCAGCCCCATAGACTGGAGTCTGACTGTGCAATCAGCTCCCGCACGATTGGAACGCGACCCGTATGCCCCAACAGGCCCGGATCAGTCGGTAGCGGTATCCGTTGGTCGCATAAGATATCTTCCGCTACTACTTCCACCAACCCCTCCAACAAACCTGAGTCCAGATAAGTGGCCGCAGTGCTATGGTTGCTCCCTCCTCCGGCTGGGTCCGACACCAAATGCACGCATTCATGTAAAACCGCCAGCAAATAACTGCCCCTGGTCACGTTCCACTCCTTCATAACGATTCTGTTGTGAACCTTGTCGGTAACTCCGGCGGCGTCGGTCGGTATCCCGCTAAGCCCCAATGCGCGGGTGTCCATATTGAAATCATTCGTGCCGTCGGAGTTCGTAGTGCCTCTGTCGATTTTGAGCGTGGAGTCCTTGAATCCTGAAACACGCTTGGCAATGTCAACGTTAACCGTCGTAAAGCGCTGCCACCGGGATTTTCCCTTCAAGACTTCAATCACGTCACTGAAGTCATTCTCGAAAACAGGGTCGTCGCCTTTCTTGAATCTGGCCATTGGGTCACTCGTGCTCCTTTACATATTTCGCTAGCCATCACCGCGAACTTTGTCGCGTGTCAGCTTCCCAATAACTGGTGCAGATAGTCATTCGCCTGTTACATCAAAATTCACACAATATCCGAACAGCCTGTCGAAAATCAGGAAGCATTCCCATCCGCCAGATGCCGATCCTATTTATACGCCCGACCCCGCCCGCATCGCGCCCAATCCAACCTTCTCCAGCAGCCGCTCAAAACCAGCATGCTCGCGCACCGGGTCCAGTCTCGGATCTACCTTCACCCACAACAAAAGCGGATCGCGCTCGCGAACTCCATGTTCAAGTGCTTCCATCGCCAAGCTTTCCTCTGTCAGCCCGCAACGCACTATTGCCACCGAATACCAACTCGCTTCCCCCATTTGCTCCAGAACCTCCATCGCCTTCTGCCGTTCCCCGGCTTTGCCGTACGCATGTCCCAGCGCCGCCATCGGAGCTGCTTCTCCATCGCAAGATCGCTTGGCATTTTCCAACTCGATGAGCGCCTCCGCGTAAGCGGACCGCTGCTCGTACACCATCCCTAGAATCATTTGCGCCGAAGTAAATCGCGGCTCAAGCGTCAGTATCTTCCAGCACTGCTGTTCCGCACCCGCAAAATCACGAGCCACATAAAGACTCCATGCAAGTGCCGTACCCGCCGCAAGCGACAGTGGTTCTAATACATAAGCCCGCCGCGCACATCCTTCAGCATCTTCGTGCCGCGCTAAAGCCGACAGCAGCGCTGCGTAACAGCGATGTACATCTCCTAACCTTGGCGCCAGTTCTTGTGCCCGCAAACAATCCGCCTGTGCCCCCGCCCAGTCCCAATCGAACGTCATCTTTACCTGAGCCAGCGAAACATGCGCTTCAGCCAAGCCCCCGCTCTTTTGTATGGCCATCGACGCCAACGCGCGCGCCTGCTGGCACACCTCGCCCGCCCGTGCTGCTCCACGCAACGCTAGCAGCGTGTACGCCTCCGACAACCCTGCATAAGCAAGGGCGCACTCTGGATCGTCTTGCAGCGCCGCATGGAAATACGCAATGGCCTTATGCACGTCTCCACTCGCAATCTTGTTCAAGAAGTACCGGCCCGTCAGGTAATCTTGTTGAGCGCTAATGCTTATCGGCGTTGCGCTAGTCTCGCGCAAAGAAGTTACCTCTTCCACCGGCGCGACAAAGCGATAACCGAAGCCCGGCCGAGTCTGCACGAACCGGCTGTCCAGTGGCGTATCACCCAACGCTAACCGCAGCGCGTTCACCGCTGTGTTCAGATTCTTCTCAAAACTGACGCGTAATCCCGGCCATAATTCGTTAGCCAGTTCCTGCCGGGTCACCAAAAAACCGGGTCGGCGTGCCAGCATTTCAAGAATCTGGAATGGCTTACGCTGTAACGGCACCCGTTCACCGTTTCGATAAAGTTCGTGTTGTTCGAAGTCGGCCTCAAACTCGCCGAACCGCAATCGCTTTCCCAACCGAATATATTCCGCTTGCTTCTCTCCCATGCGTCCGTTACTGCCGTGCTCGCTTAACAGTTAATTGAGTTTTTGCTGACCGCTCGTGGATGCGGCTAGCTCGTCTTTGCCTATGTATGCACGAGAGAGCACTTAGTTCCCTCTGAATATTTCGATTGATAAGGAGTTCGTTCATGAAATTGTTATTAAGTCGTATATTTGTGTTGTCCACGCTCGGCCTGGCTGTCAGCTTAGGCTCTGCTTATGCTGGGCAAGCCACATTCCATTTGCCTTTCAGTGCCCATTGGGGGCCCGCATACATCGGTCCCGGCGACTACCGCATCACATTGCCGGAGATCGGTTCCCCCACTTCCGTCATCTACTTGCAAAGCAATTCTCAGCGCGCCTTCGTAGTCGCCGGCATTTTTGGGTTGCAGGAAGCCCAAGATAAGAGCTATTTGAAGCTGGTTAACGTAAATGGTGCATACTACGTAAAGCAGTACATCTTAGGCAGCAGCGGCAAGGTTTTCCTCTTTCCGACGCCAAAACCGTCGCATCGGGAGCAAATGGCCGAACGAGATATCAGCATTGATAATCAGAGCACAAAGTAGCTCAACCGACCGCTTCTGGTATCTTCCCGTCCCACAAGCGGGAAAGCGTCGAGCCTTAGATCGCAGAATCTACGGCTCGATCCCCACACGCGCAACAAATACAAAGTACTTGACAATAACAAGGCATTCCATGTCTTCAAAGAACAAATACGTTTCAGCTCCTCCGGAAAATGCCTCACTAATTTGAAAATTGAGCGTCCCGGTACCCTGTACGCCTTGCGCTCGCCGTCTGTTCGCGCCTATGCTTAAGACTCCTTGTCAAAGCATTATTCGCTCTCTTTGTTTGTTCTTTTTAGCCTTATGCTCACCAGCGCCAACCACCTCTCGGCCCAAGGCGTCCACATGCACACCGTAGATATCATCGATAACCAAGGCTTCGGTGAACGCATGATCGCGGGCCGCTTCATGGCTCCCGTAGGCTGGACGGCGCAAGGTTTTGCCGCCTGGCCCGGCAAACAAAAAATGGTGCCCTGCAAACCAACGCCCTCGTTTGCTTTTCAGGCCATTAGTCCAGAAAAAACGACCGGCGTTCAGGTGATACCGGGTGACACATGGCTCTCCAGCCCGAACTCCGCTTTCGCCCAGCAACTGCAAACGCAGCAAAACAGCACTCACGTCGTCACCCATTGCGAGGTGCGGCCGCTGCTCAGTGCGGTTGACTATCTGAAGAACATGGTCGCCAGAGAGAAATCAATCCAAATCATTTCCGCCGGGCCAATGCCTAATGGTGATAAGCTCGCGCGACTCATCGGCGCTGGCAACGGACAGGGCAGGGTTTCGGTCGATACCGCGCGCATCTACGTACGTGGCGTCACCGAAGGCGTTCCTACCGAAGGCTACACCGAAACCGCCATCATCACAACCACAAACCAAACTCCCATGGGCCCCATCGTCCAGGTCTCCATCCCCATCGTGGTAAATAAATTTGCGCCCCTGGGCAAGCTCAAAGACACTGACAAGCTCCTCTCGGCGATTGCCAATAACGTAAGTGTGAACCCGGAATGGCAGCGCCGCGTAGATCAATTTCAAGCAGGCTTGCAGCGTATTCAGCAAAACATCAATCAGGACGACGCCAACACCGCCAGAAACATCGCGCGCATTCAGCAGGGTGCTAATGACTATGCCTACAACGTCATCCGCGGCGCACAGCGAAACTCACAGCACGCTGTGGACAGCAGCGCTCATGCATTTGCGCTCTCTATGAACGACACGCAGGAATATCATGACCCCTCCACCGGCAGAACCGTCACCGGCTCCAACCAATACAATCACGTCTATTCCAACGGCCAAGGCGAATACATCTATTCCGACTCGCCCAGCTATAACCCGAACGCTTCACAAAACGGTAACTGGCAAGAGATGAAGCCGCAGCAGTAAGCGACCCTCATTCCTCAACATCCGCATACGACTCTAAATACCCGCACTTCACACACCGAAACGATCGGATAGACAAACGCGCTCGATCCGAAACCTTTAACCCTACCCAGAAGCTCTTCTCCGGCGTTCCCTCAACCCATTCGCTCGCCTTATAGCCCCCGTGTATTGCATCCAGAATGTATCCCTCTTCCCTAACGCCCGCACATTTTGGACATCTTTTCTTCTCGTCAATCACGCGCAAATCTCCTCAGCCAAGTATCCGTCGAAAACCATTATTCGGTTTCCGCTTGCAAACGCTGAACCACGCCATACAAAGCAATCCCCATTGTTGATCAATTGATGCGAAAATATCCCTCGTGCCGCACCGCCATTTCGCGAGTAACTTACAAGGGAAGGGAGGATAAGCTAATTCGCTCATCCCGGCCTCGCACCAAGATCATCATCCTAACTCTGGGATTCGCCGCCGCCTCCGCCCAAGCTCCCCTCACTCAATCCACTCTGACCATAGATCGCCAAACCCTCTGCATCACCGAAGGTGCCATTGACACGACATCCAACCAACGTCTCACGGTCAACACTCCCAAAATGCGCGCGTATGTCAATCGCAGCACCGCGCAAACCATCGCCGCAACCTTCACCTATCTCGGTCCCTCGCAAAATCAAGAAGCGTTAGGCTCCGGCGCGATACGCCGCCAGTTCGGCCTCAAACTCCACGCCCAGAATGCTTGCAACCTCATCTACGCCATGTGGCGATTCGAACCAAAATCGCAAATCGTCGTATCTGTCAAAGCGAATCCCAACCAGCATTCCAGCGCTGAATGCGGAAACAGCGGCTACCAAAACATCAAGCCGCTGCAATTCGCGCCCGTCCCCGCTCCGCAACCCGGCTCTCAGCACCAACTCCAAGCACAAATGAACGGCTCCCACTTACAAGTCTTCGTCGACAACGCTATCGTCTGGAACGGAGCAGTTGCAAAGACAGCCCTGTTGGAAGGTCCAGTCGGCATCCGTTCGGACAACGTCAAACTCGAAATGGAATTGCACGTGGCAGCGCCGCAACAAGGTCAACCGCAACACGTCTCTGGCTGCCCCAGTGCCCCCGAACCTGAATGAAACATTCGCCGGCGCTCTCCCTAACCTCGCTTCTCGTTGTTGCCTTGTCGTTGCCGCTCTCAGCCCAGGAACCCACACCCTCGCATGGCTTGTGGGTCTGGAAAAGCCCGGCCGTCTTAGAAGTTCCTCGCGGCCCAGAAACTTTAAGGGACTTCTGCCAATCGCAACTCGTGAACGAAATCTATATCTCAGCCTCCACGCTCGCAGATCCTGCCGCCAACAAGCGCTTCACCCGCCTTATCCGACTCCTGCATCGCTCACACATTCAAGTCGAAGCTCTGCTCAACAGCATCGACGCCGATGAGCCAGGCAAGGCACGCGACAAGCTGTTGAACCAGGTCCAGGAAGTTCTGCAATTCAATCGAAACCACTCCGGCGCCCAATTCGACGGCATCCATCTCGATATTGAGCCGCAGCAAAACCCCAAAAACAAAGGAAACGGTAATCTCCGCTTTCTCCCCGGTCTTGTCGACACGTACCAAGCAGTGCAAGCATTGGCCGTACCCGCAAATCTCTCCGTTGATGCCGATATCCAATACAAACTGCTCAAAGCTGATCTAACTCAGCGAAAAAGCCTCCTATCCGCGCTGCCTCGCCTGACCCTGATGCTATACGAACTCAGCGGCCCAAGTGACCCAGCCAACCTCGATCAAAAAATTGAAAAGCTCCAGCGCGAAAGCCAAAAAGCTATCGATGTTGCGTACACAGGCTTGAACGATCCTCATTTGGCTCAATTATCCATTGGCTTGAGAGTCTCCGACTACGCCGCCCTATTGCCACAAATGCTCAAGACTCTAGATAACACCCACAATCAAAATCCTCACTACCGCGGATGGGCTTGGCATTCCTACAATGACTCACTCACCCCACACACCGCAAAAGAGTGATACGATTGCAATCCCAACGTCAAACTGAAAGGCGGCCCACAAATGCCTCGATATTGGACGAGTTACATTGCGCCTCTCTGTTTGGCTTTCCTCATGACTCCCGCTGTCATGTGGCCCGATCAATCGGCGAGTGCTCAGTCAAAACCCAAGCACCCTCCAAAAGTCCCCGTTGTTACGGCGCTGAAACTTCGCCCCATAAAGACAAGCACCAAAAAATACACCTGCCCGGCCGCCTTTACGCTATCCGCTGAAATTCTGACCAACGGTGCCACCAAAGTCAAATACACGTTCGTCAGCTCCGATGGCCGATCCTGGCCGCAGCACACCTTGACGTTCGCATCTGCCTCGCAACAATCGGTATCGCAAAGCTTCAAAGTCGGCTCCGCAGGAAAAAACGTGAACGATTCCATACAACTGTCGATTCTGTCCCCCAATTCGCTCCTCTCGAATACCATCGTTCTGGCGCTCGCCTGCGGCAAGTAGAGCGGCATTCGCCCATAAATATCCCCAAGCCACGAGAAGCAGTCACAAGAGTTTGAAAATACTGAAAATATTTTTTAACTCCAACGCCCTCAATTACCTACAGCCCCACAAGACGCCAAAACTAACGCCAACATAGTTCGAATTCAGCCCAGGGCGTGGTATCCCTTTACCAGGCTCGCAGTCCAGGTGCACCCACCTCCTGCGAGCTTTTGCATTTTCAAAATCACTTTTCAGGAGACCTACTGTCATGTCCAAACGATCCGAACGCCGCGAAGCCGAACGCCTCGCCCGCAAACAAGCCTACTTAGACGCGCGCAACAAAACCGCGCAATCCGCGTCCCTGCTACCGGACGCCATCCGCGACGCCATCTCCATGATCGGAGAACTCATGCCAGGAGCCATGGCAGAACTCACGCCACCAGTTCTACAACCAACCGAACCCCCAGCGCCCGCCACGCTCGAAGGTCGTGACCGCTCCGCAAGGAACGCCACAAAACACGGCTGCTGCGCCGACACTCTCATCCTCGAACACGAGTCTGTAGAAGACTACAAAGCTCTCCAATCCACCTGGTTCACCACCTACAAACCCAAAGACGAAGGCGAAAAAAACCTCATCGAAAAACTAATCCAAGCCGACTGGCTCTACCAGCGCGCCACCAACGCCCTTACCGAAGTCGAAGCCGACCTCTACGACGCCAACCCCAACGCCAGCCAATGGACCGAACTGCAACAGCGCACCTTCGGCCGCTTCCAGCGCTATCAAACCGCCAAAGCCAACTTATTCAATCAAGCCAAGAAAGCCGTCGAAGACCACCGCAAAGCCCGTCAAGCCGAACTCGACCGCGCGGCCAAACTAGCCCTGCTCGAAGAACGCTTGAAAGCCTTCAAAAAGAAGAACAACCAAAAAGAACCAACCTGGCAAGAGCATCTGGATGACATGAAGAAACAAGCCATCTCGTTAGGCTTCAAACCGCCCACCGAAGACGAACTCTAACGCGTTATTTTTTTAGAAGATTCCTACCACTCAAGGGACAACTCCGCCCAGACCCAATAAAAACCTCGTTCACACCTCCAAAATCACCCACTCAATCATCAATTCCCATCGCCGACCCCTGTCACCTACCCTCTGGTCACTCATCTCAGTCTCCCAGCAAACGGCTACCTACCAGATCCCACCTTTGAAACCTGCCATCTTCGCCGTGTATTCCCTATTCGTTTCGAAACCCCTCCTCCTGAACCCTGCGCCCTGACCCTCCTCCCTGTCACCTACAGTCGAACCTGAACCAGTACCTTCAACCCATCCAACGCATCCCCAGGAACCGTCACCTTCAACCCCTTCACCATATAAGGCTGAATCACCGCTGCACTCCGAAACGCCAAATCCTCGCCATCATCCACAGCAATCAACCGGTACTTGCCCGGCATCACATTGTGCAAGATAAACGACCCATCTAACTCCGACTGGAACCTCCGAATCAGCCGCACATGACTTAAGTCCTCCGGCATCAGCAGCACCGTCGCCCCCGGCACTGTCTCGCCGCTATCCTTAGTAACTATTCCGTCCAACGTAGCCAGCGTGGCCACTGCTCGCACATGTAGAGTTACATCCACTGTCGCGCCAGCCTTCACGTCCAACGCATCGCGCACCATCGCCGCACCCTTAGGTTCTACCGAAGTAATCATCACGGCATTCGAATTCTGCACGATATTCAACTGCCCGGGCCCAACGGAATCAAACTTAAACGTGCCATCCGTCCCCACCTTCGCTCGAAGCGGGCGTCGGTTGCCCAGCAGCGTAACCAAAATCTCGCCCTCCGGTCTCGGCGTGTCAAAGATCATCCGCCCCGTGACGGTCGCAGTCGTTGCGGCGGCATTGTCCCAACTCAGCGTACTTCCGTTGTCCAGATCAACAGTCTGAGCACCCTGTCCTTGTCCGTCCGGCCCAGTACGCGATACCTCATAACGCCCGGCCGGTATGTCAAACAACTCAATCCGAGTCGCTTGATACTGGTCCATTGGCCGCATCACATCCCCGTGAGACAAGTACAGATTCTGACCTCCATCCCCTAGCCCCCGGATCGCGGAATGTACAGAAATCGGAACGCCTCCCGGGCCTTTCACTGACAGCATGACCCCGCGTCGCCCGGTGCCTGGAAGCGTCACATGTATACCTGGCACGCCGCGCACAGTAATCTGCACCGTCGCGGTTTCTCCCTCCTTAAGAACAATCGCTCTGGCGCTATCTGCGTCGGTTGTGTCCCCTGAAAAGGTCACTGGATAAACGGTTTGGCTATCCGTTCCGAAGTTTCCGTACCAGGGACTAGCCGATACCCTCACATAATACTTTCCCCTCGCTAAGTGCGCCAAATGAAACTGTCCGGAAGAGTTCGTGCCGGTGCCCCTCTCATGAGTGACCTTTGCTTCACCATTCATCACGCCTTCCCGCAATAGCTCAATCTGCGCTCGTTGTACCGGCTCGCCCATGTCATCCAAAACCGTTCCTCGAATTGAAGAATCCGTGCGCATCGGAAACACAATGCCGTCGGTCTTCGCTCCCCGGCCCACAACAATGGCCGTGCCAAAACCATCTTTCGTCTCATACAAGCGCTGCGACTGCTGCCCGCGTTTCGCTGCCCGCAGTGCATACGTCCCTTTGGGCACATGCACGAACGTAAAGCGCCCATCTGCCTCCGTCAGAACCGAAGCATCTCCTCCGCCATCTCCCACGCGAGTTATCTCCACCAACACATGGTTCAAAGGACGGTTCGACAGATGATCTACCACCACCCCGCTGATTGTGTAATCCTCCGAATTCGGAGTCTGCCCCAGCACCACCGCCGATAAAACGAACAACCCAAGGGCCAACGGTCTCATCAATCCTCCGCCTTCCGTTTCTGCACAGCAACTCGCAGTGGCTCCTTACCCGCCAGCGGGACCGTTACCTTTACACCCTCGCGTAAATACGGCTTGATCACTTTCTCTGTCTTGTAGGCAAGGTTGCGCCCATCATCGATAGCCACCAAAGTGTACTCGCCCGGCAAAATCCCACGCAGCGTGAAAGATCCGTCAGCGTCCGATTGGTCGCGTCGGAACCGCATCGTTCGCCCAATGTCACGGGGAACCAGCAACACCATAGCTTGTGCCGTGCCCGCTTCATCCTTAACCGCAAAACCGTCTAGACTAGCCAGAATATTGGCCGCTTGGACGTGAATCGTAAGTCCTACCGAAGCTCCTTTGTCAACGTGCAGCCGCTCATGCTCCATACGTGCGCCTTTTGCCTCAACCGTGGTCACTTCGCCTGTCGAAACTTGTATCGTAAACTCGCCGTTCGGGCAGTGTTCAAATTTGAAGCTGCCGTCCGAACTGAGAGTCTTCATTAATGCACCACTCCCCCAGTTCAGGAACACTTGCGACGCAGCGGTAGGCTCGGCCCCATCGAAGATAACTCGTCCTGCAACTGTAGCCTTGTCGTCGAACATGTCCACCGAAAGCGCGCTGCCGTTTGCCACGTCTACCTGCCTGGGCATTAAAGGTTGGCCGTAAATACTCGACCTGACGTAATACCGCCCAGCCGCCAAGCCAGTAATCTCCGAGATAGAGTTCTCAGGTCCTTGACCATTAACCGTAACGGTTTGTGCGCCAGGTGCCGGAACATCCGTTCCTCCGGGGCCGGGAACGAAGAGCCACAAATTGGAACCACTTGGAACCTTCACGCGAATAGATGGAACCGAGCGCATGTGAATGTCAGCCTCCGCCGATTCCCCTTCCCGAACTTTGATCACTCGCGCTGATTCGGCATTCGTCACGTCGCCGTAAAAAGTGACCGGGTAAGCGATATCTACTTCAGGCGTCTCGTACCAAGGTGCGCCAACAGCTGCCACATAGTATGCGCCTGTCCCCAAATGACCAAAATGAAAGTGACCAGATGATGTGGTGATCGTTCCGGGCCGCTCCATCACTTGCTTTTCACCATTGGAAATGGCTTCCAAGTACAGGTGGACTTGTGCATTCGGAACCGGTTCGCCATCATCACCCAGAACCGTTCCACTAATCGACCCATCCCCGCGTAGCGGAAACAACAAGTTATCGGTCTTCTGTGTCCCATCCACGACAATCGCCGTGGCAAAACCGCCATCGCTTTCCTGAAAACCCTGCGGATAACGCCCACGGCGCTGTGCCTGCAAATTGTATTTGCCTCGCGGAACATGCATAAAAACAAAACGCCCATCCGCCTCCGTGATTGCTGATGCGCTTCCTCCCCCTTTTTTCATACTGTCCAACTCAACCAGCACCTGCTTCAAAGGCTGCTGCGTAACTCCGTCAATTACCACGCCACTCACGGTAAAATCACTCTGCGCCCGCAACACCGCGCCCAGGCACACAGCCAGCACCACTCCTCGCGCGCCAACCATTATTTCCCCAACCGGACATTCATTTCTAACTGCACGGAGGTCGTCTGCCCCGCTTCCAAATGCACCGCTTCACCCTTGTAACTGCTCATCACCTCCGGATTCGCATACTCCAAATTGTTCACATCGTCAAACGCATACACTTTGTAATCGCCCTCGCTTAAGTCCCGCAGCGTGAACTGGCCTCCTTGAATCGCACTTACCCAGGGCTCGAAAGTCTTGCGGTCGCTGACGATGACAATCGCTATTTGGCCTTGGACTTGTCCGTTGACATTAACGGTCAACTGCGCACAAGTGCCGCTCTGCACAACTTGAATCGGAGCTACCGGGGCACCCGCCGTTACTACCAGTTCTTCACGTGACAAATCCTGCGATCCCGAGGTAATCGCGGTTACGCAATTGCTCCCGCCCATATTCGGTACCGAGACACGATACGTTCCGGGCATCACACCGGGAATCTTGCCGCCGCCATTCTGGTCCACGGAAGTGCTCCCGCCTCCCACCATGCCATTCTTCCCAAACAACTGCACAATGACGTTCGAGTTCTGAGCGCCCGAAAGCGTAACCGGGATATCCACCGGCTTAGCAAGCTGCACCTGAACGTTATCGATATCCGTCGCTCCGACGTCGATCGGAACTTCGCCCATCATCATCTGCATTGGCCCACCCTGATTGCCGCCACCCTGATTTGCGCCCATTTCTTGCGATCGCACCGTGATCTTCCAATTTCCCGGCGGTACCGCGTCAAATGTCAAAACTCCCGATTTATCCATTCGAGCGTTATTGCTTCCCCCCATTTGCAACTCCTCGCTATCGGGTCCGATGAAAGCCCACGTGTTGTTTCCAGAAGCAGGAACGGGAATCACGCTGACACGAGTCCCGCGTGCGGAACGTAGTGTGAAATCGGCCTTTGCTTCCTGTCCCGCCGCGACATCGATTTTCTGGGCGCCATCCATGCTGGGCGAATCAGGATAATACGTCGCCGGATAGATATACCGCGCAGCTTCCGAACGCGTTCGCGCATAGTAAAGCTGCTTCATTTGCGTCCGCAGCATGTACGAACCTGCAGGCAAATCTTCCACTTGATACGCGCCGGTTTCATCGCTGTTTGCCGCGCCTCTCATCCCCCATTGTTTACGTCCGTTATTGATTTGCTCCATCAGAACTTGGATACTCACGCCTTCAATCGGTTCGCCGTCTCGATCTAAAACCATGCCGGTTATTTTTCCCAATGGTGCCAGCTTGACGGTAATCGACGAAGTATTCCCATCCACCTTGATCTGCTGCTGACGAAACTGCTGGTCAAAACCGGGTCGCCGCGCCGACACGAAATACGTGCCGCCAGTAACTCCGTCTATCTGAAAATGTCCATCTTGGCCCGTCATCGCCGACCGCTGCGTCTGTCCATTCATCTCCACCAGCGCATTCCGCACCGGTTGGCTATCCAGCGAACTAACTACCGTTCCGGAAACGCTAAACTTCTGCTGATCGTTCGATTGTCCGCACAAAAAGCCAGCCAACAGCAAAGAGAGCGCTAGACTGCGCATAGGTAACTCGTTGATCCGCCGCCGAGATCTCATCATTAGCTCAATTGTCGCTCCAATTGTATTGGCCGATAGCCAGACCGGTACTTCTTTGGTCCTGCGCATCGCCGACAGGAAGCTCTTGCAGATCGACAATCCCGATTTCGCCGCCCAAGCGCTGCTGCCTCCCGCGTCCACCATCAAACCGTTCGTAATCTTCGCGCTTTTGGCCGCCGGGAAGTTGAAATCCGATGAACTGTTCGCCTGTCCTCGCCGTCTCCAAATTAACGGCCACGAATTGAATTGCATTCATCCCCCAACGCCGATTCCCATGAATCCGGCACGCGCCATTGCGTATTCTTGCAACGGAGCTTTGGCCCATTTCGCGTTGCGCTTCGCCCCGGATGAGCTGCCACAAGCCCTCCTTCGATTCGGTTTTGCATCGCCTAGCGGTCTTTCCAAGCTTCAAGAAGCTTCGGGAAGCTTGAAACGTGGGACGGTGGGACCAGCTTGCCAGTTACAAGCTTTGGGCGAAGAAGGAATCGCCATAACTCCGCTCGAACTCTTAATAGGATACGTACGGCTGGCCGAGCAGCTAAAGAATCCAAAATTCTCCGCCATTCGCGAAGGCTTGGAAGGCGCCGTTCAATTCGGAACTGCGCAGGCTGCCGCCGTTCCTGGCGCGAGCGTGGCTGGAAAAACCGGCAGCATCGTTTTGAGATCAGGCTCGCCTGCCGCCTGGTTCGCCGGTTTTGAACCCAGCAGAGATCCAAAACTCGCAGTTGTCGTCCTAACCGCCGGTCGCTCGGGCGGAAGCGATGCTGCGCCCATCGCCGCATCCTTATTCAAACGCTACGCCGGCGGACCAACCTACAAAGTTCAAACCGGGTCCGGCATCCAGGAAATGGAAGTGGAATCCTACGTAGCTGGAGTAGTCTCGGGCGAAGCCGGCGATTTAAAAAATGATGAAGCTCTGAAAGCTATGGCGGTTGCTGCTCGCACCTACGCCGCACGTTCGCAGGGCCGCCACGCAAAAGAAGGTTTCGATTTCTGCTCCACCACCCATTGCCAGCGCTTTGTTACTCCATCAGCCCGTTCCACCAAAGCTGCCGCTGAAACGTCCAGCCAAATGCTCTGGTTCGAAGGAAAACCCGTATTTACCGTCTATTCGCGTAGTTGCGGTGGCAAAACCGAGGCAGTCAGCGCCGTCTGGCCCGACATTTCCGCACCTTATTTAAATGTCCATGTTGATCCTTACTGTTCGAGAACCTGGAACTGGAGCGCCACTCCTGACGAAATTCAGCACGCCTTACTCGCAGCCGGATTGAAAACTCCCGCCCATTGGAAAAACATTACTGTCGTGCGCCGAACACCTTCCGGCCGCGCCCAAATGCTATCTTTCGACGGCGAATTACTTTCCGCTTCCGCATTCCGCTTTGCCATCGGCCGCGCCATCGCCTGGAGCGCCATCCGCAGCGAACAATATACGATTGAGAATTCCGGCGCGCGCATCCTTTTTAGAGGCTCCGGCGAAGGCCACGGCGTCGGTTTGTGCCAAATGGGTGCCGACGCAATGGCGCAGCAAGGCAAAAATTATCGCGAGATCTTGGCATTCTATTATCCGGGAACCACTTTAAGCGTGAATGCGCGCGATTTCCATTGGATTCGCGTAAGTGGCGAAGGCGTCGTCTTATACTCTCTCCTGCCTGATTCCGACAAAATCCTGATTCAAGATGCCGAGAACGTTCGAAACGCCTGGCGCGATCGATTGCCTTGGCCCATGCCGTCTTCCATCGAGATTTACGCTTATCCGGATTTAGATTCTTTTCGCAACGCAACCGGAGAACCCGGCTGGGTCGCCGCTCGAACCAATGGAACAAAAATCGAAATGCAACCCGTTGCCGTCCTCAAAAGCCATCAGGCGCTTCATTCCACTTTGCTGCACGAAATGTTGCATTGCTTCGTGGAATCTGCAGCACATTCCGGCCTTCCCGTTTGGTTTCGCGAAGGTTTAGTCGAACACCTTGCCGGCGCGCACGTTGGAAATGCCAATGCCGCATCTGAAAACGATATCCGGCAACGCACCGATCAGAAATCAGCCGAGAACGCCTATCACGGCGCGCAAGCCGGAGTCGAGAATCTAATTCACCGTTACGGCGAAACAACTGTATTAGGTTGGGTTACTCGCGGACTCCCCGCCGACGTGAAATATTCCACCGCCAGCAATAATCCGGTGAACAATAAATAACCAAGTCCCAACCGCGCCGCCACACTAATCACTTCCAGCGAAAAGCTAGACACCTTAGGAATCCAGAAGAAAAGATGCAGCGGCAAGTGGATCGCCGCCACCACTAGAATTCCAGCTTCCACCCAATACAACCATTTCTTCGATTTTCGAAATGCTCCGAACGTAAAACCCGACCACCCATTGTTCGCCACTTCCGCCGCCAGCGGCAGTGCAAAAACGGGAACCACAATCCATTCCAGAATCCAAATGAAAACGTGGAATGCTTGCAAAACTTTCGTCGGTTCCACCGGCCGCCGCAGTTTCATCGTGCTGTAAGAACCGATGTTGAATGCCTGATGCCCGAACGAGTTGTAGAAATGACGCAGCAACAGGTAAATTCCAAACGCCGCCAGACCCAACAAAAACAAAGGAGGCAAACTTTTCAGCGCGCGTTTCGCTGAAGCATAGAAACTCCATTCTTCTCGAAAGAGAACGAACGACGTTCCATGCAGCCAAAGCGCTCCCAAAACGAAAAGCAAAATCACAGCAGCGCTGAACAAGAGATGTGCCGCGTTCGATTCGCCCATTCCCAGCCAAAAATAACCGAGATAGAGCAAAAGGCCGTTGCCGATGAGATGAGCGGCTGTCAAAATCATTTTCTGGCGATTCATTTCGACACCTCCAACGTGCGGCCTTCGGTTGTGGCCATGTGTCCCGGCTGATACATCGGCTGCACTCGCGCAGGGCTAACGTGGAAAGTACCCGGATTCACCACCTTCAACAAATAGAAATACTGCTTTTGTTGTTCGTAGAAAAATCTGTCGAAAATCGCCATATGATCGTCATGCAACTCCCGCCGCGAAAACCAGTAACGCCACCACGGAGGTTTGTTGTTGATCTCGTACAAATTATCCTTTTCAATAAATTCTGTTCCCGCTGGAATCGGATCTTCTACCAGCAAATACCGCCAATCAGAACCGGTCAAAGTTAAGCGAACGGCAATCATCTCTCCCTGTGAAACTGCGCCGTCCAGCGGTTGCAAATCATAAACAAACTTGCCGTCAGTCTTCGTCGGAACCATGCGGAAATAATCGCGCAGGAGATTCAGCGAGATTGTTCCAGCTTTTTCCAAATGCGCATCATTCGAATAATGAATTCCCGTCACCGAGTAATACAGCCGCCCGGTGCCGGAACTCTCAATCTGGACAGTGTTGGACGCTGGTTGCAATTTGCTTTCATCAATGACAATTTCAGGCGAATCTTCAGTAAGATTTTGTTCGGCAACTTTTTGTCCGTTGACAAGAACTCGTGCCGACAAATTCGGATGCAGTTCATTCGTCGCCTTCAAATAATCCACCAAACCGTAAATCACCATCGCGGTTTGTTTTGTCGATGACCACCAATATCCCTCGTCCCGATGATTCACCAGCCAGAGCGCCGCTTTCGGCAGCAGTGGACTTTTCGGTGTTTCATGGCTCAAAAATTTCATCACGTATGCTGTCGATTCGGGCGTAATGTCGGCTTCGAAATCCAACATCTCATCGCGCATCGCCGGCCAAGAGGCTTCTGCCTCTTCTTCTTTTACGAGTTTTTGCAATTTTTGCGCAATTTCTCCCGCGCGACTATCCTTCGCCGATTCCAACGTCAACCCCAACAACGCCAAGCCGTAGGGAGAAAGCTTGCTGCGGTCGGAGTAGACTTTTTCAACTGCGGACGGATTTGGTTCGTTAGCCATCGCGAGCGCGTAAACCATATACGCCCGAAGATCCGGCGCATCATCTTGCTCTAAATTCTTAACCAGCCATTGCGCACCCTTATTAATAGCGGCGTCATCGACCTTGACACCATCCGCCCGCGCTTCCGACAGTCCGGCGACCACGTATGCCGTCATGAACGGATGAGTTTCGTCGGTCTCCCACCAACCCCAACCTCCATCCGAATGTTCGAAATTGTAGAGACGATCAAGCCCGGCCTGAATTTTTTCGTGAAGTGCATCTTCATCGACAGTTTTCTTCAGTCCTAACTCGCGAATTGATTTTTCCACCATAATATTCGGCAGAAAACTCGACATCGTTTGTTCAACGCAGCCATACGGAAACGCGGTCAGATAATCCAATGCCCCGAATATGGAACCAGCAACCGACGGCGAAAGACGAATTGACAGCGAGCGCGAACCGGTGACGGCCGAACTCGGGAAACTCAGCGAAACAGACTGCTTCCCGGAATTGGCAATACTGCCGCTATGTCCCTCGCTCAAACGAATACCCGGCGGATGGACGGGTAAAGACAGTTCCAAAGCGTCCGATTCCTCATTTGTTAAAGCTTCGCCGGTGATTTTTGCGTTTGCTACTTGACTCGCTTTTACGCGCCAATCCACTTTCGCTTCCGCCTTGCTCGCAATTTCAACGTCTTGCGTCGGATTTCCCGAAAGAATTTCTAAACCTTCCAGATGAACTCCTACGCGCGCTTTTTTCGCATCTTGCAAATAGTTATGCACGATTGCGGAAATTACTACTTCATCGCCCTGAACAAAAAACCGCGGCACAGCTAAACGCAGAATCAGATTTTTGCGAACAATCACTTTCGCCGTCTGACTTCCAAAAACATCGCCCGCGCCTCCACGCACGGTGGCCCGCCAGGTTGTGAGTGAATCCGGGAAGGGAACTTGCGCTTTGGCATGACCGCTAGCGTCCGTGGTCAAATCGGACTCCCAGAAGGCCGTATCAGGAAAGATTTTTCGAATTTTCGGTTTTACTAACTGTTCTGGTTTTAATTGCGCCAGCTTCGTCGCTCCTCGCATCATCGCGAGTTGCATGCGTCGGGTTCCAGCTTCGCCGCTAAACTCGTAATCCAGTGAGGTCTCGCTAAGAACCATGTCGTATTCCCGGCCGTAGAAAAAACTCAAAATCTCGGGAGTTTCGTCGGGTTTGATTGCATAAATAGCTTCATCCACAACTCCCAAACTTAAGTCGGCGTTAGCGGCGGGTTTCCCGTCTGGCCCGGTTGCCAAGATGTCATAGCTGGCAGTCTGTCCCGGAAGATAAGTCGGCTTATCGGTTGATACCTTGAGATCCAAATGATGATCCACCGGAGGAACCGAAATGCGCTTCTGGCCCAGATAAAGAGCTCCATCCCGGATGTACTCGGCGCTGACGAAGAAGCCGGGTTCGTCGTCGGCACTTACTTCGTACTCGAACTCAGCCGTCGCACCTTTAGCACGTAGTAAGTGGTGCGAGCGTAAGTCGCGCCCCTCAACAGTTACCAGAACAGGAGTGCCTTCCTTGCCTGTAATGATCAGGATTTTAGCTTTGTCTCCCTTTTTATAAGTTTTCTGATCGGCAACAATTTTCACGTCGTGCTGGTCATGGAAGCCCCAGTCATAGCCTGTTTGCGGAGCCCAAACGAAGGTGTAACCTTGAACGGTTCTGCCGCCCGCATTGGCCGATGCTTCCACCCTGATTTCGCCGCCCGTGGCTGGCATCATGACGCTTGCGGAGGCGGTTCCATCGTCACCCGTGGTCACGTCGGTTTGTGTTGTCGCGCCTTGCATTTCGTGTTTATTCCAATCCCACGAACCAGATCGCACGTGTACGCTTGTGACGACCGGTTTATGGTCGTAATCTCGGGCCGACACTTTAAAACTCGTGACGCTTCCTGGAGTGGCGAAATAATTAGTTGGTTCGATTGACACGGTAAATGTTCCGTATGTGGCCAGAAGCCAACCCGTGCCGGAGATCTCACGCCCTGCCTTGTCTGTAACTCCAGCTTCGATCCTGTAGTTGTAATCCTGATGGTTATCGGAAACAGACGTCTCCACCGAGATAGTCATTTTGCCGTCAGAGTCTAAGGTTCCTTCGCCCTTATCTATTTCATCTCCGGATGGGCCGTTGTTATCTGAAGTTTCAGCATCTTCGCTGCTTACGTCCTCATCCGAGTCGTACCAAAACCAGTAACGAGAACGATGGATTGAATACTCCACCTTGGCGCCGGCAACAGGCTCGCCGAAGTAGTAGCGCGAATCGATAACGGCCTTGACGGTTTCCCCTTGCAACACTCGCGGCTTTTCAGGCGTGACGTGCACTTCATACTCGGGCTTTTTATACTCTTGGACATCAAAATTGCCGGTCATGTTAGATTGATCAGCCTGCACCTGGATATAGAAGCTACCCAGCGAAGATGATTTCTCGAGCGGGAACTCGGCGTGAATGACTCCATTGGAGTTGGTGGTTAGCGACTTCTGAAACACTGCCTTGCCGTCCGGGTCGGTAATCTGGACATTCACAGATTCGGAAGCCGGAGTTTGATATCCAACCACGGCTTGACGGCGCAAAATGCCCCGAAAATGCACCGTGTCGCCCGGTCGATAGACGGGACGATCAGTATAGATATAGCCGCTCCAGGCTTGCTTGCCTCCAAAGCCGTTATAGGTGTTGAGATCGCTAAAAGCAACCTGATTCCCTTTGACGGCAATCACGCGCAGTGTGTCGCTGTGCTCGCCGGTCAGGTGCATGGTGGCAATACCGTCCGAGTCGCTCTGTAAACTTGTCGAACTACTGTGCCGGCTGACATCTTGAACGGTTGCTCCGGATATGGGTTCGCCGCTTTGCCTGTTCGCCAGATAAGTTAATAACTCAGTCTTGCCAACCTTTGAGATCAAGACCATGTTCGACACCGTCAGGATCGTATAGGCGCGCAGGTTGCGGTTAACCGCTTCTACCAAATAAACGCCCTCATCCTTGACACGAATCGGAACCGGCAGCGAATTCCACCGGTCTTGCTGTGAAACCGGTTGGATGAAAGATAAAACAAGCTGTTCCTTATTGAGGACAGGCGCTTGGGCGAAGTATGTTTCCTTGGTCGCTGGCGGTTGCTTGGCATTGTCTTCCTCTTCCTTTGGCTCGGAAAAGTGTGCGCTGGGCGATTCGGTGAATTGACCACGCAGATTCGACCTGATGTCGCGTCGAAGTCCCCGTTTCCAGTCGTGGATGATTTCAAGCCAGGACCGCTTGCCTTGTCGTCTCGGGTATGTGCCGCCGAACGAATGGGCATCTTCCAAATCCGTGAAGAAACTCACGGGATTGTTAACGTGATAGACCCGAATCTGCACTGCCGCCACGTTGACTCCGGACAGGTTGATGGAAGGTTCCTCATTCGTTCCGAAAGTTCGAGTGCTGGTGAGCGAGAAGTAGGGGTTATCACTTTGGCAAGTGAGCGGCGCGACGGTAGCGATTGCAAAAGCAATTCGCAGCAGGGCTTTCATGAAATCACCTTAAGAATGTTCCAACGATAGACACCAAGAAAAAGTTGGTTGGCAGCTATAGGGTGCCATTGAGGATTGGGAAAATGCAATAGCTGAGTTAAAGTAAGTCGACGAATTTCTCCGTTATTAGTACCATCGGGCCCTGTGTGATAAACGACATAAATCTCGCCATCTGCTTTTACCTTGCTTGGACCTAGAAAGATCATGGAGTGATAAGTCAGACCCTTGTCAGTTTCTCTTCTGTAGAAGAGTAAGTCACCGGGTTGGGCACGACTTATATCTCGACTTATAAAGAATGTATTGTGTTCCTGTAATGTCTTTGCGTCAGCAAACTCTGCGAAAGCGCCATTGTTCAAGTCCGCAGGAGCGTACGCTCCGGAACGCACACGAAAGAGCTTTGCACCAAGCAGAGTATGGGGGAAGGAGTATTTTCTTATGGAGGAATTAGCTTCAACAATAGGAAGGCGTGCTCCTGCAATCCATGCGGCATCGTGATCGCGCAGAGCCTCGCGATAGGAATAACGGAGCAGGGAAGAGCAATCTATGATTTCCGGATTTAATTTGTCCGCAGCTATGAAATATTGAAGTTCAGCGAGATAGGTGAACCAGTGTCGGAAGACCTGTCGGTCTGATTCATCATCTAGTCGGAGAAAATCCGGTGTTCCGTCAGACGCCGAGTCAGTAACTTGAGGAAGCAGCGTGAGTGATTCCAAAGCATGTTGGCGAGCACTACTGATTCTTACTTTGATTGTTCCGGGTAACACACCACACTGAAGCGTGGCTTCCCAATGATCACCGACTTTGTGTGGGCTTTGGAGATGACAGAAGATCTTGTCTCCATTTACCTGCATGTGAGGGGCAGCGGTAGGTCCACTAATTCTGAAAATCATAGTGTCGTATCCATTTGCCAGAAGAGTCGTTTGGGACGCCGCGACACGTAGGACGGGCTTTTGACAGGCAATTACGCCTAGAATGAGAACCGCAAGCAGCCGTTTCATGGGCGCAGACTTAACTTCACGATTCTGCCGGCAGGACCGACGGCCCAGGCATCGTTGTCAAAGCCAGCCACGGCGTTCAAGTTTTCGTTGGCGAATGGTTTCCAGGTTAGGCCAACATCTGTTGAATAGTCGCTTCCGGACGTTCCGACGGTTATGAGCAACTTGAGCTTCCGCAGGTAAGTGATGGCCGAGCGAAATCCGTTACTGGCATCGCTAATCAACTTCCAAGTTTGTCCACCATCCTGTGTGATTGCCGTTGTTCTAGCCGTCGATTTAGGCTGCTGATAATCACCGCCAACGGTTACGCCTTGCTTAGGGTTAAGAAATGTCAATGAGAAAACACCAGCGGAGGACGCAGAGCCGACCAGCGGCGACATAGAGACGGTCCAATTCTTGGCACCGTCATCGGTGTGAAAGATGCGTGCAATACCAGCGCCGCCAGTACCGAACCATGCTTCACTCCGACCGTTAACGGCCAGACAAGTACCGCTGGCTGCAAAAGCGCCTTCGTCTGGCAGCGCAGCCGGTTGTGCCGGCTTGTTCCAATGCACGCCACCGTCATCGGTTGTAAAGATGGTGAAGCGGCCGTCCACCGGGTCGCCCAGCAGTATGCCATGTTTGCGATCCCAGAATTTCATAGCGTCGAAGAAACCCATTTTGTCGGGATTCTGTAAAACGATATCCCATTGGACTCCGCCGTCGCGCGTGAAATAGACCCGTGACGCCGCGCCAGTTCCGCTCGACATCGCAATCGCGAGATTCGCGTCAAATGCCACAATGTCCCGGAAGTCCAAAGCTTCCGCCCCGGCGATGTTCTTCAGTTCCCAGTGAATTCCACCATCTAGCGTACGCAGAACGGTTCCTTTGGTACCGCTTGCCCACACGATTCGACTAGAGGCGGCACTTAAGCCGCGTAGCCCGGCGTTGGTCGGACTAGCCTGCGGGGTCCATGACAAAAGCAACGTCGCAAGGGCGAAATGAAGGGGTATGAAGGGCATTTGTCGGCAATTTCAGGCGGTTCATCGAATGGGAAGTGAAACCGGAACCTAATCACACTAGCATCAAAACAGAGGTTCAGTATGACTTCCTGGCAAAACTTAGCGATTCCGATTGTATTCCTTCTGACCGGTTTGGTTCTGGTTTGCGGCGACGGGTTGGGGCTTCTGTCTTTGGATCGCATTCAGAATATGTGGCCGCTGGCGATTATCGTCTTGGGTGTGATGGAATTGCCAGGCGCCGCCAAGAAAGAGAGACAGTGAATGAACGACTGGGGACCACGGTCATACCGGCGCTCCAGCGTCACTGTCGCCATCTTCATGATTGCGGCTGGAATCATTTTGTTTCTGGCCAATCTGGGGCTGTTTCCGGTGCATCGAGTTTGGGATCTGTGGCCGCTCGTGTTCTGCGCCATCGGAATCAGCCGGCTTATCAGATCTCAAAGTGCCGGGTCGATTTTCGCCAGCATCATACTCATTCTGTTGGGAACAGTATTCACGCTTTTCAGTATTGGCGTGTGGCATTTCCGGCTGCATGATGATAGTTGGCCAGTGGCGCTGCTGTTGATTGGCTTAGGGGTGGCGGGCGTTGCTAAGGCGCTTGACGGGGAGCATCCTTTCCTATACGTTGTCGCGCCGAACGCCTGGAAACGCCGCCGCTGGTATTCGAATCCTGCACCGGGTAATGCAAACGTACCGCCCACTGGCCCTTTCTTGAACGATTACACAATGATGGGTAACATTAAGCGCCGCGTGGAAAGCCAAGACTTCCAGGGCGGCAAGTTGACCTGCGTAATGGGGAACATTGAGATTGACCTCAGGCGCGCCAGAATGCCGGAGGGGGTGAAAGCCGCCCACATTGAAGTGAGCGCTGTGATGGGGCGTATCGGCTTGCGCATACCGGAAGCCTGGCGAATCATCTGGATGGGCGAGAACATTATGGGAAATTTTGAAGACAAGACGATCCCACCCAACTTCGGCCCGGAAGCGCCGCAACTGACTATCAGCGGCAGTTGCACCATGGGTGAAGTCGAAATCGAGAACTGACCCGGGATGCATCCTATTTTCAAAAGCCGCAACGGTTGGTTTTTCTATCTGTTGATTTGGGTGCCGATCGGCTTCATGCTGGGCCTCGTCTTGTCAGTGTACGGACACTTGAAGTTTTGGGAAGCCGTTAGCGTCACCGGACCATTGACTCTGGTTTTGGCGATTGACTGCTTAACCCCTTGGTACACCTGCCGGGCTTGGCCGTTGAACAGACTGACGCCCATTCGAATTGTGCTAAACCATTTTGCGGCCGCTATGTTTGTTAGCGCTATTGTGCTGGCGATTGCACCTTTAATTGTGATGCTTGCAGCGCGCATCTTTCCAGGCTTAGATACTCGCTTTCAATCTGCTACGCCGGCACTGGCGGGCATGATCTTCCTGTTCTACCTGCTGTCAATCGCGCTGCATTACGTCGTGATCAGCGTCGAGGCGGGTAAGCAAGCAGAGGTTCTATCGCGCGAAGCTGAGTTAAAGGCGCTAAAGGCACAAATTAACCCGCACTTTCTGTTCAACAGTTTGAACTCTATCAGCGCATTAACTGCTATTGACCCAAAACGCGCGCGCGAGATGTGCATTCGCCTTTCCGATTTTCTGCGTAATTCCCTGCGATTAGGCGAGAAGATTACTATCCCGTTTGGTGAGGAACTCAGTTTGACGAGTAGCTATCTGGATGTGGAGCAAATTCGCTTTGGCTCGCGGCTGCGAGTGGAGAACAGTTTCGATCCCGCGGCTTCGGATTGCGAGGTTCCGCCGCTGCTGGTACAACCGCTGGTGGAAAACGCGATCAAGCATGGAATTGCTTCTTTGTCCGATGGAGGTGAAATTCGGATGTCAAGCCAGGTAGCGGACCAGAAGTTGCGCTTCAGCATAGAGAATGCTTTCGATCCTGATGCGCCCGCCACGCGAAAGAGCGGTTTCGGTTTAGTAAATGTACGCAGCCGTTTGGCCGCGCGTTATGGAGCGGCCGCACGCTTGGATATCCAGGTAGAAAATAACATTTTCAAAGTTGTCATGACCGTGCCTTGTGGAGGAACGCGTTAAAAAGCTATGAGCTTGAAAGTTCTCTTAGTGGATGACGAAGATTTGGCGCGGCAACTTCTGCGCGAGTATCTGACCGCCCACCCCGATACCGAAATTGTTGGTGAGTGCTCAAACGGTTTCGACGCCGTAAAGGCCATTCAAGAACTACATCCGGACGTGGTTTTCCTGGATGTCCAGATGCCCAAGTTGGATGGCTTTGAAGTGCTGGAATTGGTTCAAACGAATGCCGCCATTGTGTTCGTTACTGCGTACGATCAGTATGCAACCAAGGCTTTCGATGCCGCCGCAGTGGATTACCTGCTGAAACCTTTTGATGAGAATCGATTTCAGACAGCTTTAGGCCGTGTGCGGCGCAGACTGGCTGAACATGCGGAGGTGTCGATAGATGCTGCGCAATTAAAAAGCGCGGCAAAAATACCCGGACAGTTCGCGGAACGAATTGTTGTTAAGGACGGCACGAAGGTCCATATTATTCCGGTGAAGCAGCTTGAGTTTGTGGAGGCGCAAGAGGATTATGTTGCCCTGCATACTGGTGGGAAAACGTATTTGAAGCAGCAGACGATTTCCAGCTTGGAAGAGGCGTTAAATCCTTCTCAATATATTCGCGTGCACCGATCTTACATCGTCAGCCTGGAGCAGGTATCGAAGATTGAGCCTTACACAAAGGACAGCCGGATAGCGGTCTTAAAATGCGGCGCACAAGTGCCCGTCAGCCGAACCGGATATATAAAGCTGCGGGAAGCCATGGAAAACTAGCAATTTCTGTGCGACCCGGTAAAATAATTAGGAACTTTACTAATTTCCACTGAATCGAAGAGGGGTGTTTACTTCTGATCGTGAAGCGTACTATTGGGAGCACGTCCGAAAGTACGGGCCAACCTACGCTGAATTCGATCTTCCAACGACGGAACTGGTTCTGAGCATTCTGTTCAGCTATGACTTGCTGCATCAGTGTTCCGCCAAATACATGGCGGAGTTTGGGTTGTCGAAATCCACTTTCAACGTGCTGCTCCTGTTGCGTCATGGGCCGCCGGAGGGAATGCAATTGCATGACCTGGGCGAGAAATTGCTGGTTAGCCGGGCGAATGTTACCGGATTAATCAGCCATTTAGAAGGAATGGGCTTAGTAACGCGCGAAGTGGATGAACAGGACCGGCGCGCACGCTACGCAAAAGTAACGCCGAAAGCAAAAGAACTGCTGAACGAGTTGATGCCGATTCATTACCGGAACATCAAAGCGATAATGAGTGATTTGCCCAACTCGGTTAAGGAAGATCTCATCCGCCTTTTGGGCGAAGCGAGAAATAGTATTCAAAAACATTCTGAAGTGTGTGAACGATTGACAGTTGCAAGGAACGACAGGAACTAATAAGAACATGGCTAACGTGGAAGAAAGTCAGGAAACTGCTAAGACGACAAACGTGACGACTAATGGATCGCGCAAACGAAACATACGATTTATCTTGCTGGCGGTGTTAGTAGTTGCGGCGCTGGTATCAATTCCTATCTATGCCTATTATTCGGCCCGGGAAAGTACGGACGATGCACAGGTAGACGGCCACTTAGTTCCAATAAGCCCGCGTGTGGCGGGAACGATAACGCAAGTCTTAGTGAACGATAACCAACTGGTAAAGGCTGGCGACCCGCTGGTGAAATTGGACAAAGCGGATTACGACGTAGCCGAGGCGCAGGCCGAGGCTCAGTTGCTTAACGCGCAGGCATCGACTTCAGAATCTGACGTGAACGTGCCGCTTACCAGTATCAATACGAAATCACAAGTAAGCACCAGCGTTTCCGGTGTGGATGAAGCGCAGGCGGCAGTTGCTTCCGCTTCGCAGGCCGTTAATAGCGCCCGCGCCAAAATACTTTCAGCTAAAGCGGATTTGGCCGGACGCCAAGCCAACCTAGTCAAGGCGCAGAACGATTTGAAGCGATTCGAGTCCTTGGTTTCTAAGGATGAGATCTCGAAGCAGGATTTCGACGCCGCCACGGCTGCAGAGCAGTCGGCAGCGGCCCAAGTAGATGCGGGCAATGCCGCCGTCACTGCCAGTCAGCATGACCTGGACGAGGCGATAGCGCAATTGAATGTAGCCAAAGCTCGCCTTAACACCGCCATTGTGCAGAGACAACAAAGCGAACAGGTAAGGCCGCGGCAAGAAGCATTGACCGAAGCCCGGCTGCGCGCTTCCGAAGCGATGGTGAAGGAAGCCGAGGCAAATTTGAACCAAGCCAAGCTGAACGTGAGCTATACAACACTTGTTGCTCCGGTTGGCGGCGTGGTGACACGCAAAGTAGCCGAGCCCGGCATGCATGTAACTCCGGGGCAGGAGTTGCTGGAGCTTGTGCCGCTGGATGACGTTTGGGTGACGGCGAATTTCAAAGAGACGCAGTTGCGCAAAATGAAGGTCGGCCAGAAAGTGCAATTCGACGTGGATACATTCGGCAGCAGCCGCACGTATCATGGCCACATCGATAGCATTGCTGCGGCTTCCGGAGCGAAGACCAGTTTGCTTCCGCCCGAGAACGCCACCGGCAACTATGTGAAAGTTGTGCAACGCTTACCCGTGAAGATTTTATTGGATCCGGGTGAGAACCGTGACTATACGTTGAGACCTGGCATGTCGGTAACGCCCACCGTTCTGCTGGACAGCGATCATAACTAACGAAATAGAGCAGTATGGCTGAGATAACAGAAACCTCCGATGCCCGTGGTGTCACTCCTGCTGCGCCAAAAGCACACGGCGACGAACCCATTTGGAAGCCAAAGTTTAATCCATGGCTGATTGCGCTTACCGTGACGCTGGCCAGCTTCATGGAAGTTTTGGATACCAGCATCGCCAATGTCGCGCTGCCGCATATGGCGGGTGGACTTTCGGCCAGCGAAGACGAAGCAACCTGGGTGCTTACGTCTTACCTGGTTTCGAACGCGATCATTCTGCCGTTAAGTGGATGGTTCTCTCTTCTCTTGGGACGCAAGCGTTTTTACATGACTTGCGTCGTGGTTTTCACACTAAGCTCCTTTTTGTGCGGCATCGCGCCCAGCTTAGGCTTATTGGTTTTGTTCCGCGTCATACAGGGAATTGGCGGCGGTGGACTGCAACCCAGCGAGCAGGCAATTTTGGCGGATACCTTTGCGCCGAAACAGCGTGGTATGGCGTTTGCTATTTACGGCATCGCGGTAGTAACGGCTCCCGCCATTGGGCCGACATTGGGCGGTTGGATTACCGATAACTTCACATGGCGATGGATCTTTTTCATCAACATCCCGGTTGGCATTCTTTCGTTGTTCCTGACCAGTTTCATGCTGGAAGATCCGCCTTACTTTGTAAAAGAACGCATGCAGCGGCTGAAGGCCAAAGTGTCGGTGGATTATTGGGGCATTATCTTTATTGGTCTGGGCCTTGGCTTTTTGCAAATCGTGTTGGATAAGGGCGAGCGTGATGACTGGTGGGCTTCCGACTTCATTCGCGTATGCGCGGTAGTCTCTGTAGTGGCATTGATCGTTTCGGTTGTCTGGGAATTTCATGTGAAAGACCCGGTGGTAGATCTAAGCTTATTGAAAGATCGCAACTTCGGCATTGCTGCGTTCCTGATGTTTAACGTAGGTGTTGTCTTGCTGGGCAGTACCGTTTTGATTCCACAGTTTTTGCAACTGGTCATGGGTTACTCAGCAACTCAGGCTGGGTTGGCGATATCGCCCGGCGGCTTGCTTATCATGGTGATGCTCCCGTTTGTGGGTATGATGCTCAGCAAGGTTGAGGCGCGTTGGATGATCGGAATTGGGCTCTTGATTACTTCCCTTTCGCTGCTTCACATGGCGACATTTAGCACCGATATCGACTACAAATACGCGGCAATCGCACGCTGTTATCAGGCTGCGGGCTTGGCGTTTCTATTTGTTCCTATCAATACGGCCGCCTACGCTTTCGTGCCGCGGAACAAAAACAATGCAGCGTCGGGGCTGGTCAACTTGGCCCGCAATGTGGGCGGTAGCGTTGGTATTTCGCTGGTCACTACGCTGTTAAGCCGCCGCCAGCAGTTCCATCAGGCGCGACTGACTGAAGGGTTAGATCGCTTAAACCCATACTTTAATAAAGCTTTGCAGGGCACGGCGAACGCTATCGGCGGGGCTGGCTCGGCCCCGGGAGCAAGCGCCTATGGGATGGTTATGCGCAACCTCGACCGGCAAGCGGCAACGCTTTCTTACGTCGATTGTTTTTGGTTGCTAGGTATTGTGTTTGGCCTGATGATTCCGCTTGTTTTCTTTATGAAGAAAGTAAAGCCGGGCAGAGCCGCAGCCGCACACTAAAGCCATTAACTCGATTAAGAAGAGGGAGCCGATTTCGGCACCGGCGCCGGGTTGTAATTGGGTGAAGCGGGTGACGGTTGGTTGCCGCCCGGCAAAGTGGAATTCGGCCGCGGAACAATGGGCAATACCTGTTGTGGCAATTGCGATTTATCCCACCCTCCGCCCAGCGCGAGAATCAATTGCACACTGGTCGTCATTTGACGCAATTGAACTTGCACTTCAGTCTCGCGGTTGGTCAGAAGCGTATTCTGCGCGGTTATCACATTCAAATAACTATCTACACCTGTTTTGTAGCGAATGTTCGCCAGGTCCAGATAGTGCTGCGATGAGTTCACCGCAGTTTGCTGTTGAACGACTTCGTTAGCCAGTACGCGCGCGGAAGCCAGTTGATCCTCAACTGCCTGGAACGAAGTCAATACCGTTTCGCGGTAATTGGCAACCGCCGCGTCATAATTTGCCTCGGCTTGAACGACACCTGCCCGGCGAGCGCCCGCATCCCAAAGGGTCTGCGACACGCCAGGACCCAGCGACCAGAAGCGGCTCGGCCAAGTAAACCATTTTGTGAAGCTCAGCGATTCGAGCCCGACAGAAGCAGTCAATGTTAAATCGGGGTAATATGCGGCGCGTGCGACTCCGAGCAAAGCATTGTCAGAAGCGACGGTGCGCTCTAGAGCGGCAATATCCGGACGGCGCTCCAACAGGGTAGAGGGAAGCGCTACCGGAACGGGCGGTGGTGTAGGCGCGAAGACTCCATAAGCTATGTCGAACGAAGACGCGGGCTTGCCGATCAGAACGGCGATGGCGTGTTCATACTCAGCACGCGCAACACCCAAATCTGTAAGCTGTGCGTTTGCCGTGTCGTACTGAACTTGGGCTTGTGTGACATCCTGCTCGGAGTCGATCCCGGTCTTATATAGAATTCCCGTCAGTTTTAGCGCATCCTGATAGTTCTTGAGAGTATCTTGCAAGATTAAACGCTGAGCATCCGTAGCGCGCAGCTCAAAGTAGTCTTGGGCAAGCGTTGTTTGAACGCTTATCAACGCGGTTTGTATATCGGCCGCGCTAGCCTGTGCCAATGCCGCATCGGCAGCGATCTGATTGCGGATTCTGTGCCAGAGATCAACCGTGTAGGTTCCGCTGAAGGGAAGCTGGAATTCGTTTAAAGTCTTTGCAGTTCCGGTGTTAAGGGAGCGGCCATTCGAATAGCTAGGGCCAGTTGAAATGGTTGGATAAAGCGCCGACCTTGCAGCCAGGACAGTAGCTTGTGAGGCGCGATAGTTTGCTTCCGCAGCCACAATAGTCTGGTTTGAAATTTTGACCTGCTCTTCCAGCGAACTGAGCACCGGATCGTTATACATTTCCCACCATTTTGGCCGAATTTTATCGTCGCCGGGCTCGGCAATTTTCCAACCGCTACCTTCTTTAAACTGAGCCGGAGCCTCTTTGTACGCTTGCGGCGTCGGGGCAGGGGGCGTTGCGTAGGTGGGCGCCAGGTTCTTGCAGCTAACTAGAAATAACGAAACGGACGGAAGGCCTAACAATAGCAGTTTGATTCTTTGTGTGTTCATGCTTTATGCATCCAATGGCTTGATCCAGCGGCTTAAATACACCGGACAATTAATGAGTCGCACGTTGTGCGAACTTTGCTGTGCCAAGTACTCGACAGCTTTTCGGTCAATGAGCGTGACCTCGCTCAAATCCATAACTACGCTTCGATTGGCGCCGCGCGCCGCGGTGATGGATTCTTCCAAGTCGGCGATAGAATCCTCGCCCAATTTGCCGTTAAGCAGAATTGTGACGTATTGGTCCGAGGGTTCAGTCGTTATTTTGTAGGCGGCGCTCATATTGTGCAGTCGATAACGGCTAAGCAGGATCGGGCGCCTGCACGTGATGCTCCGGCGCTTCTCCAGTTCGCAAACGGTTCAGCAGTTGCGACAGGCGATCCATATAGACGTAAATGACGGGTGTCGTATAAAGTGTCAACGCTTGACTCACCATCAAGCCGCCGACAATTGTTATGCCCAGCGGACGCCGCAGTTCGGAACCAGTTCCTCTGCCTAAGGCGAGCGGCAAACCACCAAGCATGGCCGCCATGGTGGTCATCATGATTGGGCGGAAGCGGAGAATGCAGGCTTGGAAGGCAGCCTCGGTGGGCGTTTTGCCTTCGTTACGCTCAGCTTCGAGAGCGAAATCGATCATCATGATGGCGTTCTTTTTTACGATGCCAATCAGTAGAATGATGCCGATCATGGCAATGACGCTTAGATCGTTTTTTGTGAGAAGGAGTGCCAGAATTGCGCCCACGCCGGCTGAGGGAAGCGTGGAAAGAATGGTGATGGGATGTATCAGGCTTTCATACAACATGCCCAGCACGATGTAGACGGCTATCAGGGCGGATGCGATCAGAATAGGCTGCGAACTCAGCGATGATTGAAAAACTTGCGCTGTGCCTGTGAAACTGGAGGTTATGGTGGTGGGCAATCCCGCCTGTATTCCAACTTCGTGAATGGCGTCCACCGCCTGTCCCAATGAAATATTGGGCATTAAATTGAAAGAGATGGTGACCGAAGGAAATACGCCGGAATGGTTTACCGTTAAGGCTGCGTTCGATGGTTGGAACTTGGTGAATGCGGCTAAGGGCACCGGATTGCCGGCGCTCGATTCCAAAAAGACTTCGTTTAGGCCATTGGGCGACTGCCAGAAAGGCGGCGCTACCTCCATGATGACGAAATATTGATTCATGGGCGAGAAAGTGCGCGCCACTTCGCGTTCACCAAACGCGTCATAGAGAGTGTTGTCCAGTGTGCTGGCTGAGATCCCAAGACGATACGCAGTAGGACGGTCGATATCGAGGCTCGCCTCCAAGCCCTTGTCTTGCTGATCGCTATTCACATCGGCGATTTGGTGCATTTGTTTCATCCGATTTGTCAAAATAGGAGCATAGTGAGTTAGTTCTGCCAGGTTGTCGCTTTGCAGCGTGTATTGGTACTGCGCGGCGGTTTGACGACCGCCCACGCGTATGTCTTGCGATGCCTGCAAGAAAAGTGTCACGCCGGGCATGGAGTTCAGCTTGGGCCGCAAGCGATTAATAATGTCGTCAGCGCTTGCCTTTCGTTCCCCCAGCGGTTTGAGTGAAATAAAGCAACGTCCGGAATTTGTTGTTGTACCACCGCCGCCGCCTGAAAATGCCTGAATTGTATCCACTCCTGGATCCGCTTGCACAATCTTGGCAAGCGCAGTGATTTTTTGCGACATTAATTGGAACGACATGCTTTGGTCGCCGATAAAATTACCGTTGATGCGCCCCGTGTCCTGCTGCGGAAAAAATCCTTTGGGAACAACCATAAAGAGGTAAATGTTAAAGGCAAGTGTCCCGAAGAAAATCAACAACACAATGAATTGATGGCGCAAAACCCAACGCAAGCTGCGTTCGTAGGTCCGAATCAAAAACTGGAAAAAGCCTTCCGTCCAACTGTACAGCCGACCGTGGCCGTGCTCATCGCGCAGCAAATGTGCGCACATGGTTGGTGTTGTAGTCAGCGAAACGGCTAGGGAAACGGCAATGGTTAATGAAAGGGTTACCGCGAATTCGCGGAAGAGCCGGCCAATCAACCCGCCCATCAATAGCAGCGGAATAAAAACCGCACATAACGAAATACTGATGGAAAGAACTGTGGGGCCAATCTCGGCGGCGCCTTTGAATGCGGCCTGCGCAGAACTCATACCTTGCTCGCGATAACGCGTAATATTTTCCAGGACAACAATCGCGTCGTCCACCACGAAGCCGGTGGAAATGGTGAGTGCCATCAAAGACAGATTGTCGATGCTGAAGCCGAGCAGATACATCATGCCGCAAGTGCCGATGATGGAGACCGGGACGGCCACGCTGGGAATCAACGTGGATCGCAGGTCGCGCAAGAATACAAAAACCACCGCGATCACTAGTCCCATAGAGATCAAAAGCGTGCGTTCCACGTCTCGTACCGACGCGCGAATGGTTATTGTTTGATCCAGCGTGATGGTCATGTCAATCGCCTGGGGAATCGAAGCATGCAATTGCGGCAGCGCAGCGCGAATTCCGTCAACCGTGTCGATAATATTCGCGCCTGGTTGGCGGAAGATAATCAGCAACGCGGATCTTTTGCCGTTTGCAATCCCCAGTGAACGAACGGTCTGAACTGAATCTGATACGGTGCCAACATCCGATATGCGTATGGGTGCACCGTTGTTGTATTTGAGCAGCAGCGGACTGTAATCAACTGCTTTCAACAGTTGATCGTTCGAGGTGATGCCCCACGTGTGGAACGCATCGGAGAAGTTGCCCTTAGCCAAATTACTGGTTGCGGCAGAGATAGTGTTGCGAACGGATTCCAGCGTAAGGCCATAGTGATTAACTTGGGTCGGATTCAGTTCAACCCGCACCGCCGGGGCAGAACTTCCTCCAACGATCACCTGGCCCACACCCTTAATTTGTGAGATGCGCTGCAGCAGGATGGTCGATGCGGCGTCGTAAAGCGCCGGCGGCGGCAACTTGTCCGAGGTGAGCGCAATGATCATGATCGGCGAATCTGCCGGATTCACTTTCCGATAAGTCGGATTGCCGGGAAGATTTGCGGGTAGATAACTGCGAGCCGCGTTGATGGCCGCTTCCACATCTCGCGCCGCCGAATCGATGTTGCGATTCAAATCGAATTGCAATGTGATGCCGGTCTGCCCTAGAGAGCTAGAGGACGTCATTTCCGTCACGGCCGCTATGCGGCCAAATTGCCTTTCGAGCGGCGTTGCAACAGCCGATGCCATGATCTCGGGGCTTGCGCCCGGCAGGCTGGCGCCTACCGATATTGTGGGAAAGTCAACTTGCGGCAGCGGTGAGACTGGCAATAGCTTGAATGCCACAGCGCCTGAAAGGGCAACCGCAATAGTCAGCAGCGCAGTAGCAACCGGGCGGTTAATAAATGGTGAAGAGAGACTCACGCCGGTTCTCCACTCGGTTGCTGTTCTTCATGAATTCCTTCTTCGGCAGCACTCTTGCCGCTAAGCTTATGACTGATTTCGTCAAAAATCAGATAGATGACCGGAGTGGTGTAAAGCGTAATTAACTGGCTGAGTAGCAAGCCGCCGATAATGGTGATACCCAGCGGCCTGCGCAATTCGGAACCGGTACCGTGACCAAATGCCAGTGGCACTGCGCCCAGCAAGGCCGCCATCGTGGTCATCATGATTGGTCGGAACCGTAACAGGCAAGCCTGATAAATGGAATCGTATGAATTCTTGCCATGTTTGCGCTCCGCTTCTAACGCGAAATCGATCATCATAATGGCGTTCTTTTTGACAATGCCAATCAGCAGGACGATTCCGATGATTGCCACAACTGTGAGTTCCTGATGAAACAGCATCAGCGCTAAAATCGCGCCTACGCCGGCCGACGGTAAGGTCGAAAGAATGGTCAGCGGATGAATGTAACTCTCGTACAAAACGCCCAAAACGATATAGACAGTCACCAGGGCAGCCAATATCAAAATGGGTTCGTTGGTCAGCGATGAGACGAAAGCCTGCGCAGTACCTTGGAATGACTGCTGCAAGGCCGCCGGCGCGGGCAATTCCTTTTCCACTTTCTGAATAGCTGTGACGGCTTCGCCAAGCGCCGCATTCGGAGCCAGATTGAACGAGATTGTCGTTGCCGGAAACTGCCCAACATGCGAGATCAAGATCGGCATGGACCCATTCCGAAACTTTGTGAACGTAGAAAGCGGAATAGGTTTGCCGCCGCTGCTGCTAATAAAAATGCTGTGCAGATCTTGCGGATTTGTAGCAAACTGCGGCTGTACTTCCAGAATCACGTGATACTGGTTCAACTGCGTGAACATGGTAGACACTTGCCGCTGGCCGAAGGCGTCATATAGCGTTTCATCAATAGTTGTGGCGTTAATGCCTAAGCGGCTGGCCGTTTCACGGTCATAAGTCAGTTCGGAATCCAGGCCATGCGTTTGCAGGTCGCTGGCTACGTCTACCAGTTCGGGAAGGCTGCTCAAGCGCTCCACAAAACGATTCGCGTAACGCGAAAGTTCGTTTGCATCCGGGTCTTCCAGAATATATTGATACTCAGTCCGGCTGACGATATCTTCAACCGACAGATCCTGAACCGGCTGCATATACAAAGTGATGCCGTCAATTTTGTCCAGTTCCGGCTGCAGGCGGCGAATAATATCTGTGGCGCTCCCGCTACGCTGTTCTATGGGCTTCAGGTTGATTTGCACGCGGCCCGAGTTAACTGTCGTATTTGAGCCGTCAACGCCAATAAAAGATGACATGCTCTCGACCGCGGGATCTTTCAAAATTGTTTTTGAAAGCCGCTGTTGCAAGTTGGTCATGTCTTTGAAAGACACGGTTTGATCTGCTTCCGAGACGCCCAGAATCAAGCCCGTGTCTTGAACCGGGAAAAAGCCCTTTGGAATAACGATGTATAGAACAATAGTCAAAACAAATGTGGCCGTGAATACCAGCATCGTCAAGAAGCGGTGACGCAGAACTACGGTCAGCGTTCTTCCGTAGAACTCTATGGTCTTGTTGAAAGCGTTTTCCGAAATGCGGTAAAACCGGCTTTGCTGAGCCTCGGGTTTGTGCCGCAGAAGTTTGGCACAAAGCATCGGTGTCAAAGTAAGTGAAACCAGGGCCGAGATGATAATTGTTACGGCAAGCGTCACCGCGAATTCGCGGAACAGCCGGCCTGTGATATCGCCCATGAAAAGCAGCGGAATCAACACGGCAATTAACGACACCGTCAACGAAATGATCGTGAACCCAATCTGCTCTGCGCCTTTCAAAGCCGCGGTCAAAGGCTTTTCACCTTCTTCCACATAGCGCGCGATATTCTCAATCATCACGATGGCATCGTCCACAACAAAACCGGTGGAAATGGTCAAAGCCATCAAGGTCAGGTTGTTCAAGCTGTAGCCCAACAGGTACATCACGCCAAAAGTGCCGACCAGCGAAAGAGGCACTGCAACGCTCGGTATGAAGGTAGCTGCAAAATTTCGCAGGAAGAGAAAGATGACAAAGACGACCAGCGCTATACAGATCAGCAACTCGATTTCCACATCTTCTACAGAGGCGCGCACAGTAAGCGTCCTGTCGGTTAGAGTGGCGATGTTGATGGATGTGGGAATGGTTGCCTGCAGTTTGGGCAGCAGCGCCGTTATGCGGTCAACCACCTGAATAATGTTCGCTCCCGGTTGCCGTTGAATATTGACAATCACGGCAGGGGTATCATTCATCCAGGCCGACAGCTTATTGTTCTCCACTCCATCGACAATGTTGGCAACGTCCTTCAGCATCACTGGCGAACCGTTTTTGTACGCCACAATGACCGAGTTATAGTCGTTCGCCGTAACTAATTGATCATTGGCATTGATCTGGTAACCCTGTCGCGGACCGTCGAAGCTGCCCTTAGCTGCATCAACGGAAGCGTTTTGGATAGCGGTTCGAACATCTTCCAAGTTCACGCCATAAGAAGCCAACTGCGTTGGATTCGCCTGAATTCGTACCGCCGGCTTGCGGCCTCCGCTGATGGTGACGGCGCCCACTCCGGAAAGCTGCGAGATTTTCTGCGCCAGCCGCGTGTCGGCATAGTCTTCCACTTGCTGCAGCGGCATGGTTTTCGATGTCAGCGCCAGGGTCAAAATGGGCGCATCAGCAGGATTCGTCTTGCTGTAGATCGGCGGCATCGGCAAGTCGGTCGGCAAGTAAGTTTGCGCCGCGTTAATCGCAGCTTGCACTTCCTGCTCGGCCACGTCAATGTTCAGGCTCAGCGCGAATTGAAGAGTGATGACCGAAGCGCCGGATGAACTGTTGGACAGCATCTGGTTTAAGCCGGGAACCTCACCCAACTGGCGTTCCAGCGGCGCAGTGATGGCCGATGCAGTCACATCGGGGCTGGCGCCTGGATAGAAAGTGATCACCTGCATAGTCGGATAATCGACCTCAGGCAGCGCCGAAACCGGCAGTTGCTCATAGGCAACTATGCCAACCAATAACACCGCCGCCATTAGCAGCGATGTTGCAATTGGCCGCAATATGAAAGGGCGGGACGGGCTCATTGTGCGTCTTTCTGTTGTTTCTTGTGCGTTCCGTGAGACTGGGCTGTGCTTGTGTCAGATGACTGCATTTGTTGCCCTGTTGACGATTCAGACGTGGCTGTATTGCCAGAGCCGCCTCTGCTACGCCCCGCGCTGCCGCTAGCCGGTCTGATACGGACCTGTGCATTTTCGATAAGCTTGTCGAACCCGTCAATGACAAGCTCCTCGTTCGGCTGAACCCCGGTCACAGCGTCGGAAAGACCGTCTGTTGTTGTCACTTGTACATTTCGCGAATGAACTTTGTTTTGATCGTCAACCACATACACGAACGATATGTCGTTGTTTCGCTGCACCGCCGCTGAAGGAACTATGTTGACGTTGTTCAACGTTTTAACCAATAGCTTTGCATTCACAAACTGGTTGGGGAAAAGCCGGTTGTCCTGGTTGGGAAAGGTGGCACGTACTTTAACTGTTCCGGTGGTCGTGTCAATCTGGTTATCCACCGTCAGCACGGTACCTTCGCCAATAGCAGCACTCTTATCGCGATCAAGCGCGGTCACCTTCAATTGATGTCCCTGTCGAAGTTGCTGCGCCACATCCGAAAGTGCGTCTTCCGGCAACGTGAAGATTACGGTGATGGGTTGGAGCTGCGTGATGACGGCTAGCGCTTGCGTGCCGTTTGCCTGCACAATATTACCCGGGTCAACTTGGCGCAAACCAACGCGGCCATTGATGGGCGATGTAATGCGCGTGTAATCTAGATTCGTTTTGGCGGCATCCAGGTTGCCTTGATCCAGCGTTACAGTGCCTTCATCCTGATGTACCGTCGCTTGTTGGGTGGCAAGCTGCTGTTCGGGAATTGCATTCTGAGCCAAGGCATCCTGATAGCGCTTCAAGTCAACCTTCGCGTTTTCCAGCAACGCCTGATCGCGCACCAACTGACCTTGTGCTTGGGTAACGGCCGCTTGATAAGGCCGAGGATCCACAATGGCCAGCAAGTCCCCCTTTTTCACAATCTGGCCTTCTTTGTAGTCCACTTCCATCATTTGGCCGGCAACGCGGCTGGTGATGGTCACCGTGTAAACCGGAGTTACGGTGCCAAGCTCCTGCAGATAGACCCCCATGTTGCCTTGTTTCACTTTCTCCACCGATACCGGGACCGGGCCGCCCGCGCCCTTTTGGCCTTTCTTCCCTCCGCCATTGCCATCTTGCGCTTGGCTGGCGGTGTTCGCCCGTTGAGACAAAAGATACCCTCCGCCCGCCGCTAAAATTAAAAAAGCTCCCAGCCAGATCGGCCACCTCTTGGGCTTGTGGACAACGGGGGGGTGAACTGGTTGTGCTGGTTTGCGGTCTAACGTTTCGGTGCTGGGTGAGTCTTGAGTCATCTGGATCGAACCAATACTCTACTTTGCGACAATCACGACTCCAGCGCACCTGCCGAAATGAATATTCAACTCTATGCCATTTGGCGTACTTAAAACTTAGCTATTGTGAACAAAGATGATGAATTTACGATGGCTACTGCCATTCGGTATATTTCTGTCCACCACTCTGTTAGCTCTTGATCCGAACAAGGCGCTGACGCAAGATGTTCATCGCATCTGGGGACAGGAAGAGGGCCTGTTTCAGCCCACCGTCTATTCCATCGTTCAAGCTCGCAATGGCTTCTTGTGGCTTGGAACACAAGACAGTCTGATTCGATTTGATGGACTGCACTTCCGCGAGTATGATCACGCTGCCGAAGCGGGCATTCAGCGCGGACTGATCCGCAGCCTCTTGGAAGATTCGGCTGGCAATTTGTGGGTTGGCTCCATTGGCAGCGGCTTGGTGAGGATATCGCCTGACGGCGCGTTCAAAACCTTCCACAGTGCCGACGGTTACAACAGCATAAACGCGTTCTGCCTGTCTTCTGGACGTGACGGTACTGTTTTTGTCTGCACCGACAAGGGTTTGCTGCATTTTCGTAACGGCCGCTTCGAAGCCTTAACCACAGCCAATGGCTTGCCGACAAATAACGTCCGCGATATGTGCCAGTCCAGCGACGGAACTCTTTGGGTGACGGGCATTGATTTTGGTTTGGTCGCATCCAAACAGGGTCGATTTCAAACCGTGACTGGCGATGGAATTGGTCCGCACGAGAACATCAATGCGATGGCATGCTCGGCGGGGAATGTCTTATGGATCGGCAAGTCCAGTGGCCTGCTCAGAATGGAGAACGGAAAAACTCAATCGTTCACAACCAAAGACGGACTACCGGACGACCTGGTATCTACACTCCACGAAAGCCCGGATGGAAGCCTTTGGATCGGAACCAATGATGGCGTTACACGTTATCGCAACGGCAAACTTAGCGTGTATAGAACCCGGGACGGTTTGAGCCATAGTCTGGTGTTGTCGCTTTACACCGATCGCGAGGGCACTCTTTGGGTAGGAACAAAGGACGGCCTCGATCAATTCACCGATGGCAAAGTAACTCCTTACACCACAAATGAAGGCATGCTTAGCAACAATGGCGGCGCAGTGGTGGAAGACGCGAACGGCCTGCTTTGGATTGGAACCATGGGCCAAGGCTTGAATGTGTTTGACGGTCAAAAGTTTGGTGACGTGACCACGCGCGAAGGACTGCTGGACAATACGATTTTGAGTCTCCTGCCAGAAGCAAACGGAGACCTTTGGGTTGGTACGGAAAAAGGGCTCAATCGTTTGCATAACCGGCAAGTTGCGGCCGCGTTCACACCCAAGGACGGCTTACCCGGCCAGCGAATATCTTCCATCTTTCGCGATCATGAAGGTACTCTTTGGGTAGGCACTAATAAAGGTCTTGGCTATCTGGATGGCAGCCGGTTTAAACAGTCGGAGCGCGGACTGCTGGCCGATCATCGCGCCGTGTATGCTCTCAATGCGAGTCACTCTGTTCGGCTATTCGCTAGCGCCGAGGGGCCATCGCTTTCTTATTTGAGAGACAACCTGCCGCACTCCCAGGATCTGCAAACTTCACAACCAGTTAGTTGCTTCTATTTTGATCTGGCCCACCACGTCGGCTGGCTGGGCACATTAGGTTCCGGCTTGCTCCATTGGAAGAACGGTACCTTCACCCACATCCGTATTAAGGACGGCCTTTACGACAATCGCATCTATGCCATCCTGCGCGATGACAGTGCGAACTTATGGCTCGCATCCAGCAAGGGAATTTTTCGCGTTAGCGAGCAGGATCTGGAAGACTTCGTCGCAGGGAAAACGCGCTACGTCAACAGTCTGCCATTCTCCACCGGTCAGTTACGCTTCGAATGCCGGTCAGGTGTACAACCCGCCGCCTGCCGCACGCGCGATGGCCGGCTGTGGTTCTCAACTACCAACGGGCTTGTCGTTGTAGACCCCAACCGTCTTACCAATAACGCGCAGCCCCCACCTATCGCCATCACTGCCGAGTTAATCAACGGACGCCGTACCGAGCCCCAGGAAGATCTCACTTTAAACCCGTTTGAGCGCAATCTGGAAATTCGTTATGCAGGCTTAAGTTTTATCGCGCCTGACAAGATGACATTTCGTTACATGTTGGAAGGTTATGACAAAACGTGGGTCGACGCCGGAACTCGCCGCGAGGCATTCTATGCGAATCTTCCGCCAGGGCATTTTCGCTTTGTTGTGATGGGACGCAATGCGGATGGTGTCTGGAGTAAAGTTCCTGCGGCATTGCGCTTGATTGTTGTTCCGCGCATCTACGAAAGAAAGTGGTTTTTCCCGGCACTCGCAATCCTGCTCGCTTCCATCGGTGCAGCTTGGTACCGCCTGCGCATACGCCGCTTACAGCAGAGTTTCAATATCGTGCTGGCGGAACGAACGCGAATTGCGCGCGAATTGCATGACACCTTGCTGCAAGGCCTCTCAGGCGTTACCATGCAACTCCAAGCTTTGTGGACGCGTCTTACCCCCTCGCGCGAAAAAGACTTGCTGCACGACATTATTCAAGATGCCGCACGCTGTTCAACCGAGGCACGGCAATCCCTTTGGGGTTTGCGAACCAACACTCCCAGTCCGATTGAGTTCACCCAGAAGCTGGCTGATTCCTGCCGAGAAGCCAACGCAGGCGACCGATTGCACTTGGTTTTTGATGTGGACCCGGTATCGCTGGTCAGCATGCCGGACGCCGAATTCCAATTGCTGCGAATTGCTCGCGAATGCGTCGCGAATGCTGTGCAGCATTCCAACGCCACCAGTCTTACGGTGCAACTTAAAGTCACTAAGGACAAATTAAACTTGTCGCTTTCAGACAATGGCAGAGGCTTCGATCTGGACGCTCCCCAATACGGCCATTTCGGCCTTGTCGGCATGCGCGAACGCGCGGCGGAAATCGGCGCGCGGCTCGAAATTGCCAGTGCGGCGGGCCACGGTACCTCCATTAAAGTACTGCTGCCCTTGGATTCGTCCGCGCCCAAGGGTAACCGAACGCCACAGCCAGAGCATCAGATACAGTAAGTTTGAACGTGACTGATTCCATTCGAGTGCTTTCCGTTGACGATCACGATTTGGTGCGGAAAGGCATTGCCGCCATCCTGTCCACGGAACCGGATCTAAGTCTGATTGCTGAGGCCAACAACGGCTGCGATGCTGTACGCTTGTTTCGCGAACTTCGCCCCGACGTGACCTTGATGGACTTGCGGCTGCCGGACCAAAGCGGCGAACAAACTACACGTCAAATTCGCGCCGATTTCCCCGATGCTCGCATCATCGCTTTAACGTCTTACGATGGCGATCAAGACATCTACCGGGCTTTAGAAGCGGGGGTGCGTGGCTACCTATTGAAAGAGATGGTTCATACCGAAGTCGTGCGCGCCATTCGCCTGGTGCATTCCGGCAAACGTTTCATTCCGCACGAAGTCAGCCAGCAGTTAAGCGGATTTTTCCCGGAAGTTGCGCTGACCCCGCGCGAAGTGGAAGTCTTAACTTTAGTAGCTCGCGGCTTGGGCAACAAGGAAATCGGCGACGTATTAGGCACCGCCTCCGGCACCGTGAAGGCTCACGTCCAAAGTATTCTTAGCAAGTTGGAAGCAAAAGATCGGACGCATGCCGTTACCATCGCTATCGGCCGCGGCATCATCCATTTAGACTCAGCGCGGCCATTCAATGCGTAGACACGGCATACGCATCTTGTTTGGCTTGGCCGCCGCCTTTGCAGCCACCTACATCATCGATTCGGCCGTTTGGCTGCTTCGCAAAGATCCTACCGGAACTGTCACGGTCCACCCTTATACTGCGGTTGCGCGCAACGACAAGCGGGAGGAACTCATCTTCGATAGCCCGCGCGATGAATCTTGTGCCAATGCGTTGTTCCCTCACAATCAAATGTCGCCCTGTTGGTATCTGCGCAAGCATCCGGAAAAAAGAACAAGTCTCTAGATCATTCACCGTAACTTCTCGCGCTTCGTCCGCGAAAACTCTAGCGCCGATATTCAACGGTTAAGTTACTCCAAGGTGAAAATTATGAAATTCAAGAGCTACTTTGTGGCTATTGCGATAGCTGCGTCCGCATCCCAAGCCTTTGCGGCTCATAACCAAGCGGGAGCCGTCTTTTCCATGACGAACTCCGCCGAAAAAAATGAAATTCTACGCTTTGCCCGTGCCTCAAACGGCACATTGACGCTGGAAGGTTCCACCTTAACAGAAGGGCGGGGAAGCGGGGGCACTACCGACCCGCTCGGTTCGCAAGGCTCATTGACACTTAGTTCAGACCATCACTATCTATTTGCGGTGAACGCCGGTAGCGGTAGCATTTCTACTTTCAGCGTGAATGGCTCCGATCTGAATTTGATCGACGTAACGCCCAGTGGCGGCGCTGCTCCAGTCTCAGTAGCGGCAAATGGAGATTTGGTCTACGTCCTGAATTTTGGCGGCAACAGCAGCGTGGTCGGCTTTAAACAGGAAGCCGATGGCCATTTGCACAAGATCGCAAATTCCATTAGCTACTTAAGCACGTCCAATTCAGGCGCCAGTTCTGTCGTTTTTAGTGCTGATGGCAAGTGGTTAATCGCCACTGAAAAGCTGACGAACAACATAGACGTTTTCCCCGTCAACGCTGATGGCACCTTGGGCACACGCGTGGCAACTGTCGATCCCTCGAAGGGTTTGTTTGACGTTGCCGTCACCCCAGATGGCGCCGTCCTCTCACTAGAAACTGGCAATTCTACAATCACCTCATTCCAACTCGAAACCGATGGGGCGCTGCTTGCAGTTGGCAACCCTGTGGCGACTGCCGGCGCAGCAAGCTGCTGGAGCGTAATCACTCCAGATGGTAAGTGGGTGTACATTGCCAATGCCGGTAGCAGCACTATCTCTGGCTTTTCCATCGGTTCCAGCGAAAGCCTGACGCCTGTGACCGGAACAATCGCCGGCACACTTCCCGCAGGTTCAACCGATCTGGATCTGGCGGTCAGCGCCGATAGCAAGTATCTCTATTCAGTCGATTCCGGCACTGGTTCCATCGGCATGTTCAAGATCAACAGCAACGGTCTGTTAACCAGCTTGTCGCAACTGGGTGCCTTTGTCGCAGCCAGCGGCGCGAACGGCATTGCCGCTTACTAGCCAAAAGCAAAATGGGGCGGATGTTGATCTCCCAACACCCGCCCGATTTTTTCCCACTCCCGAAATTAAGCCGTAACCGTCGCCTCCTCCGGTATCCCAACTTCCTTGCGCTTCTTCAAAAACGGCATCATCTCACGCAAAGCCGGACCAACCTTTTCAACCGGCGAATTCTTTGCCGCCTCGCGCATAGCCAAAAACTTCTTCCGCCCCTCGCGATTTTCCAACAGCCAAGCCTTGGCAAATTCACCCGATTGAATCTCGCTCAAAATCTTCTTCATTTCAGCGCGCGTAGCATCGGTAACAATGCGCGGCCCACGCGTGTAATCACCATACTCCGCCGTGTCGGAAATCGAATAGCGCATGTAACCCAAGCCGCCTTCATAAATGAGATCGACGATCAGCTTCAATTCATGCAGACACTCAAAGTAGGCAATTTCGGGCGCATAACCAGCGCCAGTCAACGTTTCAAACCCAGCCTGAATCAGTTCGCTAACGCCGCCGCAAAGAACCGCTTGCTCGCCGAACAAATCGCTCTCGGTCTCTTCGCGGAAAGTGGTCTCAATCACGCCCGCCTTCAAACAACCCAAGCCATACGCATAAGCCAGAGCATTTTCCAACGCCTTGCCTGAAGCATCCTGAGCAATAGCAACCAACGCGGGAACGCCCATGCCCTCCACGAATAATTCACGCACGCGATGTCCCGGCGCTTTCGGCGCAATCATCGAAACATCCACATCGGCAGGCGGCTTGATCTCGTTGAAATGGATATTGAATCCATGCGCGAACATCAGCGTCTTGCCCTTGGTCATGTGTGGCGCAATATCGTTGCGGTAATTCTCGCCTTGCACATGGTCAGGGGTCAGAATCATGATCACGTCAGCAGTCTTGGCGGCGTCCGAAATGCTCAAAACCTGTAAGCCCGCAGCGCTTGCTTTGGCCGCGCTCTTGCTGCTGGCCTGCAAACCAACCACAACCTTCAAACCTGAATCGCGCAAATTCAGTGCATGCGCATGCCCCTGGCTCCCGTAGCCAATGATGGCGATAGTCTTTCCTTGGAGCGGCGCAAGGCTCCCGTCTTTTTCGTAAAATCTTCTTGGCATCTGTTTCCCTTATTCGGTTTCTTGCAATTCCAGAACTTCATCGCCAGCCGCGCCACGGGGCACCGGCGGCGACAATCGCAGCTTTTTGTTATCCAGCGAAACGGCCACATTGCCGGAACGCGTTACTTCAATCTCGCCATAGCTGCGCATGACGTCGATAAACTCATCCAGTTTCTCAGAATCGCCCGTCGCTTCCAGGCAAAATCCTTCTACCGTCGAATCCACCACGCGCGCCTGAAAGATTTCAGCTTCTTTCAAAATCGCCGTGCGCCCGCTCTGGCTGGGCCTTACACGCACCAGCACCATTTCGCGATTCACAGACGGGCCATCCGTCACATCCGTCGCCTGCAGCACGTTTATCAGCTTATTCATCTGCTTGATCACTTGCGCCCGGATAGCTGGTTCCACATCTACAGTGATAGTCATGCGTGAAAGCGTCGGGTCCAAAGTTCGGGCCACGGTCAAGCTTTCAATGTTGTAGCCGCGCTGGCTCAGCAAACCGGTCACGCGCATCAATGCGCCTGGCTTGTTTTCCATCAATAACGAAATAATTTGTTGCATGGCTTCCTCCCGTTACACAGTCACCGGTTGCGGCGGACGCAGCACCATCTCATTGATAGCGCCACCTGCCGGAACCATGGGAAACACATTTTCAAATGGGGATACCTTCACGTTCAAAAGGAACGGACCAGGTTCATCCACCGCAGCCTTCAACGCCGCAGGCAGTTCTTGAACCGAACTTACCGTACGACCCTTGAACCCGTAAGCACCTGCCAGCTTTTCCACATCCGGGAAGGACGAAAGGACGCATTCGCTCAAGCGATTGTTATAGAACAACTCCTGCCATTGCCGGATCATGCCCAAGTGGCCGTTGTTCATAATCACTACCTTCACCGGAAGCGATTGGTTCATCAGCGTCGCCAGTTCTGGCAGCGCCATTTGGAATCCCCCATCGCCCACAATTGCAAATACCAATTTGTCGGGGCGAGCATATTGCGCGCCTATCGCCGACGGCAGACCGAATCCCATTGATCCCAATCCGCCGGAATTAATCCACAACCGCGGTTCGTTAAAGCGGATTAGTTGCGCCGCCCACATCTGATGCTGACCCACATCCGAAGTAACAATCGCATGCCCGCCCGACAGCTTGTCGATTTCAGCCATCAAGTGTTGCGGTTTAATCTCGGTCTCCGACGTCTCGGCTACCAAAGGATGTTGTTCCTTCCAATCCGCAATCTGCTCGTGCCAAGCCGCGCGCGCCAAAGCTTTCTTGCCCTTGGCAGCCGGCGCCAGATCTTTCAGTTCAGCCACCAGTTTCGGGAGTACGCGTCTCACATCGCCTACAATCGGCAGATCCACATGACGATTCTTGCCTACCTCGGCCGGATCGATATCCACGTGAATCACCTTCGCATGCGGTGCGAAGGCGTTCAAACGTCCGGTGACGCGGTCATCGAAACGAACACCCAAGGCAATCAGCAAGTCCGTGCCCGACATCGCCATGTTGGCCGCATAGCTGCCATGCATTCCCGGCATGCTGATGAAGTTCTTATGCTCCGACGCCAGCCCGCCCAAGCCCATCAATGTGCAAACCGCGGGTACATCCAGCGTCTCCACCAGTTCGCGCAAGGCTTCGCTCGCGTTCGCCAGAACGATGCCGCCGCCCGCGTACACCAGCGGACGTTCCGCCTCCCACATGGCCTGTGCCGCGCGCCGAATTTGGCCGGAATGCCCTTCGCTAAACACTTTGTATCCCGGCAAGTGAATCTCTGTTACCGGCACATAGTGCACTTGGCCTTGGAATGCATCCTTGGTGATGTCAACTAGCACCGGGCCTGGGCGTCCCGAAGCGGCTATGTAGAATGCTTCGTGAATCACCTGCGGCAGTTCCGCAGCAGTCTTCACCAGGAAATTATGCTTCGTACACGAACGCGTAATGCCGAAAGTATCGGCTTCCTGAAAAGCATCGCTGCCCATCAGTTTGCTCGTCACCTGCCCGGTTATCGCCACAATTGGAATCGAATCCATCATGGCGTCCACCAAGCCGGTCACCAAATTAGTTGCGCCGGGGCCCGAAGTCGCGCAGCAAACGCCTACTCTTCCGGTCGCCCGCGAGTACCCTTGCGCGGCAAATGCGGCGTTCTGTTCATGCCTGACAAGGACGTGCCGAATCGGATGTTCATAAAGAGCGTCATAGAGCGGTAATGTAACACCGCCCGGATAGCCGAAAATGCAGTCCACGTTTTCGCGCAGCAAGCAATTCAGCAGAATATTCGCACCAGACATGGTATTCGACGACATGGCCTTATTTTAAAAATTCCTCGTTCTAAAAACTCACCTAAAAATAGAAAGGGCCACTTGGCTGATTGGGTATTCCGCCAGTGGCCCTCGAATTTAAAACTCGTGAGGCGCCTCAGGCTGTCCCGTTAAGGACTACCTCGACGACCGTAACGACAACTAGATTTGGTCGAAACATTTTCACGAAAACCTACTGCGTGTCTCACCCGGTCAGGCATTCAACACACTCGGTCTGTTCCCAAGTTAGCCTAGAAGCCATTTTTATGCAATGGAATAAAAGTATAAAAAATACTAATGCTGCTTCCTCCAAATCGCCTCAAACTGGGGTTTTGACGCGCAAATGCTCGATCTGACGCCCTATATATGACTATGCAGTTTCTCTTACCCATAGCCCTAATTGGAATAGGTGCCGCCATCGGTGGACCCGCTGGTGGAGTCCTGGGCGGCCTTCTGTGGTTGCTCATTCTCCTCTTCGCAAAAGCTAAATCTAAGCCCGCAGCGCCGAAACCCGTCGCCAAGCGACCTGTCATGCCCTCACCCGCGGCAGAATTCATGCTACCTGCCAAGCTCTCCCCAACTTCATCGCCGCCAGTTCCGCCACCTTCCGTTCCCAAAAAGGTGCTGCAGCAAACTCCAGAGCCGCCTGCCATGCCGCCGCGCCCTGCCTCGCCACCGACGCCTGCTCAGAGTCAACCGCCACCGCAGCCGGTCCAGCCGCCTCGACCACAACCCGCACTGAATTTCACGCAATTCCGCGATCCCGTTGCCGCCTCATTCACTGCCGACGTTGTTGCCGGTTGGCAAGTGCGCGGCGGTTTAAGTCATCCCGGTCTTGGTGATCGGCGCTGCTGTATCGAAATGCTATCCCCCGACGGCATTTTCGTAATGCAGGGCGACCCGGATTGTCCGCAGACGTTCTGCCACTACCCGATGCAATTCCAGGGTGTCATGGTGCCGTCGTCAACCGGCTGCACGTTTCTAAACATCAAGCCCGACGCCAAGAGCCTGGCGAGTTACTATGTGAAAAACGTTGTTTCGAAGCGTTTCGGAAAGCTGAACATAAAGCAACAGCGCGAACGCCCCGACATTGCCGCTACCGACCTGAAAGCCACGCGCGAAATCATGCCGCTCTCGAAAAGCTTCAAGATGTCTACCTACGAAGTCCAATTCGAACGCAACGGCGCGGTCGGCCGCCTTTACGCCACAGTTGGTTATGATCCTTCCCAATCCTTGGGATTCATGACCATATCCGGCGGCACCATACAAATGTGGATCGCTCCACCTGCCTTACAGTCCGTTGCCGAACACGCCTTCACACGTATGAAGAACTCATTTCGCATCACGCCCAATTTCAACCAAATCGTGCAGCAAGATGAAATGCAAATTGCCTCGAACGGCGCTGTTGCCAACATGAATCAGCAAATGTGGTTTCAAGGCCAGCAAGCGGTTCATCGTGCGCAAGTCGCCCAAGGCGACGCCATCATGCAGAACTACTGGCAGCAGCAACAGGTCAACGATGGCATCATGCAGAACTATTGGAACCAGCAGAAAGTCTACGACCACGCATCACAGAACTACAGTGACGCCATGTTGGGAAACCAGCGCGTTTATGACGACGCCATGGGCAAAGAATACAGTGTGCCCGCAGGCGCCAACTACTATTGGCTAAATCAACAAGGACAAATCGTTGGCACTCCCACCAGTGATCCGCCCGACTATCAAAACAACTACACACCGCTCCGCAAAGCCTGACCACATGCTGCACAAGGATTTCCAGCCCTACCTGAACATGCTCATCTATCCAATACTGTTCGATCAGAACCCGTTGGAATCGATCGACAGAGTTTTTCACCTGATACCGCTGGAACAATATGGGCCTGCCTACATCGCGGCCATCGAAGCAGCTCTCGCCGACTCGAAGCTGCCTTCCGAAGTTATTCCGCATGAGCACTCCGAAGCAACCATCCGCGCTTATCTGCAGGCTATCCTCGCGCGCTTGCGCCTAAAATGATCCTATGCCCGGTTTAACTTGGAATCATACGGAAGACATCGCGCTCAGTCTTTATGAAGCCCATCCGGATCTCGATCCTACTCACATCCGATACACTGATCTTCATAAGTGGATCACAGAACTTCCAGATTTTCGCGACGACCCTGCTGCGTCAACCGAAGGCAAACTCGAAGCGATTCAAATGGCTTGGTTAGAAGAATACAACGACAACCGTTAGCCTGCCCCAGCCATGCCGCCTTTGACCGAGAATGATGAAGATCGCCGCAGCTTAGCGCGCGAACTTCATGACGATATCGGGCAACGTCTGGCTCTCCTGGCAGACGACGCCGACCGTTTGCGCCGCGATCTTACGGGCGTTGATCAATCAAACCTGCATCGCTTGGACCTCCTGGCGCAACAGGCGCGAGAGTTGGCGGAAGATCTGCGTCGCCTCTCGCATAACCTGCATCCGGCCATCGTGGATGACTTGGGATTAGTGCCCGCCATCCGATCCCTGGTGGATGACTTCTCGGAACGCAGCGGCATCGCTGTGTCGCTCGCACAAAGCGAAATTCCTCGTCAATTACCTAGTTCGCTCGCCACCGCTCTGTATCGAATTACGCAGGAAGCATTGCGCAACGTGGCAAAGCATGCCGGCGATGAAGCCACGGTCGAAATCAGCCTCACCAGTGAACAAGGCCAGATCTCGCTCAGCATCTGTGATTCCGGCATCGGCTTCAATAGCGCAAAAAACGCGGGATTAGGTCTAACCAGCATGCATGAGCGGGCTCTGTTAGCAGGCGGAACATTCGATGTCTCGTCCATTCCGGATCAGGGAACAACCATTCGCGTTCGGCTGCCATTCGCCAAAGGCCACGCCCAGTAAGCCGCTGCCCGCTTATTGTGTAACGAAGCCTTTTTCGATCGCGTAACGAATCAGTTCTGCCGACGTCCGCAAATTCAATTCTTCCATCAAATGTTTTTTGTGAAATTCCACAGTCTTAACCGAAATGTTCAACTGCGAAGCGATTTCCTTGGCCGATTTACCTTCGGCCACCAATTGCAGCACCTCGCGCTGTCTCGGCGTGAGCGCGGAAAATAGTTTCAGCGGGCTGCTATCGGTCGTAGCCTGTTTGCCGGCCAGGAACCTTTCCGCAATTACGGACGAAAGAAAGAAGCGGCCGTTGTATACCTCTTGAATGGCGTTGAACAACTCCGATGATGCCGATTGCTTCAGTACATAGCCCGAAGCTCCCGCCTCGAACGCCTCGCGCACATAATCGCGATTGGTTTGAATAGTTACAAAAATAATCTTAATGCCCGAATTCAGCTGCTTAATTTGTCTAGCGGCATCCAATCCGTTCAGCAATGGCAACGCAATGTCCATCAACATTACATCTGGAGATCTCTCAACCGCTTGGGCCACCGCATTGCGCCCGTTTGTGGCGGTCGCTACTACTTCGCATTCATCGCCGATCAGCTTGCTTATACCCTCTAAGACAAGTTGGTGATCTTCGGCAATCCCGACCCTGATTCTCATTTAACCCGTTTCCGACCCTCTGTTTGTCACAATACAATCAACCACGCTAAAAAACCTAAATATTTTTCCTTTTCTTAACTAATTGTCGTTTTAACTGTGCTTAACGTTACTTATGCAGATCGAGACTAGAAATAACCCTCGCTTTTGCGATGCCGCCTGCCCACTCACCAACTGAGCTGTTATCAAATGTCCACACGCCTAACCCCCAATCAACTCCGCAGCGCCAATCAACTGAGCTCTGACGACTTCGCTGGACTCAATAATCGCTCGCGCATGAAGCAGCTCGGCTATCGCAACCAAGACTTTTCAGGCAAGCCGGTCATCGCCATCATCAATACCTGGAGCGAAATCAATCCGTGTCACGCCCATCTGCGCGAGCGCGCCGAAGCCGTCAAGCGCGGCGTCTGGCAGGCCGGCGGTTCCCCGGTCGAAGTCCCTGCCTTCTCCATCACCGAAACCTACATGAAGCCCAGCCCGATGCTCTATCGCAACCTGCTCGCTATGGACACCGAAGAAGTCTCTGCGCAGCCTTGCCGGTCGATGGCGCGATTCTGATGGGCGGCTGCGACAAGACCACGCCCGGGCTGCTGATGGGCGCGATCAGCATGAACCTTCCCGCCATCTTTCTGCCCGCCGGACCCATGCTTCGCGGCAATTATCAAGGCCAAGCCCTCGGCAGCGGCACCGACATCTGGAAGTTCTGGACCGAGCGCTGCGCCGGCAACATCACCGAGCAGGAGTGGAACGCTATGGAAGCCTGCATCGCCCGCTCGCCCGGCTTCTGCATGACCATGGGCACCGCGTCCACCATGGCGTCGCTAGCCGAAGCGCTCGGCATGACTCTGCCCGGTGCGTCCTCCATCCCTGCGCCGGATTCCAATCACGTACGCATGTCGCCACGGATTGCGGCCGCCGCATTGTCGAGATGGTTTGGGAAGATCTCAAGCCGCGCGACATCCTCACCCGCGAAGCCTTTGAAAATGCCATCGCCGTTGACATGGCGATCAGCGGCTCCACCAATGCCATCATCCACCTGGTCGCGCTGGCCGGCCCGCTGCGGCATCACGCTCGACCTTGCACGCTTTCGACCGCATCTCTCGCCGCGTCCCCGTGCTCGCCAACATTCGCCCATCGGGCGCATACCTGATGGAAGACTTCTACTACGCCGGCGGACTGCCCTCGCCTTGATGTCCGAAATTAAGGACCTGCTGCTACATCGGGACTGCCATCACCGTCAACGGCCAGACCGATCGGCGAAAACATCGCAGACGCAAAGTCATCAAGCCAGACGTGATCCGCCCGCGCGACAATGCGCTGCTCGCACACCGGCGGCACCGCCATCCTCTACGGCAACCTCGCGCCCGATGGAGCAGTTATCAAAACCGCCGCTGCCTGACCGCGCCTCATGCAGCACACCGGCCCTGCCGTCGTGTTCAAGGACTACGACGACATGGAAGCCGCGTAATGACCCACGACGATCTCGACTGTCGACGAGAACTCGGTGCTCGTGCTGCAAAATGCCGGCCCGCTCGGTGGTCCCGGCATGCCCGAATGGGGAATGCTGCCCTTGCCGCAGAAAATGCTGAAGAAGGGCATCCGAGATATGGTCCGCATATCCGATGCCCGCATGAGCGGCACCTCTTACGGAACCTGCGTCCTGCATGTCTCGCCCGAAAGCCTCATCGGCGGCCCGCTCGCTCTCGTGCAAGATGGCGACCTCATCTCGCTCGATTCCGAGGCCCGCACCCTCAACCTCAACATCTCCGAAACCGAGCTCGAGTCGCGCCGAGCAAAGTGGAGTCGCCCCGCGGAGCATTTCACTCGTGGCTACGGCGCTCTCTACCTGAACCATGTCACCCAAGCCGACCAAGGCTGCGATTTCGCCTTCCTTAGTTCTTCATAACGGAATCCAACGCGTCGTTACCTATCACCTCGACAATGCAGGGATAAGTCGTGACTTTGCTCTTCCGAGTTGCTAGAATCATCGAAACTCGGCATGTCAATTTCTAGTTCCCTCCGGCGTACCTTCTTCGCTGTCACCTTCTCTATAGTGGTGAACTCTCGCCTTTACGGTGCAGACAGTTTTACTCTCAGTGCGAAGGAACTTCTCGAAAAAGCGAACGCCGCAAGCGCTACCGATAAATCAGCCGACGTTGTCCTCTTGCTGGAGGACGAGCGACGCATATTCGATGATGACGCCAAACTGCACACTATCTACCACGCCATTTTCGTTGTGCAGAACCAGCAAGGCGTTGACAACTGGTCCACGTTTCAACAGACATGGGAGCCCTGGCATCAGAAGCGACCCATCATTCAAGTGCGCGTGGTCACTCCCGACGCTGTGGTCCACGAACTGGAATACCGGGCCTCGGCAGAAAATATGTCAGTTTGGAGGACCACGAACGATCTCCTGACTCTCACCGACGCAAGCCTCTCCGGACTCGCCTTTCAATACACAGACGGCGACGATTGGAGCCGATTCAATCAACATTTCCGGACCCGCGGTTTCCATGCGGCGGCGCGATTCCCAGGGCGATCTGCCGCACTGGGCCTGCGGCTCGATCCCGCAGCCGCGATGGCCAAACTGAAATCCGCAGGAATGGCCAACATCGTCGCGAGGTCTCTGACGGCTGCGAAGGATTCGCGGCCAGGCATCGCTGGTGCCCAATGTCGAAATCGGCCATTTCGTCTGGAAGGGAATGGCGGATTAAATCTGACCGACGAGGCGGTTCAGCCGCCGGCAAGCGTGGCCGTGAAAGATGCCGGGCTTGAAGTGGAGAATTTTTATTTTCCGCCGCCGCACGATACATCGGCACCGCGTCGGGGGTTCATTCATGCCTGGATCAACGCGCCGGGGATTGCACTGACCTGAAGCTGGATGGAACGCTCAAGACCGCGGGGCAGTTTCAGCGGAGACGGATTTGAGCGGCAGTGGATTAAATGGAACATGGCGCTATCCCCCGTATTTATCGCCGCTGGGCGTGACGCCGATTCTCTCGAACGGCTCGCTGAAACTGCACACGGATTTTGAAATCGCCACCGGCGAGGGCGACTCGCTGTTCTCACTAACGGCAAGCGACGGTGAATTGGCGGACAGTGTGCGCGGACGCTCATCACGGCATGCCGTCGGCGAGTATCGAATCGCTGCGGGCCGGCGGCGACGGGATATCCGTGGATTCCGTGAAGATGGACTCGCCGGCGACCTTCCAATCGCCCGCCGCCCGACGGTTCGCTGGAGGATTCCCGGGCTCTGATCAATCCGCTGGGCATGGATCTCTCCGCAACCGCGGGAGCCGCACCGATTCCCAAGCTCACCATCGGACAATTGGCAATCCAAAATGCCGCTGTCGATTGGACCGATCATGCCGTCGGGCCAGAGGTCGATGCCTCCGGCGAACGCGAATGTTAGGGATGGGGATTGCCCTATGCGACGGCCGCAGCAGCGCCGGCGAAGGTGCGTGTTCCGGCAAGCGTCGCCGGAATCATGGATTCGCTGATCGCCGATGGAACGGTGGCTGCATCGCCGGGCGAGGCGACCTCCGCGAATTTGCAACTCGATGTGCAGGGCCTGCACAGGAGAAGCGGCGGCTTATTTGCCGGCGGGTGTGCGATCGAACCTGCACAACGGGGAATTTCACGCTGGTCTGGCGGATCGATTCGGCGGATAATCCCGCCGGCGGCAGGTCGGTTGACCTGACAGCGAGCAACGCGGCCCTGAGCGATGCGGGAGATTCCCAGCCGCTGTTGGGATTCTCCTCGCTGCATGCCGGAAAGCCTCGCGATTTGATCCGGCGGGAAAGATCATCGCCATGGACGATCTAACGCTGAGCGGTCTCCAGGGCCGAGAAATCCACGCCGCTTCGGACGGCCTGGGAGTCGGCGAGCTGGAAATGACGGCGCTGCCGGCGAAGACGTGACCGCACTTCCCGACACGCGGCCGGCGGCAGCCGGAGCCAAGCTGCGGGAAATTCAGATGATCTTCTCAAAGAAGTCGCGGCCGAGCGTGATCGCCTGCCCCTGGTTTCGCTCAAGAC
>CAVOJX010000023.1:0-33419 GCA_963696305.1 Bryobacterales bacterium | reverse complement strand
TCCCGACTCTTGCTAACTGCCGCCGCTAGCTTGCCACCCGAAATTTGGTCCATCGGTGCGAGCAGAACCGGATGTTCGATTCCGAGCGTCTGTGTCAGGCGGTTTTGGATGGCCATCGCAGCCCGTCCTTACTTTCAGTCTCCAGTCAGTCGGAACTAATTTTGCAAGGGCGTATGCTCATGTGTTCAAACCGCGCGCCTGATCTCGCAAAGGTAGGCGCGCTGCGAGGGGTCCCGCTGATAGGATCGAGCACGGCGCGCCCAATAAGCAGGTTGAAGTTGGCGCCCTCCGGCTCAAACGGGTCGTAGCCGGGCGCTCCGGTTTCCGCGCATGCCTGCCACCAGCCATGTTCGCCGACCGCCACCCGGGGATCGAGGTCTTCATTGAGACGGGCGCGAGCTCGCACGCTGCCCTCTGGCGTTTCGATCGAAACCCAATCGCCGTCGCCAATCCGACGCGCCTCAGCCGCCTCGGGATGGAGTTGCACTTCCGGGAACGGAGCGCGCTTACGTAGGCTCGGCAACGCGCGGTGCTGGCTTTGGCAGAACACCGTCGGCTTCGCATTCGTCAAAACAAGTGGAAATCGTGCTGCGAGATCTGGCCGAGCCATCGGGCCAATCTGCGGCTCCTGATACTCCGGTAGCGGAGCGTAGCCATGATCGAGGAACGTTTCGGAATAGAGTTCGATCTTGCGCGAAGGCGTCGCAAATCCGCGTGGATTGCCGGTTGCGTCCGGCTCGGCGTATTTGGCGTGGCGCGTCTTCAACGGAACACGCAGTCCGCCGGGGGCCGAGCGCAACTGCTCAATCGTTATTCCGGTAGGTTCAAGTTGATAGCGGTAGGCAGCCTCAACATCGCCGTCCCAGAACTGCGCGCCGAGGCCGAGGCGGCAGGCGAGATCGAAGACGAAATCGGTATCTGGCCGCGCTTCCCCCGGCCAGGGACGATCGCCTGCCGGAACTGGATAAGCGACTGCGCCTCCGCGCTGACCTCGAACCCCATCTTCAACGCCTCGCGCTCAAAGGCGGACGCGATTGGTAGCACGACATCGGCAAGTTCAGCGGTCGGATTCATGAACAGATCGGCGTGAGCGTAGAAGTCCAGAGCCGCCAGGGCTTTGCGTCCGTATACGCCGTCCGCGTGGGACAGCAGCAGGTTGGCGCCAATCCGATCAAGCCGCGGACCTTGTATGGCTCCCCGTCGAGAATGGCCCGATAGAGGTCGCCGCTATTGACGTAATTCCAGCGCGCCGTGCCGAGTGGACGTTCCGCAAGGCCGAGCGCTGGGGCGAGCCGCTTTGCAGCTGGCAGGTCGTCACCGGTGATCGTCCCGGAGGGGGGTGACGGAAACAGTACGTTGCCTCCTGGCGCGTCGAAACAGCCGGTCAGTGCGTAGAGCACCGAAATTGCCCGCGCCGCCTGGGTAACGTTGGCGTGCTGTTCGTGTCCGCTCCAGGCGTAGTAGGATGTCGGGCGAGCATGCCATATCAGCCGAGCTGCTTCTGCTAGTTGCGCCGGCGACGTCCAGCAAATCGCCTCCACCGTTTCGGGCGAATAAGGACGACACATCTCGGTGTAGAGATCGAAGGCTGGTCGGCAGACGACTTCTCCGTGCGCGGTGACGACGTTGTATTCGCCCTCCAGCGCTAGGTTAGTGTCGTCGCCATTGTAACGGCCGGCGGCCGAATTGTACGTCACGAGACGCCCCGAGGTCGTGTTCCACGCGAAACAAGCTCGCCCCTCGTTGTCCGGCGTCAGGTCGCCCTCTCTCAGCAAGCGCCCGGTATCCGTGCGCACAAGCAGCGGACCGTTGCTCCATCGACGAATGAAATCGCGGTCGTACCACCCATTCTGCAACATAACGTTTGCGAGGCCGAGGGCGAGCGCGCCGTCGGTCCCGGGGCGAACGCGCAGCCAAACGTCGGCTTTGCTGGCGAGCCCCGCGTGGCGCGGATCGACTACGATCAGCTTCATGCCTCGCTTTCTCGCCTCTACCGCCGCGGTTGCGTGCGTTAGCCGAGAACTGCTCGGGTTATAGCCCCAAAGGATGAGGCACCCGGTGTTCGCAATGTCCGCCATGGCGCCATTAGCGTTCCCCAGCGCGACACTACCGATGCCGTAGGTATATCGGGTCGCATAGCCGCGTCCCCAGCCACACAGCTCGATGCTGGCGCACTGATTGGGCGTGCCAAAAGCGTTCATCAGCCGTTTGATATAGGCGTTGGAATCGGGAATCGCGGAAGTGGAAGGAGACGAAGTGCTAAATGCTACAGCTTCGGGCCCTTCCTGTTCGGCGATCCTGCGCATCGCCGCGGCAGTCAGGTTGAGCGCTTCGTCCCAACTGATCCGTTCCCAGCCAGGATCGCGATCGCCCTTCGGGCGGGTCCGGCGCAAAGGGTGGGTTAGCCTTTCGGGATGATATACCAGTTCCGGAGCAGCCCGGCCTTTGGCGCAAAGCGCCTGCCCGGTGGGATGGGAGGGATCTGGCTCCAGGCGGGAGAAGTGGCCATTCTCGACCACCGCGATCGCTCCACATCGGGCAATGCAGAGTCCGCAATAGCACTTGACGCGTTGTAGGTTGGAATGGTCGGCCACGACGTCTCGCTCCCTGCAATCTCCATCGCACTCGGTCGACATCAGTCGGGTTGAAAACCTACGTCCGCGTTGAGACGCAAAACGTCGCATGACGTCCACATGCGTTGCAAGGGGTTCTTGGCTATGTGTTACCCCAACTGAAAAAATGCAACCTACCCTGACATTCTGCGATATGACGACATCGACGCCGCATTCATCGATCGAGTGAATTTGCATCTCGCGGACGCACCCGGGTATAGCGTTGCCGCAGTTGCGCAGGAGAGAAGGATTTGTCGCGAGGTCGCGCTAACCGCATCCGTTGGTCAGCATAAGTCAAGGTTCATTCTTACGTTTTGTGCGCTAAATTCCTTCGACGATGCGAATGTCCCCCACGGAGCCGTCCGCAAGAACCGCCAGCGCTTCTTGTTATGCAGGACCCTCATGCTCAGCGCGGGCCTGGTCCACGCTGTCAAACCCGATAACCACGGTCCGCTGCTGAAACCCCGCCTCGTAGACTTCCGCTAGCGCAACGCGGACCAATTTGCGCTCGTCTACTACTATCTGGACAGTGAGTTTAGCTGAGACGACAAGCTTCCGGCTTGCTAATTGAACGAAATGTTGCGACCAAACAGGCCTTCGCCACCGCGGTTGTCTTTTCGCTATTGTGGCGACGGCAGTTCAAACCCCAACTCGGCGCGAGGCCCGCGCGTGCGCCGGCGCCACTGACCGCTCGCCGCGACAGGATCCTCGGTCAGTTCGGGTGGGCGCTCCACTCATTATTTCGCAGATCTCATAGCGACGCCTCGATTGGCACCAGCGCCGAAATCAACGCCCGCTTGCTCGAGTACAGCGCGAATTGCAGCTAAGTCGATCACCATTGGCAGCCGTGCCCTTTTTCGAAGTCGCGGATCGACTTGGAACTCACCCCAACGTGTGACGCGAGCTCGCGCTGCGACCAACCGAGAACGCGTCGACCCGACTTGGCTTGTTGCGGAGTGATCATGGTATCGCGGCTCCGAGCCTCGCATGTCATTTTTTAGTGGATTTTGTTCGCCGCGACGGTGCGTCGCATTGCTTGCCGCAAGCTGACGTCGGGCGCGTGGGCTCGGCATCTGGGGTGGTCGGAGCGCGGGACACTAACGCGGATCATCTCAGCACTGAGTTTTTGTTTTCGTCGCGCTATTCCCTGCGGCGTCCGTCGTGGTGACCGACTTCGAGGAACACCCGATCGGAGGAGCAACAGAACCGCTGTCCTGAGCGACGGGAGCGGGGTCGACAACGACCGGCGCCTGTTGAACAACGACGGGTTGCGGATCTGACCCCAGGATGCAGCCGCCGAGCGGTCCGATATGGGCGCCGATGACGCAGTCGACATTGTGGATATTCGTGACTGGCGCGTGATCCGGCGGAAAGACCGTCGCCGCGGATGTAACGACAGATCCGGCGCCGAGCCCCATGATCAGCGCGATAAGGCTCGCGGTCGGTGTGAATGGGCGAAATATCATAACAAATCCTCCGGCGTCCACGAGCGCGCTAATCGCAATACGATCGGTGCTCTCGATCTCAACGGATTTGCGGTGAATTGGTTCCGATGCCGATGTCGGGGGTGTGAAGCAATTCGGACGCGAACCGATCGGAAATCGTCAAGGCGCAAAGTTCATCGCCAGACGTCGGCGCACGCGCTCACAGCGGCATTGGCAACTTCAAGAATTTATTATCCTGCCGCCAGGATCGCCGGCTGCGTGAACTTCTTCCGTCGTCACTGCAAAACGGGGAAGGCTGTGGGGACCGAAAGTTGTGATCATGGCAACATCTGTCGCATCTCGACCACGCGAAATCAGGATCCTCCCGATCCGCGGTTCGTTATGGCGAGCATCGAACGTGTACCATTGCCCGTTCAGATAAGCTTCGAACCAAGCGTTGAAGTCCATCGGGGCCGGATCCGGCGGTACACCGATATCACCGAGGTAGCCGTTGCAAAATCGAGCGGGGATGTTAACGGCCCGACAAAGCGCAATAGCCAGGTGGGGAAGTCTCGGCAAACGCCAATGCGCTCGTCGAGCGCCTGCGCAGCCGTCCGCGTCTCGCGCGCGTTCGGGTAGCTGAATTTTAGTCGCTGGTGGACGAAGTCGCAAATAGCCTGAACCTTTGCCCACCCACCAGCTATGCCGCCAAATTGCGACCATGCACAATTTGATAAGAGATCGCTTTCGCAATACCTGCTCGGCATGAGAAATGGCATAACGTCCAAGGGCAATTCAGCGACAGGGGTAATTTCGGCGGAAGTGTCCACCGGATCGGGCAAACCGTGGTCGAGGATAACCCCTTCCAACTTCAGCGTCAGGGGTCCTGCGTTCGCAAACAATCGACGGCATAAATTGCCCAACGGGTCCAGGAGCTCTTCGCTATTATATCCTGGTTGACGCGGAGGCGGCGTTCCTGAACGACGTCTCGCCTGCGGGACGAATGGACATCCATCAATGTCACGACCGCCGTCGGCTGAGATAGGGATAATTCAATATCAAAGCCGTATCGAATATGCATTTTCACTCTCCGCCGCGCTAAGGATTACGAATTGCGATGGACCGACACTTTTCCATGGGCCAAACACCGGCGGCAACCGGGCGCCCGGCCCCGACGCCACTGGGTAGTCAATGCGCCTTTGCGAGATGCAGCCGGATCGCTGCCACCGCCGCCAAGGGAGCCAACTTCCCCGATCGCCTGCCCGATAACATAGCCGCGAGAACTGACAAAGCCGACAAAATGGGCAGCTGGTCGCCCCTGTCAGTTTTGTCAGTTCGTTTGCGATGAGTTTACAGGAAAGGAAAAGCGGCGGTGCCCCGACGCTACAAAAAAAGCCCTGCGCCAGGGGAGGCAGCAGGGCTAGAAATGGCGCGCTGGGTTGGGGGCAAATTACAACGCGCTTCACGTTACGTTGTGTCCCAGTCGCAATATTTCAATGCCGCGTGCCGCGGTCCTTGTGGGAATAAATCCCGGTGCAACGGCTGAGTGCGGATTGGGTAGGCGGCGCGTGCTGTGTGACAATTTCGCGCGCAGTTGTGTATCAAAGAATTTGTCATGCCGCCGAACGCCGAGGGCATAGATGAAAATCAATATCGAAGTCGTTGATATTTTCGGCGTGCCTCATCTCGCGGGAACTGTAGTTTTCCGAATGTCATCGATCTGAGTTGCGGCTTATGCACAGTCTCGCGCTGTCGCAATTCTGTCACGATGCGCGCGGTAGGTAGCGGCGGGTTTGTGCCTGGATCGATTGTAGAGCAATCGCAATTGAGAGAAAGGCATTTAGACAGTCGGGGTGACGCTGCGCGCTCGCGTGACGCAAAATTCCGGTCGGCTGACCGAGGGAGCGGAATTGTTGGCTGAACATACCTTCGCATCATTTGATGCCGAGCTCGAGCAGGCTTGAGCGCCGCATCGCCGAAATGGGCGGTATCGCCGAGAAGATGGTGATCGAGGCGGTCGATGCACTCGCAGCTTCGAACATGACGCTATCCCGTCAAGTCATCGCAACCGACCCCACGCTCGACGCCTTGCAACGCGAAATTGAGGAGCAGGCCGTGCGAACGATAGCGCGCCGCCAACCGGTGGCTGACGACCTGCGCGAATTGATCGGAGCGATCCGGATCGTCGGCGATCTCGAGCGAGTGGGGGATCTCGCCAAGAGCATCGCGAAGCGCTCGATCAAGATCGGCCCTGAAGCCACCGTTGCGCGCGCGGCGATCGGGCTTAGGCACATGAATAATTTCGCGACCGAACTCTTGAAGATGTGCTCGACGCGTACGCCCAGCGGGATGCCGAGCGGGCGCGGGCGGTATGGGACCGTGACGCCGAACTGGATGCGCTCGAAGACACCGTGCTCCGGGATCTTCTGACGCATATGATGGAGGATCCGCGCAACATCTCCTATGGCGCCCATCTGCTGTTCTGCGCGAAGAACATCGAGCGAATTGGCGATCACGCCACAAACGTTGCCGAGACCGTGATCTATCTTGCGACTGGCAAGACGCTTCCCTGCGAGCGTCCCAAAGGCCGCCACGGGGGCGGCGACGAAACGACCTTGAGCGCGAAGAGATGAATGAGGAGCGGCGCACCCCCATTCGAATGACTGTGATCGAAACCCGGCCCTGGGCGTTCCGGCCATGGAACGGAGCACTCGCCGATCGCTAACCTGATTGCCGTTCGTGGGCCCGGAAATGGAGCTCGCCAATCTTAGAGCTTTGCCATCGCGGTAACATCGGTTTACCTGCGCGGTAACGCGCACTGGCTTGTTGCCTTGAACGCAACGAAACCGGGCTACCGAACTCTCGGCGGCGAGTATGCGCGCGCATGCGGGGCGTAGGGTTGGCCGTCGAGCCGCGCGCGCCGCCGCTTCAGCAGGCGACGCGCCCAATGCACAGCGGGCCGGATCGCTGCTGTCACCGCCAAGAGGGCGATTTCTCTGATGGCTGCCGCTCACCCAGAACGCTGACAAGACCGAGAAAAGAGGCAGCCGATCATTCCTTGGGGTCTTTCGTCACGCCCGACGGCTTTGGGATCACACTCACTCGCACTAACGACCGCGAGGTAGGAAACGAATGCGCATCCAACCTTGACCGCCGCGAGGATCGACGCATCCTGACGGTGCCCTACGAGCGATTTGGGCGAAGTGAGATCCAAACCTCCAGGCAGGCCCTGCTCTTCACGTAGGAGCGGGGTCTTTCTGCTGAGCGGTCGCTTTGATCATGCGGCGCGCGGCGTGCAGGGCGTGGCCATATTCGAGCCGCTGTGCACCTGCACCACGCCATTCATTAGCTGAGCTCGACATGTAACCGCGTGCCCGAAGGCGTGATCGAGAATTTTGACGTCGATCCGGTAACGGTCACAACCGTGACCTCTTCTGGTTGGATCCAGGATCCGAACTGCAACGCAGTGATCGACGCCGGTTCGCCGCATCCTCAGCACGGCGTTTTACTATTCGCCGGAACAATATCCGCTCCTCGTGAGTATCGCTTAGTGGCGCCGACGTGGCGACCCATCGCAAAATCAAGTGCCCTGCCGACGTAGCTATCACTAAAAGTGGATGTCAAATTATGGACATTACAACTCTCTTACTCATCGTCGTAGTTGTGCTCCTTCTCGGCGGCGGTGGCTGGTACGGTCGAGGACGGTGGTACTGACCGATCTCATGCTACCGGTTCATTCCGCGCAGTTCCCAAGGCGATTTACAGCGCAATATGGCGGTCACCGCTGTAGCGGGAATGAGCGGGAATGATCTGAATTTCTGCGCAGCTGCGAAGAGACGTCATCTATCTCAGGCAGCGGCTCTATAACGTCGCCCCCTCGGCGATCAGTTCACTGGTGCCGTCACGCGTGGTAGCCGCTTACTTTCGCCCCCTTACAGCGCGCAGCGGTTCGGATCCGACGCGACGGGGCGTTGAGCCATTCAGATAGTAGCGGGCCGGATCGCAACTGCCGCCGCCAAGGGCGCGATCTCACCGACTGTTTCCCCTATCGCAACCCCGCCAAAGCCGGCGACTTCGACTTCGATGCTAGGGTCCGGCATTTAGAGCGCGACAGCGCCGGTGCCCGGGTTCTTCAATTCGAGCGGGATGGCGCCGAACCCGGCCCCGTCAATTCAGGCGATCGCGCGACGGCGCGGTGAGCCAGCGGGGGATCCTGACGCGCTTTGTATCTCATTTCCGTCGCGGGCGGCTCCGGCACGGCGCAGAATTCGCATCGAAAGCGCAAGCGCAACTATGAGGGGCGCGCAGCCGAGCGAAATGTTCACCGGCGGACTACCGTCGTAATATGTCCAGCCCGCAGCCTCGATAAATACGAACATGCCTGCGAACAAAAGCGTCGCATAGATCGCCAAGCGCTCGGCGACAGCGCCGAAACGAACGATATCAAACGCCACAAAATGCCCGGCCCCATCGCCGGTAAACAGTAGCTTGCCCGCGGTTGTCAGAATCCCTACCGGGCCACCAGTAAATGGATAATGATGACGCCAAGCGATCTTGCCTGTCTTAATGTCAATCGCCTCTAAGTCTCCGCCGAACCAGCCGGCATCCCGTTCCGCCGCGCCCCAACCTTCCGGATGCGGATCGGTATCAGTCAAATAGAACATGCTGTACTGCTGAGCCACGCCTACGTAGAATAAACCGGTTTCGGGATCGTAACTCGGAGGCGGCCAATTAGTTGCACCTCCGGTGGGAGGCGACACCAACACACCAGGAATGCTAGCTTCTTTGCCCGAATTCGGAATGGGCTGGCCGTTCTGTCCAATCCCTTTTGCCCAGTTCATCGATTGGATCATCGGCGCCGTCACAATATTCTTTCCCGTCAGCCGGTCCAACAAAAAGAAGTAGCCATCGCGGTTCGCTTGCCCAAGCAATTTGCGCGGCTTGCCGTCTATCTCGGCATCAATCAATACCGGTGTCTGTGCGGCATCCCAATCGTGCGTGTCATGCGGCGATGGCTGAAAATGCCACACCAGTTTCCCCGTATCCACATTCAGCGCCACAATCGAACACGTATAAAGGTTGTCGCCCATCCGGCTTTTGCCGGTAAGCACCGGATTCGGATTCCCGGTCCCAACATAATAAAGATGCGTCTCAGGATCGTAAGTGCCAGGTATCCAAGTCATCCCGCCGCCATGCCGCATCGAATATTCATCCGGCCATGTCTCCGATCCTGGATCGCCCTTCTTCAACGGCTCGGTCCACCACTTCCATTGCATCGATCCCGTTTCTGGATCATGTGATTCAATGAAACCGGGCACATCTAGCGAGTCACCGCCCGTACCTACAATGATGTGATTCCCAACCACAATTGGAGCTGGCGTGGAAAAGTACTCTTGCTTCACATCGGCAATTTCCACATGCCATCGCTCTTTCCCGGTTTTGGCGTCCAACGAGACTAAATAATTATCCGGCGTCTCAAAATACAACCAGTTTCCGTACATTCCCATTCCGCGATTGCCAATATGGATGCCACCCTTGGTTTTCCAATAGTAGTGCCAAATCTCGTGCCCCGATCGCGCATCCACCGCCCACGCGTTATCCGGCGTCGATAGGTACAAAATGCCATTCACCATCAACGGCGTGGCTTTGATGGTGGAAACCCCCGGGTCTGTCGGAGGCCCTTGCTGCTCCGGCCCAACTCCACCCACAATCGCGTTCTGCGTCGCTCCCACATGCGCTCGAAAAATCCATGCCAGCGTCAAGTGGCGCACATTGCTCTGGTTAATCTGCGACAACGTGCTATAGCGTCGTCCAGAATAATCTCCGTTATAAGTCGGCCAGTTATCCGTCGCAGGCTTGCCCAGCAAGTTCGGATCAAGCATCTGCGACCAGCCGCAAACCGGTAACATCAAAAAGCCTAACTTCAAAAACAAATTCGGTTTCATTTCAAGGTCACCAGATACGCAGTCAGGTTATGAATATCGTCGTCGCTATAGCGAGTTACTAAGTCAAGATGCCCCTGCAACCGGTTATGAATCTCCACTTTCGGCACATCGTGGTTGCGCCGGAACGAATGAAAATCGCCCTTATCGTCGCGCAGCGCAACATTAAAGTCGTCCAAATTCGTCGGCACGCCCGTGAACGAGTCGCCCGATGGCAGTGTGACCGTCACACTGATAGCTTCTACCTTGTGCGCCGGATTACCCTCATTCCACGACATATCAGGCTCTATAAATCTCGTCTGCAAAGTCGGCGCATCATATTTCTTCGCAATACCTTTTAGATCGCCGCTCGCCGAATGGCACGACGCACACTTAGCATCAAAATATGCCTTCCCCGCCGAAGCATCGCCCACTACGATATTCAAAATCTTGTAATTATCCCGGTCCTCCGCGCTCTGAATCGAGTTATGCAGAAAATTCGCAATGTCCGTAATCTGGCTCTGACCTAGCGGAAATCGCGGCATCCCTTTGTCCGGCCGTCCATTCAAAACCACTGGGCCAATCGCCTCGCCATGCTCATCATGCAAAACCAAAACCGATCGCAATAAATCCGGTCCCTTCTCGCCACCCTTACCGCTGGTTCCATGGCAAAAACCACACGTTGACGCAAAGTTTTGGCGTCCTCTGTCTACTGATGCTGGGTCATATTTCGGCGGCGGAGCCTGGCAAAACGCGAGTGCGGCATTCAAGGCCGCTAACGTCGCTACAAGAGTCTTCATAAATGTCTTTGTTCCCATATCATGTCAAATTCGTTTTCCATCTCGAAATTTCACTGATATGCTACGAAACGCGGACAAGAGCCTCCAAGCCAGGCGTTTATCGCAAACTTGTTGTCGATATCGTCATCTTTGGGGTTACCCCAAGGAACCGTGTAGACCTTAGCTTTCGTCACGTGTGCGCCCCTGCACTCTGTGCAGATCAGCACGTGCAAGTGAGACTCGTTGGGGCTCTTGTCAGCCTTGTTTTTATGCTCGCCCGTCCGATCGAAACTGCGTTGGCGCGTTGCTTCCTGGCTGGTGAGCCAACCCGCGAAGCAATTGTCGAACGCTGCGTTCACATGCTCGGCCACCCCTGGCGCTGGCTTCCCAAACTTGTCGCCAGCTATCTCGAAACTGCCGCGCAACGCACGCGTCCGACGCACGCCGACGTCGTTGTTTTCCTCGAAAACTGTGAGTTATTTCAAGCGGCGCTGGTCAAGCATCACAAGCGCCTCAAAGTTGTTCATTGGATCACCGAACAGCCTATAATGCAGCCGGCTGCTGCTGCCGCGCACTGGCAGATTCCGGCCATCGAAACCGCGCGCGACTTAGCCGACTGGTTTTGGCTCGAAGATGGCCAACTCGAATGGTTTGCCGATCTGAAAATCCTCACGCCCGACTCGGCCAGCCAAGGCATTAAACACTATCACTGCCGCATCTTAGAAAAATACGGCGGCGGCTACCGTCTTATCGAAGTGCCCAAACGCCGCATAAAAGCAATACAACGGCAGATTCTCGATTCGATTTTGCAAGTTATACCGGCACATCCCAACATTCACGGCTTCGTCCCCGGACGCTCTATCAAGACCTTCGCGGCTCCGCACGCCGGCAGCGACGTCGTTCTTCGCATGGATCTCAAGAACTTCTTTCCATCGTTTCGCTGCGCTCGCGTTCAAGCACTCTTTCGTACGCTTGGTTTTCCCGAACAAGTGGCCGCTCTGCTGGGTGGAATTTGCACAACGGTAACGCCTCGAACCGTATGCCGGCAACTGGGCGATCCGCTCTATTCCCGCCGTCATTTGCCGCAGGGCGCTCCAACGTCCCCGGCTCTCGCCAACTTATGTAGTTATCGCATCGATTGCCGCCTTACGGGTCTCGCCGAATCCGCCGGCGCACGCTACACACGTTATGCGGACGACCTTGCCTTTTCCGGCGACGCGACTTTCGCCAGACGAGTGGAACGCTTTTCCCTCCACGTTGCAGCCATCGCCCGTGAAGAAGGTTTTGAAGTGCGGCATCGTAAGACCCGCATCATGCGTCAAGGCGTCCGCCAGCACCTAGCCGGACTTGTTGTGAACCGGCAACCAAACATTCCTCGTCGCGATTTCGACGAATTGAAAGCAATCCTAACGAATTGCATTCGCCTCGGCCCAAGCACCCAGAACCGTGCCCAACATGCCAACTTCAAGGCTCACCTGAACGGCAAAGTCGCCTTCGTCGAGACGATCAATCCGGCCAAGGGCGCTAAGTTGCGGCAACTGTTTGAAAAAATCAGTTGGTGACGCAGTTGTTATAGTCACTCATATGCGGAAATGTTTTGCTGCCTTGTTTATGACCGCCACGCTGCTCAGCGCTGGTCAGAAATCTGAATGGAAGCCGCTGTTTAATGGAAAAAATTTAGATGGCTGGAAACACGTCGGCCCCGGCGGTGACACCGTAACCGACGGCTTGATTAAAACGCACGGCGGCATGGGCTTGCTCTATTGGACCGAAAGCAAACTGGGCGATTGCGTGGTCAAAGTTGTCTACAAGATGCGCGACAACAACGATAATTCCGGAGTCTTCATTCGTATTCCCATCGCGCCCACCGAACCCTGGATGCCTGTAAACTACGGCTACGAAGTACAAATCGATAATCATCCGGAAACGAGCAACGAAGACGAATATCACATCACCGGGACTCTCTATTCCTTAACCAAGCCGCTCTCCAAACCCGGCAAGCCAGGTCCCGAATGGAATACGATGGAGATCACGCTCGATGGCCCGCGCACTGTCGTTACGCTGAACGGCGAAAAAGTCACCGACTACACCGAAGGCGATCCGACACCGCCCAAAAAGTTCGATTTCGAACCGGAACGCGGCCCCAGGCCTAGCTACGGCTATATCGGCCTGCAAAACCATAGCGACAACGACATTGTGTTTTTCAAGGAAGTCTCGGTCAAGCCACTGAAGAAGTAGCCTTTGCCATCCCTCTCCTCTAGCGCCCGCCAGACGACTGCCAGTCTTGATCGCGACATGGGCTTCTTTCCCGCCCTTGCCGCGAACATGCTCAATATGGTGGGCATTGGGCCGTTCATCACTATCCCACTCATGCTTTCCGCCATGGGTGGTCCGCAAGCATTGCTGGGCTGGGTCGTCGGCGCGGCCTTAGCACTGTGCGACGGCTTGGTGTGGGCTGAATTGGGCGCCGCCATGCCCGGTTCCGGCGGATCCTACGACTACCTGCAGCAAGGTTACGGTCCAGATAAAGCCGGCAAGCTGATGGGCTTTCTGTTCTTGTGGCAAGTGATGCTGGTGGCCCCGTTGATGGCCGCTTCAGGCGCGGTCGGTCTCGCCGATTACGCTCATTATTTAATCCCGTCGCTCGATCACAACTGGCAGATTGTCATGGCCATCGGAGTCTGCGGCCTGGCCACCTGGATTCTTTACCGCGACATCCGCGCCATCGGTCGAATCTCCGAGGCCTTGTGGCTCTTGCTTATGCTCGCCATCGCCATTATCGTCTTTGGCGGCGCAACTCATTTCCATTCTTCTCTCGCCTTTGCCTTTCCGAAGGACGCCTTCACCCTCACCCCAAAATTCTTCGAAGGACTCGGCGCCGCCGCACTCATCAGCTCTTACGATTTCAGCGGCTACTTCAACGTCTGCCTCATTGGTGGTGAAATCAAAAGACCCGAAAAAAACATTCCCCGCACAATTGTTTATTCGATCGTTGTTCTAGGCGTTCTGTATCTGGCCATGAGCCTCGCCATCATCGGCGTTATACCTGCCAACAAAGCCATGGGTTCTTCGGCAATCGTCGCCGATTTCACTGCCATCCTCTACGGGCCTGCCGCCGCCAACGGCATGACGGTCTTGATCCTCCTCATTGCCTTCGCTTCTGTGTTTTGCGTTTTGTTGGGTTTTACCAGAGTTCCTTTTGCAGCCGCCGCCGAAGGTAAGTTCTTTGCCATCTTCGGACGCGTTCACCCGCGCCGCCACTTCCCCTCTTTCTCGGTTTTGTTCATGGGAGTAGCCTCCGCCGCCGCCTGTCTCCTGAGTCTGGAAGATTTGATCAAGGCTCTGATCGTCATTCAGATCGTGACGCAGTTCGTTGCGCAATGCTATGCCGTCGTGTTGATTCGAAAGAACCGGCCGGATATCGCGCGCCCGTTCAAGATGCCCCTCTATCCTCTTCCGGTCATCCTGGCGGCGCTTGGCTGGCTCTACATTCTGTATGAAAGCGGCGCGGTTTATATTGCCAGTGGACTGGGCATGGTCATTTTAGGCACCTGCGTCTATCTCTTTCGAGCGCGGCACCTGCGCGAATGGCCCTTTGCTGATTTGCGCTAAACCGCCAATTGCGAATCTAGCGTTTCGGGCGACTTTTTCAACAACTTATCCATGCAAATGGCTATCCCGCCCATTACCGGAAATCCAAATCCATAGCCTTGCGCAAGGAAGAACATGCTGGCAGCAAAACTGACCAGCATCAGCGCCAAAACCGAAGCCATTCCCCTGATCTCCGGGTCCGCCGACTTCCTCCCGCGCCCGAATACTCGCAGCGTCATCACCAGCGCGGTCACAAAGAATATCAACGCAGGAATTCCGCATTCGCTCGATATCTGCGTGTAGGAATTGTGCGTTTCATGCCACATTCCGCGCACGCCCTTTTCCCTCGCTTGCATGGCTTGGTACTCCTGAAAACTCCCTGGCCCAACGCCTAGTAGCGGGTGCTGCAACGTAATGAGAAAGCTCTGTTTCAACAGCTCAGTTCGTTGTTCCTGCGACTCCATCGCCACCTCATCGGCACTACTGCCGCTCACTAGCGCACGTAAGTGATCCATCGCCTTATCCGGAACAAACGGCAATACCATGGCAAACAGCAAGGGCAGACCCAGCGCTAGTCCAATCCGCATTTTCATTTTCGAAATCTTGAAAACATAAGCTGTGGAGAGTGCCAGACTAATCAGCGCTCCGCGCGAACCAGTGCTCAAAATCAAAAAACAACCCATACCCAAAGCGGCCACGCCGGCGACCTTTAAAAACACGTTCGCGCCTTGGCGCAGGGTTAGGTAAGCAATGGCAGGAAGTACTAACACAACCAACGCGGCATAATCGTTCGAATTGGAAGCGCTGCCACCCGCTTGTACCAGTTCCAACCGCCCCGTACGTATATCGCTTGACGTCAGACCGACTACGATGAAGACCAAGCCAGCCACTCCAACGGTCTTCAGAACCTGACTCAAAGCACGTTTACTCGGAGCCGCGGCCGGAATCAGCAAACAAAGAATCAGAGAAGTTCTGACAAACGGAACGAAGACAGCAAAGGCTCCGCCTCGCCAAAAGCCAAAAAAGCACGCTAATAAGAAACACAGCGTAAACGCAAGCCAAACCTGCATGATGCGATGTGTCAACGCGGAGAACAAAGTGCCCGCCGCAAGCGCGCTCAATACGGCCAAAGAACCCAAAATGATCATCAGGTGGAGGTCTACGCCTACTCTGGCCGTCAATAGTTCGTGCAAATAGCTAAAGCGAAAAAAAGTGAATAACAGGGTGGTCCACAAGGCAAACTTTGCTGGGGGGCTCAGCGCCGGTTCTTCAGCAATCACCTTCGGCGCTTCCGCCGCACTGGTCACTACGGGAACCGGATCCTGTAAAGCAGCAGAGGAGGTATTCCCCCTATACTTAGGTGGCACGAGGGGGTTATCCTTCGGGTATTTACCAGGCTTAAACTTTGACATAGATAATCGAGGCGAGAGCGCAACCGGGAATTGCCCCACTCATTAGCATAAATCGCTGGCCGTCATAGAGCTATCGGCTGATTTGCAATGATTAAGTAGAGATGGGTTTCCCCCTCATCGCTCTTTAGTTTAGGCGGCTTGTCACCGATAAGGTGAGTGTGACTTTGCCGGACAGAGCACCCGGTTAAGGAAATGAACAAAAACGATAAGATAAGGCTAGCCATGGTTGCGGGTGCGCGGCCAAACTTCATGAAAATCGCGCCTTTAATGGCAGCTTTCACCGGCGATCCGGATTTTCATGTGGTTCTGATACACACGGGCCAGCACTACGACCAGAACATGTCGGAGAGCTTTTTTCGGGATCTGCGGATACCTCCTCCAAACTATCGTTTAGAAGTTGGTTCTGGTAGCCATGCTCAACAGACCGCCGAAATAATGAAGCGTATAGAACCAGTATTTATTCAGGAAAAAATCAACGGCGTAGTCGTGGTGGGCGATGTAAACTCGACCGTAGCGGCAACTTTAGTTGCAATTAAGTTAAGCATGGCGGTGGTCCACGCCGAAGCGGGTCTACGCAGTTTCGACCGCACGATGCCGGAGGAAATAAACCGCTTAGTGGTCGACTCCATTTCCGATCTCCTCCTGGTGACAGAGGAAAGTGGCCGAACAAACTTGTTAAAGGAAGGAAAAGATCCGAAACAGATATCGCTAGTGGGTAATCTAATGGTTGATTCTTTACGTCTCAACTTGAAGGAAGCATTGGAGGCTGACACTCTTCGAAAGCTTTCCATTCCGGACGATAGGTTCGGACTGATCACGTTACATCGTCCGGCGAATGTTGATGACGATGAGAAATTGCGAGAGATTCTATCGGCTCTCGAGACCATCTCAAAAGACTTAGCGTTGTATTGGCCAGTGCATCCTCGGACCAGAAGCAAGATTGACGGTATCGGATTGAGCGAAAGAATCCATTTATTGGAGCCATTGGGCTACAGAGATTTTCTGCATTTGCAGGCTAAAGCAACTGTAATCCTCACCGATTCTGGTGGGATCCAAGAAGAATCTACGGTATTAGGAACGCAGTGTTTGACACTCCGTGAAAACACCGAGCGGCCCGTCACTGTGGAAGCTGGAACCAATCGACTTGCAGGCACCACTAAGGAAAGCATTTTGAAGGCTTGGCAGGAAGCCCGTCAATCTCCTAAAACCGGCGCAATCCCGCCACTATGGGACGGTAGAGCCGGCGAACGCTGCCGGTTCGCTATCAGAGAGTATTTCGGACTCACTAACACACTCGCAGAGGAAATTCCTTAATGGTCGATTTAGGCGAGAAGATCCTATTGATGTTCGCCTACCATTTTCCGCCTGAGAACGCGATCGGGGGGATGCGTCCCTACCGATTTGCAAAATACCTGTCTCGCGCTGGCGTTCGCTACCATACCGTGACTGCGGCCGATGTTAGCAGCAGGCCAGATTTGCACGCTGAGACTGTAGTTGATCCCTTCATCGCTAGACCACGCGAGGGCCTTGGCTGGCAGGCTGAGCGGGCGGTACGCAAATTCCTCATGCCCGGCGCATCCGGAAGCCAATGGGCAATCAAGGCATATAAGGCTGCGTGCAGGTATCTTGACGAGCAAACGAATCAGAAGCAATCGATCGTTTTCTCAACCTACCCACCGCTGGGAACTCCCCTCGCCGGATACTGGCTCAAGAAACGCCGGAACATCCCTTGGATTTTGGATTTCCGTGATCCGCTTGGCGACAATCCGGCCGACAGTCTCTTAACGGGCCCGCAAAAAGACCTCTATCGTTTTCTGGAAAAGACGTTTATTGCAGCTGCAGACTGCGTCATTGCCAATACGGATGCCGCCCAAGAGCGGCTTTGCAACACTTATCCGGCGATGGCGTCAAAAATCCACCTAATTTGGAATGGCTTCGACCCGGAAAAACGTCTGAATCCGCTGCCGACCGGCAATCGCAAGCAGCGCATCTACAGCCACGTTGGTGAGCTGTACGAGGGGCGCGTCATCACGCCGCTGTTGCATTCAATCGGACGTCTTATAGGTTCGGGCAAATTGTCACCTTCCGAGATTTTGATTCAGTTGATTGGAACGGCTCGTCCAGGCAGCATACCCAACCCGGAGTTTGTCGCCGAAGCAACTGAGCGCGGATGGCTGAAATTGACGGAGCACGTCCCTCAGGAACAAGCACAACGCATCATCCAAGAATCGGATGGGTTGTTGCTTGTGCAGCCGCACTCCACCCTTCAAGTACCCGGAAAACTGTTCGAATACGTTCAAATTGGCCGCCCGGTGTTGGCTTTTATCATGCCCAATACGCCCATTGAACGCATTCTGACCCAGAGTCGTGTGCCATCCGCCTTTGCGTACACTGGAGCAAGTGAAGAACGCATTGACGAAGCCGTTTTGCAGTTCTTCCACCTCGATACCCAAGCTGTGCAACCTTCGGCGTGGTTTGAGGACTCATTCAACGGGCAGCATCAAGCATCCCAGTTATTAGCGATCATGAATTCGCTAGGCCAAACAGCGAGCGTGGGGCAGCCTGTCGAAGCCAGTTCCCTTTCCACCTAGAGTCGCGACCGTTGTTCTTTCCGACACCGAGCAAGGGGCCTCTCCACTGCGAACCTAGCTTCTTCTCCAAGACAGTCGCCGCATACCGGCAAAAAGCTTAGTCACATGGCGGTTCTCGTATCCGGAGGCGATTTCCTCCAGAACGTCAAGCACGGCTGGACGAAATCCGATAATCATCGCTATGTATGCAATCGCGCCAATCGGCGAGGTCGTCAGGAGCTTGACCCACGGGTTCGTAATCCCTCCCATTGTCAGAATCCACAGCCACGCCAGGCACGTCAGCGCCATCGCAAGCGTAATGAGCAACTGCGGCAACAGAGATAAGGCCAAATCTCGAAATCGGAGTTCAATCAGCCGCAGCCCCATCGCAAAGGTTGGATAGGTAATGACGCCCAGAAACGTAATGGCATACGCGGCGGCCACGCCCACGGCGCCATATCGGACGCCAATTAGAAACGCAATCACTAGAACGACACTGGTGCCAAGCCCCATGCGAAACATCAGATCGGTTCGGCCGCGTGCGTTGCAAATGGTTCCGATCATTGTCCAAATCGATTGAACCAACCCAACTGGCGCCAGAATCTGAAAAATAGGGATAGCCCCCGCCCACTTGTCTTTCAGAACAGCCCGAATGAGCGGGTCGGCTAAGACACCCATGCCTGCCATCAGGGGGAAAGTAATCAAGCCAATCAGCATCAGTTGGCGCATGTAAGCGGAACGGAAACGCGAAATATCATCCTGGATCCGCGCAAATGCTGGGAAGGTAACTTGCGCAATCACAGCCGTGATATTCGACATCGGTGCGAGCATCAAGTTGTACGCCATCGAATAATTTCCCAGTTCGGCATCGCCGCGAAACTTGCCGACAATGATGTTATCCGCGTTGCGCGAAAAGAAATTAAAGAACACAAAGCCAGTCAGATTCAAACTGAAGCCTAGGACGCTTTCAACTTCCTTGCGATCCAAAATCAGCGACGGGCGCCAGCGGCAAGCCAACCAATAGAACAAAGTGGCACTCAGAGCCGATGTCAGGTTGGCAAACACTAGACTCCAGACGCCGAAGCCCGAATAAGCGAAAGATAGGGCTACAAGATAGGTCAGCGCGGCCGCGCTTAAATCGGCAATCGCCAGCTTTTGGTACTGCATTTCGCGGTACAGCAATGAATTATGGACGACGCCAGTCGCAGTCAGCACAAAGGAGATGGATAGAACCGTCAGAATAGGCATCAACAGAGGCTGGTGGAAAAACCGCGCCATAAATGGAGCCGATATTGCCACAATGCTGGCTGCAACCATGCCGGTCAATACATTTACCCAAAATAGACTCGACAGCAGGCGCTTCGATAGGGTGCTCTTCTGAATAATGGCGACACCGGTACCCAAATCGCGCAGCATGGAGACCAATAGCAACAGCAGACCCGCCATGCCCATCACCCCATAAGCACCGGGACCCAATTTCCGAGCCACCGTGGCCACTGAAGCAATCGTCAGCAACTGCTTGCCGCCCGTTGAAATTGCAGACCAAACTGTGCCCCTCACAGCCTTTGCCGTAAGGCTAGGTTGTTGCACCGTTTCTTCGGCGGGCGCCTTGGTTTCCATTGTAGGTATGTACTGCTAGGACAATTCTAAAGACGAACAATCTTGTCGCTGGAGTACTTTTTGAGAGCATTCCGCGTATCCACGATTCGTTTGCTGCATTCCACCACAGATTTGTAATCGACACCGTCGTGATCGGTTATGATGGCAACGCAATCGGCTGCGCGAACCGACGACAACATGTCCTGCGATTCAAGAATATCGCCGTGCAGATTGATGCGCTTCACATACGGATCGGAAAACGTTACTTTCGCCCCCAACCGCTGCAGGATCACGATGATATCCAACGCGGGCGATTCGCGCACATCGTCAATGTTGCGCTTATAAGCTGTCCCCAAAATATGCACATGCGAACCGCGAACCGCTTTGCTGTCGCCATTCAAGGTGTTTTGAATCTTCTCGACGACAAACTCCGGCATCCGGCCGTTCACATGGCCAGCAAGCTCAATGAAGCGCGCTTCGATACCTGCCTCTTTGCTCTTCCATGAAAGATAGAAAGGATCGATCGGAATACAGTGTCCGCCTAATCCAGGTCCCGGATAGAACGGCATGAAACCGAAGGGCTTCGTGGCAGCAGCGTCAATCACTTCCCAAACATCGATCTTCATCCGATCGCACATCACCGCCAATTCGTTCACCAAGCCGATATTGATCAGCCGAAACGTGTTCTCCAGCAACTTCACCATCTCGGCCACACGCGTGGAGCTAACCGGAATAACCGTCTCCAACGTCTGGCTATAGAGCAAAGCGCCGAGCGTCGTGCAGCTAGGCGTAATGCCGCCCACTACCTTTGGAATGTTGTGAGTCTGAAATTTTGCGTTACCCGGATCAACGCGTTCGGGAGAGAAGCACAAGAAGAAATCCTCGCCCACTTTCAGACCCGACGATTCCAGCTTCGGCAAAACAAGTTCGTTGGTTGTTCCCGGGTATGTCGTTGAACCCAGCATCACCAGCAGTCCTGGATGCATATGCGCAGCAATAGAATCCGACGCCGCCACCACAAAACTCATATCCGGATCTTTCGTTTTGCGAAGCGGCGTTGGCACGCAGATGTCCACCGTATCTAACCCTTCAATCACCGCAAAGTCGGTAGTTGCCCGCAGCCGTCCGCTCTCAATCAGCGGCCCAATCGTGCTATCCGGTACATCCTGAATGTAGGACCTTCCCTGGTTGAACAGATCGACTTTCTCCTTAGCTAGGTCAATTCCGGTTACATCAAAGCCAGCCTTGGCGAACTCGACAGCCAGCGGCAGGCCCACGTATCCGAGGCCCAAAACGCCAAGTTTCGCTTTCTTTCCAGAGATTCGGTCATATAGTTCCGACGCAGTCTTGGACAGCGGCGGTTGATTTTGTGCGGGGTTCAATGTATTTCCTTTGTTGGATATAAAAAGGCCAATGACGCCAATAAGTTAGCGGCGTCCATAACAGCGTCTGCAAACCAGACCTAGGACCTTGTCACAGTACGTATTATAGAATCCACTAGCTATATCGGATGAAGATCGCTCAGAGTACAGGCCCCGCAAGCGCAATAAATCGTCTTGCGCCCTGCGGGGTCCGTCTTTTGTGGAAACCAACTTACTGATTCTTGGTTTCGCTTCCGAACGTTACAAACGTCGCTGGTGAGCTTTGGTTTGCATATTCGGTCGCGACCCAACTTGCCGACCTGGCTACATTCGAAAGTCGCACTTCGTCCATGCTGCCCATAAAGTTGTATGATCCATTTTGCTCGTCCGTACCCAGCCAGAAGTTACTCACTGGCGTATAAACGTTGAACGCCGTGGTCACATTCACCACCGGCGTCCCATTCACATAGATGCTTTGCGATGCCGGCGACTGATTCCACGTATACACAACATGCGACCAGGTATTCGTCGGCAGGCTGACCTTACTAACAGGCTCGTGCAGGGTAGAATCGCTCGTACCATTGTTCCAGCCAAATTCAACCGCGTTGGCGTAGCTTGACCATTCCAAGAAGTGAAACGCCTTACTACTGTCGAACTGTGTGGCCCCTGCGTAGCTCACTCCGGAAATCATTTGCTCGGTCGGATTCAACCACGCCGACACCGAACCGGATGTGGAGTTCAGCACCGCCACGGGAAGCACGAGGTGTGCACCGTTAGAGGTAAGTGATGCGCCCAGACCAAACAACCCGGTGCCACTGGTCACTCCCGTGTTGCTAAGTGCGCTGTCGCCCTTAGAGGATGAATCAGGTGTGGTCGTGCTGGTGATCGAAGCAAAGTGATAAACACCCGTGAAGTTGCCGTCCCACACCGAAGACGCCGAGGACTGGTCCGCCATAATCCCCAGATTTCCGTAGAACATGTATATGACTGTATCCGTTGTATTGGATAGCGCAGGAATCTTGACGTGGCCAATCCAGGTGCCCGCCACCGGATCGTATTTTTCCATTTCCCAGCTCAGCAAGTTCTTCCCTGCCGAATCAGAAGTCAAAACAATATCGTAGCCCTTGCTCTGCAGCACATGTCCACCATTTGCTGTCGTAGCCAGCGTCGGATCGGTAACCGAAACGGTAACCGGGAAATTCGTTTGCGCCGCCGCAACGTTGGTGTGGCTAATCGTAAGCGCTCGATAATATCCAAAGTGATTGGGTGGCGCTAGAATGCCCAGTGCCGATTTTGTTCCGCCGGTCGTGTAGATCGTCGCGGTTGCCGTGTATGTTCCATCCGTGGCCTGAACAACAATCCCTTGCCCGTTCAAATCAGTACTTCCCGCCGGAAGGCTTAACGTTGACCCCGATAGCGTCGCATCTTTTGGTCCGCTGATGATGCTCCACGTTGGGTCGTTTTTACCCGTGTACCAATCAGTCACGTAAAAGGGTAGAAGCGTCTGTCCAGCTGCGATCGTCGATTGCATTTGCGTGTCAATCGTCCAATGTGGAGCAGTGCTGTCAGGCAGAATCTCCACACCGTTGATGAAGTTGAATTTATTGCCGGGGGCGGAGTAATTAGGCCCAATGTCAGGAACCATAAGATCCGCGCTAATGTCCAAAATATTGTTGGTAACCTGCGCCGGCACATACAAATCCACCGGAGTGGCATATTGATAACCGGCAGCGCTTTGGAAATCGAAGTAATGTGCTTGAATCGTTCCTTGCGTCTCAATCAACTCCGGTGAAAATGTGTATTCTTGCCAATAACCCCACGTATAGCCGCATGGTGCAGCACAGCCGTAATAAGGATTTCCGAACAACATATGCACCTTGTAGTTCCCGTTTGGAACCACCAGTTCGTAGTGCTGGTCGCCGTTGTAACTCTGCGCCGCGCTTTGGTAGACGATTCGCTCAGGGTTCGTGGTAGGCCAACTCGGATAATCGCTACCCGTCAACACGTCCGTGCCATCGGCCCCGATATCGGCCAGCCAAACATTGCCGTTGCCATCCGTGTTGTTGGTCAGCGCTCCGGAATCGATTCGGATTGAACCGGTTGGACTGGAACCAGCCGGCAGTATGTTCAAAAACAGGGTGATCGTAACGTTCGGATCGGCTGCGGCAGCACCCGTCAGCACTGCCGACGCGGTTGTCCCGCTATTGGCGGTGGAAGCTGGCGGAGTGTACACGCCCGCCGACGTCACGCTGCCTACTCCCGATTGCAATGTCCAAGTCACGCTCTGATTAGTGCTGTTATTCACCCAGTATGGAATCTGGAAACTGTAACTGCCCGCCTGCACCGGCAGAACCAGCGGCACGCCCAAACCAATCGATACTCCTTCCAGCGCTACTGGAACCGACACGGCAGCACCGCTGCTAATCGGCGTCGCTGTCACCACTGCTTGGCTCAACGGCTGTTCGTATGTATTCTTCGCGCCCATGCAAGTAGTGTTGTATGGACAAACTTGATATGAATTGGCCGCAACCTGCAAGCTCGATTCATCCACAACCTCAAAATCCGTAATCGGCAGGTTCGCATTTGTAATTTCCCTAACCGCGGCGAAAACTGTCGGATCTTCCGACACATCCGACGAAGTTGTAATCGCGTTGTTCGACCCTGTGTCGGATAGAATCATCCCGTACCTTTGCAGCGCCGTCAGCATCACCTGTGCCGTCGAGCTAAACGTACTGATGTTGACGCTTGCCTTCAAACGCAGCCGAGCGCCCATTGGCATGGCATTCGGACAGATAGCTGCCGCACAACCACCCGCCGTACTGGACGCGGGCCAGCGAATCGCGTTGAACAGAATGCCCCCCAGCCCCTCGGTAAAGCGCACTGCATGATTGATCGATCCGCCTTTGATCTCATTCACATGCCACATTAGCGGAGCAAGCAATAACCCGGCAGCATCCGTACCCCAATCTCCGGGAACGAAATTATAAGTTGACTGTGTATAGTCAACCGCGCTCTGCACATTACAGTTCTGCGTAGTACCGTTGTTGCACGTGCGAACATACCCGTTCAGGTAATCGTTATAGCTCTCATAGAAAGAACAGTCGCTTCGTCGCACCGTCATAACGTGATGATCCGGTGCAGACGCAAACTTAAAAATGCCGACGTAGTCGCCGGCTTCGCGTCGCAAGTTTGGTCCCTGTAAAGGAAACGCAAAGTTCGGCCGGGTCTGCCCGTCGTAAAAGCTAATCATCGTCCGCGTAGGCGTCGTCGAGTCTGCGTAACTGGTACCCCAGGACGGCTGCAACATGACCGGCAAAGCGCTTTGCGCTGCAATCATCGCCGTTGAATTTGGATCCACCGGCAAACTATCGATGCGCGTGTTGAAAACCGCATCGTTCGGCAATACCGGACAGCCCAAAAGCTGCTGCTGTGGCACTACCGAAGATGGCGCATTGTAAGTGACCGAAGTTGTCGTTTGGTTGCTCAGCGTACCGACGCCGTTTAGACTCCACGTCACCGGTGTGCTGGATGTCAAAGTAATCGAACCAGCGGTCGTAACTGCCGGGTTCGTGGGACTAATCGTGACCTGCGCATTCAACTGGCCGTTCATAAACGGAAGGCCTACGAGCAGGCAAAGCATTGCCCTTGCGCTCGTCCGCGCGGCTTGAGCCCGAATCGGGCTAATGAAGTAATTCAAATTCATAACGTCAGAAAAGGTAATGAGGGCAACTTGCATTACCCCAGAACGATCCTTTCGCTTCGAGTCTGAATCGCCGCCGCGACAAACGGTCTTTGCAAAATCGGCTAAGCTATTGATTTATAAGTAACTTAATCTTTTGCAAACTCTTGTGACTGCGATTTTTGAAAGCCTACAAGCGGTTGCGAACGGCGTTTTTTACACCTCTTCACCTGCGCCAATCCAGCGCCGCAATCTTCGCCGAAAGCACCTCAAGAAATTGCGCGTCGTACTTGTTTGTCACAAAATCCGGGTTCCACAACCCGGACTTTGCAATTCCCTTGGTCGGACACTCCAACCCCAGCCAATTCTTTGAAGGCGGGTCCAGCGCCTTCGCACGCTTCGCATTGCTCACCAAGGCAATCGCGTTCCTCACCAGATACCCTCGCAAATCGGGCGTCGCCGGATCGTCCTCCACCTTGAGCCACAAGAAAGGCATCGCCCCAATGTGCAGACTCACTCTTCCCTCAAGCGGCCTCTCCAAGTTACGTTCCAACGGAGTCACCCCGCCCATTCGCTCCCACGTAGGAACCATCAACTCAGGAAATCGAGCTCCCAATGCCAGTCCAATTTGCCGCCGAAACAGCGACGCCCGATGTTTCCCGCTCATCCCATCCTTATTGCCACGGTGCTCGGCTAGTCGCTGCCACAAAGTCGCCTTCGCAGTTTCCTTGCGAATCGCATTACCCCCCACCCCGACCACTCGATATCCTTTGCCAGAGTCGCGCCGGTGCTCGCCCAGTTCGAAAAAAAAGTAAATACCCTTTTCCGGCCACAACGAGCCCTTGCCACACGCTGCCAGCTGTAGCTTCCCACCCAACTTCGTTTCCAGCCTGTCCAAAAGGTCGTAGAAACGATGCAGATCGTCGATTTCGCCCACGCTTTGGCCATTCTGTCATATCGCTTCCAGATAGACCAACTGCACCTTATTCATTCGCACGTTGCCATGCCACACTTCGTACATGAATCTGCTTCGGTACATCGAGCGGAAGAGCGGTTACTCGGACAACGCCCGGCGTGGATCGGATACGTCACCCAGTCGAGAACGGGCCGAACCCTATACTTCAACGGCCGCGCACTGATGAAACTCAAAGGCGCCAATCGCGTGCACCCCGGCGGCAATTATCTTGACATGCAAACGGGCGAAGCTTTTAGGGTATCCGGCGCGAAGAAAAACGGACTTGATCGCCACTCAGCAGGTTCTGGCAAGGTCTTGGTGGAAACCGCAGCCCTTAATGAATACCTCCGCCAAATCGGTGCCAAGATATTAGGCAAAACTCGTTGCGAGATCACCAACACTATCCGCGAAACCGCTATGTGAATTGCTAGATAACTCGGCAAGCTACTCCGGCAAAACCATCAGAGTACGCGCCATCTACACCACAGACTTTGAAGCCAGCGTCCTATCGTCGCCCAAATGCACGCTACCAATACCAATGATATGGGTCGCATTCAGCGAAACTTGGGAATCTCGCACTAATTGGCGCTTGCGCTGGGCCATCCACCACATGCAATGGCGCAAACCCAAAGATGTCGTCTTCATCGGAGTGCTCAAAGACAAGGGTCCCTAGAGGGTGTAAAACAGTTTGTGTAAACTCGGTTCTCAAAAAGAGAGAGGAAGATAGGAGAACCGAATGGCAATCAGAAAAGAACTAATCGACGAATTGATCGCGACCAGCGGGGGCAGTTTGATCGGCCCGGATGGGCTGGTGAAAGAACTGACCAAAGCCCTGGTGGAGCGCATGTTGGCCGGCGAGATGAACCATCACCTGGGTTACGAAAAGCACGACCCGGAGGGCTATGGCAGCGGCAACTCGCGCAATGGAAAAAGCCGCAAGACGCTGAAAGGCGAATCGGGCGAGATGACGATCGAAGTGCCGCGCGATCGCAACGGCACATTCGAACCCAAGCTCATAGAGAAACATCAAACGCGCTTTGAAGGATTCGATGCCAAAATTCTGTCGATGTATGCGCTCGGAATGACGGTGCGAGATATCCAGGGACACCTGCATGATATGTACGGTGTGGATGTGAGTGCCGGTTTGATTTCGGAGGTCACCGACAGCATTCAGGAGGAGGTGCGAGCCTGGCAAGACCGACCGTTGGAGGCCCTCTATCCGATCGTGTATCTGGACGCATTGATGGTGAAAATGCGGCAAGATGGCAAAGTGGAAAACCGTGCTGTGTACACCGCGATTGGCATCAATGTGGAAGGGCAGAAGTCGGTGTTGGGGCTGTGGGTGAGCGGCAACGAAGGAGCTAAGTATTGGATGTCGGTGCTGCAAAACCTGAAGAATCGCGGCATGAAAGATGCGTTCATCATTTGCACAGATGGGCTGAAAGGCTTCCCGGAGGCTATTGAAGCCATCTTTCCCAGCACGCTGGTACAGACCTGTATCGTGCATTTGATACGTGCGAGTTTGAGCTTCGTGAACTGGAAGGAACGCAAGGCCATGGCTGCGGATTTGAAGCCCATCTACCGAGCAGCGTCAGCCGAGCTGGCGGCGCTGGCACTGGCTGAGTTTCGAGTTAAGTATCCGAAGCATCAGGTGGTGGCTGATGTGTGGGAACGCAGCTGGCAGCGAGTTATCCCGTTCTTCGAATTCCCGGAGGAGATTCGCAAGATTATTTACACGACCAACGCGGTGGAATCGTTGCACATGACGCTGCGAAAAGTGACCAAGAATCGCGGCTCGTTTCCGACGCAGGAAGCCGCCATCAAGCTGCTGTATCTGGCGCTGCAGAACGTCGCACGCAAGTGGCAGACCGTCCAGGGCTGGCGCGAGGCGCTGCGCCAGTTTGCGATCCGCTGGCCGGAGAGAATGCAGCTCGCCGCGACGGCATAAAAGCAAAACATTCTATGAATGATGGAACCGAGTTTACACAAAACTGTTGACAGCACCGGTCCCTACGGTCACATGGACGCATTCCCGCTCGAATTTGAGGTACTTAAAGTCCAAGCCGTGCGGCCACTCGGCGAGCTTCGAGACTACCCGTAAGGTGATCGCCCCCCGATCACTCCATCCGCAAAGCTCGCATCGGATCCATCCCCGCCGCACGCCTCGCCGGACCCACCGTCGCGCCTACCGTTACCAACACCACCCCCAATACCGCCGCCAAATAAGCCGCCGGATTCACCGAACTCAGCCCAAACAACATCCCGCGCATGATCCTCGCCAACCCAAACGCCACCGGCAATCCCACCACCACCCCAACCAGCGCCATCGCCGCACTCTCCCGCAGAACCATCCGCAACACTTCGCCGCGCGGCGCACCCAACGCCATCCGTACCCCAATCTCCATCGCCCTCGCACCCACGCTAGACGAAACCGTCCCATACAATCCAATCAACACCAGAAACATCGCCAACAATCCAAACGCCCCCGCCAAGCGCGCCGTCAACCGCTCCTGTGTAATCGACCGTTCGAACTGGTCCTGCTGCATCATCACGTCCTCCAATGGGACATTCGCATCCATACCATGCACAATCCTCTCTGCTGCCGCCATAACTCCGCTCAAGTCCCCTTTCGCATGAATCTCGTACTGCATCCCCGCCGTACCCTCTACCTGCGAAAACGGCAAATAAACCAGCGGTCGCTCCTCCTCCCGCATCCCCGTGTAACGACTGTTCCTCGCTACCCCCACAATTGTGAAAGCCTTCGCTGTAAACCCATGAAGAGAGACTTGGTGCCCCAGCGGATTCATGCCCGCCAAATACCGGTCCACAAATCTTTGATTCACAATGGCCGCCCTGTTCCCTCCCAGAACGTCTCCATCGTCGAAATCCCTCCCACGCTCCAAACCAATCCTCAACGTCTGCAAAAACTGCGACCCAACTGGATTTACCCTTGACGGCGCAAACGCCTCTGCCGGAGTTGGATTCCGTCCATCCACCATCACGCCGTCGTTGTTGCTCACGCCCGCACCCAACCGCACTCCCGAAACCGTCGCAGCGTCCACACCCGGCACCGCGCGTATCTGTTCCAGGATTTTCAAGTGAAATCGAACCGCCTCCGCATCCGTGCTGACATCCGCTTGCGGAGTTACTCCAAACACCACCAGCCCCGCTGTCCGCATCCCCAAATCGTTCTTCTCCAAATTCCGCAGCGTCTCATACAACAGTTCGCCCGCGCACAATAAAATCGTGCACAGCGCTATCTGCCCCACCACCACCGCCTTGCGTCCCCACAACCGCCTCCGATCCGAGTTTGCCGTCGCCGCCCCCGCCTTCATCGTCATCACTAATGGAACGCTCACCACGGCCCGCATCGGAATCAACCCAAACACCAACGCCACAATCGCCGAAACCCCGATCGTGAACCACAATACTCGTCCATCCGCCTCCACCCGAAAGTTCACTCCCGACCATCGCGTCAATGCCGCCGTCGCCTGCCCTGCAAATATCCATGCCAACCCGCATCCAACTGTCACCAACAACAAACTCTCCGAAATCAACTGTCCAAACAATGCCCTGCCACCCGCTCCCAGCGCCCTCCGCAACGCAAATTCACGCGCCCGCGCCGCATTCCGCAACAACAGCAGCATAGCCACATTCGCCGACGCAATCGCTAACACTAATCCCACCATCGTCATCAAAACCCGCAACGGCTGCTCATAGTCTCCGCGCAACGTCTCAATTCCCCGCACATCGCCCAATATCAACTCTGGCTTCCGGTCCTGCGGACTCACCGGTGACGACCAAGCCAGCGTCCGCCGCAACAAGGGCGTCAACTCCACCGCCGCGCTCTGCGCCGAAATCCCCACTTTCAATCGCCCAATCATCATCAAACACAACCAATTCGGAGTGCCGTAAACCGATTGATTTGTCACCGCGTTACCCCACGGACTCAAACCGCCATTCCTCCGCAAAGGCACCCAAAAATCCATATCGGGCTGCCCCGGATCACTGCCCTCAAAGCCTTCCGCCGCAACTCCGCCAATCGGCACCGGCACGCCCTTCACATACAGAGTCTTCCCCAACACATCGCGCGACCCGCCAAATCGTCCCATCCACCATCGATAACTCAGGACCGCCTCCGACGCATGCCCCACGTACATTCCAACGCCCAATCCCGAAAAGTAATTCCCACTTACCAATTCCCCGCGCGCCTCCTCCAGTGCCGCTCCCATCCGCACCGGAACCTTGCCGAACCCCAGCGGCGCAAACGCCACCACATCATCAAACACATCCCGTCGCTGCTTCATCGCTTCAAACACCGGCAACGAAAGCGATTGATCGTCATACCCCGACTGACTCGTACTCAACGGCTGATTCGTCAAGTGAAACATCACCAACCGCCCCGCATCCGGAACCGGAAGCACTCGCAGCAGCACCGCATTCATCACGCTAAAGACGGCCGTATTCACCCCAATCCCCAGCGCAATCGTCACAATCGCGACTATGGAAAAGCCAGGCGTCTTAATAAGCTGCCGTAAAGCGTAATAAAGGTGATGCATAGGTTCCATGCGATGCACGTCGACGGCCAACCCCGAATCCCCCAAATCACATCACTCCGCCGCTCCCGCCGTCCCAAACGCGAAACTTCCACGTCCGAATTCGAATAAACTGTCCTTAAGCTGACACCAAATATGCCTGATCCAAATTCCGACGCCGCCGCCAATATCACCAAACGAATTCAAGACCTGGGAGGCTGGAAAGGAGAAACTCTCGCCCACCTCCGCCAACTCATCCACGAAGCCGCCCCCGACATTCAGGAGGAGTGGAAATGGGTCAAGCCCTCTAACCCTGGAACACCCGTTTGGTCGCATAACGGCGGCATCTGCACAGGCGAAGCCTATAAACAGGTCGTAAAGCTCACCTTCTACCGCGGAGCCGCCCTCAAAGACCCCAAGAAGCTCTTCAATTCCAGCCTCGAAGGAAACGTGCGCCGCGCCATCGACTTCCGCGAAGGCGAAAAGATCAACGAAGCGGCTTTCAAACAACTCATCCGCGCCGCCGTGGAGGCGAACTCCGATGCCCGACCTAAAAAGACAACCAAGAAGAAGTAATAATAGCGGAAGCAGCCGTTCAGGACGAGATCCGGGAGCGATCACAACCCAAAAGCAGCCGGATACCGAACATGACCACGAATGCCGCTCAGTGCGTTGGCAGAGAGTTCCAGCGCCATAAATACCTCGGCTGGAAACGGACTAGCCAAGTAGCGTGCCTTCTGGGATGAGAACCCAAAGCGCGGATAGTAATTTTTGTGGCCAACCACAATGACGATACGTTCGCCTCTTGCGCGTAGTTCAACTAATCCGAAACGAACCAATTGACTTCCAACCTGACGGCTTTGATGATCCGGCATAACAGCCATCGGAGCCAATGAAACGGCTGTCACCTTCCCTTGCGAGGTTTCTATCATCATGCGACTGAAAAGAATGTGACCGACAATTTGGTTATCAAGTTCTGCAACGAACGAAGCCAAGACAGATCCCTCTGCCCACAGCCTGTCGATCAAGTCCGCTTCGTCGGAACGCCCAAAAGCGCCCTCGTTGACTATTCTGACTTGCTTGCGATCCTCAGGTTGTTCTTCTCTGACGCACAAGGCCGATATTCTTTCTGTCATTGACTTACTAAAGCAGGCCGAGCCCTTTCTGCATTAATGCAAATTTGCTCCTGGAAAACATGGACCGCAAGGCTCGACTGCGCGACAGCGAAGCCATCTGTCCACGTGTCCGGCAACGACACCCGCGCGTGTCCAATAACTCCGCTCTAACTACTCACCCAGTCGCTTTTGTAAAACCACTCTGGGAATTACCTCAAAACCAAGCCGCGCATAGAAATCGATAACTTGCGAATTCGTTTCCCGAACCAGCAGCATTACCTTCGTAATCTTGCGTTCACGCAGCCATCGCTCGCCCGCCTCTACCATCCGCCGACCAATCCCCTGCAAGCGCCGGTCCGGCAGCGCCGCTACATAATAGAGCCAGCCCCGATGGCCGTCATGCCCAACCATCACGCTCCCAACGATCTGTTCTTCGGAACTGACGCCCACTAGAACGTCGGAGTTTTGCTTTGATCGCGCGAATTGGAAGTCTTGCGTCGGATCGTTGAAAGACGTCACCAACCCGGACCCCCTCCAAAGGGCAACCACCACCTTTTCATCTGCCGCACTGGCACTCCGAATCAAGATAGGCAACATCGCGGCTCCTCACACACGCTTATGCCGCTTTCCTCGAAAAAAGCCGGCGAACCAAATACCCTTTCCACATCCATAGCCCCGTAAGCACCATCAGCGGAAAGAACACATAGCGAGCAGGCGGGGCGTACAGTGGTAGTTTGTCAAAAGGACTGTAGATGTAACCGTACATCGGAATTGCCAAAATGATGTGGATCCAGCGAAGAATCGTGCGCGTCTTAGGTGCTCTCATACTCAATCTCCAATCCCACACCGGAGTTACTCCAACCCGGCAACCACTCGTTCCAAGTTGCCGATGAACTTCGTCCAACCCCACTTCGCCCCGTTATAGGCGGCATCTTGGTCAGGTCCAAAGCCCGATTGCTCCATGCGCAAAAGCGTACCGCCCGAGGTTGGCGTCAAAGTCCAATCCACGACGCTCGCCGTCCCCATGGTGGCCCAGCTGTAAGAGAGCTTTTTGTTCGGCTCCAGCACCAGTACCTCGCTATCAATCACTCCATCCCAATTGGGCACCGGTTTGTTGCGGAACTTAAACTTATGCCCCACAGCGGGCTGGAAGTCATTTTCCATCAGCCATTCTTTAATCAGTGGGCCTTGTGTCAACGCACGCCAGATCTTCTCCGGCGGATGCGGTAACTCCTTTTCGATCACAAGCGAGCGCGTAGCAGGCGTAGTCATTAGTCCATCCTTTTCAGTAAGTTCTCTAACCGGTCGAACCGGTCATGCCAAAAGCGGCTGTAATAACTCATCCAATCCACCAGCGGTTCAAGCGCGCGCGGATGCGCTTTGTAATGCGTCTCGCGGCCCCTATGTCGGCAACGTACCAAACCCACCTGCTTTAGTACTCCCAGATGTTTCGATACCGCGGGTTGCGACACACCAGACTTGTCCGTCAACATCCGCACGGTTTGTTCCCCATCACGGCTCAACCGCTCGAAAAGCGATCGCCGCGTCGGATCGGCAAGAGATTTAAACAAAGCATGGGGCGCAGTCTGCATGGCAAAATACATAGCTCGCTGGCTATGAATAAACCATAACTCTCCGGTTATGCGTTGTCAAGCTGTTATTCTTCACTCACTGTATGAAAAACGACGAGGTGGACAGCCTGAGAACCAACAATCTCTATTTAGGATCTTTCGCTGTAACCATGAACGAAGGCAGCGCCGCTATCCTTTGACAAACCAAGCAACTTCGCCAAATGCCGGCAAGCGACGCCTTGTAATCCGCATCACAAAACGAGTCTTGAAACACGGGCAACAAACGAGTCACAAA
>CAVOJX010000022.1:0-149376 GCA_963696305.1 Bryobacterales bacterium | reverse complement strand
AGTGGATAGAACAACTGGCCTCAGAAGATCTCCATGACCGGCTCGTCGAAGAGGTAGGACCTGACTATTGGAATCATCATCTAGAACAAGCCGCTTGGCAAGATCGTCTAAGCCAGGTAGCAGCCCATCTTTTACAGCACGAAAACGACTTCAGTCATGAAATTCAATGGTTGAGCAGCGATGTGGCCCGGTCCTCATTAGCGTTCGGAGTCCAACTGGGTCGAATCGATGAGAAATTGCAAGTTCTGGATCGGATCACCGCAGGCTGCCGTGGGAGTCACAATCACAATCTGTTTCGCGGCTACGTAATCGGCGTAGCAGAAATTTGGCGGCCGCAGCTGCCCTCTCCACCAGCGGAAGATGTCTACAGGAAGGTGAACAAAATAATAGATGCGCTCTGGTCGGAGAATGCCATTCTAGCGTTTCGAGTCATTGCACCGTGTGGAGACTTTTGTCGCATCATTTAATCGTGCAATCGTAGGGGTTCGTCAGAAGAGTATCAGGGCTGGCCTGCTCTCACGAGTTTGTGGCGTGGAATGGACCGCGACACACTCAGCCTATGAGGTGCGAGTGGCTACCGAAACACTACTCAGAGCAGCTCGCGAGGGTGATGAAGATGCTGCCAATACGGGCCTAGAATTCATTGTCTTTCTGCTGATGCGCATGCCAGAGAACGAAGATAAATTGCTTTCACTGAAGAAGATATACGAGGACGGGTCACTGACACTCATTTTCGACCTGTTGAAGGAATCCATGATGACGACTGGAACCCTATCACACGGCTTCTCCAACATTTTCATTCTGGTCTTGCCTATAAATCCTCAGCGCGCCACTTCGATTCTGGTTCAGATGCTGAGAAGTGAAACTTACGCTACGTCGGAGACAGCAGCAGGGCTTTTACCAAGCGTTGGCGCGATCTGCCCTAATCAACTCATGGATAGTGTGGGCGAGATTCTGTTATCCGACGAAAGCAACTTCGCATTTAGATTCCGTACACTTCCAATTGTTTCTTTGCCAGCACACGTTTTGATTGATTGGCTCGAAAAACATGGAATCCAAGGTGCGCGAGTTCTTGCGCGGTTTGCCCCAGGGCCCTTTATGGCCAGTCATGGGCCGGAGCTTAATGCGGTAACACGCTATATTTTGGAGAAATACGGAGACGATGACATTGTGTTCTCGAGTTGGATGACGGGCATGAACGACGGAGGAATGTTCACTGGTTCAGTTGCGGAACGCCTGCAACAGCAGGCTTCTGCCGCGAGGCCGTTCCTTACGTACCCTATTGCAGCTGTGCAGCGCTGGGCGCGCGCCCGAATCACGTTTGCAGATCAAAACTCGGAAAGCTTTAGACACTGGGAGGAAGAGATATTCTGATCCATCGCTTAGAAATAGGCATCAAAGCGCGCGCATAATCACAACGGCATTTCAAGATGTGCAAGCCCGAAATTCATTTCCAGCGGCGATTCCGCTTCCCAGCTGCCAGACCTGAGAATGCAAAATCCGCTCTAGAACGGTGCTTACACAGCATTAATGACAGCAGTCCGCAAGGCAGCAGCATTTCTGCCAACTCTAATTTAGCCAAACAGATTTTGGCGGTTAGCGGCTATCCCGTATCCTCAAGCCATCAATTTTTTCAGCCCGTTTTCTTTTTCCTTTTCGTTTTTCGGATTTTCGCAATTCCAGTAGGGGGGTGGGGCAAAAAGTAGGCGTTCTATTGTTCTCCCCATCCGAACGCCGCGAAGCCGAACGCCTCGCCCGCAAACAAGCCTACCTAGATTCGCGCAACAAAACCGCGCAATCCGCGTCCCTGCTACCGGACGCCATCCGCGACGCCCTCTCCATGATCGGCGAACTCATGCCAGGAGCCATGGAAGAACTCACGCCACCAACCCTACAACCAACCGAACCCCTCGCGCCCGCCACGCTCGAAGGTCGCGACCGCTCCGCCCGCAACGCCACCAAGCACGGCTGCTGCGCCGACACTCTCATCCTCGAACACGAATCTGTAGAAGACTACAAAGCTCTCCAAACCACTTGGTTCACCACCTACAAACCCAAAGACGAAGGCGAAAAAAACCTCATCGAAAAACTCATCCAAGCCGACTGGCTCTACCAACGCGCCACCAACGCCCTCACCGAAGTCGAAGCCGACCTCTATGACGCCAATCCCAACGCCAGCCAGTGGACCGAGCAGCAACAGCGCACCTTCGGCCGCTTCCAGCGCTATCAAACCGCCAAAGCCAACTTATTCAACCAAGCCAAGAAGGCGGTAGAAGACCACCGCAAAGCCCGTCAAGCCGAACTCGACCGAGCCGCCAAACTAGCTCTTCTCGAAGAACGTCTCAAAGCTTTCAAAAAGAAGAACAATCAAAAAGAACCAACCTGGCAAGAGCATCTAGACGACATGAAGAAACAAGCCATCAGCCTCGGCTACAAACCACCCACGGAAGACGAACTCTAACTCGTCCCGCCAATCCAACCCGTTCCCACCAACACCACAATTCCGTCCCAAACCCAACAAAAACCCCGTTCACAGCTCCAAAATCAGCCACTCAATCATCAATTCCCATCGCCGACCCCTGACACCTGCCCCCTGGTCCCTCATCTCGGCTCCAAGCAACGGCCACCTCCCGAATCCCACCGCCCACCTTCGTCATTCATTCGCCATTCGTTTCGAAATCCACTCGTCCTGAGCCCTGTGCCCTGTCACCTGTCCCCTGCTTTTCCCCGTTCGTTTCGTAACGCCCAATTCCACATATCCCTATCGCGAAAATTACGAGTTTTCTGCTAACCTAATTGACTTAACCAAATCCGCGCTCATCGCCCCGTTTGGCCACGATCCGATATGAACAGACTTCTCCTCCTTGTCGCGGGGTTGATCGCCTCCCCGTTACTCGCCGACACCGCACCCTCCGTAGAACAGCGCTTGAAAGCTGTCGAATCTGCCGCACAAAGCGCCCAACTCTCTGGTGACAACGCCTGGATGCTCACTAGCGCGGCTCTCGTCCTCATGATGACCGGCCCCGGCTTGGCTCTCTTTTACTCCGGTCTCGTCCGCAGCAAGAACGTACTCAGCACCATGATGCACAGCTTCGTCTTGATGGCCGTCGTCACCGTCATCTGGGCCGTCTACGGCTACAGCTTGGCTTTCTCCGAAGGCAGCCCGTTCGTCGGAGGCCTCGGCTATCTCTTCCTGAACAACGTCGGTTCAACTCCCAACGCCGACTATGGTGCCACCGTCCCGCACCAGACGTACATGATCTACCAACTCATGTTCGCCATCATCACGCCGGCGCTGATTTCTGGAGCCTTCGCCGAACGCATGCGCTTTAGCGCCATGCTATTGTTCACCGTGCTATGGTCCACCATCATTTACTTCCCCATGGCGCACATGGTCTGGGGCAAGGGCGGCTTCTTGAATCCGTATCTCGGTGGCAAGATCCCGTGTTTCGATTTCGCCGGTGGCACCGTTGTGCACATCACCTCCGGCGTCAGCGCTCTCGTCTGCGCACTCTATCTGGGGAAACGCGTCGGCTATCCCAAAGAAGCCATGAAGCCGCACAGCCTCGTCCTCAGCGTCATCGGCGCTTGTCTTCTCTGGGTTGGGTGGTTCGGCTTTAACGCCGGCAGCGCCGTAGCCGCTAATGGACTCGCCACCTCCGCATTCGTTGCCACGCATTTCGGGGCATCCGCTGCCGCTCTCGGTTGGCTCTTTGCCGAATGGCTCAAGCACGGCAAACCCAGCATGCTCGGCGGCATCTCAGGCGCAGTCGCCGGGCTCGTTGCCATCACGCCCGCCTCCGGTTTCGTCAAGCCCTTCCCGGCCCTCCTCATCGGTTTCGCCGCCGGCATCTTCTGCTTCTTTATGGTCACTGCCGTCAAAAGTAAATTCGGCTACGACGACACTCTTGATGCCTTTGGCGTTCATGGCGCTGGCGGAACTCTCGGCGCTCTGCTCACCGGGGTCTTCGCTACGAAAGCAGTCAACACCGCGCTCGGCGACAAAGCCTTAGGCTGGGTTGACGGCAACTCCATGCAAGTGGTCAACCAGGCAATCGGAGTCCTCATCTCTTGGGGTATCGCCATCGTGGGCACTCTGCTTATCCTGAAGGTGGTTGACTTGCTGATAGGTGTCCGCGTCACACGAGATCAGGAGATAGAAGGCCTCGACCTCAGCATGCACGGCGAAGAAGGATACCTGCTCGAGAACTAAAGCGCACAACCAGGACAATAGGAAAAATGAAAAAGATTGAAGCAATCATTCAACCGCACAAATTAGATGATGTGCGCGACGCCCTGAAGAACATCGGCATCGACGGCCTCACCATCACCGAAGTGCGCGGGCATGGTCGCCAGAAAGGTCACAAAGAGGTGTACCGTGGCATGGAGTACGAAGTCGATCTGCTCCCCAAGATCAAGCTCGAGACCGTCGTCACCGACGACCGCAAAGACGAAGTCGTTCGCGCCATCGGAACTTCCGCCCGTACCGGCAAGATCGGCGATGGCAAAATCTTCGTCTATGAGGTCCTCGAAGCTATCCGCATTCGCAACGACGACCGCGGCGACATCGTCCTGTAACCTCGTGGTAAAACTGTAGCTTGCTAACCTACTCTGCGCCCCCTGCGGAACGCGCGTTCGCCTGTGATACACCGCACTCTTTTCCGAGCCGCGACTGCAAAGGAGCGGTCCGTCCTCTTAGGTCTGCCGTCTCGACACTCTCCACGAACCTCACGCCGGGACCCAGCACAAGCGAAAACCCAAGCTTTTCGCGCTCCCCCAACGTCTCGCATCTCCCTTGTTCTCCCCTTGCCGCTTCACCCGCCGCACGACAATCAGAGGTTTCTGCCGCTGCAGCCGTTCCCGCCGGGGACCTTCCGTCGCTCGTGTCGAGACATGTCCTCCTAACAATCCGCAACGCCCCTATTCTCGAGAGTGACACCTTTTCCGCGCCGAGCCGCATCTCACTCCTTTCCGAGCCGCGACTGCAAAGGAGCGGTCTGTCCTCTTTGCACTGCACCGTCCCCAAACACTGCCGCTGCCGCTAACGCTAATGCACCCAGTCGCTGAACAACTCCTGGCTGACCGCACCACGAAAACCGACCGCATCGTTCGGGAAATCTCGGCCAAGTGCCTCACCGGCAAACTCAAAGTCCCTTTCAGCGTGGCTGCGGTCGGTGGTTACGGCCGCTCCGAGCTCTTCCCTCAATCCGACGTAGACATCATCATCGTCGTTGAAAAGGAAACCGATATGGCCGAGCTCAAGGAACCCCTGTCATTGTTCCTGCGCGAACTTTGGGATTCCGGCCTCCGCGCCAGCCAGTCCGTCAGAACCATCGCCGAATGTTGCCGCCTGCAAGAACAGAACATCGAACTCCACATCAGCCTGCTCGACCTTCGCTTCGTATGCGGCGACAACGAACCATTCCGTAAGCTAAGCCTCGCCCTGCCGGAGTTCTATCAGAAGCAGGAAAGCGCCATCACACGCGAGCTGGCCGACATGGCGCGCAAACGTCACTCTAAGTTCAACGACACCGTCTATCATCTTGAACCCAATATTAAGGAAGCGCCCGGCGGCATTCGCGATGTTCATTTCCTACACTGGCTCGCGCTTCTCGCTCAGGAAAAAGGCGCCATCCGTGAAGCCTTGCGCGACGTCAACGACTCCCGCCAGTTCCTCTATGACGTCCGCTGCTTCCTGCATCAGCGTTCCAATCGCGACAACAACCTGCTCAGCTTTGAACTGCAGGATCGCGCCGCCGAAGCTTGGACAGTCGATCCCGAAAAGCCCGTCGATCCCGGCGAGTGGATGCGGATCTACTATCGTCACGCCCGCCGCGTTTTCCATTCCGCCCTAAAAGCGCTCGAATTCGCTGAAATCAAAGCTTCGCCGCTCGTCCGTCAGTTCCGCGATTGGCGCGGCCGCCTTTCCACTTCCGATTTCACCGTCTCCCAGGAACGAGTCTTGCTGCGTAATCCCGCCGCTACCATGAGTTCCGCCGCCTCCGTACTGGAACTCTTCACCTTTGTCGCGCGCCACGGTTTGCATTTGTCCTGGGACGCTCACCGCCGCCTCACCAGCAATGCCGCCGCCGTCACCGCCAAGCTGAAATCGGAGAAAATACCCTGGCCTGTCTGGCGCGAATTCTTTAACCAGCCCCATGTCGCTCTCGCCCTCCGTGAAATGCAGGAAACCGGAGTTCTTACTGCTGCTATCCCGCATTGGAGCACCGTCGAATGCCTGGTAGTTCGCGATTTCTACCATCGCTATACCGTCGACGAACACTCCATCGTTGCCGTAGAAGTCATCGATCATCTATTTGCCAAATCGTCCAACACACCCATCCGCATGCACAACTTGCTGCTCGAGGACGATCAAATCCCTGTATTGCGCTTGGCGCTTCTGTTGCACGACGTTGGCAAAGGCACGCTCCCCGGCGATCACGTCAAAGGTTCCCTCGATGCCTCCACGGCTATTTTTGAGCATCTGAACGTTCCCCTTCCCGCCCAGGAAATCATCCGCTTCCTCATCGAACATCACTTGGATTTGTCCATGGTCATGAACGGTCGCGATCTCGATGACCCGGCTACCGCCCGCTTCCTCACCTCCCGCATCGGCACGCAAGAAGATCTCCGCCGACTCACCTTGCTCACCTTCGCCGATATCAGCGCCGTCAATCCAACCGCCATGACGCCTTGGCGCCTCGAACAACTGTGGCGAGTTTATCTTTCGGCTCAGGAACAGCTTACCCGCGAACTCATTGCCGACCGCATCGACAGCAAAGCCATGCACGAAGCTCTCGGCGGTCGCCCCGCTTCGCCCCAATTGACGCATTTCCTCAGTGGCCTTCCAACGCGCTACTTGCGCACTCATTCGCGCGAGCAGATTGAACAGCACTTCGAAATGGAGAAAAAGCGTAAACGCGACGGCGAAGACGATATTGCCGTCCAAGTCACCCACGATGCCGGCGCTTATCTCCTTACCGTAGTCGCTTCCGATCAGCCGGGTCTCTTTTCCTCCCTCTGCGGCGCACTTGCCAGTTTTGGCATGAACATTCTGAAAGCTGAGGCCGCCTCCAATAGCGACGGCTGCGTCCTGGATTTGATTCGCTTCGCCGACCCCATGCGCACGCTCGAACTGAATCCCGATGAGACCGTTGCTCTAGAACGCACCGTCCGCTCCGTCGTAGACGGTTCCGTTAAGGTTTCCGAATTACTTAAACGCAGACGTGCCGCCCCGCGTCCAAGCAGCGGGGCTAGAATTTCGCCCTCGTTCCGCTTTAATAATGAAGCGTCCGATCAGTGTACGCTGATCGACTTCGTCGGCGAAGACCGGCCGGGCTTGTTGTATGATTTGACCTCCGCCATCAGTGCGGCGGGCTGCAACATTGAGCTGGTTTTGGTCGACACCGAGGCGCATAAGGCTATGGATGTTTTTTACGTAACTAATGCTGGCGTCAAACTGGACGCCGCCACCCAGTCTGATCTCGTCGATTCGCTGACTAAAGCCGCCGGGGTTAACTAAATCTATGTCATCTCTGGATACATTCCGCATCGACGGCAAAAAGGCGCTAATCACCGGCGCAGCCAGCGGCATCGGCTTGGCCACAGCGCAGTTGTTTACCGAAGCTGGAGCATCTGTAGCCTTGGTCGATGTCGATTCCGCTCGTTTACAAGCAGTGGCACCAACGCTTCCTCGCTCTTCCACTCATGTTTGCGACATCACCGACGAGTCCCAAGTCATCCAATTGATAGCCGATGTGGGGGTTTTAGATATTTTGGTAAACTGTGCCGGCATTGGTCTCGTCGGCAATGCCGAAGAAACCGCCCAAGCCGATTGGCAGCGGCTTTTCCGCGTAAACGTGGAAGGAACCTTCCTTATTACTAAGGCCGCCTTACCCGGTTTGAAGGAGCGCAAGGGCAACATATTAAATATAGGATCGGTAGCTGGATTGGTTGGAGTTCGCCGCCGGTTCGCCTACTGTGCCACCAAAGGCGCTATTATCGCAATGACCAGGCAATTAGCCGCCGATTATCCGACCGAGATTCGCTGCAATTGCATCGCTCCCGGAACCATCGAATCGCCCTTCGTTGAGGGCTACCTCGATAAGTTCCATAGTCATGAAAAAGAAAAGGTTAGAGCGGAATTGCACCAGCGCCAGCCGATTGGTCGCATGGGTCGCCCGGATGAAATAGCGAAACTGGCTTTGTACATTTGCTCGTCTGCCGCGGAGTTTATGAATGGCTCTGTCGTGACAATTGACGGGGGTTGGACCGCGGTATAAACAGAGTTTAAGGTGCCAACGGGAGAGGAAAACGCGTAACTATATACAAATGTTTCAGTTGACGATGTATGCTTAAGTCATTAGTATATAAGTACTCTGGATTGCAGTATAAATACTGCCGAGGGTAATGAAGTCAGGGTCTTGTGACGATAATTTAGATAAGTGGTGTGTAAACGTCGATGGCACTCAAAATACCAACTGTCTTGCTGACAACGCTTTTCACGTCAGCGCTTGTTCTGGGTTTGCCTGGAACTTCGGCTGCTGCTACCTCCCCCCAAGCGCACGCCCATCGTAAAGTAGTTCATCGGACTGTGGTTCACCATGCTGCTCCGGCGCACCATACGACTACGCGTGCCGGTGTTTTGCACACCAGGACCGCTGCGTCTCTGAACGTGAGCCGCGCCTCAAAGCGCACGCCTGTCCACCACGCATTTTTTAATCCTTGGACGGAGCCGACCTATGCCGATTCCACCTTCGGCGACAACATTGAAGGCGAAGATCTGCAGGTTCGCAAAGCTGCGACCGATGCATTAGGCCCCTATAACGGCACGGTCATCGTTGCCGATCCCGATTCTGGCCGCTTGCTGAGTATCGTTAACCAGAAACTGGGCTTGAAGGGTGCATTTCAGCCTTGCTCCACAGTGAAACTTGTTGTTTCCATGGCGGCATTGCGTGAAGGTCTCGTTGATTCTTCCACTCGCGTTCAGCTTTCGCGTCGTTATTCCTTAGATATGACCGGCGCTTTGGCCCACTCCAACAACCACTATTTCGCTACCTTGGGCGAAAAGCTTGGTTATGACAAAGTGGCGCTGTACACCAAAATGTTCGGCATCGGCGAAAAGGCCGGTCTCGATATTCCCGGTGAAGAACCTGGAACGGTTGCTTCTAAAACTCCCGACAGCGGCATTGGCATGATGACCAGCTTCGGTGATGGTATTCGCGTGACGCCTCTTGAGCTGACTAGCATAGTTTCTTCCATCGCCAACGGCGGCACCATGTACTATCTGCAATATCCTAAGAACCAGGACGAGATCGCAAAATTCGTTCCCCGCGTAAAGCGTCAATTGGATATCGAAAAATACATTCCTGAAGTCAAGCCCGGCATGATGGGCGCAGTCGAATACGGCACCGCTCGCCGTGCTAGCTACGGCAACAGCGAACAAATCTACGGCAAAACTGGAACCTGCACGGATACTGTTCAGCCAGGTGTTCATCTTGGTTGGTTTGGCTCCTACACCGAAGTTGCCGGTAAGAAAGTGGCCGTCGTTGTTCTCCTAACGGGCGGACGCGGCGTAGCGGGTCCCATCGCTTCCGGCATCGCCGGCGGCGTCTACCAGAATCTTGCAAGCGCGCATTATTTTGACGGTCCGAATACGGTTACGACTAAACTAGTATCAATGCAGAAGTAAGCCTTTTCATCGGCTTAACCTTCTGCGGAGGACTATTTGCTTTTACCAGATACCTGGGCTGTTGCACGAATACTTCTTCTAGTCGCTGTTGCCTGTTTCCTCATTTGGCCAAACCTCTTTAAGCTCGTCGCCGCCTCCAAATGGCGCTACGAGCTTTTTTCACTGGATTTCGCGATAGGTGGGACAATACTCGCTGTCTGCGCCGCCTACACCTACGGCAGCCTGGGTTCCGAACTGGATTTCAGCGACAGCATGCTGGTCGCGGGAAAGCGCGCGGAATTGATGGCTCTCATAGCGGGAGTTGTCTTTGCTATCGGCAACATGCTGTATTTGGCGTGTATCTCATTAGCCGGCTTGGCCAACGGTACCTTGCTCACTTTTAGCGTTTTCGGTTGCGCCATTGCTGCTCTGCATATCACGGCAGGCAACTATGCCTACCCAGGCGCGACAATTTTCCTTTTGCTGATTGCAGCCTATTTCTCTTTTCGCTCTTCAAAAGTCGCGCGCCTAGCCAACCCGCAACAACTTCAGCCCTCGCAAATAATGTCGCTTAACACCAAATCGACCATCACGGGAGTCGCTGCAGGCCTGGCGTACGCAGTAATTTGGCCCACGTTAAGATCGGCACAGTCGGAAGAATTTGGCATCGGCGCCTATGCCGGTTTATTGCTGGCATCCATCGGCTTGCTGATTGCCACCCCTATGCTGAATCTGTTTCTCATGAACTTGTCGCTCGAAGGCGGACAAATTGGCTTTGGAAGTTACGTCAAAGGCTCCGTCAAAAACCACGTAGTCAGTATCATTGCCGGGATTATTTGGGGCGTGGGAGCTTTGGCGCTCTACACATCCAAAACCGGCACCGTTCCGGTGAAGAATGCCTACGCGTATATGGTTCCCTTCGCGGCGGCCATTCTTTGCATTGTTTGCGGAATTGCGTTCTGGCAAAAAATCAAGCTTCCGGCCGCCGCAACCCGCTACAAATACATCTCGCTCCTCCTTCTTATTCTCGGCTCAGGACTCTTGGCTATCGCACTGGGCGTTCGCCAAGCGTATTAATTCCGAGCAGTTTTGCCACTTCCTCCAGCACGCCTGGATCGGTCAAACTTCCTTGCGCCAGATTCACCGATCCGCCGCCACGCCCACCGAATTTTGCCAGCGCTTGTTTTAAAACCACGCCCGCGTTATATCCGCTGTCGCTCGAACAAGCCAGCAACAAACCTTGGGAACTGTGAAAGAGTGCTACCGCTTTCGCTTGCGTCGCCAACGATTTTGCTTTGCTGCGAACATTTTCATCAATCGCATTTTCACTAAGCGCCACGCGCCGCACCCCATCCGCACTCGCTGGTGTCATGGCGTAAAGATCTAAACCTGACTGAACGGATAGCCGCAATCTCTGCTTCTCGCTATCCACCAAAGCTTGCTTAAGATTCGCCAACTGTGTCTCTACATTTTCCGGAGCTGTGGCCAGCATTGCCGATACGCGCGATAAAAGTTCAAAATCTTTCCGCGCCCGACCAATCGCTCGGTTCCCGCAAACAAACGAAATTCGAACGTTACCGCGAACTTTTTCCAAATCGCGAATTTGCAAAGGCAAAACTTCCGCCAACCCCGCCACATGCGTGCCTCCGCACGCGCTTTTGTCGATGCCCGGAATCTCAATTATCCGAAGCGTTCCTTCTCGCGCGCTGGCCTTGCGCAGATTTTGCGCATCTTCAGCATTTTCAAAACGAATAATAATTTGTGGATTCGAACGCGCCAGTTCCGTCCCCCGCAACGTGACCGCTTCAATTTGTTGCGCCGAAATTTCCTTTGCGCCCAGTTCTATCGTTGAAACCTGATCGCCCATTCGAAAACTTAACGTAGGAATTTTAAAGAGTTCTTCAAAAACAGCGGAAAGCAAATGCTGTCCCGTATGCTGCTGCATGTGTTCATAGCGCCGCTCCCACAGGATTTCTGCTTCAACTTGTGAATCGTGCAGCGGAGCGGACAAAACATGCACAACCTCGCCATCCTCGTCCAGCACATCCACCACTGGAATTCCATTGATCGCGCCGGTGTCGTTCGGTTGACCGCCCGATGTCGGATAAAAACTGGTTTGATCCAATATCACGCGCAAACCGTCGTCGCTTTTTCTTACTACCTCCGCCCGTGCCGACCTCAAATAACTATCCGTGTAATAAAGACGCTTTGTATCCTGCATTCCTGGTTCTAAAATAACTCCAGGGAGAAAATCACATGGCAAGTGTCACTTTTGTCGTGAACGGGCATGAACGCACCGTCGATGTTCCGCATGAAATGCCGCTGCTATGGGTTTTGCGCGACACCTTAAATCTCACCGGAACGAAATACGGTTGTGGAATTTCATTATGTGGCGCATGCACGGTCCATGTGGATGGCCACCCGATGCGGTCATGCATCACTCCGATCGGCACCATCGCGGGCAAATCGGTCACAACAATAGAAGGGCTTTCCTCTGATGTCACCCATCCGGTGCAGCAAGCCTGGATAGAAGAAGACGTTCCCCAGTGCGGCTACTGTCAGTCCGGGCAGATCATGACCGCAGCTTCGCTGCTTGCGCGAACCTCCCGCCCTACCGACGCCGACATTGATGAGGCTATGCGCGGAAACATTTGCCGTTGCGGCACCTACAACCAGATTCGCCGAGCTCTGCACCGCGCGGCCGAAATCAAAGCAGGGGCACACGCATGAGCGAGTTATTAACGCGTCGAAACCTGATGACAAGCGCAGGCGGTTTGCTGGTGGCGCTGGCTGTGCCCGGGATAAAAATGATTGCCCAGCGCCAGCGCAACGCCGCGCCCTTGCGGCCGCAATCGTATATTCATATCGCTGCAGACGATACGGTGACATTTCTGATCGTTAAAGGAGAAATGGGCCAAGGCACATTAACCTCGCTTTCTCAGATTCTGGCCGAAGAGTTGGATTGCGATTGGACGAAGGTCAGAACAGAATTCGCGCCCGTTGATCCGTCAGCGTATGGCCCCATGCAAGGTGTTTTCGGAAGCACCAGCATTCGCACTATGTGGATGCCGATGCGTAAAGCCGGGGCAACCGCCCGAGCCCTGTTGCTGGCAGCGGCTGCGGAGAAATGGAGTGTCGACAGGGCCCAATTACACACAGAAAACAGCTTCGTAATCGGTCCAAGCGCCGACATGCGAGCCAGCTACGGGTCGCTCGCAGACGCTGCCATGCGGCTTCCGGTGCCCGAGAACGTGCCGTTGAAAGACCGCAAAAACTTCCGTCTGGTGGGAACGTCTGCCAAACGGTTAGACACACGCGACAAAGTTTGTGGCGCAACAAAATTTGGTCTTGATGCAAAAGTTCCCGGCATGCTTTACGCCGTTACCGAACGTTGCCCTGTGTTTGGCGGCAAAGTTTTGAGCTTCGATGCCAGTAAAGCCAAAGCAGTTCCCGGCGTTAAAGATGTTGTTCAAATCTCAAATGGCGTCGCAGTCCTGGCCGACAATACGTGGTCGGCTATGCAGGGACGGAAAGCGCTTGAAATTCACTGGGACGATGGCAAGAATGCCAGTCTGAGCAGCGCATCCATTCGCGCATCCATGGCATCCTTGGCTGAAACTCCGGGCGTGGTTGGACGTTCTGACGGTGACGCGCCGGCAGCGCTCTCGAAAGCAGCTCCGCACTCAGAGGCAGTCTATGAGGCTCCGTATCTGGCCCACGCCTGCATGGAACCGCTGAATTGCACCGCCCACGTCAAAGCTGATGGCTGCGAAATCTGGGCTTCCACCCAGATGCAAAGCGGCGCCAGACAAACGGCAAGTCAGATCACCGGTCTAAAACCTGAACAAATTGAAATTCACAGCATGTTCATGGGCGGGGGTTTTGGCCGCCGTGGCGGAGTGGATTTCATTGGCGAAGCGGTGGAGATTTCCAAAGCCGCCGGGGCGCCAGTGAAATTGACTTGGTTACGTGAAGACGACATCCGCAACGGACCTTTTCGACCCGCTGCCTACGTTAAGTTTGGCGGCGCGCTTGACACGGAGGGTTGGCCCGTAGCGTTCACTGCGCGTGTGGTTTGTCCGTCATTCTTTGGAGACGGCGACGGCGTGGATGGAATAGCAGTAGAAGGAATTGATGATCTTGCTTACGGCTTTCCTCATTTCCGTCTCGAATATCACAAAGGCGAAGGTGCCGTTCCGACATCGTTCTGGCGCTCGGTTGGATACTCACAAAACACATTCTTTTCTGAAAGTTTCATGGATGAACTGGCGGCCGCTGGCAAGAAAGATACGCTCGAAGTACGCCGGCGTTTGTTGAAGAATTCTCCACGCGCCTTAGCGGTGCTCAACCTGGCGGCCGAGAAAGCCAACTGGGGCGCAGCGCCGAAAGGCCGTTTCCAGGGCCTAGCGCTGGTGAACAACATCGGCAGTTTTACAGCCGAAGTGGCTGAGATTGAGATGGTGAATGGCAAACCGAAAGTGAGGCGCGTCGTTTGCGCCATCGATTGCGGCCAGATCATTAATCCGGCCATCGTCAAGCAGCAAATGGAAAGCGGTATTGTCTTTGGCTTAACGGCTGCTTTGAAGGGCGCAATCACCATTGAGAATGGCCGACCTCAGCAGGCTAATTTTGACCGCTACGATATGCTCCGCATCGATGAAATGCCCGAAATAGAAGTGCATGTTATTCCCAGTTCTGCCGATCCGGGAGGCGTGGGCGAAGCATCGGTCCCTCCCATCGCTCCCGCTGTTACGAATGCCATTTTTGCCGCCACCGGAAAACGAATTCGCAGCTTGCCGATCAGGCTTAGTTGAGCGTGGCACATCAGAGGCAGCTGCAAGTCCACATCACAATTCCTACCGGCACTAAGGTTATTGAAAAGCCCAACAGGCGCACCGGCGTTGTAGTGCACTCGCCCGCTTCGCCCGAGCACACGTATAGAGTTCGTTTCCCCGATGGCCAGGAAAGCAGTTTCACACGCAATCAACTCACGGTCTATCGGCATGAGGAAGGGTTCGAGTCGCGCGGCTACGAGACGAAGGACCTTCTTCCATACGTGGCTTACCGTTGCATCGTCGGTTCGACAGCATACGGGCTCGCAACTGAGGAATCCGACGTGGATCGCCGTGGCTTCTATCTACCTCCAGCTGAACTAGAGTGGTCGATCGCGGGCGTTCCGGAGCAACTGGAGACGGACAGGGAAGAAGTGTATTGGGAACTGGAAAAGTTTCTTCGACTCGCCCTGAAAGCGAATCCTAATGCGCTGGAATGTCTATATTCGCCGCTGGTTGAGCACGCCGCTCCCATCGCTCGCGAACTGCTTTCCATTCGACACATTTTTCTTTCTCAACATGCTCACAGGACCTACAACGCGTATGTTCTTTCGCAATTCAAGAAACTGGAGCAGGATTTGCGCTCACGCGGAGAGATTCGCTGGAAACACGTTATGCATCTGATCCGCTTGTTGCTCTCTGGCGTGACTCTATTGCGCGACGGATTCGTCCCGTTGCGGGTTGACGAATATCGTGATCGATTGCTGGCTATTCGAAGCGGCTCGGTGAGTTGGGAAGAAGTAGAGCATTGGCGTCTTTCCTTACATCGGGAACTTGACTTGGCTTTAGCGAGCACCAAACTGCCACCCCAGCCGGACTATGAGAAGGCCAACGAATTCTTGATCCGGGCGTGCAGGCTTGCAGCTTCGCCGGAGTACGGATGTTAATACCTTACCCGCTCCTCAAAACAGAAGCGACAAATCACCCCTATCCGCTATTGTTTGCAACCATCAGCGGCGCGCATCTTTATGGATTCCCGTCTCCCGATTCGGACTACGATCTGCGCGGCGTACATATTCTGCCAATGGACGAAGCGCTGGGAATGCTGCCAAAGCGAGAAACGGTGGAAGTCTCCGGCGTCCGGAACGATATCGAGATCGATCTTGTCACGCATGACGCTCTGAAATTCTTTTCTTTGTTACTGCGGCGCAATGGCTACGTTTTGGAACAAGTTTATTCTCCGTTGATTATTCAGACGTCTGCCGAACATGCAGAACTCAAAGACATTGCGAAGAAATGTATCACGCGTAATCACGTTCACCACTACTTAGGCTTCGCCGCCACGCAATGGGAATTGTTCAATAAAGAGGAACCGCGGCGGTTGAAGCCGCTCCTTTATGTGTATCGAGTGTGCTAACTGGAATCCACATGATGCGAACGGGTGAAGTGGAAGCAAACCTCTGCAACCTCAACAGAATATTTGGATTGCCCTATATTGACGACCTCATCACCGCTAAGAAACAGTCGGCGGAGCAAGCAACGATTGAGTCGGCATCAGTAAATCTTCATACATCAGAGCTGCAGCGTCTCCGCTCAGACTTAGAAACTGCGGCTTCGACATCGACTCTGCCCGAGGAGACTATGGCGCGGGCGGCGCTTGACGACTTATTAATACGAATTCGTAAAAATAATACAAGTTTTTCATCGAGTACGGTGTAATGAAAAACTGAAAACACGCATTTACTATATAGAGGCGTCCGACGGCGCCAAACGCGCTCTACGTGCGTATTGTGCTCAACCTTAGGGGGAACCATTGAAAAATCGCCCGCACCGGCGGGCGATTTTTCATTGCCGGTCCAAATATCTACTCGTCCCGCAGCAATTTCATCGGTTCGATTCTCAGTGCTCGCAGCGCCGGAAGCCACGTTGCTAGCAGGCCGAGCAGCGACATCGCGAAAACAACGCCGATAAGCACTACTGGATCGCGTGGCGTCGCCTGATAGACGATCGACGCAAGAACCTGACTTGCAAGCACGCCTAAAACTACCCCGGCCAGTGAGCCAATCAGCAGCAGCTTGAAGGATCGCCCCAAGGCGGCTTGGAGAACTTCTTTTTGGCGGGCGCCTAGAGCCATCCGAATGCCCAATTCCTTCAGACGTCTGCTGACAGAGTAAGCGGCCATACCGAATATGCCGGTGATGGAAAGCATTGCTCCCATACTTCCGAGTACACCCAAAGCCATGGTGGCAACACGCGCCGGAAACTGAACAACTGTCAGTAGGTTGTTCCAGGTTTGTGTGTCAACCGGCAAGCCCGCGTCCAGGTTATGCAGTCTATTGCGCATCGCCGTGGCAATTTCTTGCGGGTCGCGGCTGGACCGCACCAACAGATATGCCGCGCTGGATGGCGATTGAGAAAAGGGCAGAAACATGGCGGGATTCTGATCTTCGGTCAAGACCTTGTACTTTCCATCTTCGACAACACCCACAACCTGAACACGGGCTCCATCTTGTGACTTGCAGAATCGACCCACCGCGTTTTGAACAGAACCGAACATCTTACGCGCGAAGTCCTGATTGACGACCGCCACCTTTGGGGCACTCTTATCGTCATGCCAAGAGAATGTTCTGCCCGCGAGCAAGGTGGTTCCCGCCGCGCGAAAATAACCAGGAGACACGCCATAGGCGAAGGGTTTCATGAAGGCGTTTGAGGCGCGCAGATCGCCCGTAGTTTCCTGAAACACAGGTACCTGGACGCCGGCGGTATAAACCAGCGGCGGATAGTTGAGCACCATGCCTGCGGATTCGACACCCGGAATGGTTTCCATAGCATGAACCATTTTTTCCTGCATGTCGGCGACACTGTCACCGCTGTATCCCGCCATCGTAAGATTGACGGCGGCCAGCATGGTGTTGCGAGGTTCGAATCCGAAACTTCCATAAAGCGAGCGCACCAAGCCGCGCACCGCTACCAGCGAAGATGTAACCAGAATTGCGCAGACGGCGATTTGAGCCACCAGCAATACGTCACGCAGAGTAATGCGCCTGCCTGGCTGTCCCGCCGATCCGGCTTTCACGATCTGATAAGGATCTGTCCTGAGGACTTGGCGAACCGGAACGATGCCGAAAAGGAAACCGCTGACCAAGGCCAGGAACAAAGCTGCTAGGTAAATGTTGGCGTCTGGATTTGCAGGTATATGAATAGGGGCGCTGGGGAACGGTTCCCATTGGCTGAGGCGCTGCAAAAGCAAAACGCTGCCCCAGACGCCGACCGCTGCGCCAGCAAGCGATATGAGGACGGCTTCGGTAAAGAGTGCGCGTAAAATTCGGCCCCGGCTGCAACCTAATGCAAGACGCAGAGCCACTTCGCGCGAGTGATCTGCGGCGCGGGCAGCGAAGAGACTGCCTAAATTAGCGCAGGCGGCGAGCAGAATCAGGCCCGCCAGCAACATCAAACCGCCAACGAAAGCACGGGCCGGGCCGGCAAACGAAGTGATTCCAGTGCGAACAAGCCCGACGTCTTTATGCACGAAGAAAGCGGGATATGCGGCAGTAAGGCGCTTGCCTACGCCGTTAATGTCGGCGGCGGCTTGTGCCGGAGAGACTCCGGATTTCAGATGTCCAAAAACTTCAAAAACGCCGTCGGTGTTGCCGCGCGCTTCCAACTGTTTGTCACCATCGATTTGTTCTTGATTGACGATGGGCATAAAAAAATCGGGAGTAACGAAGAGCAGCGTTCCCTGGAAGCCAGGCTGGCTCACGCCGATCAGCGTGAACGGGTGCTTGTTAAGCCGAATGGTTCGGCCAACCACACTGCGATCATCTAAAAAATGGCTGTGCCAGTAGGCATAGCTTAGAACGACATAGGGCGCACTGTTGGCGCCGCGCTCATCCGCAGAATGAAAGAAACGGCCTAGATATGGTTTTGCCTGCAGAACATCGAAATAATTGCCGGTTACGGCGAAGCCGGCGGATGTGATTGGGTTGTTGCCGGCATCGAAACCAGCCCACGCAAATTTGAACGCCGCAAGGTCTTCAAAGCTGCGGTTTTGGGTGCGCAGGTCACGGTAATTGGGATAGGTCTCCCACTCGGTGCTTTCGCCGTAGGGAATGCTCATCAGGCTTTGCGACTGCGGCACCGGCAGGGGACGAAGAATGAGGGCGTTCAAGACGCCGAAGACCACCGCGTTTGCGCCAATGGCCAAGGCCAAGGTAAGAACAGCAACAATCACAAAACCAGGAGACTTACGCAAGCCGCGGATGCTCGCCCGCGCGTCCAGCAGAAAGGCATCAAGCAGCTTGCCCCCAAGGGCGTCACGGCTTTCCTCCTTGTAGCGAACGCGTCCGCCAAATTCAATCTTGGCTTGGCGGTCGGCCTCGGCACGCGTTAAACCGGAACGCTGCAAATCGTCAGCGCGAAGCTGTATGTGGCTGCGGATTTCTTCCTCGGTTTCGGCGTCCAGTTCGGCACCCCGGAAGAACTTAGTCGAAAGAGAGCGCAGATAGGCAAGGATTTTCATAACTCCTCCGGTTGTGCGGCAAGTGCCGAACCCATCGCCGCCGCGAGACGATTCCAGCCTTCGCTTTCCGCTTTCAGACGTTTGCGCCCGGAAACAGTAAGTTCGTAAAACTTCGCCCGGCGATTATTGTCCGATGTGCCCCAGTTGGATTGCATCAGACCTTGGCGGACAAGACGGAACAGCGCCGGATAAAGCGCGCCTTGTTCTATCAAAAGAGCTTGACCGGAGATCTGGCCAATGCGCAGCAGAATTCCGTACCCATGCAGCGGACCGAGGGAGACGGCCTTCAAGATAAGCAGATCGAGAGTTCCTGGAAGAAGTTGGGCTTCGCCGGACATCGTTGCAGCTCTCCTAAGCTACTCAGGAGTGTAGGCGTAGTCTCCTAAGCTGTCAAGGAGAGAAAAGACGAAGCGCCAAGTTTTTTCTAGCCAAGCCGGATCACTTTGCGCAAACGCCGCACATGATGCGCCATATCCTCGGCCTTCGTTCCTCCGAAACCGAGGATGAATCCTTGCCTCTTGTTGCGACCCTGATAGGCCAAAGATAAGGGCCACAACCACAATTCCTCTTTGGCTGCCTGCTTTGTGATTTCGACGTCTGTATAGGCATCGGGTAGCAACAATGCTAAAAACAATCCGGCATCGGCACCAAGAATCTCGACTTCGTTGCCGAATTCGTTCCGCAGGGCGTCCAGCAGTGCGCGCCGCCTTTCGGAGTAAATGATTCGGGTTTTACGGATGTGCCGTGCAAAATGACCTTCTTCTAGAAAATCGGCCATGGCCGCTTGATTCAGGTAAGGCGGGCATAAATCGCAAGCTCGGCGAACCGCGCCGAACCGCTCTACTAAGCTAGGCGGAATAACAAGGTAGCCCAAGCGTAGCGATGGAAAAAGCGTCTTGCTGAAAGTGCCGATATAGATGACACGCGAACCACGATCCAAACCTTGCAGCGATGCGATGGGCTGGCTTTCGTAGCGGTACTCGCTATCGTAATCGTCTTCCACAATCCAGGCGTGCGAGGTGTGAGCCCAATCCAGCAACTGCAAGCGGCGGGTAGCACTCATTACACTTCCCAGCGGATACTGATGCGATGGTGTGACGAACGCCGCTCGCGCGTGCGGGCACAACTTTATGCCTTCGACAACATTCAAACCATCCGCATCTACCGGCACAGGCACCTGTGTGCAACCCGCCAGCTTGAGTGTTTCCTGCATCAGTTCGTAGCCCGGTTCCTCCACCCAAACCGGGGTTTCCGGATCCAGCAGCACACGTGCGGCAATGTCCAGGGCTTGCTGCGATCCGCTGACAACCATAATTTGAGAAGCGTCGCAATGAACTGCGCGAGAAGACCGAAGGTAGCCGGCGATGGCTTCACGAAAAGGCAGCGCACCCATTGGGTCGGAGTAATTCATCTGGCTGGCGCGCACCTTTCGCGCATGCCGAGCGACTAAGTCTGACCAGATCCGATAGGGGAAGTGGTCAAAAGCCAGTTGGCCAACACTGAACGCGCCCGGGCCAATTCTCCAAGGGGCGCGCCCAACCGGCAAGCACTGCGCCAGCCGAGATACCGAACCAGCAACTGTTCCATTATTTGGCTGCGGCTCGGTAAGATGCAGATCAATTGGCTGATCGGGCAACGAAAGCGAGACAAACGTTCCGGCACCGCTGCGGCTTTCGAAATAGCCTTCCGCCAACAACTGTTCATATGCGTTCACAACCGGGATGCGAGAAATACCCAGTTCCACGGAAAGCGCCCGGCTGGATGGAACCTGCTTGCCCAGTTGTAACGCGCCCTTTAGAATCATGGAACGGAATTGATCATAGATTTGACCATGCAGCGGACGCGCACTGGCCCGATCCACAGCGATGCCGGGCAGAACGGCGCCACGCATCGTTTTCTTCCTCATGCCTCCATCTTAGTTAGTGGCCATGCATGAGCCTGGCCAATTGGCTATTGAGCTTGCCCCGGCCAGGCAGCATATTGGAAGGATGTCGCATAGGTTGGCCGTGCTCCAAACGCTTGGGCGCATCTGCTTTGCTATGCCAATGCTGGTTTTTGGCATGGAGCATTTCATGCTCGCGCAGAGTATTAAACCAATGGTGCCCGCTTGGTTGCCGGCGCCAATGTTCTGGACCTATCTGGTTGGAGTTGCCCTGGTTGCCGCTTCACTAAGCATCGGGTCTGGAATTCGTTTTCGACTCTCGGCAACCCTGGTGGCGGCAATGATCGGGCTATTTGTTGTGCTGATTCATGTGCCGAATGTGGTGGCTAAACCCAGTAACCGGATTTTTTGGGTGGTGGCTTGCCGCGACTTCACCTTCGCGGCGAGTGCTGCCGTTTTGGCCGAAGAACGCGTTTGGGACGTGGTCAGAATCCCGGTGGCTTGCATCATGTTGTTTTTCGGCGTGGAACATTTTATTTACCCGCAATGCGTGTCTGGAGTGCCCCTGGAAAAAATCACGCCGGCATTTGTTGTCGGCGCGCAAGTTTGGCCTTATATAACTGGCGCCGGGCTGGTTGCGGGGAGCGTCGCGATGTTATTTCGTCGCTGGGCTGGCCTCTCGCTAGCGATCTTAGGCGCGCTGATGCTCATTCTGGTGATAGCTCTTTATGCCCCAATCCTAATTCGGCAAAAAGACGTGGAAGGGCTGAACTATTTTGCGGACACGCTGATGTTCGCCGGAAGTCTGCTGTTGTTCGCCAAGGCGGCAGTCAAAGCTGAAAGTGGTTATAACAAATTCGGCGAACTTGGCTATTGAGTCACTCCACATTTCCCCTTACTATCGCTATCAGGAGAAATCCATGCGGCTCTTGAAATTTCTTGTACCGATGGTGTTGATGTGCTGCCAGGCGCAGGCGTCTTCGCAGGAGAGCAAGCCCGCTGCGCTGCCTGCATTGACTCCAGAGCTAAGAGGCGATGTCTACATGGCTCGCAAAATGTTTCGAGACGCCGTGGATTACTATCAGCAGGCGCCGCCCACTTCCGCAATAATGAACAAAATTGGCATTGCCTTTCATTCCATGTCGGAATTGGATGTAGCCAAGAAATATTACCTGCAGGCATTAAGACTGAATGCTGCCAACGGCGAGGCGGCTAACAACCTGGGCGCGGTTTACTACAGCCGCCATTCCTATCGAAGATCCATTGCGCTTTACAAACGTGCTTTGAAGTATTCCAATTCGCCCGCCTCTGTATGGGTGAACCTGGGAACTGCATACTTCGCGCGGCAGAATTTTAATCAAGCTTCGACCTGTTATGAAACTGCTTTGAAATTGGACCCGGATGTTTTGGAGCACACCGCAGCGTTTGGCACGCACATTCAGGAACGTTCCGTGGAGAACATGGCCTTGTACCACCTGTATCTGGCAAAAGCTTACGCGAAAGAAGGCGAGAAGGATCGGGCGCTGCTATATCTTCGCAAGTCGCTGGAAGAGGGATTGAAGGACCGCAAGAAGCTTCCCGACATGCCGGAGTTCAGTTCGCTGCGCGAGGACACCGGGTTCAAGGAGTTGTTGGCGGAGAATCCCAAGGCGTTGTAGCGGCACGACGACCGTCCCACGAACGCACAATGATGTCCCACTTTTGTGGTCCTCCGACCGCGATTTCCCGACATATCAGCCCTAAAAATGCGGCCTGTAAATTGCGTTAGCGGAGCAGAGGTTTGGTTCAGTGCAGAAATCCATACGTGACGTGATTACCGGAGAATTGAGTCTCCAGTACTTTGTGGAACGCTTTCGCGACGGGTGGAAGGTCGCCAGTATTGAATGGGTGCGAGAAGCGGAGCAAGCGGATGCGGTCACCCCTGCGCTGAACCTGGTCAACGTTCCCGCAACCGTCCCATACGGGCTACAAGTTTCAAACGATGGAGTGCTGCTTGAGAATCCATTGGAAGCGACGGTCCTGATGCTGATTCTTGACCAGATTGTCCGCGAGAAACGCATTCAAGAGATTGCGGTTGAGCTGAATGCGCAGGGCTACCGCACACGCGAGGGAACGCCTTGGAGTGCGACCGAGGTTTTTAATCTGCTGCCGCGCTTGATTGAAGCGGGTCCGACGATTTTGAAGAGCACGGCTTGGCAACATCTGCGCTTGCGGGATGGGCCGCCAACCGGCAGAACAAACTGACGTCACGGTACGGCTGACTGGGCGAAAGAACGCACCCAAGTTGAGCGAATTCCAGACGTCTTTTGCACCAATTTCGCAAAGCGTTCGGTTTACCGCGGGTTAACTCGCGGTGGCCGGATTGCAGCCTTCTTATATCCGGAGGCTTTGCAATGCGACTCAATCGATGGATTGGTTTGCTTATCGGAGTTGCTGGAGTATTGTTGGCAGCTGGAAGTGTCTGGGCTCAAGATAGCGCTCAAAAATTAGCGCGTTTCGATGGTAAGTGGATGACCACGTGTACTTGTCCGCCAAAGGGACGAACGCAGGGTTACACCATACAACTGCCGACCACGATCAACGATGGCGCTTTTCGCGGCGAACACGGCACGGCTGGTGAACCCGGCTATCTTTTGATAGAAGGGAAACTGACGAGTGACGGAAACGCGAAGCTAACTGCAAACGGCAAAGTGAGTTCGCGAAAATACGGAACCGGAGTCTTCACAACGGAAGGCGCGGATTACAGCTACAACATTAAAGCTCACTTTGACGATGCGCATGGCACAGGAGTGCGCGATGCCGGGTTGGGTATTGCGGGCAGGCCGTGTACTTTCGAATTCGCGAAGCAGTAACGTTGTTGGCGAAGTTTCATTAACAGCCGAAATCCGCTAGTTTGAAAGCGCGTTTCCGTTCAGAATAGATTTATGCCGCTGGACCCAAACGTTTGTTATCGCGCTTTACGCGCACGTGACGAACGCTTCGATGGAGAGTTTTTTGTTTGCGTGAAGAGTACTGGGATTTACTGCCGGCCCATCTGTCCCGCGCGCCCAGTGCGAGCAGAGAATTGCGTGTTCGTTCCAACGGCCGCAGCGGCGCAAGAAGCGGGATACCGAGCCTGTCTGCGTTGCCGTCCCGACACGTCACCCGATAGTCCAGCCTGGCACGGTACATCGTCCAGTGTTTCGCGTGCGCTGCATTTGATAGACGACGGCATATTGGATACACAATCGATTGAATATTTGGCCGAGCGGCTAGGAATGGGCGCGCGGCATTTGCGCCGGTTGTTTGAAATTCATATCGGGGCTTCGCCGTTAACTGTGGCGCAGACGCGCCGAATTCTGCTGGCCAAACAATTGATTCACGATACGAATTTGCCCATGACTCGCATTGCCGAGGCGGCCGGATTCGCCAGTTTGCGCCGCTTTAACGAAGTGTTTCGAGACCAGTTTGGACGGCCTCCGAGTCAGTTGCGCCGACGCACGGTGACGAGCCTTTCGGCAAACGCAGCGCTATCAGTCCTTCTCCCCTATCGTGCGCCATATGATTGGGCCGCTATGCTGTCGTTCTTAGAATCGCGCGCCATACCGGGAGTGGAAGCAGTCCGCGAGAACGCTTATTGGCGAACAATTCAGATCGGAAATCAAACGGGATTTGTTGCGGTGTCGCACGTTCCCGGGAATCGCGCCTTACGCGCATCCATTCATATCAATGACTTTTCGTTGGTGCCGCAGATCATTGCGCGGCTGAAGCGATTGTTCGATGTGGGAGCGAACCCTGCGGCTATCGGGCAAGTTCTGGAACGCGACGTGCGGTTAGCTCCGATGGTGAGAAAGCGTCCGGGCCTCCGCGTGCCGGGCGCTTGGGACCAGTTTGAATTGTCGGTGCGTGCCATTGTTGGACAACAGATATCGGTGAAGGCTGCGTCTTTACTTGCGGGTTCACTCGCCAGCACGTATGGCTCGCAAATAGAAACTGGCGTTGACGGTCTGACGCATGTCTTCCCATCGCCAGCCTTACTGGCCCAACTGCTCGCCGCAGGTTCGCGCATGCCACGCGCCCGTACTCAAACGATTGCTACCCTTGCGTCGGCTGCCACTAAAGATCCAAATCTCTATGATGCTGGCCGCGATCTGGATTCCGCTATTGAGCGGCTAACAGCTTTGCAAGGGATTGGAGATTGGACTGCGCAATACATAGCGATGCGCGCACTGCGGCATACTGATGCGTTTCCTCCGGGCGACGCGGCGTTGATGCGCTTTGCCGACCAAGGCGGCAAGCTTTCCGCCAACCAACTTCAAAAGCGCGCAGAGGCTTGGCGGCCGTGGCGTGCCTATGCTGTACTGCATCTTTGGACTGCTGAAACGGATACTCGTAATGACGCCGCTGCTGCTTGAAACACTTCCCTCCCCTATCGGTCCGCTTACGGTGGTTTGCGATGAAGCCGCTGTCCTGCGAGTTATTAGTTTCGACGGCGAAGCGGAGTATTTACCCAAAACATTGCTTCGCTTTGTGGGTAAATATTCCTTGAAGAACAATCGCTTGCCAACTCACATTCGCGAAGCAATCGAGGCGTTTTTCAACGGCGACGTGAATGCGATTGACGGCTTGCCAGTGAATACAGGCGGCACGATTTTTCAACGCTGTGTGTGGGAGATGTTGAGAACGATACCGGCGGGGGAGACCACGACTTATGGAGAGTTAGCAAAGCGTTTGGGGAAACCATCAGCCATGCGCGCGGTGGGCCTAGCAAACGGAGCAAACCCGATTCCAATTGTTCTTCCATGCCATCGCGTTATTGGCGCATCCGGCAAACTTACGGGTTACGGAGGCGGGCTTTGGCGCAAAGAGTGGTTACTCAAGCATGAGGCCGAAGCCCGCCAACAACAACTTCAAATTCCTTTCAACACGATAACTTTGTCATCCTGATGAGCGCGCTTCGGTGTATTGAACACAAATGCTTTGCCGGAGACACTCGAATTGAACGCTCGAATGTAATACTGGCCGCCAATCTGGGTTAACTCAAAGTAGCTGGATTTCGCAGGCGATGCGCTGTCCGTTATCTGTGGAAAGATGGACACTGTCTTGTCCGCGCCAACAATCCGTACTCGGAACTCCCCAAATGCAACCTCCGGCAGTGACATCTTATAGTCACCAGGTTTTAACACATTGCTTCCTAAATGTGCTTCAACCGGCAAATGGAATGAAGCTTGTTCTGCGGCTTGCGCTCCAACGCTTGCCACCAAAATTGCGAGTGTGAATTGAATAGCGTGAACTAACGAATTTTTCATAGACCTCTCCTGGTTGCCGGATCAACTGTGTTGGAACCATCTAGGTTCGAAATCCGTACACAGGGAGAGACGAACATTTCTCGTTGAAGTCGTGTCAAGAAAAGGTCAAGAAATTTTGCAAAACACAACCGTTTGCTTCGCAGGTTATGAATGCGATTTCCGGCTGCGCGAATTGCGAAAGAACGGAGCTCGAATCCCTTTAGAACATAAACCGTTCCTCGTGTTGGAACTACTTTTGAGCAGACCTGGAGACCTTATTACACGCGAAGAACTGTTTGCCCACTTGTGGCCGGACGCGCACGTGGGTTTTGAACGCGGATTGAACACAGCGGTGAATTCGCTGCGCCAAGTGCTGGGTGAATCAGCGCGTGAAAGCCGCTTCATAGAAACGAGACCGGGGTTGGGCTATCGCTTCATTGCTCCGGTGTCGAATGTGGTGTGTTGCGGTTATGCCAACGTTCCGTAACAGCCAGTTACCTAAATAGGCTGCCCGGATTCGAGAGCTTTTACCATGTCTTCCAAAGATTTCTTATTCACTGGATCTGGTGCCTGCGCCAATCCCTTCCTGGCATGTTCCAGAGCTTGCTTAGTGTCGCCCTTGGCGGCGTAAGCTCGAGCCAGTCCTACATGTACGGGCCACTGATCGCCGTTGCGCGAGGCGTTATATTGAAACACTGCGAAAGCATCGTCCACACGTTTGTCGGCTAATAGCCGCCGCCCATATTGGTGGATCGCTATAGGTGTCGCGGAAGGCATCTTAATTGCTTCCTGCATGATTGCGTCAGCCTCTTGCTTACGGTCAAGCTTAGTCAGAAGTTGCGCTTTGGTGCTGAACGTTGTGAAGTTAGCTTCGCCAACAAACGGCTTGCTGATGGATGCTTCGGCCCACTTTAGACCGAGCTCCAAGTGTGTGTTCGCATCAACACAGTATTGCGCAGCCGTCTGATACCCCTGCCAATAAAAACCGGGAACCGAATTCAGTTCCTGCTGTACCTTGGCGATGTAGATATCGTCCACTTTGGGGACGCCTATCTTCAACGGCACCGCGAGTTCTTCCCACTGCAACTCGGCAATCGCTTCAGCAGGCTTTCGCAGCGGAAACTCATACGTCAAATACTCGCGATATTCATGCGCGTGCGGTTTGACAACTACTCGCAACGCATCTTCAGATTGATCGTACGTAAAGCTTCCCCATGCCCCGGCATTCTTCGAAAAAATCACGGTCCATTCGTCCTTGCCGGGAATCATGTGCAAACCGTAACGTCCAGCAGGCAGCGGCTTGCCCTCAATTTCAACGCCTTCAGAGACCGCAAAAACCGTATTCTCGTTTGCACCGGCGCGCCAAGGGTCGGGCTTTCCGTTGCCGAATGGTCCCATGTCCGCCATTCCATAAGGAACCAACCCGCCCCAAATTTGGCCGCGACGGTCTTTGCCCGCAGCCGTATGCACAGCCGGGCTGGAGTAATCAATCGTCACGCGAACCGGCCCGATAAACTGGGTAACCTCAGCCTTTTGGTTATTGCCGCTGGGCGGCAAGGTCAAGCCAGGATACTGAGCCATCAGCGCACTGGACAACAACGCGAGTGGGGCAAGCCGCAAATAATGCATGTTCGTCAGACGACGATGCGGCAAAACGGTTAGGGCGAATTTATTTTTTGTGACTGAGGTGTTTGCCTAAGTGCTACTTGCGCAGCCAAGGCATCGGTTGGTGGCCGCTATCGCGTGCAGTCACACGGTCATAGTGGTGGCTGCGGCTAGTGGTCCCTAGCGACGTATTGTAAAGATCGGTCAAACCCAAAGATTCTTTGACGTCCATTTCAAACTCATGCAGAGCTGTCAATTGGTCGGCCTGCGCCGGATACCGCTTCCCACTCGGAGTCGTCAGAAACATTTGGTAGCCGCTACTCAGCAACGTGGCCAGTTCGCCATTCATCACGACGCCCGATCTTTCAATAGCACTCTGGCCCTTGCCTTCATCGCCAATAACCGCGCCAACGCCGTGCTTCGTAATCATGGCGCGCCCATCGGGCAAGGTCTCAACAACGAAACCGGCTTGCTTGAGCTTCTCTATCCGATTTGAAAACGTGGGAACCGCCACTACCTGACGCCGAAAGAACATACTACAAGTATAGAGATGCCTACGTTTGAACCACAAATCCCAATTGCAGCGGTAACCGATGAATTTTCGCCCACGCTGGCGGATGCCATCCCAGTCATGAAAGAGATCGGCATGGCCGCGGCCGAATTGCGTGTTGTTGATGGGAAGAATGTCTTGGATTTGACACCGGATGAACTGGCGCGCACACGCGAACTGCTCACATCTTCGGGCATTCAGGTCGTCTCCATAGCGTCGCCGCTTTTAAAATGTGTTTTGCCGAACGGGCCGGAACTGGACAGCCGCTTTCAACACGATGTCTTCGGCGCCAAGCATACGTTTGAAGACCAGCCGCGCCTCACCGAACATGCGGTTTATGTGGCGCATTTCTTTGGCGCAAAAATCATTCGCGTGTTCTCTTATTGGCGAACGGTGGATCCCGAAAGGTGCGCCGAAGCTGTTGCACAAGCGCTCAGCAATCTCGCAACTATCGGCCAGCGCGAAAACATTGTCATCGGTTTGGAAAATGAGCACGCCTGCAACATTGGAACGGCAACGGAGACCGCTCGCGTGCTGGCCGACGTGGCGAACCCATTTTTGAAAGTGGTGTGGGACCCTGCTAATTGCCTGGTTGCCGGAGAAAGCCCGTTTCCGGACGGCTTCAGTAAACTACCCTTTGAAAGAATCGCGCACGTGCATGCAAAGGATTGCCATATGAACGGCCACACGCCGGTTTGGGGACCGCTGGGTACTCGTCACGTCTTGTGGAAAGAACAGTTCCAGGCGCTACGTGCCAACAATTACAAAGGCTACGTCAGTTTGGAAACCCACTGGACCGGACCTAACGGCAATAAGCTCGAAGCCAGCAGAATTTGCGGTTGGAATTTGAAAGGTTTGGCTGCGGGCTAACTTTTCAGAAATTCTTCTGAACGCAAATGCAGCGTCTCCGCATGGCGCGAAAGTTCGCTGGATGAATCCACCAATTGCGATGCGCATAAATTGGTCTGGCGGGCGGCGTCGGAAACCACTGAAATGTTTTTCGAGACATCGTGGGAAGCACGCGCCGCCAATTGAACGTTCTCAGCAATTCGGTCCACCGATTCGCGCTGCCGTTCTACCGACTCCGCTATCAGCGCGGAAATGTGATCCACACCATGAATGTGCTGGCTGATGCGCTCCAGAACGGTGGAAACGCGGGTAGCGGCATTTTCCATTTCAGCAATTTCCAATTCAATTTGATCGGTCGCGGTGGCCGTCTTGCGCGACAGGTCTTTCACTTCGTCGGCAACCACGCCGAACCCGCGCCCCAAATCACCCGCGCGGCTGGCTTCAATCTTCGCGTTTAACGCCAACAGGTTGGTTTGCGCCGCAATGTTTGAGACTACTTTCACAACCCCGCTCATGCGTCGCGAAACCGCAACCAGGTTTTCCATCACGGGCCCCGCCCCCTGCGCCTGCGACGTAGCCTCATTTGCCAGCGCTAGACACTCGCGCATTTTGCTATCAACCGCAAAGGCCTCATGCCGCAACGTCTCGGTTGCTTCAGACACGTTCGTCATATTCTTCGAAGTCTGATCTGCAGAAACGCCGGCGGAAAGCGACTGTTCGCGAGTCTGGTTAGCTGTTGTGGAAAGAGTTTGTGCTGTAACGCGCAACTCCGTGGCTGACGAAGCCAGCGTCTGAATGACTTCCGCGAATTGTGCTCCCATCTGTTTGCGGCGATTTTCCGATTCCTTCAGGGCTTCGGATTGGCCGGCCATCGCCGCCGTGGCTCCGTTAATCTGCGCCGCCGCGTTTTGGAAGGTACCGCGCATTCCGCGCAGCAGCACACGGCGAAAGAACTTGCCTTGCGCCGCGTGGTCCATGGTCGCGCGCGCCTCTCTTACAAACGCATCGGTCATATCCAGCAAATGGTTGATACCGTGTAACACCCGTCCTAAATCGCCCTCGGCTGGACAGCCAAGCAAACGTTCCTCAAGGTTTCCCTGCGCCGCTTTTTCACACACCAGTGCCGCGTTCCTGATCCACGTCCGGTAAACCTCTAATTCTTCAACAACGGCTTCGGGCTCAGCCATCATTTTCACTGCTTGCCTCCCAAGCTAAAGATAAACTCGTCGTATCCTACGCCAGCTTTCGCTAATGCATCGGTCAATAACTTCATCCCCGCAGCTACGGCTTCGCCTCGATTAGTATGTCGCCGCTCTTCTTCTAAAACTGTGCGATAAAGCCCCTCCACAGTGGCCAAGGCTCTGCGATCTGGAACACGCCGACTCGAATGGTATCCGATAATCTTCCCGTCATCTCCAAACGTTGGCGTCACATGTGCGAAAACCCAGTAGTGATCGCCGTTCTTGCACATATTCTTTACGTAAGCGAATATTTCCCGCCCACTGGAGATGGTGTCCCAAAGCAGCCGGAAAACACTTCCCGGCATGTCCGGATGCCGGATCAAGTTATGCGGCAGCCCAATCAACTCACGTTCTGAATACCCGGCAACTTCGATAAACACCCGGTTGGCATAAGTAATGATGCCCTTTAGGTCGGTTTTGCTGACGATGATGCTGTCTTCGGGAAAGAATCTTTCTACATCAGTCGGTCGGATACCTCTGGCCGTCGGTTGCGCGCACGAGAGCATACATAAGAATGGTACGGAGACGCTAACTTCCCTCGCGGAGAAAGTGCTACCGTAAACCTAGGGATTTTACTGTACGTAGTTATCCGAGCTGATTTTCAACAGCTCCAGTACTATTTCGGACCAGCCCTTGAGACAAATCGTAGTCTCAACTGGTCAATCCCCAACGACAATCTATGTTCCAAAAACTATTCATCCCACTTACTCTCGTAGCGACTCTTTTTGCCGGACTGCCAGCATCCTTGAAAGCTGAAACAGTCACGTGCTCGTATTACAGTCTGAAATATAATGGCCGCCGGTCAGCTAGTGGCCAGATCTTTAGCAATGATGCGCTAACAGCAGCCAGCAAAACCCTGCCCTTCGGAACCCGAGTGAAACTGACGAATCCAAAGAATGGACGTTCCGTGATCGTTCGCGTAAACGACCGGGGACCATTCGTGGCGGGACGCGATATTAGCGTCACGCGCCGCGCGGCTCAACGCCTTCACATGATGCGGGCGGGCGTTATGCAGTTAGAGATGGAAAACTTAAGCGGTGGAGAACCCGCAGCCGCCAAGCCTGCCCCAAAATCAGCTAAGTAGGGCGGGTAATCTCGCCCGTTACTGCTTTTGTTGCTTTCAAATAGTCGGCGGGCGCCAGCAAGATCTGCGTCCCGCGAACGCCCGCCGAAACCGAGATAACGTCAAAAAGGATTACTGTTTCGTCCACAAAAACCGGGTAGTCCTTTTTTGCTGCCAGCGCGGTCACTCCGCCGCGAATGTAACCCGTCAGCGGCAAGACTTCCTTCAGCGCCGCCATTTCCATCTTCCGATTGCCGCTTAGTTTTGCCAGGGCTTTCAAATCCAATTCCGCGTCGCCTGGAACCACTGCAAAACAAACGCCTTCGCGGTCACCTTTCACCACCAGTGTTTTGAACACCTGCGCTTCCGGCAAACCAATTTTGTGCGCCACTGTTTCGGCGCGCAAATCGTCCGGGTCTACGTCATATTCCCGTAGTTCGAACGCGATACCTAGCTGCTCCAGAATTCTGACGGCGTTGGTTTTCATCGCCCTTAGTTTAAATCCCGTGGCTTGGACATTTGGACGTGGCGGAATGTGTTGCAACTGTGTTAGGCTAGCCGTAATTTATGAGCCTCACTCGCAGAAAATCGCTGTCGGCCTTGTTGGAACAAGCCAGGGTCAGCACTCTGAAACGAACCCTGACGGCCAACAGTTTGATTGCATTGGGGATTGGGGCCATTATCGGCGCCGGTTTGTTTGTGCGAACAGCCGCCGCCTCGGCCCAGGACGCCGGACCGGCAGTGGTGCTGTCTTTTGTCGTAGCCGCGCTAGGATGCTGCTTCGCCGGGCTTTGCTATGCAGAGTTCGCAGCCATGATTCCCATCGCGGGCAGCGCCTACACTTACGCATACACCACCCTGGGCGAATTTGTCGCTTGGGTAATCGGCTGGGCGCTCATTCTTGAGTACGCGCTCGGCGCAGCCACCGTTGCTATTTCTTGGAGCGAGTATCTCAACAAGCTGCTCGAAATCATGGGCGGTGGTATTCCGTACCAGTGGTGCCATTCACCCATGGAAACATCCCTCGCCGGCGTGCATGGAATTATCAACTTGCCGGCTCTGTTGATCCTGGCGATTCTCAGCGCGGTGCTTGTCAAAGGTACCCAGGAATCAGCAACTCTGAACACGATTATCGTCGCCATTAAGCTCACCATCGTGGTTGCATTTATCGCGCTGGGCTGGCACTTCATTAACTCAAGCAACTACCATCCGTTCACAATTCCCGCCGACATGACCGGCCACGAAGGCACGTTCAAACATGGCTTCGGTGGAATTCTGGGCGGCGCAGGCATTGTGTTCTTCGCCTTTATCGGGTTCGATGCGGTATCCACGGCGGCACAGGAAGCAAAAGATCCCGGACGCGATATGCCTATCGGCATTCTTGGTTCCCTTGCCGTCTGCACTATCCTCTATGTCTTGTTTGGACACGTCCTGACCGGTATCTGCAACTGGAAGGAATTTGCCATCGCCGGAAAAGAAGCATCCGTTGCCTACGCGGTGCAACACTACATGCCCGGTTATGGCTGGCTGGCAACGGCCATAACGGTCGCCATCTTGGCCGGATTTTCTTCCGTCATCCTTGTGATGCTCTTGGGACAAAGCCGCGTCTTCTATTCCATGGCCAAAGACGGATTGTTGCCCAAGCTGTTTTGCGATGTGCATCCGAAGTTCCGCACGCCTTACAAAAGCAACATCGTGCTGTTTTTCTTCGTGGGAGTTTTCGCTGCTTTCATTCCTGAATCTCTGGCTGGAGATTTGACTTCCATCGGCACCCTTTTCGCGTTCGTTATTGTTTCCGCAGGATTGATAGTCATGCGCAGGAAAGAACCGGGTATGAAGCGCCCGTTCCGAACCCCGCTGGTTCCCATTGTGCCGATTTTAGGAATGGTTGTGTGCAGCGGCATGATTATAGCTTTGGACAGGCAAACGCAACTCACCGCATTTGCTTGGATGCTGATCGGTTTAGTGGTTTACTTCACTTACGGTCGTTCACACAGCAATCTGAACGGCGTAGCCGAGGGCGAGCAAACAGCCAAAGCCATCATCTAACCGGCGGCTACTTCAAGTATTTATCGAACCAGGCCAGTTCTTCGTACAACACGTGCTCCATGGTTTGCCTGGCGCGGTAACCGTGCGCTTCTGACGGAAGCATCACCAGCCGGACAATTCCGCCGTTGCCCCGAACCGCTGCATATAAGCGTTCCGATTGAATCGGGAACGTGCCCGTATTATCGTCCGCTTCGCCATGGATCAGCAAAATCGGTGTCTTGATTTTGTCCGCAAACCAGAACGGCGACATCTTCGTATAAACATCCGGCGCCTGCCAGAATGTGCGCTGCTCCGACTGAAATCCAAAAGGCGTCAACGTCCGGTTGTACGCGCCGCTCTCGGCAACACCCGCGTGAAATAACGTCGTATGCGCCAACAGATTGGCCGTCATGAACGCGCCATAACTATGCCCAAAAACTCCAATGCGGTCCCGATCCGATACGCCCATTTCTACCGCTTTATCTATCGCGGCTTGGGCATCCATCTGCAACTGCTCCACATAAGTGTTATTCACCGTATCGGGGTCGCCCACAATCGGCATCGCTGCGTTGTCCAACAGCGCGTAACCGTGCAGCACAACCAACTGATGGTAGTTCAATTCTGTAAAAGCTTGCGCGGAATGCCCCGTCACTTGTCCGGCCGTGCTGGCATCGCTGAACTCGTATGGATAAGCCCACACAATAGTCGGTAGCCGCGTGCCTGGTTTGTAGTCGGGCGGCAGATACAAAGTAAAGGACAGCGGAACTCCATCGGCACGCTTGTAAGTGACCAATTGCTTTGTTACACCCTTCGCTTGCGGCATCGGATCAGCAAAGTGAGTTACTGCAGTTAGTTGATCGCCCGCCCGAACAAAGTAATTCGGCGGATCGTCCGGACTCTCCCGTCGCGTCAGCAATCGCGAACCGGAATCATCCAGCACCGCTACAATCGCCTCAAAATGGTCCGACGATTGAAATAAACGTTGCGTCTGCCCGCTCGTCAAGTTCAGCTTGTCCACAAAGGGCCGGTCGCCTTTCGGTGTCGCGCCCAAACCCATCATCAAAACCTCATCGCCCGATTGCACCACTACTTCCCTGCCATCCGGCAGCACCTTCATCACCGGACGACCCGGATCATGGTACGCATCGCGCTCGTTGCGGCTGAATAACGCCTTGGGTTGCGCGTCGGCGCTGTTTAAATGAATCAGTTGCGTGGTCACAACGCGGCTCTTACGCTCATAATCAACAACCATCGCCATGTCATCCGCCAGCGGAGTCAAATTGCGAAACCGGTCTTTGGTTTCAAACACCTCGTGCGGCGCAGTTTGGAACGGAGCCGCATCCATCAGCAAACGATCTCGATGCGGAACCGTCTCCTTCGGGTTGCCGCCGTCCAACGCCTCTGCCCAAACCAGAGTCGCGTCTTTTTCAGGCACCCAATCCACATCGCGCGGCCCCGTTCGAACCCCGCCAATGGGCACCCGATCCGCCAGCGGCAGCGAGGCAACTTTGTACTCTACCTTCCCGGCACGGTTCCACACTTCCACTTCTTCAGGAAATTCATACGCAGTAAGTTGATACGAAAACGGCCTGTGAATAAAATGCACCAGCACATGCTTGTTATCCGGCGAGGGCTCAATGCTCGTGTAAATAGCGGGCGCACCCAACGGAGTGACAACCGCAGTACCCGCATCCACGTACGTTAGCTGCGAAGTCGCATAGTAGTCAAACAGATCTTCATCGTGGGGAGTAGATAACAAATCCTCAAAGGTGGGCGCCGGTCCTGCATGCCCCAAACTTTCCTGCGCGTGCGGCCCAATGGGGATACCGCTCTCAACCGGCATGGCACCGCGTTTGCCGTTCACGCTTCGAACAATCAGCGTCCGGTTGTCGCCTAACCATTCAATAGAATTCCGAAAGACTCCGTTAACGCGAACTCCCGGAATTTCGCGCGTCTTCCCCGCAGTCGATCCAACCCAAAGCTGAATACCGGTGGCGGCAGTGTTAGTAAACGCAAAATGATTGCCGTCCGGGCTCCAAACCGGCTCTCCCAGCTTCGCTTCCGCGGGAAGGCCTAGATTGATCTCGCTGCTATCGGACAGCCGAATAAGCTGATAGCGGATGAACCTGGGAGTTACATGCGCGCCATTGGTGTTCGTATCAATGCGCAGGCCCGCCAGCCGAACCATAGGCTGTGCAACCTCTGCGATATCCGGATACCGGACCGCCTGCAGGAAAATGACAAACTTCCTATTCGGGCTGACAGAGGCCGAAGGTGTGGGCAAAGCATTCAGTGCATCTTTCACCGGTTGGGGCGGTTGTTGATAGCGCAAATCAGCGGCACATAACGACGCAAGGGTGCTTACAAAAACAGCCAGCAGTCTTCTAAAGGGCATAGACGATCATACTGTGAATTTGTCCGCGTCCAGTGTGAGAGAAACTAGAGACGTGACCGAAATTGCTAACTCCCAATACCTCACCCGGCTCGACCGTCTGGCCGAAGTTGCTATCAAAGTAGGTCTTGGCCTCGCCGAGGGACAAGAACTGGTGATCACCGCCACCTTGGACGCCGTGCCGCTGGTGCGCCGTATCGTGGCACATGCATACGAAGCCGGAGCTTCTCTTGTCACCGCGCTATTTACCGATGAACAAGCAGCTTTACTCCGCTACCAACACGCGCCGGATGCAAGCTTTGACAAGGCTCCCGTATGGCTGCACGACGGTATTGCCGCCGCATTCAAAAGCGGCGCAGCCCGGCTCGCCGTCACCGGTAGTGACCCGGCTCTTCTGCGCGGTCAAGACCCGAAGAAAATCTCGCGCGCCAACATCGCTCTTTCCAAGGCCAGCCGCCCCGCCATGGAAATCATCACCCGGCACGACATCAATTGGACTATCGTCGCCAGCGCCACTCCCGCTTGGGCCAAAGCCATTTCGCCGAATGAATCCGAAGAAGCAGCCATGGATCGCCTCTGGAACGCGATCTTCTCCTGCTCGCGTGTGCTCAACGATGGCGCAGTAGAAAACTGGCGCGCGCACGACGCCCTGCTGCAAAAGCGTGCTGCCGATTTGAATGACAAGCGCTTCTCTGCCCTCCATTTCGTCGGACCGGGTACAGACCTCGTCGTTGGTCTGGCCGACGATCATCTCTGGCTCGGCGGCGGAACGACTGCCGGAAACGGTTTGCACTGCATCCCCAACATGCCGACAGAAGAAGTTTTCACCACGCCGCACAAAGATCGTGTCAGCGGCTTTGTAACAGCTTCAAAACCGCTGTCTTATCAAGGCATGCTAATTGAAAACATCCGCGTGCGCTTTGAAAAAGGACGCATCGTCGAAGCCGCCGCCAGCAATGGCCAGGAAGTACTACAGAATCTCATCTCAACCGACGAAGGAGCCGCCGTCTAGGCGAAGTTGCACTCGTGCCACACTCCTCGCCCGTCTCGCAAAGTGGCTTGCTCTTCTTCAACACTCTATTCGACGAGAACGCCGCCTGCCACATTGCCCTCGGCCAGGCTTACAGCAGTTGCGTTAAGGACGGCCATCATATGGATAAAGCAGCACTCGCAGCCAAAGGCGCAAACGACAGTTTAATTCACGTTGATTGGATGATCGGCTCCGACAAAGTGGACGTCTCGGGCGTCGCTGCAGGTGGATCCGAGCAACCAGTGATGCGTTTGGGCGAATGGGTTTAAATCGGCGACTCAGCTGAGGGATTTGTAGAAAACCGTCGTGGCGCAAAGCTGGCCATCAGGGAACAAAGCATAGTTAGGAATGACACCAACCTTGATCCAGTCCAACTTCTCGTAAAGGGATTCGGCCGTACCTCCGGTAACGGTATCCAGCACAAGTAGAGTCCTGCCGGCTTCTAACGCTGCCTGTTCAGCGGCCAGCATGAGCCGTCTTGCAATACCTTGACCGCGTGCAGACCGGTGCACAAGTAGTTTGGCGACGTCGGCGCGATGTGGTTGGTTGGGCGGCGACGCAAAGACGATTTGAACCGTGCCGATCAGTTCATCGTTCAAAAATGCTGCCAGCAGGATGCGCTGGCTGCGTTCGATTTCATCGACAACATGCGTAAAAAAAGATTCGGCCTCGGCTTTGGTAAGCGAGGCCATGGAACTGACGGATGCGCCACCAGCGACGCAATCTAAAAGAACACGGGCAAGGGCGCCTATGTAGTGACGCCCTTCTCGCGCGGATAGCTGCTTTAGAACTGGTTCCAAAGATACTGGTTATAAACTTCGTGGTGGAACTGAACTTCGGGTGCCTTCACCACCGTTCCAAGGAGGCGAGGGCAGCGGTCGGCCGAGCCCTGTTTGAGATCAGCGTAGCGGCCCTTGACGTCTTCGGTGAAGAGCGTAGTGGCCCATTCGGATTTTTTGAAATCGTCGATGGCTGTATAGATATTGTCGGGTAGATAGCGGCCCTTACCGCTGCGGTCGATTTCGCCGAGGGTGCCGTCGAGGCCGGTGCGGAAGATCGAGTAGAGCACCATGTAGGGATTGGCGTCGGGGGCAACCGCACGCATTTCGACGCGCATGCTGCGTTTGTTACCGATGGGGATGCGAACCATGGAGCCCCGGTCGGTGGCAGAGGCCTTGATCTGATTCGGGGCTTCAAAGTGCGGGTCGAGCCGACGGTAGGCGTTGACACTGGCGTTGCAGACCAGACATAGATCGTTGCCATGAGCGAGCAGGCGGTCGACGAAATCCCAGCCGGACTTGCTGAGCATTTCCTGGCCGTTAGGGTCCCAGAAAGTGTTGACGCCGCCTTTGCTGATAGAGACGTTGGTGTGCATGCCGCTGCCGTTGACGCCGACGACAGGTTTCGGCAGGAAGCAGGCACTTAGACCCATCTTGGTCGCCAGCTGGCGGCAAATGAGTTTGTAGAGCTGAATCTGGTCGGCAGCAGCGACAACCTCGGCATAGGAGTAATTGATTTCGAACTGCGAGGGCGCGACTTCGGGGTGGTCCTTTTCGTTTTGGAAACCCATGGCCCGTTGGATTTCGGCCGCGCTATCAATGAACTGGCGGAGCACGTCGCTTGGAAGCGAATGATAGTAGCCGCCGGTGCTGACATATTCGAACTTGCCAGTTTCATGGTACCGGCGTTCGGCGTCAGTGCCTTTGAAAAGGAACCCTTCAATTTCGTTGGCAGCGTTAAGAGTGAGATTATCTTTTTTGTAAAGGCCCTCTGCGTAAGCCTTGAGTACAGCCCGCATGTCGCCAACGTAGGGACCACCCTGCTTATCAATGACCTCGCCAAACACCAGCACTTTGCCCGCGCCGAAAATATCAGCCGGACCCCAATAGAAAGCTGACCAATCGATACCCAGCCGCAGGTCGCTTTCCTTTTGAGCGGTAAATCCGCGAATGGACGAGCCGTCAAAAGTCAGGTTGTCCCAGCTATCGACCAAGAATTTCTTGTCGTAGTCGAGCATGTGGAGACGACCTTCAAGGTCACTGAAAAGGACGGTGATGGCCTTGATCCGCTTCTCGTCTTTAAGGTATTTCACGCGCTCTTCGCGTATCTGCTCAATCGGAACACGCTTCATGCGTTGCTCCTTGGCGGCGAGGTTTCTTTCCTCCAGTTCCGCGTAGCTGAGCGAGAGAAAGTCTGTAAGTGAAGTACTCAATGTGTCTCCTTATATTGTTGCGAGCCCAGGCGAACAGCGTCATTGTCACAGCGCTGCCACATGATGAAAATCTTATAAACCTTGATTGTCGATGAAGAACGCGACTAGGGAAAGGGGACTTCGATAGATTCTATTTATGGAGTTTATGAAAAGCCGTAGCGGAGTTAGTTTTCCACGGAATTTCCACAGGTTTTACACAAAGTCAGAGAAACGGCCTCGCTTCAAGTACCTGAGTCTCGATGATCGCGTTATGCGATTGCAGCGACCGGCTCGAACTCTTCAACCAGATTGTGAAGCGGCTCGATATTAAGCAGACGGGTGCCCTTTCGCCCGCAGGGGCAGGGGTCGTCTGTAGTGAACCCAGCCAACGACGTGTGTAGCCCGCTGACACCAGGAGAATCCAGCAGCAACTCACCCTGCAAGTCTGTGAGTGTGACGTTGGCCACAAGGTGCCATCCCTCGTGCAGTTCGCATTCGTAAGCCAGGATGGCATTATCTAATCCAGTGAACAACTCGAACACCGGTACGCCGAAGACTTGCCAAAAAACAACTCGGGCCACATCCGTTAAAGGTGGCTGGCCGCAGCGGACAACCGAGATGACCGCTTGATCCACGCAGGAAAGATCGATAGTGCCAAGATCGGCGTGTTCAGCGATTCGCTGAAGGTCGGCCGGGGTGCCGATGAGCATGTTCGGGCGAAATCCCTGCAAATGCGTATAGGAATCCGGCCGGAAAGGTTTCAGAACACCGAGTTTCGGAAGCTGGTCGCTCAGTTGAGCGAGCCGAATCTGGGGGTGTATCGGAAAGGGCAAGTTTACGGCGGAAGCGGTTTCAATTGTACGAAAGCGGCTCTTCAAGTAAGACTTGGTGGACAACATATTGGCACTGCTCGTAGAAAAAGTGGCATAGGAATAAGGTTTCGCTGCGTCAGGTTAGTCTGTAATCGGAGTGTTCTGAAAGAGAACAAGTTGAACGGGGACGCGGGGAATTCCGGGTTAAACTAAGGCATGCCGTTCGTCATTGATGACCAATATTTGCCGGCGACTTTGACCGCTCAAGTGATGACGGATAGCGAATTCCTGGCGTTTTGCAGCGAACATCCCGACTTGAATTTTGAGATGACGGCGGAAGGCGAGCTCATTGTTATGGCTCCAACCGGGTTTGATTCAGGCGCGCGGAATGCCGATATTCTGCAAGCGCTTCGGACTTGGGCGAAACAGGACGGATGCGGCATTGCAACTGACTCCAGCACTGGTTTTGTGTTGCCGAATGGGGCACGGCGTTCGCCGGATGCTGCTTGGACTCTGAAGAGCCGCATCAAACATAAGGGCATAGGCTTCGCGCATTTGTGTCCGGATTTTGTGATCGAGTTGCATTCTGATAGTGATCGCCTTAAGACGCTGCAGCAAAAGATGCGGGAATATTTGGCAAATGGCGCGCAGTTGGGCTGGTTGATTGATCCCACGGACAGGTCCGTGACAATTTATCGTCCAGAAGGTGAACCCGAAAAGCGTGCGGGCGTTGATGCAATTCAGGGCGAAGGCATACTGGAAAGTTTCACGCTCAATCTTAAAGATGTTTGGGACCCGCTCGCCTAGGTTTCCGCAAACCAGACGTGCATTCCCAATTTCGGACACCTGCACATCAGCTCCAATGCGCTAAACCACTGCATTTAATACGCTTTTGGTCGGCGCTCCACTTGCATATATGCCAGCTAAATGAGGCCCAACCATGTTTAACGACTTGCGGTACGCCCTGCGGATGCTGGCGAAGAATCCAGGTTTTGTGGTAGTCGCGATCTTGTCGCTGGCAATAGGGATTGGTGCCAACTCGGCGATGTATAGTTTTGCGGATCTGATGCTGTTGCGGCCGTTACCGATCGCGAAACCCAGTGAAGTGGTTGCTCTGAACGCTCCCAAGAATGGGACGTTTGGTTTTTCGCGTGGGCTTTCCAACGCGGATTACCTCGATCTGAGGGACAAGAACCGCACCTTCGATGGTTTAGTCGCTTGGGCCTATTCGCCCTTCGGGTTTGCACCCACTCCAAGCGCCCAACCACACATGAAATTCAGCATGTTTGTCTCGGGCAATTTTTTCCATGTTTTAGGCGTTGAGCCGAGCGTGGGTAGAGGCTTCCAGCCCGAAGAAGATCGAGTAGCGGGGCGAGACGCAGTTGTCGTGATCAGCTATGACTTGTGGCGAGACGAGTTCGGGGCCAGCCCGAGTGCGCTGGGCCAAAAAGTCAAGATTAACGGCACGGAGTTCACGATCGTCGGCGTTGCACCCGAAACATTTACTGGCGTCGACATCCTGAAGCCGGCCATGTATGTTCCGCTCGCGATGGCGCCCGTGCTGTGGCAGGACAAAGATATTTTGACCAAGCGGGATAATCGCTGGCTGACTGTAAAAGCCAGGTTAAAGCCGGGCGTTGGAATCGCGCAAGCGCAAGCGGATGTTAGTTCGCTTGTCGGTGCGCTGCGAGGCATGTATCCGCAAATTGACGATGGCTTGCAATTGAACGTTGAGACAGACTTCCAGACGCGCGTGGAGAATTCGCCTCCTGACACGGCGCTGGTAGTGATGCTGGCGCTGCTGGCTGGTTGCGTCTTGCTGGTGGCGTGCGCAAATGTGGCCGGACTGCTTTTGAGCCGGGCAAGCGTGCGGACGCGTGAAATTGCAGTGCGGTTAGCCATGGGTGCGCGGCGAGCGACGATAGTTAGGCAACTGTTGGTGGAAAATTTGCTGCTGGCCATCGGCGGAGGCGCGGCGGGCCTGATCTTGGCGCAGGGCATGATCAAGTTCTTTAATACGATCCCTTTTCCATCGGACATCCCGTTGAACTTCAACTTTCAATTGGATGACCGGGCGCTGACGTTCACGCTGGTGGTTTCGGTAATTAGCACGTTTGTGTTTGGATTAGTTCCAGCGCTCCACGGAACCAGGTTGGAATTGGCCAGCACGTTGAAGGAACGTAGCGCGACATCGTCGCGCATGGGAAGTTTGTGGGGCAGGAACGTCATTGTTGCGGGACAAGTGGCGCTGTCGCTCGTGTTGTTGATGGTTTCAGGCGTGTTGATTGCGGGCTTCAACTGGCAGTTAGCGCAGGGGCCAGGATACCGTACCGATCATCTCCAGGTCATGAATCTCAATCCCGGCCTGATTCACTACACCGACGCCGAAGACGAAGTTTTCTACAAACAGCTTTTGGATCAAACGAAACAGTTGAGTGGCGTGGAAAACGTCGCCCTGACGTCGAGCCTTCCGATGTCTCCCAGCGGACTGAATGTGATCGGTACCATCCCCGAAGGGCATGTCTTGAAACGTGGTGAGCACGCTGCGGAAACATTCGACAGCGTAGTATCGCCCGAGTATTTCGCAACCATGGCGATCCCACTTTTGCAGGGGCGCAGTTTCCTTGCTTCCGACACCGCGAAATCCACGCAAGTCGCCATTGTGAACGAAGAACTGGCGCACCATTATTGGCCCGGGCAAAATGCCATTGGCAAGCGGCTTCGCCTTAAGGATGATAAAGGCAAATTAGTAGAGATCATCGGCGTGGCCAAAATGTCGAAATACGTCTGGATCAGTGAAGCCCCGACAGATTTTCTGTATCTGCCGTTCGCACAAAACCAGCAGCCGAATATGACACTCTTAGCGCAGTCAAAGTCGTCGAACGCGGCCAGCCTGGTGCCCGCGCTCCGCCACATTGTGGATGGTCTGAATAGAGACATGCCCGTTTTCGACATACGCACAATGGAAAGCCTCTACGAATCTAGAGCCGTCACCACGCCCAGAATTATCACGCGCGCCGTTTCCACACTAGGCTTGATGGGTTTGATTCTTTCCGTTATCGGACTCTACGGCGTTGTGTCTTATTCGGTGAACAGACGTTCGCGCGAATTTGGCATACGCATGGCAGTGGGGGCAGACCGCTGGCAGATCGTCGGAATGGTGTTGCAGCAAGGCATGAAGTTAGGTGTAGTTGGTTTAGCTGTCGGATTAGTCGCCGGGATGTTCGCCACTAGCTCGCTGGGCACAACCGGATTGTTCACTTTTCCAATCGGAGTGTTGCCAATAGTCACCGTCTCGGTACTCTTGCTCGTGGCAGTGGCGCTCTCCGCCTACCTGCCAGCCAGACGAGCATCTTTAGTTGACCCGATGAGGGCATTACGTGAGGAGTAGTTTTATGGAAGCAGTTTGGGGCGATGTGCGGCACAGCTTTCGCATGTTGCGAAGAAATCTCACATTCACGTCAGCCGTTTTACTAACGCTGGCGGTGGGCATTGGCGCAAACACGGCCATATTCAGTGTCGTGAATAGCGTCTTACTAAAGCCGTTGAACTATCCGAACTCGGATCGGCTCGTTGCTCTGCGGCAGTTAGCGCCCGGCGCTGCTGGTCTCGCCACCGTATCAGACGGGCTCAAGCTCTCTGCGTCCATGTACGTCACATACGCGGAACAGAATCGAACATTTCAATCCTTGGGTGTTTGGACCCAAGGTACAGCCAACGTAACTGGTTTAGCGGAGCCGGAGCAAGTGCGCATTATTGGCGTTAGCGACGGCCTTCTGCAGGCCCTAGATATTTCGCCGCTGAAAGGGCGCTGGCTGACGCAAGCTGACCAGTTGCCAAGCGCGCCCAAGGCTCTGATTCTCAGCTATGCCTACTGGCAGCGGAGATTTGGCGGAGACCCGGCCGCCATCGGACGCACTATCCGCGTCGATTCGGAATCCGGACAAATTGTCGGCATCATGCCTCCAAGTTTTCGCGTGGAGGACGCCGATTTCGATGTCATGGCGCCGCTGGCGTTTGATCGCGCCAAGCTCATATTGGCAGGATTTGGATACAACGGTATCGGACGCCTGAAACCAGGCGTGTCTATCGCCCAAGCCAATGAAGACTTGACTCGCATGCTCCAAATCTGGATGGACACTTGGACAAACGGGCCGGGGTCTGATCCACATTTTTATGATGCCTGGCGCATTACCCCGTCAATTCTTCCCTTGAAGCAAGAAGTAATCGGCGATATCGGCAACGTGCTTTGGGTCGTCATGGCAACCCTCGGCATGGTGTTGCTCATCGCTTGCGCCAATGTCACCAACCTACTGCTAGTCAAAGGCGACGGACGTCAGCAAGAACTGGCTGTGCGTGCGGCTGTCGGCGCTGGTCGCGGCCAAATTGTACGCGGCTTAATGACAGAAAGCCTGATCCTGGGCTTGATGGGCGGCGCCTTGGGTTTGATATTGGCCGACGTGGGTCTGCAAGCGCTCGTAGCATTGGGGCCGGCGAGTCTCCCGCGCTTGCAAGAGATTCGGCTGGATGGCGCAACCTTAGCATTTTCCGCAGCGCTAGCTGTAATTTCCAGTCTGTTGTGCGGTCTCATTCCAGCCTTCAAATACGCAGGTCCGAAAATCGCCGCGGCCATGGGAAGCGTCGGGCGCACCGTGACAATGGGCAGAGAACGTCACCGCGCGCGAAATGTATTAGTCATTGCGCAAGTGGCAATGGCATCTGTACTCTTAATTTGCGCGGGCTTAATGATTCGCACCTTTCAAAGTTTGCGAACCGTTGAACCCGGTTTCACGGACGCGAGACATTTACAAACCTTGCGCGTTTCCATTCCTGACTTGCTGGTGCCTCAAACGGAACGCGTAGTGCAATTGCAGAAGCAGATTGCCGACAACTTAGCCGCGCTTCCCGGCGTCAGCGGAGCAGCTTTTGCCACCCAAATGCCGATGGAAGGTTATGGGTCTGATTGGGATTTGATTCAGGTTCAGGACAAAAACATCAAGGCAGAACACGCTCCCCTGCGTTTTTTCAAAGCGATTTCTCCCGATTTCTTTCGTACTGCCGGAACGCGCCTGATTGCGGGCCGAAACATGGATTGGAATGAAATCTATAGCAAGAAGCCGGTCGTGCTTATGTCTGAGAACTTAGCGCGGGAGTTATGGGGCAGTGCGGATAGCGCACTAGGAAAGCGAATTCGCCGCTACGACAATGAGCCCTGGAACGAGGTTATCGGAGTCGTGGAGAATGTGCGAGAGAACGGTGTCGACGCCAAAGCACCGGCTATGGTTTACTGGCCTCCGATGACCATCCACGCGGGGCGTACCGTAACTTTCATAGTGCGCAGCGATCAGGCCGGTGGCGAAGCCCTGGTGCGGGCGATCCAACGCGCAGTTTGGTCAGCCAATCCGAATTTGCCGGTCGCCTCCGTGCGAACGATGCAGGAAGTATATGACCACTCGCTGGCGCGCACTTCCTTCACGCTTGTGATCCTCGGCGTCGCCGGAGCCATGGCATTGATGCTCGGCATCATCGGCATCTATGGCGTAATTTCGTACGCCGTTTCGCAACGCCGCCGCGAAATGGGAATTCGTTTGGCTCTCGGCGCGCAACCGGCCGAGGTCAAGCGGATGTTCGTCCGTCTAGGCATGGTGCTTGCCGGTGTCGGCGTTGCCATCGGACTAGTTGTCGCGTCCGGATTGACGCAGCTCATGAGTGGCCTATTGTTTGGCATCAGCCCATTTGACCCCCTAACTTACGCCGGAGTGGTCGGAGTTCTCGCGTTGGCAGCCTTACTAGCAGTTTATGTACCGGCACGCCGCGCCGCCGGTGTTGATCCCGCGGAAGTCCTCCGAATGGAATAAAGTTCCGTTAGCACCGCCCTTCGAGCCATGCTCATACCAGAATTCGATAGAGTCTGTTCGTGTCTGAATATTTGATCTCCCAGCGAGGCGTGCCTGACGGAGGAACGTATGCGCTCTTTTAAGGTTATTAAAATGTGCCTATGAAGTCAGTCGTGCATGGAGCCGAATGTTACGAAGCCATCTCTACTTGTTCTTAGCCCTCGCCTATGTCTTCTCGGTGCCCCTTGTCTATGGTCAGCAATTGCAGCGCCGGATCGCGACAGAGAAGACATCGACGCGCGACGCCTTGGTGGCGCATCCCCTCTCGTGGTGGACGAGCGACCCTCTAAGGCTTGATACGAGCGGTGACCTCATGCTCGGCTTCAAAGCGAAGGATGGCCAACCCCTCACGGCGAAGGATTACATCCTAGAGCAGAAAATAACTACAGTCGGAATGCTAGCAGGTCACAAAATTCTTCAGGTTCTAACGACAATCCATCCTGGCCCTCGGGTGATCGCCGCCGGCTTTGCCGCACACGACGACAACAACAGCGGAGAGTGGAAAGACTTGCTTGTTTCGACGGGGACCAGTAATACGTTTGTCGAGATTTACGCTTTACATTTCGACGTTGGGGGATCGATCAAGCCGACAACAGCGGAAATCTTCGGATCAGGATCGAGCGCTGTCCTGGGCACGAATGACCCGGTCACTGGCAACGGTGGCTTGTGCTTTGACGGGTATTGGTGGTTCGACAAGAAGGGTCCCCACGAGGTTGATTTTTCACCCTTGATCGCAGCGGTTTCACATGCGATCCCACCGAACGCAACCTTTACCTCAAACTGCTGGGCCCTGCACCCAAAGAGCCTTGAACTGAGCAGCTGGGTACAGCGGAGGGACGCAGGATGTCAAGCTTGTGGCGGCCTCGGAGAAGTGCACGCTACTTATCGCATTGAACAGGGCGCTGCGAAACCTTTGTCGGTCACCTTCGAGCCAGAATAGTAGAGAGAACAATGTGGAAGTCTCATCGACCTTGACCAAGGGCGATGAGTCGTAACCTAGGCCAGCCTGGGATTGGCTTCTAACCCAATCCCAAACCTCCCAGCCATTTCGCGTCGCCCTACCCGAGTCACCGTTAAAGCCCGGCTATCTAACTCCCGCACCACCCAACCACGCCCAATCGCGGTTTCCAATAACGCAGCCCCCAAAGCTCCGCCCAAATGGGATCGCCGCTCGCTCCAATCCAAACACCCAAACGCAAAACGTCGCCGCATCCCTCGCGCAGCCTCTGCATTCATGCCTATCGCACTCAACGCCTCCATCCCGCTTGCCGTCACCTCGTACGCCTCCTCCTTGCCCTGCAACCAACCTAACTCCCGCATCCGATCATGGATCGCCACTCCTAATGTCCCAGCCATATGGTCATAACAAGTCCGAGCCTCGCGCAATCGCTCCGGCGTGTTCGGCACAAACTTTGCCCGCGCACTTCCCGCCAGAACACTCAATTGTTCCAGCACGCGCGCCACTCGTTCCCCGCTCAACCGGTAATACTTGCACTTGCCCTGCGCCTTCACCTGCACCAGTCCCTCCGCCACTAACCGATTCAGATGCGCGCTCGCCGTCGAAGCACCCACCTCCGCAATCACCGCCAATTCCGTACTCGTCCGCGCCCGGTCATCCATCAAGCAATACAACATCCGCGCTCGCGCCGGCTCGCCAATCGCCGCCGCCATCCGAGCCACCGCCGTATCCTCACTCTTTTCTGCTTTCACACTTCGATGTTAAACGAAGTGTAGTCGCTACGCCCCAGTTATCATTTCTCTTGTGAGCCCAGAGGCCTTACTGCCGGCACGCCGCGACATCCTAGCCGCGCTCCTGTCTCTACCCTCTCTCACTAGCCCTTCGCAATCGAAAACCACCATGCAAATAACCTGTTTCATCCGCTATCAAATCGACCCATTCCAACGCAACGCCTTCCAAACCTACGCCGAAAACTGGGCTCAAATCATCCCCCGCTGTGGCGGCCATCTCATCGGCTACTTCCTTCCATACGAAGGCACCAACGACGTCGCCTGGGGTCTCATCGCCTTTGAAACTCTCGCCGTCTACGAGCAATACCGCGCTCGTCTCAAATCCGATCCACAAGCCCGCGAAAACTTTCAAGCCGCGCAAACCAAACGCTTCATCCTACGCGAGGAACGCACCTTCCTCGAAACCGTTCCTAGTACCTTCAATCGCACTCCCGCTACAATACCCGCAAAATGACCCAACTCGAAAAAGGCACTCTCTTCCGCCAACTCCATCACCGCGCAACCGCCTTCATCATTCCGAATCCATGGGACCCAGGCACTGCTCGCCTCTTAGCCAGCCTCGGATTCGAAGCCCTAGCCACCACCAGCGCTGGCTTCGCCTTCTCTCAAGGCGTAACCGATAACTCCGTTCCCCGCGATGCGATGTTAGCGCACCTAGCCGACATTGCCCAAGCCACGCCTTTACCCGTCAGCGCCGACTTGGAAAACGGCTTCGGAGATAGTCTTGAACAAGTCGCCGACACTTACCGCTTGGCCGCCGCCACCGGCATCGTCGGAGCATCCATCGAAGACGCAACCAATAACCCGAATCAGCCCATCTTTCCTCTGCCCGAAGCTATCGAACGCGTCCGAGTGGTAGCCACCGTCGTCCACTCACTGTCCTTCCCCTTCACGCTCACCGCCCGCGCCGAAAACTACCTCCACGGCAATCCCAATCTCTCCGACACCATACAGCGCCTCCAGGCTTATCAAGAAGCCGGAGCCGACGTTCTCTACGCACCCGGCCTCGTCTCCCAGCACGACATCGAAACCGTCGTCAGATCCGTCCAGCGTCCCGTCAATGTGCTCGCTGGTGTATCCGGCCAGAATCTAACTCTCGCTCAACTGTCTGACCTCGGAGTCAGACGAGTCAGCATTGGTAGTGCGCTCAGCCGGGCAGGTCTCAGAGCATTTCTCAACGCCGCTAAAGAGATGGCGACCACCGGCTCGTTCACCTTCACTAGCCGAGCTATACCGTTTGCTGACCTAACCGCGATGTTCGAGTAACCTTTCGGCCGCTTGCAAAAACCGCAGGTTCGCCCCTCTAGAACTGAGTGGCCATCCTCGGCTCTACAATCAAGTATTGCAACCGGCGCCCGAGTCGGCACCAATTGCATACCAAGCTGCTCCCTCAGTTCCCGCTCAAACGCCCCCGGTTGCGCCGGGTCCCACCTCAAACTGAAACTAAATCGCCCAGCCGTGCCCTGTTGAATAAGCACAGGCCTTCCCACGCGCTGCTCTATACAGGCTCGAATCACCTCAACCTCCACGCCATCGCCCTCCATAACTCCCTTCTCGCAATTGCTTGTGAAAAGCTTGGTCTCCGGTACCGCGGTAAGCCGTCCCGGAAAGCCGTTCAGTATCAGTCCGTCAATCATGCGGCTCTCCTTCCTAATGGAAATTCCTGCCGCCGATCGAATCGCCGATTGGAGAAGCGGCCCTAATTCTGCAATTGAATCCGACGGCACCCACGCCTGCACTTCATATCTCTCGTTCGCAAGAATCTCCGGAACCTCTACACGCAAAGTGGGAACCTTGTACGCGTAAGCAAGAAGATCGCGCAAAGGCGAACCTGTACTCTCCACCTGATCGCTTGCAGCTATCAGTCCACCGGCGTTTGTCGTAGGTACTACGGCAATTCGCACCAAGCTGGAATCATCTGGAAGCATCCTGCTTCCGGCCGCAAGAGTTCGTCGCTTTGGTACTGCAGAAGTCAGCAAGCCGGAGGCAAGCGGAGGAAGATCAATCGGCTCACCGGCCAACAATCGCTCTATTACAGACGCGGTCACCTGCTTCGGATGACACACTTGAACAACGCGTCCATCCGTCGAAACCAGTATCGAGGTCGGAGTAGCCTCAATTCCATACGCAGAACTGGTAGCAAACTGATCGTCCGTTGCTACGGTCCCCTCCATTGCGTGCTCTTTTAGAAACCGTTGAACCACTTCGACAGGTTCGAATGTATCGATCGAGATGAAATCAATGGGCTCGTTCTTGAACTGCTGCGCTAATTCGTTCAAATGCGGCAAGCTCGCAACGCACGGAGCACACGAAGCCGCCCAGAATTCGATAACCGCACCTCTGCCGGGCGTGTACCCTTTCAAACTGCCCTGTACAACAGCGCCCATTTTAAGAGGTGGCGCAACATCACCTATTCGGGCGAAACGCGACTGCGCCGCCAAGTCAAACGCGGCCACGAAAACCAACAACGCTAATCTCATTCGGAATCCACCTGTGTACTGACCGTCAATGTGTATCACAAAGCTGAATGCCGCCTGCCCCCACGCACGCCCAAAAGCCGGTCACAAAAGATCAAAAAACTCTTTCTCCCACGCCCTCAACAACCTACACGCCCTTTCCCCCACCAAACCGCACCACCAGACCGTACCCTCACAACGGAGATCTCCATCTCCAGAAACGAGTATTTACAATGATTGACCAAGACCTAGACATCGAACAACTAGAAATCGAAGAAACCGACCTCGACACCACCGAGCCCGCCGAGGCTCCCGACCAATACAACCCCAACGGAGGCCCCCGCACTCAGCAAGGCCGCGAAATCTCCTCCAAGAACGCCACCAAACACGGCTGCTGCGCCGAATCCACCTTGATCCTTCCCGACGAAAAACTCGAAGATTTCAAAGCCATCGAAGCTTCCTATTTCCAAACTTTCCAACCCAAAGACGCCGTCGAAAAGCGCCTCGTCAACCAAGTGGTTCTGGCCGACTGGCTCCTCGAACGCGCCAACCGCACCCTCGTCACCGTCGAATCGGGCATCCACCAATGCGGCTACATGGCCAAGCACTGGCACGACGAAAACCATCTCCGACTCAGCCGCTTCACGCGCTATCAAGCCGCCCGAGCCAACGCGTTCGCCAAAGCCAAAAAAGCACTCGAAGATCACCGCAAGAATCGCCTAGCCGAATTCGAAAAAGCGTGCAGATACGCCATCACGCAAGAACGCCTCCGAGCCGCCAAGAAGAAGAACAACAAAAAAGAACTCAACTGGAAAGAACAGTTAGAGCTAATGACCAAGACCGCGCGCGAACTCGGCTACACGCCACCGACCGAAGACGAACTCTAGCGTCGTCGCTCACCCTTATTTTTTGAAAAACAGACATCACCCCAGGGACAAGTGTGTCCAAAATCCTTACCAAACGCCGTTCCCGGCCCAGCAGACCCATCTCACCATCAACCCTAACGCCCCTCGCCTGCCCGCCGCAGCATTGCCACACAGTGCTTAGGGTCCGCGGCTAACGCCTAGCACCTGTCTTCCCTATCTCTTCCCACGAATACAAGCCGAAACAAGCCAGTTCGTTTCGACAACCGTTTTTGACGAAACTTCAGCCCCGCCACTCCAACTGCGAAACCCTCCCGTCGTCCTTAACTTCCCCCGCAATTGCATGCAACGTTAAGCTCACACCACTCTTCCCAAATGCCGCCTCCACCCAACCCACTGGATTCCCATCGGCAAAGTTATATCCAACCGCGGGCAAATTCACTAAATGCATTCCGTCCACCCGCGTCATCGAATACTCATGCGTATGCCCGAACACCAGCGCCTTCACGTTCTTCGCCGGTCGCAGCAGCGCTAACAACTTATCCGTATCCATCAGCGCTGTGTCCGAATCTCCATCCGGGTTATGGTGTACAAACACCACCACCGGTTTGGCACCCGCCTCGGGCAAAAATCCGGCCAGCCAGTCTCTCTGCGCTTTGCCAAGTAAACCCGGCACCACATTCGTTGCCAGCAACGAATCCAGCAGAACAAACGTGCATGGTCCTGCATCCAAAACCGTCACCAGTTTCTGCACAATCGCTTGCCTGTCTCCCGACAACGTGCCCAGCGTCTTTCGCGCGTTCCCTCTGTCATCGTGGTTGCCCATCGTCACCACCATGGGCATCGCTTCTAACAGTGGATTCAAGAACGTGTTCAGCGCTTGGTAGTCCGACGTGTGCCCAGCCGTCCGTGCCAAGTCCCCGTTGATCACCAGCAAATCCGGCTGCGTCTTGGCCACCATATCAGCCACTTTTCGTAAGTTCGCATGCGGAGAGAATCCCCGGAACGAATCGCTCGGGTCTTCCGAAATGTGCGTGTCCGAAAGCAGCGCCACCTTGGCCGAATCATCCGCCGCACGCATCACGCGCGTCAATGCCAGCGCAGCCAGCGTTGCCTGCAGGAACCCGCGCCGATCAACCACCACCGGCACTATCGCACCCTCGACTCACTATCTCTCTTCGACGCGCCTATCAACTGCTTCACGTCTTCCAGTTCCTTCTTTAACTTCGCTCCGCGTCGTGCCAGGCTAATCACATATAGCAGCACAATTACCCATGCGGCCAGGAAGCCGAAAAACATAAACGTGCTATTTCGTGCCAAGTCCATAAATAAACTCCTCTACGCTGCGTGCGCCAGCCGCCTCAGCGAATCAATCTCCCGCGCCGTCGCTTCTTGCCGAGTCCTAACCAGTACCAACGCGATCGCGGTCAGCAACATCGGAATCAGGTTCAGGTAGATCGTCGCCTCCATGGCCGGATCAATGCTGCCGCCGCCCGTGCGAATGCTCAAAACCGGCCCTGGATGATTGTTCCTGAACCACTCGATCGATTTCCAAACAATCACCACGTCCACACATCCAAAGATGCATAACGCCGCCGATAACCGCGCTCGCTGCGTCGGCTCATCCATCGCCCGGCGCAACACCAGGTAACCCGCAAAGATCAACACGCAGACCAACTGCGCCGTCAACCGGTAATCCCACGTCCACCAAATGCCCCAGATGATGCGCGCCCAAATACTGCCCGTGACAATATTCACCGTTGCCAGCACCACCGAAACCTCAACCACCGACGCTGACAGCGAGTCGAACCGCAAGTCCTTGCTAGCCAGATACCAGACACTCATCGTCATGGCGATGAAGAACCCAACCATGCCCAAAATGCCCGCTGGTATGTGGAAAAACATGATGCGATAGATCGCCCCCTGCATCACTTCATCGGAAAGCAGGAAGAACATTCGATACAGCGTATAAGCAAACAGCACTGCCGCGCTCAACGCTAGTCCATATGTCAGCTTCTCTCTCATACCAACCAGTCTCCCATTCCTAATTCACCAGAATCACGTCCGCTAACAGTACCGCCAGCGCTGTGAACGCCACGTCAAATCCCACCAGCAGTTTCATCCACAACCAATCCCCGTTGGTAATCGCCTGACCGTTAAACAACACTCCCGTGAACTCAATCGACCCAATCAACAACGGAATCAGCAGCGGATAAATAATGATCGGCAGCATCAATTCTCGCAGCCTTAGGTTTACCGTCAAAGCCCCGAACACAGACCCGAGTATCGATATACCCCACGTGCCCAGCATCAAGACCGCCGCCAATTCCAATGGATACTTCACCCAGTTGATGTTGTAGAACAGGCCGAACACAAACAGCGACAGTATCTCCACCACCAGCAGCATCACAAAGTTCGCCGCCGCCTTGCCAATCACCAGACTCGCCGCGCTCAATGGCGACGACATCAATGCATCCAAGCACTCATTAGGTAGTTCGCGCGCAAACCCTCGGTTGAAAACCAGCGCCCCTGCGAACGCGAAGACAATCCACAACAACCCGCCCGCAAACTCGCGCGTTGCATCCGACGTCGGATCAAACGCAAAGCTGAAGATCACCAGAATGGCCACGCCAAACGCGCCCGCCGCGTTGATGCTTTCCTTGGTGCGCAACTCTACCGATAGATCTTTGGCTGCCACCACCCAAATCTGCCGAATGTCGTTCAATCCGCGCCCAACTCTGTGTGTAGTCTGTAAAGCAATGCCGGATCGCTCAGCATCTCCGGCGTGCGCTCACCCGAATACCGCAGCTTGCCATTCTCGATCAGCGCCACATCCGTCGCAATCGCCAAGGCCTCGCGCAGTTGGTGCGTCGAAAGCACAATCGTTGCCCCGCGCTGCCGCGCCTCATTCAACAAATCGCTCAGCATAGCAATCGCCTTGTCATCCAACGACGTGAACGGCTCATCCAACAGCAGCACTTGCGGCTCATGTTGAAACGTCCGCGCCAGCGCCAGCCTTTGCCGCATGCCGCGTGAAAACTGCCTCACTGGCATTCCCGCTACGCGCGCCAAGCCAACGCGTTCCAACCACTTTGCAACCGTGCCGCTGACGTCATCAATGCCATGCACACGAGCAAAGAACCGCAAATTCTCCTGCGCCGACAAGTCTTCGTACACGCCAATGCCGTGCCCAAGAAATCCGGAACTTCGGCGTGCGCCTCGGCCGCGCGGCGCCTGCCCGAATAAACTCACCTCGCCTTGTTGATAAGGAGAAAGCCCACCCAGAATGCGCAGCAGTGTTGTCTTCCCCGCCCCGTTGCGCCCTAGCAATGCGCAACAGCGGCCCTGCCCGATATCTAGCGAAATCTCACGCAGCGCCGGATAATCGCCGTAATACTTCCAAAGCTTGCGAACCGCGATTCCGTCAGTTCCCATACGGCGAGCGCACGGGAGACGTTCTATACAGCACCAACAGCCCGACCGCTAAAATCCCAAACGCCAAACCCACTAGCCACGCAAGATACTTATAAATTTGTGGCGGCCCTTGTGTCACGGGGGGGGAATCACTGCCATCTGCCGCAGCAGCCGTATCCGGCGGATGCAACGATCCAGTTCCCGCAATCTGCACCGTGAAATCCGGCTTGTTCACGTCATAAATCGTCGCTTGAGTCTTGGGCTCGGTGCCAATACCTGTCACATCGCTGCCCGACATCGTTACCCCGCTCGGAGCAATCAACCGCAGCCTCCCAACATTCATGCCTTTAATCGGTATGATGCGACCGCTAAAGCTCAAAGGAGACGTACCCGCTGGAACCTGATATCCGATCTCAAACTGTGTCTCGCCCGGCTTTATCGGATAGGTTACTTTGAACACATCCGCCGATTCCGTTTTCTCCGGTGCGCGCGGCAGCGGCATACCCTGCGGGCCCTGCACTTGCACTCTCACCTGACCACTCGCGGATTTCGGCACGTAAAACCGGAACGACCCCGTTTGTTCGTTATTAAAAGTCGTCGTGGATTGGTTCTCGAAGATCACCGTCTCGGTAACCGTCATCTGGCTGGCATCTGGCTCGAAAACCATGAACTGCTGCGACACCTGCACGGCGCTCGGAAGCTTCGTCACATCGAAGATTTCCACTTCAACGCCCGACGTCGGCGAAACCGGCGTCAACATCTTGTTGTAGTTCACGCCCTGAAAGTTGGCCTGCAAAAGCTGCGGACCGCCGCCCGGTTCGTCATGCGCAAAACTAAAGTGTCCGCTGGCGTCGCTCACCGCTTCACCCAGCGTCTTCATTCCGCCTTGCCCCGGCTTAACCAAGGTGATGGAAACATTCGGAGCAGGTTGTCCAGTAGTTTTGTTCACCACCGTGCCATCAATTGCACCAAACGCCAAACGCCCGGCAATCATACCGCTCAGCCACACAAGGCGCTTCATGCAATCGCCTTTCCACATTCGCCGCAAAACTTTAAAGCCGTCGGGAACTTCGCGCCGCAATGCGGACAAACCGTTGCGGCTGCTTGCGTCTTCTTGGACTTAGGCGCTGCTGCTTTTACAGTGGTCAAACCCAGTTTCTTAACTGTTGCTTCCGTCTCAGCCAACACAACCGCCAGCTCTTTTTGCAGCGATTGCTTTGTCGCCTGGTAATCCTCATCCGATAACTTGCCCACCCGGTACTCAAACTGCAAGTCCCGCAAGTTGTCGTAAATGGCGTGTTTGCGGTCTTCTAAATGCTGAATCGGCGATGCCGGTATCGGCTCCGGAACATCTTTAGGTCTTACGGCAAGCGTATATAGCAGCGCCGCTACCGCCACCAGACACGTAATCGCTATCGTCATTTCGGCGGCTTCTCGTCTTCCAATTCCCTATCAATCTGTGCGTGAAACCGTTCCAGCGTCGCTTTGTCAGCGTCCGTCAACTCAACTGGAGCTTTCTGGTTGCGCTTCACCCACCACGAATACACAAGAAATCCTAACACCAGCGCAATGCCCGGCATCACCCATGTCAAAACCGGCCAGAAACCTTGTGACGGCGGGGTGGCCAGCGCAACAATGCCTTCTTCCTGCACAATCTGCGCCACAATCGCATCGTCCGACATGCCCTTTTGCTTCATGTCGAAAATGCGCTGGCGCTTCGGGCTGGCCGAATCGCAGCGCAACATTGGACAATCGCCAACCGTATTACGGCATCCACCGCAGCGGCACGCCAAGCGCCCACCAACGCGCATAACGTCCGGCGTCATGTAGGAAGTATCTTGCGCAATCAGCCCGGCGATGGTGCCGATAAAAATAACGACGAGCTTAAGACTCGACCGTTTGAGCAGTGCTGGCAATGCCCACCACCTCCGTACGCGGATACTGCAAGCGCACCTTCGACGGAACCAAGCAAATCAAAGTCCCAATCAATAGCACCCAGAAGCCCAACCAAATCCACGAAACCAGCGGGAAGATATACAACTGGAAAATCGCCTTGGTGTTGTCCTTGGTTACGCCGGAGAAATTCAGGTACAAATCTTCGTTCAGCCGGCGGCGTATGCCAATGATCGATGACTGTTCCTGGCTGGATTTGTATACCCTGACTTCCGGCTCCAGTTGATCCAGCAACCGTCCGTTTCTGCCTACCGCAACCGACGCATGACTGAACTCGTAATTTGAATTCTCGCCGTCATTCACATTCAGCAGTTTCAGATCATAGCCGCCGAACCGAATCGATTCGTTCAACCCAATTTGCCGTGTCTCATGTTGGTTGAATGCACTGCCTGTGAACCCGATGAACATCAGCACAATTCCCATGTGCACGATGTAACCGCCGTAGCGGCGCGTATTCCGCCAGGTCAATTCGAAGGCCGAATGTGGAAGCGAAACATGTTCCTTGGCTTGGATGGCGCGCGAGCCTTTCCAGAACTCAATCACAATCGTGGCCAGCACAAACGCGCATAAACCGAACGACATCAGCGCAGCAATGTGTGTAATCCCTGTCGCCAGCAAACCAATACTCACCGCCAAGCCAAACAAGCCAGGAATCAAGAATGCCTTTTTCAAGCTGCTCAACGAGCTCTTGCGCCAGGCAATCAATGGCCCCACGCCAGTGAGCAAAATTAGGAACAATCCAATCGGGATGTTCACGCGGTTATAGTAAGGCCCGTCGATCGTCTCTTTTTCTTTGGTAATCGCTTCCATGATGACCGGAAACAGCGTGCCCCAAAGAACCGCAAAACAACTTGCCAAAAGAATCAGGTTGTTAAACAGGAAGCTCGATTCGCGCGAAATCACGCTTTCCAGCTTTACTTCGCTCTTCAAATACTTCAGGTTCGCGACAATCGCAAAGGTCACCAGAACCGTGCTGCTGATTAGAAACGTGGTGAAGTAAGGCTTCACAGGACTCTGCGCAAAGGCATGCACGCTCGAAACCAAGCCTGTGCGTGTCAGCGTTGTTCCCAGAATGCTCAACAGGAACGTGGCCGATACCAGCACCATGTTCCAAACCTTCATCATGCCTTTCTTTTCCTGCATCATTACCGAGTGCAGAAACGCCGTCGCGGTAATCCAAGGCATCAGGGAAGCGTTCTCAACCGGATCCCATCCCCAATAACCGCCCCAACCCAAAACCGTGTAAGCCCAACCCATACCAAGCAAAACGCCGGTTGTCTGAAATAGCCACGTCAAGATGGCCCAGCGACGGGTTGTGTGAATCCATGCCTCGCCCGGTTGCTTCGTCAGCAACGATCCCATGGCGAATCCAAACGGCACAGTGAAACCGACATAGCCGAGATACAAAAACGGCGGATGGATCGCCATCGTCCACCACTGCAGCAGCGGACTCAACCCATTTCCATCCCCTACATCCACCACGCCGCGGCCAGCCATCAAAACTTGGAAAGGACTCGCCACAAACGTAATCATTCCTAGAAAGAACGCCAAAACCGTTCCCATGATGGCTGTTACCAGCGGCATCATGTCGCGGAACTTGCGCCGATTCGTGAAGGTGGCAATCGCCGTATAAGTGGAAAGCAGCCAAGACCAAAGCAGCAGCGAGCCTTCTTGCCCGCCCCACCAAGCCGTGAACTTGTAAACCGGCGACATGGCTTTGTTGGTATGCGCCGCCACATAAGCCAGACGGAAATCGCCCGTAATGAGTGAATAAATCAGTAGGCCCGACGCCAGCGTGAGCAACAGCCAAACGGAATAAACCGCGCGTTCCGCGCTCACTATAAGGAATGGCCGTTTGCCGTATTTTCCGGCCAGCGATGCCGCCACGGCAAACACCGCCAAACAAAAGGCAAGCAGAATGGAGAGCGCGCCTAAATTTTCCATGTCTGATTAACTACTATGCGACATGCTCTTTTGAGGAGGCTTGGCTTCGTACTTGGACGCGCATTTGGCTTGAATCTTGTGCGCTTCAAAAACGCCATCAGGTCCTAGACGTCCGTCCGCTAACGCCTGCGCGTTATCACGGAATGTGTCGGGCAGCGGATCCGATCCTGTGTAGACAACTTTCAAGCTCTGTGCGCCTTGAAACAACACAAAACTCACTTGGCCGCCTGTTTTCACAATCGAACCTGGTTTTATGTCGCCGCCCACGCGCAAACGATGGCCGTGCGCGTCATCTCCCATTTGAGCCAATTCTGGGATCGTCTTGTAATACGTCTTGGTATCGCGGATACCGCCCATTGCCAGCCAAACTAAACTGCCGACAATTAGGGCCATCAGCAAACCGAACTTCAGGTATGTCTTCATTTTCGCGAGAACCCCTTAATTATAGGATGTTCTCGCGAACACCGGATTCAAACAAAAGTTGGATCTGTCTTTCTAAGACTGAACCTTCCTAATTACACTGCCAATTTTCAATTCAGCCCGTTCCTCTGGAGTCGCCCGAATAAAGTCCGCCGTTGATTGCGTTGGTGGCTTCCTGCCGCGTTTCACAGGAGCAGTCGCCACACCCTTTTCGGCCACCCGCTCATTGATTGCACGATTCTGTGCTATCCGTAAAGCAGTCCTTTCTTGTGGTGTCATCAGATGATAAGGTTTCTCTGTCATAATTGCGCCTACTACTATCATCCACGATTGGCTTGAAAAACCAGCTTTAGGTAGGATTTCGGGCGAATTCAAACCGCAAAGGCAGCAAGTCGGGCGTCGTCCGGTCGAACCACAAGCGGAAGTTTGTAATTTCGTTTGTCTTCTCATTGCGAATTGCGCCCGCCAAAATCATCACCGACGAAGCCTTGTCAACCAACCCGGCCACCCGCAGTTCTTGCCCAACCTTGTCGTCCTCATGCTTGTCAGACAGCATGCTGAACGTCTTACCGTTGTAGATGAAACGCGTCTCCAGTTTATTCGCTCCGGCAACCATTGCCTCGCGTACCGAATAAAGGAATGTCCCCATGGCTTCCCCGTTCAGCGCCTGCATATGTTCCGGCTGACCAGCTTCGGGTTGGTTGAACGACGCGTGAACCTGCCCCAGCAACTGCTCAGCGTTCGCCCCGCGATATGAAGACGACAAATTCAAGTGCCGGATCGAATAACGCGCAGCGTCCGGACTGATGCTCGCTTGCGCCGCTACGAACGGCGTTAAACCTGACTTCTTTCCGTCCAGTGCCGCTTTCGCCTGCGCAAAGCTTTCCTCACCGTTTGCCGTAATCAACCCGAAGTAGTCCGCTTGCGTACATCGACGGTCGCGCTCTTTGATGTTTTCCTGAATGAATCCGAACCGATTCAAGCCATGCGCGCGTTCGGGAATAGAGCCACTCAAGAATTGAAGGCTGATGTCCCGGACTTGCGGCGACACCTCCTCCTCCGCTTTCGCATATCCGAAACCGACGTTGGATCGCGAAAAAACAGTGACCGAAAACAAACTGATGTAGGCAGTCGCCTGATATCGCCGAATGTAGTGCCGGGAATCCGAAGCTTCCGGTGGTCCCGCAAATAACTGAACGGGTAGACAGCCGGCTAGCAAGCACACGCCGGCCATCAAGGTTGTGCGGTGCATGACCTAATGTTACAGACCCAAGATTTAGGACGAATTACAAACAAAATGAATCTTTTTTGTTTTTGGACTTATCCGAGCCACTTTTTGATCAAATCGGCGGGTTCGCTCTCCAAATGCAACGGCTGAACCGTCTCCGAGTGATCCGGCTCGACGAAAGCCGCCACAATCCCATCGGGCGTTGGGCGGAGTTCGAGCTTTCTTTCCTTCGCTTGCAAACTCAGCGTGCCATCAAACCACGACATGTAAACTTTCGTCCGAAGCCGGTGCCCGGCAATGGTCGCATGTTCAAACAGAGATTTGGTGAATGGCGATTCTTTCAGTTTCGCTGCCCAAGGAGCCGCCGCTTTCGCGCGCACGCGTTCGTTCTCTCGCCGTCCCTGCTCGGCCGGATCGCGTTCTTCGCGCGACTCCAAGCTTTTCAGGTTATTTTCCAAATTATCCAAAAAACTCATTCGTTTCCTATTATGCGAGAAAATATCCGCATGCCCTGGCTTCTTGAAGATTACGCCATCGACGATCCCAGCAAAGTAGTGACCCCCGCGCTACTCATTTATCCGGATAAAGTGCATGCAAACATACGAGCGACGTTGCAAATGTTAGGCGGCGACCCCAATCGCTGGCGTCCGCACATCAAAACAGCCAAGCTGTCATCAGTCGTAAAAGAGTACGTGCAGGATGGCGTGCGGCAGTTCAAATGTTCGACAACGCTAGAGTTGCTATCCGCCTGTGAAGCGGGAGCGCAAGACGTCCTGGTTGCGTTTTCCATGGTGGGCGCCAACGCAGAGAGGGTAAAACAAATAGCCAGCGCTCATCCAAATACTCGAGTATCGGTTCTGGCTGAAACCGCGTACCATGCTGACCTATGGAAAGACAGCAATGTCGGCGTTTTCTTGGATCTGAACTCCGGAATGAACCGCACCGGCATTCCCGCCGGCGATGTCGCCGAAATGATCCAAATAGCCAAGCAGCTAGGAGAGAATTTTCGCGGATTGCACTGGTACGACGGCCATGTTTCGATGCTGGACGAAAACGAGCGCCGTCGGCTTGCCTTCTGCGGCTACGACAAACTAATGGAAATCATCGGCGAATTTCAAAAAGCAGGAATATCAGTTGGCGAAGTAATCACCTCCGGCACACCCGCCGCGCCATTCGGATATTTGTACCCCGGCTTCGCTTCGGCGCCATTTGTCCATCGCATTTCACCGGGAACAGTTGTGTATAACGATTTGTCGAGCTTGAATCAACTGCCAAACTACGGTTATGTCCCGGCTGCGCTCGTGATTGCGACCGTGGTCAGCCATCCTAAACCGGGCGTGATCACCTGCGACGCCGGTCACAAAGCCGTTTCAGTTGACTCCGGCGTGCCCAACTGCGCCGCTGTGGGCCATTCAGAACTGACGCCACTCAAGCCAAGTGAGGAACATTTACCGCTGGAAGTTGCCGCTGGCCACATTGCTCCGGCCATTGGTGAAAAACTTTACCTGCTTCCCAAACACGTCTGCCCGACCGTGAATAATTTCGATCAAGCGTTGATCGTTGACCGGGGCAAAATCGTCGCCGCAGAACCAGTGAATGCCCGCGGCCACGAACATCCGTTAAGCCTATGAGTTCGCAACGTTCCATGCAAGGTGGCTGGGCAGACAGAGACACCCTTGCAAAAGGTCCCAACGGACGAAATCTTTGCCGTTGGTGTCAATTGGAAGTTCGTGCCGGACGAGTCACTTTTTGCTCGGACTTTTGTGTGGAAGAGTGGAAACTCAGGAGCAATCCAGGGCATTTGCGCGATCGGGTTTTCGAACGCGACCGTGGCATCTGTGCTTTGTGCCGGGTCGATTGTCATGCGGCTTTGCTGCATTTCAAGAAGGCACGAGGCATGGCAAAACTAAAGCTAAAAGCAGAATGGGGAATTACATCCAATCGCAAATCGCTCTGGGATGCCGATCACATCGTTCCCGTCGCAGAAGGCGGCGGCGAATGCGATCTATCGAACATGCGAACCCTTTGTTTACGCTGCCACCGTCTGCAAACGACTGCTCTTCGGGCACGCCTAAGGCGATTGACAACCAACACGCTGGCACAGTAACCTAGTCGGGTTCCCTAGGTTGCTAGGGATGCAGTCTGGTATGTCAAAGAGCGTCGATAATTTGCAGGGTAGCTTGGAACTTTTGGTTCTGAAAACGTTGGATCATGGACCAAATCACGGTTTTGGAATTACTGCTCATGTTAAAAAAGCCTCCGAAGGACTTCTGAATATCGAAGAAGGTTCGCTTTATCCGGCGTTACATCGTATGGAGCGAGAAAAGCTGATCAGCGGTTCTTGGAGCACGACTGATAGTGGAAGGCGGGCGAAATTGTATACCATTACGACCGCTGGAAAGCGGCATCTGAGTGATGCAAAAGATAACTGGAAAACCGTGGCGCGCGGCGTTAAGAAAGTTTTGAAGTTTTCATCAGATTGAATTCTTTGCAGCTTTAGAGCGCTGCAGTTGCAAAGGCTGTTGGTACAGGGTGCTGAAAATGGTCGCCGCCTCGGCTGCCGCCCACAATTCCAAATCCGCATCGCTATCGGCGTCAATCGCCATGCAGATGGTTCCATCACGCAGGGTGCTAGTTAGATCGCGAACTTTCTGTGAGTGGCCTCGATCCAAGGCATCGGCAATGCGCAGCAGCGAAGCCAAACTCACCACCCAGCGTTTCGCCTCGGCATCCAGTGCCTGAAAATGCGAGTGTCGGGGTTGCGGCATTGACTTGCGGTGAAAGCGGCAAAGCGCGGCTATGGTTAAACGTTCACGGTCGGTGAATCCCGGCATGTCTGAATTGGCAACCAGATATGCCGAATGCTTATGATGACCGGTTCCGCTGACGAAATGCCCTATGTCATGCAAGATGGCAGCGGCCTCCAGCAATTTGCCTGCATCGGCCGGTAGCCGGTGGACCGGCTGCAGCATTTCGAACAACCGATGCGACAAGTAAGCCACGTGCCGCACATGTTTCAGCGAGACGTCGTAGCGTTTCGCCATGCCCTCCACAACAGCGCGGCGTTCGCGCGTGAGTTGGGCCAGTTCGCGGCCTACTCCGCGCGCAGCTAGATCCGCAATGATGCCATCGCGCACACCGGCGCCGCAGTAATAAAGCGAGCGCTGACCAAACAGTTCTAAGGCCTTCAAAAAAACTGCGGTACCGGCAACCACAATTTCCGCTCGGCGCGGACCAATTCCGACAATTTTCCTGCGCGCGTCGAGCGCAGAGCTGATCAAGGTCTGGTACAGATCGCGAACTTGCGAAGCCGATGCTCTAGCGCGTTCACCGTCTTCTCGGCGCACTCTGGGAATCTGGTTCACGGCGCACACTATCGCCGCCGCCGTGGCCGAGGTCGCAATCACGCGGTCGAATTTCTCCGCGTTGTGAAGTTTCACAAATGCTTGCAGTTTCTCTTCGATGTACGCGTGTAAGCGGCGTTGCTCATCCGCCGACGGAGGATCGGCTTTGAAGAATACTTCGCGCAATCGAACGGCGCCCAAAGGCCTGGACACGGCATCTATCAATTGCCCGTTTTGAGAAATGATTAGTTCGGCGCTGCCGCCACCAACATCGACAATGAGAGTTCGTTCTTTACTGCGCGGCCAGCGCGCCTCAACGCCTAAATGAATCAGCCGCGCCTCTTCGGAACCGGAAATAATTTCGACGTCGGTACCTAAAGCTTGTTTGGCACACTTCAGAAAATCCTGCTGATTGCCCGCGTCACGAACCGCGCTGGTAGCAACGGCGCGCACACCGATAACGTCCAAAGCGCGGTAAGACGAAGACATTCGTTCCAAGATCGTCTGCATAACAGCCAGAGCCTCGGAGCCGACGTTGCCAGTGCGAAAAACGCCTTCGCCCAGCCGCACCACCTGCCGATCCTGAGCCAGAATGTTCGTTTCTCCATGGCTGACTTCCGCCGCCATCATGCGAATCGAATTGCTGCCGATATCAATGGCAGCGTAACGGGGCATATCTAACTTGTAACAAGCTTGTGTTCCAATTGGGTAAATAAACTTACATCAAGTCTCTCGCCCGTAACGCCAAGCCACGCGCAACCGACGTAAATTCACCGCCGGTTTCGATTTTCTGCTCGCCAAAGCGGGAGCAAAAAATGCGTCGAACGGCAGGCACAAAGCTGGATCCCCCGGTAAGGAACACTTTGTCAACCGCTGCAGGTTTGGTGTTAGTGGACAGCAACAGTTCATCGACGGCAGATTCGATGGCAGCCAGTTCCTCCGCTATCCATGATTCAAAACGCGTCCGGCTCACCTGTTCGTTTAGTTCAACGTCGCCATCAAGAAAGCGAAATTCGGCTTTAGACTCGCTGGAAAGTTTCGCCTTCACCTTTTGAACGGCCTGATGCAACGGATAACCAAGATCGTGTTCCACCAGATACAAAAGCGCCTTGATTTGTTCGGGCGCCAACGCCTGTCTGGCGACGCTTTGCAGCATGGTTAGAGTCTCGCGCGATCTAAGAAACGACAGATGATGCCAGCGCTCCAACTTGAAGTAGACCCAGTTCGGCACGGGTAGAAGCTTGCCGTGCGAACTAAGCATGGTACCCGCACCGAGCGCAGGAGACACCAGATGACGAATGATTTTGGCATCGAAAGCGTCACCCGCTAGCGCCACACCTTGGTTTCCTAACACCTGATGATGGCCTTTGCGTCGCGATGGACCTACACGAAGAAGAGAGAAATCGCTGGTGCCGCCGCCGAAATCTCCAATCATGATCAACTCATCGTGATCCAACGTGGACTCATAATGGCAAGCAGCACCCACCGGCTCAAGTTCAAACTTGATGTCTTTGAAACCCGCTTTCAAATATGCTTTGCGCAATCTGGCTTCTGCAAACGCGTCGTCGTCCGGTTTTTCGGCGCCTACGAACCGAACAGGCCGCCCCGCAATAGCCGCGTGTATGGGAACACCTAGTTGCGCCTCGGCTGCCGTGCGTATCTCACGCAGAATTCTAGCGATTAGTTCTTCAAGCTCAAATTGACGGCCGAATATTTCTGTAGATTGCAGCGTGTGGCTGCTGAGAAACGATTTGAGCGATTGAATGAGCCGGCCCTTGTCGTCCGCCTGCAGGTAGCGCTCAATGCCGGCTGGCCCACCCCACGATTTAATCGTTGAGCGAGCGCCTTCTTTCCAACGTTCCAAATAAAGCAGCGAACGGAATGACTCCGTTAGCGCGTTTTGCCAGGGGAAGGTTATGAGTTGGACATTTCCTTGCGCATCGACGGCTGCAAGAGAACTATTTGTAGTTCCAAAGTCGATACCGATATACATCTATTGCTTGGTGGTAGCTGGTTTTTTCGCGGGCTCCGGCGCTGGACCTGTACAAGCCTTGAGCGACATCCACTGTGCGGGATTCATCGCTTCACCGTGCACGTAGATAGTCCAATGAACATGTGGACCCGTCGAACGGCCAGTGGAGCCAACGTACCCTATGGTATCGCTTGTGGTGACTTGCTGACCCACTTTGGCATTGAAATCAGACATGTGCAGGTAAATGCTTTCCACACCCTGGCCATGATCAATAGCGACAGTTCCGCCGCGCAAGTTGTATTTCTCTACTAGTTTCACCACGCCTGGTGTTATGGGGTGAATGGGTGTGCCGGCCGCGCCGCGCTGGTCGAGCCCCGCATGAAAACTCCCGGTTAGCTTGCCATTGTGCATGCGTAACGAACCGAACGGCGATGTCACGCAGCCGGGAACGGGTGGCGTGAACGGTTCTTTCCAGTAGCGTGCATCGGACTCAATCTTTTCAAAATCTCCTACTGTCTTCTGTTCGCCCGGCGACGGTGCAAGACTGGCGACTGCCGGCGCAATCGTGATATTCTCGCGATGATAATGCGCATCTAAAACGGTGACAGGAATTTTTCCGGCCACTTCGTGCGTTGCATCCAGAAGCTCAAGCGTGTAGACACCGGGCTTTGTCATGACAGGCACTGGCATGAGCCCCAATTGCTGTCCATCCGGCTGAGCGAAAAGAGTGATGGTTCTGCCGTCCATACGAGCGCTTTTAATATCGGAACCGGCGGTGAGTTTGATGACTTCGCCCTGAATGATTTTTTCGGGATCGGCATGAAAGTTCTGAGCAAAGATAGAAAGGGGGAGAATGAAAACGAACCATCGCATGGTTCCAGCATGCCAAACGCCTCAACTCTCACTAGGAATAAGGCCAAAAAAGAAACTTTAGTGAAATATTGGTGTGGGTTTTCGTGTTGTACCGTAACTTTTCCGGGGTTGTTCGTTTTACAATTTGAAATGTTGTCCAAATAGCCGATTGTGTCCATGTAGCCACAGCAGGAAAGTCATCACCTTTCACATTCGATGGATACTACCCTAAAATCGGCAACCACAACTACCGCAAAAGTTGTCGTTGCCACCACCGTTGCGCTTACCTTTATTAGCTACTGGCGAGGCGCCGCCATTGTTTTGAGCGATTTAGCCTCGTCTATGTTTTACGCGGGAGGGATCGCGGAGCAAGCCATTGGCACGTCTGCTTCCTGGTACGTGCTGGGCGTCATGCTGTTCAGTTTTGCGGTTCGCTCCGTTTACATGGAGAGCTGCGGCATGTTTGTCAGAGGCGGCGTTTACGTCGTAGTCAAAGACAGCATGGGGCCTGCCATCGCGCGCTTCTCGGTTTCCGCGATTGTTTTTGACTACATCCTGACGGGACCAATCAGTTGCGTCAGCGCCGGACTATACCTCGCCTTCTTGATTAAAGAAGTCTTGGGCCTGCTGCACATTCAGATGGCATTCAACGAGAACTACTTCGCGGCGTTCTTCGGCGTGCTAGTGACAGTTTACTTTTGGCGCAGCAACATTCGCGGCATTCACGAATCCAGCGGCCAAGCCTTGCGCATCATGCAGCTAACCACCGTGATGGTAGTGGCGCTGTTGATTTGGTGTCCGATAACGATGGTTTTGAAGGGGACGTGGCAGCTACCGCCTTCCCCAACCCCTAGCCATTTACACTTCATTGATTCCTCCCTTGGCTGGTTAAAGGGCACACGCTGGCCGACGATACCCATGGTAGCCATCATCATTGCTTTCGGGCATTCTTTGCTGTCGATGAGCGGCTTTGAGACGCTGGCACAGGTTTATCGCGAAATCGCGTCGCCGAAGTTGAAGAACCTGAGTTTAACGGCCAACATCACCTGCTTCTACGCGGTAATCTGCACTGGCGTTATCACGGTGATGGCGTCGATGATCATTCCTTCCAAGCTTCACAACGAAGCTTACGTAGACAACCTGATTGGGGTTTTGGCGACGCAACTTTCCGGCCCAGAAGTGCTGCGTTTGGCTTTCCACATTTTTGTAGTAGTTGTTGGCGTGCTGATTCTGTCGGGTGCTGTTAACACGTCGCTGATTGGCGCGAACGGCGTGTTGAATCGCGTGGCTGAAGACGGAGTGTTACTGGACTGGTTCCGCAAGCCGCACCATAAGTTCGGCACTTCGTCGCGTTTGATCAACATCGTCACACTGCTGCAGATTGGAACCATCATCTTCAGCAAGGGCGATGTCTTTTTATTGGGCGAAGCCTATGCATTTGGCGTGATTTGGAGCTTTGCCATCAAAGCCCTGGGCGTGCTGGTGCTGCGCTTTCAGCGGCATGATCAGGAATACAAGGTACCCTTCAATATTCGAATCGCCGGCAAAGAGATTCCAATTGGTTTGGGAGCGACAACGCTTGTGCTGCTGGCGACCGCCTTCGTCAATCTGTTTTCAAAAGAGAACGCTACTAAGTATGGATTGGGCTTTAGTTTCGCGTTCTTCTTGCTCTTCACGGTTTCCGAGCAAATCAATTTGCGCAAGCACAAGAACGTGCATCAACATGCGCTGGAAGAGTTCAATCTGCAGCAACAGCCGCAAATTGACGCGAGTTCCGTACATGCGCGACCGGGAAGCATCCTTGTGGCCGTGCGCAATAAGGGCAACCTGTCGCATTTGCGCCGTGCTTTACAGCGAACCAACTTGCGCCGCAACGACATTGTCGTTATGACAGCGCGGATTATCGGTCCCGATAGCGACTATGCTTTGCGCGACGACCAAGTTTTTGGCGGCAGCGAGAAGGAACTATTCAGCGAAGTCGTGAGTTTGGCCGAGAAAGAAGGCAAACCGGTCGAACTGTTGGTTATGCCAGCTCTCGACCCTTACACGGCATTGGTGCAGGCCGCTAGTCAATTAAAAGTTTCCCGGCTGATTACAGGGGTCTCCCTGACAATGACCTCGGATGAACTGGCACGCCGCATCGGTCTTGAATGGGAGCGTCTGCCCGAACCACGTCATCCGTTCGCGCTTGAGATCATTACGCCAGATAGGCCATCGACGTTTGTGAATCTTGGTCCGCATCCTCCGCGGTTGTGGCCTGAGGATGTTGACCGCTTGCATGAACTTTGGTTAAAGCTGAGTGCGGAAAATATGCTCGGTTCCAAGTTGCATCACCGCGATGTAGTGGGCTTTGCGCTAAGGCAATTGGAGGCAGATCTGACAGGCCCGGATGTAGCCGATGTGTTGAAACGGCTCAATTCACAGATTCACGACTAATAGCGGAAGGCTAGCCTTCGGAAACGAATTCTTCAACCTCGGCAGAATTGCGATATTCCACTTCTGCGGCGTGAAGGATTTTGGCAGCATCGGCACTATTAGTCGCAACGGCAAGCAGAGTGTCGGCGATCAGATCGGCGGCGGCTGCATAGCGATCTTGCGAGATACGCGTCTGGTACTTAGCGACTAACTCGTCGCCCCTTTTTTTTCTGGCTTTGAGCGTCATATTGGTTTGTTTCTAATGATAGCTATCTTATCCCGAGTGTGGGTTCGCGAAGATGCCCTTTTGCTTGCGCTTTGTTTACATCGCAAATACTGATAGAGTCTCAGCGATGAGAACATTTGGCTTGGTTGTTGCCCTGTTGCTGACAGCTTCCTTGGCGCGTCCCCAATTAGACAAGGTCTTGCAAGGATTGGGCGGCGGCGCTAAGGGAGCAGGCACCAGCAGCACCCAAGTAGCTTCGGGCTTGAAAGAAGCGCTTAGCGTTGGAACGACAAACGCGGTAAAACTGACTGGTGTGCAGAACGGTTTTTGGGGCAATCAGGCGATTAAGATTCTGATGCCGGATAAGTTAAAACCGGTGGAGAAGGGTTTGCGCATGATGGGGCAAGGCAAGCAGATTGACGATTTTGAGCTTTCCATGAACCGGGCAGCCGAAGCGGCCGCTCCAGAGGCAACGCCTATCTTCAAAAGAGCCATCACCGGCATGAGCTTTTCGGACGCTAAGGGAATATTGAATGGCGGCAACACGGCAGCTACTGACTACTTCAAACGGACAACTTCAAGCGGTCTAACTGCGGCTTTCCGTCCGATTGTCGAACACGCAATGAGCCAGAACGGCGTGGTGCAGAAATATGAAGGGCTGACGAAGCAGATGCCGCAAATGCCATTTGGGAAGTCGGAGACTTTCGATATTAACGGCTATGTGGTCGGCAAAAGCCTGGACGGGCTTTTTTTCATGCTTGGCAAGGAGGAAGAAAAGATTCGAACTAATCCTTCGGCACAAGTCACGCCTTTGCTGAAACAGGTTTTTGGAAAACTGTGACGCTGGCCGGTCCTGTGGTTTGACGAACAATCAATTCGGGCGCAATCACCGTGTTGCCGCTTTGAAACTTATCGCTATCGCCGGAAAGCAACGCCTCAGCAATCAGATATCCTATCTGCTCGCGCGAAAAAGCGACGGTGGTTAGTTCCGGATTGGCAATTTGCGCCAAGCCGATATCATCCATACCAGTTACGGAAATATCAATCGGAACGCGAAGGCCTTGTTCGCGCAACTCGGCCAATACACCCAATGCCATAAAGTCATTCACACAGAGAATGGCGGTGGCACCGAAACCGGAATATAACAGTTCCTGCACTGCTTTCCTGCCGCCAACGGGCGAATCGTCGTTTTCAACAATGCGCCAATCCCCATGCGCCGATAACGCTGCCGCTGTTTCGCGGAAAGTCCGTTCGCGCAAAGTGCTGGAGCCTTGGCTTGATTGCCGGCTGACAAATCCTATGCGCTTATGCCCCAACTCCTGCAAGTGCCGCACAACCATGTCTAAGCCCGTTGCATAATCCAGCGAAACGTTAAAGGCACTTGAGGCGTGTTGCGCATCGTAAAACGCGACTGGAATTTTGAGATCCGATATCTGTTGAACGATTGCGCTATCGACTTCCGAAACTACCAAGGCAAGGCCCGCCACTCGCCACCCCAACATATGGTGGACACATTTTGCGAGCGTTTCCGGATCGTAACCTGTATTGGCAAGGATCCAGTTGTGGTGGTGCGTACGGGCATGCGCTTCGGCGGAGCGAAAGACATCCAGGAAGAAGGGATTCTCCAGATTAGAGACAATCATTCCGAACGTGTTGCTACGCTTGCCTGCCAGCGTACTGGCGTGCAGATTCAAATGATAATTCAGTTCTCCGGCAGCGCGAAGAACACGTTCGCGGGTGGCATCTCTAACCCCAGCGGAACCATTTAGCACGCGGGAAACGGTTGCCGACGATACATTGGCACGTTTCGCCACATCTTCTAGGCTCATTCGTTACTTACAAGTCATATCTGGCACAGGACGCTGACGTTACGCAGCCGTCTAGATATCCTTAAGATGGTTGCAATCTATGAAAGCTTTCACCCTAAGCTTGTTAGCTGTCCTTTCTACGGTGTGCTTACACGCTGACGACGCCCAAACTAACGCTCCCTTCGCGATTCACCAAAACGATGTGATCGTGTTTTATGGCGACAGCATTACCGATCAGCGCATGTACACCATGTTAACCGAGTTTTATATCGTGACACGTTATCCCCAAACCTATGTTAGCTTTGTTGACTCTGGTTGGGGAGGCGATCGAGTGACGGGAGGCGGTGGTGGCGGTATTGATGTTCGCCTTGAGCGCGATGTGGTTGCCTATCATCCCACAGTGGTGACGATCATGTTGGGAATGAACGACGGTAAATACGCAAACCACACCGAGGCCGATGACACGATCTATTTCACCGGCTTTCATCACATTGTGGACAGCTTGCAGAAATCTTTGCCGGGGTTGCGGATTACCGCCATTGGGCCCTCGCCTTACGATGATGTGACGCGGCCGTTCATCTTGCAGCCCGACGGCTACAACGCCGTATTGGTTCACTATTCGGAGTATCTGAAGAAGTATGCCGACGAGGCGCATTTTGGCTTTGCCGATCTGAATAGCGGTGTCGTGGATGTGTTGCGCAAAGCGAATGCCACCGATCCAACGGTGGCGCAAAAAATTCTTCCAGATCGAGTGCATCCAGGTTTGGCGGGGCATTTGATCATGGCGGAGCAATTGCTGAAAGCGTGGCATGCCCGGCCAATTGTAAGCTCGGTGACAATAGATGCGGCCGCCCGGAAAGTAAGCGCGAGCGAATTCTCTCGGGTTTCCGAATTGCACGCCGAAGGGCCGTTGAAGTGGACGCAAACGGATGAAGCACTTCCGCTGCCCTTTGCCAATCTGCTGGCAGAAGACAGAGACCACAGTTTGGCGCTGGCGATTAATAGTTCAGATGTGACGGACGCGCTGAATGAGCAGCCTTTGACGATTACCGGACTGGCGGCGGGCCGCTATAAGCTGAGTATCGATAACACCGAAGTGGGAACGTTTAGCGATGTTGAATTTTCACATGGCGTCAACCTCGCGATTTTGAATACTCCGATGTCAAAGCAAGCCATTACGGTTCGAGATTTGACAAGAGAACGGCTTGAAGTGCATCAGCAACGCTGGCGCACGCTGCAAGTGCCGCTGACGCCATTGAATTTGCCCAGTTTGGATGAAGCAATGAAAGAACTAGACAAAGTGGACGCCGAACTTTATGCAAAAGAGCGCGCGGCCGCACAGCCAGCGCCACACGATTTTGAATTGACCGCAGTAGAAAAATGAGCAAGCTGAAACGAGCAGCGGCTCGCCACTACGGCAAATGGATGGACCGCTGGGAGGACAGATTGATTACGCGATCCACCGATCGCGTGGTGAGGCCGTTCGAAATTGGTCTGGATTGGATAGAGAGATGGCCTGTGAAGTTGGAGCGGCGGGCCAGCGAAAGTGACCTGGAATACGTTGCACGGTTGAACGAAAAGATTGTGGCGCAAGGTGCGACGTTTTATTCCTACGAAGCGCCGTCGAAGTTCCATTTAACATCCGACAACTGGTTGGAGTTTCAATCTCCGGTGGAAACTCCCTATGCCGAAAACAACCTGGTTCGGGGCTTGTGGTTTCCGGCGCGCGGCCATAAAGCAGTAGTAGTTCTGCCGCATTGGAATTCAAAGCTGCCACAACAAAATGCGCTTTGCGCTGGATTGCAGAAGCTGGGCATATCGGCCCTGCGTCTAAGCTTGCCGTATCATGATGCGCGCATGCCGCCCCCGCTGCAACGTGCCGATTATGCGATGTCAAGCAATATTTGCCGCACCATCGACGCTACCCGGCAAGCGGTGATTGATACGCGAGCCTGTTATGACTGGCTGCAACAGGAAGGCTACGAGAGTTTGGGAATCGTGGGCACAAGTATCGGATCCTGTTATGCATTTCTGGCCAGCGCTTTTGACGACCGAATTGCCGTCAACATGTTCAACCACTGTTCTACCTATGTTGCCGACGTGGTCTGGGAAGGAATGTCCACCAAGCACATCAAGACCAGTTTGGTAGGCAATATTGATCTACCTGAATTGCGCAAACTTTGGCTGAGCATCAGCCCGCCGGCGTATTGGGAAAGTTTCACTCAAGCCAAAAAGAAATCCAAGTTCATTTACACGCGTTACGACACGACATTTCCGCTGCACCTTTCGCGTCAGGTTATCGAAGGCGCAAGGCGTCACAACTGGAATCACGACGTTGCGGTTTTACCGTGTGGGCATTACACCATGGGTGAGTTTCCGTTCAAATACGTCACGGGTTATGAAATTTGTTCGTTTTTGAAACGGAACCTGTAAATTGGAGAAAGTTAAGTTCTTAAATATTTTTACCTGATGACGGTGCAAAAGTCATACTTTCTGCATCGAAAATGGGTACAGGGACGCGAGAATCCGTCGGCGACCCGCTAAATCTAAAATGCGTAAATTGATGAAATCGTTAAGGTTTGTGGTTGTGCTTAGTCAGATAGCCGCGTTCCAAGCCGTGGCGCAACAGCCAACTGAGCTCAACTATCAGGGCAGCGTTCCGCAAGGAACTTTGTCCGAGACGCCCATTGCGCTCAGCATGAACGAAGCGATTGACAGGGGCTTGAAGACCAATCTTGGTTTACTGACAAGCCAGCAATCGAGTGAAGAGACGCGCGCCGCCCGCCTTCGAGCATTATCGGCTTTGCTGCCAAGGATCAGCGGACAGTTGAGTGCAACCGAACAACAATTGAATCTGCAAGCGCTGGGCTTCAAAGTAAAATTGCCGCCCAATGTAGGGTTTTCCATTCCAACGATTGTTGCCCCGTATTCATACGAAAGTGCGTTTGTCAATGTGAGCGCGCCGCTGTTCGACTATTCAGCGTTGAGTAATCTTCGGTCATCGCGTGAATCGGTGAAAGCGTCGGCATTGGAGATCAAGAACGCGCGCGACATGGTGGTGCAAGCGGTGGGCAATGCCTACCTGCTGATTATTGCGGAAGGCGCCCGTATTACAGCTACCGAGGCCGAAATAAAAGGCGATCAAGCAGTTTTTGATAATGCCAGTTCGCGGCATGATGCCGGCACGGCGATTGGAATTGACGTGTTGCGTTCGCAGGTGGAGTTGAAGCAAAGGCAGCAGCAGTTGGTAGCGGTGAAGAACCAGTATGAAAAAGACAAGCTGAGCTTGGGCCGCCTGATTGGGTTGCCGGTTGGTCAGACTTTCGAAGTGGCGGACCCTTCGGTTCCTATGCCGCTGGATACGGTGTCGTTGAAGGATGCGCTGGATAAGGCTTATCAACACCGGCCTGATTATTTGGCGGCAAAGTCGCGCGTGTCGGCCGCGCAGTTCAGTTTGGCTAGCTCGAAAGCGGAGCGCTACCCTAGCATTACAGCTAGCGGCTACTACGGCGACCAGGGTTTGAATCTGTTCACTAATTCGCACGGAGTTTTCCAGGCCACTGGTGCTGTCACTTTCAATATCTTTGACGGAGGCCGCATCAAATCGGACATTCTTCAAAACCAATCGGAACTGCAAAACCGGCGCAATGAATATGAAAATCTACGCGGCCAAATTGATTTGGAAGTGCGCAGTGCGCTCTTAGATTTAACTTCATCGCAGCAGCAAGTGGACGTCGCACAGAGCAATCAGCAACTAGCCGAACAGAGCATGGAGCAGTCGCGCGACCGGTTCGCGGCTGGCGTAACCAACTCGGTAGAGGTGGTGCAAGCACAGCAGGCGGTTGCCGACGCGAATGAGAATTTGATTGCGGCGCAGTATCAATACAACGTTGCAAAGGTGGAGTTGGCACGTTCTTTGGGCCTGGCGGAAGAGGGTATCCGCGGGTATTTTGCGAAACCCGCGAAGCCGTAAACTACGTCCCCTAAATAAGTTGCAAATTAGTTATACTTGTACTTTGACCCGCTCCTCCGGAAAGTCCTTCCATGAAAAACAGCTTTAAGTGGACCGTAGTAGGCAGTTCTGCCTGCGTTGTTGTTTTAATTCTGCTCGGCGCACATAGTGGCGGGCGTGCGGCTGCCTCCGACGATGTCTATGGACACTTGAAGGTTTATACCGAGGTTCTGGAACACATCAAGTTCGAATATGTGGAAGAACCCGACATGAAATCGGTGACGTTAGGCGCGATTAACGGCTTGCTGGAAAGCGTAGATCCGTTCGCCAGTTACTTGAACGCGGATCAATACAACCAGTTCAAGAAAACGTCCGACACCGCCAAAGGAGACGTGGGTCTGGTTCTGGCCAAGCGTTACGGCTACGTGGCGGTTGTGGACGCAGTGCCGAACTCTCCGGCCGATAAAGCCAGCATCACTACGGGCGACTTGATTGAGAGCATTAACAATGTTGCTACGCGAGATATGCCGCTTGCCTATGCCGAGCAGTTATTGCGAGGTGACTCCGGCTCGACAGTAGAGATTTCCGTTCTTCGTCTCAGGAACCCGGGAGATCCGCAAAAGATTACGTTGACCCGCGCGGCAGTTGCGGTCCCTGAAATAACGGCTAAGATGCTACCCGAGAAAGTTGGCTATCTGCACGTGACTACGTTAGACGGCAACCGCGAAGAGCAAGCAAAAGCAAAGCTCGCGGATCTGAAGAAGCAAGGCGCCGGGTATATTGTTTTGGATTTGCGGCATTGCTCGACAGGCGACCAGGAAAAGGGCATTCCGCTGGCGAACCTGTTTTTAGACAACGGCGAGATTACCTACTTGCAAGGACAGAAGACCGAGAAGCAGGATTTCAACGCTAAAGCCGATGCAGACGTTTGGAAAGGTCCGCTGGTAGTTATTACGGATCGCGCCACCGCTGGCGGAGCCGAGATTGCCGCAGCTGCGTTGTTGGATGACAAGCGCGCTCAGGTGGTGGGCGAACGCAGCTATGGCGATGCCAGCCTGCGCAAGACCATCCAGATGGACGATGGCGGCGCTGTGATCCTTTCCGTTGCGAAATACTATTCGCCATCCGGCAAGGCCATTCAAGACACCGGCGTCGTGCCCACTGTTGCGATGGCGGAGAACGACAACACCGGGGATGTTGATTCTGAAGGCAATCCGATTCCGGGTAGTGAACAGAAGAACCCCGAAGACAATCTTTTGAAGCACTCGATTGATTTGGTGCTCGGCAAGACTACGATTGCGCAATTGAATGCAGATCCAAACTCGCTGGAAGCTGTCACCGCCGCACCTGCAATCATTCAAAAAGCGCCCAAAGTTGTGACTACGAACCCGAAGTAAAGTTTTAGAAGGATAGAAAAAGACCAAGATGCCTCTCTACGAATATTCCTGCGAAAAATGCGGAAAGGTATTCGAAGTGATGCAGAAGTTTGCTGACGAACCGCTGACCGTGCACGCAGATTGTGGCGGGACAGTCGTCAGGCTGTTATCGGCCCCCGCTTTGCATTTTAAAGGCAGTGGCTTCTACATCACGGATTACGCAAAAGGAAACAGCAGTTCCGCGCCGCCGAAGAATGGCTCGGAAAGTGCAAAGTCGGAAAGCTCCGGTTCTGATTCGAAATCTGAATCGAAGTCCGAATCGAAATCTGAAAGCGCCAAGAAGGATTCCAGTTCTTCCAGCTCATCGCCTGCAGCCACCACTTCTTCTACCAGCTCCGATACCAAGGCTTGATCTGGTAAACCTAGTGAGTAGTGAATAGACGTAAATTCCTTAGCTCTACCGCTGCGGCCGGTGTTGGCTTACCGCTGTTAGGGCGCTCGCTCAACGATAAAATTCAGATCGCTTTAATAGGCTGCGGCGGCATGGGCCAAGGGGACGTACGCACGTCGCTTTCTACCGGCATGACCAGAATTGTGGCCGCTAGCGATTGCTACAACGGCCGGTTGGAGCACATGCGCGAAGTTTATGGCCAGGACTTGTTCACAACGCGTGATTACAAAGAAGTCTTGGCGCGCAAGGATATTGACGCGGTTATTGTAGGCACGCCGGATCACTGGCACAGCCAGATTTCAATCGATGCCATGCACGCGGGCAAAGATGTTTATTGCGAGAAGCCGATGGTGCAGCATATCGAAGACGGACTGCCGGTTATTCAGGCGCACCGCGAAACCGGACGCATCATGCAAGTGGGCAGCCAGCGTGTCAGTTCTGTTGTCTATAAAAAAGCGCAGGAAGTGTTCCAAAGCGGCGCATTGGGCAGACTGAACATGGTAGAAGCATGGTGGGACCGCAATTCGGCGGTGGGCGCGTGGGAATATGCGATTCCCGAGGATGCAAGCACCGAAACCTGCGACTGGGAACAATTTCAAGGGCGCGCACCAAAGACGGAATTCGACCCGAAGCGTTTCTTCCGCTGGCGCTGCTACCGCGACTATGGAACCGGCGTGGCGGGCGACTTATTTGTGCATCTATTTTCGGGACTTCATTTCATCACTGGATCACTTGGACCAACGCGGGTATTCGCCACCGGCGGCTTGCGTTATTGGGACGATGGCCGCGATGTGCCCGACCTGTTCTATGGCATTTATGACTATCCGGAGACCGCCAGCCACCCGGCGTTTAATTTGGTGCTGCGCGTGAATTTTGAAGCGGGTGCGGAAGAGAGTCAAGGCTTTCGCTTCATTGGCAGCGACGCCATCATGACTGTAGATCCGAACGTAACGGTAACGGCCGCTCCGCCTGAAACGCAGCCCGGGTATACCGTCAATACCTTCGACAAAGGGGAACAGGAGAAGTTCCTCAAGCTGTATCACCTGAAGTATCCCGAACCCAAGGCATCGCCGGCAAACATGCGCGAGAGCCATGTTTTCACTTACGAAGCGCCGCCCAAATATAGCGACCATCTGGATCATCACACAAACTTTGCCCTGGCCGTTCGCTCGCGCAAGCAAGTGGTGGAAGATCCGACGTTTGGATTTAGGGCCGCCGGGCCGGCTGCGTTGTCGAATCTGAGCTACTTTGAAAATCGAGTGGTGCAATGGGATCCGAACGCAATGAAGGTGAGGGCATAACGCATGTACTCGCCTAACGACACCGTCCAGATCGCGCTCATTGGAGCTGGAATCATGGGACACGGCGACGCTCGCTTAGCGACGTCCATTCCCGGCGTTAAGTTGATCGCAGCGTGCGATTGTTATGACGGCCGCTTGAAGCACATGAAGGAGCTTTACGGAGCGGATATATTTACGACACGCGATTTCCGTGAAATTGTGGCACGCAAGGAAATAGACGCCGTCATAGTGGCCACTCCGGACCACTGGCATGTGCCGATTTCGGTTGCTTGTTTGAATGCTGGAAAGCACGTGTACTGCGAAAAGCCGATGGTGCACCGTATTGAAGAAGGCGCGGCCATGATTGAAGCGCAAAATTCATCGGGCAAGGTTCTGCAGATCGGCAGCCAGTATCGTAGTGCGCAGACGTATGCCAAGGCGCGCGAGTTGTTTGCGTCAAACGCCATTGGCAAATTGAATTCCGTAGAGGCTTGGCTCGACCGCAACACCGCGATCGGTGCCTGGGAGTATTCCATACCGACGGACGCTGGCACAACAACGTGCGATTGGGATCAGTTCCAAGGCAATGCTCCGAAATGTGCTTGGGACCCGAAGCGTTTCTTCCGCTGGAGGAACTATCGCGATTACGGCACAGGCGTAGCGGGTGATCTATTCGTTCACTTGCTGACCGGTCTTCATACCGTAACCAATTCGTTGGGCCCCACGCGCGTATACGCTACAGGTGGCTTACGCTATTGGAAAGACGGACGCGATGTACCGGACGTGATGCTGGCAACCGTTGATTATCCGGAGACGGCGGCGCACCCCGCCTTCAACGTAATGCTGCGCGTGAACTTTAAGAGCAGTTTATCCGAAGAATCGTTCGGCGTAAAATTCATCGGCAGCGACGGCGTTCTGACCACCGGCTACAGCGGAATTAAGTTGGAGAAATCGCCGGTTGACAAGACGCCCGACTACCGCCCCGGCACCTTTGCCAATGCCATGCGCGACAAGATTACGGCCGATTACTTGGCCGAGCATCAAGATGCGGATTCGCTCGCTTCAGAGAGGGATACGCAGGAATTCGATATGCCCATTTCGCAAATGCATTTAGAGCATCATAAGAATTTCTACCGTTCCATTCGCGAAGGCCAGCAACTAATTGAAGACGCGGTATTCGGCTTGCGTGCGGCAGGCCCGGCTCTGCTGACCAATGAGAGCTTGTTCGAAAAGAAGATTGTTTATTGGGACCCGGATCAGATGAAGCGGGTGGAAAAACCAACCGCCGATACTTAACCTAGTGGCGGTTGTGGTTCGCCGCCGGCAGGGATAACTGGCTTAATGCCACTTTCGGGCAGCTTCACCAGCATTTGTTCCTTGCGATAAATCAGCGTAGACGTGTTGTAGCTGGCTAGCTCAAATTGATGGCCGTGCGTAATCGCATCGGTCGGGCAAGCTTCCACACAGTAGCCGCAGAATATACATCGGTTGTAGTCGATGTTGTAAACCTTGGCGTAGCGCTCGCCGCCGCTGATCCTCTGCTGCTCGGTATTCTCTGCGGCTTCAATATATATGCAATCCGCCGGGCAAGCTGCAGCGCACAAGAAGCATGCCACACACTTTTCCAACCCATTTTCATCCCGCTGCAGCACATGCGCGCCGCGGTAGCGTTCCTGCAAAATCGCCGGACCATCCGGATATTCTTCGGTGATCGCAGGTTGCAGCATCTCCTTAAAGGTGATGCTCATCCCCTTTGCAATAGCAGCAGCAGATCCTATAACCTCGCCTAGTTTTGCCATGTTTAGAGAACTAACTTAAAGGTTAGCGTATCTACCCTCAGACTCAGGCCCAAATTCCTTAACTTTGACCGCAGAACCTGCTTCGGACAAGCGATATGTCCCTATGAGAGGTTCTACGGTGTTGCAGTCTCTTGCAAGAAAGTTCGCCCTATATTCCGCTTTTGCCTTTGGAATAAGCTGTTTTGGTCAAACCATCCAACCTTCGTTGATTGTGCCGCAGGACCGCATCACGTCTGCCATCGTACCCTCCGTGCGGACAGTGATCCCGAACTTGGTGTATCCGGCAATCGCCAGCGCAAAATCATCACAAGAAGTGGAGTCAGGCTTTGAGTTGCAGCACATGATCCTGACGTTGCAGCCGTCCGCCACGCAACAGTCGGCGCTCACTTCCCTGCTCACTCAGCAACTGAATCCGAATTCCCCGAACTTCCATAAATTCCTGACACCCGCGCAGTTCGCAGCGTCATTTGGCGTGTCAAAAAACGATCTGGCGAAAATTGAAACTTGGCTTACTGGGAATGGTTTTCATATTGATGAAATGGTTCCCAACAATCTGGCGATTGTATTCAGCGGAACCGCTTCGCAAGTAGAGGCGACGTTCAATACCCAGATCCGGCAATACGTGGTGAACGGCGAAACTCACTACGCCAATGCCACCGCGCCAGAAATTCCGACTGCACTTGCTTCTGTCGTTCAGGGCTTAGTCAAGCTCAACGACTTCCATTCGAAATCGCCGTCCGTAAACCCTAAGGCGTTGCCGCTTTATAACGCCGCCTCCGGTGCGCATTATCTTGTTCCGGCGGACTACGCGGTTATTTATGATCTGAATGCTCTGTATCAAAGCGGCTTCAGCGGCGCGGCGCAGACAATCGCCATTGTCGGTCGGTCCGACGTGAACAGCAGCGACATCGCCAGCTTTCGCGCTGACTATGGGCTGCCTGGCAATGCCATCACTCCGGTATATGCAACCGGAACAGATCCTGGCATCACCGGAAACGCGGATACGATTGAAGGCACGCTGGATGTGGAATGGGCCGGAGCCGTTGCGCCCAAGGCAAACATCGACTATGTCATTGCCGCCAGCACAGCTGTTTCCGATGGCGTCGATCTGGCAGCGCAATACGCGGTAGCGCACAACGTCGCGCCCATTCTTAGCGTCAGCTATGGCGCCTGCGAAGCCAGCGCAAACAATGCGTTCTATAACAATTTGTGGCAACAAGCGGCAGCACAAGGCATCTCCGTGATCGTTGCCGCCGGTGACAGCGGCGCGGCTGGCTGCGATAGTTCTACAGCGACTATTGGAACAGTGCAATCCGTCAATGCCATCTGCAGCACGCCGTACGACACCTGCGTTGGTGGGACCATGTTCAACGACACCGTCAACCCCGGCCAATATTGGTATCCGGGCAACAATGCCGTCATGGGCTCAGCAGTCAGTTACATTCCCGAAGTCGCCTGGAACGAAAGTGCGCTGAATGGCGGCAGCGGCCTGATTGCAAGTGGGGGAGGCGAAAGCGGTGTCTATCTCAAGCCATACTGGCAGACCGGAACCGGCGTGCCGGCTGATGGTCATCGCGACGTGCCTGACGTCGCCCTAACCGCGGCGCAACACGATGGATACATCATTTACTATGACGGCGCGCCTATGTCAGTGGCGGGCACCTCAGCCGCAACACCTTCCTTTGCAGCCATCGTCGCTTTAGTCAATCAGAAAGTGGGTTCTTCGCAAGGCAACATCAACCAAGTGCTGTATCCGCTGGCCACGCATGGGTCGCAAACCGGTACCGCTATATTTCACGACGTCACCACCGGCAACAACAGTGTTCCCGGCGTTTCCGGTTATGGCGCAACCCCGGGCTATGACTTGGTCACCGGACTGGGCTCTGTGGACGCAACGCTGCTCGCCAATAACTGGACCAGCGTTACAGGCGGCTTTACACTCACCGCTTCCGCCAACTCCGTGAACGTGGCGCCGGGTATCAATGGAAGCCTTACTTTGTCGGTTGCCGATTTAGGAACCTTCAACTCCGCCGTCACACTGATTCTGACGTCCACTCTGCCGGCGGGTGTGGTCGGTAATTTCGCACCTGGAACCATCACAGGTAACGGCTCCAGCCTGTTGACATTTGCGGCATCGGGCAGCGCGATATCTGGAACCTATCCGGTAACCGTAACCGCCAATGGCGCGAACTTCACGCGCACCGTGAGTTTCAACTTGGTAGTCATCGTCAGCACCAATTGCGTCTTATCAGCATCGCCCACTTTGCTGACCGTTGTTCAAGGCCAAGCTACCAGCGCCAAATTGGTCTGCGGCAGCGCCCAGGGCATTTTCAGCAGCCCACTTTCGCTCAGTATCACCGGCACACCTACAGGCGCCACGTCGTCATTCTCCCCGGCCGCCACTTTAGTTCCCAGCACCGGAGTTAGCAATCTCATCATCAATGCCACCACTGCCGCCACGCCTGGAACCTACAACGTGGTAGTGAAAGCAACTCTGCCGAATTCCACTTTCTCCACCAGCATCAGCATACCCATTACAATCAACGCTCCGGCAACGTTCAAAGTTACGCCCTCTGCTACTTCGCTAAGCATCGCCCAGGGAACCGGCGCTACACTGACGCTCTCGTCGCTCCACAGCGGATCTTTCAACAATCCCATCACGTTCCAGACCAGCGGCTTACCTAGCAGCGTTTCTGCTACGCTTTCGGCAAGCACAATCGCGGCGCCGGGCGACGGCACTCTTACCATCACGTTGCAGGCCACCAGCATCGCTACGCCTACCACCTACACCATGACTGTCCTGGCGCAGGGCGGCGGGTTGTCCCTGAAGATACCCATTGCTGTGCAAGTGACTGCCGCACCATCGTTCACACTTACTTCTTCGTCCGCGGTAATGACGCTGCGACAGACTTATGTACCCACAATCGGAACGCCGACACCGGGAACGGCCTCTCTGGTATTTACTACTGGCACCTTGACTAACAATTTCAATGCACCCATTATTTTGAGCATCAGCACCTTGCCCACCGGTGTCACGGCTGCGTTTTCGCCTTCCACAATATCCGCGCCCGGCGGCGGTGCCAGTACGCTTACGCTAACGGCCTCAGCTACGGCAACTACCGGCATTTCGACCTTCACCGTGACTGCAGTCGGCGGCACCATTACACGAACCGTAACGATCAAACTCACGCTCACTCCGCCACCGAACTTCAGTTTGAGCGTTCAGTATCCGACCTATACTCTCATGGCTGGAAGTTCTATATCTCAAACCGTGACATCGACGCCGCTCAACGGCTACAACTCCAACATTCAACTCACGGCTACCGCCGCTGCGGGCATCAATGTTCTGTTCTCTCCAACAACTATCAGTGGCGCGTATGGGACTTCGAAAATCACCATTCAACCGGCCATCACGCTGGCCGCCGGAACTTATCCCATCACGGTTACAGCTACAGATCCGCTTACGGGCAATGTGCAAACCGCAACCATCAATTTCGTCGTCGCTTCCGTGGCAACCACCATCAGTTCCACCAGCATCAGCATGACGCCGGGCAGCGTCACCACCGCCACTGTAACTACTGCAGCAGCGTCCTATACGGGCAACGTGGTGTTGTCAATTACCGGACTTCCTGCCGGCATGAGCTACTCATTCAATCCAAGCTCCATCGCGGGCGGAACAGGCTCCAGCACGCTGACTATTCTTGCTGGCTCCAGTACGGCGACCGGAAGTTATTTGGTCACCGTGAAATCGACAGCCGGCGGCGTAACATTCACCATGGTCTTCGCTCTTACCATCACGTAATAAAATAGCGGTTGTGCGAATCATCGCGCTTTTGCTGCTGCTGGCTGCTTGCCTTTTCGCTGAAACATTTAAACTCTACCTGAAGGAAGGCGGCTATCACGCCGTGCGCGAATATTCGGTGCAAGGTGACCGCGTGCACTATTTCAGTACCGAACGCGGCGAATGGGAAGACATCCCGCTGGAACTCGTCGATCTTGATAAGACCGAGAAGGAACGTCACAGTAAAGACGCCGAAACAGCACAAGAATCAAAAGAGGAATCGGACGAAGCCAAAGCTCTGCGCGAAGAGCAAAAAGAGATTGCCTCCATTCCTAAAGATCCGGGAGCCTATTTCAAATCCGGCAACAAGTTCGACACACTTCTTATTTCGCAATACCAGATTGCGACCAACAAGAAGCGCAAGACGTTGCAAATTCTATCTCCGGTGCCTCTCGTCCCGGGGAAGGCATCGGTGGTGATCAAAGGCGAACACGCCAGCTACTCGATAACCGAATCCCGTCCCAATTTCTACCTTCGGATGGAGGATCAAAAACGCTTCGGAATCATCACGCTAACGCCGAAGAAAGGCATGCGCGTTGTGGAAAACATTTCTATCGAGCCGTTGGTCCATCAAGCCACCGAGGAACGCAAGCAGTTGGAAACGTTCGAACAAGACATGGGCGGAGGACTATTCAAAGTATGGCCGGAGAAGGATCTTGATCCCGGCGAATACGCACTGGTCGAATTTACCGATAGCGGCGAAGCTAGCGACGTAGAACTTATTGTTTGGGATTTCGCTGTTCGCCCTGCGCCATAGCCAGAGTTCGCCACGTCATTCGAAAACCTTCTGGTACTGACTTCGTGCCTACCAAAAATAGCGTGGCAACGCCGGGAATCTGACGGCCCATCGTAATGTCCGACGTGCCGCTTACGGCAGGTCCCGCAAGCGAGCCGCCTCGATCAAATCGGCTGTGTGAAATGTTGTTTTGAATTCCAGCCAAACTTTGCATGCTGGTCATTTTTGCCAGAAACCGATAAAGTGTGTCCCCGGCATAAAGCTCGTCGAAGGCCACACCAATCATGAAGGCATTTGTTTCGCTCTCAACCGGCGATAAGACCCGAATTCTGCCTTTCAAAATCGCACCCGCCGGAACAAGTGTTTCTCCGACCTGAATCTTTGAGGCAAGCCGCGCCTCTATCTCCTGGCCCACCTGCGCATGTTTTAAGTCAATCGACTGGCTGAGAACAGCTACCACATTCAGCCCCGGCGGCAACATCGACCGGCGTCTTTCATATTGGTTCAATACTGTCGCCACTTCGTCGTCGTTCAGTTTTAAAGTGGATTCGACGGCGAACACATGACAATGCGAAAAGGCGATGGTTTCCGAGTGCACTGTTCCGTTGTCTTCGATGACAATCAGCGATGCTCCTGTTGGAAGCAAGGCGCCTTCGTTTAAACCATAATCGATCACCAACTGAACCGAGCGAATGAACAAATTCCCAGGAATCTCTTGCGCATCCACCCGCATGCGAATCAAATGAAGATCGTCCGCATTCACCCAGAACTCACCCGCCTCGCCTAGCCTTCCGGTCTTTCCCATCCAGTTGATGGTCCAGCGGCTCTCTAAAGAAGAAACTTCAAACTGGAAATGAAACGTCCTGCGTCCGCCGATGTTTGATTCGCCTCTAGAATGCACAATACCCTGATTGCCGACAAATACATTGGAGGCAAAGCCAGCGAATGTTCCTGTGGACAGTAGTCCATGTCCTACCAACTCAAACAGATCGAGGTTTGAGAAGCTGCCGGCTCCCGGCCATGAGTATAATTCGCGCTCAGGAGCTACGCCAACATCAACCTGCACAACATCGTGCGAGCGTTCCCGTGCCATCGTTTCCAGGCAGGTGTAAAGCGGCAGTCGCTTCAGCAAGTCCCGGTTCGCATTTACGGCGTGTGCCACCCGCAGCGTGTCGGGAGACAATCCCTGCGCAGACACCGCACCACACGCTAGCACAGCAAGAATCGAGATCCTGCGAATCGTCTGCAAACGATCCAATCATACATTTAACCACTCACTGAAGCACTCCTATTGCAAACCCATACAAAGGCTGCTAACCTACATATGGCTAGCCAATAGGAAGCAAAATGCCTGAAAAGACCGACGTATGGCAGGGCACCCTTGCCCTGATGATTCTCAGAACCCTGGAATCCATGGGATCGCTGCATGGTTACGGTATCGGCCGCCGCATAGAACAAACCAGCGGCGATCTGCTATCGCTAAACTACGGAACCCTCTACCCTGCCCTGCTCAAACTCGAGCAAGAAGGCGCCATTGAGTCGGAGTGGGGCGTATCCGACAACAATCGCAAAGCCAAGTTTTACAAATTGACGAACGCCGGAAAGAAGCAACTGCAGCGTGAATTACGCAGTTGGGAACAAACCACCGCCATCGTGGCCCGCTTCACGAAACAGATGGGAGATCCAGCGTGAAAACTCTGCGCGCCTTCTTTTTACGATTACTGAGATTCGCATCGCGACGTGACTCAAACCCCGCCGAAGAGCTGGAATCTAACCTCCAACTGCATATCGACGAAAATCTAAGCCATGGAATGACACCGCAAGAAGCTCGAAGACAGGCCTTGCTCATGTTTGGAGGCATCGAATCCGCTAAAGAAGCCTATCGCGATCGCGCCTCCCTGCCCTTGTTAGAAAACATCTTGCGCGATCTCCGATTCGCCATTCGTCAGCTTGGCAAAAACCCGGGCTTTACAGCCACCGCCATCCTCATGCTCTCCCTTGGCATCTGTGCCAGCGTCGCCATTTTTGCCTTCGTTGACGCGGCGTTGATCAAGCCGTTGCCCTACAGGGACCCGAACCGCTTAGTCGGCGTTTATGAAAAGATTGCGCACACCTGTCCACTATGCAATCTTTCCTATCCCGATTACTTAGATTGGAAGCGCAGCAATACGGTCTTTACCGCTTTCGACGCATACACGCATCAAGGCATGATGCTTACTACGCCTTCAGGGACCGAGCCCGCTTTCACCACCCGCGTTACGGACGGTTTCTTCCGCACCCTTGGCGTTAAACCTATCCTCGGCCGTGATTTTCAGCCTGGTGAGGATCAGCTATCTGCTCCAAGAACCGTTATGCTCGGCTACGCAATTTGGCAAGAGCGCTATGGCGGAAGCACCGACGTACTCGGTAAAACCGTCAACCTAAACGGCCAGCCGAATACCGTCATTGGTGTTCTTCCTCGAAATTTTCATTTCGTGCCGGCTGAACCTAGCGAGTATTGGACAACCATGCACGCGGAGTCTGAATGCGATTTGAGAAGAAGCTGCCACAGCTTGTACGGAGTAGCTCGGCTCAAAGACGGAGTTTCATTCCAAACAGCCCTTCAGGATGTCGTTGGTATCGCCAGCCAGTTGGAGAAGCAATATCCGGGAAGTAATAAAGAACAAGGCGCAGCGCTTTCACCCTTACGTGACATTATCGTCGGCGATATTCGACCTATTCTGGAAGTGCTGCTGGGGGGTGCCTGCCTCTTGCTGCTGATTGCGGTGGTGAATATCACCAGCCTCCTATTGGTCCGTACCGAAGGCCGTAAGCGTGAAATCGCGATGCGCGCCAGTCTTGGAGCTTCAGCCGCGCGCATCCTTTGTCAGTTCGTTGTCGAAGGACTCGTGCTCGTTGTAACTGGAACTCTTCTTGGCCTCGCCTCGGCTTACGGGGCCATGCGGTTACTCACAAAGATGCTTTCTGCAGACATGTTGCTTCACATGCCGATGCTTGCCGGCTTGGGGCTTAACCCGCGCGTCCTCGCCTTCGCCGGGATGCTCGCATTGCTCGCAGCGCTTCTCTTTGCTATCGCGCCCGCCCTTCACCTTTCCGGCTACGCCGCGGGCGAGGCTCTCGCCGAAGGCAGTCGTGGCTCCTCCGGCCGAGTATGGCGTCAACTCGGTTCCAAACTCGTCGTCATCGAACTGGCCACTGCCGTAATCCTTTTGACCGGCGCAGGGCTGTTGGGACAAAGCCTTTATAGGCTGTTAAGCGTAAAATTAGGGCTGCAACCCGATCATCTCGTTACTCTGAACGTTGCCCTCCCCAAGGTCTATGCCAAAGATGAGCAAGTCATTCAGGCGCTGCGCAAAATCTCTTCTGCAGTCTCTGCGATTCCGGGCGTGACCGCCGCTGCCATCGCTTCGGACGTTCCGGTTGGCTTCGATGGCAGCACCGACTGGTTCCGCGTGTTGGGCAGGCCTTGGCATGGCGAACATAACGATACACCTTTTCGCGACGTTAGCCCCGGTTACTTCAAAACTATCGGCGCCAAGTTACTCCGTGGGCGCTACTTCGATGAATCGGAAGATGCATCGAAACCGCGAGTGGTGATCATCAACCAAACGTTGGCCCGCCACTTCTTTCCGGGAGAAGATCCCATCGGCCGGCAGATCGCACATTTGGGAGACAATCCCAAACCAATCGAAATCGTGGGCATCGTCGAAGATATCCGGGAGGGTGCACTGAATGCAGACGTTCGCGACACGCTCTATTACCCATTTAATCAAGATATTGATAGATACTTCGCTCTGCTTGTGCGGACTGCGCAGGACGAGAAATCTGTCGTATCTGCGCTTAACACGACCATTCATCGAGTGGATTCCAACATCGTCACCCTTCACCCTGAAACCATGACTGACCACATCAATGCCACACAAGCTGCTTACACGCACCGTGTACTGGCTATTCTTGTTGGCGGATTTGCCGTGCTGGCTCTCACCCTTGGGGTTGTCGGGCTTTATGGCGTTATCGCCTATTCAGCGGGACAGCGTACCCGGGAAATCGGGGTTCGAATGGCACTAGGAGCGCAGCGTGCCCACGTCTACCGTCTCGTTCTGAGAGAGGCTGGCTGGCTCACGGCATTCGGAATCGCAATCGGCATCGCTGGTGCGGTGTTTGCCGCGAACGGAATACGCGGGCTTCTCTTCGGAGTTACCGCTTGGGACCCGCTTACACTCGCAGCAGTGACTGTCTTACTTAGCATCGCGTCCATTCTGGCCAGCTTAATCCCTGCACGCCGGGCTGCCTCCGTCAATCCGGTGCAAGCACTGAGAAGCGAGTAACGAGATGCACGCGTGGCGCGTCAGAAAGGCCAATGAAGCTGAAGCTTGCCCTGCTTTGTTGCCTTAGCGTTGGCGCGGCCCAGCAACCAAATTCAACAACCTTTCGCGCCCAAACGCCTATAGTCTTGCTTCCCGTATCCGTCTATGACGCGCGTGGCAAAGTGCTGGATGGTCTCTCCGAAGACGATTTCATCGTTCTCGATAACGGCCAACCTAAGACAGTCCATGTCGATCTCATCGGAACCTATCGAACCAAGATCGCCCTGGTCATTGTCATTCAAACCAGCGGGATTTCACAGTCGGCACTCTTGAAACTTCAAAAGGTTGGCAGCATTATCGAAGGTTACATTACCGGCGACGATGGGCAAGCCGCCATTCTGGGAGTTGATGATGATGTGCATGTGCTGCAACCATTCACTTCAGATAGCGATAATATCCGCGATGCTTTTCGCCAACTGAAGCCCTCCGACTCGGATAAAGATGCTCACACATTAGATGGAGTGAAAGAGGCCGTCCGCTTATTGAATAAACGTCCAACGGAAGATCGGCGCTTAATTATCACAATTAGTGAAAGCAGGGACCGGGGAAGCAAATCGAGTTTACGCGAAGTGCTGCTCGACGCGCAGCAAAGTAATGTTTCCATTTATTCACTCGCCTATTCGGCTTACCTGACGCCCTTTACAACTAAAGCGAGCGAATACGAACCCACCGAAACACCTGGCGGCTTGCTCGCCATGGCTAGCGAGCTAGCACGTCTGGCAAAAACCAACCTAGCTCAGTCTCTGCCCTCAGCTACAGGCGGCCGCCACTTGTCTTTCAACACACTGAAAGGCCTGGAAACCGATTTGGTGGACGTTGGAAAAGAAGTCCATCACCAATATCTGGTCAGCCTAACTCCAGATGTTGATCCACAGCCGGACTATCACAAGCTCACCGTTTCCATTCGCAACCAGCCCAAAGCTTCCGTCCGAACTCGCACCGGCTACTGGAGTGTTCCGGCTACGAACCAGTAAACGCTATTCCGCTCGAAGCACTTGCATCGGATCACTCTTGGTAGCTCGTCTGGCCGGTACGAGGCATGCCAGCATCGATGCCGCAATAATCACCAAAGCAGCAACGCCGATTGTCGCCGGATCATTGGCTTTAATGCCATAAAGCAGTCCTGCAACGACGCGGCTCAAACTAAGTCCGCAAATCACACCCAATACAACTCCGACAGCCGCCAGCCGCATTCCCTGAACAACAACGCTCGCCAGCACTTCACGCGCGGAAGCACCCAGCGCCATGCGCACACCAAACTCGTGATTTCGTTGATTCACTGAATAAGACATGATGCCGTAGGTGCCGATTGCGGCCAGCGTAAGCGCCAGAACAGCAAATAGCCCGATTAGAAATAGAGCAAACCGCGATGCCGAATACGATGCTGCCGCAACTTGCTCCATCGAAACTATGTCCGACACAGCGATATCCGAATCTAACTCCCTGGCTACAGCGCGCAGCGTCCCAGTCATGGCGGTGGGTTCACCCGGCCCTCGCATGACGATCGACATCTCCCCTCCGCCAAAAGGAGCCTGCAGCAGCGGCCACCAAAACGCAGGCTCCGCACCATCGCTGGCGGGAGTGTCTTTCACATCCCCCACCACGCCAACAATCGTCATCCAGTCTGCATCTTTCGGCTTGTCGGCGAATGTCATGCGGTGGCCAACCACGTCCTCCGAGTGCCAATAACGCATCGCCATCGCACGATTAATGATCACCACGTGCCTTTCGTTAGTCGTGTCATGCTGATTGAAAAATCGGCCATGCATCAGCGGAATTCCCAGCGCTGGAAAATAGTCGGCGCTTGCCATGTGATAGCGCGCATGAAAGAACTGCCCGGGCGGAGGCGTTCTGCCTTCCAGAGTAAAGCCGCCCGCATTGTCGTCATATCCGGTCCACGGCAAGTCCGACGCCACACCCGCAAGTTGCACTCCTTGGCGCGATCCCAGCCCTTTGGCCAACTTGTCAAAAAACCTTTGGCCCAACTCCGGCTTGTTGTACCGGACATCCGGCAGTGAGATATCGGCCGTTAAGACATGTTGAGGATCAAATCCGGGAGGTGTTTGAAGCAAGTTCACAAAGCTTCGCAACATTAGACCGGCTCCAATTGCCAGCAGGCAAGCCAGAGCAACCTCGCAAACAACTAATCCGTCTCTCAGCCGCAGTGTGCCCGCACCGCTGGTTGTACTCCGTCCCGCTTCATGCAGTGGCTTTACCAGGTCTGTTCTGGAACATTGAAAGGCCGGAGCAAGGCCAAACAACAAACCAGTGCCGACCGAAACGACCAGCGCAAAAACAAACATCATCCCGTCGACGTGGATATCTGTAGCACGTGGAAAATCTGCCGGCAACAAAGACACCAACGCCTTAACGCCAACCACCGCAACCACACAGCCAATACCTGCGCCAATCAACGATATCAACGCACTTTCGGTCAGCACCTGGCGTATCAATCGCGACTTACCAGCCCCCAGCGCCGATCGTAGCGCCATCTCTCTTTGCCTTACCGACGCTCTCGCCAGCAATAGATTCGCGGCGTTCACGCACGCTATAGCGAGCAGCGCCCCCGCCGCGCCCGCCAATACAAGCAGCAAGCGTTGACTGCTTCCGGTAATCTCTTTTTTCAAAGGAATTACCATTACCTTCCAGTTTTGGTCGCCTTCGTGTTCGCGTGCCATTTGCGACATGACACCATTTATGTCGCCCTGGGCACGCCCCGCACTGACTCCCGGTTTCAAACGCGCCACGCAATCCAAGAAATGAGAGCCCCTGTTTTCGGGGTGTCCATCGAACTTAAGCGGAATCCAGATGTCAACCGTGTCACCGTAGGCGACAGCGTGATACATGTTACCCGGATGTTCGAATCCAGGCGGCATAACTCCGACAACCGTCAGTGCGCTACCGGCTACAACGATTTTACGGCCAATGATATCTGTTTTTCCGCCGAAGCGGCTTCGCCAAAGTCGATTGCTCAGAATCGCTTCTTGATCTGGTCCAGGCAATTCCGCCGTCCGTGTAAACTCGCGGCCAAGCAGTGGACTCACACCCAACACATGAAAAAAACCGGAAGTAACTAGAAAACCTGAAAGGCGCTGGGGATTGCCATCTCCTGATAAGTCCGCTGTGTAACGCGTGTACGCCGCCATCGATTCGAACGAGTGAGCACGATCGCGATAGTCATGAAAGTCATTAGGATTGATGGGAAACTTCGGATACTCCGGCACGCTGAGGAATAATCGAACTAAGCTATCGGGCTTCGGGTAAGGAAGCGTTCGCAAGAGAACACCATGAATAACGCTAAAAATGGCTGTATTCGCGCCAATCGATAGTGCCATCGTTAGGATAAGCACCAGAGCGAAGACAGGATTCGCCAACAGCGTACGTAGCGCGAATTTCAAGTCTCGGAACAGTTCTTCCACGTAATTCGTGCGTCTCATTTCACGGCACCCCTCTTCAATTTGAGTCACGCCGCCCAGCGCCAATACCGCCGCTCTTCGCGCTTCCTCTGCACCCATGCCCGCCGCCAGATTCTCCGCAATCTGCTGGTCGAGATGAAACCGCACTTCGCGGTCTAACTCATCCTCCACCTTCGGACGCTCAAAGAGGGAGCGGACGAAGGCACGGCAAACGTCAATCCAGCGGCTCCAATACATCGCCTATACCATTCGCACCACAAGCCCAACTGCCTGCGACAAGCGTTCCCACTGTGCCAGTTCCTTTTCCAATTGCGCCGCGCCCGCGCGCGTCAGGGAGTAAAACTTCGCTTCCCGACCCGTCTCGCTTGCTTTCCATTCCGAGCGAATCCATCCTTGCTGCTCCAGCCTGTGCAGCGCCGGGTAAAGCGCTCCTTGCGTCACTTGCAAAACATCGTCGGTAACTTGCTGAATGCGTTTCGCAATAGCCCAGCCGTGCTTCGGCTCAACGGAAATAGTTTTCAGAATTAGAAGATCCAGTGTTCCCTGAATAAGATCAGACGGCTTGCTCATGATGCCTAATTAACTTATACATCACACCTAAGCCGTTGACAATAGTCTTTTCGGAGATTAGTTTTTCTTGCCGAATTTATCGAATGGAATTGCGTCTTCTACATGCAACCGAATGCTGTACACCGAAACCGGCCCACGATCCTGGTTGTACCCAGGATTCGTGACGTGTTGATAATCAAACGCCGCCGAAATTCCACGCCAAAGGTGCGCGGTGTAGTAAGTCTCGATGATCTTTTCCAACCCGTAATTCAGGTGCCCATCGCCGAGCAGAAAGCCAAGTCCTCCGAGAGCCAGATACTCGCGGTGGTCGCCCGATAGTGCGTTCGCAACAAAAGCTGCGCCAATCTTATCTTGCGGCCGCCGCCACTGCTTTCCGGAGTAGTCCGTGCCAAGGATTGCCGTTCTGTCTACCTCCGTGTAGGCGAATGACTCGTTTTCTCCATCGTTCCAACCTAGTCGTCCAAAGGTTCTCCAATGGTCGGTAAGCTCCTGCTCAACATTCAGCCCAAACCCAGACTTCACGCGCCCCTGCTTGCGATACAGAGTCACGTCCGGTACGGCATCTTTGCCGGAAAGATAACCATCAATCGCTTCGCGGTAACTTCCCATATTGGCGTGATTGATGAAGCTGAGCGCCCTAACGATCGTCGCGTGTTTAGGAATTAGCGATGTATGATACTCGCCTTCGAAATTCTCGCCACGCGCGCGCGGAAGATTCCAATCCAACGTGATGCCGTTAGCCACCGTCGGCATCAACATCTCTCCAAAACGCGCCGCCCAGTTGCCTGAATAGTATTCGGCGACAAAGCCATACGTATAGCCACGCGTGTCCGCCGCATAGTCGTAGGCGCCGTTGTTATCAATCGCCCAGTTCATAAACTGCTGATGGCTATCGCTGCCTATCGAATTCAGATCAAAGAAATCTACCGTGCTCATCTTGCCCAGTCTCAGTTCCAAACGTTTCAGCGGCACCGTCGACGCTAGCGACAACGGATTGCGCGTGGCTTCGGTCGTCTGCTTGCTTAGCGGAATCGTGTAATGCAGCATGATCCTCGCGAAGTAAGGATCCTCGCCTAAAGTAGGATTGCGCACAACGTCCAGATTAGTGAAACCCGCAATACCAAGCGCGTTGCTGAGCCCTGCACCCCCAGCGCTTTCAATGTCCGCGATGAAGTCCAGATTCTGAGTGATCTGAAATCCCGTATAAAGACGTTTCCACTCGCGACGTTGCATGCTCCGGCGCAGATAGAAAACTGTTCGGACCCGAATAGGGCGACGGAAATTCTCCATGCTGCTGCCGTATAAAATTCGCTTGGAATGAAACCCAAAATCGATTCAGAAAACTCGATTCATCCGAATCTTGCGCGAGCAACAGCGATGGAGCCAAAATCAGTGAGACAAGAATAAAGCGCAAGCTTTACCATGGTTAGGCACAGTTGCCGACCATGTCAACGCTTTCAAGTCTTTGTAGCCGAATATTCACATGTTTGTCATATTTAGTCCTCGGCTTATCTTTTGCATCTGGCCAAAGCGTGAGGCTGACGAAGCTCTATGTTGAAAACTTCACAACTCAATCGGGTGCCGAGCGTCTTCGCAATGAAGTCATCGCAGAGTTGAACAAACACACCTCGCTCGTCTTAGTCGGAAATGCCTCACAGGCACAAGCCGTTCTTGATGGCGGCGGCGAGATTTGGGTGAAAGGTTATCGCAGCTTGAACCCTAAATCCGGCCGATTTCCATCCGGCGGCACACCGGTGTACGACGGCTACCTTTCCGTGGAACTGAAAGACAGCCAAGGCGAGACGTTTTGGTCTTATCTCGCCACTCCTGGCGCTTCGGCCGTCGATATTTCAAAGGACATCGCGAAGCAGATTGCACGCCGCGTTGCCGATGCAATGGAGCTAGGTGAGCCCGCCTCCTATGCAAACTCAACCGCTCAACCATCCACGCTGCTCAAAGGTGCCGGTGCAACTTTTCCGCAGCCTGTCTATGACAAGTGGTTCAAGAACTATCATCACGAGAATCCAAATCTCGAAATCCAATACGCTGCCGTCGGCTCAGAAGCCGGTATCCAACAGCTCGTCTCGGGCCAAGTGGATTTTGGCGCGACGGATAGTCCTGAAGCGTTGCATCAACACAAAGGTTATCTACTTTTGCCTTCCGTCATCGGCGCAGTAGTTCCCATCGTCAATCTGCCGGGCATCTCCGGCGATATCGCCCTCTCGCCTGAAGCGCTATCCCAAATCTTTCTCGGCAAAATCACGAAATGGAACGATCCACTCATCAAGCAGTCCAACCGTCATGTCGCTCTGCCTGATCTCGATATCGTTGTCGTGCACCGCTCTGATGGCAGTGGCACCAGCTACGCCTGGACCAGCTATCTCTCCGATACTAATCCGGATTGGAACGCAACTATCGGTAAGAGCCTCTCGCCGAAATGGCCAGTTGGCAAGGGTGCAGTTGGAAACGATGGGGTCGCCAAGACTGTCAAGGAACTGGGCGGTTCCATCGGCTACGTTGAATTTGTGTACGCCCTGCAAAATCATCTGAGTTTCGCGCGTGTCATGAACCGCAACGGAGAGTATGTCGGCGCAAGCCTGGCAGGAATGGAGATGGCTGCACGCGAGGCAACCAAGGACAGCAGCGATCTACAAATCTCCATCGTTAATGCTCCCGGCGCCGGCGCTTATCCCATTGCGTCGCTCACTTGGCTGGTCATCCCGCAGAACCCTAAGGCATCTGACAAGCACCAAGCCATACGTGCATTTCTCCAATGGATGCTCGGACCCGGTCAAAGACAGGCGGCGGCATTAGGTTATTTAAGGCTGCCGAAGGAGATTGTGGAGAGGGAGCAAGCCGCGCTTAAGACGGGCGAGTAACGTGCTTCTTACTTAGTGAGACCGAACCCGCTCACAACAACTTCCGTGTTATGGGCGAACCGCAATCCGTAAGCGCCGTCTGTGGATTGAAGTTTCCCGGCCGTCACCACTGCGGAAACGTCATAACTGGCAACATCGACACCATTGATTGAACATGTGACGTGGTGGCCGTCCACTTTCATCGCAATGTCCTGCGTGACTGGCTCCCCGGGTCCGGCAGCCTTATGCACCGCCGCGTTGGCTTCACCCCTGCCATTCATTTGAAACGGAGCAGGACCAAATCCACGCACAATGAAGTTACCGTTTCCGTACGCTTCACAGTAAAGAAGGCTCTGCTTTCCCGTACCCATGTCGTTCCCCGCAATGAACAACCCATACGGATGCGGGTGGCTGTTATGGCTCATATACTTTGGCTCACTAAATGTCGCGTGAACCGTATAAGAACCGGACGCCTTCAAATCAGGATTCCAGTAAGTAATCGCCGGTCCGGTCGTGACATGGAACGACTGACCTTCCCCAACGAACTTGGCATCCTTTTCCGTTTGGCCGGACTGCGCCGCGCCGGAATCCACCGCGCCCTTCCAACCCGGAACGAATATGCCGCCGCCTTCCACTTTCTCCGCGTGATCCTGTGCCTGAACACCCAAGCCAACCGAAATCAGAAGCATCGGAACCAGGAAAGCAGCTCGCATACCGCTTAGACTACTACACTACATCGACGCCCATGCTCTTACAGGCGCCCTTCACTTGCTCCATCGCAGATTCAATCGTGAACGAATTCAAATCCGGCATCTTGATCTTGGCAATTTCTTCCACTTGCTTCAGCGTGATTTTGCCAACCTTAGTCTTATTCGGTTCCGCCGATCCCTTTGCTAAGTTCACAGCACGCTTAACAAGAATGGCCACGGGCGGCGTCTTAGTAATAAAGGTGAATGAACGATCCGAATAAATAGTGATAACCACCGGAATGATCAAGCCCTCTTGATCTTTGCCCGAGGTCTTGGCGTTAAACGCCTTGCAGAACTCCATGATGTTCACGCCCTGGGGACCCAGAGCGGTACCAACCGGTGGCGCCGGGGTAGCCTTGCCTGCAGGAATCTGCAGCTTAACTTCGCCTGTTACTTTTTTTGCCATGTCTCAATTTCCTCAAAAATGCCTAAATTTTTTCTACCTGCAAGAAGTCCAGTTCCACGGGAGTCGAGCGCCCAAAAATGGTCACCATCACGCGCAGCGTATTGCGCTCCGGATTCACCTCGTCCACCTTGCCCGAGAAGTTCGTGAACGGTCCATCGATAATCTTTACCGTTTCGCTCTTCTCGAAATTCATCTTTGGCCGCGGCCGATCTGTACTAGAAGCTTGACGGTAAAGAACCGAATTCACTTCATCCGCACTCAACGGAACCGGCTTGGTACCGCCGCCAACAAAACCTGTCACTCGCGGTGTGGACTTCACGGCATGCCAAAGTTCGTCGTCCATCTCCATCTCCACCAGCACGTAACCGGGATAAAGAAGTCGCTTACTGGTTACCTTTTTGCCATTGCGCAGTTCCACAACCTCTTCGGTTGGAATCAGAACCTGCCCTAACCGATCCGCAAAGCCGAACGCTTGCGCCCGGGTCTTCAGCGACTCCGCCACCTTCTGTTCGAAGCCGGAATACGCATGAATGATGTACCAATGCTTCGAGGTCGCTAGGTCTTCGATGACGGGCGCGGCGCCCACGGCTGCAGCCGCAGCCAGCGGCTCTTCAGTCTCTACCGGTTCCGCTTGCGCTTCCTCGTGGTGAATTTCTTCTTCGGTCACCGCGTCCCCTTCTTCAAGAGGGTCCCCGCCGCCCTCAGGATGAGTGGCAAACGCCGCTTCCGTTTCTTCGTGCTCGTGTTCCAAATCTGGGTCTGCCATTTCCGTCAGCCTGCTAAAAAACCGACTTCCCTAATGATGCGTAAAAGCGCTGATGAGCTTATTCACACCAACACTCACAACCTCGTCAATAACCGCAAAATATGCGGCAAACAAAAAAACTGCTGCGATTACTACACCTGTGGTCGCGCGCACCTGTGGCCAGCTCGGCCACGACACTCGATGCATCTCGGCCCTGACATCTTCCACATAGGTCTTCGTTTGTTCAGGCCAACTTACGGCCTTAGTCGCTTCCATAACTCTCAATCCGTTCCTTTTTTTGGCAAGCCTCACCGTTATCGCGAAAACCCGGCAGTGGGACTGAATCGGAAAACTTGGCAGGGGCAGAGGGATTCGAACCCCCAAAGGCGGTTTTGGAGACCGCTGGTTTACCGTTAGCCTATGCCCCTAGTAACCCTTATTTATAAGCTAGCAGAATCCTACTTGCTTTCCTTGTGCGGCTGATGTTTACGGCAAAACGGACAGAATTTTTTCAGTTCGATTCGTTCCGTAGTCGTCCGCTTGTTTTTGGTCTTGCTGTAATTGCGGTTCTTACATTCACCGCATTGAAACTGAATAATTTCGCGTGGCATATTTCGCCCTTAATCCTTTAAACTCGTCTCTAAATCTTTACTCAACGATCTCGCTGACGGTACCGGCGCCCACCGTGCGTCCGCCTTCGCGAATCGCAAAGCGTAAGCCTTTATCCATAGCCACCGGCGTGATCAATTCCACTTCCATCTGCACGTTGTCACCCGGCATCACCATTTCCATGCCTTCCGGCAGCTTGGCTACGCCCGTCACGTCCGTCGTCCGGAAGTAAAACTGTGGACGGTAACCGTTGAAAAACGGAGTGTGGCGTCCGCCTTCTTCCTTCGACAACACGTACACTTCGCCCTTGAACTTCTTGTAGCCCTTGATCGTGCCCGGCTTTGCAATTACCTGCCCGCGCTCGACGTCGGTCTTTTCAATTCCGCGCAACAGCAAGCCCACGTTGTCCCCGGCGCGTCCTTCGTCCAACAACTTCTTGAACATTTCCACGCCCGTCACGACCGTCTTGCGGGTGTCGGCAAAACCGACAATTTCCATTTCCTCGCCGACCTTGCAAATACCCTTTTCAATACGACCAGTCACCACGGTGCCGCGTCCTTGAATCGAGAAAATATCCTCAATCGGCATAATGAACGGCTTGTCAATGGCGCGCTCCGGCATCGGGATGTACTCATCCACCTTCGCCATCAGCTCGTCCACCGTCTTTTCCCACTTCTCTTCGCCGTTCAACGCGCCCAGCGCGCTTACCCGCACCACCGGCAGATCGTCGCCCGGAAACTGATAGCTCTTCAACAGCTCGCGTACTTCGAGTTCCACCAGTTCCAGCAGCTCTTCGTCGTCCACCATATCGACCTTGTTCAAGGCCACCACGATAAACGGCACACCCACCTGGCGAGCCAGCAGAATATGTTCGCGGGTTTGCGGCATCGGACCATCGGTCGCCGCGACAACCAGAATCGCGCCATCCATCTGCGCCGCGCCGGTGATCATGTTCTTGATGTAATCGGCGTGGCCCGGGCAATCCACGTGCGCGTAGTGCCGCTTCGCCGTCTCATATTCCACGTGCGCCACCGCGATTGTGATTCCGCGTGCTTTCTCTTCCGGCGCGTTATCAATCGAATCGAAGCTCCGGAACTTGTTCTTCGGATTGTGCTTCGCCAACGTCTTCGTTATCGCCGCCGTCAACGTCGTCTTGCCGTGATCGATGTGCCCGATCGTCCCGATGTTCACATGCGGTTTGCTGCGGTCAAATTTCTCTTTCGCCATATAACAAGCCTCAGCCTATCTCAATCAAATATTCTTTGGAGAACTGCGGTAATATTTGGGGATCAAAACTTCAAGCGCGTTCTCCCCACACAATCTGGCAGGAAACCGGCACTCAGAACCGATTGGCCATTCCCGCCCTGTCGGCACGGAAGCTCGCGGAGGAACACGACTGGGTAAGAAACACCCGTTATAGATGATACCACGACCGGACAATCCCCGAGCACCGGTGCGTTTTCAACGATTCCAGAGGTCGCTAGTGCACCTACTCCGCAAATATCTCGCCCCGGGATAGTCCTACAGATTGATCAGAAGTAAAAATGAAGTCTCCTTCAATCTCCACAAGTGTTGGGGGCCTATACACGCATAACAACTGCAACCGCGGATCAATCAGCCAAATATTAGGCACACCTTTGTTTGCGTACTCTTTTAACTTCTCCACCACGACGCTCATCACGTCACCTTCCGAAAGGACTTCCACCACTAGAAATGCAGCATCCGCCAAGTATTTGGTCTTCGGCGGAGCCAGTAGGACAGATACATCAGGTAAACGATAGCGAGTGTTGGTGACGCTGGATCGTAATTCCGCAACAACCTTCAGATGCGGATACTTCCGTCGCAGGGCGAACAACACGTTACTCTGAATCAGCGAATGCAGCCAATCGCCCATTTGACGTTCCACTAGCACGCCATCTACGAATTCCACATCGGGATCGTAGGCGGTGTTCTGGTATTCTTCCACCGACACTAGCGTCGAATTAGGCAAGCCTGCCATTCCCTGAGTTTACTTCATTTTGCCCCTCATTCCTCCCGTATGTCGAACCGCACAACCAAACCATTTTCGATCCAAAACACGTGCCCAACCATCCGGTCCTGCAGCAACGTCCCATCCAAATCGTGTACAACCTGATGAACCTCAACCACCAGCTCACCACCCGCGCGTTTGGCAAATCCAACCGGTTCCACCTTAGGACTCACCATCGCCCACTGTCGCGTCCAATAGTCGCGAACTCCCTCGCGCCCATGAACATATCCGCCTTCCATTCCATTCGCCCACATCACTCTTGCATCCAGAGCCGCCAGCACACTTTCCATATCCCTAGCGTTAAACCACGCATATAGCCGTTCCAAAAGCTTCTGTTCGTCCGTCATATGTCCAACTTCTCGCATTTTCCGTCACTTTCCCAAACCAGCTATAATCAAACTTGTAATGATCCCTTTGAATTTGCGGGCGTTTGCGCGCCTTTTCGCGCATATTCAACTCCTCCCAGTCTTGGAAAACGGCGAAGAAACTACGCTGGTGGGCGGTCAAGCCGTCATGGAAGGCGTCATGATGCGCTCGCCGCACAGCTATTGCGTCGCTGTGAGAAAAGACAACGGTGAGATCGTCACGCAGGAAAGCCCGCTCGAAAAAATCAGCGACAAATACCCTATCTTCAAATGGCCCGTCTTACGCGGTTTGGGCACTTTAGGAAGCGCCATGTGGCTCGGCATGCGTGCGCTGAAGTTCTCCGCCGATTGCGCCCTAGAATCAGCCGGCGTCAAAGCCGCCGAACCTGCCAAGAAAGAAGCCGGATCGGGTTCCATGGCGATGCAACTTCTTTTCTCGCTGGTCTTCATGATCGCTCTCTACAAGTTCGTACCCCTCTTCATTGCCACCCAAATCGGTCACCACGTCCAAGCCGTCAGCGGTCGCCTCTCCATCAACCTGATGGACGGCACACTGCGCATTCTTATCTTCCTGGGCTTTATGGTTCTGCTTTCACGCATGCCCGACATGCGCCGCGTTTTTCAATACCATGGCGCAGAGCACAAAGTCGTCTTTAACTTTGAATCCGGTAAGCCTGTCAATGTGCAAAACGCCCAAAGCTTCGTAACCTGGCATCCGCGCTGTGGCACCAGCTTTTTGGTAGTCGTTCTCATCATCGCCATGGCCGTTTATGCGTTCCTGCCCATCGATAATTTCTGGTTGAAGTTCGCCTCGCGCATCGCTCTGCTACCCTTCATCGTCGGCATCAGCTACGAAGTGATTCGATATGCTGCCAAACGTCGGAACAGTTTGCTGTCCATCCTCACAAAACCCGGCCTTTGGCTGCAGCGCGTCACAACTCAGCCACCCAGCGACGCTCAAACCCAGGTCGCCATTCACGCTCTCGAACACGCCATGGAACTGGAACGCGCCCAAGGCGGCGAACTCGTTATCGCCTAACTTAAAAATCAAGTGGAATATTTAGACAGATTAGAAGAGGCCGAAAGCCGCTATAACGACCTCACGGCAAAAATGGCAGATCCGTCGGTGATCTCCGATGCCGATCAATATCGCAAAGTAACGAAGGCCCAATCGGACTTAGCGGAAGTCGTTTCCAAGTTTCGCGACTGGAAACGCGCCGGCCAGGAATTGAGCGACGCTCGCCTGATGCTGGACGATACCGATCCCGACCTCAAGCAGATGGCCGAAATGGAAGTCGCTCGTCTGGAACCCGAAGTCGTACAACTCGAAAACGATCTTGAAATCCTGCTACTGCCCAAAGATCCCAACGACGAAAAGAACGTCGTCCTGGAAATCAGAAAAGGCGCTGGCGGCGATGAGGCCTCCTTGTTCGCGGGCGAAGTCTTCCGCATGTACAGCCGCTACGCAGAAGAACAGGGCTGGAAGGTTGAAATCACTTCTCTCAGTGAATCGTCCGTCGGCGGCTTAAGCGAAGTTATCGCCTTGGTAAGCGGCAAAAAAGTCTACAGCCGCCTCAAATACGAAAGCGGCGTTCATCGTGTCCAGCGCGTTCCGCAGACCGAAACCCAGGGCCGCGTCCACACCTCCACCATCACTGTCGTTGTTATGCCTGAAGCCGACGAAGTGGACATTCAGATCGACCCCAAAGATATCCGCGTCGACACATTCTGTTCTTCTGGTCCCGGTGGTCAGTCCGTCAACACTACCTATTCCGCCGTCCGCCTAACGCACATCCCAACCAACACCGTGGTTTCCTGTCAGGATGAAAAATCCCAGATCAAGAATCGCTCCAAGGCCATGCAGGTGCTTCGTTCACGTCTCTATCAGATGGAGATCGAAAAGCAGATGGCCGCGATTGGAGCGGAGCGCAAAAGCATGGTCGGTACCGGTGATCGCAGCGAAAAAATCCGCACTTACAACTTCCCCCAGAACCGCATCACAGATCATCGCATCGGCCTCACGCTTCACCAGCTCGATCTAACCATGGAAGGCCGCTTGGAACCGGTCATTCAAGCCGTAACTACCTATTTCCAGTCGGAAAAGTTGCGTGAAGAACACCACCACGACGACGGGCAGTGATTCCGGCTTCCTGACCATTCAAGACGCCCTTCAACAGGGTACACAACTCCTACAAGCCGCTTCCATATCCGCGCCGCGGTTAACGGCTGAAGTGCTGCTTGGCCACGCTACCCAGCTTGATCGCACCTACCTTTACGCCCATGGCACCCAGTCCCTGACGCAGCTTGGCTGGATTCACTACGGTCGCTATTTAAACGAGCGTTTAAAAGGCAAGCCCACCCAATACATCACCCATCGCCAGGAATTCTATGGCCGCGATTTCTACGTTGACGAGAACGTCCTCATCCCCCGCCCTGAAACCGAGCATCTGGTCGAACGCGCCATCGCCCATGTCAAAGAATCTTATCCAAGGCGCATAGTTGATATCGGAACAGGCTCGGGAGCAATCGCCATTTCCGTCGCTCTGGAATGCAACGTCGAAGTGGTCGCCGCCGACATTTCCTTTCCCGCATTAATCGTGGCCGAGCGCAACCGTCAAACCCACCACGCGAAGGTTAATTTCGTTCAGGCAGACTTGCTCACCGCCTTCGCCCCATCCTCCATCGACCTGCTGCTCTCCAACCCCCCCTACGTCCCCGGAGCCGACGCCGCCAACATGCAAACCGAAGTGCGCGACTGGGAACCACACATCGCCTTATTCGCCTGCGACGACGGTCTGGAAATCTACAGCCGGCTCATCGCTCAAGCCGAAACCGTCATCAAACCCGGCGGTCATTTAGTTATGGAGTTAGGCTATCGCTCGCTCGATGGCGTTAAAGCCATGCTCTCCGATTCCTGGACGAGTCTCGAAGTGATTAACGACCTTGCCGGCTGGCCCCGCACCATTACCGCACAGCACCTCTAATTACTTCTCCGGCAAAGCCCAAGCGAACAGAACACCACCACTTCCAATCAATACATACTGCCGCCCGTCTAGCTCATAGGTCACAGGCGAAGTCTCAATCCCCGCCCCCGTCCCTGCGTGCCAAAGCGTCTCCCCAGTTGCAGTCTTCAACGCCAGAAAATTTCCATGCGCATCGCCTGTAAAACACAATCCGGAATCTGTCGTTAAAACACCCGCGCCCGAACCATACGGACCTAACGGATGCTCCCACTTGATCTTTCCCGTCTGATAATCAATCGCCTCCAACACACCCTTGCCCCAGACCCCGTAATCCGCACCCGCCCAACCAAACGTTCCATCTTCCGGCTTGGCGAAATAAATCGCATAACTCGGATGCGCATCCACCACAAACAATCCTGTCTGCGGATCAAAACTGGGCGACCGGTAGTTGGTCAAACCGCCCTCATCCGGCGCAATCAATCGTCCGTCGCGCGCAGGCTCCTTGTCCGAATTCGGAATCGGGCGACCGTTTTTATCCACGCCCTTCGACCAATTCACGGGCCCGAAAGGCGCTGTCAGCAAGCTCTTGCCGGTCACGCGATCCAGCACAAAGAAATATCCATTCCGCGATGCCTGCATCAACATCTTGCGCTGCTCGCCATGAAATTCGCCATTTACCAATACAGGCGCTTCAACCGCATCCCAATCGTGCGTATCATGCGGAGATGGCTGGAATGCCCATTTCAGCTTGCCCGTCGCTACATCCAGAGCAACAATGCTGCAAGTATAAGAGCCATCGCCCGGTCGTGTGGACGCCGTCAGCACGGGCGTCGGGTTGCCTGTGCCCCAATAGATCAAGCCCAGATCCGCATCATAGGTTCCGGTCATCCAAGTCATGCCGCCCGTAGTTTCGTTCGGCGTGCCTGCCGGCGGCGTGCTGTCCCACTCCCACTGCGTCTTGCCTGTCTCTGGATCAATCGATCGAAGAAAGCCGCGCAAGTTATCAAAGTCTCCCGACACACCCACCAGCACGTGATTATTCACAACCAAAGGCGCTTCTGTCGACCAGTATCCCTTCTCCACATCCGCCAACGTCACAATCCACCGGACTGTCCCATCTTTCGAATTCAGTGAAACCAAGCGCGCATCTGGTGTTGTGAAATACAACCAATCGCCATACATGCCCACGCCGCGATGTCCAATATGCAGACCCTTATTCGCCGGATACTTGTAATGCCAAATCAAATGCCCCGAACGCGCGTCAACTGCCCAAACATTGTCAGGAGTCGTTAAATAGATAACTCCCTTCACCACCAGCGGACTCGCCTTCAATTCGGCTTCATTGTGGGTCTGAAACGCCCAAGCTAGTCCAAGCTGATTCACGTTCGCAGGCGAAATCTCCGTCAGGCTGCTATGTCGCTTCGCCGTGTAATCGCCATGGTAGGTGGGCCAAGTGTCCGCTGGCGGATGTTGCAACATCCCGTCTGTCAAATCCTGCGCGCTCGCCGTCGCGCAAGCGCAAAGTAGAAAAACACAAATCCTGTACATGTTGTTTTCTTCGTCCGTCCTACCGCAGCGTCTGTAAATAAGCCATCAAGTTGTGAATGTCATCGTCACTATATTGGCTCAACAACTCGACGTGCTTTTCGGCTGGATCACTCACCGTGACTTGCACTTGCTTCACCGGGAAAGACTTGTACTTTCCATCGCTATCTAAGACGGCGATTGTAAACTCATCTTCATAGGCAAGCGTTCCGCTCAAACTCTCGCCCGATCTCAGCTTCACCGTCACATGCGCCTTCGTGCCCTGTGGATAAAGCATGCGTTGTTCTAACCTAAGCCCTTGATATTTGGCCGCAATCTTGGACAGATCACCGCTCGCCGAATGGCACTGCGAACACTTCCCCGCTCCATTGAAATATGCTTTCCCTGCATCTGCATTTCCCGTCTGCAAATCGGAAACATCAACGCCGCGCCTTCCGCCTTTTTGATTTTCGGCATTCGTCTTCTGCGTATGCAGAAACGCTTGCAAGCCATCTAAATCCGCATCCGAAATACTGAAAGCGGGCATGCCTTTGTCCATCTTGCCCGCCCGAACGAATGGACCAATTTTATCGCCCTTCAAATCGTCGGCCACAATCTTCGATCGCGTTAAATCCGGCCCTGATTCTCCGCCTCCCGCATCGCGCCCATGGCAAAACGCGCACTTTTGTTCAAAATACTCGTGCCCGCGTTCTACTACTTCTTTAGGGAACGACTGCGCCCACACACTGGCACACAGCCCCAAACCAACACACCAAATTTTCAACATGAATCGAACAATTCTACTACTAGAATTGCTTTACAACCCCGTCCAACTCCTTCATCCGTCTCCAAAACTCAGCCAGCAAACCCGCCCGCAACGAATTAGCCCCATCCGATAACGCCTTCTCCGGCTGATCATGCACTTCCACAAAAATCCCGGCAATCCCCACCGCCGTCGCCGCCCGCGCCAGCGGCTCAATAAACTCGGGCTGGCCGCCTGACGACGAACCCGCCGCACCCGGCAACTGAACGCTGTGCGTCGCATCAAAAACCACCGGATAACCGGTATCCGCCATGATCTTTAACCCGCGCATATCCACCACCAGATTGTTGTAGCCGAACGAAGAACCGCGCTCCGTCAGAAGAATATTGTCGTTCCCCGTGCTCGCCACCTTTTCCGCGGCATGCGCAATATCCACCGGCGAAACAAACTGGCCCTTCTTGATATTCACCACTCGCCCTGTGCGGCCCGGCCGCCACCAGCAAATCCGTCTGGCGGCAGAGAAAAGCCGGTATCTGCAAAATATCCACACCTTCGGCCGCGATCTCCGCTTGCGCCGGCTCATGGATATCGGTCACCACCGGAATCCCCAGCCTTCGCACGCCTTTCAAAATGCGAATACCCTCCGTCAAACCAGGCCCGCGATAGGATTTCACACTGCTCCGATTCGCCTTATCGAAGGAAGCCTTGAAGACGAACAAGCCCACAGCCGCACGGATCAATGCCACCATGCGCTGCACATGCTCTTCGCTTTCAATCACGCACGGGCCGGCAATCAGCGAGAGCGGCAAAGAATTGCCAAAGGCGACCGTGCCGGCGACGACTTCCCTCATCGAGCGTCGCTGACAAAGACTTCATCGGCCTCATGCAGGGCAGCCGTTGCCGCGACCTTATCATGCTTATCGGCGCGATGCTTCAATGCGGCGCCCAGGAATGCCGTGAACAAAGGATGCGGCTCCAATGGCTTCGATTTGAATTCCGGATGAAACTGGCAGCCCAGATACCAGGGATGCTCCGGCACCTCGCAAATTTCGACATAAACTCCGTCGGGCGTCTGACCGGTGAGCCGCAATCCATGCTGCGTCAGTACAGGTTCAAACTCGCGATTAAACTCGTAGCGGTGCCGATGCCGCTCGCTGATATCGGTCGCGCCATAAGCTTGGTTGGCAAGGCTCCCATCCGCCAGCCTGCACGGGTAAGCGCCCAGGCGCATAGTGCCGCCTAGCTCATCCACTCCCTTCAACTCGCGGAGTTTGTAAATCACCCGGTGCGGTGTATTCGGATTGCATTCAGTCGTATCGGCTTCCGGCATGCCGCACACATTGCGCGCGAATTCCACCACCATGATCTGCATGCCCAGGCAAATGCCAAAATACGGAATCTTCTCTTCGCGCGCACAGCGAATCGCGTTCAACATGCCCGCAATGCCGCGTCTGCCAAAGCCGCCGGGCACCAGAATGCCATCGAAGCGCTGCAAATAATCGCGGCATTCCGGCCACTCCATCTGCTCCGATTCAATCCACTCAATATTCACCCGCGCCTGATGCGCAATGCCCGCATGCAGCAACGCCTCTTTCAAGCTCTTGTATGAATCTTCGTATTCCACATACTTGCCCACCAACCCGATACTCACTTCCGAGTCGGATTCTTCATCCGCGTGAGCATCTCCGTCCAGCGCGTAAGATTCGCGCTCCCCGGCGTTGATGCGCAGGATGCGCAAAATCGATTCGTCCACTCCCTGTTCCGCAAACACCAGCGGAATCTCATACACCGAATGCACGTCCTTCGCCGTAATGACGCTGCTGCACATCCACGTCGCAGAACAGCGCAATTTTCTCTTTCACCTCATCCGGCACGGCCGTTCCGAGCGGCACAACAGCATGTCGGGCTGAATACCGATGGCGCGCAATTCTTTCACCGAGTGCTGCGTTGGTTTCGTTTTCAGCTCCTGCGCGGCCGCGATCCACGGCACCAACGTCAAATGAATAAACAGCGTATTTTCGCGGCCTTCTTCGTGCCGCATCTGGCGAATGGCTTCAATGAAAGGCAGCGATTCAATATCGCCCACCGTGCCGCCGATTTCCACAATCGCCACATCCACATCGGCAGCCACTTTCCGGCAAGCGGCTTTGATCTCATTTGTTACGTGCGGAATCACCTGCACGGTCTTGCCCAGATAATCGCCGCGCCGCTCGCGCTGAATGATGTTTTCATAAATGCGGCCGGAGGTGAGATTGTTGCCTGCCCCAAGGCCGCGTGCGTGAAGCGTTCATAATGGCCCAGGTCCAAATCGGTTTCCGCGCCATCGTCCGTTACAAACACTTCGCCATGCTGGAACGGGCTCATGGTGCCGGGATCGACATTCAAATAGGGGTCGAACTTCTGTAAGGTGACGCGCAGCCCTCGGCTTTCCAAAAGGCAGCCGATCGACGAGGCTGCGATTCCTTTCCCGAGCGACGAAACCACGCCACCGGTTACGAATATGTACTTAGGCAAGGAAGCACCTCCAAACGTTCATTTTGTTTTTTTAACCCGACCCCAGCGATTCACTCACTGAAAACAGCTTGTTCACCCGCTCCAAATCTTCCGGCGTGTCCACTCCCAATGATTCATATTCCGTCTGCACAACGCGAATGCGATAGCCGTTTTCCAGCGCCCGCAGTTGTTCCAAACGCTCCGCTTGCTCCAGCGGCCCCACCGTCAAATCCGGATAGTGTATGAGAAATTCGCGCCGATACACGTACAGCCCGATGTGTTTGAAGTAAATCGCCGTCTGGCTGCGGCCATCGCGCTCATAAGGAATGGGTCAGCGCGAAAAATAGATCGCGTCGCCCAGCTAGATTCGTCACGACTTTCACCACGTTCGTGTTGACGATATCAGTCCGGAAGATCAATCCTCTTGCGCAACGTCCCCATCGACACATCTTCATCACCGGCCACCGAAAGAATCGCCGCGTCAATCGCATCCGGATTGATCAATGGTTCGTCGCCTTGTATATTCACATAGAACGCCGCCTCTTCCGCCGAAGCAACTTCCGCCAAACGGTCAGTGCCGGTCGCATGGTTCGCGCTGGTCATGCGCACGCGCGCGCCAAATTTGCGCACCACAGCGGCAATGCGATCGTCGTCCGTCGCAACCACCACATCTGTCAAATAACGCGATTTGGTTGCACGTTCCCAGACATGCTCCATCATGGGTTTACCGGCAAGGGAGGCAAGCGCTTTGCCAGGAAATCGGGAAGAAGCAAATCGGGCGGGAATAACACCGAGAATTCGGCATCCGCACGTTCGAGTGTAACATCCACGTACGGTCCCTGTGCAACAGTAAATTTACATTGCTCCGTCAGGCGGCGGTCCGCCCGGGCCACCGGGTCCGCCAGGACCACCCGGCCCACCATGTCCCGGACCCGCAGGGCCCGTCGTTACGGTATAGCTCGCCGGAATCTGAAACAACGTCTCGTCCTGTGCGCCTTGCACAATGTTGCTCAATTTAACAGTGGAATTTCCACGCACCGGGTCCGTGCTGATAATTTGCACCGGTATCTTGAGCGCTGTCGAAGTATAAACCTCTCGCGTCTCAACGATTGCTTGCACGTTTCCCATTTCGCCCGCCGGAATCGTACGCGTTATCCTCGTGCCTGTTGCCTCAACATTTGCCACCGTTGCGGTTTCCAGATCAGTCTTGACAACGTTCTGATCTGCCGGCGGCGTCGGGGGTGTGGGCGGCGTGCCGGAAGGCGGCGAGGGCAATGTCGATTTCACTGCGGTTGCCTTCGCGGGATTCAAATGCGCCACGAATCCAGCCACCGGATCAGAAATCATAATCATTGTTTCCGTCGTGCCGGATGGCGTCGTGAACGTCGATTCCGTGCGGGTTCGTCCCTCCGCGTCCCGATAAATCTTCTCGGTGCGCGTCTGCTGAATCTGATTACCGTCGGCCAAGGTCGTCTGATGCGTCTCCGTCTTGGTCGCCGAAAAGGGAGATCCGGTAACCGGCGGACCGCCAAATCCCGGGCCGCCTGGGCCACCTGGCCCACCAGGACCGCCCGGCCCTGGTCCTTGTGCCAGTACCACGCCAGCCGTAATCATCGACGCTACTATCAGCCTTGATTTGAAATCCATTGAACAGTCTCCTATCTCATTGAACGTCAAAACGGCCTTTCCGCGAGTATCCTTTTACACACTCATTACAAATCTCTTGCCCCGCTTACAGAGCCTTAAATAAACGGTCCCACCGGCGAACCTGCGGATGCGCTGGCGTCATCAAATCTCCCTGGGCATTCACATCCGCCGCATCCGGAACCAGCGAATCGTAAATATATTTCGGCTTGCCCACAACAGCGCTCATACTGACAAAACCAAATGTCCGGCTGTCCACTGAATGGTCCTTGTTATCGCCCAAAACATAAAGCGAATTCGCAGGCACAGTCTCCCCATTCGCGGTTTTCTCTCCCGGCATCCCTGCCACGCGCCTGATATCGATCTGCGCGCCATTCCTCGGATCGCGAAACGCCACCAAATCGCCATCATGGACTGCCGCAAATCGGTCCACCAGCACAATGTCGCCTAACAACAGAGTGCTTTCCATCGCCTTGCTAGTAATACTCACCGAAGGGAAATAGACAAACGGAATCGACAGAATCAATGCAATCACAACCCACGGAATCGGACTGCCCATCTTCGCTCCGTCCACTTTCAAACTGAGCCCCGCCAGCACAAACAATCCCGCGATGCCGACGTACAAAACCACGCTAAACAAAAGCTGCCCAACACTTCCCACATTCTGCCCCGTTAAAGCAAAAAACAACTTCGCCACCGTAGACAAACCCAATAGCAAAGCAAATCCAAACGCGCTCCACACCCGTCGCATCATAATGCCTACGCCGGCCAGCAGCGCCACTGCGCTGAATGCCAAAAGCACGATCGGCCCCGAATTAACCGAGACACCACAAACAAAAGCAATTACGAAAGCAATAAAGACCGCCGCACGCGCGGCCTTCGGAAAAGAACCAGAAGGCATGCTTTATCAAAACACGCCTCATCATCCACGGCGTTTTAACCAACCACCGACTCTCCCCTTGCTTACCGAGCCGAACCTGTTGTACACTACTCGGTAACCGAGCCAAGAACCATGAGCAAACCATCCGATCTAGTCCAAGGCACTCTCGATCTTCTCCTCCTCAAAATCCTCGCGCTCGAACCCCTGCACGCCTTCGCCGTCTCCATTCGACTGAAACAAATCTCGTCAGACGTTTTGCAGGTCAGCGATGGCTCCCTCTACCCCGCCCTGCACAAGCTCGAGCAGGAGGGCTGGATCAAAGCCGAATGGAAAGCCAGTGAGAACAACCGGCGCGCGAAATTCTACTCGCTTACGCGCCTCGGTCAGAAGCGTCTCAACACCGAAGCCGCCAATTGGAAGCGTCTTTCCGACGCTATTTCACACGTCGTTCAACTTACGGAGATCTAAATGCGCATCGAACAATGGCTGTATCAATTCCCCTTGCGCCTTCGATCCTTGTTTAGACGCAAGAACGTCGAAGCCGAACTCGAAGAAGAACTGCGCAATCACCTAGAGCAACTCACCGAAGCCAATCTGGCAAAAGGTATGCCGCCCCAGGAAGCTCGCGCCGCCGCACTGCTTTCCATCCGGGGATTAGAACAGTACAAAGAAGAATGTCGCGATGTGCGCGGTGTGTCGTGGCTTGAAAACCTTGGCCGCGACGTGCGCTACGCCGCCCGCATGTTGCGAAAGAACCCCGGCTTTACCTGCGTTGCAGTTTTGTCGCTAGCTCTGGGTATTGGCGCCAACACTGCCATTTTCAGCCTCATCGATACACTGCTCATTCGACCCTTGCCCGTGCCCCATCCGGAACGTCTTCGCATTATTGAACTCAACCCCGGAAGCCCCCGACCGCAACCCGCCATCACTTATCCGCTTTTCGAGGCCTTGCGATCCCATAACCAGGCTTTTAGCTCGCTGTTCACCTGGAGTAGTCACAGCTTCCAGATGAAATCGGGCGAGGACATGGTGCATGTGAACGGAACTCTGGCCAGCGGAGATTATTTTTCTGCGCTCGGAGTGGTGCCGTTGGCTGGAAGAACTTTCACCGCATCCGACGATCACCCATCGGGTGGGAAAGACGGCCCAGTAGCCGTCATTAGCGACAGATTCTGGGAACGGCAATTCCAACGCAATGCCTCTGCTATTGGCAGTTCGCTTACGCTGGATGGGATTGCTTTCAACATCGTTGGAGTAGTGCCAAAAACTTTCTTTGGTGCGGATGTCGATGTCAAGCCCGATATATGGGTCCCCCTGCAAATGGCTAGTCGTGTGGATGACCCGGTGTGCATGAGCAGTCGCAGTTGCTGGTGGCTTATCACCATGGGCCGGCTGAAGGACGACCTCACACCGCAACAAGCAGATGCGTCGCTTGCAGCCATAGGCCCTGCCGTTTTGCGCGACAGCGTTCCACCCTGGAGAGAAAGGACAAGAACCGCTTCCTGTCTCGGAAAATTGGTTCCATGTGTGGGGAAGAAGGCTGGTCTGGTTTGCGCCTGCATTTTAGCAACCCACTGCTAATTCTGATGACGCTAGTCGGTCTTGTGTTGGCCATCGCGTGTGCAAACATGGCGAACCTTTTGCTGGCCCGTTCACTTGCCCGTCAGCGGGAAATTGGCGTCCGACTGGCCATGGGAGCCGGACGTGGCCGCGTTGTCCGACAGCTGTTGACCGAAAGCATTCTGTTATCGCTAATCGGCGGCATTGCTGGCGCCGCCTTATCAGTAGGGCTTACACGTTTTCTAGCCGCATTTCTCGAGGCGGGTGGACAGTTCAGCCCCGACGTTCAACTTGACCTGCATCCAGATTGGCGCGTCATTCTATTTGCGCTGGTAATTGCTCTGGGCACTGGCATGTTGTTTGGTTTAACACCCGCCCTGCGCGCCACCAAGCTTGGCATTGGGGCGGCGCTTAAGGAGAGTACAAACAACGTGCAAGGCCATCGACCCAAAAATGTGGCTCGTCTCACGCTTGCATTTCAAGCCGCCTTCTCGATCTTGCTCGTGGCGGCAGCAGGCTTGTTCGCCGGCAGCCTGTACCATTTGTTGACTCTTAAAATTGGCTTCGACACCAATCACTTGGTGCTGGTCAATATCGATACTGACAAGCGACTGGAAAAGGGCGAAGCTCTGGCCGCACTGTACGGCAACGTTCTTAGCCGAGTCAATGCTTTACCCGGTATCAACGCTGCCAGCCTGATCTGGATCACTCCGCTAAGCAACGGAGGCTGGGATGAAGACATCACCGTGCCCGGTCAACCTACCGTCCCTGAGGCCGAACGCGACACCTTTGGCAACGCCATCGGCCCGCGCTTTTTCTCGGTCATGGGTATCCCGCTTCTATCCGGACGCGAACTCACCCCGGCCGACGCGATGACTTCAGATAAAGTTTGCATCATCAACCAAGTGGCCGCGCATCGATTTTTCCCCAACGGTAGTCCACTCGGCATGCAGCTCAAGATGGGAGACAACCTCATGCGCGTGGTGGGCGTGGCCGGCGACATCAAGTATCTGAACTTGCGCGACAGCACACCGCCGGAACTCTATCTTCCCTATACGCAAAAGGCCGACGTCCCTTCGTTGACCTTTGTCATCAAGACCGGCCTACCGGTCGCCACTCTGTATTCCGAATTCCGTACCGCCCTGCGATCCGTGGCTACCGATGTGCCCATTGGCCGCTTTCGCAACATGGACGAACAAGTTTCCGATTCAGTGGGCAGCGAACGCATGATGGCATCCCTTTCCATCTTCTTCGGATTGCTCGCACTGCTATTGACAGCCATTGGCCTGCACGGAATTCTGGCTTACTCTGTCACGCGCCGCACCAGCGAGATCGGCATTCGCATGGCGCTCGGAGCCCAACGCAAAAGCGTGGTCTGGCTCGTTGTTTCAGAAACCGCCGGCTTCGTCGCGGTCGGCATCATAGTTGGCGTTGCAGCCGTGATGGGGCTTTCCAAACTCGCTATTGGCCTGCTCTACGGAATCCAGCCAAATGATCCAGGAAACCTGGTTCTGGCAGTTCTAGCCTTCGTCGTCGTGGCGATCATTGCCTCTTCGATCCCAGCAGCTCGAGCCGCGAAATTAGACCCCACGCGGGCGCTGCGAGAAGAATAGCGAGTCAATACCACTGAAGCCGTTCAAACCTTCCCGAACGTCTGGCTATCAGCGGACCGAGCGCGAACGAGGAAAATGAGATCCTAGAACCGTGGGGATGCGAAATGAGAAAAAGTAACGTGGCATTACGCCTGCAAGAGTCCCTCCTCGCTGAAGCGCGAAACGTACCGCAAATGGAAGGTGTGGCGTTGAATCAGTTCATCAACGTCGCAGTAGCGGAGAAACTTTCCGCACTGCGCACCGAAGATTACTTCAAGGAGCGCGCCGAAAGGGCCAACATCACCAGAGCGAAACGACTGCTAAATCGCGCGGGCAAAGGAAAGCCGCCCGTTCCAGGTGACGAACTCTTTAAGCCACCTCAAAACTAGGAATTCGCATCTCCACCCGCAACCCATGCGGCACACAATTCTCGCAACTGACCGTCCCGCCACACGCCTCCACGCAACTCTTAACAATCGCCAACCCCAAACCACTTCCGCCCGTCTCACGCTGCCTGGCCGTCTCCGGTCTATAAAACGGCTTCAAAATGTCTTTCAATTCCGCCGCATCCACCCCAGGCCCGTTGTCCACAACCGAAATCTTGGTCCACTTTCCATCCTGTCCAGCCGAAATCGTAATCGGCCCGTCCTTCCCCGCATAGCGAATCGCATTGCGCAATACATTGCTCACCGCCCGCAGCAAAAACTCCGGTTGCGCCTTTACATTCAAACTCTCAGGCACCCGAACATCAATCGTCACACCATCCGTACGCTCGCGTTCCACGGCGCGCTGCACCGTCGCATTCACATTCACACTTTCTAACTGCGCCGCGGCACCCAAACTCGCCTTGGAAAACGAAAGCAATTCGTTCACCAGCGACGACATATGCTGCACTTCCTCGTCAATCGTCGCTACATAAGGCTGCAATCCCTCCGTCGCTCGCTGCTCTAATATTCCAAGCGACATCTGAATCCGCGCAATCGGAGAACATAACTCGTGGGCAATGTCGCTCAAAAATCGCCGCTGTCCGTTCACATATCCCGATAGGCTCTGCGACATCTGGTTAATCGATTCACTCAAACTGCCAATTTCGTCGCGCCGTCTTGCTGGCAGTTGCACCTCGAAATGCCCCTCCGCAATCTGCCCCGTTGCCACAGTCATAGCCGAAATCGCTTGCGTCAACGACCGAATTAACGGCAGCCAGCAAATCACCGAGACCAACACAATCAAGCCCACCGTGAACAACCACGTCTTGTAATCAAAGAAAAACGAATTCGTCCAAAGCGAATCAAATCGCCATATAACACGCGCTTCCATCGGCCCTTCCATTTCCCTACCGTGAAGAAGCACTGGAATTGCGGTCCAATAATAGTTCGGGTTCGTTGTGTGCTCAAAGCTCAACGGCGGAGGAAATCCTGGCCTGAATCCACCCCCCGGCCCGTGCCCGTGATCCCCAGGAAGGTCATGCTCCGGCCCACGTCCGCGCTCAGGTGGGCGCGGTGGCAGCAAATGCGGAGGCACATCCACCGGCTTCCCCGCCAGTTGCTCTCCGTCGCGGTCAAAAACGAAAATTTCCGTCGGATAGGCAGCCGAGTACCGGGTCGCCACGTCGTTCCATTTCGCGCGCGGTAGATTCTGCAACTCTCCGGCAATCAATTGCGAGGTGGTCACCATTCTCGCCCGCGCCGGAGCAAGCAAGAACGAGCTCAAATCGAATCGAAATTGCGCTCTCGCCACAATCAGAAATGCCGCCAACAGCAACACTACATTCAGTAGCGCAACCAGCAACACTTTTTGCCAAAGACGAAACCGACGCTTCATTCCGGCGTTTCCATTCCAGGCTTCTTCAACATGTATCCAGCGCTGCGAATCGTCACAATGTAGCGCGGGGCTTTCGGATCATCGCCCAGTTTCCGCCGGATCGACGAAATATGCACATCAATCGACCGGTCAAACACATCGAAATTCCGGTCCGCCACCTCCACCAACAACTGCTCTCGAGATTTCACTCTCCCTGCCGATCGCGCCAGTGTCAGCAGCAAATCAAATTCAATCGCAGTTAAAACTAACTGCTGCCCGCCCACCGAAACTTCTCGCGCTTCGGGGTCAACCGAAATATCGCCCACTACAACTGGATCGCTTGCCTTCGGTGCTGCCGCTGCAGCCGATAGCACGCTCCGCCGAATCACCGCTCGCAAACGCGCCAATAGCTCACGCGTCGAAAATGTCTTGGGCAAATAATCGTCTGCGCCCAGCTCCAGGCCGACAATTCTATCCGCCTCTTCGCCGCGCCCGGTAAGCATCAATATAGGCACGTTCGACGCGCCGCGTATCTTTCGCAGCGCTTGAAATCCGTCCATGCCCGGCAGCATTACATCCAAAATCAATGCCGCAAACGTCTCCTTTGTCGCTATCTCAACGCCCGCCGGGCCATTATGCGCCATCGATACCGCGTATCCCAGCGGCTCCAGATAATCGCGGATCAGATGACACAACTTCACATCGTCATCCACAACCAAAACACGTGTCGGACTAAAAACCTGCGATTCCATGTAACCACTTCCATTTAATCGCGCCGGTTAATGCCGCATGCGGAACTTTACCGAACTTTTACATCCCACCAAAACAAAACGGCTCCAAAAGCGCGAAGCCTTTGGAGCCGTGGTTCTCGTCGAATTTCGACTGAGCAGTTACTTCTTAGGAGCTGTGGTGTCCGTGGTAGCAGTGCTCTTCTTCGCCTTCTTGTGCTTCTTGGCGGTTGACTTGGTGGTGTCGGTGGTGTTCTGGGCGAACGCAACGGTACCGGTCAGAAGAGCAAGGCTCATGGCAGCAATAGCAATTTTCTTCATTTGAGTTATTTAAAATCCTTTTCTCTAAACGTTTAGTCAAGCAACTGATGCTTTCAAACTCAGTGTCCCAACAAAACGTGAAGCGGTCCTGAACTAAACATTAAAAATAACCTAGGAAGGCGATATTCCTGCCGACCCATGACTCCACAAAAACAAACGGTTCTCAAGCGCGCTTTTCGCGCCCCGAGAACCGCTTTTTGTTCTTGCGAAAATCTGTAAGGAAGAATTCTTACTTAGGAGCCGACATGGTGTCGGTAGCAGTGGTCTTCTTCGCCTTCTTGTGCTTCTTGGCGGTTGACTTGGTGGTGCTGGTGGTGTTCTGCGCGAGCACAACGGTGCCGGTCAAAAGAGCCAAGCTCATTGCAGCGATAACGATCTTTTTCATTTTGCGTGATTATCCTTTTCTCTAAACGTTTAGTGAAGCAACTGATGCCTTCACAAGTAGTTTCGCAAAACAAAGCGCTGTCTGTCCTTGAATTGAACATTAAAATAACGTAGGGAAACGCCATTCGCTTTAGCATGTGGGGACGCAAGAATCAATACCAACAATCTCTTGCAGCGAAACATTAAATTACTTTAGCCATTCGCACGATCGGTAAAACTAATCCATTCGACAGGGGCACATCTACTCGTTCCAAATCACAATACCCGCGTGCCCGATACAACGGCACGCCTGTTAACGTAGCTCCCATCTCAAACCGCGCAAAACCCTCGTTCATCGCGACCTCCTCGCAATGCTCCAAAAGCATGGTGCCAATCCCTAGCCGCACCCAATCCGGATGCACGAAAAACGCCCTGATCTTAGCCGCATCCTTTGTTGGATCCAGCAACTCAGGCTCTCTAATTCGCGCTTGGTCACCGCCAAATAGAGTCTTGCGCCTGCTCCATCCGCCACAAGCCACCAGTTGCCCACTTTGCGACTCGACCTTGAAATATGTCCGGTCTCGAATCAACTGAGTATCAACGCCAAAAACATCCGCCAAGGCACCGTCAATCTGTCCAGCCGAATACTCACCCGTCTGCAAAGTTCGCACCGAAAGTTCAATCAACGCCGCAAGCTTCGGCACATCATCCATTCCCGCAACGCTGATGCGAAATTCGTTTGGCCGGCTGACGTCACTCATCTATTCCGGTAGTTTTTGCGTTCCCTCAATCCGAAACGTCTTGCTAACGGACGAAGCGCTCGCATTTGGCTGTCCGCCACCAACCGCTAAAGCATACTGACCATCCGCAATCATGATTTCCCCGGCCTCGCTAACCATACTCAAATCGCGCGGCTTCAGTTCAAACCGAACTGTTTGCGATTCACCCGCCTTCAAGTGCACTCGATGAAAGCCCCGCAGCGCACGCAGCGGAGCACCAGGAACACTCGGGAAAGTCAAATATAACTGCGCAACCTCATCGCCGTCACGCTCACCCACGTTCGTAACCGTCGCTTCCGCCATCAATGGGCTGCCGGCTGACAACAACTCAGTTGACAACTTCAAATCGCGATACGCGAATTTCGTGTAACTCAAGCCATAGCCGAAAGGATACAAAGGGTTGCCATTGAAGTATCGATAAGTTCTGCCTTTCATGTCATAACTCTCGAAAGGCGGCAACTGATCAACACCTGTGTAGAAAGTAACAGGCAGACGTCCCGCCGGATTGTTGCTCCCGCTTAACGTTTCGGCGATTGCTGAGCCGCCTTCCTCGCCCGGATACCAGGATTCCAAAATCGCATTTGCGTGCGCGCTCGCCCAGTTCACGCCTAACGCGCTTCCATTCGCCAGCACAATCACCAGCGGCTTACCAGTGCCTGCCAGTGCTTCAATCAAATCTTCTTCCGGCTTCGGCAAGTCCAAACTTGTCCTGTCGCCGCCTTTGAAACCTGGCTCGTCAATCTGCTTTTCCTCGCCTTCCAGTTCGCTTGTTATACCTACAACCGCAACTACAACATCGGCTTGTTCAGCAGCCGCAATGGCTGCCGTTTGGGGCTTCCTGTCAATCTTCGACCACACCAGTTGCGCTTCCGCCGGCACCCCTTGGCCCGGAACATAAGTCACCACTAAGTGCGCCGCCTTCCCGGCTTCGAAGTGAACGTGACCCAGACTTGTATCGTTGTTTAACTGATAAGACGACGTCACTGCCTTATCATCCACGTTCACCTGTATCATCCCGTTGGCTCTCATGCCAAGACTGTACTCCCCGCTCTCTGTCGGAGTCAGTGTCGCATCGTAGCGGATTTGAAGCGGACTGATGGAACGAGCGGTCGCCGGAATCGTCTTGGCCGTGGTATTAATGTTCGATTCAACTCGCTTAGCAACAACGGAAGGTGCCGCAGCATGGTTGGGGTCTAAATTACTAAGGTCTAACTTGCCGAAAGTAACTGTAACGCCCGGCTTACCATTCGTGCTCAATACAGAGTTCGGCACCGGGTTAGCATCGTGGCTAAGAAATTGTGTGCCCGGCACATAGTTAATGGTTGCCTTCGGAAACTCTTTCTTCATTCCCTCAAGCACCGAGACCGTATGCGTGGGCGTTCCGTTGTAATTGCCTAAAAGGTAGGCCGTCTGATTCGTCAGCGGCCCTATCAGCGCGATCTTGATGCCGGAAGTTTTCAACGGAAGAACCCCATCGTTCTTCAGCAGCACCATCGACTCGTTCGCTAGCTTACGAGCCGTCGCCCGGTGCGCGGCGCTGTTCAATTCACTTTCGCTGATGTGGCTATACGGAACCATTTCCGGCGGATCAAACATACCCAGCTTCATTCGTGCCGTGAATAGCCGGATCAGCGCCTTATCAATATCTTCTTCTTTCACGAAGCCTTGCTTCACCGCGTCGATATACGGCTTGTAATCGTGATCATCATCTACCTTAAACGTAAAATCGGCGCATTCATTGTCCATGCCGCGCTTCAACGAAGTGCCGGAGGCCTCCGCCTGTGTCGGCTTGAAGTGATGTCCCTGGAAAATATCTATTACCGCGCCGCAGTCCGACACAACATAACCTTGAAAATTCCATTTACCCCGTAGCTGGTCCTCCAGCAAGAACTGATTCGCGCAAGCCGGTTCGCCGTTGATATCGTTATACGCGCACATAATCGATCCCGCCTTTGCCTCGGTGATCGTGGCGCGAAAAGCAGGCAAATAGGTGTCAAGTTCATCATGCTTGCTGACAGGCACATCGGCGCTGTGGCGCGTAGACTCAGGACCCGAATGCACCGCGTAGTGTTTCGGCGTAGAGATAACGCGATAATATTTCGAATCGTCCCCTTGCATGCCAGTCACAAAGGAGACACCCATGCGGCTCGTCAGAAACGGATCTTCTCCATAAGTCTCCTGCCCCGACCCCAACGAGGGTCGCGAAAAATGTTGATATTCGGCGCCCAAAAATCCAGTCCTTGAAAGATTTTGCTACTACCGTCATGCGCGTTTTGTAAATGCTTGATGCGGCCTTCAATGCTGATCTGCACCGCCATCTCATGTATCGCGTCAGCATCAAATGTAGCCGCCAGTCCGATCGGTTCCGGATACTCCGTCGTTCCATCCACAGCCACTCCATGCAGCGATTCACTCCACCAGTCATAAGCCGGAACCTGCAGCCGCGGAATCGCCCGAGCCTGATTCACCAACTGTCCCGCCTTTTCCGTCAGCGTCATCCGATGCACCAAATCAGCGGCACGCTGTTCCGCCGGAAGCGTTGTATCTAAATACGCCGGCTTCTGTGTATCTTGTGCGCAAGCCACTCCAAGCGAGGCACAGCAGGCAAGCATAAGTGAGTTAAATCCCGAGAGCAACCGAGTCGATCTGTTAGGCATGATGGATCCTTTTGTCCATCAAGATCATATGCCAAACGCTCAAAAACTTATCTGAAGCTGCCCGCCCTCCTATCTCGCCGCAACACGCACTTGCGGCTGTTGCGCCTGCTGAACTTTAGGCTTCACGCCACTCAAATCCGCGCCAGCCAGCAAAGGCAGCACAAACAAATTCGACAGAATATCAATAATCGTCCCCGCCAAAACAACTAACCCAAACCGCTGGGTCGGCGGAAAATTCGACAGCGCAAAAATTCCAAACCCCGCCGCAATCACCACATCGGAGTAAATAATTCCGCGCCATTGTTCTTGTCGCCCTGCCACCCACGCATCCCAACCCGTCTTACCATCCTTCTGCGCGCGTCTCACCGCAAATATCAAATGCACCATCGAGTCAATCGCCATTCCAATGCAAATGTTATTAGCCGGAGCCGAGATGATATCCACCGGTATGTGCAGCAGCCCAATACCTCCGAAAATACACGCCGGTACCAAACTTAAGCTCAAGATCATCGCAGCCATGGTACGCAGATTCCTCCCAACGATAAATGCTATTACCGTGAAGAAAACCGCCAGCCAGAACAGCCCCTCTCGCAAACTCTTGGCCACTAGTTTCGCCAGTTCGCCCTGCAAATAATAAACACTTCCAACCAGAACAGGTACAAACCCATCCTTGCGCACAATTGCCTTCAAATCGCTCACTACCGCAATACGCGACTTACTGCGCTTCTGCTCGTCCATGCGCAAATAGAACGCCGCCATGGTCCGATCTTTCGTAATGAACGTACTGGCCGCCCGTCCATTCTTCGGCGAATCCATAATCTTCAGCAGCTTGTCCCAACTGAACAAAAACGCAAAAGCATGCCGGTGCCCTTCAGCCATCAGCACAGGAAGCGACAGCACTGTACCCACGCCTTTATATGCTTCTAAATCGTCCTGCAACCCCCACATTTTTTGGTATTGCTCTTTCGTCGAAAGCTTTCCTCCGTCACGCGGAGTTATCAAAATCGTGAGTGGGTTCGAACCGCCATTGCGGTCGATATAAGCCAAACCCTCGCGCGGCTGTTCGCCTTTCTTGAAATAGTCCAGCAAACTCGGGTCGGTATCAAGTCGCGGTATCCCAATACAAAGCAACGCGCTCGCCGCTATCGTAACCACTGCAACCCATGCGAACCTTTTACCCCAAAACTTTTCTCCCGCATGCGCCATCACAGTGTGCGTCTTCTCTGGCTTCGTCCAGGCCAGAAAAGCTGGATACATAAGGTACGCGCATACCAAAGCAGTCACCGTTCCTGCTACGCCGCCCACACCTAACTCGCGCAATGGTTTAGCAGGCACAATTAGCAAGCTGCCAAAGCCCAGTGAAGCGCAAACCATCGACCAGAACGAAGCCGGCAGAGTCATCCGCCAAGCCTTGCTAGCCAACTCGCGTTCATCACCGCCGTTCTCGCCGATGGTCTGCCAGTTAAATGTCATGTACACCAGGTGCGAAAGCGTCACGACAAATACGATGGTCGTGATATTTGCCGTCAAAATGCCGATCTTCTGCCCAAACATCGCCTGCAGCAACAAAGTAACCAGCACCGCACTGCTGCAGACCGCCAGAATGCCCACCGTAATCTTCAGCGACCGAAACAAAACAAACATGGCAACCCCGAAGAGCAGCACCGAAGTAACTGTGAACGTATTAAAGTCATGCCGCAGATTGCGCCGAATCATCTCGGCCACATAAGGCGCGCCCGCGATTTCCACGCGAAAATTCTTTCGGTTGTACTTCGCAATGATCGCTTCCATCGTGCCTATCAGGTGTTCCGTGTCCTTGTCCGACGCGAAGACAACGATGTTACTCGTATTTTCATGCTCGGCAATCAGCAACCTGTGCCAGAACGGACTCTTCATCGCGTCTTCAAAGTTCTTCGGCCCACTGGTCAGGCTCTCCACTTGAGTTACCGATTTGATACTCGCCAACTCCTGCGTCAGGTCGCCTATGCGACTCAGGTAACTATCCGACGCAATATCGGGCGCAGCTACGCTAACGATAAGCTGATCATCCGACGGAAAAATCTTGTCGATGCGCGCTTCCTGCCTGAACTGCGGATCGCTGGAGGAGAAGAAAAAGTTCGCGTCAACCCGTGGTTTTAGATCCACAAAAAGCGCCACTGCACAGAACAGCAGGACAGTAATGCCCATCATCCAGTAATGGGCCTGCTTGAGTATCTTTGCTAGTGTCCGTCGCTCCGCTGGTTCTTGACCCATATATAAGAGGAGCTACGAGAGGCCCAAAAGGTATCACAACAACTTGTCCACCGACTGGTCGTATCCAGCAACATGTTTTCGCGCGAACCTAACCGTCCTGAAGACGGTGAATGACATCTTTTCTTCGTCGCTCTGTCCGATGTATCAACGTTTGGGAATTCCCGTACCTTTCGATAAACTGAATTGGTCTTTGTATCAGCCCGGACGGAGGGGCACTCATGAAACGATTTGTTCTCGGCGCCGCAGCTATAACAGCGCTTTGCGTATTTGCGGCAGATGAATTACAGCCAATCAAAGCAAAGCTCGGCTTGTGGGAGGTAACCACTGCCCGCCAAACTCCGGGTATGCCGGCGGCGCAGATGCCGCAGATCCCAGCTGATAAACTCGCTCAAATTCCGCCCGCGCAACGGGCGCAGGTTGAAGCCATGATGAAGCAGCGTTCAGCCACGAGCGGAGGCACTACGACCCGGCAGACCTGCGTCACGCCCGAGAAATTGAATAGCGGGGCGTTTGGCGAAGACAGAAAATCCTGCCAGCGCACGATCGGCCACTCGACACCCAGCTTAGCGGAGATTCATGAGGAATGCGCGCAGCCCGACGGTTCGAAAGCCACAGCCGACGTGCGTTACGAAATCATGGGCAGCGACACGATGAAGGGCAACGTAAAGATGAAAATGACAGTAAATGGCCGCGAAATGAACTCGACTCTCGATATCTCAGGCAAGTGGATCGGCCCTGATTGCGGCTCGGTGAAGTAAGCATAAGCGACCTTTGCGCCAATTTACCCCCGGTGCTAACGCCGATCGAACTGTATCCCATGCTGTCCATTTCGCATCCACCTTTCGAGGAAACGTGAAATCCAAACTCATTCAAGAACAGCCACTGACCTTCGTCCTTATTTTCGAAACCGGAGACGAACTAGCCAGCGGTCTCAAGAAGTTCGCGGAACAGCACCAGCTTGCAGGCAGCAGCTTTAAAGCAATCGGAGCCTTATCGGATGCCAAGCTCGGCTGGTACAACTGGGACACGAAGAAGTATGAAACCGCCGCCGAGATCCGCGAACAAGTAGAAGTTCTATCGCTGATCGGCGACATCGCGCTTCACGATGGCAAACCCGAAGTTCATGCCCACATGGTCATCGGTAAGCGAGATGGCACGGCTCACGGCGGTCATCTCCAGGAAGCTCATGTCAGGCCAACTTTGGAAGTCATCCTTACCGACTCACCCACCCACCTGCAGAAACAACATGACCCAGAATCTGGGCTAGCTCTCATCCGCCTCGAATAAAGCCGTCGCTTCGTTATTCGCGCAATCCAACCGGCGAAACCGATGCAATCTTCAACTCCATAGCCACATTCGGTTCACGCACCTCCGCCATCTCCACCTTCAAAAAATTCGACGTAAGCGCTATCCCCCGCTGCTCCAGCGTCACCGCCGACAACGTCTTCCCAACCATCCTCGTCCGAAATTCCAAATTCTTCTCGTCCGATAATTCCCGCAGAACTCGAGTCCGCTCCTGCCGCACAGGCACCGGCACCTGCTCGCTTACCTGCGCCGCCGCCGTCCCCGGTCGTTCCGAATACGTGAACACATGTAAATAGGTAAACGGCTGCTCCTTCACAAACCTCAATGTCTCCGCGAACTCTTCATTCGTCTCACCCGGAAATCCCGTCATCACATCCGCACCAATCGCCGCATCCGGCATCAACCGCCTCGCCAACTCCAATCGCGAAGCATAATGCCTCGTCCGATACTTCCGAAACATCCGCTTCAGAACCGCGTCCGATCCCGATTGCAACGGAATATGCACATGCTGCGCAATCCTCGGCTCACCCGCTATCAGTTCCAGAAGCTCACCACTCCAATCCATCGGCTCAACTGAACTAATCCGCAATCGCCGCAAATCTGTTTCTTTCAATATTGCTTCTAACAGATTGATAAAACGCAAGTTGCCAGCCAGATCCCGGCCCCATCTACCCAAATTGATCCCGCTCAGCACAACCTCCACATACCGGCTGGCTAAATCCTTTACTTGAACTATCACCTGCTCCATTTGCGCACTGCGGCTTCGTCCCCGAACGCTTGGAATAATACAGAACGAACACTTGTTGCTACACCCATCCTGCACCTTCAAATTCGGACGCGTCCTGTCCTCCCGCACATCCCTCACGGCGTCGGCCAAAAACTCCTTGGCCCCGTTCATGTCGTCAATGAGGATCTGTCCGTGATATGGTTCATTCGAAACAATTTCCGCAATTTCTGTTTTATGCGAATTGCCCACCACCCAATTCACGCCTTCAATCTGCGCCAGCTCTTTCGGAGCCCGTTGCGCGTAGCAACCTGTAACCAACACTTGAGCTTTCGGATGGTCTCGATGCAAATTTCGCACCACGCGCCGCGCATCAACGTCCGCGCCATGCGTTACCGTGCAAGTATTCACAATCACTAGGTCCGCTAAAGCCGGATCTCTCACCGCTGTCCAGCCCCGATCTTCAAGCGATGCTTCAATCGCTGCTCCATCTGCCTGTGAAGCTCGACATCCGAAACTTTGAACAAACACGCGCTGCGACAACGTTACTTCCCCATTCACCATTCTAGATGTCATACTGGTTGGCGTACCTGCGCGGTTGGGCAGCCGCCGGATAGTTTTGCTTCGGCAAAGCCGTCGGGAGGAAAGTCCGGTCTTCATAGGGCAGCACGCCGGCTAACGGCCGGGAGTTTGCGCTTAAAGTGCACGCTACGGATCAGTGCCACAGAAAATATACCGCTTGTCGCTCCTCGGCGAGTAAGGGTGAAAAGGTGCGGTAAAAGCGCACCGCGGTTCAAGCAATTGGACTGGCAGGGAAAACCCCGTGCGAAGCAAGACCAAATAGGGGAGGAGGAGCGGCCCGCTCCGTTACAACTTCCGGGTAGGTTGCTGGAGCCTGGCAGTAATGCCCGGCCTAGATGAATGGTTGCCACCGCGCAAGCGGCACAGAAACCGGCTTACAGACCGCGCAGGCGCTTTAAAGCAAACGCAAAAACCTAAAAAGGCACGAGCGAAAAAGCCCTACGTGCGACGGGCTCATTGCCTTGCTCCTCCTAAAACCCTTGCCGACGAAGCCTATTATTCAGAGCCCCAGCCTTAGCTCAGAGCTAAGGGGCCGGTCTCTCGTGAACCACGAGACGTACTCGGGCTAGATTCTGGATGCGTGCATACGGAGTTTGAGCATCCGCCTGCCGCTGCGACACCACACGAATTGTGGGGAAATAAACACCCGCGTTGTTGAAGGTGTAAATGGTCGAGACTTTGACCTTCCCTTGGCTGACTGGGACAATCTTTCCGATTATGGGGAACGTGCCCGCACCATCCATGTCCAACCTCGCTTCAACAATCTTTCCCGTGTTCCTGGGTACATCGGCAACGGCCTCAAAAGTGACAGAGGCGCCGACAGGCACCTGGGCGCTGGAATTTCCGTTGACGCTCAACGCAACGACTGGTTGAATTCCCCCTCGCTCCGCAGCGGTCTTATTCACAATCACCTGTCCGTCAATCACCTTATAGCTTGTGCTGACGGGTGGAGGAACGCCTTTCTCTACCCATGCGCTCAAGTCACGCAGGGCCTGATGCAGCACGCCAATATAACTGACGGTCTGGGTTGGATACTCTTGATTCGTTTCGTCGCCGTGTAGAGCGTGGTCGGTGTACCACAGCCGGAAGCAGTCGTTGAAACGATCGCCCATCTCGTGCTCGACACGTTTTCGATACCAGTCCGCCTGCCATGCATAGGCCTCGCGATCCCAAAGCGAGGAAACCACAATCATCTTGCCATGGATCTTGCCCGTCTCGAGCGAGCCCGCCGTGGACTGTACCAACAGAGGCCCAATCAGCACTGGACGCTGTGGATAAATTGGTGTCCCATCCGACTTACGAAACTGATCCCAGACGGCGAAATCCGGGCCCGGCACCTGGTGGCGATGATACGTCTGCGCCGCAAGGAAGTTAGATGTGTCGAGCACCACCTGATCCCCATGCTTGACGCGCGAGACAAGCGCCGCGTCGTTCGAGCCCAGGATCACCATGTCACCAACAACTTCTCTGATCTGAAGCGACTTCCCTGAACCGTCTCCGCTCTTGATGATCAGGTCACCACCCAGGAAGTTGGTCGCGGGTGCGGGCGAAGACAGATGAAAAGCCACTGTCTTCCCGGCGTCGCCGCCCGGTCCCAGAAAGGCCGTATCGACATCACCATTGGCCTGCCGAAGCACAATTCCAGCTTTGATGGCCTCCCGCGCGGATACAACTCCGGCGATGGTTGTTTCGTGCCGGACCCTTGCCCGCAGCAGAGACGCTGGCGGGTCGCTGCCCAGATAGCCGGGCAGTGTCCAGAAATCGGTGAAATACTTGGAATCGATCAACTGGATGATCGGATAGAGCGCCGCAAAGCCGTGAACCCCCATGGTCTTATACGCAAACCAGGACTGCGGCGGGAAACCCATGCTGGTCACTTCGTGAAGGGCTGCCTGTTCTTCGGCATTCAGCCCGGCGTAAGGGTCGCCAGAGCCACCTGCGTCCATCGCGTCGATGATCTGGGGAAATTTTTCCCAGAGGATCCGCATAGCATGGATGCGCACCGTGAACACATTCGGCATCGCCATTGTGGATCCGATAACGTAAGGAACCACGCCATCCCACACTCCGTCGGTGTTCTCGATGGAACCGATGGTTCGATAGCCCCCGCCGCTTCCACCGTATGCGTAACCGTACGGTCGATTTGGTCCGTATATTTTCGCCGCCACAACGCGTGAATAATCTGCTGCCGCAGCGTTAGCGCGATAGGCTGTGATTGTCTGATCCCCAACGCCGATATTGTTTGCGCCGCCACCGTTCGTCTCAACAAAATAGCCACCACTGTCGAAGGCGAAGCCTATCTTGCATTCTTCTCCTGGCACTGCCTTCTGAGCCAGATTTTCGTTATCAGGAACGGGCGTTATGTGCTGAAAGAACCGTTGATGATAACGACCCTTCTCCGGAAAGTAGAACGAGAATCGAGTATCGGTTCCCTTGAAGCCCCCATGCACGTAATGATGGCGAACAGGAACATCGCGCCACTCATCCACATCAACATAGGGCTGTTGAAATATCGGATCGCTCAAGCCCGCCTTCACTACTTGTGCAACCGCAATTGATGCCTTACTGTTCTGACCAGCGGAGGCCACTGAGCCAGCCTGGGGGAGGACCGACAGAGCAAGCATGGCCGCGACGATTCGCGAACTGCGGCGAACCTCGATCTTCGATCCAAAAGATGTGTATTTCATTCCTTCTCGCTCTCTTGCGGTCCGGCCAAGCCCACGCTACTGGCGCGCGCAGGTGAGCGTGTAATGGTCACCCTGCGTGCCTGTCACATCAAACTTCATCTGGTCACCGGAGACCGTTCCGTCGTACGTCACGGTCCCAGGCCCGATTCTCATTTCGAAGGAAAGCTTATCTCCGGAGTTTTTCGCGTTCTCGATCGGAGCCTCGTATTCTCCGGCCTGGACCCTGCCCGCCAGAGGCGCTCCTGGTTTTATCGTGATGATTACCGCCGTCTCCCCCGCCTGTGTGTTCATGGAACCTTTCCAGATGCCCGCCAAATCGGCGGCGGCCAAGTTAAACGTCGCCATTACTGCCATGGCACTGATTAAAAGCAATCTCATTGAATTCTCCTATTTCACCGATCCACCTGAACGGTGTCGGTGAGCATCTCAAAGTGCTCAGCGCGTCTCGCGCCTCATTGGACCAAATATAGTCTGCCACTGAGTGCCATGTCAATACCTGAGTAGCGCAATGTGTTTAAGTGGCGCAAAGTGCTATATTCAGCTCATGCGCTCAAATGCCAGTCTGGACGACGCCGAGGAAATGGCGTTTCCCAATTTGACGCTCCAGGCTCGGAAGCTGGAGTTTGTTCGTGACGCAATCTGGGCCGCCGCTATCGACCTCTTCGTCGAGAAGGGATTCGAGGGGACAACCGTGGATGACATTATCGCGGCCGCCGGCACTTCACGCCGCACCTTTTTCCGCCACTTCGAATCAAAGCGAGACCTCATGGCGCAGCCGATCACAAGCTATGGCGCGTCGCTAACGAAAGCGATCGAATCCTGCCCTGCGGCCCTGTCGTCTACAAAACTGCTTCATCGAGTCGTGCTTGAGGTCGCTCAAAAGACCGTTTCAGATCCCCGTATGCGCATAGTGATGGCGATAGCCGCGAAGTACCCCGCCGCGCGTGAAGCCCAACTCTCCCGTGTCGCGGAAGTGCAGGACCGTTTGGCAGATGCTTTCGCGAAACGATGCAAGAACGAACTCAGTGCCCACGCGCTTGCAGCGTTGACGCTTTCGGCCCTGAGCCTGACGTATCGCGTCTGGTTCTCTCAAGGCAAGAAGGACATCACATCTGCGGCGCAGCGAGTCTTTGAGGAGCTCTCAAACGCCACTTGCAAGGAGTGAGCAAGCTGGACTTGAGCACCAGTTTGCCTAAATCCGCCACACTTCCTAACTGAGCATCTGGAACGAACCTTAGCCTTTATTGCTGTTATTCCAACGACGGCGGCGAGATTGATCGTATGTGACGCCGTTGTAGCGACTAATCTACGCTTTCCGGCAAGGCAGGAACAAGTAGGCATCGACATTGATAACGCGCGACCTTCGGTTTTCTGGTTTTCGGAGATGACAACACGTGGTAGGAGGTCGCGACATTGCCTTCGACAGGAGCAAAGTCTATGCTGGAGACTGTGCTTGAGCGCCCTATGCTTGCCTTGGCCACAACATCGACGGCAGACGCCGTCCTTCCGCTACGCGTTCGCTATCGCCAGGAGATGAACTGCCAGATCGTGCACGACTCGATTCACCGGCGTGATGGCTGGACAGTGACCTACATGTTGAATGTCGACGGCGTCACCGCCGGTTTCGGTTCGATTGCCCTAGCAGGCCCTTGGAAGGACAAGCCCTCCATCTTCGAGTTCTACGTGCTGCCCGAGCACCGGGCGCGCTCATTCAAGCTGTTCGAGGCCCTGCTCACTGCCAGCAACGCGCGCTTTATGGAGATCCAGTCGAGCGACGCCCTGTTGGCGGTGATGTTGCATACGTACGCGCGCGACATCTGGAGCGAGAAGATTGTCTTTCGCGACGCAATCACGACTGCGCTGCCGGCGAATGGCGCAACCGTTCAGCAACTGACGTCTGATCAGGAAATCTCGGAACGCCATCGCTCAGCGACAAGGCGGGGCAGAATATCAGCTTGTGCTGGACGGCGCGACCGTAGCCACCGGCGGCCTCATGTTTCACTACAATGTGCCGTACACGGACATTTACATGAAGACTGTCGAATCATTCAGGCGTCGTGGTTTTGGGTCGTATCTGGTCCAGGAGCTCAAACGCTTTGCGTACGCGCTCGGGAGTATCCCGTGTGCCCGCTGCAGTCCCGACAACGTCGCATCACGCGGGACTCTTCAGAAGGCGGGTCTCGTCCCGTTCGCGCACATTCTCAACGGATCGATCCGCGACAATTGACGAGCGATTCTGAAACTAAGCACAGCCCGGCTTCATAAACCGCGAAATACGGCGAAGGGTAGGTCTACCCTTGCCGACCAGGGCTTATCCATTTTCGAAGGGTTGCTTTCGGATCAGGCGTGGAACGCTTGTCACGGCCGACCTATGGCGTCTGGTTCGGCTCAACCATGGCTGCTGGAGAGCTGGAAATGATCCCACAATCCCGTTCAGCTCGCTTGTGACCTTCGCTTTATCTCGCTTGGTAAACTCCTGCATCTGACCTGGCCGAGTAGAGCCCCGGAACCTCGTGGAGGCGATCGCCGCTACAAGTTCAAAGCATTTACCCTTATCCACCCCCCATCCGTCGAATTTTATGTAGTTACTCATTGCAGCGCCCTGATCCTGGATATGATGAAAATTCACCTTATCAATGGTTTGCGGGTGTCTTCAGCGGTCTAGCCTGTATTCGGCATGGTCGCCATAGCGCTCGATGATTCTTTGGCAGGTAGACAGGCAGAGTTCGCGAGCCGCTCTTGCCGACATGGGGCATCTAGAGAACTGACGGCTCAAGCTTGGTTTCAAAATCGATCAGCACGTACCCGGACACGAACTGCGTCGGCTGTCGCCCGAACTGTTTGTGTAACAAGATGGGGGATACGGGTGCGCGCAGAGAAAGGTTGACGGGAGCCGCACCAATACGCTAGGAAATAAGATTCACGCGCCCGCCAAGCGTCAGCGTGTCTATCTTCATAGCAGAGGCGGGCGGCATGGTCGGCGCAGAGGGAGCACTCAAAAAAGTCGAGGCTATAGCGCGCCGGCGCGATCAATGTATTGGCATAAGCTGCATTGAATTCTCTTCCATGAATCGCGAGAAGCTTGACTGCTTCCTGCCAAAGACCGTGCTTCAAGGCAGCCATGCAATCGCTGTAACCGTAGATCACTTCGGCTCGGTCTTTCGCGAATCGAGCCCAACTTGAAGTTCTTCTCATGCAGGCGCCGCAACGCCGGCATCGAACGAGGCGATCAAGCAAGCCGAGCCAGGAGCACATAGCTGCCGGTAAGTCGCGAAGAAACAGAATGAACACCCAACTGGGCACAATCACAAATAAGAAGATTTTCATTGCTCTTGCCATAAAAAAGATCCGCCGAGCGAGGCAATCCCAAGGCCATAATCCAAGCTCCGGCAAAAAATTCGACGGCCAGCAAGATTGTCAAAACAGCATTGCCGAGGGGAGTTGGCTTCTTACCTACCGGAAAGAAGGGACTGCGCAGAGCGTAAAGCCATCGATCTCTTTTTTCTAGGAATAGACGCCTTCTCTTTGCCCAGGAGAATAAACCGGTCGTCACGTGAAGATCGCCGACGGCCTCGAACATAAATCCCAATTCCGGTAATTCGTAGGTGGCATGTTCCGATTGTCTGGCGGTTTCGCCAGCTAAACCTGGAGGCGGAGTACGCCCGGGTGGTAGCTCGAAGTTTTCTGAATAAAGAAGCTCCAATACTTCCGCGATGGTACTCCGTCCTACTTGGACGTTCGTCCGATTTTTTCGCGAGGGTATGAGCAATGAGTAAATTCAGCTGTTGTATTAGGGTTGAATCACCAGTTAAATGTTGTGCGGGGAGAAAACTTGATTTCCTCAACGGTGTGAAAAGGGAGTGCCCCGGATAGGGATTCGAAAAGAGTTATGCCCAGAGACCATACGTCGGAGAGAATCGTCGCTTCCGGCGAGGCAAATCTTTCGGGCGCCATATAAGCCAAGGTTCCACCGCCCTTTATTAGAGGATCAGAAAAAGCAAGATTTCGTGCTACGCCAAAGTCCAGCAGTTTGGCTGAACCATTGTTTAGAACCATGATGTTGTCGGGCTTGATATCGCCATGCATTACTCCCTTTGCATGAGCAAATGCCAAGGCGCGGGCGATTTGAGCTATAACGCGCACGCATAATTGAGCAGGAGCGGCCCATCCCGGATCAGCGCTCGTAAAGACTTCCCTTCGAGGTATTCCATCACGAGATAAAGATGCCCTTCGACCTGTCCGATGTCGTAGATCTCTACGATGTTGGGATGGAGCAGAGTTGCGGCGCTGCGAGCTTCTCTTAGAAAACGCATTCGTTGGTCTTCTGAAAACGCACCACGAGTTCGAATTAGTTTGAGAGCCACCACTCCGCCGTTTTCGCGGTCGACGGCTTGGTAAACCTTTCCCATACCGCCACGGCCTAAGCAACGGATGATTTGGAAGCGGTCGATTACCAGGCGTCGAGAGGGCCGATACTTAAACAGGGAGAGGTTGTTTAGGGGAGCGGTTGAGCGGCTGACGCCTTCCGACGGCTGTTCAGGAGCAGCCTGCAGAAGAGCAAGCAAGTCTTTGAATAATTGGGAGTCATCACTGCACCTCGCTCTCGCAAAAGCCCATCGCTCGGCGGTTGGCAGATCCATCGCGGCCAGGAAGAGCGGAATCAGCCGTTGATACTGTTCTCGCGTCATGGCTTGGCAGAAAACTCATTCCGTAGCCACGCGCGTGCCATGACCCAATCCCGCTGGATGGTTTTCTCGGTAACGCCAATGGCTGTTCCGATTTCTTCAAATGTGAGTCCTCCGAAAAAGTGCATTTCCACGATTTGGCTGTGGCGTGTGTCTAACTGAGCGAGCCTAGTTAATGCCTGGTCAACGACTAGAACATCCAGCGGACCTACCTCATTGGACAACAAATGTTCGTCCAAGGTGACTTTACATTTCCGGCTCCCGCCCCGCTTTGACGCGAGCCGAGCGCGCGCGTGGTCTACCAAGATTTGGCGCATCAGGTGCGCGGAAGAAGCGAGGAAATGTGCCTGATCATTCGGCTTTAGCTCGGAGCGTCCCATCAGACGAGCGTAGGCTTCATGGACGAGGGCCGTGGGTTGGAGCGTATGGTCTGGGCGCTCGCGGGCTAGCTGGGCGGCGGCAATGCGGCGCAGATCGGTGTACAAATGCTCAATCAGAAGATTGCGCGCATTTATATCACCAGCACGGCATCGATGAATCAACTCTGCGACTAGCCTGGATTGATCTCGATTGGGAGATGGCAAGCTCGCCATGCTGGCGGTGGTGCAGTCGCCTTGAGCCTGCGCTCTTGAGAGCTTCTCGGTCGATTGTTCTCCCGCTAGAGGCTTTTCGCGAGAGCGCTTGGCGTCGCTCTTTGGTTCTGGCGTGTAGACTCCAGTAGCTTTCATAGGTGGCTCTAAGTCAGTGCTTCCAATAAGAGTACTCATATTAGATAGGTAGTCGAATTAGCTGATCACCAGCGTTTCGAATGTTCGCAGGTATTTGACCATCTTAGACATCTTAGCTCCTAAGAGCTAGTAACAATTAGCCGATCTGGAATCGGCCCTTCCCGCGACGCCCAAAACTCAATTAGGCAAGCCGCGGGATTTTGGGCCGTCTCAATTAGCTGTTTAATTTCTTTAGTTTAGTGGTTAGCAAAATCCACAGACGGCGCATCATCCTGGGAATTTGAAGCAAGTGTGAACGCACCAGTTTCCGCTGTCAGATTCAGTCCGTCGCTGAAGTAGAGGATGACTTTTGCGCTGTCTACTTTCCACGTGTCGTGACCGGCGCCTCCATGGGTCTTCTGCCAAAGATGAACCCTGAACCCCTTGCATGCGTCCTTTGAAGCTCCAGCGGCTTCGCTTATCAAGGTGATGGTATGTGTAGAGTGATCGTTGTACTCCGTCGAATCGTCGCCACCGCAATCGCCGTTTTCGATTTTAGCGAGTTCCGATGAGCCGTCGGCCGTGCTGACTGTGGCCCACACACATGTGTCGTGGTCTTTGTTGTCGCTCCCAGTAGTCGTTGTTAGTTCTCCGCGGGTCAACACGGCCTGTGCGGAAGCAGCCGAGCCGCTGGCAAGAAGCCCCGCGAGCAAAATGAAGCAAAGTATTGATTTCATATTTTTGTGTCCAATTGAGCAGTCTTTAAGGCAGCAAGTGCCTCAATTCAGAAAGCGTAAGACGTCGCCCCAAACGGACATTATTTGTTCGATCAGGTTTAGTTGTCGTAGTTTCCGAGCAAGCTTTGTCGAGTAGTTTCCATTTATGCTGCCAGTGGGGGCTGGGAGACGAAGCGGCGGCGGTCTTCGGCCTAGCGTGCAGAATATGTGATCGCGTTGACGATCCATCAGAGGAAGAGCCCCATCCGTAATAAAACTCGTATTTCAGTTGTGAGAGTTGCCAAGGCGGCCGGCTAGGAGGCTCTGACAAATTCATCATGGAAAGGAAATTGTGACATGCTTGGAATTCGGCCAGGTTGAGGCTTCGAGGGAGCTGCCGGGATGGTCGGCAGCTAGGCTGTGAACGGTGTAACTCTCAACAATGACTGAATTCATGTGCTGGAAAGATCCGCCCTAACGGTGATGTGGCGATTAATCTACGCCGGCCGACTACTCATGTTTTTGCGCCAGACGCCGAGGGACAATCTGTTTAGAGGAATGAATGTCAAGACAGATAGTGTTTACTCCAAGAGCCGCGAAACCGCCAGCCACATACAGTCAAGCAGTCAAAGCTGCTGGCTTGATATTTGTGTCGGGAACCGCGCCGAATGATCCTGTGACCGGCAAAATCAACGGTACAACAATTCAAGAGCAGACTCGGCAGTGCTTAGCGAATGTCGCAGCCATCCTGGAGGAAGCCGGAAGCTCACTCGACAAGATCGTAAGCGCGACCGTTGTGCTGGCCGAAGAAGACGACTTTCCAGGTATGAACGAGGAATGGTTGGCTTGGTTTCCAGCGAACCCACCCGCTCGCCAAGGCGCCAAGCTTCCTGTCAAAGTTCCGGGATTGAAAGTGTCAATAGCCGTGATTGCCGAGGCCTGATTCACGGCAAATCCGACATCTTTCCGCTTACGCATCCGATTAGTCAAGAAGATCTACCCTCGACGACTAGGCGCGAACATCTCCGGTGGGCCTTTCGCCGGGTTTGGCGGCAAAAATCTCTTATAAAGGAGCAAATTCGAATAATCAACGGCGCACATATGGTCCTTTACAGTAAGGACGCAGAAGCTGACCGCAACTTCTTTCGTGACGTGCTTAGGTTTTCGTCTGTTGACGCCGGTCACGGATGGCTGATCTTCCGTCTTCCCGAAGCAGAATCTGCCTTCCATCCTGGCCAGACAAACGACCGCCATGAGCTTTATTTCATGTGCGACGATCTCAACACCGAGATCGAAGCGCTACGTGTAAAAGGCGTCCAATGCACACCGGTGGCCGAGGAACGCTGGGGCTCCATCACCAAGATTCGCCTTCCGGGCGGAGGCGAGATTGGACTGTACCAGCCCAAACATCCCAGGCCATAGTAGTTGGATCTTCCATTAGCGTTGGACGAGCCGACCTTCTTAGAGGCAAATCGGATTTTGGGATAAGTAATGCCTAACGCGCAGCGTTTAGGTATTCGCTTGGGAACCCCGCAATCGCCTCTCTAGCCAGCGGAGTTTGGCCTTAAACCTCTCACAAAACAGGCGCCTTTTGAGGCGCCCGCTTTTAAGCCATCCGCTTTATTGATCGGCTTTGATAAACCCCAACGCTCCGTTCGGTTGATCCTTGATCGAATAATCGGCGGGGATCTGGAACAACGCCGGATCGGGTTCGGCACGGGACAGATTTGTCAGCTTATACGTGGTCTCACCCATGCGTGGATCGCTGCTCTTGCTCATCACCAGCACCTTTAGGTCGGGCGAGTACCAGGTTTCAGTCGTGATCACGATCGGCAAGTCGTTGCCCATTTCGCCGGCCGGAATAGTGCGCGTGATTCTGGTGCCTTGCGCGACTACGCCTTCGATGGTCTGCTTGCCTAGATCCGTTGTGGCAGCCTTCTCGTCGTCCGCCTTGATTTTCATGGCGCGAAGCCAGCGGGGGTTGTCCAGATCCTACCGTGTCGAACATGAGTGTAATCCCTTGGCCCATTGGCGGGCCGTCCTGGCGCGCCGCGGCCTCGTCGGCCTTCTTCATCTGTGCCGCTGGTGTCCTGATGGCAGTCTTTGAGTTTGAGTCGAGGGTGATGTGTTGGCCGGCCACCGGATCCTCAATTAGGATCAGATGCGGCGGCTCGGCATTGCTATCTAATCCGGGCAAGGACTCTTCTCGATAGACTCGCCCTTTGCTGTCTCGCGCCACGCTGTTGGTGGTTGTCCGTGTGATTCGGTTCCCGTCAGACAAGACTTGCACGTGTTGGGTGACAGCTTGAGCGGAATACGGCGCACCCGGGACGGTAGCGGTTGGACCGGCAAGCGCGGCGGTTATCCCAATCGGACCCGAAAAGTTTTCGTCCGCGATAACGACTGGCTTTTGGACAAATACATTCGGGGGCGGAAGGGGTGTTTGGGCGAATGCCGCGACTGCGCATAAGCCCGAAGCGACAATGAGTTTGAGCATATTCTCTCCTTTTAGATTTACTTGACTAGACGAACGGCGCGCGCGACGCCATCCTGGCCGACCAGGACGTCGGCTTTGACTCTGGCAGTTGACGCTGCAGCGGGCACTGCCACTCCCATGGAAGCTAATTCCGACGGCAAAATCGCGACGCGAATCACGACCGCGGATTCGATTGGAACGCCGCTCTGCGAATACGGCAACGCGATAAAGCCCGGCGCAGTATAAGTGAAGTCGGTGCGCGGCGGGGCGATCTTGCGCTGATAAAGAAATGACAAGCCGAGCAGCAGAAGCACACAGGCCGCGGCAGCATACATCCAGCGGTGCGCCTTGCGTGGGTGGCGTTCCCGAAAAGCAGCGCGGAGCCGTTGCTCGACGCGAGGGCTTGCCTCGTGCGGCAGTACCGATGCCAGTTGGCGCATTTTGTCAATCAGGTCAATGTCTTCATTCACGCTGTACACCCCATATGCTTTTGCATCTTTGCGGCTAGCGCGGCGCGGGCCCGATGCAACCGGGACCTCACCGTTCCTAACGGACACCCCAAATGGCTGGCCGCCTGCGCATAATCCATGCCCTCCAAATCGCATAACGCAACCACTTCACGATAGTTTGGCGGCAAACTCAGAATTGCTATTTGCAGGTGCTCCAATTCCTGCTCCTTGCTTAAAGCGTCCAGCAACTCGCCGCCCAACGTGGCAGGCTCAGCTTCGATAAATCGCCACGACTGGCGCATGCGGCTGCGAAGCATGTTACGCGCCGCGCCGATCAAATAAGCTTGCAATCCGCCGCCGCTCGAATCAAAACCGTTCGGCGATAGAAGAGCAAGAAATACCTCTTGCACGATTTCCTCGGCCGTCTCCACCTGGCCTGACATATGCAACGCGAAACGGAAAATCGGACCTTGATGCCGCTGATAGAGATCTAAGAACGCCCCTTCATTGCCCTTTTTAGCCAGTTTCAGCAGTTCATTTTCGAGGATCGCGCGCGAGCGGGGATCAGCGTCACACGCCGCGTCCCAAGACCTTGCGGGTTCTTTGCATGATTGGCCGCGCACGGCCGCGCCCTTTGCGCCTTCCTTTTTCAAATTCCGCTCTCAACAAGTATTGTCGGGCAAGGCCGAAAAGTTCCAGCATCACTCCACTTTTCGGCGACCTCCCTCAGGATGGCTTCGGCCCCGACACTCAACCTGCGGCGGTCGGACTGATCAGCGTCGCAACCGGGCATTCGTCCGCGAAAACCGCTAGAATAACGGTATGGAAGCGCAGGATTGGAAGGGTTGCCCGTTGGTTAGCATCGATCCTGAGGTCATGCACGGTGAGCCCGTGTTTAGGGGCACGCGCATGCCAGTTGCGGATGCGGTCGAGAACTATTACGCCTACCGAGATCTGGAAGGCATGTCAGAAGAGGACGCTGTCCGTGCCGTCCTCGATTCATTTCGCACGATCCCTGGATCGGACGCTTTGCGCGCTGTCCTGGCCTATGAAGCTACTCACGAACACCAGCTACAGTCTTGAGTAAGGTCGTTCTCGACGAGGGTGCACCCGAAGAGATCGCCTGGATTCGATGCGTTCATCAGCAATGACAAGCGACTGGAGTTTGACCAAAACATTGCGCGTCTTCGGTTCGCGCTTCTCCTACTGAGCACCAATCATTGGCCCACTGTCAGGCCCTACGTTTCCAATATTGCGAAAGCACTCGAAACGGCCAAGCCTGGCACGATCACGAAGGTGGATTGCGGAAAATCTGTGCCTCGCAAACTCCGGCGACCGGCAATATAGCCCCGACTCTTTTGGAGTGATTATGCATCTGGTGAGCAAGATAGCAATCATCCCCACCTACAGACCGCGCAAGCGCTTATAATACTCAACCCCAGCCTTGGCCGCCAACCCCAGCACAATCACCAACGCTATCGTCAAAGGTGTGCCATGCAACTTCACCACTGCAAACCCAATCAAAAGCGCGAATAAAACGAAAGCCGTCTTAGGCCCAATCATTCCGCCGCCATGTTGTACGCAAACGAAAACGCCAGCCGCACCTGCGCGCCCTTAAAATCCTGCGGCAACGGTGGCAGCGGGTTCGACATGCTTAACCCCGCGATCGCCGCTCTGTCCAGCGGATCCAACCCCGAAGACTCCGCCGTCACTAGCTTCGGAATGCTGCCATCGCGATTAATAATAAACTCCAAAACAGTGCGCCCTCGCAACGAACCCACGCGTGCGCTCTGCGGAATCACCCGCCGCCAATTCCCTCGCACAATCTTCAGAATTTCCGCCAAATAAGGCCGCATGTCCACGCCCTGCGGATCGCTCTTCAACTCCACGCCCGCATGTTGCGCCCCCTGCTGCCCGGTCGCACCCGGGGTCCCATCCGCCCCTTGCGTCGGCGAATCGTCCGAGATCACAACCTGACTTCCCCGCCCGCTTTGCCGCAGCCCATCTATAGCCGATTGCACCGTTGCCTTAGGTGGCTGAATCGTCGGATGCGGGTTGGGCGGCGTCTCGGTGCCTAAATTCTGAAACGGTCCTTGCGACGGCGTCGGAGGTGGCGGCGCGCTCGCCAATCCATTCATCGCGCCCGGCAGCGGCGGCGCATTATTCTGGCTCACATTCACCGCCGGAGCCTCGGGCAAAATCGAAACCGGAGCCTTCGCCGTCACCTGTGTCTGTGCATTCTTCGGCAGCTCAAAATGCTTCACTGAAGGGCTCGGCGCAGGCATCGCCGCGCGCGCATTCTGCAACGCCAGCAGTGAATCCAAATCCACGTGCTTGGTTATTTCATGCTTATTCGCAGCCTTTTGCGTCAATATATCCGGCGGCAGATAAAGCGGAATGTGATGCTCAACCACTTCCCGTTCCTCGTTATGCGCCACAAACGCCGGCAAGCGCACCGCCGTAGCCAGCAAAACCAAGTGCACCGCCACCGAAACGCCAAGCACTTTCCACCACAGAGAATCCCGCTTGCCTTCTTCCAACTCCAAATGCAACGGATAGTCCGACGGCGCCAAGTCCACAGAAGGGACCGACCTGTCAGGAAAACTCAGAATAAGAGGAGCAAGAGACATTCAGGTGCGAGAGCGAAGCGTTTGGGCGACCAGTCCTGCGTGTTCCTCGATTTTATCAAGGATTCCCTCCGCTAACCGCAGCGCGTCCGCTGCCTCTTCGCCGCCCACCTCAGGCTTTCCACGCTCTTTCACCGCCGCCACAAACGCTTCCAACTCCAATTCCAACGGTTCCCCATTCGTCACCGGCAGCTTTTCAAACCCAATTTGCATCGCGCCATTCACTGCCACACGCGAAGCATCCTGCCGCTGATAGTCCACCGAAATATATTCGCTCGGCTGGAACAATCGCAGCTTCCGCACACGTTCCGTCGATACCCTGCTGGCCGTCAAATTAGCCACACAACCACTCGCAAAACTCAACCGCACATTCGCAATATCCACTTTTTTGGACAACACCGAAATACCCGCCGCGCGAATCTCGTCCGGAAAAGCCTTCGTCAAACTCAACACAATGTCCAAATCGTGAATCATCAAATCCAGCACCACATCCACATCCAAACTGCGCGGAGTGAACACGCTCATCCGGTGAACTTCAAAAAACAACGGCACCGTCACAACTTTCTTCAGCGCCCTCACCGCCGGATTGAATCTCTCCAAATGCCCCACTTGCAAAACCCGTCCGCGTTCCCGCGCCAATACTGTCAACCCCTGCGCCGCCGCTGACGTATCGGCAATCGGCTTCTCCACCAAAACATCAATCCCATCGCTCAACAGCCGTCCCGCCACCGCCTCATGCGTCACAGTTGGAGTCGCCACCACCGCAGCATCCACTCGCCCGCGCAGCTCGTCCAACGATTCAATCACCGCAGTCCCATGCTCCCGAGCTACCATCTGCGCGCGTTCCAAATTCAAATCAAAAACGCCCGCAAATTCCACGCCCGCCATCTTGCTCAACACCCGCACATGGTTACCGCCAAAAGATCCCGCGCCGATCACCGCAACTCGAGGCTTACTCATAAAACCGGATACCCAACAATACTCAGCCCCGCCGCGTTCGCCCGCTCCATCATCTCGTCCTTGTCCAACAACAACGTCCGCCCCGCATCCAAAGCCAGCGCCGTCGTGTTCGTCTCCACCATCGTGTCAATCGTCGTCAGCCCCACCACCGGCACATCAAACAACAGATGCGCCCTGCCGTGCGAAGCCTTCACCAATCGCAGCGGCCGCCCATTCGTCAATCCCGCCGCGCGCCGCAACATCGCGTCCGTTCCCTCCATCGCCTCCGCCGCCACACACGCCTTCTCGCTAATCGCCACGCTCTGCCCAATATCCGCCGTCGCCAAAATCGAAGCAATCTTGCGCCCGTATTTAATGTCGGCTTCTTCGTCTGAATTCGGCTTCCGCTTTGTCAAAACGCCCTCGCCCGCCAGCAAATGCTTCAACAGCCGGGTCGAATCCACCAACTCAATCCCGTCCTCCTGCATCGCCTTCTGCACCCCGCCAATCAACGCCGCCGTGTTCCTTTCCCGCAACCCCGCCAGCACCTTCATCAACCGCCAATCCGGCGTCAATCCAGAAAACAAACTGACGTGCTTCACCTGCCCCGTCATCATTACTTCAGTCACGCCCTCGCGCTGGAAAATCGAAATCAGTTTCCCCAACTGCCCGATATTCACCCAATGAAACGATTCCGCCAACCCCGCCAATTCCGCCGCCGCTTCCTTCTCAATCCCGACGACGACAACACTATGCCCTTCCCGTTTCGCCGTCTCCAAAGCAAGCATCGGAAATCGCCCGTTGCCCGCAATCATGCCGTACCGCTTCACTTGATAAATCCGCGCCCCGACGCGCGTATGAACTCCAGCAGCTCTTTCACCAGCACCGTCTGCGGCACTTCTTCTTCAATCCGCGCCAGTGCCTGCGTCGTGTTCAAACTCGCATGCGACAAAATTCGAAACGCATTCTGCAACGGCTCAATCTCCTCTGCCGAATAGCCGCACCGCTGCAATCCCACCTTATTCGCCCCAAACACTTGCGATTCATGCTGCGTAGCCGTAATCGAAAACGGCAGCACCGATTGTTTAATCACACTCCGGCTGCCCACCATGCTGTGCTTCCCAATCTCCACAAATTGATGCACCGCGCTCAGCCCACCCACATTCGCGTAATCGTCCACCTTCACATGCCCCGCAAACGTTACGCCATTCGCCAAAATCGTGTGATTGCCAATCAAAACATCATGCGCCACATGCACATACGCCATCAGCAAATTGTCATCGCCCACCGACGTCACCATCCCGCCGCCTTCCGTCCCGCGATGAATCGTCACATACTCGCGAATCTTATTGCGGCTCCCAATGCGCGTCTCCGAAGCCTCGCCCTTATACTTCAAATCCTGCGGAGCAACGCCCACACAACTGTATGGAAAAAAAATATTGTCTTCGCCGATCGCCAGCTTGCCTTCCAGAAACACATGCGCCATCAAACGCGTGCGAGCGCCAACTTTTACATCGCTCCCGATAATGCAATACGGCCCAACTTCGGCATCTTTTGCAATTTCGGCTTTGGGATCGATGATGGCCGTCGAATGAATCGCCATCGAATCTCTCGTCTCTTATGGTCCTGCCGGCGCTGGCGTTTCTTCCGCCGGCGGATCCGCCAACTTGCAAAGCAAAGTCGCTTCCGCCGCCACTTGGCCATTCACTTTTGCCACGCCTTGCATCTTCGCAATCGTGTATTTCAATCGCAGTAGCTTCATCTCAATTCGCAACTGGTCCCCTGGCACCACGGGTCTGCGAAACTTCGCTTCTTCCACCGACGCAAGAAACATCACTCGCCCGCGCGTATGCGGCGCAACCTTGCCAACTAAAATCCCGCCCACCTGCGCCATCGCTTCCACAATCAACACGCCCGGCATCACGGGAAAATCGGGAAAATGCCCCGCAAAATGCGGCTCATTCGCCGTCACGTTCTTGATGCCGACAATGTAATCCTCGCCGATTTCAAGAATCTGATCCACCATCAACATCGGATACCGATGCGGCAGTATCTCGCGAATCTCTTTTATTTCCAGTAGCGCCATGAAGAATGGTTATTATAACAACCAAATGCCTTCTTACCTGCGCCAAGCCACTGAAAAGCAAGAAGAAACCATCACCTTTCTGAAGACTCTCGTCGAGTGCGAATCCCCCACCAACCACGCTGCCGGAATCAATCGCGTCAATGAACTCCTAATCGAAGCCACTCAGGGCCTCGCCACGCCCCGCATCATCAAAGGTAAAAACGGCAATCATCTCCGCTTGGAATTCAAACTCGGCGCACGTCGCGACGCTCCCCAAATTCTCGCCATCGGCCACTCCGACACCGTCTGGGAACTGGGCACTCTCAAAACCATGCCCTTCCGCCGTGACTCCGAGCGCCTCTGGGGACCCGGCGTCCTCGATATGAAATCCGGCCTCGCCTTCTTCATTACAGCCATGAAAATCTTGCGTGAAACCAACACGCCCGTGCCCAACCGCGTCGTTCTCCTCACAGTGGCCGACGAAGAAACCGGCAGCGCCACGTCCCGCTTTCATACCGAAGCCGAAGCCCTCAAAAGTCACTGCGTCTTCGTTCTCGAACCGGGCACCGGCCTCGAAGGCAAACTAAAAACCGCGCGCAAAGGCATCGGCGCTTACTCCCTCCACATCACCGGCCGCGCCTCCCACGCCGGAGTCGACTTCAAAAGCGGAGCCAGCGCCATCCTCGAAGCCGCCCGCCAAATCCAACGCCTCGCCAAATTCACCAACCTCAAACAAGGCACCACCGTCAACCCCGGCATCATCCACGGAGGCACCCGCACCAACGTCGTCGCAGCCGAAGCCCACGTCGAAATCGACATCCGCATCACTCGCCCCGAACACGCCCAAACCCTCGATCAAAAAATCCGAGCGCTCCAACCCTTCAACAAACGCTGCCAGCTAAAAATCGAAGGAGGCCTCAACCGCCCACCCATGGAGCGAACCAAATCCATCGCCGACCTCTTTAAAAAAGCCCGCCGCCTAGGCAAGGAACTCGGACTCAATCTAGAAGAATCCGCCACCGGAGGAGGCTCCGACGGCAACTTCACCGCCGCCCTCGGCATCCCCACTCTCGATGGCCTAGGCTCCGTAGGCGAAGGTGCTCACGCCACCAACGAAAGCATCCTCATCAGCCGAATCCCCGACCGCATCGCCCTCCTAGCCGCCCTAACCGCCGAACCGATATAATTACTGATATGCCAGTAGGGAAGCTAAATATTCCTGAAGAGACCGAATTGACCGAGGACAGTGTCCTCGCCAAGGTGATGCAGCGGGCGCTCGAAGTGATTGGCGACCGCGAGCAAGCACTTCGGTGGATGGGCACTCCGGTGCGCGCTTTGGGATATGCGACACCGATTTCCATGCTGAGCACCGTGCCCGGTGAGCAAGAAGTGTTAACCGTCCTCGGTCGTCTGGAACACGGCATCGCGTGATTTTGGCCTATCGCCTTTGCTCACGGCGGTACTCAGCAGACTCATCGGAGGGTTCCATGCTCTACGGAGGTCGCTGGAATCCGGTAGGCACTGGCGTCATCTATTCATCCTCGAACCCATCGTTAGCCGCTCTCGAAATTCTCACCCAATACGAAGTGCTGCCAACGGATTTCGTTCTGACAGAAATCGAGATTCCCGAATCGATCGGCCTGAGAATAGTCGGGGATCAACAACTGCCATCCGACTGGCAATCACCGCCGCCTGTTCGGATGGCGGAACAGATACCAATATCAGAGGCACAATCTCTTGGCCTATTATGGACGCAGCAGCAGAACTCCGGAGTCTTAAGCGTACCCTCTGCTGTGATGGGAACGGATTGGCCAACCGAGCGCAATTACGTGATCAATCCTCAACACCCCGGGTATGCCTCTATCAAATTCGGGGCACCGAAACCGTTTCGGTTTGATCCACGGTTGAAGTCACTCTAACCCGGATGTCGAAACGATTGAAATTCCCGTTTGACCGAGGTGACCGCTGTATTGGCCATCGCCAACACCCACCGAAACCTCACTGCCCCATCATCCCCGCCAACAAAAACACCAACGGTGCATTCCAATTAATCGCCACCTCATTCGACGCATAACTCCCCGTCTTATCCAAATACATCCGCGCCGGAGGCAAATCCGCCATCTTCTTCATCTCCGGATCCTGCTTCCCCCGGTTAGGTCCACCACTCATCAACCCCGGCCAAGGCTCCGCCAACCCGCTAGCCGCACTCGGCCGATGGTGCGGATGCCGAAACGCATTCTCTCCCACCCGCGTAACAAACGAAACCGACAACGCATTCCGTCCCAAAATATAATGCAAATTCTCCGCCGCCGCGTCTACATACCGCGCATCGCGCCGCAGAGCATTCGCCACCAACAACTCCAACCCATAATTCGCAGCCACCCCATTCGATCCCCAAACATAATCCCGCGTCGTCATATCGTTCTTATATGCACTCTGCCGCGTCCGCTCCACTAACTCATCCGCAGCCTGCCCAGTCGCCGCACGTATCCGTTCCGCTAACTCCGACTTCGCCCCGCCCAGCGCATAACTCCACAACCCAAGTGACCCAACATTACTCCAACTCGGAGGAACTGCCAACGCGCCCAAGTAACCACTCGCATTCCCCATTAGATATGCCTCAAAGTCACCATCCCGAGTAGTTCTCCAAAGCTCTGCCGCCGCCCACAACCGCTCATCCTCGCAATGCCTATCGCCATACTCCCCCGTCAAAATCCCCTTCGGATTCCGAAACAACACCGCCGGATTCTTCTCCACCCAAGCCCAAGCCCGCTTCGCCGCCGCCAAACTCAAATCCGCAAACGCCTTATCAAACGGACGATACACCCGTGCCGCAATCGCCATCACCGCCGCAAAATCCGCCGTCGCGCACGAACTCTTAAACGGCTCACTCCCGGTCCCAATCACATACGGAGTCAGCTTGTCGTCCTCGGGCATCACAAAACCGCAAAACCGCTCGCTCGTCTCCTTCTGCCAAACTCCGCCATCGCCATCCTGCATCGATAGCATCCATTCCAAATTCCACCGAATCTCATTCAGAATGTCCGGCGTACCGTTGCCGCTCTCCGGAATGTTCAACTTCACATTTCTTACCCGCGCGCCAAACAACTCATACGTCCAAAGCAGCGTCCCGGTCGCTATTCCCGAGTTCACTACATAGCGCCCATAATCACCCGCATCATGCCAACCCTTCCCATCATGCGGATGCGCCCCGGTCTTTCCCGACGTCTCATGCAATTGCCCATTTAAATGGCACACGCCGTGTTTGTAGCCTGGAAACTCCGAACCCAAATCCACTGCCGTCCCGCATCGCTGGCCATAGTACGAACGCATCGCCAAATAAAACGCGCGCGCATATACATTCGGTCCAATCTCAAAATCCCAACTGCGCCCCACGTCCGCCACGGCAATGTAATATCGCCCCGTCGCAGTCAACTTCGAAAAATCCGCCGCTTGCACCCGGTCACCCGAATCCGCATCGTCCATCGCTGCCAACAACGTTCCGCGCAACACAATCGAATCATTGCTGCTCTTACGAACCGTGAACTCCTGTGCTGCCTTCGCGCTCGCTACCATCGCAAACTTCGGAGCACCCGCCAGATAACCCACCTGGTCCACCTTGATATCCGTCGTAGGTGCTGCCGCGAAAGCAACCGAACCGACAAGAATCAGCATCAACAAAGCACGCATCATCTGGGCACGGCCACTTCAAGTACCGCCAACTCATTCACTCCCATTTGCAACCTAACTCGCTCCCCCTCTAATTTCACCGACTGCGGAGCCTCTAGTTGGGTCGCCGTATTCATCTTTGCCACCTGCTCTTCGTTCGGATACAACGGACTCCCCAAAGCCTTATAAGCCGCCAGCGTGTTCGAATGCTCCGCATCCACTCGTCGCATCATCACCGTCGCACCCTTAGGCAAATGCGCCAGCCGCAACTCAACCTCCCGCGCCGCTCCCGGCTTGTCCAGTTCCCCCAGATTCCAAACTGCAATCACCAGCGTCCCGTCCTTCCGCCGCGTCACAATCACATCTTTCGAATCATTTTTTAACCGCTCCTCGCCTAGCGTATGCAGCAACGCAAAATCATAAAAACTCGGCTTGTTAATCCCATACTCCGCACGCAAACCAAAATGCCCTTCAAACGGTTTCGGAATCGGCCCGCCCTCTTCAAACACGTCTGAAAAAGTCCAAAACGACATCATGTCCACCATGCCGTCACACCCGCGAATCGTATTCGCCAGCGCCGGTCCCACATAAGCCGTGTCACGAACCTCATTCATCCCGGGCACATTCCACTCGGTCCAAAACAAAGGCAAATTCGGAGTTGCCGATCCCTTAATCTCCCCACGAACCTTCTCAATCGCTTTGCATACCCGCTCATCCATCGGCACATCCATATTCGGCCCAAACAAATTCTCCGCCGTGTCATCCGCATACCCGTGCGAACTCACAAAATCCACCGGCACATGGTTCGCCGCCGTATGCTTCAAGAAGTCACTCACCCATTGCGCCGCCGCCGTCGCCGGACCGCCCACTCGCAAGCGCGCATTCACCGCCTTCAAATCCTTTGCCGTGTGATCATACAAATCCAAATAACTTTCCAACCGCGGAATCCCGTTCCAGAAATCAATGTTCGGCTCATTCCAGACTTCGAAGTACCATTGCGCTACTTCATCAATGCCGAACCGGTTCACCAAATGCTGTGCCAAGTGCTTCATTAATCCGTCCCACTTCTCCCAGCTCTTAGGAGGCGAAACATTCTGCTTATACCAGAACGGATGCAACGCATCCGGATTAAACGCCAACTTCTTTGGCATGAAGCTAATCTCCACCACCGGCCGAATTCCCTGCTTCAACAACCCCGCGTAAATCTGGTCCACATACGCAAAGTTATAAACCGGCTCGCCATGCTCATCTTCGTCGTACACGCCCACTTCGTCATGCAAAATCGCGTGGAATCGCACATAGCGAAACTCAGTCACCGCCTTCACGGCCTTAACATCCTCGCGGTAACTCTCGCGCAGCGCCAAAATCGCACGCCCCGACCCGAACATCTGCTCCCAAAAATGGGGAAACGGCGTCGCCGTCGCCTGCGCATCAATATCAATTTCTTCGCTGGTCTGCGCGCTGACGCTCAAGCCCAGCGCAAGGAAAAACACAACCGAGTATGCTCGCACGCTCAGATACTATCAAGGCCCCTAGCGCATCACCGACAAAAATTGCGCCCACGGACCCACGTCCTGCTTGTACCGTTTTGCCATTACACGGCTCACCTGCAAAATATGCCCTAGATCATGCGCCGTCCAAGTAGCCAGTAATTGCCGCGCCGTCACCTCGCCCAGCACCGGATGCATCCCTTTCAACTCCAACTTCTCACGCTGCAAATCCAACTCACGCAAACGATCCAAATTCTTCCGCCGCCATTCGCCGAACTCATCCAATAGAGCCGCCAGAGGTTTCCCATCCATTTCCTTAAACTGCCCCTCGCGGTCAAAAGCATCAAACGGCCGCCCCGTGCCGTGCTCCAAAATAATCGCCAAGCGCGGCATCCAATCCACCTTCTCGCAATGAATCAAGTGGCCAACCACAACGTACGGACTCCAAGTACCCGGCCCCTCATCGGCCCGAGTCCACACCTCCGGCAACCCGCGCAGCATGGCGTCCAGCGTCGCTGGAGTCCGCGTCAATACCGATAAACACTCCGCCACAAAAGGCTCATTCATAAGCGCATTATAGGTTCACGAAAAGACGATGACAAAACTCAAAAAAATACTTCGCTCCATCAAATCAACAACATCGCCCCGTTTTCACCCATGAATGGGTACGCCCATCCCGCACACTCGAACCATGAACATCAACGCTCTCAAGCACGGCTGTTGTGCCATCGACGCCCTGCTCCTGCCGCACGAAAACGCCGCAGACCTGCAATCCCTCGAAAATACCTGGACCAAAGAATTCGTGCCCCACACCGACGCCGAACGCCATCTGGTCCAAGAACTCGTCCACGCCGACTGGTTCCTCCAACGAGCCACCAAAGCCTTACTCGAAATCGAAAAGCGACTCTACACCGAAAAGCCCAATCCCCTCGATTGGTCCGAATCTGAACAGCGCACCGTCGGCCGCTTCACCCGCTACCGCACCGCGCACGCCAACGCCGTAGCCAAATGCCGCAAAGCCATCGAAGACCACCGCAAAACCAAAATCAACGAAAAGATCCTAGCCGAAAAACTAAAAACCGCCACCAACAAAAACGCCCCCGAGCCCACCTGGCAAGAACACCTCGAACTAATGACCAAACAAGCCATAGAACTCGGCTACACCCCGCCCACGGAGGACGAACTCTAACTATGTAACCCGCACCTCCAACCCACTAACTCAACCAACCTTTTATCTCTTACCCCACCACCGGCCCACCAACCAACGAAGGCAACGTTCTAACTCGATCCTCAAGCCCTCAGAGCCCATTAACTCCTTCCCCTCATCCCCCATCGGTCCCACACCCACAATCCGTTTCGTAACACGTAGGCGTGGCGCAAACACTCCTGTTTGCCGCGTCGAGACTCATCTCGACGCTTGTCCCCTAACAACCCACAAGCAAATCCAGCCTTCTCTAACAACGCGAAAGCGATTTCGCGCTCTACCAACGGTCTGCACCGCCCATGTCCCCGCGATTTGCGCTCTACCAAAGTCCGAAAACCTTCCCCGCGGCACTCTTCCAAAGTCCACAAGAGCTAATCCCACGCTCCACCGGCACTTCTAACGCACCACAAGCAAATCCGGGACTGCCTTCGCATTTCACGCCAACAATCCTGTTAAAGCACCGCATCCTTCAACCCGGGAAATGCGTTGGCTGTCCCGCGATTTGCGCTCTACCAAAGTTCCGCAACCTTCCCCGCGGCACTCTTCCAAAGTCCACAAGAACTAATCCCACGCTCCACCGGCACTTCTAACAAACCACAGCAAATCCGGGACTGCCTTCGCATTTCACGCCAACAATCTCGCTAAAACACCGCATCTTTCAACCCGGGAAATGCGTTGGCTGTCCCGCGATTTGCGCTATCCCAAAGTCCCGCAACCTTCCCCGCGAAATCCTCCGAACACCCACCACACCCCACAACACCCACACCTCC
>CAVOJX010000021.1:0-132511 GCA_963696305.1 Bryobacterales bacterium | reverse complement strand
CTCCGAATTGCAGTTCTCCACGCCAATTCTAACCTTGGCTTTTGCCGCCAAAGGCGCCAGGCGCTGAAGTCCATCCACAGTTCGGTTATAGACCTCTTTGTACGGAATCTCTTCGGTGACAATGCCAGCGACGATGAGTATCGCGTCCGTTTTGAAAATCTGCGCTGTCTCCAGTTGGCGTTGAATATGTTGAAACGCGTGCTCGCGTTTGGCCGGGTCACGGTCAGAGATGTTCTCGTCCCAGTCAAGCGAATTGGCTACGTTCGAGACTTCGAGGCCGGCATCCTGCACCTGAGAAAGCAGTGAGCTTACCTCCGAGTCGGAGGTCTTCATCCCGAACCACGGTCGATCGCCAAGCCATAGTTCCACACCATCGTACCCCGCTCGTTTGAGTAAGTGCACACCTTCAACAAAACTCAAGCCCTTGGGAAAGAAGTTGTCGCCAGTGGATTTCTTCATTCGCTTGGGCAAGCTTAATACCGAAAGACAACGAAAGTCAACGATCTACACTGTTCAAATGAACTCGTCCGAGGAAAATATAGAACTTTTACGGGACTTTTCAGAAGATTAATTGCTTGACACGAATCCGCAAAATGTACTACTTTTGAATTCTCATCTTGTCGGTAATTGTCGGTTATTGCCGATCCCCGCTGATTAGGCGTCCACCCATGTCAACCAACCTGTGAAAGGAAGACGTTCATGTCACTGCTTAAACTCATTCCCCTCTTACTTACCTCCGCGACGCTGATCTGGCCGCAGGTGGATGCGGGCGCCATTTCGGGTGTAGTGAAAGATCCCAGCGGGGGCGTAATTCCCGGCACGAAAATTACGCTTAAAAACACAGACACGGGCGTGACTCTGACTGCCACCAGCGGATCGGCAGGCGAGTTCACATTTGCTCCGGTGAAGATTGGACGCTATAGCTTAGTTGCCGAACTGAAAGGCTTTGAGCGGGTGGAGCACAGCGACGTGACTGTGGATGTGCAGCAGCGAGTTGTTGTCGATTTCTTGTTACCGCCGGGACAGCTTTCGCAGACAGTGACGGTCAATGACGCGCCACCACAGCTTCAAGTAGAAGACGCATCGGTAGGACAAGTCATATCTGAGAAAGCCATCAATGATTTGCCGTTGAATGGACGCAATTTCACCTTTCTGGCGCAGCTTTCGGCAGGAGTCACGCAAGATCAAGCCGATACGCGAGGATTGGGCGCTAGCGGCAGTTTCGCGGCGAATGGTTTGCGGCCAGCGCAAAACAACTACCTGCTAGACGGCATTGATAATAACTCGAATTCAGTGGACTTCTTGAACGGTGCTGCATATGTGGTTCGGCCTCCGGTGGATGCGCTTTCGGAATTCAAAGTTCAAACAGGCAATTACAGCGCCGAACTGGGCAGATCGGCCGGCGCGGTTTTGAACGCCGCAATTAAATCAGGTACGAACGGGGTCCACGGCGACGCCTGGGAATTTCTTCGCAATGACGCATTAGATGCAGCCAACTTTTTTGAGAATTCGGGCGGGATCCCAAAGGGTGAATACCGGCAAAATCAATTCGGCTTCACTATCGGCGGTCCGATTCGCAAGAATAAGACGTTCTTCTTCGGAGATTACGAGGGCACACGGATTCGCCAAGCGATTCCATCGGAGAATACAGTGCCTACCTTGCTCGAGCGCGACAGCGGTTACACAAATCTGTCCGAGTTACTAAGTCAGGGTGGGAGTCGGACTGATGCGCTAAATCGAACCTTCGCATTGGGACAGGTATTCGATCCATCGACGACACGCGCTGTCACTTGTGGAGTTACCGATCCGGTCACTTCAATCAACGTTCCGTGCGGCAGCGTCGGGCAGCCTGCGGGCACACAGCTTGGCTATGTGCGTGACCCATTCTCAGGCAACATCATTCCGGCCTCCCGGCTCGACCCCAACGCCATCAAGCTATTGAACCTCTACCCGCTGCCCAACAGCTCCGGCTTGTTTAACAACTATGCAGCCGATCCAGTGGAGCGAAATGATGTAAATCAGTTCGACATTCGCGTGGACCACACTATTAGTGAAAAGGATAGCCTTTTCGCCCGCGTTAGCTATTCGGACAATCCAGAATTCTTGCCCGGTCCATTTCCCGGAATTGCCGACGGCGGTTCATTCGCCGATGGCAATCAGACTGCGAAATCAATCAATTCCGTGCTGAGCGAGACACATTTGTTTTCGCCCGACCTAATCAATGAAGCGCGCTTAGGTTTCAACCGTATTCACACAACGCGGATTCAGCCAAACGGAAACACACCTAACGTTCCGGCGGAATTTGGCATTCAAGGCATTCCACAGGTAGCATCGAACGGCGGCTTGGGGTCCATCTTTATCACGGGTCTCAGCACGCTAGGAAGCAATGAATTCCTGCCTTCTATTGAATACAGCAACACGCTGCAATTCACCGACAGCGTTACGAAACACGCGGGCAAGCAGACGTTGAAAGCTGGCTTTGAAGTGCAGGCGTTGCGGTTCTCTATCCTTCAACCTCCGGCAGGACGGGGAACCTGGAGTTTCAGCGGTGTCTATTCGGAGGTTCCGGAAACTACTGGCGGCAACACCGGGCTGGCGCAAATGCTTTTAACTCCAATTCCCCCGACCGTGCCCGGGGGCTCCGATTATGTCGGTGGAGCAGACAGCATCAATGCGTCGGATATTGCCAATACTGACATGACTCGACAGTATTACGGTACATATTTTCAGGATGACTATCAATTGACATCGAAGCTTACCGTGAACCTGGGACTGCGATGGGAGTACTTTAGACAGATTGGCGAGCGCTATGGTGCGCAATCGAACTTCCTGCCTTCAGGCAACGGCAATCCAACAGAGTTCTTATTAACCCAAAAGCGTTGTAATACCCCCCTATCGCCGGATTTTTATGCGGCGGCGGCCCTCGACAATATCAAGGTTGTTTGTTCCAGCCAGTCTGGGTTAGGCATGTCGCAAAAGCTGAACTTCGCTCCGCGAGTCGGATTTGCCTACCAATTCACCCCAAAGTTCGTCATGCGAGGAGGATACGGCATTTTTTATGGTGGGTTTGAAAACTCCGTCGTAGAAACTTACTCCGATTTCCCATTCCAATTCAACCTGAACTATCCAAACCTTGTGCCGAATGCTCCTATCACGTTTGCGAACGGGTCCATTGGAACGCTTGAGACTGGTCTAACCGGCATTCCCGTGACACCTTCCGCCGTTGAACCAGGTGGAGTTGCTTTTCTGGGCGAGGATTATCACGTGAAGACTCCATACACACAGAACTATAACTTCACGCTTCAATATCAATTAAGCCAGAACGACAGTCTGCAGGTAGGTTTTGTGGGTAACACGGTTCGCCACTTGGGCGTGTACATTAATCCAAACTCGCCCAGCCAGATTCTGACGCCCGGCTTGAACTCTTTTGCCTATTCTCCATACCCGGACTTTCCAACAAGTTTCACCTACAGCAGCTTTGCCGGAGATAGTTTCTATAACGGTTTGCAAACTAACTATGAGCGGCGGTTCAGCGGTGGCTTTACGGCTTTAGCGAACTTCACATGGTCTAAATGCCGCACTGACGCAGTGGATGTGCTTAACGCCACGGCAATTAGCAGTTATCGCGGCGCTCTGCTGCCCGGTTTCGGCATACAGGGCGACTATGGTCTGTGCGACTTCGACGTCCCATACGTGTTTCACTTGAGCGGCAGCTATCAGATTCCGGTCGGCCATGGCCGGCAATTTCTAAGTCACAGTAACCGCGTTGTGGAAGCGCTGGCTGGCGGGTGGGGCACTAACTTTATTCTCACGCTTCAGGATGGGCAGCCGGGAACGATACCTTGCGTGATCTCTACGACGTCTGGTTTTGGATGCAATGCGCTGTTGGTCCCAGGCGAAAATATTTACGGCGGTGCGCATAATGTGAACGATTGGTTGAACCCAGCGGCATTTGCCAGTCCGCCGGTAGCAACTACGAATGGCCAATCCAATTACGCACCCTTGGGTGGCGCGCCAAGTCAATTCTTGGGTCCTGGATTTCATCGCATGGAGTTTTCACTGTTCAAAGAGTTCCCCATCACTGAACGTTCCCACTTGGAGTTCCGCGCGGAAATCTTCAACCTCACTAATACGCCAAACTTTTCCAATCCTGGACTAAGCGGCAACGGTGTGACGGCTGCTCCCGGTTCTCTGGATTACACAAGCCCGACGACATTTGGCACCATCAACTCCACCCGAGATGGACAGAACGACCAGCGTGAAATACAGTTTGCACTCAAACTGTATTTCTGATCTCCGGAAATGACAGTTCATGTCTGACAACGCTACCGCCAAGGTGGAATTCCGGCGCGTCTTACGCCTACGCCACCTGATCATCTACGGAATTATTATTATTCAGCCGGTTGCGCCCATGTCCATCTATGGAGCAGTTAGCCAGGAGGCTCGTGGACATGTAGTCACCGCCATCTTGCTGGCGATGGTGGCGATGCTTTTTACTGCGTTTAGTTATGGTCGAATGGCGAATGTTTATCCCAGTTCGGGGTCTGCTTACAGCTACGTCACGAATGAACTTCACCCCGGATTGGGATTCCTGACGGGGTGGTCCATTACGCTCGACTACCTTATCAATCCTGTAATATGCATCATCTGGTGCAGCAAGGCTGCTCAGAACTTCATTCCCTGGGCTCCCTACTGGGCTTTGGCTCTGGCGATGGCAATCGTCATTACCTTGTTGAATCTGAGGGGCGTGGAGACAAGCGCACAAGTTAACCAATGGCTCGCAGCAGGCATGGGATTTGTAGTTGTTCTATTTCTGGCGGAAACTGTGAATTACCTAACGCACCGTACCGTCACTTCTGCCGATTTGTTACGTCCCTTCTACGATCCCGCCACTTTTTCGCTGCGTGCAGTGTCTGCTGGAACGGCGCTGGCTGCATTGACTTATATCGGCTTCGATAGCATTTCAACACTTTCTGAAGAGGTGGAGAACCCGAGAAGAACGATATTGCTCGCAACGGTTCTCACATGCGCCATCACTGGCGTTCTGGCATCAGTTGAAGTATACGCAGGGCAACTGGTTTGGCCGGATTTTAGAAACTATCCGGATGTGGACACTGCGTTTGTATCCATTGCTGGCAGGGTGGGCGGATCGCTCCTTTTCGGTGTGATGAATGTAACGCTGCTGGTGGCAAACTTCGGTTCTGGCTTGGCCTCCCAATTGGCCGCCGCGCGGCTGCTATTTGGAATGGGCAGGGACAACGTGATACCGCAGCGTTTTTTCGGCGTGCTTAGTTCAACTACCCGCATTCCCAGAAACAACGTTCTGCTAAGTGGTGCAATCGCATTGCTCGGCGCACTCTCTATTAGTTACAGCATGGGGGCGGAACTGCTTAATTTTGGCGCGTTCATCGCCTTTATGGGCGTCAATGCAGCCGCGTTTGTCCACTATTGCGTACGTGGTGGCCGCTGGTCTCCCGGTTATTTGTTACCGCCACTGGCTGGCTTCTCCGTCTGTTTTTATATCTGGCTTAGTTTAGGCACACCGGCGAAACTCGCCGGAGGCGCTTGGCTATTATCCGGCTTCGTATATGGTGGATTGCGAGGCAATTTAACGCGCCGCATCTCCGCTATTGAAGGGCATGGTGCATGACTACCACTCCTGACTTACAATCAATGCCTGAGGGCCAGGGTGGCTCTCTAACGTTAAAGGAAATTCGACAGCAACCCGACCTTTGGAAAGCCACCTTAAACGCCGTGAAAGGTCATCGACTCGGCTTCCACTTAGGGGACCAAACCGCGATCATATGCGGCGCGGGAACTTCGGCCTACGCAGCCTCCGCAGTTGCCGGAGGCTGGGCTGATACAATCGCAATTCCCACCACAGATTTACTGCTCTGTTCACGCGCGGACCTGTTGCGGATTGCGCCGAAGTTCGTAGTAAATGGTTTGCTGGTTTCGCTCGCTCGCTCGGGTGACAGTCCCGAAAGCACTGGCGTTGTGGAACGTGTCAATCGTCTATTCCCCGCCGCAAAGCAATTGGCGATTACCTGCAATCAGCGCGGCCGCCTCGCCCAATCGGAGACGGTGGAGACACTTGTCCTGGATCCCCGCACCAACGACCGAAGTTTGGTGATGACCAGCTCTTTTTCCAATCTCGTTCTGGCTGGTCTGGCCTTAAATAGCGCGACAATTCTCAGCCAGTGGCAAAACCAGATCTGTGAACGAGTGCAGAATGCTTTACCGCAGCTTGAGTCCATTGCCTGGCAGCTGGCGCAAAACGCCCCTGACCGCTATGTAGTGCTCACATCGGCAGATCTTTTGCCTCTGGCTCGCGAGGCTTGTCTTAAGGTGCTTGAGATGACGGCGGGGCGCATTACAACCATGTCCGAGACCTTCCTCGGGTTGAGGCATGGCCCTATGAGTTTCTTGCGGCAGGATACGCTTGTATTGTGTGTTCTTTCTGCCGATACTCACCGGCGACGATACGAAGAAGACTTACTCGTGGAACTTCATCAAAAGCAATTGGGCCGGTTGGTGGTTGTTGGGCAGCCAGACTCTAGCGACGTCACTCCCCACACAGCCGTGCCAGCTATGGCGCAGGAACTTCCGGACAACTTGCGAACGCCTTTCGAAATAGTCTTCCCCCAATTACTGGCGTATCATCTCAGCCTTCAGTCGAAGCTCAATCCAGACAGCCCTAGTCCGGATGGCGTCATCACAAGGGTGGTTGAAAGCTTTGAAGTACACGAAAGCATTTCATGATGAGTTCTGGCAATGCGTTGGTCGCCCATAGCGGCGGCCCTACAGCGGTCATTAACAGCAGCCTGATCGGAGTAATTGAGGAGTCGCGACAAAGGAACTGCTTTAAGCATTTGTTTGGTGCACGGTTTGGGTTGCAAGGAATTCTTGCAGAGGACTTTGTCGATCTGTTGGTTCAGCCACATACCTTGTTAAACGCCATTGCAGATTCTCCTGGTTCCTGCCTGGGCACGTCGAGATACGAGGCTTCGCCTGTGGACCTCGACCGTATCCTGGATCTTTTTCAAGTACACGATATCCGCTTCTTCTTCTACACAGGTGGAAACGGTTCTATGGGAACGGCGCGGGAAATTCAGACACTCGCTCGGGCTCGCGCGTTCGAACTACAAGTGGTAGGCATTCCCAAAACGATCGATAACGACTTGCACGAAACGGATCATACTCCCGGCTTCGCTTCAGCCGCCCGCTTCGCGGCATGTGCGGTTCGCGACATCGGAGAAGATAACCGGTCGCTACAAAACCAGGTGGAGATTGTTGAGATCCTTGGACGCAATGCCGGTTGGCTGGCCGCATCAACCGCGCTGGCTCGGCGGCGCCCTGAAGATGCTCCTCACCTTATCTATTTTCCGGAAGAGCGCCTTCCACTGAAGTCGTTTTTGGCTGATGTCCAACGTGTCTATGCCCAACACAAACGATGTGTTGTCGCGGTATGCGAGGGCCAACTGGACGAGCATGGAGAACCCTTTGGCGCGGATATCCGCAAGGGTTCACGTGGTGCGCTGGCTCAGAATCTGGCACACCGGCTTTCGCTACTGGTAACTCAGGAATTAGGGCTTCGGGCACGGAGTGAAAGGCCGGGATTATTAGGCAGGTCAAGTCAGGCTCATGTCGTCGGGTCCGATCGCGCGGAAGCTCGTGCCTGCGGACAAGCGGCAATTGCTGCTGCGGTTGAACAACGCGGCGGAACAATGGTTGCGCTTTTATGTACGCGCCAGCCCTACCAATTCTCAACCATGCTAGTGCCCCTCGATAGAGTGGCTTATCTCGAGCGAACGCTTCCGGCAGAGTATCGTCATAAAGACGGAAATGATATTGCGCCCGCATTTCTGCATTATCTAACTCCGCTTGTTGGCGACATTGCCACCTATCCAGGACTCATCTAAATGAGCCAGATTGTTGTTCCGCAAGTTTCAATAGTGGGAGAGTTGAATCCCGATATCATTTTTTATGGCGTACCATCCAGCTTGCCGGAAGAACGTGAAATTCTGTCTACCGGTTTCAGTCTAACGCTTGGCAGTTCCTCTGCAATTCTGGCGCATAATCTCTCACTGCTGGGTACCAGTGTGAGTTTTAGTGCCTGCACCGGCAACGACCTTTTCGGCGAAATGTGTTGTCGAATCCTGCGTGAGGCTGGGGTCGATCTCAGCTATATGGCAGATGCTCCAGCAGGCGTCAGTACGGGCGTCACAGTAATCCTTCCGCTTCCTGCTACACGTCGAATCATCACTTATCCGGGAGCGATGTTTGAACTTCACCTCAAACATTTGAACTTTGATCACTTGGCATCCGCCAGCCATTTCCATCTTTCCTCGCTTTTCCTGCATCGTAAGCTTTTGCCGGATATCCCGTATTTGATGGGTGAGATGAAGCGTCGTGGCCTATCTACTTCGCTTGATACCAACGATGATCCCGACGGCCGTTGGGATGGTGTGTTGGGCGAAGTGTTGAAGCAAACCGACATACTGTTCTGCACGGAACAGGAGCTAGTCAACATCGCTAAAACCCCAAGTGTTGCCGAGGCAGCAGCGGCACTGTCGGAGACTGTTCCGATTCTGATTGTAAAGCGAGGAGCGAAGGGCGCATCTGCGTTCGCGGCTGGCCGACAAACGGATGCGAGCGCCTTGGCGGTTGCCGTGGTTGACTCGATCGGCGCCGGTGACAGTTTCGATGCGGGCTTTCTGCACCAATTCATTCAGGGTGTTCCAATTGAAGATTGCTTGGCCTATGGCAATCTCGCAGGTGCATTGTCGGTAACTCGTTCAGGCGGAACCGAAGCGTTTAAGAACGCATCGCATCGCCAGAACTTTTTGGCGCAGCACTGGCACCGTTCGACTTAAGCGGTGACAACTTCTATGTCGCGAGCGCGAAACCTGCTCTCCATTTCACTGCTCAAACGGCGATCAGTAACCACGCGTTTCACCAGATCGATGCTGCCAATTAATGACAGGCTGCGCGTCCCCATCTTGCTTGCGTCTGCTATAACCGTTGTCTCGTGAGCCGCCTTGATCATGGCTGCGTTCAATTGAGCCTCAAGTAAGTCAGGCGTGGAAAGCCCTATTTCCGGATCTATGCCATCCACTCCAAGAAAGAAGTGGTGCGCGTGTAATTCCTTAAGTGTGCGTTCCGCCTGCGGGCCTACAAACGAACCGGATACGTGCCGCATCAACCCGCCGAGCATGATGACCGATGCGTTCGGATAGTCTGTAAATTCCTGCGCGATATTAAGGGCATGTGTGATGATCGTGAGGCCGTCAATCTTGCCTCTTTTGATGGCTCGCGCCAACTCGGCTGAAGTGCTGCCGGAGTCTAGAATCACCGTTTGCTGCGGCCGAATTAAGCGTGCAGCAGCGGCCCCAATGCGCACTTTCTCAGCGTGATGGATCGTCTGTTTAACATTCAACGGAACATCCTGGAGAGTATCCTGCGGCAGCATTGCTCCACCGTAAGACCGAACAAGAATCCCCTCGTCGGCTAATTGCCGCAAATCAGCTCTAAGCGTGACCGGCGAAACGTCGAAACGGCGAACCAAATCGCCAATCGCAACACGTCCCTCTTTGCGGGCCATCTTGACGATCTCCCGTCGCCTCTCATCAGCTAGCACCAACACGGGTCTGCCTGACATACGTCTCCAGTTTAAGCTAATGAGGTCCCAGGCAGAACCGCATTTGTTTCGGTCTTTATCAGTGTTTATCGCTTATCAGCACGCGATGGCACGATGCTACGCTGCGCGACGTAAAGCGAAGGATAATCAATGCCGATCCTTACCGCTTATTTCTTTCCTGAGTGCGACAACTCGCGCCAGCTTGCTTCACTCACTTCTACTTTGAACTTGGAAGCGGCATGCTTGATACGTTTCCATGCTTCGTCTCGATCAGTGTCAGTAACACCTTCCACTTGATTGAAGCGTGCAATAGCGTTTCGAACATGGGCCGCATCATGCAAAGGCTCCTTTCGTTGTTTCGGGAAGGCAAAATCGGGTCCTCCGAGCTTTTCTCGTTTTTCCTCTTCAATATTACTCATGGGTATCACCTTAAAACCCTTTCGGGTGTCATGCGAAGCGCCCTATCAATCAGTGGTGCTTCGATCATTGGACAGTCTCGACTACAAATCGTTACTCCGGATTGTTTTCAAGTAAATCTACCGATTTGTTTACAAAGTGTTGCTTGTTATATTCATGTTGTCCGAGTCACCCTTCTCCACAACGGAGTTGTCCCCAATAGTCTTTGGCTTTTCGGCTTGTAAGCAAGTTGTTAACCTGCTCGCCGGAATAATGGGCGCAGTAAAGAGTCATTGCGATCCACAAGTGTTTGCTGGCTGTGGCTTTATTGTCCGGCATTCCAAAGGGCCGCGCCGTTGCCAAATCGGTCAATTCTTGTTGGTTGTATTTTGAACCACCGATTTACCTGAGAGCCATGTCGTCCCGCTTGATGAATTCTCGAAAGAAGCAGAAACGAACCCACATTTAGATCATGACGACAAATATACTGATTGTCGAAGACAATCCAATTGATTTCGCGCTCTTACGTGCAGCATTCCGGCGAGAACTAAGTTGGGAGACTAGACTAACTCTAGCCCGCGATGGAGAAGAAGCCATTCAATATTTGCTCTCAAGTTGGCAGCAGGTTGACCTAGTGATTTTGGACCTTCACTTACCGAGGCGAGATGGGCTTGACGTTCTCCGCGCTATTAGAACCGAATGTCCTAATCGTCAACTGCCCGTTATCATCTTTAGCTCGTCACCAGAAGATGCGCGGACTTTGAATGGCATTAACGAGCAACTAAATGCCAACGGCTATTTCGAAAAACCGGCTGACGTTCATTCTTATTCAACCATAACCAAAAGATTCCGATCATGCTATGAGTCTGTTTCGCAACAGTCGCTCGCGCGTTCCAAACCGGTCGCGCATGAAGATCACAATCTCGCTTAACTCGCCCGTGTATAGGACCTTGGACTTGCAGCGACATTGTCCAGAGCCTTCGTCAACTAAACAGTGAGCCGAAACTTCCGTTGCGATGCGATTAGCGTATTCCAGTGGATATCGGAACCGTGTGCTTGCCAAAGCTGCCAAAGCCCAGCATCACCAAAACCACACCTGGAAATCTTGACGGCCTGATTAGCATTGCGAGCAGAGAATCCGTTTCGTATTTCTGACACACAGTCAAAAAATGGATCTTTGCCCGAAAATTGGCTCTTGACGATCTCAAATGGTCGTAGTAGCATTACAAACAAGTGTAGTAGGGCTATGGCAACAACGAAATTCACCAAGCTGGAACTCAAGATCATGCAAACGCTTTGGGATCGAAAGACAGCGTCGATCCGTGAAATTCAGGAGGCGTTTCCTCCTAACGAAACACCATCCTACACGACGGTCCAGACGACCGTGTATCGCCTGGAAAGTAAGAATGCTGTCCGGCGCGTAAAGAAGATCAGCAACGCGCATATTTTTGAGCCAGTGGTGTCCCGCGAGGCGGCACAGCGACGGCTAATGGATGAAGTGCTTAGCTTTTTTGGCGGGCGTACGCAGCCGGTAATGGCTCATTTGGTGGAATCGGGAAAATTAACCCTGGACGACGTAAAGGAAGCGGAGCGAGCGCTGCGCGAAATCTCCAAGGAGAAGCAAGCATGATAGGCGATATCGGAAATCATTTGTGGCAATCGACCGCCGTTGCTTTGGTTGCGGTCCTGCTGACATCATTTATGCGGAACAATCGCGCGCGGCTTCGCTATTGGCTCTATCTTGCCGCGTCCCTGAAATTCCTGGTGCCTTTCTCTCTGCTAACGGCGATGGGGAATCAGATTGAATGGCGAACCGCTGCCCCGGTTGCACTTGCCACCGTTTCGACTCGGATGGAACAAATCAGCCAGCCGTTTTCGTCTGGCATGGCTGCCGCCGATCAGCATTTCTCCTGGCAACCAATCCTATTGGCCGCTTGGGCATTGGGCGCGGTTGTCATTATGCTGTATTGGTGCCGGAGTTGGCTGCGAATTCATTCAACGTTGCTGCATGCACGTTTGACAGATGATCGCAGGGAACTGCCCATTCTGGTTTCACCGTCAACCGTGGAACCTGGCGTGTTCGGCCTGTTCCGACAAGTGCTCCTGCTGCCTGAGTCCATTGCGGATCTTATGGAGCGCGAGCATTTGGACGCCATCATGGTGCATGAACTATGTCACGCGCGGCATTACGATAACCTGGCAGCCGCTATTCACATGTTGGTAGAAGCGTTGTTTTGGTTCCATCCGCTTGTCTGGTGGTTGGGCAAGCGGATGGTGGAAGAACGCGAACTTGCATGCGATGAAGAAGTGCTGCATCAGGGTAAGCAACGTGAAATCTATGCGGAAAGTATTCTCCGAACGTGTCGATTTTATGTTGCCGCTCCGATTGAGTGCGTTTCTGGCGTGACCGGTGCGGATCTGAAGGATCGGATTCTCCGTATTATGACTCAGCCCGCGCCACAACGAGTGGCCCTGACGAAAAAAGTGCTACTGGCATTCAGTGGCGTTCTCATTCTGGCGAGTCCCCTTGTGTTCGGAGTATTGAATGCTGCTCCGCGTCAGACGGGCGTGCAGTCGTCTTCGGTCGCGAACCCAGCCCAGTTTGATGCGGTCTCGATTAAGCCCGACAACGGAGACGGTATGCGGATGAGGATCGCTGTCGGATTGGAGCCTAACGGTCACCTGCGCGCCAACGGCGTACCGCTGAAGATGCTGTTGGAGATGGCTTACGGTGTCAAAGATTCTCAGATTTTGGATGCGCCCGCCTGGATTAATGAAGATCGGTTCCAAATAGAGGCAAAAGCCGATGACGCCACAGCACAACGGATGGCTAAGGCGACGCAAGAAGAGCGCCAACAAATCATGAGCCAAATGCTGCAGGCGATGTTAGCGGACCGTTGCCAACTTAAACTTCGGACGGGAACGAAAGAACTCCAGGTTTACTCGCTGGGTGTAACGAAGAACGGTCCGAAGCTGAAAGAGTCGGCGCCCGAGCCACCGGACGGGCAAGCACAAGGGCTTAACGGGCCCGGTCCAGTTACACCGGGCCCCGGCGGGCCCATGCGTCGTGGAGGCATAATGATGGGTCGCGGCCAAATGGACGTCACCGCAGTAAGTATGGATGCATTCGCCGACGTGCTCTCGCGTCAGCTTGGCAAGCCGGTTGTTGACAACACTGGATTAAAAGGTAAGTACGATTTCTCCTTGAAGTGGACTCCGAGTGATGAGGAAAGACAAGGATTTCGCGTTCCTGGTAGTACCGATGCGCCGCCTCCGCCCGATCCTTCCGGGCCATCCATTTTCACCGCTCTGCAGGAACAACTTGGCTTAAAACTGGATTCGCAAAAGAGTCCAATGGCGGTGTTGATCATCGATCATATCGAGAAGCCTTCAGCAAATTAGGTGCTTGGGCGACATGTGCAAGCCAGCGGCTATTTTTGCGCTTTGGTGTGCGGTCTGCCTTGCTTCGGAGCAGCGCGGCGAAGTCAGCTTCGGCGGCTTGCCAGTGCCTGGTGCTACGGTTATTGCCTCACAAGATCAACGACGTGTCGAGACAATCACCGATCAGTCAGGCAGCTTTGATCTTGGCAATCTTAGTGATGGCGCTTGGACAATTGAAGTCTCGATGACCGGCTTCGCAACTCTAAGGCGCGCTGTGTTGGTTACTCACGATGGTTCCGCAGCTAAGTGGGAACTAACCATGCTTCCCGCGAGCGCCATCCAGGCGGCGCCAGTGAAGACGCCAGCGGTTCTCAAGCCGGAAGCGTCAGAAGTGGAAGAAGCCGCTGACGGATTGCTCATTAATGGCAGCATGAACAATGGCGCAGCATCGCCCTTTGCGCAAGCGATGGCGTTTGGGAACAGGCGCGCCGGGTCGCACGGGCTGTATAACGGTGGAATTGGTTTAATTCTAGATAACTCGGCGCTAGATGCCAAGCCATTTTCCCTGACTGGGCAGGAGTTACCCAAGACCGCCTACAATCGACTGACTGGGGTGGCTACGCTGGGCGGGCCGTTGAGAATTCCACACTTACTCACAAACGGCGGAAACTTTTTTGTGGGCTATCAATGGACCCGAAATAACAACGCTACTACTGATACTGGTTTGATGCCCGATCTAGCGGAGCGAACTAGTGTGCCACTAAGACTTATTTCGCCACAAGCGCTTGCGTTACTGCGACTCTACCCGTTGCCCAACTTCAGCGCCAATTCACGCTACAACTACCAGATTCCCGTCACCAATCCGGTGCATATGGACGCGCTGCAGTCTCGCTGGAATAAGCAAATTAATTCGAAAAATCAAATCAATGCGAAATTTGCGTTTGAGAGCACTCGTTCCGACACGACGAACTTGTTCGACTTTCAAGACGGGGTAAATTCGCTCGGCGTGAATGCCGGCGTGGATTGGTTTCATAGGCTTTCTCAACATTTGTTTTGCGATTTGGGTTATCAATTCAGTCGTTTGGCTGCGCATGATTCCACCAACTTTGAAAATAAGGAGAACATCTCTGCACTTGCGGGTATTGGCGGCAATAATCAACAGCCTATGAATTGGGGACCGCCCACGCTTTCGTTCGCAACCGGCATCGCTGGGCTAACCGACGGGCAAGCTTCGTTCAATCGCAACCAAACCAGCGGAATTTCAGCATCGATGATTTGGAATCGCGGGACACATAATTTGAAGTACGGTGCAGATTTTCGCCGTCAGGAATTTAATTACTTAGCGCAACAAAATCCGCGTGGCGTGTTCACATTTACAGGATCGGACTTTGCGGATTTTCTGCTCGGTATTCCAGATGCGAGTTCGATTGCGTACGGCAACGCCGACAAGTATTTACGTCAATCCGTCTATGATGCTTACCTGATCGACGATTGGAGAATCTCTCCAGGGTTGACACTGAACGCAGGTCTGCGTTGGGACTATGGTGCTCCGGTAACGGAATTATATGGGCGGCTTGAGAATTTGGAGGTTTCGCCGGGTTTTAGCGCAATAGTTCCGGTGCAAAACTCGCTGCTTCGGCCTGACAAACGCGGCTTTCAGCCGCGCATCGGTCTGGCGTGGCGAGCACCGGCATCTTCGCTGGTGATTCGCGCTGGATACGGAATCTATGACGATACTTCTGTTTATCAGAGCGTGGCGCTGCAAATGGCGCAACAGCCGCCGCTTTCGAAGAATCTAAGTTTGCAAAATAGTGCCGCAGATCCGCTGACGCTGGCCAACGGCTTCACGACATCAGCGCCGACGCCGAACACATTTGGCGCAGACCCGAATTTCCGAGTGGGCTATGCGCAGAATTGGAGTTTTACAATTCAACGGGATCTGCCTTGGGCCATGCAGATGTCGGCAACTTATCTGGGTATCAAGGGCACGCGCGGGCGGCAAGAATTCTTGCCCAACAGTTATCCGATTGGCGCCGTAAATCCTTGTCCGAGTTGTCCGTTAGGATTTGTCTATTTGACTTCAAATGGAAACTCGTCGCGCGAATCGGGGCAAGTTCAATTACGACGGCGGCTGCATAACGGATTTACGGCAACGCTGCAATACACTTTGTCGAAGTCGATTGACGATGATGCCGCCTCGGGCACTTCACTGATTGCACAAGATTGGGAAAATCTAAGCGCCGAACGCGGGCGGTCGAGTTTTGATCAGCGTCAGGTTTTAAACTTGCAGTTGCAATACACGACAGGAATGGGGATGCGTGGCGGCACGCTGCTCACTGGATGGAAGGGCGCATTGCTTAAGGAATGGACGTTTATGAGTCAAGTGACTGCGGGCAGCGGCCTGGCGGAAACTCCCGTTTATCTGGCGACTGTTCCGGGAACCGGGTTCACTGGAACTATCAGACCCGATTACACGGGAACCGAATTCGTTGCCCCTGCGAGCGGTGAGTGGGGCAACGCAGGACGCGGGACCATTACGGGGCCGGACCAGTTTAGCTTGAACGCATCAATGGGGCGAGTTTTTCGGCTTAGCGACAAATTCAATTTAGAAGCTCGGGCCGATTCCACGAACGCTTTGAACCACGTTAATTTCAGCGCCTGGAACACGACGATTAACAATGCGCAGTTCGGCTTGCCAACGGGTGCAAATGCCATGCGAAGCGTGCAACTTACCATGCGTCTGAGGTTTTGAAATGCGATTGGCCGCATTGTTCTTATTCGCGACAGTGGCGCTGTTGGCGCAGACATTCAGCAGCACTACGCAATTAGTCGTGGAGACGGTAGCCGTCCGCGACAAAGGCGGTAAGCCGGTGGAAGGATTGAAGGCGAATGATTTCACCGTTACCGAAGACGGCGTGCCGCAAAAAATCAGCTTCTTTGAACAGCAACATTTTGCGGATGCTGCGCCAGTACCACGCAAGGAAGAGCACCTTCACATTTACGACAAGCTGAGCCGATCGCATATCTCACCTGAAACGCTGGGCAGCGAGAAATACAAAAACAGGCGTTTGCTGGCTTTGTACTTCGATATGAGCGCGATGCCGCCGGGCGATCAGACACGTGCTTTGTCAGCGGCTGAAAAATTCATTCGAACCCAAATGACCGGCTCGGACGTGATGGCCATATTGCGGTACAACGGCGGTTCGGTTGACGTACTACAAGATTTCACAGACAACGTAGATCGATTGCTTAGCATTTTGCAGACCATGGTGGTGGGCGAAGACCAAGGCATGGATGAGTCGAACGCAGATGCGAGTGCAGCCGATACCGGCGCAGCATTCGGGCAGGACGATAGCGAATTCAACATCTTCAACACGGACCGCCAACTTTCCGCGCTGCAGACGGCGGCGACGATGCTGGGCCAGTTGAACGAAAAGAAATCTTTGATTTACTTCGCGAGCGGGCTGCACTTAAACGGGCTGAACAACCAAGCACAACTCCACGCGACGATCAACGCCGCTGTGCGAGCCGGCGTCTCGTTTTGGCCGATTGATGCACGCGGGTTAGTTGCGTCTCCTCCTATTGGAGATGCATCGCAAGGTTCGCCCGGGAATTCAGGCATCTATTCCGGCACGGCGGCGCTGGCAGTCGCCACCAATTTTCAACAGTCGCAAGACTCTCTTTATGCGCTGGCTGCCGATACCGGCGGTAAGGCTTTCCTGGATTCAAATGATCTGGTGAAAGGCATTTCGGAGGTGGAGCAGTCTCTTACGACTTACTACGTTATTGGCTATTACACGACGAATGCGGCGCAGGACGGAAAATTCAGGCGCATCAAGGTTTCACTGAATGGCGAACTAGCCGCGAACCTGGATTACCGGCAAGGGTACTTCGCGTCGAAGCAGTTCAGCAAGTTCACTGCCACCGACAAAGAACGGCAATTGGAAGAAGCGCTGATGTTGCCCGATCCGATCACGGAACTTACCGTCGCGATGGAAATCGATTATTTCCAGATGAATCGAGCAGAGTATTTCGTTCCCATTGTGGTGAAGATTCCGGGCAGGGAACTGGCACTTGCGAAGCGCGGCGGAGCCGAACATACGCTGATTGATTTCGTGGGCGAGATTAAGGATGACTACGGCGCCACAGTGACTAATCTGCGCGACAAAGTGGATGTGAAGGTGAGTGATGCGACCGCACAAGAACTTGCCAAGCGGCCTATAGAATATGATGCCGGGTTTACTCTGCTGCCAGGTAAGTACAGCATAAAAGTCTTAGCTCGGGATGCCGAGACCGGTCGAATTGGCACTTATCAAACGAGTTTCCGTGTGCCCAATCTCAACAAAGAACTGCAGCGATTGGCCATCAGTTCCGTTGTCTTGAGCAGCCAGCGGGTGGAATTAAAGGATGCGCTCTACAACGCGGTGAAGAACAAAGATAGAAGCGAATCCGCCAACCCTCTGGTTCGCGACGGCAAGAAGTTGATTCCCAGCGTGACGCGTGTATTTAGCAGCAGTCGCGACCTTTATGTGTATTTGCAGGCCTATCAGCCCGAGACAGCAACCCAGGCGCAAGTGATTGCATTCGTCAGCTTCTACGCTGACAACAAGAAGGTGTGGGAAACGAAGCCGGTTCAAGTAACGGGCGATGCAAGCAGCCGATTGAAAACAGCATCGATCGACATGGGCGTGGAACTAAGTCAGTTGGCGCCTGGAAAATACGATTGTCAGGTGACGGTGCTGCAGCCAACTGCCAAGAAGGCCGCATTTTGGCAGGCGCCGATTATGGTCGTCCAGTAACTAAGGCGTCAAGACGAAGCCCATGAGCTGCTCCGCATCGTATTGGCTTTGGCGGTTCCAGCCGTTTGTCATGGTTGCGGCGACGTAAATCTCGGCCGCGAATCCGGCAGTCGGGCATGTGCCCAACAGTTGTGAAACGGTTGCGCTGATGGGTGCGGTGGCTGGCACCGGCGCGCCGTCTGGCAGCGGAGGAGTTAGGGTTACAGCAGTTACACCGCGAACTAGATCAAAGTAATATACGCCGAAATTCGCTGGTTGAGTTGCAGTGTACGCTAACGTGAGCGTCGTGCTTTTGTTTGTGCCGTAGTGCAGCACGCCACAAGCGTCGGCGGATGTGGGAGGCGTTGTGTTGAGGACAACCGGTGACAGGGTGGCGACGCAGTCTTGGTTGTTGACGAGGATTTTCAGCACCGAACTGGTTCCGATGGCAACTCCACTGCTGTTAATGAGTCGTAACTGGATGGTATGCAACCCGTTGCTCAACGCGGTGGTATCGAGCAGGTATCCGAGGGCGGGCGGATAGTACTGAAATAGATCGGCTACCGGATGAACTGGATAGCAACCGATGGAAGCCCCAATTGTCTTTGCGGGCACAGGGGTGAGCACGTATCCGCCTGGAGCCGGAACGGGGGCATATTCATAAGTCAGCCAAGTGCTGGATTGAGCGATGCCGTCCACGAGCACTTGATACCATGGCGCGCCGGCTGTGTCCGCGGCTTCGAAGTTCACCATGATAGAGAGGGTTCCACCAAAAGGAGCGTTATCCACATAATAGATGGAAGTGGTGGGAGTGGTGGCCACGCCGGTAGTGGCGTTTATATAGTTCTCGGGGATGTTACCAATGCCCATCAGGAGCGCGCTCCCAGTGAAACTCACGAAACTGACCTGGTCGATGACTGCATCGCAACAGGCGAGAAGTTCTGACAGATACGGGACAACCACGCTGGACGGACGGAAGGGTAGGCCGGTGGCGATGACGCTGGTGATTCCGCTTGTGACATAGACCCGAACAATTGAGTTGGAGGGGTCGCGAAGCGGTACCAGCAATGAATCTTGTGCTGGGTCGGCCCAGGTTAGAAAGAATGGGCTGGTAAGGCCCTTTGCGATGGTGGTACGCACACCGCTACTGATTTGGATCTGACTGACGCGCCCGAGATCGGGACCGGTGGTTTGTTCGGTGACGTAGGCGTACTGGCCGTTGGCTGTTAGAACGACGCCGACTGGATTGATGAGTCCTGTGGCTACGGTGGTTTTCGCGCCAGTGGATAAGTTGATGCGGACCAGGTTTCCGGACGTAGCGAACTCAACGACATAAGCGTTGTTGTGTGCTTCATCCAGGAATAATTGTTGCGGGGCAGTTAGACCGTTGGTGATTACCGTGGCGGCACTACGATTGGCGCTGGTGAGGCTGACACGAACCAGATCGCCGGTGCGCTCCGTAATGTAGGCGTCGATGCCGTTGTTGCTCAGTTTCACGTCTTCGGGTTGGTTGTAGCCCGTGCCGAGGACGGTGTATGCGGGTGTAGCTGGGGCGATGGTTAAGCCAGACAGTTTGCCTGTGGCGTATTCGACAAAGATGAGCTGATTCTGGGGGCGACGGAAGTCGGAGCCGATAGCTCCGCCTAGGCCGGATTGCAAGGTGGTTTGGGTTGGCATGTTTGTTCCTCCGAGGAGACGTTTGCCTGAGTCTCTGAAGGTGAGTGCGTCGCGATGGAGGATCGTTACAATATTCAGGCGATAGCGGGCGAGAAACAGGGGATTCGAAACGAAGAGGGAGACCAGGGGCCAGGTGACAGGGGTGAGGGGTCAGAAGAGAGTTTCGAAACGAATGGGGAAGAAGTGGCGAAGATGGGAGGGTTTCGGAGGGGAAATGGGGACGGGCGTTGTTGATGGGCGCGGAGGCGTGGGAGGTTGAGGTGTGAGAGGGGCTCGCAGGAGGGCTTGGGGAGGTGATTGGTGGCCGATGGAGTGGTTTTGGAGGTTGTGAACGGTGTTTTTGTTGGGGTTTGGACGGAGTTAGGATATTAGTGGTGGCGGGTTGGATTGGCGGGACGAGTTAGAGTTCGTCTTCTGTAGGTGGCGTGAAGCCTAACGAGATGGCTTGTTTCTTCATGTCGTCTAGATGCTCTTGCCAGGTTGGTTCTTTTTGGTTGTTCTTCTTTTTGAAGGCTTTCAAGCGTTCTTCGAGCAGGGCTAGTTTGGCGGCTCGGTCGAGTTCGGCTTGGCGGGCTTTGCGGTGGTCTTCGACGGCTTTCTTGGCTTGGTTGAATAGGTTGGCTTTGGCGGTTTGATAGCGCTGGAAGCGGCCGAAGGTGCGCTGCTGCTGCTCGGTCCATTGGCTGGCGTTGGGATTGGCGTCATAGAGGTCGGCTTCGACTTCGATGAGGGCGTTGGTGGCGCGTTGGTAGAGCCAGTCGGCTTGGATGAGTTTTTCGATGAGGTTTTTTTCGCCTTCGTCTCTGGGTTTGTAGGTGGTGAACCAAGTGGTTTGGAGAGCTTTGTAGTCTTCTACAGATTCGTGTTCGAGGATGAGGGTGTCGGCGCAGCAGCCGTGTTTGGTGGCGTTCCTGGCGGAGCGGTCGCGACCTTCGAGCGTGGCAGGCGCTGGAGGTTCGGTTGGTTGTAGAACTGGTGGCGTGAGTTCTGCCATGGCTCCTGGCATGAGTTCTCCGATCATGGAGATGGCATCGCGGATGGCGTCCGGTAGCAGGGACGCGGATTGCGCGGTTTTGTTACGCGAGTCTAGGTAGGCTTGTTTCCTCGCTAAGCGCTCGGCTTCGCGGCGTTCGGATCGTTTCGACATGACGGTGGTCTCCTAAGTGAGTTAGAAAATAGAAAAGCTCGCGACTGAGCCGCGAGCTTGATTGGAGCATAGCATTCGATAGGGGCGTTTACGAACTAATTGATATGAATTAGTTTGATGGAAGTGATTGTGGGAAGGGGAGTTAGAGGTTGAAAATAATTGTTTGAGGGGTGTGACTGTACTTCAAGAACCGCTCCTTTGCAGTCGCGGCTCGGAAAACGATGCGGGGATTACCGTTTCGAGACGCTAGTATTTTGTGGCATGCGGATCCGATCCGTTGCCCTCCCGCATCTTCACATCGCTTATCGGTCGGTGGTGACGAATAGGGCCATGGGTTCACCTTGCTCATTGATGACATATTGAAGGGCGTGCGTGACGTCGTTGTCCTTCCATAACCAGCGGGTGCTGCCATGCCGTGCCCAGCGTTTGGTTTTGGGTGCTTCGTTGGCGAGACGGTTCAGGTCGCGACTGGCGTAAGATTTGAATTCGAACATGATTCGTTCGGGTGGGATTTCGGCCTCCACGATGACGTGGACGTGGTTCGACCTTACGTGCGCAGCCAGCAGGTTCCAGCGGCGGTGCGCGCAGTGACGGATTATGGAAGTTAGGACGAGTGCTCGATTCGGTTCGCTGAGGACGTAGGGTTTGTGGAGCATTTCTTGGCGCTCGGCGTTGACGCGTTTGGGGTTGGGTTCGAGACGCGGACTGCCGACTAGGTTGTGAGTGCGGTCTACTGATCCGGATTGATCGCCGTGGAGGCGCGCGCCGTAGCAGGTGAAGGTGATTAGGTATCGCAAGGACCGCTCCTTTGCAGTCGCGGCTCGGAAGGGGATGTGCGGGTTGGCGGCATTGCAAACGGCTGTGTTTTGAGTGTAAGGGTTACTGTGATTGCGGTTCGGTGATTTTGATTGGTTGGCATGCAGATGTGCGCGGTAGCAGGTGAGGGTGATTAGGTATCGCGGGGCCGCTCCTTTGCAGTCGCGGCTCGGAAAGGGGATGTGGGGATTGGGAGGATTTTAAGATTGCGGTTCCGGCATGCAGATGTGCGCGGTAGCAGGTGAGGGTGATTAGGTATTGCGGGACCGCTCCTTTGCAGTCGCGGCTCGGAAAAGGGGATGTGCGGATTATAAGCACTTCAGAACGCTATTATTTCTTGGCATGCGCAACGTGGTCGTTGCGATTATAAAATCTTACTGTGGTTACGATCCACTGACTTGCAGTCGTGGCTCGGAAGGGGGCGTACCCGGTTTATTGCAGTTGGCGAGTCGGAGTTCTCGCTTGGTTAGCGGTGACCACGCGGGGCTTCGTGCCCGTGGGGGTCATGCATTGCTTTGCCACGGAACTGCACACGGTTTGGCCCAGGTTTCGCTCCGCGCTCGGGGAAGTGACCGTGATATCCCTTGCGATAGTCGTAGTGATGGTCTACGTGGCCGTAAAAATTGGCTGGTCCGTGGAACCAGGGTCCGGCTCCTATGAACACTCCTCCGACAAACCATTCCGGACCATAATAACCGTCTGGCGCGCAGTTATAAGGAGGATCTTCATAATATCCGTAGGGGCAAACGGGTGGTTCGCCAATGGTAACTGCTACCTGGGCATGTGCGCGATTGGCGAAGATTAAGGAAAAGGCCATCGCACTGGTCAAAATTGCGAGTCGCTTCAATGTTTTCATGACGCCTATGAGACTTGGCGTCTGAACTTCCGGTTTCAGCCGATCCGGTTGTTACTTTGGTTGAGCGCCTAGTTTTGCTACTAGGTTGGTGTAATTTGCATATGCCTTTTTGCAGGCTTCCAGTTGGGTTGCAGTCGGCGGCATTTCGGATGCTTGGATACTCATGACTGCGGTGTTTAGTTGGCCGGGCAAATCGGTGAGTTGCTTCAGCAACGCGGGGTCGGTAGATGTTGATTTCAACTTTTCGATTAGTGCTACGGATTCCTGCGTGGCGGTCTGCAGTTGCTGGGTGAGCGTGAAAATTTGCTGCACCTCTGGAGTGACCTTTACGCGCGGGTCCATTTTCAGAGTGAGCGGCTGAGTGAGGGTTCTTCCATCGACGGTTAGGCGCGCGGTGTACGCGCCAGGTGGCGCCCAAGGTGAATTGACGCTGGGATAGGTTCGATGCGGTACTGGATCGTTGCCGCCGGCTCCTCCACCACCAAAGCGGCCATTGCCGCCAACGCCTGGAATGACATCGTAATGCATATCCCAAGTGAAGCGGTGCATTCCTTCGGAGGTGGCTAACACTTGGCGGGGCGCGGGCCAGCTAAGCGCCAGGCCGCAATCGGTTGCGCCGGGGTTATGCTGGCAAACCTTGTTATACGCAGCCGCATCGGAGGCTGGATCGGGTGTTTGTTCTTCCTTGTGAGTATAGGTGCGGACCACTCGCTCTTGTGCGTCCAGAATCTCGAGCCTGACGTCACCGGCCGACGATGGAAGGTAATAATCGATGATTGCACCGGCAGGAGGATTCTCGCCAGCGGGTAACTCGGGTGGCCAGGGTGTGGGATCGTTAGTGGCGAAACGAATTCGAACGGCGGCGGCAGGTTGCAAAGAGCAAGGGTGTGTTTGTAGCCATAGCGTCGGCGGCTTGACGGAGTGGAGTTAGGTCGTCGAGAATCCAGAAGCCACGACCGTGGGTGCCGGCGACCAGATCGGAATTAAACGCATCGTCTTTGATGGCGATGTCGCGCACGGAGATGGCAGGCATGTCGAGACGGAGGGAATTCCAGTGGTCGCCATCGTCGATGGAAAACCAAACCTGAGTGTCGGTTGAGGCGTAAAGCAGACCTTGTTTGCGGGGGTCTTCTCGGATGGAGTTTGTGACTGCGCCGGACGAGATACCGCTATTGATTTCGGTCCAAGTCTTGCCTCCATCGTGAGTGCGCCACAAGTGCGGGTTCATGTCGTCGAGGCGCAGTGTGTTAGCGGCGGCGTAGGCTGTTTTGGTATCGAAGTGGCTGGCGTCCATGTTGAAGATGCGGGTCCATGGTTTGATCTCGGGCGGGGTAACATTGGTCCACTTTGCACCGCCGTCGGTAGTGACTTGAATGAGGCCATCTCCAGTGCCAGCCCAGAGGACATTTACATCGAGCGGCGAAGGAGCGAGTGCGGTGACAGTGCCTTGCGCGGCTGGCTTGACGGCTGACGCGTACTTTCCGGCGTTGGCGGGAACGTCCCACGTTTGGCGAGTGAGATCGCCACTGATGGCGGTCCAGCTATGACCTCCGTTCAATGTTTTCCAAACGCCCGAAGTGGCGAAGAAGAGAATGTGAGGATCTTTGGGGGACCAGATGATGGGCTGAGTGCGAACTACGCGCGCGGGCGGAACAGAACCAGGGGCGTCTTTGTTAGGAGGAGGCGGACCGACACTAGTTTTTTGACCGGTGAAGCGGTTGTAGAGACTGACTTTGCCGCCATAAACGAGATCGGGATTTTTCGGGTCGGGAGCGGCCATGCCATATTCTTCAATGTCTACGGGGTGCCAGTCATGAAAGGTGATTTCGCCATCCATGCTACGGCTTTCGACACAAGCGGAGCCGGAATCCTGTTGACCGCCGCAAAGGCGATAGGGGAAAGCGTTGTCGGCAGTGACGTGGTAGAAGGCGGCGGTGGGTTGCGTGTACCAGTTACTCCAAGATTTGCCGCGATTGGGAGAGATGACTGCGCCCTGATCGCTGACGACCAGAATAATGTCTGGATTATTGGGATTGATCCAAGTCTTTTGATAATCGTCACCGCCGGGTGCGCCACGGACGGCGGTCCAGGTGACGCCTCCGTCTTCGGTGCGCCAGAGAACGGTGGAACAATCGTAGACTATTTTTTCATCTTTAGGATCGACTGCGAGGGTGGGTAAGTCGCCACCTCCGATTCGGAGCATGGGTCGAGGGTCGGGAGTGTGATCGACGGCGGGAGCCCAATGTTCTCCGGCATCGGAGCTTTTGTAGAGTGCGACATTTCCTGTGCGACCGCGTGGACCGCGTGCCGCCGGCGATGGCTCAGGCTCTTTGGAGGGGATGGCGAGCGTGGCGTAGATGAGGTTGGGGTTACTGGGAGCGATGGCGAGGTTAGCTTCCATGATGGTTGGAAGTCCGGTGGAGAGCTGCTTCCAAGTGGATCCGCCGTCGGTGGATTTGAAAATGCCGCCGTCGGTGCCGCCGAATGCTCCGTTTTCGAAGAAGCCCTGTTGTTGTTGCCAAAGAGCGGCGTAGACGATGTTGGGGTGGGATGGGTCAATGCGGACGTCGTTGGCACTGGTGTACTCGTCCTTGTAAAGAACCTTTTCGAAGGTGACGCCGCCGTCGGTGGAACGGAAGATGCCTCGTTCGGCGTTGGGGCCGTAGGGATGGCCGAGTGCGGCGACGAAAATGCGGTTTGGATTAGTAGGATCGACTTCAATGTTGGCGATCATTTGGGTGTCGCGCAGACCGAGATGGGTCCAGGTTTTGCCGGCGTCGGTGGATTTGTAGACTCCGTCGCCGACTGCGAGATCGGGACGGATGATGCCAGCGCCGCTGCCGACGTAAATGGTGTTGGGGTCGGAGGGTGCGACGGCGATGGCACCGATGGAGCCGGTGGGTTGAGCGTCGAAGAGTGGTTCCCAGGTGGAACCGTAGTCGGTGGAGCGCCAGACGCCGCCGTTATCGAAGCCTATATAGAAGACGTTGGGCTGAGTGGGTACGCCAGCTAAGGCTCGTGCGCGGCCGGCGCGTGGTGGACCGATTTCGCGCCAGTGCATTTCGGCGTAGAGTTTGGGGTTGACAGTTTGGGCATGCAGCAGAGATGTGAGGGCTGGGATTAGAAGAAAGAGTGTGCGGGTGGTGGCGTGGATTTGGCGGCGCATGAATCCGGTTAGTTTAGCAAGTTAGAGCATTCGGCGCGGCGGATCTGCGGGAAGGTTACGTTTCGGGATGGGCTTCCACGCTGAAACGAACCCACTACAGCCAGCCTTTGTGTTTCGCTACACTTGCGTGTAGAACAAGCGACATGCCAGCAGAGTGGAGTTTGAACTATCCGCGTTACATGATTGAGGACGGCTGCCCGGATGTCTCAGTAGGGCAGATTCTAACGTGGTTAGTGGAGTTCTGGCCAGAAAGCACTCTCGCCCTCACCCAGGAGAAATCGATTAGTGCGATTGAAGTGGGTGATCACCGATACCTGATCGCTGGCGAGGTGGTATTCCTCTCACATTCTGCTTGTGTCATCGACTTCGGTCTTCGAGCAATCGGCAGGAAGGAAAACCTTCCGTTGGGCGTGAAAGACGGTGATTTTGTGCGTGGCGAGGTTGGCGTTGGTCTTCCGCTCAGCACTGAGGCAGCCCCGGAGGAAATACTCGCGTCGTTGGATTACGAATGGGAGGTCCAATCAGTCCTTGCAGACCTGACGCCTCGAGTAGAGGTTGTGGATGAATTTGGGCGCCATTGGTTCTATCGAGACGATAGCCGAGTCAGTTATCGAAAGGTAAAGTCAACTGAAGATTTCCATGCAGAGTCATACGTTTTGCGCTGCCGTTCCAAATCCTCGATTTGAGTCGAGGCTAAGTCTTGACAAGTGGCCCCACTGCAATTTGAAAAGGGTAAGCTTGTGTTGCTCGCATTCTAAGCCGTGTAGATAGCACATCGCATGGCTCGGGAAAGGGGCGTTCGTAGGACAGGCCAAATTCAAGTTCGGAAACGTGTCGTCAACTTTCAGTTTGAACCGCATAGACTGTGAAATCTTCGCCGTCGAGATTCAACGTCTTTCGCCAGACATTTTTCCGATTTGGAACCTCAACAAAACCGCCGCCGCCGGAATATATTGCCTTCTTTGACAATTCATTTCTCAAAGCCGCTGTAAGACCGGGAAGCGCATTCGCGGGCAGGTCTATCGTCCAGCTTGAAATGAAGCCTTTGAAATTACTGTGCCGTGCCTGCGTGGCATACGTGGAGCCACGGAAAGCGACAATGTAGGTGTAGAGAGGCATGCTCCTGAGATAGCATAACCACTCGAAGCTGCAAAACGGTGCCACTCTCTTGTCGCTCAATGGGTCGCTTTCGGGACAGCTAAAAAGCCGCGCACTGACGGTTCGGAGTTGCTCAAATGGTACAAAGCAATCACACGCCGGTCCGATTGCGAAGCGGCGGCTTTATTCGCCCGATTCGGCGTAAATTCTTTTATAGTTAGAGAATTCGGTGTCCGCAAGGTCGGCGGCAATAACGGCCCTCGCCATTTCGAAGTCAACAACGAAATTGCACACCTCCATCGTGCCGCTTCCGATGCTTCCGCCGTCGCACGCGCCGAGCCTGTCCATCCAAGCGTTTCATTCATGCGGTCCTTAAGGCGATGTCGCTTCTCTACATCCTCCATGGTTCCCATCCCATCCACTTCGTATTCGATCATTAACGTAACGTGGTCCTGTTTCGGGGCAAACCCTTCATTCAGCAGACTGTCCACTTCGTTCTGAATCGACGCACGGGCCGCCTTTGGATTTGCCCCTCTTATGGTTCGCAACTGGCCACGCGTTCCTAGGTCACCCCAATGAATTGTGTGGTTGCCGTCCCCATCCTCCCAGGTTTCCCAATATTCTTTCTTCAACTCGGAGAATCTGTAAAGTTTCAGCATTGGGTTATTTCCGTTGACCGTGAATAGCAATCGTACTGAAGAGTTGCAGTGGCAGTCTTCAAACTGCTTTGGTAATACTGATGTCACAAAGGGTCGTTTGCGGGAGGACATTGAGCGCGATTACGCGGCGTCGGCGGGATTTGGGCCGCGAAGATTGCGCAATGCCTTTTCCTCAATTTCTTTGATGCGTGCGCGCATTATCGACTTCAAACCGGCGTTACACTCTTCACAGATTTGCACGCTGGCAAGAGTTTCCGTCGCATGCGGCAACACCTTACCGCACATTGAACAGCGATGAGGATCCTGATGTTGGCCTGGCATGCCTCAATCGTTCCCCGAAGTCTACGTATCAAAATGGGTCCTTCTAGTTCCCACAGGAAGAAAATCGAATGTTGGTGATATCCACAGTCGTAGCCGCGCGACTTAATCTATGGTTGACGATATTGCCGGTGTTTCCAATTTCAGCGGCACTTCGTCGATGGAGGCGCTTTTCGATCGTTCGAGCACAACAGCAATGTTTGGATCGAGTGGATAGCGCATGCCGTAATAGGCATAACTGAGGATCAATTCCACAACATCGCGCATGATGTGGCTTACCCAAGTTCTGATTTGTTTCAGTGGGTGGTGGTAACTTGACCTGGCATTAAAGAACTGGGTGACGATGAAGCCTTTGGTTCTGGCAATTTGTTCCAGGGCGGGTGCCGACACAGCTGTCTGGTGAGTGGCATCTCCGCTCTGATACAAGGCGGAAAACGGACTGGCTGCGTTCGGAAATTGAAACACTATTTTTCCGTTCTTGGTAAGAAGACGGCTGCAATTTGCGAGGAGTTCGACTATTTCAGAAAGATCGAGATGTTCAATGACATCGAATGCGGCTATGAGGTCAAACTTCTGTGTACCGCCAGCCAACTGATTGATGGTTCCCAGATGAACAATGTGACCGCGGGCGAGCGCCAGTTGAACCATCTCCGGTAGAATTTCAACACCTTCCACATGGTAGTTGCGAGATCGGGCCCAATCGAGAAATCGACCTTGACCAAAACCGATTTCCAAAATGGATGCATCCTGCGGCAGATTCAGTCTTCGGATGGTGCGCGAGAAGCGATCTACGTCAGTGGTGGGCGCGCTGCCGATCCATTTTTTATGCGCAGAGTATTGGCTATAAAGGACGGATCGATCAAACTGAGAAGCTGGAGCGGCCATGCCTCATGGTAGCGGGAAAAAGATGCGAACGCGAGATCAGTATTGGGGTTTTGACAGCAGTATTTTGTCTAGGTGAGGGAATGAACGTAAGTAAGAATTACAGCCCAATTCACGAGTTTGAAATCGATCCCCAGGCTTAATTGCGCAATGCGAAAATGTGATACCGTTTCCCTTCGGAAAGAGAGCTATGAATCGCAGAACGTTTGCAAAATTAAGCGCGGGCGCAATTCCCATCAGTCTCGGTTCGGCTGCGCGAGTGCCGATGGCCGGACGCATGAAGCTAGGCACGCAGAATCAATCCTCCAATGAGATTCTGCGAATTCTGGCTGCGCTGGGAGTTACCCACATTTGCTCCGAACTTCCATCCGCGAGACTCGATGAGGCTTGGTCTGCGGCTAGCCTGATCAAGCTTCGGGAACGAGTTGAGTCTTTCGGCATAACACTGGAGGCTGTGCCGCTGCCGATGAGTTCCAGCTACATCGCGAAAGCCGAGAACCCGGAGATCATGCTGGGGCTTAGTCCGGCGCGCGATCGCGCCATCGACAATATCTGCCAAATGATTGCCAACTGCAAAGCGGCCGGCATTCCGATGGTGAAATACAACCTGACGATTTTGGGCGTGGTTCGCAGCGAACCGACAGCAGGGCGGGGAGGCGCGAAGTACAGCACGTTTGTGTATGAGAAAGCGAAGCAAGATCCGCCGCTGACCGAAGCTGGACCCGTTTCCGCGGATGCGATGTGGGAACGCATTAGCTATTTTCTGAATCGGGTGGTTCCGGTGGCAAATGAAAATAAGATTCGCATGGCGTGCCATCCGCATGATCCAGGCATGAGGGAACCGCAAGGCTTTCGTGGCGTGCATCGAGTGCTGGGCAGCGTGGATGGTCTTAAACGGTTTATTGAGATTCAAGCGAGCCCGTATCACGGATTGAATTTTTGCCAAGGCACTGTTTCGGAGATGTTGCGCGACCCGGGGCGGGAAATTTTCGATGTGATCCGCTACTTCGGTTCACGCAAGAAGATTTTCAATGTGCACTTTCGGAATATTCATGGCGGCTTTTTGAATTTCCAAGAAACGTTTCCGGATGCGGGCGATGTGGATATGGTGCAGGCTTTGCGGACGTACCAGGAAGTGGGGTACGACGGCATGCTGATGCCGGACCATGTTCCGGTGATTGAAGGGGATGCGGGTGGGCGACAGGCTTTTGCTTTTGCGTATGGTTATATTCGCGGGTTGATGCAGGCTGTTGGGGCTTGAGGGGATGAGCTATGAAGAGAATTAGCTTGATGCTGGCGATGAGCGCTGCAGTTCTGCTTGCGCAACAGCCGCTGAACGTGTTCGGCATGAGGTGGACGGTGCCGAATGCGACGGATTGGAAGGTTTCGCAAGAGAACGGCAGCGACATGTTGCAGCTGTTAGTAGGTCGAGAGCCAATGCCGGGACCGCGACGGCCGCAGCAATTCGCTCTGCTGGATATGCCGCTTGCGCGTCATGTAACGATTGAAGCGGACGTGCGGCCCACGAAGCGCTCGCTGATTGTGGTCTACGCTTACCGGGATGACGCGCACTTCAACTACGTCCATTTTTCTACGGATACGGCTATGCAGCAGCCGGTCCACAATGGTGTGTTTCATGTGTATGGCGGCGAGCGGGTGCGGATTAGCCGGGCTGAGGGGCGCGCTGCATTCACGGGCATTAACCAGTGGTTTCACATCAAAGTGGCGTGGGATGGCAATTCGGGTGAAGTGAAGGCATACGTGGATGGTGCGGCGATTCCCGCTCTGCACGCGGTGGATCTGAGCTCGGCAGAGGGGCGCGTTGGCATTGGTTCGTTCGATGAGACGGGTGATTTTCGGAATTTCAAGATTAGCCGTCAGTGAAAGGTTTTGCCTTCCAGCAACATTCGAATGAAGGTTTCAATTTTGCGCACGCGAGTTTCGGCGAGCTTCACGGTTTGCAGGCGGAATAGCATCGCGTAGCGATTTTGGCTGCTTAACTTCTCGAAGAAGGCGAGGGCCTTGGGATTGGCATTGAGTGCTGCCGCGAAATCGTCGGGCACTTGAGAACGGCTTTGCGGCGTGTAGGCAGCTTCCCAGCGCCCGTCGGCTTTGGCTCGATCCACTTCGGCTAGACCGGCTGATTGCATTTCACCGGAATCGATCAAGCGGCGCACGTGTTCGCGATTGATTTGCGACCAGATGCTACGCTGAGTTCGTGGTGCGAAGCGCTGCAGGAAGCTTTCGGAATCGAAGCTCTTCTTTTGGCCGTCGATCCAGCCGTAGCAAAGCGCCCCATCCAGGGCTTGTGTGTAGGTAAGTCCGGCTTTGGCGATGGATATGCGGCGGAGCGTGAGCCAGATACCGCTGGAAGTGGCGTGGTTTTTTTCAAGCCACTGACGCCAGGCAGTTTGGCTTTTAAAATGCTTTGGATTGTCCACCATGTACGTTGACGATTGTGTTACCTTAAAAGGGTATATAAAAATCGAGATTAAGGTAAAGACGAGGAGTATCGTTTTCTAGCATGTCCCTGGCGGTTGAACAAAAGACGGAAGTAATTGGTAAATACCGGATTCACAAAACGGATTCGGGGTCGCCAGAGGTACAGGTTGCCCTCCTGAGTCAGCGTATTCTTCAGTTGACCGAGCATTTCAAAACGCACCAGAAAGATCATCATTCCCGCCGTGGATTGCTGACTATGGTTGCGCGGCGACGCAAACTGCTCAACTATCTGAAAGATCGCAGTCCAGAACGTTACAAGGCACTCATCCAGAGCCTCGGCATCCGGCGTTAGTCGAACGATCTCAAAGCAGGCGCGGGCTCAACCCTCTATAGGTTGGGCAGACGTTTCGCGTAACACCACTTTGGCAAGTGGTCCCGCTTCTAAGAAGCTCTAAGTCCTCCACTTGATCCCGAACACGAGTCCGCGCGTCTTATTGCGCGCACGAATGATTGGGAAAGTAATAAATGTCGCACATAGTTGAAATTGACCTGAATGGGTCAAAGGTCTCGATTGAGACCGGCAAGATCGCGAAGCAGGCTAATGGCTCTGTCGTCGTAAGATCTGGAGATTCGGTTGTCCTGGTGACAGCCTGCGCTAACGCCTATCCGAAACCGGGCGCTAGCTTTTTTCCACTGACAGTGGATTATCGCGAATACACCTACGCAGCTGGAAAGTATCCGGGCGGGTTCATTAAGCGGGAAGGACGGCCTTCTGAAAAGGAAGTGTTGACCAGCCGATTGATTGACCGGCCAGTGCGTCCGCTGTTTCCGGAAGGATTCAACCACGAGTCGCAGATCATCGCGATGGTGCTGTCGGCTGATCCTACCCACGACCCGGCTCCGTTGGCCATCGTAGGCGCAGGCGCTGCCCTGGCGATCTCCGACATTCCGTTTCAGCATGTGCTGGCGGGTGTGCGCGTTGGCTTAGTGAAGGGTGAGTTGCAGGCGAACCCCAGCTATACCGATACGAAAGAAGCAAAAGTCAGCATCATTGTTGCCGGCACTGAGCAAGGCATAGTGATGGTGGAAGCCGCTGCCAATGAAGCCAGCGAAGCGGATGTTTTGAAGGCGATTGAATTTGGCCACGAAGCCTGTAAGAAGATCGCAGACGGTATTCGCCAACTGGTGAAGCTGGCCGGGAAGACCAAGCGGGAATACGTTCCGCCGGTGCAGAATGCGGAAAAGCTGGCAAAGATTTCTGATGCGGTGCGAGCCGAACTGACCGACGCTTTGGACACCAAGAAATACGGCAAGCTGGAAAGCTATGCGTTGGTGGACAAGGCGAAAGAAAAGGCGCTGGCGCTATTCACCGAAGACGCCGAAAAGCCGGAAGCGGGCAAACTGTTCGACAGTCTGAAAGAGCGCATTTTTCGCGACGAGATGTTGAAAGAACGACGCCGTCCCGATGGGCGCAAGTTCGACGAGATCCGCAACATCACTTGCGAAGTGGCGCAACTGCCGCGTACGCATGGTTCGGCCATCTTTACGCGCGGCGAAACACAGGCTTTGGTTACCACCACGCTTGGTACAAAAGACGACGAACAGCGCATTGAAATGTTCGACATCGCCGAGACCTCCAAGCGCTTCATGCTGCATTACAACTTCCCGCCATTTAGCGTCGGCGAAGTTGGGTTCATGCGCGGTCCCGGTAGGCGTGAAATTGGCCACGGTGCGCTTGCCGAACGTGCACTTTCGCCGATGATTCCGGATGAGAAATCGTTCCCCTACACGCTGCGTGTGGTGAGCGACATTTTGGAATCGAATGGTTCGAGCTCGATGGCTTCCGTTTGTGGTGGCTCGCTGTCCTTGATGGATGCGGGTGTGCCGCTGATCCGGCCGGTTGCCGGTATTGCAATGGGCTTGGTTTTGGAAGGCGATGCCTACGCAGTTTTGACCGACATCGCGGGCGCCGAAGATCACTACGGCGATATGGATTTCAAAGTTGCCGGCACTACGAATGGCATCACGGCGTTGCAGATGGATATCAAAGTTCCAAACGTGACGACGAAAGTAATGCAGGAAGCGCTGGAACAAGCGCGCGCCGGCCGTCTGTTCATTCTTGACAAGATGAATGCCACGATTGATAAGCCGCGCACGGAACTTTCTATCTATGCGCCGCGCATCTACACCACTAAGATTCCAACCGATAAGATTCGCGAATTGATTGGTCCTGGCGGCAAGATGATTAAGAGCATTATCGATGCCACGGGTGTGAAGATTGACGTTTCCGACGACGGAACGGTGAATATCTTTGCGTCCGATGGCGATTCAGCCAAGAAGGCGATGCAGATGGTGAGCGATATTGCAGCGGTTGCCGAAGTGAATAAAACCTATCTCGGTAAAGTGGTGCGCATTGCTGATTTCGGCGCGTTTGTTGAGATCTTCCCCGGCACCGATGGTTTGCTGCACATCAGCGAAATTTCGGAGAGCCGCATCAAGAACGTGCGCGATGAGTTGAACGAAGGCGATCAGATCCTGGTTAAGGTGCTGGCGCTTGAGGGCAACAAAATCAAGCTGAGCCGTAAAGCGATCTTGAAGGAACAGCGCGAGAAGCTTAAGGCAGGCGAAAGCGTTAGCTAAGGCGTCCCTGGGGACGTCTTCACTTGTGAAACTTCTGGAGTCCGAGCCGGTTTTAACTGAGGCGATTCAGTCTCGCCCGGCTTCGGATCCCGGAAACTGGAAAAGGTTACTCTGCAGGCCATGCAGCGATAAACTTGGGCGTTCAGGCCGACCCGTATTTTGTCTGCGAGCGTAAGCCGCGAGGATGTTTTGGAGGCCGGTTGAATGTCGTATCGCAGACACTTCGGACAAGTGGCATAACCACTCTTGTTGGACAAGATATTTCCAAAGAAACGTTCACCGCATGCCAAGCAGCGGAACGCATAGACCCCGATCAACATCTTCGGGAGCTCTGAGATCTCTTGCCAACGCGATTTGCGAATGTCAGCGCTGCTGCACCTGGGGCAGCAAATGCTGTGGCTCATGATGTCATTACCTCGGTCGGTTTTGCATGAGCGGTAGCGTATTCGGCGCGGTATTGCGAAAAGGCTCGCTGGATCTTTTGGATGACGGCTGGATTCTGAGCGATGGGCTGATGATCAATTTCAAGAATAGGCAGCACATCGCGTGTAGTGGAAGTAATGAAACTGGCGTCGGAACGCTTCAAATCGGCGGGCAGAAGCACCGATTCCTGGAAATGCAATCCAGGCGTTTTCACTTCTTCCAGCAGCAACGCTCGTGTGACGCCCGGCAAGCAACCCGATGTAGCTAACGGCGGCGTGAGCACGCGATCTCCGAACACACTGAAGATGTTCGCGGACGTGCACTCGCTCACTTCGCCTCTTTCATTCAATAGAACAACCTCATCAAACCCTTTTTCGTGGGCAACTTCGTTCCAAACGAGGTTCTCCACCCAGGATGTGATTTTGGCACCGGCATAGGGACTGGCACCCAGGCGTCCGTTGGGGACATAGGTAAGACGCACGCCCTCGCCCCACTTATTCAGATCGGCCGTGAAGGCGACTAAATCACACTCGCGCGCGATTCCTGTTCCTTCGAATATTCCGCCGCGATTGCGAACTATAGCCACGCGCAACGTCGCGTCCGAGGCTTTGTTGGCGTCGATTAACAACTGTAGTTGCGCTGCCAATTCTGCTTCTGAATACGGGAAGGGAACGTGCATGCGTGTGGCGTCGCGCTGCATGCGAGCGTAATGTCGCGGGTAGGCGAACAGGACGCCATTGCAGACTCGAATCGTGCTGAAAATCCCCCATCCGTTCATGTAGCCGACTTGACCCGGCGATAACAGTTTGTCGGCTGTGTCGTGGATTTGGCCGTTATGCAGAAGATGAGAGTGCATCAATACGTAGTCTAACTTGGATAAACGATCACGGCTGGGAGCTAAGTTTTGGTTGTTTGCAAAACCAAGCCACCACTTGCCGCAACGCTGAGCCGCGATGGCTGACACTGAATTTTCGTGCCGAGTCCAATTCCGCGAAACTACACCCGAACGGGGGGTAGAAGAACAACGGATCATAGCCGAATCCGGAGCTCCCCTTTTGGGATTGTAGCAACTGACCCTCCACAAAACCGTGAAAGGTTTGTAGAACGCGACCCTGTTGGGCTAGGGTAATTACGCATACAAATCGTGCAGTACGATCGGTAACATGCTCCATGTTGCTGAGCAGCAACGCGTTATTAGCTACATCCTGCGCGTGCCTAGGTTCACGAAACGGGGTTGCGTAGCGCGCTGAATGGACCCCCGGAGCCCCGTGTAAGGCATTCACTTCCAGTCCGGAATCATCTGCCAGCACAATCTCGCTCGTGTACTGGGAATAGTATTGGGCTTTAGCGGACGCATTCGCTTCGAAAGTCGCGCCCGTCTCATCCGGTGGCGTAATTTTTTCAATGCCCGGCAGAGGAACTAGGGCAATTGTGCTCGCTCCTAGTTCTGTTGCAACGAGATTGAATTCGTGCAGTTTGCCCGGATTGGACGAACATGCATAAACAATGGTCACTTTATTGTGCGAGAGCTGATGGCTGACTGCTGCAATTCACGAATAGAAGTGAGGCCGTGGCGCGCCAAGCGGATCATTTCGTCCATCTGCGTGTCGTCGAAAGGGGTCTGCTCGGCGGTTGCCTGCACTTCGACAAATTTATTGCTGCCGGTCATGACAACGTTCATGTCGACATCTGCGCGTGAATCTTCCTGATAAGCCAAATCCAACAGGGGCACGCCGCCTACTAATCCCACGCTGGTGGCGGCCACTGAATCCAACAGCGGACTCTTCGCCAGCGCTTTATAGCTTACTAACGTGTTGATAGCGATCGCCAGGGCAACATACGCACCCGTGATAGCGGCCGTGCGCGTTCCACCATCGGCCTGCAGAACGTCGCAATCGAGAATGATGCTGCGCTCGCCCAGAACTTTCAAATCGACAACCGAGCGCAAGGCACGGCCAATGAGCCTTTGAATTTCGTGCGTACGGCCAGATGGTCTGCCTTTGTTCAGTTCGCGCGGCGTGCGAGTGGCGGTGGCGCGGGGCAGCATGGAGTATTCAGCGGTAATCCAACCCTTGCCGCTGTTGCGCAAGAATGCGGGCACAGAATCTTCCACCGTCGCCGCGCAAAGAACTCGAGTGTTGCCGGTTTCAATCAAGACAGAACCCTCCGCAGTCTGCAGGAAGTCTGTCGTTATTTTGGTGGGACGCAATTGGTCCGCGGCCCGGCCATCAATTCGCATGGGTGTCTTTCAGCCGGCGCTCCTGAACGAGTAATACATCAAGACGGTGACGAGAAGCAGCGCGAGTGCTACCAAAATCAGGCACGGCATCGCAGCCTGGCGCGGCATTCTAGAGACGGGAGCATTCGCTGCCGCCCTTTTTTTAATTTTTGTGGAAGCCAAGGTTCAGAAAAGTTACTTCTTAAACAAGCTATCAAACGCTGCGCGCGCGTCGGAAGCGCTACGCGGCGCTTGGGCAGCGCTTGTGTCCACGACCCGTTGCGAGCCGGTGGCACCGTAGCCACTGGGAGGACCGTAGCCATTGCCGTTTTGCGATCCATCGCGGGCAACGGTGACCATTGGGCCGAACAAGCCGCATTCGTTGGCTCCGTCCTTCACGGCGATCCGGACCGGAATGGGCTTCCGGCACTGAAAGCGTGTCGAAGAATCAAAATGGACACACTGCTTACAACAATGCAGCGCGGCTCCGCACTTTGGGCAATTGCCTTTAAAATCGATGTCTGGGGGCAGTGTTACCGCGCAGCTATAGCAGCGTGAGGCTGCCACTGTCTGCACCAACCTGGGAAGTTTGGGCCCCGTAACATCGAGCGGCAACTTTGGTCCCTGTGGCCTTGGCCGATCTGTGCGAAACGATCCAGACGCGCGGTCTGAATCTTGATAACCACTTTGTCTGTATTTGCGATCTCCGTCCATGCGCGTTGATCGACTCCTTGATTCCAGTAATCAGTAAAAACAACTCCGAATTGAAATGTTTTTCATTAACTGGGTATACATCTGTGCAACTAACGGTTTGCCTCCAGGCAGTTTTTCCTGATCATGCGTCTCGAAAAGTTAAAGCTTGGATGACAAACGATGTCTAATACGGGATCTAAAACGGTAGGTAACTGATTTTGGGCAGAACCCGCGTGCACCTAGACCTTATGTACCATGAAACAAAACACAAAACTAGCCCCCCAGCGAGATTTTTTGCCAATTCTCAACTTCGCTGAAGTACTGCTTCTTCTATCAAACCATAGTCCCCCCTTCGGAAAACGAGATTGTGATAGTTCAACCCAGGAGGGTAAGAGGGAGTAGGCCTGAAACAGTCTGGCAAACTTGAAGACGTAGCATCTCATGAAACTGTTTCGGATAAACACTGGCGCGTTGATGGCGATCGTTGCAATGGCTGTACAGGCGCAGTCAAACAAGCCGCTGCCCGATCCGAGCCAACTGCGCGCAAGGTCTCGAGCCAGTCTGTTGCAGTCGGAGAAGGATCTTGAGAAATATTCCTGCACGGTGCTTCAGAAGCAGCAGGAACTGAACGACAACAACACAGTAAAAAAAGAAAAAAGCGTTTTGAAGGAACGGTTCTATGTGAATGGCATACAACTGGAGCACGTTCTGGAACGCGATGGCGTGGCTCTAAAAGGGAGGGAAGCACGTAAGGAGCAGGAGCACGTGGACAACGATGTGCGACGCTTTAGCGACCCGAAGCAGGCACAGGGGGAACTGAACCGCAGTGAGAATCAGGAAGATCTTTTTTTGCGCGCGCTGCGCTTTACCAATGGGCGCCGGGAGACGCGCGGCAACCGCTCCCTAGTCGTCTATGATTTGTCCGGCGATCCAAATTTTCATCCCAAAAAGATTGAAGAGAAACTGGCGGTTGCGGTGGTTGGCACGGTTTGGGTAGACGAAGAGACCGGGCAACCAGTGGAGTTGAAGTTTCGCACGGATAAGGATGTCAAACTAATAGGTGGATTTGCTAATCTGCACAAGGGCTTTCAGCTTCACATACTTAGACAGCGCCAACCGGATGGCGTTTGGATGAACAAATCGATGGACGGCACAGGCGACGCGCGCGCCTTTTTCTTTTATCATCCGCGCTTTCGCTTCAGCGAGGATGTGTCGTCATGCCATCTTTTCTCAGTTGAAACCCAGCAAAAAACGCAGACGCCTAAATAAGGCAAGCAGGAAATGATCAATCGACTTGTTATTGAAAATTTGAAGTATCGATGGGTGCGCACGCTTTTAAGCGCGTTAATGGTGGGCGTTCAAATCATGCTGATATTGACGCTGATTGGCTTAAGCCGAGGATTGCTGCAGGATTCTGCCAACCGGGCGAGGGGTACCGGAGCGGATATTTTCTTGAAGCCCGGGCGGCAGGGCGCAGTCACCATGTCCAGCGGACAGTTGGATGAGAAGTTTGTTCAATTCATCGCCAAACAGCCAAATGTGGCTCAGGCTGTGGGCGTTCTGATGCAAAACCTGGAATTGGTTACCGCCATTAACGGTGTGGATGTGGATGCATTTGCGCGCATGAACGGTGGCTTTCATTACCTGGAAGGCGGACCGCCCAAGGGCCCAGACGATCTGCTGGTGGATGAATATTATGCGCAGCAAAATCATCTGCACGTGGGCCAGGATGTGAAGCTTTTCAATCATGTCTGGCATTTAACAGGGATCATTGAAGGCGGCATGCTGGCGCGGCTGATTGTGCCTTTGCAGACACTGCAACGTCTGAGCGGCAATGGCGGGCATATCTCTCAGATTTTGGTGAAACTGAAAGATCCGAGCAAAGTGAGCGAGTCGGCTCGCCAATTGGCTGAGGCATCACGCGACACTTTGCAGGCGATCCCGCTTGAGGACTTGGTGTCGCAGTTCAACATCGACCGAATTGGACCACTAACAATTTTCATCCGCGTCATTACGTCGATGACGATTATGGTCGCGGTGATGGTAGTGTTCCTGGCTATGTACACCGCAGTGGTGGAACGAACGCGCGAGATTGGAATTTTGAAGGCTCTAGGGGCGAAGCCGTTGAAGATTATGGATCTGTTGTTACGCGAAGCGGTGGTGCTGGCGCTGTTGGGATGGATGATCGGGATTGGCTTGGCCTACGTTGCAAAATTGGCGATCATGCATACCATTCCTGCGTCGTTGACCGTGATTGATGTGCCCGACTGGTGGCCCCGTGCAGCTTTAATTGCGTTATCTGGTGCGATTGTCGGTGCTATCTATCCGGGTTTGCGTGCGGCTCGCCAGGACGCTATTGAGGCTCTTTCTTATGAGTAAGGGCGACGACATGATCAAAGTGCGCGGCTTGCGCAAGACGTTTCAAGTGGGCGAAGTTACGGTGGAGGCGTTGCGCGGCGTGGATTTGGATGTGGCGCATGGCGAGTTTCTGGCTGTAGTTGGTCCGTCCGGATCGGGTAAATCGACGCTATTCAATATTCTTGGCGGCTTGGCCGCGCCGACCGCGGGCGATGTCTTTATCGACGGATTGAATTTGCGTCATATGAAGGAATCGGAGCGCACAGAAATGCGCCAGCGCAAGGTTGGGTTTGTATTTCAGAAATACAATTTGCTGCCTACATTGTCTGCCGACGACAACATCAATCTGGCGCTATCGCTAGCTGGAATTAAGAACCGCCCTACTGGTTTCGACGAGACCCTCGAAATGCTCGGGATCAAGAAGCGTTTGGGCCACAAGCCTCGGGCGCTTTCGGGCGGCGAGCAGCAGCGTGTGGCGATCGCTCGTGCGTTGGTGAATCAACCGGCGCTGTTGCTGGCGGATGAACCGACGGGCAATTTGGACACGGCCAATTCGACTGCGGTGCTGGATGTGCTGCGTAGCTTAAACAAGCGCATTGGTCAGACTATTATGATGATCACCCACAACCCGGAGGCGGCGGCCTACGCAGACCGGACGGTAACCATGCGCGATGGCCAGATCCATGCGTGAAGTGCGCGAAGTTATTTCGATGATTTCGAAAGCGGCTTCCGTCTGCTCATAAGCAGGAGTGTGCAGCCAAGTCCGGCTAGACCGACAAATTGGAGCGCGAGCATCCACGGATTATTGGGGTGAGCCAACGATGGCGGAAAGCGTATTGCGGATAGATCTGGCTGATAGACCAACCAGGTGACGATGCACTGTAGCGCGCAAAGCGCAACGGTTAGTCGCGGTGATGCGGCGTACAGCGTCAGGATGGCCGCGGACAGAATAGTCAACATCACGGCGTAGCTGCCTGCGTGAATGACGGCCGACCCTGGCTCAAATTCCAGGATGATCCAAACCAGCAAGGTGAGTATCGTCCAGAGAAACAGAATTGCGGCTGCGCGCATTTCTTTTTGGCGTCTGATTTTGAACCACAGAAATGGAAAGAGAAAGATGCCCAGTATAAGGAATCCAAGGGCAGGAGGAATGTGGAAAAACTGAAGTTCGCGCATGCCATCCTGACTGGCCGGATTCATAAAGTGAGTAGAGAGGCGCAGAAAGAAGGGCTCAAAACCAAAGGCCGAGACAACGTTTTGCCATCGATCAGCCAGCCACTGGCTGAGCGTAATTGTGCGATAGGCATGCCAGATGGTGGATAACGCAGAGGCCTTTGTGATGGGATGGGCGGCAGCCAAGTGATATTTCAACAAGCGGTCACCCGGCGGATCGACAAACTTCTGGTAGGCGACCCAGGGCGCGTAGAGAGCCAGTGTGATGGCGAAAGTGATGGCCGCGTCGAGGGCGGTCCGCAATTGGAAACGCCTGGCGACGAGCAGGCAAACCAATCCGATCAGCGAGAAAGCCGTGCCGCCGTGCGAGAGAAGACTCAACGCCAGCAGCAGGCCCATCACCAGGTACATGCGTCTGGGGGGCCAGCCATTGCGTGGTGGTACGGCGATGACGGGTGCTGCAAAAGCAAGCATAAAAGCGGCCGGCAAGAGCTTTGGCCAAACGTAGAATGTGTTGACAATGGTGAATCCGGTAAGCGCGATTGTCCCGGTAACCAGAGCTACAACACGCATGCTGAGCCGGAGAGATCGAAGCAGAATCCACAGCCCCAAAATCCACAAGCTTTGTGCGAGCGCGGCGGCAGTTTCGTATGGTGTCTTGAAGGTGCCTCTGCGCCCGAGTGCAAGCGTCATGCCGGTTTGTAGCGGCGGGCGGTCGCTGGAAAGCCAGTCGATGATGAGTGGCGACGGTACATGGCCATTCCACAGACCTTGCGCGAATAACAACGGGATTTCGTTGTCGGGCGGCATGGGGGTACCGGAAAAGCGAGTATTGGGAATCACTTTAACCATGTCGGCGCCTGCGACCTGATAGCCGAGCGCCAGGATGGCGAGAGACGTGAAGAAGATGGCGACTACGGGCAGAACCAGCGGCAGCAAGCATACGAGTTTTTTGCGCGATGTGCGCAGCAGCAGAAAGACCAGCAGTGCGGCTAGCGCGTATGGCAAGATCATGCCAACCACGCTTCCGACTCGGGCCGATAGAACGTAAATAAAGAAAACGAAATAGCCGGGAAGGGCAATGCCGCAGAGCAGGATCATGCCTAGCTTGATGGACGACCGGACACCGAACGCAACCGCCAGAGCAGTGAAAGTGAAACCGGGTATGAACAGCAGCAAAGCACTTTGGAGCGTGGTCAGCAGAAGCCGCTTTGCATTTGCCGGGAACACTTGCTTGTCGCGCGGATAGGGCGCAGTGAAGCTGAGCCAACCCATGGAGGCGCTGGAATTGTCCTCTGCAACCAGGCGCAGATTCTGGCCTCGCCAAGTGGCGGGAAGTTCGAATGCATATCGTTGCCAAACGGCTCCCGGCCACATGGGTGGATGGAGTTCCAACCGTTGCTGTGTGGATTGGTTTTCGAGGCTGAGCGAAATTCCTTCGCCGTTCGGGTTTCCGCTTAGATAAATATCGAAATCGCCATTCAGTTGAAAGGTGGAGGTGACAATGCGGCCGGAATCGGAGTCGCCCTTCGAGCAATAAGAGCCCCAAAAAGGCGCGACCGGGGCGACCGATGAGGCGCCGTTTTCGCAGAAGCCGTTGTTTTCAACGATGGAGATGGGTGTCTGCGCCAGCAATATTGGAACGAAGAATATTGGTAAAACAAGTGCGCGCCAAATGCGCGAACTCATCTTCCAAGCTCCCGCAGTGGTGTCCGTCTACCCATCAGGAAGAGTGTACAACCAAGCCCAGCCAAACCAATAAACTGGATGAGAAACATCCAGGCGTTACTCGGGTGACGCAATGACGACGGGAAGTACAGCGTACTAAGATCCTGTTGGTAGAGAAACCAGGTGAAGACTGCTTGCAATGCGCACAACGCGATGGTGAGCCGGTAAGAAGCGGTGCATAACGTCAGGATGGCGCCGGTCGCAATGGTCAGCATCATGGCGTAGCTGCCCTGGTGGATAACTGCCGCGGTCGGCTCGAATTCCAGGATGACCCAAGCGATACTGGTTGCCACAGTCCACCAAAGCAGAAGTGCCGCTACCCGCATCTCTTTTCGGCGTCTGAACTTGAACCACAAGAACGGAAATAGGTAGACGCCAAGGGCAAAGAATCCAAGCGCGGGCAGAACGCGGAAAAATTCAAGCGTGCGAATTTGTTCTTGCGTCATCGGATTAAGGAAATGCGTTGCCAGTTGCAGCCACTCGCGCTCGTGACCGAAGGCAGAGACGACGTTGGCCCAGCGATCAAAGAGCCACTGATGGAATGTAAGCTGGCGGTACGCGTTCCAAATGGTAGCTAGTGCTGATGCCTGAGTGATGGGTCTGACGCCGGCTAAGTGATATTTGAGCAAGCGGTCACCGGGAGGATCGAGCAGTTTTTGATAAGCGACCCAGGGTGCATAGATGGTTAGCGTGATAGCGAGGACAATGGCGGCGTCCAGGATAGTTCGTAAGTGAAAGCGCCTGAGTGCAAGAACGACAATTAGTCCGATGAGTGCGAAGAGAGTGCCACCGTGCGAAAGGAGACTCAGCGCCAGCAGCGTGCCCATGATGACGCGCATGAGCCAAGGCGTGCGGCCGGTGCGGGGACGTAGCGCGATGATGGGCGCGGCAAACGCCAGCATAAAGGCTGCGGGCAAGAGCTTAGGCCAAACGTAGAACGTATTGACGATGGTGAAGCCGGTAAAAACAATTGATCCGACGACCAGAGCGATCACTCGCGGCGAAAGGCGGAAGGCACGCAGAAGTATCCACAAGCCTAGGATCCACAAACTTTGGGCAAGTGCGCCGACAGTTTCATATGGAGTCTTGCGAACACCCTCGGGACCTATCGCGAGCGTCATGCCGGTCTGCAACGGCGGGCGATCGCTGGAAAGCCAGTCAATGAGGAGTGGGGAGGGGACATGGCCGCTCGACAGACCTTGCGCGAATAAGAGTGGAATCTCGTTGTCTGGAGGAAGGGCGGCGCCGGAAAAGCGAGTGTTGGGAATAACGCTGATCATGTCGCCGCCTGCGACCTGATAGCCAAGCGCCAGGATGGCTAGGGAGGTGAAAAAGATGGCGACTGCCGGCAGTAGTAGGGGCTGCAATCGCGCAAGCTTCTGGCGCGATGTGCGCAGCAGCAGAAAGACAAGCAGGGCGGCTAGCGCGTATGGCAAGATCATGCCAACCACGCTTCCGACTCGGGGCGATTTAACGTAAATAAAGAAAACGAAATAGCCGGGGAGGACAATGCCGCAGAGCAGAATCATGCCCAACTTAATGGACGACCGGACACCGAACGCAACCGCGAGAGCAGCGAAAGTGAAACCGGGTATGAACAGCAGCAAAGCACTTTGGAGCGTGGTCAGCAGAAGCCGCTTTGCATTGGATGGGAACATGTGTACGTCGCGCGGATAGGGCGCACTAAAGCTGAGCCAACCCATAGCGCCGCTGGCTTTGCCATCCGCAGCGAGGCGCAAATTCTGCCCTTGCCAAGCGGCAGGACGATGGAAGGGATAGCGCAGCCAAATGCCGCCGGGCAAAGTTGGAGGATGAATCTCGGAGCGCTCTTTTGTGTTAAGGTTCTCCAGGCTTAGCATAATGCCGCTACTGTTGGGATTGCCGCTTAAATAGATGTCAAAATCGCCGCTCAGTTGAAAGGCGCTAGTGACAATGCGAACTGCATTGGCGGCATCTTTGGAACAGTAAGAACCCCAGACGGGCGCGACCGGTGCGGCCGATGAGGCGCTGCCTTCGCAGAAACCGTTGTTTTCTTTAACTGAGATGGCGGTTTGTGCCGGGAGTATAGAAGCGAATAGTAGAGGGAGAATCAGTCCGCGCCAAATGCGCGAGTTCAATCTTCCGGCTCCTGCAGCAGTTCCAACATGCCGCGCACGACATCGCTGAACACTTTGCGTCGCCTGTGCACGATTTTGACTGGGCGGAACAAGTCGGCAGGCTGGAGCTGCAGGGCCATCAGACGTCCCTGCAACAAGTCCTCCTGCAGAACTCGCTCGGGCATGATGCTGATGCCTACTCCGTGCGCAACTGCCTGTTTGATCATCTCGATGTTGTCAAAGCGCAGAACCATCTGCACCTCAGCGTGTTGTTCTTTCAGATAGCGATCGATATGTTGCTGAATGGGAAGATCGTCATCGAAGCCGACAAAGTTGGTGCCGTTCAGTTCTGCTCCGGTAACCTGATCGCGTAAGGCAAGCGGATGTTCGGGTGCCACGGCGACCACCATTTCTTCATCACGCCAGGGAAGGGCAAGCAACTCGCGGGAGGATTCGGCGTAGCTCATCAAGCCCAGATCTGCTTCGTCTTTGGCGATGGCATCCCAGACCTTTTCAGGACGTAAATATTGCACATCCATGCGGGCTTCGGGAAAGCGTTCGGCGAAGCGAGTGTCGATGCGCGACATCTCGGAAAGGCCAACCGAATAAATGGCCGCGATGCGCACGGTGCCGTTGGCTTGATTCAGTACTTTTGCCAGTTCGGCTTGCATCACTTCGTGGCGGCGCAACATGTCGCGACAGTATTCCAGATAGATTTTCCCGGCGTGGGTGGGGAGCAAGGGGCGGCGACTGCGGTCGAAAAGTTCGACACCCAGCTCACGTTCGATCTCTTGCAGAGCCTGACTAGCCGCCGATTGACTGAGTTCGCTAAGCTTGGCAGCTTTGCTAACTGATTGATAACTGGCTACATCGCGTATAAGCCGTAAGTTCGACAAGGTCACAGCCATTCCACACTATCATAAGAAAAAGTGATATGAAAGAGCTTTAAATTCAATTTGACGAATACTGCGGAATGTCAGTATACTGAGTACTCGCCGTCCTATAACACCAAGAGGAACTAGTGTACCCAGTCGACACATTCAACCAGCTTCCCCAAGCTCAGGGACTCTACGACCCGGCCAATGAACACGATGCGTGCGGCATTGGATTCGTAGCGAATATCAAAGGCGAAGCCTCACACGAGATCGTCCTAAAGGGAATGGAAATTCTGGTCAACCTGGCGCACAGAGGCGCTTGTGGTTGCGATCCGGAAACGGGCGATGGCGCGGGCATATTGATTCAAATCCCGCACGAGTTTTTTGCCAAGGATGCGCCGAACCATAAATTCACGCTGCCTGCGCGCGGGCAGTATGGCGTGGCCATGTGCTTTCTGCCGGTGGAATTGCAGCAGCGTTTGACATGCGAAGGATTGCTGGAAAAGATTTCGCGCGAAGAAGGTTTAACGGTTCTTGGTTGGCGCGATACGCCGGTGGAAGCAGACGCGATTGGGCGCATTGCAAGGGCATCGCAGCCATACATTGAGCAATGCTTTGTGGGCCGGCCGAGCGGACTGAGCGACGACGAGTTCGAACGCAAGCTGTATGTCGTACGCAAGCGGATGGAAAAGGCGGTTCTTGAATCGGACATCCGCGACAAGAGCTTTTTTTACATCCCGTCTTTTTCTTTCCGCACGATTGTCTACAAGGGTTTGCTGCTGGCGCACCAGATTGGTGAGTTCTACAGCGAATTGCTGGACCCGGATACGAAGAGCGCTTTGTGTTTAGTGCACCAGCGTTTTTCCACCAATACATTTCCGACTTGGCAACTGGCGCATCCGTTCCGTTATATGTGCCACAACGGCGAAATTAACACCGTGCGCGGCAACGTGAACTGGATGAATGCGCGGCAATCGGTGATGTCCACGCCGGTATTCGATGATTTTAAAAAGCTGGGCAACATTATCCAGCACGGCGTCAGCGATTCGGCTGCGTTGGACAATGCCGTCGAGTTGCTGACGATGGCGGGGCGCAAACTGCCGCATGTCATGGCGATGTTGATTCCGGAAGCATGGGATGCGGATTCGACGATGTCTCCCACGAAGAAGGCATTTTACGAATATCACGCTTCCATGACGGAGCCGTGGGATGGTCCGGCGGCGGTGGCATTTACGGATGGCCGGATGATTGGCGCGACGCTGGACCGCAACGGTCTGCGCCCGGCGCGTTACCTGGTTACTAAAGGCGGTTGGATTGTGATGGCTTCGGAAACGGGCGTGTTGCCGTTCCGGCCGGAAGAGATTGAATCGAAGGGTCGTCTGCAGCCCGGACGCATGCTGGTAGTGGATTTGGAACAGGGCCGCATTGTTCCGGACGATGAAGTGAAAGAGAGTTTAGCCGCGCGGCAACCTTACGCGGAATGGCTGCGCGATAACCAACTTACGCTGGATGACCTGCCCAACCCGACGCGCATGCAGACGCCGGGACACGCGACTATTCTGACGCGCCAGCGCTGTTTCGGCTATACGGATGAAGATCTTCGAACGCTGATTACGCCGATGGTTGTGGATGGCGCGGAAGCGATTGGTTCGATGGGGAACGATACGCCGCTGGCTTGCCTTTCGGACAAGCCGCAGTCGCTTTTCAACTATTTCAAGCAGTTGTTTGCGCAGGTGACGAATCCGCCGATTGATCCGATTCGCGAAGAGATGGTGATGTCGCTGACCAGCTATATCGGCGTGGAAGGCAATCTTCTGAGCGAGGTTCCGGAGAACTGTCACACGTTGAAGATTGCGCATCCGGTGATTTCGAATCGCAACTTGGAGAAGCTGCGGAGAGTATCGCGCGGGGCTTTGCTGGCATCTACTTTGCCGACTAGCTTTAGCGTGCACGACGGCGAGCGTGGCATGAAGCGCGCTTTGGACGGCTTGTGCCGGCGCGCATCGATGGCGATTGATTCCGGTTATACGCTGCTGATTCTTTCCGATCGCGGGATCGATGAAGAGTGGGCCCCGATACCTTCGTTGCTAGCTTTGACGGCGGTTCACAATCACCTGGTGCGCGAAGGCACGCGCACGGGCGTGGCTTTGATTGTGGAATCGGGCGAGCCAAGAGAAGTGATGCATTATGCCCTGTTGATTGGCTATGGCGCGAGCGCTATTAATCCCTATTTGGCGATTGAGACCATTGAAGATTTGGCCAACAGCGGCGAACTGCCCAACGGCATTACGGCGGAAACGGCGGTTCAGAATTACAAAAAGGCCATTAATAAGGGCTTGCTGAAGGTCTTTTCGAAGATGGGCATCTCTACGCTGCAAAGCTATCGCGGCGCACAGGTGTTTGAAGCGATCGGTTTGAACAAAGAACTGGTTGACGTTTATTTCACTGGAACGGCGTCGCGGATTGAAGGCGTTGGATTGGGTGTACTGACGGAAGAGGCGATTCGCAAGCACGCGCTGGCGTTTCGAGCACTCTCAGAGAACGAGCAGGAATTGCCTGTGGGCGGGAATTATCAATTCCGCATGAATGGCGAGCGGCATTTGTTGACGCCCGAGAGCGTTACAAAATGCAGCACGCGGTGCGCACCGGAAGCTTTGAGACTTTCCAGGAATATAGCAAGGTAATTGATACGCAGAATGAAGCGCTGTGTACGCTGCGCGGATTGATGCAATTGCGCAGCCATTCCCAGGCCGCTGCCGCTGGAAGAAGTGGAGCCGGCGGAAGAAATTGTGAAGCGATTCGCGACGGGCGCGATGTCGTTTGGTTCCATCAGCGCGGAAGCGCACGAAACGTTGGCGATTGCGATGAACCGCATTGGCGGCAGATCGAATACGGGCGAGGGCGGGGAAGACGAAGCGCGCTTTGTTCCACTGCCCAACGGCGATTCGCGGCGCAGCGCGATTAAACAGGTGGCTTCGGGACGTTTTGGCGTGACGGCGAATTATCTGGTGAATGCGGACGAGCTACAGATCAAAGTCGCGCAAGGCGCGAAACCGGGTGAAGGCGGACAGTTGCCCGGGCATAAAGTGGATGCGAGATTGCGCGTGTGCGGCATTCGATTCCGGGCGTGGGCTTGATTTCGCCGCCGCCGCATCATGACATTTATTCGATTGAGGATCTGGCGCAGCTTGATTTTCGATTTGAAAAATGTGAACCCGGCAGGCGCGTATTTCGGTGAAATTGGTTGCGGAAGTGGGCGTGGGCACGGTGGCCGCGGGTGTCTCGAAGGCGCATGCGGATATGGTGCTGATCAGCGGCTATGACGGCGGCACAGGCGCGTCGCCGCTGACTTCAGTAAAGCACGCAGGTAGCCCTTGGGAACTTGGGTTATCGGAAACGCAGCAAGTGCTGGTGATGAACGATTTGCGCAGTCGCATCCGGGTGCAAGTAGACGGCAAACTGCAAACCGGGCGCGATGTGGTGATTGCGGCGTTGCTGGGCGCGGAAGAGTTTGGCTTTTCCACTGCGCCGTTGATTGCGATGGGCTGCATCATGATGCGCAAGTGCCACCTGAACACTTGTCCGGTGGGAATTGCGACGCAAAATCCGGAGTTGCGCAAGAAGTTTCCAGGGCACGCCGGAAAACGTGATCAATTTCTTCTTCTTCATAGCGGAAGAAGTGCGCAGTTGGATGGCGCAGATTGGGCTTCCGCAAGATGGATGAGATGATTGGCCGCGTGGACATGATTGAGATGGACTCCGGCGGTGGAGCATTGGAAGGCTCGCGGGCTTGGATTTTTCTTCGATCCTTTACAATCCGCAGGTGCCAGGCCGGGTGGGGCGGCGCTGCACGATTGCGCAGGATCATGGGTTGGAAGAAGCGCTAGATAACCGTTTTGCTTGAGAAGGCGCAGTCCAGCGTTGGAAGCGGGCGAGAAGGTTGAGTATTCGACCGATGCCGATCCGGAATGTTCATCGAGCGGTTGGCACCATGCTGAGCGGCGAGATTGCGCGTAAGCACGGATCAAAGGGTCTGCCGGACGATACTATTAAGGTTCCGTTCTGCAGGGATCGGCCGGACAAAGTTTTGGCGCGTTTCTGGCAATGGCGTGTCGCTGGACATTGGAAGGCGATGCCAACGATTATGTAGGCAAAGGCCTTTCGGGCGGCAAGGTTGTTGTCTACCCGCCAAGGCTCGCGACGTTCGCGCCGGAGGACAACATTCTGGTGGGCAACACGGTGCTGTATGGCGCGACCAGCGGCGAGGCCTATTTCAGTGGCGTGGCAGGCGAACGATTTGCGGTGCGCAATTCGGGCGCGACGGCTGTGGTGGAAGGCGTGGGCGATCATGCGTGCGAATACATGACTAACGGCACTGTGGTGGTGCTGGGCGAAACCGGACGCAACTTTGCAGCTGGAATGAGCGGCGGTTTTGCTTACGTGCATGATCCGCTGCAGAGTTTTCCGCGAAGTGCGCTGCAATAAAGCGGGCGTTGATTTGGAACCGATATTTGAACGCGAAGATTTAACGCTATTGGAAGCGCTGATCCGCAAGCATCTGGACTACACCGGGAGTCCGCTGGCGAAGCAGTTGCTGGCAGAATTGGGGCGAAACGGTAAAGAATTTTGTGAAGGTGTTCCCGAAGGAATACCAGCGGCATTTTGGAGAAGCGAAAAGCGGCGGGGAAACAGAGAAGTTCTGCCGAAGCAGCGCGTGCCTGCGGCGCAAGAAGCGGCTGTGGCCGAGGCGGGAGGACGCTAATGGGCAAGGCTACGGGATTTCTGGAATATCAGCGCGAAACGCCGGAACGACGCCCGGTGGCTGGAGCGGGTCAACGATTGGTTTGAGGTCTATCAGGAGTTTCTCAGAAGACAAGCTGAAGCAGCAGGCGAGCCGGTGCATGGATTGCGGCGTGCCTTTCTGTCATACCGGGTGTCCGGTCAACAATGTCATTCCGGACTGGAATGATTTGGTAATGCGCGGGCGCTGGAACGATGCGATTCGTTCGCTGCATTCGACGAACAATTTTCCGGAGTTCACTGGGCGTATGTGTCCCGCGCCTTGCGAAGCGGCTTGTGTGTTGGGGATTAACGATCATCCAGTGACGATTAAGGTGGTTGAGCAGAACATCATCGATCACGCGTTTGAACAGGGCTGGGTGAGGCCGGAGCCGCCGAAATTTCGTACCAATAAAAAGGTAGCGATTGTTGGTTCGGGGCCAGCGGGCTTGGCTGCCGCACAGCAGTTGAATCGTGCCGGGCATACGGTGACAGTGTTGGAAAAGCATGATCGTATTGGCGGACTTCTGCGTTACGGCATTCCGGATTTCAAGCTAGAGAAGCCTGTGGTTGACCGGCGGTTGGAGCAATTGATCGCGGAAGGCATTGAGTTCCGGGCGAATTGCAACGTTGGAGTGGACATTAAAGGCGACGAGTTGATGCGCCAGTACGACGCGGTGCTTTTGGGGGTGGGCGCGGAACAAGCGCGCGAAGTGAATATTCCCGGGCGCGAACTGAAGGGCATCCACTGGGCGATGGATTATCTGACGCAGCAGAATAAGCGCGGCGCCGGGGAGCGTTTTTCGAACAGCGAAGAAATCATGGCAACCGGGAAGCGCGTTGTGATCATTGGCGGCGGCGACACTGGGGCGGACTGTTTGGGAACGGCGCACCGGCAAAAGGCGCTGTCGGTGCACCAGTTGCAGATTAACGGCATGCCGCCGAATGAGCGGCATGAATCCACACCTTGGCCTCAATGGCCGTTCCAGCTTCGCATAGAGGCGGCGCACGAAGAGGGTGGAGCGCGAGAGTGGTCGGTTGCGACGACGCATTTCAGCGGCGATGCTCACGGCAACGTGCAACGCCTGCACTGCGTGCGTGTCGGTCCGAAGCCCAAGCGGGAACGTATGCCCGACACCGAGTTCTACTTAGATGCGGATTTAGTTCTGATTGCGATTGGTTTTTCCGGGCCAACGAAAACCGGCTTGGTGGAGCAGTTGAATCTGGGGTTGGATCATCGCGGTAACCTGCATACCAATGCCGAGTTTATGACCTCGGAGAAGGGCGTATTTGCAGCGGGAGATGCGCGACGAGGGCAAAGCTTGGTAGTCTGGGCAATTGCTGAGGGCCGCAAGGCTGCGCACTACATGGATGCGTATCTGATGGGGTCTAGCCAGCTACCTGTTTAGTGCTGCTGCTACGAACTGCTCTGTTTCTATTTGTCGTAGGCGCGTGTTACGGCGCTGACTTGGGGAGTCTTTACGATTCGGCCAGGTTGACGGCGGAGCAAGTCCGTCTGCAAACCAGTATGAACCTCGTGCTGGAGCGCGAGATCGTTCCGGTTGTCCGGTCGGAACAGGCAACGATTATTGGCTTGCAACCGCTTGATCTTCCGTTGGAAGGGCTCAGGACAGACCCGTTAGATTTTTACGCCGAGAAAAGCCACATCGTGATTCCGATTCGGACACTGTTGTTCGTTGAGGATTTATCCAGGGCATACGGGTGGCTTTGGACAGATCGTTACTCGACCAAAACGGTTGACGAGTATCTGAATATGCTGCGTTACCGCAGCGCGGCGGATTTCCCGGGCGGGCGGTTGCCGGGTCCGCTAGAGGCGCTGCACATTCCAGCGGATGCGCTGTCTAACACGCGAGTTGTGGAGACATCGGTCCGCATTCGCAAGACTGCCTATGCGTTCCTGTTTTTGCATCAATTGGGGCATCTGCAACTGAACCATAACAAAGGACCGAAGCAGGCTTATTCAGAAGCGGAAGAAGAAGCGGCCGATGAATTCGCGCTGAACATCATGAAGGCCAATAGCGCAACTCCGACCGGCATCCTGGTGTTGATGTGGAGCGGGTTGTATCTGGAGACCGGCACGGGTAGCGCGCTGCACCCAGTTAGCGGCCAGCGCATGGATGCGATTGCTCATTACATGGGGAGCCATGTGTTGGAGTTTATCCACGGGCGTTCCGATCAGGCGGTTGCTATGAGCGGTATTCATTCGATAGCGAGCCTGTTGAATGACGCTTCACAATGGTTGGCGATAAAATCTCACCGGGAAGAGTTGCAGAGCTTGGCTCTGAAGACGGATCCGAGTACGCTGCAGCCGCGACCGCTGCCAAAAAGCACCTTCTGAAAAAAGAAGCCGGAGAGCACTCTTCTCAATGGCTCTCCGGCGTTGTCTAAGGAGTCAGTCTATGGCTACTTCTTGGAGGATCTTGCAGATATGGTTTTTACTTCCGGCATGGCCGATGCGGCATTGGCGGCTGGTGGCAGGCGGAAACCTTCGCCAATCATGTTTGCCATGGCGTGTACTTCCAGCCCTTCGGCTTCCTTGGTGAATAAAAGGCACTTGCGTTCCGCATCGAAATCGGCTTCAATCCAGTCGCCCGCGGTTACCTGGCTGGTGGCCATCAAATTGGACAACGGGTGAACTAAAAGGCGTTCGATAGCGCGTTTCAGATGGCGAGCGCCATATTTAAGATCGATGCCTTCGGACAACAGGAATTTCTTGCCGGCATCGGACACGGTGAACACGAATGTCTTGTCAGCGGGTGAGAACAGAATGCGTTGTTGCACTTGCCCCAGTTCCAAGTCGAGGATTTTGCGTAATTCGTTTTCACCCAGCGGTTTGAAGACAACCGTTTTGTCGATTCGGTTCATGAATTCCGGGGTGAACTTGCGGCGTGCCGCTTCGACACCGGTCTTCGACATTTTCTTGGCGAGTTCCTCGTCCGCAACCGGCGGGTTGTCCGTTGCATAGGCGTGATTGAATCCGAGACGCGGAGTCACTAAGGCACTCATTTCGCTGGCGCCCAGGTTACTGGTCATGAAGATCATGGCGCGAGAGAAGTCAACTTTGCGGTTGTCTCCCAGCGTTAGCGTGGCTTTGTCCAGGATCCCGAGTAGAAGGTTCCAAAGAGCATCACTGGCTTTTTCAATTTCATCGAAAAGAATGAAGCTCAAGCGAATCTGGTCGGTATGGTGTTGATTTATTACTTCTTGGCTAAGGAGCGGATGTGTTTCGCGATGGCCCAGATATCCGGGAGGCGAACCAATCAACTTGGCGATTTCGTGACTGTGTTGAAATTCAGCGCAGTCGATCTTAACCACAGCACGTGGGTTGTGCAGCAGGGCCTCGGCCGTAGCTTCCACTGTTCTCGTCTTGCCCGAGCCGGTCGGGCCTAAGAAAAGAAAGTTTCCAACGGGACGACCGGGAGCCGACAAACCAGTCGTATGCATCTGATATATGTTTACGATCTGCTCAACCGCCTCGTCCTGACCTACAACAAGTTTCAGGAGCGTTCGTTCCAGCGATTCTGCGTCTTTGCCTGTCCTTGATGGGTCTAGGACTTTTCGGAGCCGGCTCATATCTTTCTGTTTTCCTTCCTTTGCCACAACGTCCACGTTGTGATCAATAACCTGCGACTGTCTTAGAGCAAACAGCGTGCCGTTTGTTTGACCACTTGCGACGTGCTTACTGCCTACATCGTCAAAGGTTGGGGTGTTTTTCAGTGGTGTTCCTTATAGGCTTTTTCTTATTAGTCTCTTTTTGGAACGGAAGGTCTCACTTCGACTCGACTTATTAGAGTTCTTCCTGGCATTTTTAAGATCCCCACCACGATTTCAGCAATATCTTCTGGTGCGATCTTCCAAGTGGACTTCTCTTTTGAACCACGCGGCGAGAAGTCGGTGTCAACGCTACCAGGCATCACATAACTTACGCGAACATTGTCCGCGCGGTGATCAAGCATCATCGCTTCGCTGAAGCCATTCAGACCAAACTTAGAAGCGTTGTAGGCCGCAGCACCAGCGAAAGGATTTTTACCAGCTAAACTGCTGAGGTTGATGATGTGACCGCTGCCGCTTTGTTTGAAGCGCATAAGCGCTTGCTTGCTGCAGTAAAACGCGCCGGAAAGGTTGGTCGCGATAAGACGGTCCCAATCCGAAACTGCAATATCCGAAGTGGGACAAAAAATTCCAAATCCCGCGTTGTTCACCAGAATGTCTAAGCCGCCGAGTTGAGAGTCCGATTCGTTGAACATGCGTTCGACATCGCTATAAAGGCTGACATCCGCCGCTGTGCCAAATACCTGGGTATTGCCCGATGCGCTAATGGCGGCGACAGCGGCATCGACTTCTTGGCGATTGCGCGCGCAGATGAATACGCTTGCGCCTTCAGCGGCGAGAGCGGTGGCGATCGCTAATCCTATTCCTTTTGATGCGCCAGTAATCAGCGCGCGTTTTTGTTTGATGGATGTGGACATGAAAGTTTATTGATCCTGAATCATTATTGACAGTGATGGCTGGTTTAGTTGCACCACCGACTGGTTCCTATTCAAAGGAGAACATGGATGAATCGGCGTTTGAGCGCGATGGCTAACTCTGAAGTGAGCATTATAGTGACAATGAACTGGGGCTAGAGTAACGGTAGTGGGGCGGAGAGTAGATGAGCAGAGCCAGGGGGGAATCGTGAAGCTACTTTGTGTTGCTGTGCTGAGCTGGTGGCTGGGGGCAGCCGGACTTTGCGCGCAGAACGGCCAATCGGCCACGCCCGAGATAACGTTGCGTGGTGGGACGGGCGAGGTGCTGCTGGACTTTATTGTCCGCGACAAGCATCACCGACTGGTGGAGGATCTGCGGCCGGAGGATGTCCAGATCTTCGAGGACGGCGTACAGCAGACGCCACGTAGTTTCGTCTTCCGGAATGGCCGAAGTCCGGTCGCGGCCCTAGTTGGAAGCGCAGCGCCCGGATCAAACGACGTGGTCCAGGGCGGTTCCGATCCATTGCGGCAGATCAACCTGGTCACGCTGGTGTTTGAAGCGATGAGTCCCCTTAGCCGCAGGACGGCAGTGGCGCGGGCGCATGAGTTTCTGAAAGCCGAAGCCGGGCCAAACACTTGGATGGCGGTATATTCCCTGCGTTATCAACTCAGCGTGCAGCAGACCTATACGACAAACGTGGCGCTTCTTAACAAAGCCGTCGATCGCGCCGGTACGGGCGCGTATGAGGAATTTGCCAAGGAGAACCTCAGCATTATCCAGCGGATCAACAGCCTGCAGGCGAATGGCCTGGAGGTGCGGAAAACCTTTCAGCCGCTATCCCCCGGGTCAGCGGAGGACCCGGGCCCGCAAAACGATGCGGCTCTCGCCGGCGCGGAAATCAAAATCCAGCAGCTTATCTTGAAAACACTTTTCCGGCAGGAAGGGACCCGTTCAATTGACGCCTTGTACAGACTGGTCCGCGAGCAGTCTCGCCTCCCGGGGCGCAAAACAATTCTTTTCTTCTCAGAAGGGCTGGTGATCCCGCCTGATCAGCCCGAGATGTTAGATTCCGTAATTGCCGAAGCAAACCTAGGCAACGTAACCTTTTACACGGTGGATGCGCGCGGCTTGGGCATCGTGTCAAACAACCGGCTTGCAAGGGACTCGGCCCAATCCATTCAAGCTGCGGAGCAGAGCATCTCCGGAATGGGACCGGGGAATGCGCAGGAGCAAGCGTCCGGCCAAGCGATGACTCCGACAAGCCAGGCAGCCGAGGCCATCTACCAGACAGATTTACAAGCCAACGCGCGGCACTTGGCCGAAGGTACGGGCGGTTTCGCAATGGACAACAGCAACGACTTGCGAGGACCTTTGGAGCAGGTGATGGAAGATATTCGGTCGCATTACGAAATCACCTACGCGCCCACTTCGACGAACCTTGACGGACACTTCCGCAAACTGGAAGTGAAGCTGGATCGCGCAGGATTGAAAGTCCAGAGTCGCACGGGATACTATGCTCTTCCGATGATGAGCGGAGAGACTATTGCGCCGTATGAACTAGGTGCATTGAACGCCATGAACATGCAGCCGGCTCCACGCTCATTTGCTTACTCGTCGGCCGTCCTGCGGTTCGGTGAGGATTGTCGTATAGTGTTTGAGGTTCCCGCCAGTTCATTGAGATTCACCAGCGACGCCGCGAAGAAATCGTTTCAGATTCGTATTTCCGTGCTGGGCTTAGTGAAGGATGAGCAGGACCAGATTGTGGCCAAGATCGGAAAAGATCTTCCGTTCAGTGGACCGCTGGAAAAGCAAGCAAGCTTCGCGCAAGGGAAGGTGATGGTTACATTGCCGCTTCGCTTAGCGCCGGGCCGGTACCATGTGCAAACCGCCGTGATTGATCGCGAGGCGGACCGGGCCAGCGTGAAGAAGTCCGTGCTGATTATTTCGGCTCATGCCTCGGGCGGCCCCGACGTGAGCGACCTTGTATGGGTGCGGAGCGTAGCGGCGGTGCAAGTGCCGGAGCCAGGCGATGTGCTGGAAACGGCGGAGGGCCGCATTACTCCCGAGTTGGACGCCACATTTAGCCGGAAGGATTCCGCCTCATTCTACTTCGTCGCGTTTGCGAGCGCGGAGCCAGAAGCGAAGATCACAGTCGCGCGCGATGGGAAAGCTCTGGTAACGGTTTCTCTTTCGAAACCGCAGCGTGATGAGAGCGGGGCGTACCGTTATGCGGGAACGCTGCCGATGAGCGAACTGGAGCCGGGGCAATACGAGATTGTGGTGACGGTAGCCCTGAACGGCGTCGAGGCGGGCTGCCACACCTTGCTGGAGGTCCGCTGATCGAGCGCGGCTCGGTTTGGTCTTGAACCGGGGAGCGGCTTGAGCAGGTTTGTGTGAGTTGTGATTGCTGGTCTTACAGAGTGTCGAGGCAATCGCGCTTGATTTCGTCGATGGATTTGCATCCGGCTAGCGCCATGGTCATTTCGAGTTCGCTGCGCAGGATTTCGACGACTCGGCTGACGCCATCGGCGCCGCCGACGGCTAGACCGTATAAGTAAGACCTGCCAATCATGACTGCCTTGGCACCGAGGGCGAGCGCTTTGAAGACGTCGATGCCGCGGCGGATGCCTCCGTCTAGGATGACCGGAATGCGATCTTGGAGGCGATCAATGAGGCGTGGGAGCGCTTCGATGGTGGAGACCACGGTGTCGAGGCTGCGGCCGCCGTGGTTGGAGAGCATGATGCCGTCGCAGCCTGCGTTATAGGCGAGCGCGGCGTCGGCGGGATGCATGATGCCTTTGAGGAGGAGCGGCTTGCGGATGAGGCTGCGCAGCCAGTCAATGTCATCCCAAGTGACGTCGGACGCGTGTACTGCCGAATAAATATTTCGGCCATGCGGGCGATGTGGACTGGCGGCCATGGCTGAGCCCAGTGAAGAGAGATTGGCGCGATCCACACCCGAAGGCAATTTGAAGCCGGCGCGGAATTCACGATCGCGCGTGCCGTTGACCGGCAAATCCACCGAGACGCAGATGGCATCGCAGCCGGCAGCGAGCACACGTTCGATCAACTCTTTCGTGAAGCCGCGATCCTTTTGCACATACAACTGGAACCATAGCGGCCGGCGAGAGCGCGCTTGCATCTGTTCGTATGTGACCGTTGAGAAGGTGGCGGCTACCAAGGTGGCGCCGCTATCGTTAGCCCCTTCCACGGTAGCGAGTTCGCCTAAGCTGTGGATCAGTCTGTGATAGCCGGTGGGAGCCAGCAAGATGGGAAATTCGAGTCGTTTGCCAAATAGAGATGTCTGGGTCTGAATGTGGCTGACGTCGCGAACGACCCGCGGGAGAATGGGAATTTTGTTGAGGGCGACGCGGTTGCGTGTAACGGTGAGTTCGTCACCTGAGGCGCCGACAAGATAAGCGTAGGCCGCCGGGCTCATGAATTGTTGAGCCAGACTCTCAAAATCGTCGAGAGTTCCGATGGCCGCCAGGCGCGCTTTACTAAGCCGATCCAAAGCCGATTCCTATGAATCTACTTGAATTCAAGGATTTCTTTTTCTTTGGCCTTGGCGGCTTGATCGAGCTTGGCGATCTGCCCATCGGTGAGTTTTTGGATCATATCGAGGGCTTGCTTTTCTTCATCTTCGCTGATAAGTTTCTCTTTCAAAAGCTTCTTCAAATGCTCGTTGGCGTCGCGGCGAATATTGCGCAGGTTGACGCGGCGCTCTTCGGCAACGTGGTTCAGTTTCTTCGCCATATCGCGGCGGCGCTCTTCTGTGAGCGGAGGAATGGGCAGGCGAATCAGTTTGCCGTCGTTGGATGGATTCAAGCCAAGGTCAGAACTCCGAATGGCTTTTTCGATGACGCCGATAAGCGAGGTGTCCCACGGTTGAACGGTGATCATGGCAGGCTCGGGCACATGCAATTGCGCGACCTGATTCAGCGGCGTGGGCGTGCCGTAGTATTCGATACGAACGCTATCGAGTAGGCCGATAGAGGCGCGGCCGGTGCGGAAGTGCGAGATCTCCTGATGTAGATCAGACTGCACTTTTTCCATGCGCGTGCGGGCGTTCGCTTCTATTTCCTTAACGTTCTTGAAGGGGCTGCTAGTAGCAGCAGGAACTTCCTTTTCTTGTTTCATAGCTTCAGTCTTAACCTTAGATGCGATAGATACAATCAGCGAATCATAGTACCGATGGTTTCGCCCATCGCCATACGCATTATATTGCCGCGCTCCTTGAGATTGAACACCATGATAGGCATTTTGTTGTCGCGGCACATAGCGACGGCCGAGGCGTCCATCACTCCGAGGGCCTTAGACAGCACTTCGGTGTAGCCTACTTCTTCATAGCGTATGGCGTCGGGATACTTCTTTGGGTCTTTATCGTAGACGCCATCGACGCTGGTTGCCTTCGCAATGATCTGGGCCTTGATTTCCAGACCGCGAAGCGTGGCGGCGGTGTCGGTGGAGAAGTACGGGTTGGAGGTTCCGGCGGCAAAAATGACGGCGCGCTTCTTCTCGAGATGGCGAATGGCGCGGCGGCGGATGTAAGGCTCAGCAACCTGGTGCATTTCGATGGCGGTCATGACGCGGGTGGGTACGCCGAGGTTCTCGAGCGCATCTTGAAAAGCCAACGCATTGATAACGGTGGCGAGCATGCCCATATGATCGCCGGTGACGCGGTCCATATGGTTGGCTGCCGCTTTGACGCCGCGGAAGATGTTTCCGCCGCCCAAAACCAAGCCAACCTGGACGCCCGCTTTGGCCACTTCGGCCACTTCTACCGCGAGCGCTTTCACACGTTCCGGGTCAAGACCGAAAGACAGGTCGCCCGCTAGAGCTTCGCCGCTGATTTTCAGCAATATTCGATCAAATTTAACCATGCATTGTGCCTATATAAAAAATGAGCCCGGCGTTGCTGCCGAGCTCGTGAATTGTTTTATGCCGTCACCGGTGTGGGACTTTCGTGCACACCTGGAGCGTCGCCGCTATCGCCGACTTTGAAGCGGGCGAAGCGCGCAATCTGGATGTTGCCCAGCTTGCCGGACGCGGTCTTGACGAGCTCTTGTACCGAGATCGTGTTTTCTTTGATGAAAGGCTGTTCCAAGAGGCAGACCTCTTCAAAGAACTTGCTCATGCGGCCTTCGGCAATTTTGTCCACCATCTTTTCGGGCTTGCCTTCGGTGAGGGCGCGCTCACGCTGGATGTCGCGTTCCTGTTTGAGTACGCCGGCAGGAACTTCGTCGCGGGACACAAATTGAGGATGGGCGGCCGCCACTTGCATGGCGATGTCGCGCACCAGAGTCTTGAAGTCGGCATTGGCGGCGGTATCGACGCCGGCAGTCTTCACTTCGAGCAGCACACCAATTTGCGCGCCGGTGTGAATGTAGTGAGCGATGGCGCCGTTGCCGCTGACTTCAAAAATGACAAAGCGGGACACGTTGATGTTTTCGCCCAGCTTGGCAATTTTGGTTTTAACCAATTCGCCGATGGTGGTGTTCGGATCGGCAACCAGTTTCTGGGTGTAAAGCGCCTCATGCTCTTTGATATTGGCGCGTTCGGCTTCGGAAACATCTTCAAGCTTGACGAACTTAGGCTTGGTAGCGGCGATGTGAGCGGCCACTTCGGCAGCGAGCGCCTGGAAATCCTCGGTGCGAGCGACGAAATCGGATTCGCAGTTGACCTCAACCATAGCTCCGGTTTTGCCGTCGGCGCTGATGTTGACGCTGATGAGACCCTGTTTCGTAGTACGCGCTTCCTTCTTGCTGGCACCCGCGATGCCGAGTGTGCGTAAGACGACTTCCGCTTCTTCCAAATTGCCATTCGCTTTGACGAGTGCTTTTTTGCACTCCATCATGCCCGCGCCCGTGCGGTCGCGGAGCTGTTTTACTAACTGTGCGCTTATCTCAGCCATTTCAATCCTTCTCTCTAACAACCCTTACAATCTCAAAAATCACACTAGCTACATGAATAGAGCGACCAAGCCTTAGGTGGCCGGTCGCTCTTCAAATTTCACGTTTCCGAAACGGAATCGAAAACTAGTGTTCAACAACCGTAGGTACGTCAACCTCGCTGGCCACGGCAGCTTCGCTGGCCGGACCTTTACGCGGCGGCGCTTCCGGTTCGGCGCTGGTGGCCAAGCTTTCGGAATTCAACTGCTCCAGATACTTTGGATCCAGATATTGATTGAATTCTTCGGGCGGGGTCTGTTCGCTGCCCGCTTCTTCTTCGGTGACGATGCGTTCTGGCGCAAAGTCGGTTTCGGTAGCCATGGAGCGCGCTTCCACAACGGCGTCGGCAATCTTGGTAGTGAAGAGGCGAATGGCGCGCAGGGCGTCATCATTGCCCGGAATCACATAATCCACTTCATCCGGATCGCAGTTGGTATCGACGACGGCGACGACCGGGATGCCCAGTTTGCGAGCTTCTTTCACGGCGATGGCTTCTTTGTTCGAATCGATAACAAAGAGAAGGTCGGGAAGACCAGCCATTTCTTTGATACCGGCCAAATTCTGCTGCAAGTGTTTGCGCTCGCGTTCAAGGCGGCCGACTTCTTTCTTCTGGCGGCCTTCGTAGGCGTTTTCCTGCGCCATGGCGTCGAGATCTTTCAGACGTTTGATGGAACGCTGCACAGTGGTAATGTTCGTGAGCAAACCGCCCAGCCAACGTTGATTGACATAGTACATGCCGGCGCGGGTGGCTTCTTCAGCAATTGCCTCTTGAGCCTGGCGCTTGGTGCCGACAAACAAAACTGTCTTGCCGGAAGCGGCCTGTTCGCCCACATAACGCATTGCATCTTTGAAGAGCTTTAGCGTCTTCTGCAGGTCAATGATGTAAATACCATTACGTTCGCCAAAAATGTATTCCTTCATTTTTGGATTCCAGCGCTTGGTCTGGTGCCCGAAGTGAACGCCTGCTTCGAGCAATTCTTTCATCGAAATCGATGGCAAAATTAGCTCCTGTAAATTAACTTCTAAACGTGCCAGCCGTCAGAGTTTTGCGCGACCCAAAGCGGTATTTGCGCGTGCTGACTTGTACACGGGTTGTTGCCATAAAAACGGCGTGAACATTGGGTAGTTTACGCCGCTCTTAGCAAGGTTGGAAAGAAAAACGAGAAGATGTTTTCGGTCCGTAGACAAGCGCGATTAACGCTTGGAGAACTGGAAGCGCTTGCGGGCGCCTTTTTGGCCGTACTTCTTTCGTTCATGCTCACGCGCATCGCGAGTGAGAAAACCCTCTTGCTTCAATTTGCCGCGCAGTTCCGAATTGAATTCGATTAAGGCGCGCGCGATGCCAAGGCGAGCCGCCCCGGCCTGACCGCTGATGCCACCACCATTGGCCAGAATCAAAACATCAAACTTTTCGGCGGTCTCGGTTGCCAACAGCGGTTGCTTGACATATGCCCGCGCCGATTCGCTTACAAAATAATGATCAAACGCCCGGTGGTTGACCGTGATGGTTCCCTTGCCGGGTCTCAGGAAGATGCGGGCAGTCGCTGATTTGCGACGTCCGGTTCCTAACTTCTGCACTAACTTCGCTGCCACTTTTCTCCTCTATTGCTCTTTATGCTGGAACGGAAAGAGCGGCGGGTTGTTGTGCCTGGTGCGGATGATGCTCGCCCGCATAGACTTTCAGCTTGCGGTACATCTGTTTGCCCAGTTTCGTTTTCGGCAGCATGCCGGAAATGGCCAGCTCAATCATTCTCTGTGGGCGGGTTTCACGCATTTTGCGAGCCCCGGTTTCAATAAGACCACCCGGATAGCCGGTGTGGCGACGATACATTTTTTGATTCTCTTTACCGCCGGTCAACTTGACCTTGGCAGCATTGACAATAATGACGTGATCACCCGTGTCGATGGACGGGGCGAAGGTGGGTTTGTGCTTGCCCATCAAGAGCATAGCGGCCTTAGACGCCACCCTGCCCAGGACCGCATCGTTGGCGTCAATCACGTGCCAAGCCCGTACGATACTGTGCTTGGACGGAACTTCGGTGCGCATGGACAGACTTCTTCTCTCTGATCGAAAACTCGAACAACTTAGTGTAGCAGATGTGTAAATGGCGACACAAATGCTCGGGGTGAAGTTTGCTTTATGCCGCGTTTGCTGACCGAGCGACGACGATTTCGGTGGGTGAAGTGATGGTTGTGGGTTTAGCCGACGCTTGGTTTCGCTGTTTGATCGCCTCTTGTTTGAGGCGGAGGGCTTCCATTCGGGCGGCGTGGAGTTCGGCTTTCTGCTTTTGCGATTCGAACCGAATTTGGGCTTGCATGGCTCGGCGTTCGGCGATGGCGGCGGCGGTTTGCTGGCGAGTTTGGAAGTTGCGCAAGCGCACGAGTTCGGACAGTGCTTTGCTGAACGAGCGGGTGTGGGTGGCGTGGTAGCGCATGAACAGGGAGAAGTCTTTGCGTTCTTCGACCGCGATGCGTTCGCCGACTTCGGCCAGGATGGCGTGTTGGAGACGGAGCGCGCGATCACCCAGCCAGCAGTGGACGGCGAGGCGGGTGACGAGTTCGTGTTCGGTGGCGGTGGTGGGTTTCCATTCGGTTTGTAAGGCGTTGAGCAGCTTGTCGTAGGCGGCTTGGTTTTCGTTGGGCAGGACTTGGAAGTGGCTTTCGGGGAGGGCGGTGAGGCCGTGGGTAGTGTGGTTGCGGGAGGCGATGGCTTTGCCGGTTTCGGAGGTGGGACCGGTGGAGAGTTGGGCATTGGCTCGGTTGGCAGCGAGTTGGGCTTCGGAGACTGGCTTCGGAGTCTCGGGCGTATGGACGGTGGTGTTGGTTAGTTTGGCGGCTTTGCGGGCGGCTTTCAGGGCTTTGCGCTCATTCGCACGGCGGATGGAACGGTTGGTCATTGGGTTGGCTCCCGGGGTTTAGAAATGCAAAAGCCCTCCGCAGGTTTTTGGCCTGGGAGGGCTTCTGAAACTAGTATAACGGGGGCTCACCAAATTTTCGGGGCGAAGAAAAGGGGATGTTCACAGGGTAAGTGATTGGGAGGATGGGAGATAAAAATAGTTGAATGAGTTGTGACCGCCTTTTGTTCGCCTTTTCGCCGAGAATTGGGTGTGATAGCAAGGATGTGATGGCCGTCACTGCGGCTCGCTTTCCTTGAATATGCAGGAGATTCAAGGGCGAAATTGCGACGAAATAACGGAGGGTTGGGGAGCATCCAATGAGGCAGAAAAAATTGCGATGAAATTCAAAAGGCCCAATGCTACGGATGAGTTTGCTATCTCTTCGAACGCGGTGTGGCCCAGCGTGGTTTTTGAAACTGACGCCAAGGGACCGCACATCTGGAACTGGAGCATTCAGTGGGGTGCTTTTAAGGTGTCGGGTACGACCCAAAGCCCGGCCAATACTTGGGATGCTCAAAACGCGATAGCCAATTACGGCGGGACTCTTACGGTAAGAGTGAGTGCGGGAAAGGACTCTGCTTCAGTCTCTGTGAAGATTAGAGGAACGAACCCCAGCGCGGCGGAAGTGTCGGCGTATCTGGCGACCAAACCGGGGGCGGGCGGTTTCGACAAGTTGCTTGCGCACGAATCCAAATACAAAAACTTCAACGCGCACAATGAGCCGGTCAAGAGCTTCGATAACGGATACGGAATGTGTCAACTGACCTCGCCGGTGCCTTCGTTAGCGCAGATGTGGAATTGGAAGTTGAATGTGGACGGAGGTCTGGCATTATTTGCAACTAAGCGCGGCACTGCCGTCACGTACCTGTCACAAAACGGCCGCACTTATACCGACGACCAACTGACACGCGAAGCGATTTGCAGATGGAATGGGGGTGCGTATCATAAGTGGGACGATAAGGCCAAGGCGTGGGCGCGTGACCCGAACATCTTGTGCGATGCGGCAACCGGGAACATCGGTTGGGATATGACTGACCCTGAAAATGTCGGTAAGACGGCGGCACAGCTTCGTAATCGCGATAGTGGCTCGTACTCGAAGCCACCGGATACAAATGCACATTGGAAATATTCGGGGGTTTGCTATGCGGACGCTATCTTGGGTTAGGGCAGTTGGCGCGTTTCTGGCGATTGGTCTAGTCGCCGCGCCTGCGCAGCAGCAAGTTCCGCTACCTTCCGGCGGATTTGTCAGATACTCCTCTTCTGGTCCGAATACGCGTTTCCAGATCCAACTGAAGGCGGGACCGCGTTACTCTGTGAGTGTTTCGCGCGACGCTACGGTAGCGGCGAATCGAGCACCGTCCAAGGTGGAAGTGGTAGCGGAGGTTCCAGGCAAGTCGGTGATTCTCATTGACACCTATCCTTCGGTTCCGCTTGGCATGTCATTGTGCCAAGCCGGAGAGGAAAAATTTCTGCGCATCATTGCCTTGGAGGGGCGACGCGCGCGGCAAACGCTGGGGCTGAAGATCGCCAGTTGCCGCGACAATATTGAGCTGGCTGACGGCGGGGTGCAATGGGATGCAACTGCGATGGTTGTGCATCTTCACTGGCTGTCGGGGCCGGTTAATAAAGGCAAGCCGGAAGAGCGTGCCATTGCCCTTGGGACGACCGAAAAGCAATTCTGAGCTGAACGCGGTGGCTGCTTAGTAATCCCAGCCTTTCCAGAAATTTGGTGAGTTGACGATTTCGTATCGGTTGGGATCGCTTTTTACTAGCGCGTCGGCCGTTGAATTCCAGACGGTGGCGTGACCGATGGTGGTGCCGTTGCCGTAGACGTCGTTGTTTTGGATGACGGTTTGGTCGAGGATGTAGTTGTCGAAGGACTGGTTGCGCCGCGCGTTGGAATCCTGGCGGGCCCAGTAACCGGCGTGCTGCTCGTCGTTTTGCTGTTCGACTGCGTTCATGCGGGCAGTAGCTTGTTCACCGATCCTGTGGATGTTGGCAATTATCGGTGCGGCCATGGCGCTGGCCTGATTGGCGACTACGGCTTGGTTCACTTGATAGCTGGACATAATAGCGCCCACAGTGGCTCGCTCCTTTTCAATTGAATTGAGGAAAATCTCGGAGACGGAAATTGAGACGGTGTAGTTGCCCATACGGTCTGGAGCGGTGAGGCAGGCCAAAAACTCCAACTGTGGATAATCTTCCGGTTTGGCGGTCGGGGGCGGCTGTCCGACTGACATCAGGAGTCCGCGACCTATGGAGTGTATGCAGCGTTGGCCTGGGTTTCCAGGCATCGCCTCGGCGCTGGTCATTCGGTAGTCGATGCGTTGATTATTGACGCGATAGAACTCCTGGATGAATCCGGGAAAGCCGCTGGCTGGATCGAAGTTGGAAGGGTAGACCATTGGTACCCCCATGCCGGTGGCGCGACCGTAGGGTTGACGGTATGACGGGTTAGTGCCACCGCGCACCAAGTTCAGGTTGATGAAGACGTTGAACGTGGGATCGTTGACCAATGTTGTGCCACCGTTGCCTATTACCCTCCATCCGGCAGGAACGGCCAAGCTGGCGGAACCGTCCTGATTGGCGACTCGGTGCAACGGTTCGGCCGGGGCATAGCGTTCGGCTGGTTTGGCGCCGGCGGGTTGCGCGTTCGCGCCCGGATGCCAGACGCCGAAGAGTTGCTTTAGCATTGGATTCACGCTGGTGCCAAAGCGGGCCGCGTCGTCGCTGACCAAGGCGGCTTCCACTTGATTGGGAGCGGTGAGTGCGGCGATAAGGAGTCCGGCTACAGCTTTGTCTCCGCCGGCGTGATTGGTTACGGTAAAGAAGACGGCAACGGAGTTTGTGTCGCGAACTTTGAAGAGTTTGCCGACTTTAGGTTTTTCGTTACAGCCGTTATGCACGTTGCGGAGGACTTGGCTCATGGCTGCGGCTTGGGTTGTGGCGCCGTCTACGAGGCCATAGACGATGACTCCGCCGTTGGGATTGCGAATGGTTTTGAGTGGCGTTTGGGCGGCTAAACGGGCGGCCGCTCCAACGGACAAAAAGGAGAGAAACAGCGAGACGCAGGAGCGTTGATACGAGGACATGACCTTCACCCCACGGCCCTATCTGCGTGCAAGCGGTGAGCCAAAGAAGTACGTGTTTATTGGGCGTTATCTGGTTGTCAGCGGGATTTGTGGGTTTAAATGCGTGTCAAAAGGCGCGGAATTTGTAGTGTTTTGACACTGATGGATTCACGTTAGTAGCTGTGGTGTTTCGTATCGAGAAGATGGCGCCGGCTGCGGCACTTTCTTAGAAGTCTACCTAACTACGATACAGTTCTGAAAAGCCTTCTGCGCGAACAAGCCGCGTCGCTGTTGCGGTTTCTGGGTGGTTACGACGTAGTGCGCTGGTTCTCGCAGGAGCTACCGAAGGTGCAAAATCGGAAGGTGGATCTATTAGGCGAAGACGCGCGCGGCAATCTGATTCATATTGAACTGCAAAGTACGAATGGTGTGAGCATGCCGCTACGCATGGCTGAATACGCGCTCGGTGTGCTGCGGCAGCACGGCCGATTGCCAAAGCAGATTGTCATTTATGTTGGGAATGAGCGATTGCGCATGGACAACCGGTTGCGGGGTGGCGGATTAAGCTTTAGCTACGACTTAATAGATATGCGTGAGGTGGACGCGGAGCCTTTGCTTGCAAGTCCGAATCTATCGGATAATATAGTTGCGCTTTTGGGTAGAGTGAAGAACCGGCGTGTGGCTGTTCGGCGAATTCTGCGACGAATTGCGGAGGCGAAAAGTGGACGCGAGCGTGCGGACCGGTTACAGCAGCTTTCGATTTTGGCGGGACTGCGGCGGATGGAAGGTGAGATTGAAAGAGAGGTTCAGACAGTGCCGATAGTGATCGACATCATGGAGAACAAGATCATTGGCCCGGCCATCGTCAAGGGATGGTGGAGGGTCGCGAGCAGGGTATGGAGGAGGGTCGCGAGCAGGGTCTGCGCTTGTCGCAACAACTGGTGAGCCATTTGATTGAAAAGCGCTTTGGTCCGATGCCTGAGAAGTTCGAAAAGAAATTGCTGAGTATGACGATGCCTGAACTGGATGATTTGGCCGTTCGGGTGTTGGACGCTAAAAGCACGTCTGAGTTGTTCGCCGTTAAAAGACCAAAAAAATCCCGCGTTTGATTGTTTGACATGGAACGCTCGGCGTCGCGTTCTAAAATCGTGACTTGAAGCAGAAGTTTTACCCACTATTTCACAATTCCCATTTGGCGACCATTGCCGGGAACTATTGGCGCCGCGAGATTGACGAGATACGGTTTCCTCCGCAGCGAGTGGAGTATAAAGTTGCTCCGAAGGTGACGGTGGTTGCTTATGAGCATCAGCCGCAAGGACAAGCGCATGGGCAGATTGTGTTGCTGCATGGTTTGGAGGGAAGCTCGAACGGCGGCTACATTGTCAGTTTCACGCAGCGGGCTTTGATGCATGGGTTTGGTGTGCATCGTCTGAACATGCGGAGTTGCGGGGGCACGGAGCACCTGTCGAACACGATGTATCATTCAGGGCTAACGTCGGATACTCTGCAGGTTCTGGAAGCGATTCAAGGGCGAGGTTTAGGGCCATTGTTTGTCGTGGGATTTTCGTTGGGCGGGAATGTGGGTTTGAAACTTGCGGGCGAACTAGGCAAGACGGATTTGTTGACGGGTGTTTGCGCGGTGTCAACGCCGATCGATTTAGCTTGTGCGGTTCGGGCGATTGATAGGCCTGGAAATTTGATTTATGCGCGGCGTTTTTTGAACCGGTTGAAGGGCAGAATCCGGCGGAAGCATTTAACTTCGCCGGATCTTTACTCAATTGAGCATTTGAATAAGGTTCGCAGCATCTGGCAGTTCGACGATCGGTATACGGCACCGCTGTTTGGATTTGGCACTGCGGATAACTATTACGCAACACAATCGTCGGCAGGGTTCTTGGACAAGATTGCGGTGCCAACACTGGTGGTGACGGCGCAGGATGATCCACTGGTGCCTTTCGAAATGTACCGGCGTGAGGTTTTCCATGAGAATCCGGCGTTGACGCTGGTTGCGCCTAAACATGGCGGACATTTGGGATTTTTGTCGCGTACGCGGCCTCGATTCTGGCTGGATGAATTGTTAGTTCGGTGGATTAGCGAGCAGGCGCAAAAGACGTCAGGACTTGCCCACCTTAACTAGGGCTTGGCCGGCGAAGTTACGGTACGCCTCATCCAAGAGTTCCACAACGTGGACGACGCGCTGGTTCTTGCCATAAAGGCGGACGCCTGCGGTTAGTTGGAGCATGCAACCGGGGTTAGCGGTGGCGATGATGGAAGCGCGGGTTTGATTGATGGCTTCCATTTTTGAACGCAGAATGGAATCCGCCATATCGGATTGCACGACGTTATAGACTCCTGCGGAGCCACAGCAGACATCGGACATGGACATTTCACGAAATTCGAGACCAGGAATGGCGCGCAGCAGTTTGCGTGGGGCGAGGCGGATTTTCTGTCCGTGAGCTAAGTGGCAGGAATCCTGATAGGTGACCACTTTGTCGATAAAGCCCATGTTTTCGTTGAGCTCAATGGCGGACAGGAAGCGGTTGATGTCCTGCACTTTCGATTTGAAAGCCATGGCGCGGTCGCGATAAGCCGCGTCGTCACCGAGAAGCTCGTCGTATTCCTTCAGTGTGGAACCGCAGCCGGCAGCGTTGGTGAGGATGGCGTCGTATTCGTCAGGATTAATGGCGTCGATGTTGCGGCGAGCTAGTTCCTGAGCTTTACCGCGCAAACCGGAGTGGACGTGCAAAGCGCCGCAGCAAGTTTGCGCGCCGGGAATATCCACTTCGCAACCGTTGCGCTGCAGGACGCGCACGGTGGCTTCGTTCAAGCGCGCGAAACACACATTGGCGACGCAGCCGGAAAGGAAAGCTACGCGATATCTACGCTCTCCCAGCGTGCGGTATGTTCGGCCGACTTTCGAATAAAAAAAGGGGACTTGGGCGGAAGGCGCCAGGGCTTCCAGACGGCCGAGTTTGCCGAACAGACCGAGATTGTTTAGCAGGCGAAAGACCTTCTGCGCGCCGGAGGCTTGATAGAGGTAAAGCGCTGCGCCGGCCATTTGCAAAGCGGAGCGGGAAGGCAGAAGCTTATCGAAAACGATTTTGCGGACCAGTTTTGCGACCAGCGAGTGTGGGCGCTCGGTCTCGATTTGATCGCGGGCGGATTCAATCAAGCGGCCATAAGGAACACCGGAGGGGCAGGCGGTTTCGCAGCCGCGGCAGGCCAGGCATAGATCGAGGTGTTGGACGTAGTTTTTGTCGATGGGTTGGCCGGATGCCACTTGCTTCATGAGGAAGATTCGGCCGCGGGGAGAATCCATTTCCAGCCCGCTTTCGCGATAGGTGGGGCAGGCGTTCAAGCAGAGGCCGCAGTGAACGCATTTATCCAGATCGGATTGCGCAGGAGAGTGCTGGAAATTTTCAATGACTGTTAGGGGGCTATAGCTTGCCATACATCCTGGCACGATTCAGCAAATTGTTGGGGTCGAACATTTGCTTGATCTTCTTCATCATGGCAAATGAAGCATCGCTAGTGCTACCGGAACGGAGAAGCCACAGATCTTTACTGGCTCTGGTTTCGTCGGGCGCGAACTCCACAGCAACGCTCCAATTGTTTTTGGCGGCGTTGTCCCAGAACGGCGCTACTCCCTGCCACGACGAAATATATAGATACGTGACGCCAGAGGAAGCGCGCGCGATAAAGGCTCCGGATATCGAGCGCAGAAGAGCGCCCATTTCGGAAAGGGTGGTGCCGATGCGCAGGATGACTCCTTTGTTCTGGCGCTTCATGAATTCGGCTGGAAATTCGCGAAGTTGGTCCCACCAGAGGTTTTCGTCGTCACCAGATAAGCGGTCGCAATAGCTAAGTTCGCGTTCGTAGCGGCGAATAACCATTTTGCTGCCGCCCGCACGGATCGCCAGGATAAAGCCGCTCTCGCCTAAACGAGCAGCGGCAGGTGGCGAAATGAGATCCATGGCAAGCGGACGCAGGGGGCTGCGAATGACGGAATCGCGCTTTTGAAGTGCAGTTTCTAAGTCGGGGAACGAGTATAAGAACGTGCTGGTTTCTTCAGGCAAGGGATGAAGGCGAAAGTTAACTGAAGTTAGTACACCCAAGGTGCCGAAGCTGCCAATCATGAGCTTGGCGAGATCGAGACCGGCGACGTTTTTGACCACCATGCCGCCAGCGCTTGCGACTTTGCCATTAAGCATGGCGAATTTCATGCCGATGACGAGATCGCGAGCGGTGCCGTAAGCCCGACGCAAGGGGCCGCTGGAATTGGCCGCTACCACGCCGCCGACGGTGGATTTGAACAAGAATGGGGGGTCGAGCGCGATCATTTGATTGCGCCGGGAAAGGAAGTCCTGGAGGTCATGAAAATTGTGACCAGCTTCGACACTGATGGTTAGATCATTCGGTTCATATTCAAGGACTCGTTTGAGTTCGGTGGTGAAGACGGTCACGTCGGCTGGATGGACGGGGCCTCCCATGAGGCGCTTGGTTCCTGAGCCCACAACGGAGATGGAGCGTCGTTTGTTTGCGGCCTCAAATAGAGCGTTGGCCAAATCCTCGGGTGAGGATGGACTTACTGAATACATGTCGGAAAGTGCATCCCACAATCTGGTAGGGTGTTCGTTCTTCAATGATAAGCTGTCGGTCAAGTTTCGCACTATGGACTTCGAGTATTCCACCGAGCAATTGCATTTGCGCAAGACGGTTAGAGACTTCGCGCAGGCGGAAGTTTTGCCACACGTCCTGGAATGGGACGAGACCCAAACTTTTCCGGAGGAGGCGATTAAGAAGGCGGGCGAGCTTGGACTGATGGGCGCGATATTTCCGGAGGAATTCGGGGGCGCCGGGATGGGGTACATCGAGTACTCAATCATCATCGAGGAACTGGCGCGCGTTGACCCGAGTGTGGCGTTGATTGTGGCGGCGCACAATTCGCTTTGCAGCAACCACATTTTCCTGGCTGGTAATGAGGAGCAGAAGAAGCGCTATTTGCCCAAGCTGACGACGGGTGAATGGATTGGCTGTTGGTCATTGACGGAACCGGAGGCCGGTTCGGACGCGGCGGGGACACGCAGCACGGCGACGCTAAGGGACGGCCATTGGACTTTGAACGGTTCGAAGACCTTCACCACGAATGCGCATTTCGCGCAGGTTTGCGTGGCAATGGCGGTGACGGACCGATCGGCCTCGCAGCACGGCATATCGGCATTCATTTTGGAGACCGGAACGCCGGGTTTTGTTGCGGGCAAAAAAGAAAACAAGTTGGGCATGCGCGCCAGCGATACGGGGGAAGTGATTTTTACAGATTGCAAACTTCCCACATCGCAGTTGCTGGGCAAGCCGGGCGAAGGTTTCGTAGATAGCTTGCGCATTTTGGATGGCGGACGGATTTCGATTGCGGCGCTGGCGCTGGGTATTGCTCAAGGTGCTTATGAAGCGGCGCTGAAGTATTCGAAACATCGCAAGCAGTTTGGAAGATTTATTTCGGAATTTCAATCGATTCAAGACAAGTTGGCGAATATGGCCACCGATATCGAGGCAGCGCGATGGTTGATTTATGCGGCGGCGGCGCGCAAGGATACGGGCAAACGGGTGACGCGCGAATCGGCTATGGCGAAGTTGTTTGCGTCAGAGATGGCGGTGAAGGCGGCTGACCAAGCGTTGCAGATTCACGGTGGATATGGGTTTATCAAAGACTATCCGGTGGAAAAGTTTTACCGCGATGTGAAGCTCTGTACGATTGGAGAGGGCACCAGCGAGATACAGCGGCTGGTGATTGCGCGGCAACTGTTGAAAGATTGAGATAGTGATTGAGGGAGTGGATTTGAGCAAAGCGGAAATTGGAATTATTGGCGGGAGTGGTTTGTATTCGATTCCGGGGTTTGAGGCGCATGAGGAAGTGCGGCTGCAGACACCATTTGGCGAGCCGTCGGATGCGTACATAGTCGGAACGTTGGAAGGTAAGGAAGTGGCGTTTCTAGCGCGGCACAGCCGGGGACACAAGATTTCGCCATCAGAGTTGAATTTTCGAGCGAATATTTACGGCATGAAGATGCTGGGAGTGAGCCGGATTCTCTCTTTGAGTGCGGTTGGGTCAATGAAGGAAGAACATAAGCCGCTGGATTTTGTGATACCCGATCAGTTCTTTGATCGCACGCGCGAGCGAATTTCCACTTTCTTTGGTGGCGGGATTGTGGCGCATATCAGCTTTGCCGATCCGATATGTCCGCAACTGGCGCAACTGGTGCATGAGGCGGCGGGCAAAATTGGTATCAATGCGAAGTTGGGTGGGACCTATCTTTGCATGGAAGGTCCGGCGTTTTCGACACGCGCAGAATCAAATATCTACCGCAGTTGGGGCATGGATGTGATTGGGATGACCAATTTGCAAGAGGCCAAACTGGCGCGCGAGGCTGAGATTTGTTACGTGACGATTGCGATGGTGACCGATTACGATTGCTGGCATACCGAGCACGATGCGGTGACAGTAGAGCAGATTATTCAGACGCTGAATCAGAACGCGGATAACGCAAGCAAGCTGGTAAAGGAAGTGGTGCGCGAGTTTCCGAACGCGACGACGTGCAAGTGTGGGTCGGCATTGAAGCACGCGATTTTGACGGACGCCAAGGTGATTTCGGCCGAAGTGAAACAGAAATTAGGATTGTTGATTGGCAAGTATACCGGCGAATGAACTGGCGCTTGAGGTGCTGGACGCGTGTTTGCGCGATGGCACGTGGCCAGCACGAGCATTAGAGGACTTGATTGAACGCGCGTTAGACGAAGAAGACCAATTTCGCGCGGTGGCGGCCAACCGGGCGCTGTTCAGCATCATCATAGAGCGGTTCGGAGATTTGTTTGAGCCGGAGTTGTGCGATGTCTACGCGCGGTTGTTTTCGCATATTATTTCGCGCGCGCTACCTGAATATGATGCGCGCGAGTTATTGACGCGCTACAACCGGGTGCGGCAGCCGAAGCGGTTCATTGGCGGGGACATTCATAAAGTGTTTGTGCTTTCGCGGGTGACGCTGGGTGCGGATGCGGCTGTGACCAGCGTGGCGTTGCGTATGGCGAAGGCGCGGTTTCCGAACGCTCAGGTGTGCTTGGTAGGGCCAGAGAAGAACATGGAGTTGTTTGCGGCGGACCAGGCGGTGCAAGCGGTGCCAGTGGCTTATGGACGGTCTAGCTTATTGCGCGAGCGATTGCTGGCGGCGGCGGAATTGAAGGTGACGGTGGATGAGCGGGGAACGATCGTAATTGATCCGGATTCGCGTTTGACACAGTTGGGTTTGATTCCGGTGTGCGACGATTCGCGATATTTCTTTTTTGAAAGCCGTGCTTATGGCGGCAGCGGTGGAGCGTCGCTGAGTCAGCTTGCGGCAGCATGGTTGGCGGAATCGTTTGACACCGAAATTTTTGAGCCTTATGTTGCTCCGCCAGTGCAGGAGCGTATTGCGCAAATAACGGTGAGCCTGGGCGTGGGCGAAAACGCGGACAAACGATCGTCTGATGAGTTTGAATTGGCGGCCATTCGAAAGCTAGTGGACACAGGAAGACCAGTGATGATTGACCGCGGTGCGGGCGGCGATGAAGGCGTTAGGGTGACGGCGCTTGCGGAAAAGGTGGGCGAACCAAAGAATTTACATTTGCATGACGGTAGCTACGCTAGCTTTGCCAGCCACATTGTGCAGAGTGATCTGTATGTCGGGTACGATTCGGCCGGGCAGCACGTGGCCGCGGCTGCCGGTGTGCCGCTGGTCTCGGTATTTGCGGGCTATGCGTGCGAACGAATGTTCGACCGCTGGCGTCCCACAACAGCAAATGCGCGGGTTGTGAAGATCGTGGAGGGTGAGCGGCCGCGCGGCGAGGCGGAGGCGTTGCAGACTATTGCGGAGGCGGCGGAGGCGGTGTCGGCAACTCCCAAGGGTTAGTGCTTTTTGCGGGCTGAGTCTGCGCTGGCTGCGTTTGTACAGGCGCCGGTTTAGGTGGAGCGACGCTGGCTGGGGCTTCTTCCGTTTTGGACTTGGGCAACGGCGTGGAGGCTTCATCCATGTCGTACTTGATGTCGGACTCGGTTCCGAACTTGCGATAGGCGCGGAACTCGATATCGTTTTTAGATTCTCCGTCTTCGGCTTTCATCCAGAGTTTGGCCGCAAGCGGGAGGACGAATTTATTGCCGCTGATGTCAACCAGATCATAGTCGAGCGTCTCGGATGTGCCTTTGATGGGAAAGGTGCGAGGGATATCAACGGCGTTGAACTTAATGCGGGTGACTTCACCGGTTTCGGGATCGGCGTAAATCGAACCGGAGTAGGCGGTGATGATTTGTTGTTGCGCGCCTTTCTCGCCACCGTAGGTTAAGTGATAACTGGAGTGGGCGGAATCGATAGAGTAGCTAAAAACTGCCATGCGACGTGTGCGCAAGGTGGCCCATTTTTCCCAACTGAAAGATGCTTCGCTGCTGGGATCAAAAATAGAGTGCAACAAACTGGCGAATTCACCGGTGGATAACGCGCCACCGCCGCCAACGTCGGTCATAGAATTCACATCTTGCAATTTGCCATTAACGGAATAGACTTCGTAGCTTTCCTGGCCTTCCTTGTAACGGACACGAGCCAGAATGCGGCCCACGCTGCGGTAGTTATCCACCGATCTGGGATCAACGAAGCGATTTGTCACTTCGACGCAAATGAAGTTGGGAAGATTCGCGGTGTAGTTAAGAGCGTACTGTTTGACGGAATCGAGAATATGTTCATAGCGGACGGAATCGGGTGGAGGAATGACGGGCGCGGACTGTGTTGAGACACTGGCGGTGGCGGGGCCTCCGTTCAGCAGCGGATCAGGCGCAGTTGCGGGAGAGGACGTGACGTCGTTGTGGGTGGGCTTGAGATCTTTTGTTTTGTCTCTGAGTTCTTTGAGCGCTTCCACTGTCTTGGGGCCTGCGCCTTGGGCCTGCAAATCGATGATGACTTTATCTGTGAGTTTCTCTGTCAAATCAAGCTTGCGGATCTCGGCGGCCAATTGTTTGTCAGTACTACGCTTCATGGCTAGTTCGGAGCGAACAAAATCGGCCAATTCTTGCAGATTCATTTGCGTTTGCGAATAGAGCAGCAGACCAAGGCAAAGAAGCAGCAAAGAGAGACGGAACTTCATATTCAACATATTGACGCATCGACAGACCGGATGGTTGCCGGGTTAGACGCGCAAGGCTTGCATGGGGTCAATGCGCGCGCCGCGGCGGGCCGGGATGAAGCTGGCAAGAAGAGCGGCTGAGAAGAACAATAGTGCAATAGCGGCGAAGGTTGCCGGGTCGGTTGCAGCGATGCCGAACAGCAGTTGTGCGAGGAATTTGGTGAGCCAGAAGGCGGCGGCAAGTCCAAACGCGATACCGACACCCGCTAGTACGAATGCCTGTGTGAGCAACAAGCGGAGTATGTCAGCTTTTTGAGCGCCTAATGCGGCTCGGACGGCGATTTCTTGTATGCGCTGGGTGACGGAGTATGCGATGACGCCGTAAATACCGACTAGCGCGAGTAGTAAAGATACACCGGCGAAAACGGCGAGAAGTGTGACGACCACGCGACGCTCGCCGAGTTCGGAATCGACCAGATCTTGCATCAGCTTCACTTGCGACAGAGGCAAATCGTGATCGAGGGCTTGCAATGCGCGCCGCACAGCAGGAGCAATGAGCGCATTTTGATTGCCGCGCGCGGATAGAAGCATGGATACTTGCGGTGACTGCATGAAGGAAACGTAGAGAGTGTCCGGCCACTCTGTAGCTTCGAGGGTTTGATGCACGTTGGCTACGATTCCGACAATGCGGGCTGGTTTGGGATTGGAATATCCGATAGTGAGTTGTTGATTCACGGGGTCGGGTCCGGCTGGATATTGAGGCCAGAAGCGGCGTGCTAGCGACTCGTCAATGATGGCAACGCGTTCGCTGGTGGAATTATCTTCAAAGGTGAAGTCGCGCCCGCGCCGTAAGGGAACGCCAAGCGTTTGGAAGTAGTCGGGTGTAATGACGTTGATGGTGGCGATGGGACGTTCGTTCAGAGGCAGAGGAGCGGCGGAGGCGGGTTGAACTGGGCTGCCTGCGTAGCCGGACATGGGAACCGTCATGGAGGCCGAAGCGCTTGTAATGCCGGGCTCGGCTAGAATGTGGCTCAACAAAGTCTGGGCGAATGAAGCTTTCCTTTGATCTGTGTCGTACTTGAGAGGCGGCAGAGTGACCTGCGAAGTCAGCAAATGATCGGGGTTGAATCCTACTCGAATGTCGCGCATATTGACAATGCTTTCGAGCATGAGCGCTGCGCCGACCAATAGGATTACCGAGAAGGCAACTTGAGCGACTACCAGAAACGCTCGGATATTGAACCTTGTTTTAGTAGTGGCGGCTGAGCCTGCGCCGCGGAGGGTGACAATGAGATCGGGCCTGGATGCCGTGAAGGCGGGGGCTAGTCCGAACAGGATGCCGGTGAGAACGGACAGCGTTAGTGCGAATGACAAAACCGCCCAATCAAGCCGGATCTCACTTGTGCGCGGCAGTTCGAATCCGGTGAGCAATGGGATGGCGCGTAGAGTCCAAGCCGCGATCAGAATGCCTGCAAGGCCACCTGCCAACGATAACAGCAGGCTTTCCGCGAGCATTTGCGAGAGCAATCTGGATGCGGGAGCGCCTACCGCGGCACGCACGGCAAATTCGCGTGTTCGAGCGTGAGAGCGTGCGAGCATGAGACTGGCCACGTTGGCGCAGGTGATCAGCAGAACAAAACCCACGGCGCCGAACAACATCCAAAGCATCACGCGCACACGATTGACGAGTTGGTCCTTCATGGGCGTCAGTTCGGTTGGCGTTTTTGATTTCGCATCCAGAGCGGAAGGATGTTCCGCGGCGTATCTGTGGCGAGTGAGCGCCAGTTCCGCATTTGCTGCTTGCAAACTGACGCCGGGTTTCAACCGGCCAAACAGCGTTAGAAACGGGCTGAGCGCGCGTGATTTGGGAGCCATGAGCGGCCATTCCTGCGGACGGGTGAGCCAGATATCCAAGTCTGGAAATGGAAATTGCAAGTGTGCGGGAACGATGCCAACGATCGAATATGCGGTCTCGGACAATGTGATTGGTTTGCCTATGACTTGAGGATCGCGATGAAAACGACGGTCCCAAAGTTTTTCGCTGATGAGGGCGACGGGCGCTCCTTTGGGAGTGTCTTCCGAGGCTTCGAAACTGCGTCCGGCAATAGGCTGGATTTGCAGTATGGAAAGAGAATTTGCGCTGATGCGTGCGCCTTTTAATACTTCCGGACTCGCGCCGCCGGTGAGAGTGAGGTCTTCGATTCCTGAGAAAGAAGCGATGCCAGTCAAGGAGGTCGCGGTATCTCGCAGATGGTCGAAACGGGCGGGCGTTGCGCCCCCTGTAATGCTGACTAATTGGTCAGGATTCGGATAGCTGAGAGGCTTCAGCAGTACCGCGCGAATTACCGTGAACATGGCGGTGTTCCCGCCAATGCCGAGCGCCAAGGTTACGAGAGCAGTGGCAGCAAAAATCGGATTGGCGGCTAATCCGCGCCAGGCGTATCGTAAATCGGCGAGCATACAAACGGTTTACAACTTTTCAGCCTTCTCCAACTCTAGCGTGATGTTGCCGATGGGAAAGCCCATGACAAAGCGCAACTGCAGAGGTATGTGGGCGTTGTCCTCGCTGAGCCAGAGCAACAATTCGCCTTTGCGGCGGAACACAACATTGTCGAAGATGAAAGCCTCGTAGCGAGTGGTGGCGTAGTTCTTTCCATCCAATGTGATGTTCTCCTTGGCTTGCGCTTCGATTTTGGCGTAGGCCATCTTCTTGCCGTTGACGATTGGGACGGTGATGGACTTGCCCGGATCGAGCTTCGTGAGGCGCAAAAAAGCGAGCGCGCCGATGATTTCGTGTGTGCAGGGAGCGATATCGATTTCGTGATGCTGCTTCACATTCTTTGCCAGATCGTTTTCGTCAAAGGTGGCTTTATGCCGGTTGTTGTCGAAGGATTCCGTTTCGGTGACGTGACGCTTGCCTTCTTGTGCCTCGAACGAGGAGTTCTCGCCACAAAATTTGTCGCTGCTATTGACGGTGTAGTTGTCCTGAACGCGATACAAACGGCTGACTAGACCAGCACTGGCGAGATCGAGATGAATCTGCCAATCCTGATTGACGCGGTTCAAATTCAGTTTGGCTTCGCCAGCCGTAACCATGTGCCATTCAACGCGGTAAGACAGGCGTTCGGTAGAAGGGAATGGAGCGGAGAAAGCTGGGTTGGGCTGGTCTGCGGCGCCGCCAATTTGTAAACAAAGCAGGGAAGCGGATAGCAGGCGAAGGAGGATCTTCATCGTTTCTAGAAATATTATGAACGCCAAACTTTGGCACTGAGGAACAGGCTAGCAGAGTTTGAGTGTGAGCTAAAAGCCAATGATGGAGAAAACCTCCGAGGGCTTTTTGTCGAATGCTTTACAGATGGCCAGGAGGCTTTCCAGGCTGGGAAGATTTGCACCGCGTTCGATGGAACTGATTTGCGAGACACTGAGCCGGGTTGCAGTTGCCAGGTCTTTTAGAGACCAATCGCGCTCCACACGCATGAGCTTGATGCGATGTCCCAAACGTTCGCGCAAGCGATCCTGCGGGGTACGACCCAAACTGTAACGTTCAATGGCGTTGTTCAGCACCTGACGCAGTTGTGCGATGGAAAATGGTTTGGCCAAATAATCGAACACGCGCAGGCGGAAGGTGTTGCGCATGCTTTCCATGGAGGGGTAGCCCGTGACGATGACGATACACATCTCTGGCCAGCGCTGAAGGAGTTGTTCGATGACTTCTTCGCCTTTGACGGGTCCCATTTTCATGTCGAGCAGAACGATATCGGGCAGACGAGTTTCCGCGGACGCGAATAGTTGTTCGGGTTCAGCAAAGGTGCGAATGGTGTATTTGCCTTCGTCAGCCAGCAGGTCTTCGATGTAGGTGCGGAAATCCAGATCGTCGTCCAAGACGGCGATTTCCACCAGGCCGACTGCGCTTGTTAGTTCTTCGTTCATGATTTCTGCAATGGTGCGGCTGGTAAGGACACTTCCAGGATTGCTCCGCCTTCGGGACGGTTGGAAGCCGAAATTGTGCCTCCATGTTGAGTGACGATACCTTCGGCAACGGTCAATCCAAGGCCAGTACCGCGAGCGTCCAAACGGGTGCTGACGAAGGCCTCAAACAAATTGGGCAATACGTGCGCAGGAATGCCCGGGCCGTTGTCGATGACGCAGCAACAAATCCAGGATTGGCCGGCGCGAACGGAGTGCTTTGATTCGGTGCGGATGAACCCATCGGCGGACACAGCCAGGAGCGCATTACGCAGTAGGTTTACAAACACTTGAACCAGGCGATCGGGATTGCCCACCACGGCGTCGTCGGTCGAGACTTTGTTTTGGAATGTGATGGCGGAAGCTTTTTCGTCGATGGCGACTAAGCTCCAACTTTCGTCGATTAGCGAGTGGAGATTGACGGTTTCGTTTTCCTGCTTGCGAACGCGGGCGAAATCCACCAAGCCCTCGCTAATTTTGCGCAGCCGTTGGGTGACGCGCAGCATGCGATTTACACGATCGAGAGTGTGGGAATCCAATGGCGATTCCAAAAGCTTCTCAATGGAGCCTTGCAAGACGGCAAGCGGGGTGTTTAATTCGTGCGCGACGCTGGTGCTTAATAGACCGAGGCTGACCAAACGGTCTTGCTCTTCCAGTTTTTGCAGGGCGCTGGCTAAATTGTCTTCCTGGTGGCGCAAGAGTGCGACAGTCTGGTTGCGCGAGCGCATGATTTGGCCGATTTCGTCATCCAAGATAAATTGGTCTTCAATCATCTCGTTGCGGCGGTCGTCCGTTTGAGTGGCGTCGTCGGCCTTCAGCATGAGTTTCAAAGGCTGATAGACGTATTGCGGCATGATGATCAGTTCGAGCACCGCGATAGTCAGGCTGTATATGGCACCCAGCGTTACGAAAAGCATGATTCGAACGCGTTGCAGGGCACGATGGTCGGCATCGTCTATTGCTTTCATCGAGCTTTGCATTTCTGCGTCAGTCGAACGAGACAGCATTTGAATCTGGCTCTGGCGGGTGGCCTCGATCTGATGCGAAAAAATCGGGATTACAGACAAATAAACCGACGCCGCAAGAACTAGAAAAAATGTGTTGAGCAGAATTGCGAGCTTGTGCCGGACGGTCAGTTTGCCGAACAAGCGGAACAGCAGTCGGGGCGGCTTTAACGGGGCATCATTTCGGCTGTGCCATTTCGGCTTCTGCATTAGCCTGCTCCTGATCCTTATATTGCAATTGATACAGCTTCCAGTAAATACCTTTCATGGCAAGTAGTTCCTGGTGGCTGCCAATTTCGCGTAACTGAGCCTTGTGCATAACGATGATCCGGTCGGCGCGCTGGATGGTTGATAGCCGATGAGCGACCACAAGCGAAGTCCGGTTGCTGACCAGCTTTGCGAGTGCTTCCCGCACCTTCAGTTCTGTTTCGGTGTCCACGCTGGAGGTGGCCTCGTCCAAAATCAGAATGGCGGGGTTGTGAGCCAAAGCGCGGGCAAAACTGATCAACTGCTTTTGTCCGGTTGAGAAACCGGAGCCGCGCTCCCGAACCTCGGTGTTGAAGCCGTCGGGAAGCGAGTTCACGAAATCGAGCAAATTTACCTGAGCGGCAGCTGTTGCGACCGTCTCCGCTGTGATAGATGGCGTGCCGAGGCGAATATTGGAATTAATTGTTCCGGTGAATAGATAGGGATCTTGCAAGACGACACCGAAGTGACGGCGAAGATCTGTCAGATCGAATTGACGGACATCAATGCCACCGATGCGGATGGCGCCCTTCTGCACATCGTAGAAGCGCAGAAGCAGATTGGTGAGCGTGCTTTTGCCCGCGCCGGTGTGCCCAACGACGGCCATGGTCTCGCCGGCGCGGATGTGGAAGCTGACGTCTTTCAGTACCCAATCTTCCGCGCTGTAGGCAAACCAAACATGATCAAACTGAACGTCAACCGCGCCGGATGGAAACGCGACGGCATGCGCGGGGCTGACGATGGTGGGCGTTGTGTCCAGCAGCTTAAAAATGCGCTCGGAAGCGGCCATGGCGCTTTGCAGAATGTTGTATTTCTCGCTTAGATCTTGAATGGGCCGGAAGAAGCGCAGACCGTATTGAAAAAAAGCAACCAGGACGCCTAAAGTCAGCGCGCCTTGACGAATTCGGAAGCCTCCATACGCCAGAATTAGCGCTAGAGCGAGCATACCGAGGAACTCGACCACCGGGTAGAACCAGCCATACGCAAGTACAGAATCTTTGAATGCAATCATGTGGTCGCGATTGATGCCTTCAAATTCTTCCGTACTTTTTTGTTCGCGATTAAAGAGCTGTAGCACCGCGATGCCCGCGATGTGTTCCTGCAAATAGGCGTTGATTTTGGCAATGGCGACGCGGATGCGGCGGTAACTTTGCGAAGAGACTTTGCGAAACTTCATGGTTACTGCGACGACCAGCGGCATAACGGCTAGCATGAGGCCCGTCATTCCCGGGCTTAAGCGGAACATGGCGAGGATGACGAACGCTAACATCAGAATGTCGCCGACGATGGTCACCAAGCCCGAAGCGAACAGGTCGTTCAGAACGTCGACATCGGTGGTGACGCGGGTAACCAGGCGGCCAACCGGGTTTTTATCGAAGTATGCAATGTCCAACGTTTGCAGGTGACCCATAAGTTGCTTGCGCAGATCGAACATGGCTTTCTGCCCGGTCCACTGCATCAGGTAGGCTTGGCCAAAATCGAATAAGAAGGCAAAGACGATGGATGCTAAGTACAGGAAACAAAGCTGAGCAAGGCCGGCGGTTGGATCGTTCGAAAGCCAGGAATCGAGGAAGGGAACGCTATTTTTGTGGCCGGAGGGAACCAGGTATCGATCTACCGCGAGCTTAGTAATGAGCGGCGAGATAATCTGAAGTAAGGAATCAATCAGCAGTAGCAGCAGGGAAACCGCGACGATGAAACGGTAGGGCTTCATGTAAGTGAGAAGCCGCCGCATCAGGCGAGAATCGTAAGCTTTACCGAGTACTTCTTCTTCCAAACGAGAGATTTCCTTCTTCCTACCTTACTGAAACTTGTGTATGAACGGCCTTGTGCTTATCGATAAACCCGGCGGGTGTACCAGCCATGATGTTGTAAACAAGTGGCGCCGCTTGGCGAAGACTAAGCGTGTGGGCCATTTGGGGACGCTGGACCCGATGGCCACAGGGCTACTTATTTTAGTCACTGGGAACGCAACGCGGTTAGCCCAGTTCTTTCAAAACGACGAGAAAACGTACGAAGCTGAGGTTCAGTTTGGTGTTACTTCGGATAGCTATGATGCCGATGGCGAGGTGGTTCCAACCGGGTTTCCTTGCCCGACTAATCTTGGTGTGATAGAAACCGCTTTGCATGCTTTTCGGGGCCGCATCGTGCAAACTCCGCCGCCCGTATCGGCGAAGAAAATCAATGGTGTGCCGGCTTACAAACTAGCCAGGAAACAGATCGAAGTGGAATTGAAACCGGTGGAGTTGGACGTGAAGGAACTTACGGTGACTAGTTTCGAGGGCGACCGGCTGGGGCTGCGCGTTACTTGTTCTACGGGCACTTATATTCGCAGCATTGCGCACGATTTGGGCAAGGCGTTGGGCTGTGGCGGGATACTGACGCGATTGAGGCGAACACGAGTAGGTGAATATTCAGTGGAGAATGCGCATACGTTGGATTCGCTTGCGACATTGGCGGAGCGAGGCACATTAGATACTGCCGTTACACCAACGGGCAAAATGCTGCCCGCTATTCCTAGCGAGTACTTTGATGAATCGGTTGAGGCCCAAATTCGGCAAGGGCGCGACTTTCGCACGTCGCCCTTTGTTGTGCCGCCGGGCACACCACTGGTAAAGGCGATTTCCCGGAGAGGGGAACTAATTGCCATTGGTCAGTTAAAAATCCCTAATCTATACCATCCAGGCACTGTTTTGTAGGGTTCGGCATCGTTTAAAGAGTGTGTCTGTGTTAAACAGGGAAGGTCGGATGATTAGAGGATGAATCGGCGTCAAATATTGTTCTCGTTGCTGGCACCCTTGGTTGTGCTGGCAGGGCAACAACCGGTGCAGGATGCCGCAGCCACTCCAACCCCCAAACCACAGTTTTTTGCCGGCGTTGTGGTGGAGGTGGACGCCGAACATCTGAAGGTTTCCCGCACACTTTTAGGAAGGCCGCCGGAGACGCATGTGTTCGCCTTGGACGGTAAAACGAAAACGCCGAAGGGCGGGATTAAAGTGAAAAACCGGGTGACCGTGCGATATGAGCACTGGCCGGAACGGGACTTGGCTTTGGAGATTCAGGTCCGGTCGGGGAGCCATACGCAAAAGACAATTTGAAATTCCGGTTAACCTTTTGATTCTTGCTAACCTTCTAAGGTAGTTTTCGTCCATAATTGCTTGACGCGGAGACGGGTTGCACTTTACTTGCTGGCGGGCGCAATGTGTACGGCAGCGCCACCGAGTCGTATTGTGCGCGTTACGGGCGTTATCCAGCCATTGCATTCCTATGCGATGAAGGTGCCCATTATCGAGGGGCAGGGCGGGCAACTGACTTTGACCAAACTTTCTCCCAACGGTGCCCGGGCTAAGGAAGGCGAGCTATTGGCAGCGTTCGACACCACCAAAGAAGAGCAGGCGCTGCGTGATGCTGCGGCGAAATATGACGACTTGCAGCATCAGGTGGAGCAAAAGGCGGCAGAGCACAGGAGCAACGCCGCTAAACGGAAGTCTGATTTAGAGCAGGCCAATGCGGATTTGTCGAAGGCGCAGATTGAAATGCGCAAGGGGCCGATTCTGAGCGACATTGACCGCCAAAAGAATGACATCAAAGTGAAGGACGGCCAGGAACATGTCGCCAGCCTGGAAAAATCAATTCGCTATCACGAACAAGCGGAAGCGGCAGAGAGCCGAATTCTAGAATTGCAGCGTGATCGTCAAAAGTTAGCTGTTCAGCGAGCGAAATCGAACATTCAAAAGTTGGAATTGCGTGCTCCGCTAGAGGGGATGGTGGCACTTCAGAATGTTTGGCGGAACAACAGCATGGGGCATGCGCAGGAAGGGGACCAATTGTTCTCAGGCCAGTCGTTACTGCGGCTGTTCTCGCCCGGTGAGATGGTGGTTGAGGCGTCTATTCAAGAGCCGGATGTGATCGCTTTAGACGCCAACACAAAGGCAACGCTGCATTTGGATGCCTATCCGGGAAGCGCGTTCCAAGTAGTGTTTGAATCGGCGAGTCCGGTGGCGTCGCGTGGCATGGGCGGACCTATTCGAGTGTTTGGTGCGCGATTTCGCATTGCGGGGACCGATGCGCGCCTGCTGCCTGATTTGGCGGCGTCGATAGATATTGAAATTCCGGAGAAAGCGGCGCGCTAATGAAGGGCAAAACAGGAACAGTTATTCGCGTGGCGGTGCTGTTCCTGGTGGCCGCCGGCAGCATTCTGGCATGGCGGCATTTCAAGCGCGGAAAAGCGGATACTGGCGACGTGCCTACCGCAGTTGCCAAGCAGGGCGATTTCACTGTTCTAGTGAGTTGTCGTGGAAATCTGGTGGCCTCACATAAGGTGAGTTTAGAAGCGCCGGATGTGCCGGATTTGCAGATTGTCTGGCTTGCGCCGCCCAATGGAAACGTGAAAGCGGGTGATGTTGTTATCAAGTTCGACGGCAGCAAACTGCAACAGGACTTGCACGAAAAATCAGAGGCATTGAAGCAGGCGCAAGCGTCTTTGCAGCAAGCCGAAGCGCAGGCGAAGATTGATGCGGACAAAGATCGTTTGGATCTAACGCAGACGCGGGCGGATATGGAGAAGGCGCGGCTGGAGGTGTCCAGATTAGCGATTGTGAGCGCGATTCAAGGCGAAGAAAGCTCCATCGATTTTCGCATGGCGGAGCAGAAGGTAAAGGTGCAGGAAGCTACCACAGCGCTGCATAGCGAATCAAATAACGCCAAGATTGCATCGCAGAAGCGCCTTCGCGACCAGGCGCAGGCGGACGCGGATTTAGTTAAGTCGCGGTTGGCGGCGATGGAAATACACGCTCCGATAGCCGGAATCGTCACATATCAGTTGAATACTTCGCTTGGTTGGAACAATGCGCAGAACTACAAAGTGGGCGACCATGCAACGCCGGGCGTGCCGATAGCCGAGATTCCAGATTTAAATTCGTTGGAAATGGAAAGCATGGTGGATGAACAGGACCGGGGAAGGATTGCGCCGGGCCAGGATGTGAATGTGCATTTGGATGCGCTTCCCGAGAAAGTAATTCGAGCCAAGCTTGTCTCCATTTCGCCACTGACCGAAATCAACTTTCAGGAATGGCCACCTGTACGAACGTTTCGTGCGCACGCTCCGGTTGGGGGGACGGATGCGCGCTTGCGGCCAGGAATGAACGGCACTGCAGGGATTGTGGAACGCGTTTTGAACAATGCCATCAGCATTCCCAGCCGCGCGTTGTTCACTGTGGAAGGCAAGCCGGCCGTGTTTGTAAAGGGTGAACGAGCGTTCACACCTGCGGCGGTGACGATTCAAGCTCGCAATTCCGATGAGGTGGCGGTTTCAGGAATTGCAAACGGAACGGTGGTGGCGCTGATGCGGCCAGTCGAGTTCAGTCAGTGAGTTCCATCGCCTCCACAACTGCCGGACTGGATCGTACGTTGGCGACGATAAAGCGATTCTCGTGGTTATTGGTAGGCCTTATTGTATGCGCATTGGGATTTTGGGGCGCATGGAGTGTCTATCAAAAAATGAATGTGGGCGCTACCGTTGTTATACCGACAGTGAAAGTGCAGCAAGGAGACGTGTCATTGCCCGTTTTTGCAACTGGCTTTCTACGTGGTGGCAATTCGCAAACGTTGACCGCGCCTATGACAGGCGGCAGTTCTCTTCACATCGTGAATATGAAGATTAACGGCGAGCCAGTAAAAGCGGGCGAAGTTGTGGTGGAGTTTGATACCACGGATCAGGAATATGCTCTGAAGGAATCCCAAGCCGACATGGCTGAAGCGGAGCAGCATATTGTTCAAGCCAACTCACAGTATTTAGCAGACCAGGAAGACGCCCGGTATGAACTTTCGAAAGCAAAGTCGGACCTGGAACTGGCTGAGTTAGAGGCGCGTAAAAATCCAATTTTGTCCGGCATCGTGGCCAAGCAGAACGACTTGGCTGTGGCGGTTGCGCGCGACCGTTTGACCCAGTTGCAGCAAGACGTGGCGAACCGCGAAGCAACCGGACATGCTGGGATTGAAATGCAAGAAGCGGCCCGCGCGAAAGCGGAAGCAAAAATCAAAAGCGCTCAAGAAAACATCACTGCGATGACGTTGAAGGCCGAGCGTGACGGGTATTTCGCCATACGGCAGGCGTCGTCGAACGACTTTGGATTTGGAAATCGCAGCAATTATCAGATTGGAGATAGCGTCAATCCCGGCATGGCGGTGGCTGAGATTCCGGACTTGAGCCATTGGGACGTGGTTGCGACGGTGGGTGAAACAGATCGTGGACACTTGAGCCAGGGCGACCATGTGTTGGTTAGCGTGATCGCTCTGCCGGGGAAGCGGTTTCGCGGGCACGTATCTGATTTAGGCGCGACGACTGGATCCTATTGGAATCCGCATTTCGAATGCAAAATAACGCTAGATGAGCAATCGCCGGACCTGCGTCCGGGTATGAGTACGCGCGTTGAGATAACCGCCGAAACAGTGAAGAATGCACTGTGGCTGCCGGCGCAAGCGCTGTTTGAAAGTGACGGCAAGATGTTTGTCTACGCGAAAGAAGGGAAGTCGTTTGCGCGCAAGGACGTTACGCTGGTGCGGCGCAATGAGACCCGCGTGATTTTGAAAGGCGTGAACGTGGGCCAGGAAGTGGCGTTGGCAAATCCAACCGATGCTACGCAGAAGAAAGAAAAAGCCGGAGCAAGTCCACTGCAGGCGCTTCCCAAATGAGTCAGTACTGGTGGCAGCGCTATGGCGCGGATATACTGCTTGCGGCGCAAAATCTTTGGAGCCAGAAAACCCGAACGGTGCTGACGGCACTGGGAATTATTTTTGGTGTGGGCGCGGTGATTGGCATGCTCGCCATTGGCGCGGGAGCAAGGGCGGAGTCGCTGCAGTTCATCGAAGAGTTGGGCGTTCGCAATTTATTGATTGATTCGCACCCGGCGACTAGTGACCAGGAATTGAGCCAGCGGCGCAGGTCATCGCCCGGACTGACGGAACAAGATATTCGCATTTTGGGTGCGAACGTGGATGCGGCTGAGGCTATATCGGGGCGCAAATCGATGCGACCAACGCAGGTACTTCCCAGACCGGCCAATGATCCGCCATATCTTTACGGCGTAGCGCCAACTTACGCGAAGATTCACGATTGGCGATTTTCAGAAGGCGGCCCGTTTAGCGAGAGCGACGATGCCGGAAGCGCCGCCGTGTGCATTCTTGGGGAAGGCGCAAAGGTTTCGTTGTTTGGATATACGTTCGCGCAAGGCAAGTACTTGAAGGTGAATGACACGTGGCTGCGTGTGGGCGGTGTGTTGAGATTCATAACCAGTTCTGGCCAGGGGACGCAAAGTACAGACCCAAACTCGCTGATTTACGTTCCGTTATCGACGTTTCAGTATCGTTTCTTCGATATGGGCAGTTACTTGAAGGACGATTTTGATGGCGTAGATATTCGCCTGAAGGTGGGCGCTGACAGTGCAGCTACCGCGCGTGTAGTGACCGCGATATTGAATTCTACGCATCACAACACGCCCGATTTTTCAGTTACGATACCCGCGGAATTGCTGGCTGAACAGCAGCGTTCGCAGACGATTTTTACTTATGTGATGGTGGCCATTGCCGCGATTTCGCTTCTGGTGGGCGGCATAGGAATCATGAACATCGTGCTGGCCACGGTATTGGAGCGAACGCGTGAAATTGGCATTAGAAGAGCGACAGGAGCCAGGAGGAGCGATATTGTGCGGCAGTTCTTGCTTGAATCGATTTTGATTTCCATTGCCGGGGGCATAGCGGGCATCGCTCTTGGCTACTTACTTTCTTGGGTAATTGCGAAAACGGCGGACTGGAAAACGATTGTGACGTCTACTTCTATTTTGATTGCATTTGGAGTGTCGGTTGCCGTTGGCGTGGTGTTCGGAATTTACCCGGCGCGTAAGGCCGCGAGTATTGATCCCATCGAGGCTTTGCGGTATGAGTAGGGCGGCATTCCTGCTCGCTTTGGGGCTGCTGTGCCTGCCTGCATTCGCCCAGAACTTGGTCCAGAATTATTGGTATTCGCGATTTCACGCGCCCGATGTCGCAATCCAGCCTGTGTCGGGTCTGGAGGAGCGGATTGTAGATGGAAAGCTACATCTGCGAGTTCGCGATTTTTTGGCGCTTGCGCTGAAAAACTCAGCTGACATTCAGATTACGCTTTTGAACAACTACACGGCAGCAGATCAACTGTTGGGAGCGTACGCGCCTTTCGATCCGCAACTGAACCTGAATTACCAAACATTCCGAGAGGTAGTTCCAGTGACAGGAGGCGGTTCATTTATTTTGCCGCAAATCATCAGCAGCTTGAATCAATCGTCGTCGATCAACTACCAGCAGCTTTTGCCCACAGGCCAAACGGTTGTTGCCAACTTTACGGCGGATCGCAGTTCCGGAGACGGCTACAACTATCCCACTTTATTCGGCACGCTAAATTTTCAGGTGACGCAGCCGTTATTGCAGAACCGGACGAATTTGCAATACTTAACTCCGCTACGAGTTGCCAGACAGCAGATTTTGATAACGGCCAATCAGAATGCGGCAACCATTAATACGGCACTAGCACAGGCGGCGCAGCAATATTGGGATGCGGTGTCAGCGCGCGAGAACATTCATGTGGACGAACTGTCTCTGGATCTTGCGAAAAAATCTTACGCCCATGACAGGCAGGCGCTGGATTTGGGAGCTATCTCTAAGCTGGAGATACTGCAGTCGGAGTCTACGGTGGCTGAGCGGGAGAGCACGCTGGTGCAAGCGCAGTTTTCTTACAAAGTCTCTTTAGATGGCTTGCGGCGAATTATTGGCGCAGACCTGACAGAGAAGATACGCAATACGGATATTGTTTTGGATGACGACCCTGCGGACCTTCCGGATAAAACCACCATTTTGCCTTTTGAAGCAGCGTTCGACAAGGCATTGAAGAGCCGGCCTGAGGCGGAAGTAGCGGCGGGGAATTTGTCAGTTGATGAATTGAACGCAAAACTCTACCGCGACCAATTGAAGCCGAGTATGAATCTGCTTGCTCAGGGTGGTTCCAGTGGACCAGGCTTTAACTTGCTGTCCGAGGGTGGAGTACTAGGGCAAGTTTCGTCGGTGCCACCGCCGGGTTTGGCAACAACCTTACAACAAGTTTTGGAGTTTCGCTATCCGAGTTACGGAGGGGGCGTGAGCATAGCGTTTCCATTTCGCAATCCTGTGGCGCAACAGAACCTTGCAGATACTCTGGTGAGCCGTGCACGAGACCGTTATGCACAGCGCCAGACGCAAGAGCAAATCACGCTGGAGGTACGCCAGGCTGTGCACCGAATGGAATTAGCCGAGGCAACGATTCAATCCGCCATTCGGGCGCGGGACCTAGCCAAGCGTAACGCGGATGCTGAACAGCAGAGATATGACTTGGCTGCCACGACGGCGTTTGAATTACTAACTTCGCAAGCAAGTTTGGCCACGGCCGAAAGTAGTTTGATTGCTGCCTATATCGGCTATCAAGAATCGTATATCGATTACCAGCGGGCCACAGAAACGCTAATGAAGAGCTACGGCATGGTCTTAACCACGCCACAGCGCCATTGAGCCGCTAGAAAGGCCAATATGTCTCGTCGCCTTCTCCAATTGGTTGCCCTGGGGGGGCCTCAACCGGTTCGGCTAATTTGAGATCTTTTGGGTCTGTTTCGAATTTCGCAATGAGTGAAACGGAGAAGGGATCTGTAAATAGCTTTTTCTGTTTTTCAATTTCCGAAGTCGCGATTGACCGCACCATCACCGATGCGTTTGGATTTAAAGCGAGTTGGAGCAAGCGTTCCAAAGCCACTAAGCGAACTACTTGGGCTACTTCTTGTTCCAGACCCTGTTTAGGAGCGCTGTGTAGGGTGTTCGTGAGCAAAGTATCGATGACTTCTTCCAGACTGGGGTTAGCTGCGTCGCGTGCGTGATACTCAATCAAGCGGGCGGCGCGTTGCGGATTCAAAATCAAGCTGATGGTCATGTCCGCGGCTGCTTGCGCTCCGGCAATCGGATCGAATGTCAAGCCGGACTGATTGGGAAAGGTTTCGCGCGTTCGCGGGTAAGCAGGGGGACGCGGTGGAATCAAGTTTAAGATGCGGTCGGGAAGCGTTAAGGTAGCTGGATCGATGGTTGCTAGCAAAGCTTTCAGCGCACGTCGTTGTTCCGATGCGGCCACGATTTGCGTTGTTCGTTGACCGTCGCCACGTAAAGCGTAGGTGTACTCGTTGCCTCCAAGCGATTTACTGGCAGCTTCAGTTTGATAACGATGCAGAAAATAGAGTGGAACCAAGACCTCATCCAGCGTTGCCATGGGAGTGTTGGTGCGGATATTGTCTTCGCCAAAGTGCGAGAGAGCAATCTTACGCACTTGGAGCATGCGCGTTAATTCATCGACTGCATTGGTTCCGTTATCCCAAAGATGAGACTTGGGATGCGGGCTTCCCGCCGGGCGACTGTCGGCATCAGTGATGAAAGTTAGGCCACGCTTTGCGGCATCCATCAAGATTCCATCTAGAGCGTTCGTTTCGTCGACGCCACTTGCAAATTGGGAATATCCCCACGCGATGGAGACTTTGTCCCAATCGCCAATGCCGACGGCGTAGGCGTGGGACAGATCCAGCTTTCCATCTGCCGTGATATCGACCAGCGGGCCTGGGTAATCCATCACAGAAGCGCGGCCCTGCGTGCTGGCGATGTAGTTATGTTCCAGGCCGAGCGTGTGGCCCACTTCATGCGCGGCTAACTGACGCAAGCGCGAATAGACAACGTCGGTAAGTTCCTTGGTCCGATCGTTTCCTGAAATATGCGGCGCCAACAGTCCTTCAAAAATGAGGAAGTCTTGATACTGGCGCTGCGAACCAAGCGTGACGATGCCTTTAATGATTTCTCCGGTTCGAGGATCGACGATTGAGTTTCCATAAGACCAGCCGCGCGTGGAACGGTGAACCCATTGAATGACGTTATAGCGCGCGTCCATCGCGTCCATGTCCGCAGGCATTGGTTTTACTTGGAAACCGTTTCGAAAGCCAGCCGCTTCGAAGGCTTGGTTCCACCAACTTGCGCCTTCGATGAGCGCTTGCTGCACTTTTTCAGGAGCTCCAGAATCAACGTAGTAAACAATTGGATCTACGGGATCGCTGACGATCGCGCTGGGATCCTTTTTCTCGAGGCGATGACGCGCGGCAAAACGCTGAATGAGCGGTTCGCCTACAGGGGTTGAGAAATCCATGTAATCAACGGAGAAAAAGCCGGAACGCGGGTCTTGCCTGCGGGTATGAAACCCAGGGTCGGGCAGGGCTACGAAACCCTGGTGTTCGCGAAACGTGATTGCTTCGGGCGACGGGGTCACTTCGGGAATGTATGCGCCAGTGGCTTCGCCCGTAAGCGTGATGGTGGTTTCAACCTCGGTATTCCTCGGAAACGCTTTGGTCAATGGTAAATAAAAGGCGCAGCGCGATGCATCCATGTGGTAATTGCCTTGATGCTGGCGAGTGATTTGTCCAGCTACATTTGCCGCGTCGCGCATCAGGAATGCGGTAGCATCTACCAGCACTCGCTCATTTTCTTCGGCAGCGATGTCGAACCCCCACAAGGCGGATCGCGCGAACGAATCACGTTCAGCACGCTGTTCCAATGGATTGGGAGAACTGGCGCGGAAGTTATAGTTCGACTCAATCAACAAAACGCGGGGGCCTACTCGATCGAATTGAACTACCTTTGAGCCATCCATCCGGCCGCGATCTAAACCTAGATCATTCGAGCCGACGCCAGCCGATAGAGCAGTCAAATAAAGAAATTCTTGATTAAAACGCGAAATTTCCATATACATCTTGCCGGCGTGTACGTCCCAATAAAGCGGAATAAAACCATCCAGCTTCGTAAGACCAGCCGTCTTGTTAGCAATTGTGGTTGGTTGTTCGTTAGCCGAGAAAGCTAGCGATGCGAAGGTGAGAAAAATGGCTGAAACATATTTCTTGCTCATTGGTCTGATATTTTCGCAGGTGCGCGACGGGTTCGCGCTTGAAGCTGTAAACAGGGAGCGCTTTTTTTGCGGAGCGATGGTCTTTTGGGTAACCGGCGGGAAATTTTAATTGTTGAGGACAATCCTGCCGATGTGCGTTTAATGCGCGAGGCACTGCGCACGCTTACCCCCCCTGTTTCTATTAGCGTTGCCCAAGATGGCGAAGAAGCTATGCGCTTCCTGCGCAGGGAAGGCAAGTTCAATCAAGCGCCGCGCCCCAGTCTAATTTTTCTGGACTTCAATCTCCCCAAGTACGATTCAAAAGAGCTTCTGCAGCAGATCAAATCCGACGAAGATTTGCGCTTGATCCCGCTGGCCGTTCTGACTACATCGAATGCCGATAAGGATGTGCGCGATGCATACGAGCGGTTTGCCAATTGCTACCTGCATAAGGAATCGGACCTGGATGGCTTCTTTCGTGTTATCCAACTAGCCGCGCAGTTCTGGTTGGACATCGCTTCTGTGGTTGACCGAGAAGACGGCGAATAGCCAACGTCTCACTTGACTCGCCGATTTGTTATGATCCATCCGCATGAGTAAGTACTCGATTGGCGTGGATTTGGGCGGTACGAATTTGCGTGTTGCCGCAATTGATTCCAGCGGCAAGGTATTGCGCCGCATTTCGACACCAGCGATTTATGAGAAAGGACCGAAGCACGTAGTGTTCGACATAGTGTCCACGGTCAAGAAAATAGAAGATGAGTGGGGATGCGAAAACCTGGCTGGAGTGGGTATTGGCGTTCCAGGTTATATCGACATGCAGGCGGGGGTAATCATCGGCTCGGCTAATTTGCCCGGCTTTCAAGACTTTCCCATTCGAGACGAAATGCAGACAGCGTTACGGACCCAGATCATTTTGGAGAACGATGCCAACGCCGCGGCAGTAGGGGAAATGTGGATGGGCGCGGGCCAAAACGTGAAAGACATGATTTTGCTGACGTTGGGAACAGGTATTGGCGGCGGCATAATCATCGATGGAAAAGTCTTGCATGGGTCGCAAGGAATGGCTGGCGAATTCGGGCATATGACCGTATTTCCCGAAGGTAACCCTTGCGGTTGCGGTAACTATGGGTGTTTAGAAAAGCACGCGTCCGCCAGCGCTATTTCTGCCATGGGAAGCATGATGCATTTTCAAAACGATGTACAGACAGCGGAGGGAATATTCGAACTGGCACAAGCCGGGAACAAACGCGCGCAGATGGTGTTTGAAGCTATGGGCCGGGCGCTGGGAATCGCTCTTGCCAGTCTAATGAACGTATTTAACTTCTCACTTTACGTTTTGAGCGGGGGACCGCTGCCCGCTTGGGAATTCTTCGCTCCGTCTATGTTCACAGAAGTGAGACGCCGGTCGTTCACCTATGAACGGACACATCCTCGTGTGGAAAAAGCATTGCTTGGCGCGGACGCAGGTTTGTTCGGCGCGGCCTATTTGCCATTCCAAGCGAAGGCTTAAGAGTCCCGTTCGATAAAGTAGCGTCTATGTATTGGTTAGGGCTGGATGTCGGTACAGGAGGGTCACGCGCCCTGCTGGTTGATGCGCAAGGGCGTGTGCAGTATTCGTTTACCGCGGCGCATCAAGAGATGCAAATGCTAAAGCCGCTGTGGGCCGAGCAAGACCCGGATGATTGGTGGCGCGCAGGTCAAGCAGCGATTTCGGGTGTTTTGCATGAAGCCGGCGCTGAGGCGGGAGACATCGCAGGCGTCGGATTGACGGGCCAAATGCATGGTCTAGTGTTATTGAACGCACAGAACAAGGTTATTCGCCCGGCTTTGATCTGGTGCGACCAGCGCAGCCAAAAACAGGTTGATTTCGTGAATGCGAAGTTAGGCAAAGATGCGATTTTACGTGCGATTGCGAATCCGGTGCTGACGGGCTTCACACTGCCAAAGCTGCTTTGGGTTCGTGACAACGAACCGCAGAAATTTGAGGCTGTTCGAAAAGTTCTGCTGCCTAAAGATTATCTGCGCTTTAAATTGACGGGCGAGTTCGCGACGGACGTGTCCGATGCCAGTGGCACAGCTATGTTTGATGTCGTGAACCGCAAGTGGTCTGACGCCATTATGGATGGGCTTAGTTTGGACAAATCGATCTTGCCCCAGTCTTACGAATCTTCGGAAATTACTGGAAAGCTGAGCGCCGCGGGCGCAGCGGCAACTGGTTTACGTGCGGGTATCCCAGTTGTGGCGGGCGCTGGAGATCAGGCTGCCAGCGCGATTGGCAACGGTATTACCAAGCCGGGAACCATGTCTTGCACTATAGGCACGTCGGGCGTTGTGTTTGCATACCAAGCTAAGCCTGCTTATGATGATGCAGGACGTGTGCATACGTTCTGTCATGCCGTGCCCAATGCTTGGCATGTGATGGGTGTAACTCAAGGCGCTGGCCTGAGTCTGCAATGGTTTCGCAATCGCTTCGCGCCTGACGCCGATTATGACGAACTGACCGCGGATGCGACCCGTTCACCCGCGGGTTCGCAGGGCCTTTTCTGGCTTCCCTATTTGATGGGCGAACGCACACCGCACCTAGACGCCAACGCGCGCGCGGCATGGGTGGGATTAACGGCGAAGCATCAGCGCGCTGATTTGGTCCGTTCGATTTTAGAAGGTGTTTGTTACAGCCAGAAAGACGGTTTGGAAATCATTAATCAGTTGGGTGCGGCGCCTGAACTCGTACGCTTGTCTGGCGGTGGCGGAAAGAGCCCGTTCTGGCATCAGCTCTTCGCCGATATTTTCAACGTTCGAGTGGCGACGCTGGAAACTCAAGAAGGTTCAGCCTATGGCGCTGCATTGTTAGCGTTGGTTGGTACTGGCCAATACAAATCTGCAGCCGAAGTTTGCGATGTTGCGGTTAAGGAAGTGAATGTAAAAGAGCCTGAGCCTGCATCGGCTGATTTTTACAACAAGCGGTACGGCCTTTACCAATCGCTTTATCCGGCACTTAAAGACGTCTATCAGCGCATTGCCGAGATGGATGCCTGAAGAGTTCCAGTATTGCGACGTTGCGCTGCCAGTTCCGGTTGATCGCTTATTCACCTATGAACTGCCGTTAACGCTACGTCATCGAGTTAAGCCGGGGTGTCGTATTGTGGTTCCGTTTGGCCCGCGCAAGCTGACCGGGGTGGTTCTGCGAACCAGCAATACAGCGCCGGAATCCGTGACGCGCGAAGTCTTGAGTCTGCGCGACGAAGAACCAGTTCTAGACTTCGAATTAATTGAGCTGGCCCGTTGGATAGCTGAATATTATTGTGCGCCGATTGGCGAAGTATTGAAGGGCATGCTTCCGCTGAGTGGCGAAACCCGTCGCAGCACTGTGTACAGTCTGACCGCTGCAGGCCGAGATGTAGCGCGGCAACTGATTATCCGTTCGGACAGCGATGCCAGTCTTCAAATTCTGGCAGCCTTAGCCGAGCGCGAACGGACGGTTGAATCGCTTAAGATCGAAAACGCGAAGAAACTGGTGCGACCGCTTATAAAACGCGGTTGGGTTGTTGCCGAAGACCGGGAAGCGGATCGCGATCCGTTGCGTGCATCTGCAGAAAAGCTATTGGCGGAATTTCTTGCTCGTCCGGCCGAAGGCATGAAATTGAAGAAGGCCGAACGCGAGTTGATTGCCTATTTGGAGCTTCACCCCGGGCAGCACAATTTGGCTTTGCTCGCGAAATCGGTAAAGAATGCGAGCGAGGCTGCGCGTTCTCTGGCGCGACACGAATTGCTGGTGCTGTCGCTGGAAGGATTGTCCGTTCCTTCTGGCTTTGAGCGTCCCGTACCTCAACTCAATTCTCACCAACAAACGGCATTTGACGCAATTGAGATTGCACTACGCGAGTCGGAATTCAAAGCCTTTCTGCTGCAAGGCGTTACTGGATCCGGCAAGACGGAGGTGTACCTAAGCGCTATCGAAGCCGCGCTCAGCATGGGTCGTAACGCATTAATGCTGGTGCCAGAAATCGCTCTTACTCCTGCGGTGGCCGGACAGTTCTTTCATCGCTTCGGAAAACAAGTTGCGATTTTGCATTCCGCGTTTGGCGATACGGAACGTGCCGACCAGTGGCGTCGCATTCGCAATGGACAAGCACGCGTTGTGGTGGGAACTCGATCAGGTGTCTTTGCGCCGGTTCAGAATTTGGGTTTGGTGATCATCGATGAAGAGCACGACGGCAGTTACAAGCAGCAGGAGACGCCTCGGTATCACGGCCGCGACGTTGCTATCGTTCGTGCACGCAATGCCAAGGCGGTAGTGGTGTTGGGATCGGCAACTCCCAGCATTGAAACGCGCTATAACGCTGATCAAGGTCGCTATATGATGCTGCAACTGCCGGAACGCATTGCTCAACGCCCCATGCCCAAAGTGCGGATTGTAGACATGCGCACCGAGTTTCTTGAAACAAAGCGGCAGGCCACCTTTTCAAGAGTGCTGCTGGAAGAGATGCAGACACGCCTTAGCAACGGTGAGCAGACCATGCTTCTGCTTAACCGGCGCGGCTTTTCCAGCTTCATGCTTTGCCGGCAATGCGGCGAGCGCATGCTGTGTGAAAACTGTTCGGTTGTGATGACCCTGCACCGCCGCGACCGGCGCATGCTCTGTCATATGTGCGGATTTGCCGAGAAGATTCCGGTGGCCTGTCCCAAATGCGGCAGCGATCAAATTCAGTTTTTGGGCACTGGTTCCGAGCGGGTAGAAGACGAGTTACACCAGCATCTGCCAACTGCACGCATCGCGCGACTGGACCGGGATAGCGCAAGTGCCAAAGGAGCTTTTGAAAACATCCTATCCAGCTTTCGCAACGGCGACATCGACATTCTAGTGGGCACACAGATGATCGCCAAAGGGCACGATATCCCGAACGTCACGCTGGTAGGTGTGGTGCTTGCCGACATCGGCTTAAGCCTTCCCGATTATCGTGCGGCCGAACGCAGTTTTCAATTGTTGACCCAAGCGGCCGGTAGAGCAGGGCGCGGAAATACGCCTGGGCATGTAGTGATTCAAACCCTGAATCCGGATCATTACGCCATTCGGTTCGCGGCGGATCAGGATTACGAAGGCTTCTTTCGCAAGGAAATGGAGTTTCGTAAGTACTTGCGCTATCCGCCCTTCGCCGCTTGCGCCAATATTGTCGTGCGAGACGAAAGACAGGAAGAGGCGTTGCGGCTATCCAGTGCATTAGGCTTCTTGTTGAATCCTGCTCCCCCCGGCATTCGAGTAATGGGGCCTGCCGAAGCGCCGGTTTTGCGCGTGCGAAACGAATATCGATACCAAGTTTTTTTGAAAGCAGCTCGCCGAACGTTACTGCGGGAGACGATTCAAAAGATACGCGCACACGCAGAAAAAGAAAAGTGGCGTGCAACAGCCATGGTGATTGACGTGGATCCGATTCAGTTAATCTGACGGATTCGCCCCCGATGTTAAACTGATATGAAGTACGGCGGCTGTAGCTCAGTCGGTAGTAGCGCCAGATTGTGGTTCTGGATGTCGTGGGTTCAAATCCCACCAGCCGCCCCAAGTACAGTCCCGTCCGGACCGGACATTTTCTAAACTAACTGCGGGCATCGCAAGCCCTTCAACCGACGATGCTATACTCATCGAACATCGATGCGCAAAATCGTTCTAGCTGTACTTCTTGCACCTGCCGTATTTGCCGCAATGCCAAGTTTATCTGGCGTTTGGAAAGCCGATCTTAGCCAAAGTAAATTCGGTCCAGGACCTCAACCGAAAAGTTATCTGGTCATCATTGAACAGAAGAGTGACGTCGTAAATCGCCGAACCAAGGAAGAAGCTCCTGAATTCATTGAAACTACCGGTATCGTTGGTGAACATGGCGAAAACAGGCTGAAGCTGATTGCGTTCGATTACGCGAAACCGCTGGATCGAATTTACGACGGCATCCCCACGCGCCTGACCGGTACCGCCGGCGCGAATACCTTCACGGTTGTTGGTGAGGTTTCCGGCACCAAAGATCAGTTCAAAAGAATCTATAGTCTGTCGCCCGATGGGCAAAGTCTGACGCTTACTATCGCGGGTACGAGTGGTGGCCACCCGATCGACCAAAGCATTCATCTTGTCAAAGGCTCAGATGCCGATGGTGATGCGCTCCGTAAGCCCGAAGAAACTGCTGGCGTCCACTTCAAAAATGTGAAAGAGGATGCGCTGAAAGACTTACCTGCGTCTGAATTCATCAGCCAGATGCGTTATTTTTCCTGGTCGCTGGGTAAGCCCTGTACCTTCTGCCACGTAGAGCACAAATTTGACTCCGACGACAAGAAGGAGAAGAAGACCGCGCGAAAGATGGTGGAAATGGTGACGAATATCGACTCCCAGAATTTCGAAGGACATCCTGCAGTGCGCTGCTTCACCTGCCACGAAGGCTATAGTCATCCCCCCTCTCGTCCCATGTTCGCCGATGAGGCCGCTGCCGCTGCTGCCCAAAAGGAACATGATGAACAAAACAGGCCTGGACCGCCACCTGGTGGCCCCGGTGGACCTCCGCCGCCACCCCATAACTAAGTCTCTGGTCTTCCTAGCTGCCGCGCTCCTATGCGTTGCCGCCGCTAAGCCCGACAAAAAATCCGCGGCTCCGAAAATCACCACCCCGAAAGAAGCGCTCGGCTTCAATTTGGGCGACGATTACCAAATGGCGAGTTACACGCAGTTAGAAGCCTATTGGAAACAGTTAGCGTCTGAATCCGATCGCCTAAAGCTTGTCGATATCGGTCCCACTGCGGAATCGCGCCACCAATACATGATGATCGTCAGCGCACCCGAGAACATGCGCCGTCTGGATCATTACAAGCAGGTCTCGCAGCAACTTGCGCATGCTGAAAACCTGACAGACGACCAAGCCCACGCGCTGGCCGAAGACGGCAAAGCCATTGTCTGGATAGACGGCGGTCTTCACGCTTCCGAGACTGTCGGTTCGCAACAGGAAATGGAGTGGGTGTATCAAATGGCGTCTCGAACAGACCCGGAAACGCTTCGCTTCCTTCGCGACGATATCTTTCTTTGTGTGCTTGCCAACCCAGATGGCCAGGAACTCGTTGCGAATTGGTACATGCGCGAAAAGGATCCGAAAAGCCGATCCATGGAGGGTCTGCCGACTCTTTTCCAGCACTACATCGGTCATGACAACAATCGCGATTTCTATATGTCGAACATGCCTGAAAGCACCAACATGAATCGCCAAATGTTCATCGAATGGTTTCCACAAATTGTGTACAACCATCACCAAACTGGCCCGGCCGGAACGGTGATTTTTATGCCGCCGTTTCGCGATCCATTCAATTACAATTTGGATCCGCTTATCCCGCTAGGCGTTGAAGCGGTGGGCACGGCCATGCATGAACGCTTGGTGGAAGAAGGCAAAGGCGGTTCTGTTCAACGCTCCGGCTCAAATTATTCCACTTGGTGGAACGGCGGCCTGCGCACCGAAGCGTACTTCCACAACATGATTGGGCTTCTGACGGAAATCATCGGCAGTCCCACCCCAATCAAAATCCCGCTGATTGCAGACAAACAATTGCCATCTTCCGATTGGCCTCTGCCTATTGCGCCACAAGAATGGCACTACCGTCAGTCCATCGATTACGAAATCACCAACAATCGCGCCGTTGCCGACTATGCGTCGCGCAACCGTGAAACGTTGCTTTACAACCTCTACATCATGGGGCACCGTTCCATTCAGAACGGCAGTGAAGATCATTGGACCATCACGCCCGACCGCATTGACGACTTAAAGGCCCAACAAGGGAAGTCAGACAGTAAGGACCTCTACAAGACGGTTTTGCATGAAGCGGACAAGCGTGATCCGCGCGGCTACATCATCCCATCGGATCAAGCCGATTTCGCGACTGCGACTAAGTTTGTCAACACGCTCCTCAAAAACGGGATCACTGTTCTGCAAGCCACTGAGCCATTCACTGCGGGCGTCCAAAAGTTTCCTGCCGGCTCGTATGTCATAAAAACGGCGCAAGCATTTCGTCCGCATGTCGTTGACATGTTCGAGCCGCAACATCACCCCAACGACTTTCAGTATCCTGGTGGTCCGCCCATTCCGCCCTATGACAGCGCTGGCTGGACTCTAGCTTTGCAAATGGGTGTTCAGTTCAGCCGCATCCTAGAACCCTTCGATGGTCCATTCGCTAAAGTGAATGGGCTACTGCCCCCGCCGGTTGAAAAAGTGGTCAGCGTCGCTAATCCAGCCGGTTACTTGGTCAGCCACCGCATCAACGATTCGTTCATTCTAGTGAACCGTTTGCTTAAAGCAAATTGCGATGTTTTTTGGTTGAAGAAAGCGCAGCTCATCAATGGTCGCGATTTCGGTACCGGCAGCATATGGATTCCCGCCACGTCCGCTTCCACACCTCTGGTGCAAGAAGCCGCCGCTAAGCTAGGAGTCGATGCGGTTGCTCTAACTGCCGTTCCCCCAGGCGATGCGTTGAAGTTGCAGCCCCTCCGAATCGGCCTCTACGATCAATACGGCGGTTTGATGCCCTCCGGTTGGGATCGGTGGCTATTCGAACAGTACGAATTTCCCTTCAAGCTTGTCTATCCACAAACCCTCGACGCAGGCAATCTGAAAAGTCAGTTCGATGTCCTCGTCTTCACGGATGGAGCCTTCCGCTCCGGCGGTGGTGACAGCGAATATCGGTCGCGCCAGCCAGATGCCAACCGCATTCCCGAGCAGTTTCGTCCCATGCTCGGTCTTATCACCGAAAACAAAACCATCCCCGCGCTGCATAAATTTCTTGAAGCAGGCGGCAGCATTATTACCATCGGTAGCGCCACACGCATGGCCAAACCTCTCGGCGTTCCCATTGAAAGCTACATCAATCAGCCGCGAGAAAAATTTTATGTTCCCGGTTCTTTGTTGAAAATGGATGTCGATATCGACAATCCTCTAGCCTTCGGAATGCCCGATTCGGTGGATGTCTTCTTCGATAACTCTCCAGTTTTCCGCCTATTGCCTGAAAACTCTTCTAAGCGCGCCGCACCAGTGGGTTGGTTCAGTTCACCAAAGACTTTGGTAAGCGGTTGGGCATGGGGTCAACAACTGCTGGACGGAGGAACCGGTGTCGCGGAAGCAAACGTCGGCGAAGGTAAGGTGTTTCTGTTTGGTCCGGAAATTACGTTCCGTGGCCAACCGCACGCTACCTTTAAGTTTCTGTTTAACGCTCTCGATTATTCAACTGCGCAACCAGTCCGCTTGCAGTAGTCAGCTACGCTAGAGAACGGCCCATGAAGAAAATTGCCCTCTCGTTCGCGCTGCTATTGACTTCCATCTTGTCCTCCTGCAGTGCTCCCGTCACTACAAGTTCACCGGCTGCATCATCGCAAAGTGTTGCGCCGGTTTCCGCCAGCAACTTTGACTACTATCTGCTTTCCCTGTCATGGTCGCCCGAATTCTGCTTTAGTCATCGCGATAGTCCCGAGTGTGCCGAGCACCTTGGTCTCATCGTGCATGGTCTCTGGCCCCAGATGGATAGCGGACGCGGTCCCGAGAACTGCGGCATACAACCGGGCCCAGCTAATCCGAATGCTCTTCTCGACATCATGCCGACAACCTATTTGATCCAACACGAATGGACCACGCATGGAACATGCAGCGGGCTCACTGCTGACCAGTATTTCGGTCTGATGCGCACGGCCTTCACCAACTTTCATGCGCCCGCCGAACTGCAGCAGCCACGCCGCCAAACCGCCGTTTCTCCAGACGAGTTGAAGCAAGATATTGTCACGGCCAATCAGGGCATGAGCGCGAACGAAATCGCCTTGGTGTGTCGCGGCCGGTTCTTGAATGAAGTGGAAATCTGCGTTACTAAAGATGGCCACCCTCGCCCCTGCGGCGCCGTTACCGAATGTCAAACGCCGACCATGTTGATAGCGCCCATCAGATAGATCTGCTGGGCTGCTACGAAAGCTTGGACTTACACTGAAGTGTAACGTTCATGAAGTGTTTATTCGCCACAGTTCCCCTTTTCTTCGTCCTTGGCGCTCTGTCTCCCGCTCAGTCTACATCTCAAAGTGGCTTAGATCTTTCAGCCATTGATCGATCCGTCAATCCCTGCGATGATTTTTATCAGTTTGCGTGCGGCGAATGGATGAAAAACAATCCCATTCCGGCCGACCAAAGCAGTTGGGGTCGTTTCAGCGTGATGAACGAGAACAACCAAAGAATTTTGCGCGGCATTCTCGAGGATTCCGAAGCACATCAAGACCGCTCCGACACGGATCAAAAAATAGGCGGGTTGTACCAATCTTGCATGGATGAGCCAACGCTCGAGAAGTTAGGCTCACAACCGCTTCGGCCTGAGTTGGAACGCATTTCCCAAATCCGAAATCCGGCTGAGTTGCTGGCCGAAGTGGTTCGCCTCCATCGTCGCCAAGCGTCTGTATTATTTACTTTTGGCTCGTCGGCCGATCCCACGAATGCAACCCAAACCATTGCGGATCTTGACCAGGGTGGCCTGGGCCTTCCTGAGAGGGATTTTTATCTCCGAACCGACGAGCGTTCCCAAGAAACAAGAAGAAAATACGTTGCGCATATCGCCAAGATGTTTCAACTGATCGGCCTTGACGCCAAGACTGCGCAGCAAAAGGCCGACACCGTAATGAAGTTGGAGACCGCGCTTGCCAAAGTTTCGCTCGACATTACGTCCCGTCGCGATCCCAAGAACATGGTTCACATCTTGCCGGTCAGCGAACTAAATCAATTGAGTCCCAACTTCGATTTTCCAGCCTTCTTCGCTGCGGTAGGCGCGCCGCAATTCCAAAAGCTAAACGTTGATGTGCCAGCCTTTATTAAGGGACTCAATTCCGCCCTCAGCACCTACCCGCTCTCCGAATGGAAGGACTATTTAAGTTGGCAAACCGTTCACGCCACCGCGCCTTTTCTTTCGAAGGCTTTCGTTCAAGAGAATTTTGATTTTTATTCACACAGTCTGGAAGGCACTCCCCAGATGCGTCCACGTTGGAAACGTTGCGTCGATATCGTGGATGGCGAGTTAGGGGAAGCGCTTGGAAAGAAGTACGTTGACAAAATGTTCGGTTCGGAAGGGAAAGCCCGCACCCTTGAGCTAGTACACGAAATAGAAGCCGAAATGTCGAAAGATATCGATTCCATTTCCTGGATGAGTCCAGAAACGAAACGCCAAGCGCAAATCAAGCTCAAGGCCGTCACCAATAAAATCGGCTATCCCGACAAGTGGCGCGACTATTCGTCCGTCAAAATTATCGCCACCGACTACTTTGGCAACGTGATGCGCACCAACGAGTTTGATTCCCATCGCGACTTAAATAAAATCAACAAGCCGGTTGATCGTTCTGAGTGGGGAATGACGCCGCCCACCATCAATGCCTATTACGATCCGACTGAGAATAACATCAATTTCCCCGCTGGGATTTTGCAAGCTCCGTTTTACTCAACGTCGGCTGGAGATCCTGCCAACTACGGAGCCATTGGTGCCGTTATCGGGCACGAATTGACTCACGGCTTCGATGACGAAGGCCGCCAGTTCGACGCCGATGGCAACCTAAAGTATTGGTGGACCAAAGATGACGAAGATAAATTCAACAAACTAGCCGATTGCTTTGTGAATGAATACGGGGGCTTCAGTCCCGTGCCCGGCATCGAACTGAATGGGCGCTTGACGCTTGGTGAAAACACTGCGGACAATGGCGGCATTCATCTGGCTTACGCTGCCTTGTTAGACGTACTGAAAGAGAAAGGCGTATCTCTGGCGGAGACTGTCGACGGTTTTACGCCTGCCCAGCAGTTCTTCATCGGTTTCGGCCAGATCTGGTGTAATAACGAACGTCCCGAACAGGCCAGAGTTCGGGCCCAAACCGATCCGCACTCGCCTGCCAGATTTCGCGTGAACGGCGTCGTTTCCAACATGCCGGAATTCAGTCAAGCATTCTCTTGCAGTGAAAATCAGAAAATGTATGCGGTCCATGCCTGCCGCGTCTGGTAAAAAACAATCTTCTTAAAATGTCGAACGAATCTTCATCCAACCCGCTCCTGGTCACCACCTTTCCCATCCGCTTCGGCGATGTTAGAGCCGAAATTGTCGAGCCGAGTATCAACGAACTTTTGGAACGTATGCGTAAGTGCATCGCCGAAATTCCAAATGCCCATCCGCGAAATTACACTTCTGTACTCATGGCGCTTGACCATGCGACGGAACCGCTGGATTTCGCCATGTCGGTAGTGCGTCACCTTGAATCTGTTGCCACCACGCCTGAACTCCGCGCGGCCTTCAATTCTGTTCAGGGACCGGTAAGTTCTTTCTACACCTCCATTGCCTTGAACGCAGAATTGTGGAGCGCCATCAAAGTGGTTGATCACAGCGGTGAAGGCAAGTCGCTGACGCCGGTTCACCAGCGCAATCTGCAAAAAACAATAAGCGGATTTAGGCGTGCCGGAGCCGACCTTGATGCTGCTGGCAAAGCCAAACTCGAAGAACTCGACGTCGAACTGACGAAGGTCACTACCAAGTATTCGCAAAACGTGCTCGATGCTACCAATGCATACGAACTGATCGTTACCGACTTGGCACAACTTGCCGGATTGCCTGAATCCGCACTTGCTGCCGCCAAGGAAAGCGCTAAATCAAAAGGCAAAGAAGGTTGGCGTTTCACTCTGCAAGGTCCCAGTTACGTCGCCGTTCTCACCTACTTGGACGATCGCGAAATCCGCCGCGATATGTGGGAAGCCAGCAATACCCGCGCCACGCGCGGCGATCTGGATAATCGCAGCCTTATCAAGGAAATTCTCAAATTGCGTCGCCAGAAAGCTCAGTTGCTCGGCTACAAGGATTTCGCAGACCTTGTTCTAGACGAACGCATGGCTCACACCGGCGAGCGTGCTCAAAGTTTCGTGGAAGATCTGCGCGAGAAAACCAAACCATACTTTGAAAAAGAGAATGCCAGCCTGCAAGAGATGGCAAAAAAACTGGGCTACGATGCCATCGAACCTTGGGATGTCTCTTACCTGGCCGAAAAACAGCGCAAAGAACTCTACGATTTCGATGAAGAGGAACTGCGCCCCTATTTTGAATTGAGTCGCGTTGTCGCGGGCATGTTCGATATCTTCAGTCGCGTTTTAGGTATCCAAGTCACCGAGGAACAAAACGTTCCCGGTTGGGATGAGGCCGTCAAATACTACCGGGTGAATGACACGCAAAGCGGATTGCTGCTCGGCGGCTTCTATACGGATTGGTTTCCACGCGAAAACAAACGCGGTGGTGCCTGGATGGATTCGCTGGTTACCGGAAATCCTGACGCGGGCCGCACGCATATTGGCTTGATGTGTGGCAACCTAACGCCGCCCATCGGTGATACGCCCGCGCTGCTTACCCACCGCGAAGTGGAAACCATTTTCCATGAATTCGGTCACTTGTTGCATCATGTTCTAAGCCGCGTCCCTGTGCGTGGCCTGTCCGGCACTAACGTTCCTTGGGACTTCGTCGAACTGCCCTCGCAAATCATGGAAAACTGGTGCATGGAACGCGATGCTCTAAACCTGTTCGCGCGCCATTATCAAACCGGCGAGCAAATTCCAGAAGATCTATTTCAAAAAATGCATCGCGCCCGCACTTTCCGCAGCGCTAACGGACAAATGCGTCAACTTGGTTTCGCCCTGGTAGACCTGAAACTCCATCGCGAATTCAATCCTGAATCGAATGATGACGTCATTGCCTTTGCGCGCAATATTTCGGCTGTTTTCACCGCCGCACCACTGCCACCTTACTACGCCATGATTGCTAGTTTTACGCATCTGTTCTCCAGTCCTGTTGCCTATGGCTCCGGCTACTACTCCTACAAGTGGGCGGAAGTGCTCGACGCCGATGCGTTCTCGCGCTTCCGACACGAAGGTATTTTCAATGCCGCCACTGGTGCCGATTACCGTCGCAATATCCTGGAGAAAGGCGACAGTTCTGATCCAGCCGAGCTATATCGCCAGTTCATGGGACGCGATCCCGATGCAAACGCGCTTCTCGAACGTCTGGGTCTATTGAATGCTGCATGATAGAAATAGATGGCCAGCACATCCTCTTCGCCGGATCCGCTGCAAAACGCACTCGCCCGAGTAGCTGAGCTGGAAGAAGCCTTGCGTGCTTCCAATCAAGAGTTGCAACATTTCGTGTACGCTGCCAGTCACGATTTGCAGGAACCGCTCCGTGCTATTACCACGTATTCGCAGTTGCTGGAACGCCAGTATGCGAGCGACCCGCACGGCCTGGAACTAATTGCCTTTATCAAAGACGGCGTCGTCCGAATGACTACGCTGTTGCAAAGTTTACTCGTCTATTCGCGCATGAATCCTGCGCCCGCTTTGCGCAATGTGAATTTGGACGCACCCTTGCAAGAAGTTCTTTTCAAACTTTCGCCGCTGGTGCAGGCAACCGGAGCGACCATCAGCCGTTCCGAACTCCCTGAAATCACCGCTAACGAAGCGCAAATTTCCCAGCTTTTTGAACAGATTATTTCCAATTCCCTTATCTATCGTCGCGACGTGCCTGAAATCGAAATTTCATCCGAGGAAAGGGAAATTGCCGGTGAAATCGCACAAGTCGTTCGCATCAAAGACAATGGCGTCGGGATCGAGCAGCAGTTTATTTCCCAAGTCATTCAGCCCTTCAAGCGGCTCCACAGCAAACAGTTCCCAGGCAATGGTCTTGGCTTGGCGATCTGTGACAAAATCATGCGTGCTCATAACGGCAAGCTCTGGCTCGAAAGCGATGGTGCAACCGGCACTATAGTCTATCTAGCTTTTCCCATTTGACGGAATTCGCGCCGCAAGATCCGGATGGATCTTTCGCGAAGCATACGGCATCATACCTTCTATAGCTTTTTCAAGCGGCAACGGTATGACTTCAAATCTGGATCGGTATATGCGCGATCAATTGCTGGATCGTCGGGATAAGCTGCGGCACGCGCATCAACATTCGAACGGTGCAAACCGCTTCCAACAGCTTTTGGAAGAAGTGGATTCCGCATTAGCTCGAATTGATAATGGCACCTTCGGGATCTGTGAATCCTGCCACGATTCGATTGAGTGTGATCGGCTTATTACAGATCCGCTGGTCCGTTTCTGCTTAGACCATCTCAGCTCCCGTGAAAAGTCAGCGCTGGAGCAGGATTTAGAACTCGCCAACCGCGTTCAAACCGGCTTGTTACCAAAGGGAAGTCTTGATGGCTATGGTTGGCGCATCTGCTATCACTACGAACCCGCTGGTCTGGTGAGCGGCGATTATTGCGATGTGATCGACGGTGGCAGCAATGGTTTGTATTTTATGGTTGGCGATGTCTCCGGGAAGGGAATTGCCGCTTCCCTGCTGATGACGCATCTGCATGCCATGTTTCGCACCTTGATCCCGATGGGTCTGTCGTTGCCTTGCATGCTCCAGCATGCAAGTTGCGTGTTTCGCGAGAGCACGTTGCCAAACCAGTACGCGACCCTTGTAGCTGGCCGTGCCTGGCCCGACGGAAGAGTGGAGATTTGTAATGCAGGCCATCCGTTCCCATTGCTTCTACGCGACGGAACCGTAGATACACTCCAGACTTCAGACCTGCCGATCGGGTTGTTCGGCAGCGAGAATTTTACCCTTACGGAGTTGGCTCTGAATCCTGGTCATGGCTTGGTCATCTATTCGGACGGTGTTACTGAGGCCACTGACTTGACTGGGGCAGAGTATGGCGCGGATCGTCTCCGCAGCATGATCGGCCAAAATCAAGACTGGAACGTTTCCACTCTACTGGCCAACTGCCGCGACGACCTGGCTGCATTCCGCCACAACGCGGCGAGGACGGACGACGTTACTTTGTTCATTCTCGGTCGTAGCTGATCCTAACTGATTGATGAAAAAACCTTTAGCCTGCTTTGACTGAGCGGCTGTTTGCATCCTTAGATGGTGCTTTTCAGCCACCTGCGGCTCCGCTAACCACATCGCAAGATCAATGGAATCAATGACTTGCGTTTGGACGCAAACGTGTTACTTCCGGGATGTCATGTCAAAGTGGCCTTTATTCACAATCTTCGTCTGCGCTTCCTTTTTAACTACCTCACTTTATGGGCAGTGGGCGCAGGCTGGCGGAGTAACTACGGCGGAAGGCCAATATCCGCAGAGTCAGTATCCGCAACAGAGCCCCAGCTATCCGCAAAGCCAATACCCGGATGGGTCTGCCGCTCCTGCTCCCGCACCAATGGGCCAGTACCCACCCGTGCAAAACCAACCCATGCAAAATCAGCAAATGGCAGGCCAACCGGTTCCCATGCAGCAGCAAGGGCAGATGAATCCTGATCCTGCAGATCTGCAGCATGGCGTCGCGCGCGTCAGCATCGCCCAAGGTGATGTGAACGTTCGCCGCGGAGACAACGGCCAATTCACCAGCGCCATCATTAACGCTCCGTTGTCCGCCCGTGATCATTTAGAAACGTCCACTGGTTCCCGCGCTGAGGTTGAACTCGATGCGGTCACCGTAGTGCGCCTTGCGCCCAACACAGATGTCAACTTCGCCGACCTGCAATATCATCGCGCGCAAATTCAACTTGGTCTGGGAACTATTATTTTCCGAGTTCTTCAGAACTCTCCCACGCAAGTGGAAATCGATACGCCCAGCATCGGCGTGCGGGCGGTTGCTCCGGGCGAATATCGCATCTCCGTTTTTGACAACGGTACGTCGCAAGTGAGCGTCCACTCTGGCCAGGCGGAAATCATGGCCGCCAGCGGCTCTGAACGGCTGAATGCCGGCCGCAGCGTTATGGCGCGCGGGGACGCTTCGAATCCTGAACTGCAGGATATCGCCGTTCTTCCCCATGACCAATTTGATGACTGGAGCGCCACGCGCGACCAGGAATTGGCCGCCTCGCAAAGCACGCAATACGTCAATACAGATGTACAGGGCGCATCCGATCTGGATCACTATGGCTCCTGGGTTCCGTCTTCCAATTACGGTCAAGTTTGGCAGCCGCAAGGTGTTTCCTCCGATTGGTCTCCTTACAGCGATGGCCAATGGTCTTATTCTGATTACTACGGTTGGACCTGGGTTGACTCGGCACCTTGGGGCTGGGCTCCCTATCACTATGGCCGTTGGTTCTACAACACCGGTTACGGCTGGTGCTGGTGGCCCGGTGCGCACCTTTATGGCGCTTACTACAGCCCCGCTCTGGTTAGCTTCTTCGGAGCCGGCCTCAACGCATTGGCTTGGGTTGCACTGGCTCCCTTTGAATTGTTTCACCCCTGGTGGGGCTTCGGCGGAGGCTTTGGCTTCCACAGCGGCTTCGGTCTAGGCGGCTATCGTAATGCAGCCTTCCGGGGCGGCGTGCTCACCGCAGGTTACAACAACTTCGGTGGCGTCCACCAGCGTTTCGGCGTTGCCTCGCGCGGTCAAATCATGTCTGCAACGGCCATCAATGGACGGCTGCCCATTAGCAATACTCGCGCTGCTATGAACTTCGGTAGCCGTGCTGTTACTCCGAACACGCGATTCTCATCCGTTCAGTCACGTAGCTTTTTTAACAGCGGCAGCGTACGCAACGCCGCTCCTCGCGCCTCAACGCAGTCCGGCGGAGGCTGGCATAATTTCGGCACGCCTTCTGCAGCGCCGCGCTCGAACTTCCAAGGCGGAGAAAGCAGCGGCTGGCACTCTTTCGGTGCGCCTCTTGGTGGTGCAAACCGCAGCTATCAAGCTTCGCCAGCGCCTCGCATGTCGGCACCTTCGTATTCGCAGCAGCCGCGTTCTAACTACTCAGCTCCGCGCTACAACTACTCCGCGCCCCGTCAAAGCTACAGTGCGCCACGGCAGAATTATAGTGCTCCGCGCCAAAGCTATAGCGCTCCGCGCAACACGAGCGGTGGTGGTCATACCAGCAGTGGCGGAGGCGGCGGTAAGGTGAGCGGTGGCGGCGGGCACTCCGGCGGTGGTGGTCATACTTCCGGCGGACATCACGGTCGTTAAGTTTTTTTGATTTTATCCCTCAGCCGCTTCGGCCCTACCTGACTGGGGCTGAAGCGGCATTTTTTATTTCAACGCCGCTACATGATCCCGAAATTGGCAAAGGCATCCACCGCGCTGCTACCATTCTCCAGCGCTTTCTTCACTAGCTTCTCGCCGCGAGCCTTTTCAATCGCCTTATTAAACACTTCCTCTTCTGCATCTTTAGGTATCGCGCAAACTCCATCAATGTCCCCAAACAACAAATCTCCAGGTTGAATCAACACGCCGCCTATTTCAATAGGAATTCGAAAATCCACAACCTTGCATCGCGGCCCGGCATCCTGCCCATAGCTCCCCCACGAAAACGTTGGAAAATTGAGCGCCAATACTGCGCGCGTATCTCGGCTATATCCGTTCAGCACCGCACCCGTGGCGCCTAGCTTTGTGGCGCGCGTGCTCATCATTTCTCCCCACAGCGCATTGCGCGGAGAAGAACCGGTATTCAGATAGATCTCACCCGGCTTTAGATCGTCCAAGGCCTCCAACATCAACCCAAACGGTTTATCCATCAAGCTATTCGCACTGCCTGTAATTCTTTCGCGAAAAACATCCGCCGACAAAACCGGCATCGCGCGGCCAATCACCACCATGTCTGCGCGCAGCGGCTTAATCGCCGGCGGCAAAAACTGGTGCAGCAGGTTCAGCTTGTCCATAACGTCGCCAACAACAGAACTGTACAACTCCCTCCTAGCTACGGCGAATAACTCCTCGTCGTTCTTCCAAAGACTCACAAGCTTATGCCTCCGCTTCTAACGCTTTCAATCCCGCGCGCAGATATCCCATGGCAAACGCCATCCCCGCATGCCACGGCGCATTGCAAGTTAACTGTGGAGCATGATCTGGAATTACAACGCCACTGAAATTGTTGTTTTTTAGAATTTTCAACACGCGTAACACGTCCACATCCCCATCGTCAATGTGCGTCTCCCGATAGTTTGGCACCTTGCCATGCACGTTGCGCAAGTGAACATAGGCAATCCGCCCCTGCTGGCTGTATTGATCCACCGCCTCATACACGTCGCCATCGCGCATCTCGGCAATCGTCCCTACACAAAACTCCAACTGGTTCGAAGGACTACGATTCATGTCAATCAGCTTTTGATAAAGGGCCGGCTGGTACACCAAGCGTGGCTGCGCGCGCATCGTCGGCATCGGCGGATCATCCGGATGCGCAGCCAATCTCACACCAGCTTTCTCCGCCGTGGGTAAGCAAGCTTCCAGGAAATCGCCAACCCGCTGCCAAAGCTGTTCATGCGTAGCCGAAGGCACAAAGCCTGGCTTGGCATTCGGATCGTAAGTCATATTCCAAACCATGCCATTCGGAATCGGCGCGTCCAAATGCTCTTTCACTCCCACGCTAACCGCACCACCCCGTGCAAAGGGTCCTGTTATGCGTCCCGCCACGCCTGCAATGCTGAAGTTGTAACCAATAATCGGAATCCCCGCCTCGCCCACATTCCGAATCATCGTCTTCACGCCTTCCAACTGCTCCTGCTTGCGCGGTCCATCCAGCAGCACGTCGTACCAATGCGCCGGATCAAAATTCTCAATTGCTTCCCAAATCAAACCAGCGTCTTCAATCTGTTTCTTGATGCGCAAAAGATCGTCCAGGCTCCACAACTGCTCTGGATCTCCCGCTAACCCCCAACCGGCCAATTCTCCTGTAGGCTGATCATGCCGCGGATTTGCGTTGCCTCCCCCCTTGAAGTAATCCACTAAATGCACAACTACATGTGTCGCGCCCAACTGTTTGGCAAATGCCAAATCCGATTCATTCAGCATGTGCCGGTAAAGCCCAAAGCCAAGTTTCATTAGTTAATTACCGCCCTCAAACGCTCTCGTCTCAATTCTCTTCAGATGCAGCGCCGCACAATCGACATTGGGAAACCGCGCCTGTCCGTCGCCAAACAACAAAATCAAATCTGTCCCGCCAAAAATGATCGTCTCGGCACCGTCCCGGTTCATCAGTCGCTGCGCCAAATCCGTCAGTTCCTCCGCCTGTCCTGGCCGAGTCTTGCCGGTTGTCGCAACTTCCATATAAATGCTATGCACTCGCTCTGTCTCTTCCGGCGTCCCGCGCACAAATTCCACTCCTGGCAACTTATCAAAGAAATTGGAGTTCATCACAAAACGTGTACCAAATATCGCCGCCTTCTTAACAGACGCACTTGCTAAATACTCCACCAACGGCTCAAAAATTCCAACTATGGGCAGTGGTGATATTTCTTCTAAGTGGTCAATACAATAATGCGGCGTTACCGCCGGTATTACGGCAAAATCAGCCCCGGCCTCTTTCAACTGCTGAATAAAACTAACCAGATACGCCGCCAGCCCGGCCTTGTCGTTGTTCTCGACAAACCGTACCGCGCGCGTCGATTCCGCATGCGCCATTACCAGCTTTAAATCGCAGCCACGCAGTTTGGCCGCATCCGCCAGGTATCGGTAATAATGCACCGCCGCACCAACGCCCAGCCCGCCCACTAATCCAATCGTACGCACCTCATTCATGCTTCAGCTTAACCACATGACCTAGCGAATCATGCCCCGCCGTCGCTCGGCAAATTCAACGAAATCAACTGCCACGCCGGCTCTTCCTCAAATCGCAACGGCGCTGCATCCTTCAGCGCTGCGCGCCAGTTCCGCCAATACAAACCTCCCGCCACAACTGCCAGCGTCATCACCGTCAAACCAATTTCGGCTCTGCTCTTCAAAATGCCCAATTCCGCTTTAGCCGCGCCAATAAAAACGATGAAGACCATGGCCGAACACATTAAGGATGTAATGTGCAAATTCGTCTTCCCTGGCAACCACGAACAAGCAAAAGGTATTTTCCTGTTACCCAACAAACACACTTCCACAGCGCAAGCCGCAAGCATCCCAAAGATCGCCAAGTGCCCCCATGCCGCTCTCCACGGCCACATCCAGGCCACCAGCACTGCGACCATCAACCAAATAGGTCCCGCCGCTAATACCCAAAGCGCCCGTCGATACGCCACCGTCCACGTAGCTCCACCTTCTATTGGCATCGCGCGAAAAATCCAATTCGCGGGAAGATTCAAGGGTAGGGAAAAGGTGATGCGCAATCCGGCCACCATCAAAACCATCAGCATGTAGCTAGTCACCAATGCTCCCACGCTAACCTCGCGCCATGGATTGGTAACCGTTGCGTCCGGCTGCTTCATCACTATAGTCAAAACGGCAAATGCCAATCCCGCATAGAACGCCGAAATCAATCGATGTTGCCGGCTGCGAAATAACGACCAGACACTGAACCGCACCACCGCATTTACCGTTGGCGTCCCAAATGTAGGCATCCACAACGCGCGTCCAGCCCGTGGTTGGATATCCGGCTCTTCCACAATCATGCGCAGCGTGCGAAAGTATGTCAGCCCGTAAGCCGCCGCCGTTGCCAAAGTAACAACGCCCATCGCTACCCACGCCCGATGTGCCAATACAGCCAGCGCTCCTGATCCCATCAGCTGTTGATACAACCCTAAAACCCAATACGATGGCGACCACGCCAGCCATCCGCTCCCTTGCGCTTGCGTCAAAGGTTCCGGGGTCGCAAAAACCGGGCTGCAGGAAATACACAACCAGCATTAGGCAAAACATTCCCATTTGCAGCCACGCCGAAACTGTTACGAAATGACGTCTTGGAAGCTGTGCCGCCAAACCTTGTAGCGCCAGAACGCTACAGTATGCAAATGCGCGCCAATCAAATCTGCCGAACTGGTAATGCTCGGCCCGTTATTCAACAACACCGCGCCCGCATAGTTGCCCGCCGGATTGAAAAATACGTAACTCGAATAGCCCAACGTGCCGCCATCATGCAAATACGTTCCGCTGCCGGGCGCATAAAACCAGCCCAGCGCAACTCGTGTCCCGTTTGCCGCATCTGCCTGCAGCTTGTGCGATTCCGCAATGGCGCCGCCCTGGTGCAGTTGCGCCTCCAAATATGTCAGCATGTCACCCGCGGTTGACCGAATTCCGCCTGCCGCTGCGAATCCGTCTAGATCCCATGCCGGAACGGGTTTTCCTTTGTCATCATGCCCTTGAATCAACCGCATTTGTAATTCTGGCGAAAGGCTGACCGATGTATCGTGCAGCCCCAAGGGTTCTATGATTCTTTGCCGCAACAATTCTTCATACCGCACACCTGCACTATTAGCCAGCGCCTCGCCCAACACGCTGAAACCCAAGTTGCTGTAAGCAAACTCCACCTCATCGGGCTTGCGCACGCCATGGTTTGCCAGATAGTTGTATAAATCGGCAGGACGATAATCCACGAACTTCTGCGTCGTATCGCTGCCTCGCAAGTTGTCCGGCATACCAGGCAAACCGGAGCGGTGCGTTGCCAAATCCACTAATGTAATTTCATCGCCGGTCCTCGGCTTCTTCACTGTGTTCTCCGGAAGCAGCAATCGTACCGGCTCGTCTAGCGTCACCTTTCTTTCCAACGCCATCTGCGCCAACAACAAACCAGTGAACGTCTTGGTAATCGATCCAATCTCAAACAGCGAATCCTCCTTCGCTATTCCCCAAGTCATCACACGCCGCGAACCGTGCCTATAAACGCCAATTACCATCCCTCCGCCGTTGGGCAACGGTTGAAGATCCTTATCCAATACGGCTCTCAAATCGTCGACACCCAACGGCGGCATTGCGGCGCTCCAAACTAAACGTGGGAATTCTCAGTGCCGCCATGGTCTTGTTGAACGCAAACGGCCAAATCAATCCGGCAATGCAATGCAGCACAAGCACTGCGACTGCTAGTCCGGTTCCCACCGCGGCTACCTTGGCAAGAAAAATTGTTTTCAAGGGCACAGGCAACGGCAAAAGAACTTGCAAGTCCCGTTTTTCAGGAAACATAGCATTCCAATTGAGGGTGGCAAACAGACCGACAATCACCATCGTGGTGGCAATCAGAAAGTGCTGGAAACTCCAAGCGCCAAATATAAAAGCGGGGCCAGACATGTTCCCGTCGAAGGCAAATGCCGGGAACACCATTAAGATGCTGACGCAAATCAAAATCGTGGCCACTTGGCTTAGCAATCCGCTGGCATCTCCCCTTGCGTGTACCGACAACATTTCAACGTCGAACAAACGCCTCAGGAATTCGCGATACAAAACGACGAACGGCGTCATACGCGAGGCCTAAGCGCAGATCAAATCAGCAATTTCGCAAGATATTGCTTGCGTGTCTTGTTCTACTGCCAGTTCTTCGAAAATCCGCTCCAGCGTTGGTAGCGACATCATTTCCCGCAAATGCGCAATCGAATCGTCCGCCGCCACCTTGCCCCGGCTCAAAATAACCACGTGCGAACATACCCGCTCCACTGTTTCCAGTTCGTGTGAACTGAATAGAACCACTTTGCCGCGCGCCGCCAACTCCTGTATTAAGCTGCGCAACACCAGCGAAGTTCCCACATCCAGCCCTGAAAATGGTTCATCCAGCAAGAATAAATCTGGATTGTGCAATAAGGCCGCCGCAAGCAGAACCTTCTGTCGCATACCTTTGGAATACGCGGAAATCGGAGCATGCCGGTCCCCGTGTAAGGACAATAGTTGCAGCAAACCGTCAATCCGGTCAGCCGTTGTCTTTTGGGGAAGCTTACGCAACTGCGCCACCATGGAAAGATATTCCAGCGCGCTCAGGTGCGCGTAAAGATGCGGTTCCTCTGGAACATATCCCATGCGCTTCTTGAACGCCGTCCAATCGTCAAACACGGACTGGCCGTTAAAAAGAATGACACCGGAGCCCACCTCAATCAGCCCCGTGATCATCTTCATCGTGGTGGATTTCCCGGTACCATTTGGACCTAAATAGCCGGTCACTTCTCCGGGACATGCCACGAAACTCACCCTGTCAACCGCTACAACTCCACGAAACGATTTCGAAACTTGTCGCAGTTCAAGCACAACCAGATCACTCCTGGTTGTAGCGTACTACATACTAGGTTTTACTGTTCCAGTAACGAAGCGTCCGCCATGAAGCAGCATTCAAATGCGTAGTCGAGCAGATCGTCGTTGAGTTCCTTCGGCATACGCTTAAACGCTATGTAATCGCTGACGAGCGAGAGCAAGTCGCGTGGATGGCAGCGCCGAAATTGGCGACCCGTGCGCGTGTAGTATTTCAGAATGAATTTATCCAGCACTTCGTCATCCACCGGCAAGCCGGTTTTTTCGCATTGCTGGAGGAAAATCGCCCGAAATTCGCTCTCCTCTGGATTCTTCAGCAACATCTTGTATTGAATGCGGCGCAGGAATGCTTCATCGCCCAGTTGATCCGGGTTCAAGTTGGTGGAAAACACCAGAAACGCTTCAAACGGCACCGTCATCTTGCCGCCATGCGTGAATGCCAAATAGTCGATGTGACGTTCCATTGGAATAATCCAACGATTTAAAATTTCGGCTGGCGTCGCGCGCTGGCGTCCAAAGTCGTCAATCAGATAGATGCCGTTGTTGGCCTTCAAATGCAACGGTGCGTCATAGACCTTCGATACCGAATTGAAGGTTAGATCTAGCATGCTGAGTGTCAATTCGCCACCGGAAGCGATGAATGGCCGCTTACATCTTGCCCAACGTCCATCCGCAACAGTGAATAGGCCCGCGGGCCCGCCACCTTCCGCCACGTAAGGGCGGTGATACGTTGCGTCGTAAAGTTGAATGATCTGGCCTTGATATTCCAATGCGTAAGGTACCCAAATAGGCGATGTAGAGATGTTGGAAAGCGCCTCCGCCAGATAGGTTTTTCCGTTTCCTGGTTGGCCGTAAATCAAGAACGATTTTCCGGAACTCACTGCGGGACCAATCTGATTTAATACCTGCTCGCTGATCACTAATCCCGCATAGGCCTCCGCCAAGCGTTCAAATGACAGCCAGTGGTTGGGCAGCTTTTGCTCCGCGATGGCCTTCTTGTACTGTTCCAGCGGCACGGGCGCCGGTCCAACATATTGGTTCGTTTCCAGGTAATCGCGCGTCACCCTACGCCCCGTTTCCGTTAAGGCGTAGTTGGCTGAAACTGGACCCAGTCCGCGCGACCCCTTTACTTGGACCAGTTGTTGAACCTTAAATGTCTCAATGAGTTGTTCAATAATGCTGTAGCGAAAGCCCATGCAGTGAGCAATATCGTTGCCCATCATGTCACCCTTGAAATACAGGTATTTCAAGATAAGCTGTTCAACCAGGCTTTCCGGCAGTCCGGAATCTTCAAGCCGGTTTATTTCAGGCGGCGAAAAGCGCTTGGATTGTCTGGGTGCTGAAGCCAGGATGTGCGACACATCGCTGTCGCTGATAACTTCTTCGAGATCTAGAGACACTTTAAGTTATCGGCAAAAACTCTCGTAGCTTGAATTCATGCTGGCATAAGGCGATCCACACTGCCGTCAAGTGCTTCCGCCCGATCTCGTAACAGAAAATGTGTAACGAACGCTTAAGTCATCACAGCCTAGTTGTTTGGATAGGAGGATCGAATGGGCGACCGGGTTAAGGACTATCAACGTCTCGCGAGGATTGACGATGACGGAGTCATTGGATTTCAAACCACTAAAGCGCTCATGCCCGTGGGCAAACTGCAGTTGAAGGGGTTATGCATGAGAACTCCGTTTTACCTCCTCAAGGCGGCAAGCAGCATCGGCATAGGTTTCAAGGTTACGTTCTTCACACCGGAGTGGAAGGGTGATCCGCCAGGAAGATCCAACAAATGGTAGCGTGCCGGCTACTTGCTTTCGCCGCCTGAAGGGGCTGACGACCACGGTTGAGGTTGATACTGCCAGCTGCGAGAAATGTAATCGCTGGAAGTGATTGTCATCATGATAATCAAAAACACCAGCCCTGCAATGCAGAACAGACGGGTCAGGGAAGTGCTGTATCGAACGCCCATGAAGACCCAAGCCACTAAGCTGGCCTTGGTCAGCGCGATGGCCATCGCCAGCACGATATTCCATTCGCCCAGTTCCAAATAAGAAGCGGCCGTGGTACTGAACGTCAAGACGATCAGCGCCGCCCAAACGGCGACCAAAGTGCCCACTTTGGGAATATTGTGGTGGCCCGCCGCTGCGGCGTGACCGGTGGTATGGGAGGTATCGCTCATCGAGTATGTCCAATCAAATAGAGAAGCGGGAACAGGAAAATCCAAACTACGTCTACGAAGTGCCAGTATAGGCCGATCATTTCAACGGGCGTGTACCAAGCCGGGCCGAATTTGTCACGACTGGCCTGGACCAGCAAATATGTCAGTAAACCCACGCCAATAATCATGTGGAGGGCGTGCATACCGGTCATCGCGAAATACAGGAAAAATAGAATCTGTGCGTTGTGCACAAATTGCGGCGCTTCCGGAAAAGCGAAATGCGGACCTGGAACTAAGTGCTCAATGTATTTTTCGTGATACTCGTACGCCTTGACTCCCAAGAACACAAGACCGAAGAACATGGTGCAAATCAGGCCCCAGATCTGACCTCTACGGCTGCCTATCTGAGCAGCGCGGACCGCCAAGGCCATACTCAAGCTACTGCAAATCAGAACTCCGGTGTTTAATCCGCCCAGCGGGACGTTCATCACCTGGCTGGTGGCGGCGAAAGCGTCATGATAGATGCTGCGGTAAATAACGTAAGCCGTGAACATGCCACCGAAGAAAAGTACTTCGGTGATCAGGAACGTCCACATGCCCAGCGTCGCAGCATCCATTTGCTGGTCGGTGTTAGCAAAGTGATGCTTAAGGTGGGGGTTGTGCTCCGCGTCTTGCGGATGAACTACGATACTATCGGCCAACGTCCAGGACCTCCGGTTCACCATAGTTGTAGACGTCTTGCGTAACTATGGGCGTCTTTTCAAAATTCAACGTAATTGGCGGCGATTGAATCTGCCATTCCAACCCGCGCGCGCCCCAGGGACTGCGCCCCACCTTCGGGCCATAGAACCAAGCGTAGGTGAGATAAATCATCGGAATCACAAATGCAACGCCAAGCACGGTTGCACCCGCCGAAGAAAGCACATTCAAGCTCTGCCATTCAGCCGGATACGCAGCGTAGCGGCGCGGCATCCCCAGATAGCCAAGCACGAACTGCGGCAGGAATGTCAGATTGAACCCAACGAATACCAACAGGGCTGCAAACTTCGCCCAGGGCTCGCTATACATGCGTCCAGTCATCTTGGGCCACCAGAAATGCAAACCAGACATAAAGGCAACCACCATGCCGCCCACCATGACGAAATGGAAGTGCGCCACCACAAAATACGTCCCGTGCAGCGCCACATTGGTGGCCAAGGTGGACAGATGCAAACCGGTAAGGCCGCCGATTGTGAACAAGCCGATGAATGCGAAGGCATACAGCATCGGACTCTCAAAAGTAACCGAGCCCTTGTACATCGTCGCGGTCCAGTTAAAAACTTTCACGGCAGAGGGAACGGCCACAAAGAACGTTAGGAACGAGAAAACGATACCGGTGTACATGCTCTCGCCGGTGATAAACATGTGGTGTCCCCATACCAGGAAGCCCAGGATGGCGATGCCCATGGAAGAGGCGGCGATGAATTCATAGCCGAAAACGCGCTTCCGCGAAAAACACGAAACCACTTCGCTTATGACACCCATGCCCGGCAAAATCATGATGTACACGGCGGGGTGTGAATAGAACCAGAATATGTGCTGGAACAGAATCGGGTCGCCGCCGATGTTCGGGATCGAAGATGCCCACGTGCATTACTCGCTCGAGCATGATCAATACCAGGGCAATAGCAACCACCGGCGTGCCCAGAATCTGGATCAAGCCCGTAGCATAGTGAGCCCAAACGAACAGCGGAAGACGGCGCCAACTCATCCCAGGAGCGCGCATCTTGTGTACTGTGACAATGAAATTCAAACCGGTGAGAATGGATGAAAAGCCGGCGACGAAACCGCCCATGGCAGCCGCAAGAACATAAGAGTTCGAATAGGTAGTGCTGTAGGGAGCGTAGAAGGTCCAGCCGGTATCGACGCCGCCGCGCGCCACCGCGAAAACTGCCAGCACAACTCCCACCATGTAGACGTACCAACTCAGTAAGTTAATTCGCGGGAAAGCCAGATCTTTAGCGCCGATCATCGGCGGCAATAGGAAGTTGCCCAGCGTTGCCGGTATTGATGGGATGAGAAAGAAAAAGATCATCACGATGCCATGCATGGTGAACAAGCGGTTGTACTCTTCCGGAGAGAACAAACCGTTAGGAACGGTCAAGTGCAGGCGCACTAAAAGTGCGAACGAGCCACCGATAAAGAACATCAACGTGATGGAGAACAGATAGAGCATCGCGATGCGCTTATGGTCGACCGTGAACAGCCAACTCTTCCACCCGTGCTCCACATTCAGGTAGTTGACTTGGTCTACGCCGTAAGGGTCTTGGTCCGCAGCTTCAGGATTAGTTACTAGTGTTGCCATTCGAGGCTCCTTGGGTACGCGTCGGTGATACTGGCTTGGGTTTGGGCGCGGGACCCGTAGCCGCCGGTGTGGCTGCACCCGCACTTAATGTCTTGATATATGCAATCAATTGAATCACCTGTTCTTCCGTTATCTGGCCCTGGAAGTTGGGCATCACATTGGCATCGTAGCCGTTGACGATTTTGGCGTTGGGCTCTAGAATCGATTCGCGAAGATAGGCATCGTCGGCAATCACTGTCCGGCCGTCATTGAGTTGCACAGGTTTGTTATACAGGCCACGCAGATTGGGGCAGCGGCCCTGCTGATCCAGCAGATGGCAGGTAGAACAGCCGTTTTGAGTGAACAATTGCTGGCCTTGCTCGGCCAGTGTTCCGGTGCTACCACCGCCGCTCGACCATTTCTCCCAATCGGCAGGCTCCATCGCGGTTACCCAGCCGATCATTTTTGAGTGCTGATTCCCGCAATATTCAGTGCAAAACAGATGATAGGTTCCGGGCTTTTCGGCCGTGAACCACAAGGTGTCATAGGTGCCTGGGAAGACGTCGTGCCGCACTCGCATCGCCGGCATCGAGAAGCTATGAATTACATCTTCGGATGTCATCGTCAGCTTTACAGGCTGCCCGACCGGTACGTGCAACGCATCGATTTCGCGAAAGCCGTTCGGATATTGCACTTTCCACATCCATTGTTTGCCAGTGACGAAAATTTCCATCGCGTCTTTCGGCGGTGTCTGGGCTGCGTAGTAAACCTTGGCGCCCCAACCGAACATCACCAGCATAAATAGGAATGGAATAATGCTCCACGTGATTTCTAAGACGGTGGAACCATGCACCTGGGTGGCAGTCACACCCGGTTTCTGGCGGTAATAGATGCCGAAAAATCCAACGCCCAGAAAGATCAGGATCGTCATGATGATGGAGACGATGCTGATATACCAGAACAGCGCATCAACCGCATGCCCCTGCTTAGAGGCTATTTCGGAAGCGAAGAAAAAGTCAGCTACTGGCGGAAAGTTAGCCCACATGCGGGGCCTCTTTCCAGTTCTTTGATTTATTTCGGTTCTTGTCTTTCCGGGTGGACATGATAATGAATCCTGCCAGCAGCAGCACGGTCAAACTGCCGGCGACTTTCAACAAATTTGTGATCGCGAGAGTGTATTTGCCGGTCGTTGGGTCGTAGTGAAAGCAAAACAGCGTGATGTAGTCAACCGGCGAGCCGATCTTAAACTTGGAGGCTTCCACCAACGCCATGCGCACGTCTTGCGGGGCAAAGGCGATTCCGTAGAAATAGCGAGAGAGCCTTCCGTCGGGCGTCGCCACCATAATGCCGCCTGCGTGTACGAATTGTTTGGTCGGTTCATCCCAGCGATAGCGCCAGCCAATCGAATCGGCAAACTTTTTGATGCTGGCTTGATCGCCCGTCAAAAAATGGAAACCTTCCCCGTAGCCTGATTTCTTGAAATACTCGGCGAATTCAGCTTTTTTGGCCGTAGCAATCTCGGGAGTATCTTGCGGATTGAAACTCACGATCAGGACGTTGTAATCGGACCCGGCATTGAGCGGCAGACGCGAAAGGCTTGTCGCTGTTTCCTTAATGCTCATCGGGCACAGACTCGTGCAGGTGAAGTACACCATGTCGATCACGACAGGTTTTTCGCCAAAGTAAGTGCGCAGCGGCAAAAGCGTTCCGTGTTCATCCCGGAACTGCAGATCGAGCGGAATCTGGGAGTTCAGCTTTTGATCGATACCCACGCCTTCGGCGAGCCGCGGACGCGGAAATTGCGCGCTCGCGAGGCCGAGGGTAAACTGGGCGATCAAAGCGAAACTCAACCAACCGCTATTTCGCATTTTTCTGAATTTCTCCTTGTATTGCAACCTGAGAATGCTGGTAAGCCGGAGGCATATCCGCCAAGCCATGTGAGAATGTAGCGCCTTGTCCGCCCGGCGTAGTAATGCCTGCAGGCGCGTTCTGGGCGAATGTCAGCCGGCTTGGCACCAGATCCATCGCTTTATCAATCGGAATGTGATTGCGGCCTTTATCGTCTTTACCCGACATGCCCAGCACCGAGTCTTCGTGAGCGCGCATTTGCGGCAAGTCCAACCAAGGCAGTTGTTCCAACTGCGGCGCAGGCGGCACCACACGTTCGGGTGCCAGCGGGCTCAACAGTGCGCTCTTGGGATTTTCCGCTTCCAGCATCTTATCGAAGCCGAACATAAGGACAAAACCCGCGGTTGCCAGAGCCGCAACAATCAGCAATGAAACTACGACGATTTTTGCGGGTGCGTCGGTACCTTCAAAACCGATATGGCCATCCGCGCTCATTACGGGCACAGAGGTCGTCGGTTGTCGTTCTAACTCGCTCATGCGAGCACCTCCTTAGGCAGCGGTTCTTGCACGCGGCCATCTCGTAGCGGAAGAAGCGGACTGCGCCGCAACTGCTTGATAAACATGAAGACCCAGATTCCGCCCAAACCAAAGAAGGCGGCAAAATCGGTCCAATAAATCGCAAACGAAGGGGACGTGCCCAGCAGAATGCCTGCGCTCGTGCCGCGGAAGGTCGGCAACACAAACCAGAAGATGTGAATGAGTTGGGCCACCAGCAGCCAAATGGCAACCTTCATCAGCCGCCGAGGATCGCGTTTTCGAGTTTGCGAAAGCAGCGCGAGGAAGGGAATCAAGAACATGCTCACTCCCACAACCACCGCCAGAACCTTCCAATATCCATTTGTGCGATCCAAGTACCAACCCGCTTCCTGCGGCAAGTTGCCCGGCCACGTAATGATCAATTGCGAAGCGGACAAATATGCCCAAAAAATGGTAAACGCAAACATCAGGTTGCCAAGATCGTGCAGGATCTTCGAGTTGATGCGTCCGCCAAAGCGGTCGCCCTGCGATGCCAGGACAATGGTCAGATTCACCAGCGCGAAAGTTTGCAGCACACTGCCGATGATCAAGATGCCGCCGTAGACGGTTGAATAGTATTGTGCATCTGCAGACAATACCCAATCGGTGTAAGCCAACGTGGTAATGATCACAAACAGCAACAACATTGGCGCGCTGAAAGCGCGGATCTTATCGCGCAACGCAAACTCGCCCGTTTTGTCCTGTTCGTCATAAAACTTGTTCAAACGCATGCCAACCACAATCCAAAATAGGAAGTAGATCGCCTGCCGCACCAGGAAGAACGGAAGGTTCAAATAGGGTGCCTTATGGTGTAGAAACTCATTCGCAGCCACCAGATCGGGATGCATCCAAGGGTAGATGTAACCAAGGCCGAACAGCAAAACCACAAAGAATACGGCCACCAAGGGCGTCGTGCGCATGGCGGCTACGAAAAAGCGACGTGCCGTGGCGCCCCATTTCCCGCCGACCACGCCGTTCAGCAGCAGAATGCCCAAGCCGCCGAAGGCAAAACCGGACCAGTAGATAAACGCGAAAAGATAGGACTGGAAGAACTGTTTCGGATTAGCGAAAATGCCCGCCAAGCACAACAGCAAACCCAAGCCGCCCACCACACCGGCGATGCGCTCGATACTGGCGGCCTTAGGGCCGATTTTGATTTCGGGAGTGTGGACGGTTTCCACAGTTTGAAGTGATACGCTCACTTGATTCCTCCGGCGTTTGCGGCCACATCGGCGGGCGCATTTTCGCTTAACTGAAGACTTTTGATGTATGCAACAATGCGCCAGCGATCATCCACCGCGATGCGCGAGGCATAGCTATACATGGCTCCGTAGCCGTTACTCATCACATCGAAAAAGTGACCCACGGGCGCATTCAGCAGCCTGTCATCCATATAGCTTGGTGGTTGACGCAACCCGCGCGACACCACCATGCCGTGGCCATTTCCAAGGCGGCCATGGCAGGGCGAGCAATAAATGTTAAAACGCTGCTGTCCGCGAAGTAAATCATCGTGGGTGATTTGAATCGGCAAATACTCGATATCCTTGCCGTTCACTTTGCCCGTGTATCGGGCGGCGTCCAGATGCAGTTGGCCGCGCGCGACGGTGTCTTCAATGGTGGGGCGGGCAGAGCGACCGTCGTCGAAGAAACTGGTAGCTGCCAGCGGTTTGTAGCGCGGCTGGTCTTGCATATCGTTACGGCAGGCGCTGGCGAGCAGCAGAGAAGCTGCAGTAGCCGCCGTCAGCAGCGCACGCGATGAAAATAAGTTAGGCCGGAACAATGTTGACCCCTTTGCCGCCCAGGCTTTCCAGGAATTCGGTGGTTTCCTTCGGCTGAAACTTCGGATCGGAAGATTCAATACATAAAAAGAATTTGTCAATCGATGCGCGCTGGAATGCGGCAACATTGAACACCGGATGGTACAACTGCGGCAGACCGTTCATGAGCAACATGCCCGTTACGCCAATTAGTGCGGTGGCAAGAATCATGCACTCAAACGTAATTGGTATAAAAGCCGGCCAGCTATTTGTAGGACGGCCGCCAATGTTGTGCGCATAAGCTACGTTGGTAATCCACTCAAGCAAAGTGAAGCCGCCAATTGCGCCGAAAACTCCACCGCTCAGCGCTACCAGAGCCACTTTGTTCTTTTTGAAGCCGATGGCCTCCGCCAAACCTTCCACCGGCATAGGCGCATAAGCATCCATATTTCGAAAACCTGCTGAATATGCCTTCTCGCAGGCTTCAATAAGCGCTTCGGGCGTGTCGAATTCCACTAGAGCGCCGTGGATTTCAGGATGTTCTGAAAGTTTTATTTCGCTCATGCATGCTCCTGAACGGCGTGGGCTGCATGGGCTTCATGATGCAGCGTTTCGCGCTCTTCAAAGATCGAAATTGCGGGCAAGAACCGGATAAACAGGAAGATCAGCAACATGAAGAAGCCGATGGTTCCAAGATAAGTACCAACGTCCCATTTGGTGGGTATGTACATGCCCCAGGACGAGGGCAGAAAATCGCGATGCAAGCTGGTAACAACGATTTCGAATCGTTCCAGCCACATACCGATATTGATGATGACCGAAATGATCCAAACGATGGTAATGTTGTGGCGAACTTTTTTCGACCATAACGCCTGCGGAATGGCAATGTTGCAGAGAATGAGCAGAAGATAAGTCCACCAGTAGGGGCCGGTGATGCGATTCCAATACATGAAGGATTCGTATTTATCGCCGCTATACCAGGCGAAAAATGCTTCCAGCGAGTAACCGTAAGCGACGATCAAACCGACGCCAAGCATCAATTTGGCGGCGGAATCGATATGCCGCAGTGTTAGAACATCGCGCATGTTGTACCAGGCGCGCAGCGGGATGATCAAAGTGAGCACCATGGCGAAGCCCGAATAGACAGCACCCGCAACGAAGTAGGGCGGGAACACCGTAGTGTGCCAACCGGGCAGGATGGCGACTGCGAAGTCGAAGCTGACGATGGTGTGAACCGAAAGAACCAGCGGTGTGGCAATACCAGCCAGGATGAGATAGATTTTCTGATAACGGTGCCAGTGGATGGCGGAACTGCGCCAGCCAAGCGACGCAATGCCATAAATTTTCCGCATCCAAGGCTCAGGAGCCGTGTCGCGCATGGTGGCTAAATCAGGAATCAAGCCGACATACCAGAACACCACCGAAACCGTCGCATACGTGGATACAGCAAACACGTCCCATTCGAGAGGACTGCGCGGTTGCGGCCACAGCCACATGGAATTGGGATAGGGAAGCAGCCAATAAAACAACCATGGACGCCCTAAGTGCAAGATGGGAAACATGCCAGCGCAAGCCACGGCGAACAACGTCATGGCTTCGGAGAATCGATTAATGGCAGTTCGCCAATCTTGTTTTAACAAGAACAGAATGGCCGAGATCAGCGTTCCGGCGTGGCCGATACCGATCCACCAAACGAAGTTGATAATCGCGAAGCCCCAACCGATTGGGATATTGATGCCCCAAATGCCCGTACCTTTAATGAACAAGTAGAAGACGCAGAGCGCCAGCAAGTTCACAAAGCAGAAAGAGATGAACGCGCCGACGAGCCACTTGCGCGGCGATTTCTTCCACGGAAGATAGACAACGCCGGCAATCTTATCGGTGACGGAGCTATAGGTGAAGCCAGGGGCGATGTTGGCTTTTTCGCCCGGATCGGGGATTATTCTGGTTGGATCGTTAAGTTCGAGTTCGTTAGCCACGCTGACCTCTTAGCGCCTCGTTTGTATTTCGTACATAGCCCAAATAGGTGGTTCGCGGACGAGTGTTCAAGTCGTCGAGCAAGCCGTAGTTGCGTTTCAGCGCCTGCTGCTTGGCAACCTTGCTGTTGGGGTCGTTCAAATCGCCGAATGTAATTGCCTGCGTCGGGCAAGCCTGCTGACAAGCGGTTAAAATCTCGCCGTCGCGAATGCGCCGTCCTTCTTTTTCCGTGGTGATCTTGGCTTCCTGGATGCGCTGCACACAGTAGGAACACTTTTCCATGACACCGCGGCTGCGCACGCTAACGTCCGGGTTGCGCATGCCATACATGCTCTCGGTTTGCCAATCGGAATAGAGGTAGAAATTGAAGCGGCGAACCTTGTATGGACAGTTGTTGGAACAGTAACGGGTGCCGACGCAGCGGTTATAAACCATCTGGTTCAAACCTTCGTTGCTGTGGGTGGTTGCGGCAACCGGGCAAACGACTTCGCAAGGCGCGTTTTCGCAGTGCATGCAAGGCACCGGCTGGTTGTAAATCTCCGGTTCGTCCAGGTTGCCCGCGTAGTAGCGGTCGATGCGGATCCAGTGCATATGACGTCCGCGGCGCACTTGATCTTTGCCAACGACGGCGATGTTATTTTCGGCCTGACAGGCAACGGTACATGCATTGCAACCCGTGCAAATGTTGAGGTCGATACTCATGCCCCACTTGTAGCCCTCGTACGGCCATTGATTTGGGTACAACGTAAGTTCTTTGGGAACGGCGGGTTCTTCGCGGGTGGGGAAGTTGGGATGTTCGCGGAACTCCTTCCAATCGGCCGCACGCACAGGTTCCCGGTCCGCCATGGTTTGCATTTCCTGTGTACCAGCGAGATCGATGGAATCGCCCGTCTTCTCAATCGTGCCCGCGACGGCAAAGCGCGCGCCGGCATTTTGAATGTTGTAGGCGTTGTAGCCAATGCCGCTGCCCACTTTGCCAGCGGTTGTGCGGCCATAGCCCAAGAAAATTGCAGCGGAACCAGCGGCCTGCCCAGGGACGATAAACACCGGCGCATTCACGCTGTTGCCGTTAGCCGTGATTTTCACCACGTCGCCATTCGACAACTTTTGCGACTCGGCATCCTTCGGGCTGATATAAACAACGTTTTCCCAAGTGGTTTTGGTTTGAGGCTTGGGCAGTTCCTGCAGCCAGCCGCTGTTGGACCAAGTACCATCGCCAATGGTTGGATCGGGCCGGAACACGATTTCCGTGCCTGATTCTGACGCGCTCAGCGCGGACAAAGCGGGTGCGGCCGCTGCGGCTATTGTTGCGACACCCGTTCCAGCTACAAAACCGTTGTGCAACGAGGTCTTCCAGAGGGTGTCAAAATCGGCCGCCTTGTTCTGATTTTGCCAATAGGTCTTGACTACATCGTGGGATGTCGCATCGGGCTTGCCCAGGATGATGGTTAGAATCTCGTGCGGCGATTTGCCCCGGTAGAGAGGTTCAATCAACGGCTGCATGATGGTGACGGTACCATCGAAGGCGCGCGCGTCGGACCATGTTTCCAAGTAGTGCGCTTCTGGAATGTGCCAGTGGCTCCAGCGGGAGGTTTCATCGAAATAAGCCCCCAAGTGAAAGACCACATGTGCTTTCCGCATTGCCGGTTGGAAATTCAAGGATGCGGGAGCGGAGTAAACCGGGTTGCCACCCAGAATGAGCAGGCTTTCCACGTGACCGCCGTTGAGGTCGGCCACCAGTTCTTCGATAGTGTGCGTGCCTTCGGGCTCGACACTTTCCAAAACCTTTACGGTTGAGCCGACGTTGCCAAGAGCGAGGTTAATGGCGTAGGCGGCGAGGTGGACGCTTTCGGGTTGATACTCACCAGGAATGACGATGCTAGCGCCCTTGTGCTTTTGCAGATCGTCGGCAATCGCGGCCACCCAGTTGACAGACGAAGCCGCGCCGGGAGCGGCCACACCCAACTTGGCAGCCAATTGATAGGCGATGGCGGGAATGGCGGTGCTTTTTACGGGGAAGCGATGGTCGGCAAGCGTGCCGCTGACCGAAGGCGTGGATTCGACAGCGTAAAAGCGAACGGGTTCCTGGCCGTTGTCAATGGCGCGCTTGGCGGCAAATTGCCGCGCATAGACCAGCGATGCCGGACCCGCGTTCAGAAAGTCGCTCTCGAGGCTGACGACCACGTCGGCCTTTGAAAAATCGTAAGCAATGAATGCATTCTTTCCAGAGATCTTTTTAGCGGCACTGGCTATGGCGGGATTCACACCCGGTTCGTGGACGTACCATTTGGCGCTGGGCCATTGCGCTTGAACAGCGGCGACTTGGCTGATGAGCGTGGGCGAGGTGGTTGCGCCGGTAAGAATAGCAAACCCTTCACCTTTGCGAGTGGCGGCCGATTGGGCTTCGCTGCTCAACGCACCGGTGAACTCGGCAGCGCTGCTAATGCGGCCTTCATGCATTACGGTGTCGGAGCGATCAGGATCGTACAGGCTGAGCGTGGAGGCTTGTTCGAAGATTGTGGTGGAACCGAGGCTGGCAGGATGATCGGGATTGCCTTCTACTTTGGTAGGACGGTTCAAGTGGCTTTCCACCAGGACGCCGCGCGCGTATCCGTGCGTGGTCATGGCTGTGGCATAGAACAGGGGAAGGCCAGGAATAACGTTCTCAGGCTGGCGAATGTAGGGCGCGATGACTTCTTTGGGCTGTTTGGTACAGGCGGCGGCTCCAGCCATTGCTAGCGATGCGGCCATGACCTTGAGCAAGTTGCGCCGATCGACACCTTCGGGGATTTGACCCGAAAGCCCCGGAAATTCCTGCTCTACATATTCCTTCAGCTCTTCTGTTTCGGAAGCTTCTTCAAGTGAGCGCCAAAAAGCCGGGCCGCGACCCGAGGCTAGCTTCAAACGCAACTCGCCAATGTCCACCGGCTTGCGCGCCGGTTCAGGCTGATTGCCGAGCTGGACCAGTTGTTCTGGTTTGGCGTTGGTCGGGAGAATCGTTGAGTCGTTCATCGGTGGCAAGTAACGCAATCGGTGAGCGATTGCACGTGATAATCCTTTACAAGCTTTGCGCCCAGTTCGGCTTGGTCGGGGGGCGCCTCATAGTCCATGTTGAAAACTTCGGATTTGGGCCGGATGTAGGCTGCGGGGTTGCGATGGCAGTTGATGCACCAGTTCATATACAAGGTGTTTACCTTGTATACCCAAGGCATTTCATTGATTTTGCCGTGGCAGGTGGAACAGCCGATTCCCTTGGCGATGTGGATGCTGTGGTTGAAGTAGACAAAGTCGGGGAGGTCATGCACTTTGGTCCATTCGATGGACTTGCCCGAAGCCCAGCTTTGGCGGATGGGTTCGGTGACCGAGGCGTTGTTCCAGATCTGCGAGTGGCACGTCATACAGGTCTCGGTGGGGGGTAAACCCGCGGTTGCGGAGTTTTCGACTGAGGAGTGGCAATAGCGGCAATCGATGCCGTCGTCTTTGACGTGGTGCTTATGGCTGAAGTAGATGGGCTGTACCGGAGGGACACCAACGTCGGTAATCCACGGACCTCTATCAATAATGTAGGCAATGCCGATAGTGGAGCACACTAGCACTAAAGCGCCAACGATTGAGACTCTGAAGATAGTGTTCGCGCTTGGTCGAAAGAGTTGTGGCATAGGTGGAGACTTAGAACGAAGAAGCCATGGATTGTGGAAGTTGGGCGTTCAGAACCAAAAAGAAAAGTATAGAACGAGTCAAACCAGAAAACTTCTGTTTTGACAAGAATTGTTCTTGTGAGGCCGGAATTTTATGGTTGCAGGTAGAAGTGTCAGGCTTCAATGTATTGGATTCTGATCGCGATCAACGATGAAAGACTGGGAAATTCAGCGCCAGATTTCATTTATCGGAAGTACTAGAAATATGTTGTAGCACACTAGCCTTTCAAGATATAGGGCAAACCGGGGCGTGGCTCGATGTTTTTGTAAGTTAGGGTACGTATTTGTGCCAGGGGACACAACTCGCAACCGGATGTATCTGTTAGCGATGCTATGTTACTGCCTAGGCGGGGCGGTGGGGTTTTTGTGGGTGATGTCGAGGGTCATGCCGAGGATGGGTGGATTGGGGTCGCCTTTGTAATACATTTCGAAGTAAATGCGCTTGCCGTCTAGTATGAGCGGGTATTTGGTTTCGATTTCTTCGGTGATGAGGCGTTTGAATTCTTCTTTGGTGTAGCCGATGGTGACGATGTCGGCGGGGAAGAAGTCTTCGCCTTGGTCGGAGAGGAAATTTTCCAGTTCGGGTGGGCATTGGGCGTTTTGGAAGACGATTTGGCGGCGGAATTCGGCGGTGGTTCGCCACCAGTTTTCGTCTTGCGCTAAGTATTCTTCGTTTGGTGGGGTGAAGACGAGCGGGAGTCGGTTGCCGTTGGGGTCGAAGTTGACTCGGATGACTTGGCGCGGGATGTAGAAGTTGTCTGGGGCTACGAAGGGTTTGGGTTGGGGTTTTGGTTCCGGGTCGGGGTCTGGGAGTTTGGGTTTGGATTTGGATTCTTGGGCGATGGTGGATTGGAGGAGTTTGAGGGCTTTGTGGAATTCTTTTTGGGCGGCGGCGTTGCGTTTTTGAAGGAGGCTGTAGGTTTTTTGGGTGAGTGGGTGCCAGAGGTGCATGGGGAGACCGGTGCGTCGGAGGTCGAGGTGGAGTTGGAGGAAGGCGTGTTGGATGTGACGGGCGTGGTAGTCGGCGACGATTAGAGCCGTTCTCAGGACGGCTAGGAGGATGGCTCCGCCGGGGAATTGGGTGAGCCAGTCTTGCTCTAGTTGTTTGAGGGATGGTGGTTTAGTTAGGAGTTGCATTCTGAGGTTAGTGTGCGGGGTGGGTGGGCGTGATGTTGGTGGTGGGTGGAGGTAAGTTGTTGGTGGGAATGGGAGATATTTTATTTGGGAGTTTTGTGATTGGGGTT
>CAVOJX010000020.1:0-260032 GCA_963696305.1 Bryobacterales bacterium | reverse complement strand
AACCCCAATCACAAAACTCCCAAATAAAATATCTCCCATTCCCACCAACAACTTACCTCCACCCACCACCAACATCACGCCCACCCACCCCGCACACTAACCTCAGAATGCAACTCCTAACTAAACCACCATCCCTCAAACAACTAGAGCAAGACTGGCTCACCCAATTCCCCGGCGGAGCCATCCTCCTAGCCGTCCTGAGAACGGCTCTAATCGTCGCCGACTACCACGCCGTCACATCCAACACGCCTTCCTCCAACTCCACCTCGACCTCCGACGCACCGGTCTCCCCATGCACCTCTGGCACCCACTCACCCAAAAAACCTACAACCTCCTCCAAAAACGCAACGCCGCCGCCCAAAAAGAATTCCACAAAGCCCTCAAACTCCTCCAATCCACCATCGCCCAAGAATCCAAATCCAAACCCAAACTCCCAGACCCCGACCCGGAACCAAAACCCCAACCCAAACCCTTCGTAGCCCCAGACAACTTCTACATCCCGCGCCAAGTCATCCGAGTCAACTTCGACCCCAACGGCAACCGACTCCCGCTCGTCTTCACCCCACCAAACGAAGAATACTTAGCGCAAGACGAAAACTGGTGGCGAACCACCGCCGAATTCCGCCGCCAAATCGTCTTCCAAAACGCCCAATGCCCACCCGAACTGGAAAATTTCCTCTCCGACCAAGGCGAAGACTTCTTCCCCGCCGACATCGTCACCATCGGCTACACCAAAGAAGAATTCAAACGCCTCATCACCGAAGAAATCGAAACCAAATACCCGCTCATACTAGACGGCAAGCGCATTTACTTCGAAATGTATTACAAAGGCGACCCCAATCCACCCATCCTCGGCATGACCCTCGACATCACCCACAAAAACCCCAACGCCCCGCCCCGAACCTAACCCGAATTTGGGCATCCACACGCGCCCCGCCGCCCTTTCAAAAGCCCCAAATTCACCCCATTCCACTCCCTCCAAAAAACCAGTCACAAGAGGCACTTGCAAAATGCCAAACGGCCCGAAAAGGAGATTTAAGACAAAAAAGACAAAGAATGTTTGGAAGAAGGGCTTCCGTCGGTGTAAGATTTTGTCGCCAAACAATATTCAAAACACGAGAAAGAAGCCCCGTTTGCAGCATACCTCGCAAGACCGCCTCGCGCAATTCAGCAACCTGCTGCAGCGCGAGTTATTTCCGCTATTGGAGTCGGCGCTGGGAACACTCTCCCGGCAAGCCCAACTGCTGGCCGCCGTGGTCAGCGCGCAGCCGTTAGCGCGCTGGATCGTTCGCTCCTCGCATCGCGGCCGCCGCCCCTGCAGCCGCCAGTCGCTGGCCACCGCCTTCTTCGCCAAAGCCATCTACAATCTGCCCACCACGCGTCACCTCATACAACGCTTGCAAAGCGACACACAACTGCGCCGTCTATGCGGCTGGGACACGGCCGCGCAAGTGCCTACCGAAGCTACTTTCTCGCGCGCCTTCGCCGAGTTCGCCGCCACCGGCTTGCCCGCCCAAATCCACGCGGCGCTGGTCCATCAGACACAGCAAGAGACAGTCATTGAGCACATCGCGCGCGACTCCACCGCCATCCCCGCACGCGAGCGACCGCCCCTAGAGGCGTCCCGAAAAACGCATTCGACAAGCACCGAAAAACCGCTCGTCCACGCTCCCTACAAGACCGCCAGCGGTTGGCATCGGCGCGGACAGCGCGGCAAAAAATACCAGCAAAAACGCACCACAGCTAAGCAGCGAGGGCCACGCCTGCAACGCCAGCAACACATGACGCTTAAGGAAATGCTCGCCGACCTGCCGCAGGAATGCAGCCTCGGCGCCAAGAAAAACAGCCAGGGCCAACCACAATACTGGCGCGGCTACAAACTGCACTGGGACGTCGCCGACGGTCGCATTCCCATCAGTTGCCTCCTCACCGGTGCCGCCGTGCATGACTCGCAAGCCGCCATTCCACTAATGCTGATGAGTGCCGAACGCGTGCGTTGGAAATGCGAAACGATGGACTCCGCCTACGACGCTAAACTCATTCGCGCACACAGCCAGAAACTCGGCCACGAAGCGCTCATCAAACCGAACAAGCACCACTACAAAGCAACCGACAGTAACCGCAAACTGAACGACGAACAAAAGCAGCGCTTCAAAAAACGCACTATCGTCGAACAACTCAACGCGCGTCTCAAGGACGAGTTCGGAGGTCGTAGCATTTACTACCGCGGGGCCTCCAAAGTCATGGCGCACCTGATGTTCGGAGTAGTCGCACTCACCGTCGACCAACTACTCCGCCTCACTCCCTAGATAGTCGCTGCTCAGCATCCAAAAACAACCAGAAAGGCCAGACCCTTTTGATAAGTGCGCCCGTCCTTTCAGCAGCCAAGCACTCGAAACGGGAAGGCCTTCAGGTTGCTCAACCGCCACGCGCCAGAACCATGCCAAGCTTCATCCAAAAACGGCAGATCGAGCGACAGAACTCCTGGCGAATCAAACCGATAGCGCCATCTTTCCTAGTGTCACTTGAAGCGGAAACCGCAAACTCACTCGAGCGCTCACACAAAAAATGCAAAAACCCCAATAAAAAAGCGATCTTTCACAAACACAACCCGCCTGTCAATCCCATCCCAGACCCATTCTGCAAGTCGTTCACAAAAGTTTGAAAAAAACTATCTCCCACCGAATCAACACCTTAAGTCATTTCTCTCCCATCGAATTGCATTGCCGCATTTGATCCTGAAGGCGACCTAGAGGTTGCGCTTTATTCAACGCCGCCCACAAATCAAAACACCGAGAGAAAAAAATGAGCGTAGTTCTTGCTTATAAAAACTTTGCCGCGAATCGCAATATCAGCCACATCGGGCTCGGCGTCGCAGCCATCAACACCGCCAAGGTACTCATCGAAAATGGCATACCAACGGCCGTTTGGCCAATTCTAAACGCTGAAGATTTGCGTAGTCGTCTTCAAGCGCGCCCTGCGGAGCAGGTCATTATCTCAGCACCATGGATTCCTTCAGTCGAACTGCAGTCCTTGGCCAATCAATTTCCAGAAACGCAATTCAGCGTCAACTGCCACTCCAACGTCGGCTTCCTCCAAGCCGATCGCAACGGGGTCAAGCTGGTACGCGAAATGATGGAACTTGAAACCGGCAGTGCCAACATTCACTTGGCTGGTAACAGCCGCCGCTTCTGTGAATGGATTCGCTTCGCGTTCGGCGCGCCGTGTCTCTATCTTCCAAACCTGTACTATCTCAACAATGAGCCAGTTCCTCCGTCCCGTCCATTCGGCGGTGGCACACTGAAGGTTGGTGTTTTTGGAGCCACTCGGCCACTCAAGAATCTGATGAGTGCCGCCGCGGCCGCGCTCGAGATTTCGCGCTCCCTCCGTTCACAGTTGGAACTTTGGGTTTCCGCCGGACGTACCGAAGGCGGTGGCGAAGTGGTTCTCGGCGCAGTCAAAGAAATGCTCAGCGGTCTCCCCGGCGTCAACTTGGTTCTCAACGGCTGGCAAACCTGGCCGCAGTTCCGCAAAACAGTCGGCAGCATGCATCTCCTCCTGCAGCCAAGCTATACCGAATCTTTCAACATGGTCACTGCCGACGGCGTCGCTGAAGGCGTCCCATCCGTCGTCTCCAGCGCCATCGATTGGGCGCCTGATGACTGGAAAGCTGACGTTGACGATACTCTCGATATCGCTCGCGTTGGTCGCCGCTTGCTCTTCGATCATATGGCCGCTGCCGATGGTCGTCGCGCTCTCGTAAGTTACGTGGCTGACGGCCTCAATTCGTACAAGCAGTTCTTCAACCACCATTCTCGATAAACATGCAGTCGCCGTACGAGAAGAAGCGATACTTCTCCTCTACGGCGTGTGCATACGCGCGCATTGTCAGCTCATAGCCGGCAAACGCGCTCACCAGCATCAACAAGCTTGATTGCGGAAGGTGAAAATTCGTGAGCATCGCATCTGTGCCCTTAAAGTGATAACCGGGATGGATGAAAAGATTGGTCTCACCACTCATCGCTCGCAATCCGCCGCGCAGCATCGCCGTTTCTACCGTGCGAACGCTCGTCGTTCCCACACAGACTCTCCGCTTTGCTGCGCGCATCATCTCGGCATCGGGCTCCGTTATTTCGAAGTATTCTTCGTGGAGCTCGATATCCGAGACGTTTTCTGCCCGCAATGGCGCAAACGTGCCCAATCCAACGTGCAGCGTCACTTAAGCGATGCTTCGCCCCCGCACTCCGGCATGCTTCCAAAATCTCCGGCGTGAAATGCAAACCTGCGGTCGGCGCAGCTACTGATCCCCGCTCCTTTGCAAATACCGTTTGATACCGAGCTTTGTCATTCGCTGCCTGGCGTTCTGTGAATATACGGCGGCAAAGGCGTTTGCCAATCACCTCCAACCATTCGGTCAACGGCCGCTCAGACTGAAAATCGCAGACTCTTTCGCCAAACTCGCCGTGTTCCAAAATCTCAGCCGTCAAGTCCGAATCAAACAGAATGCGGTCGCCCTTCAAAGCTCGTTTGCCCGGACTCACCAAACATCGCCAGTTCACTTTCCGCCTCATCTTATGCTCGCAGCAAGAAAACTTCTACCTCTGCCCCGTCCTGTCTATTCCTTCGCCCATGCAGTCGAGCCGGAAACACCCGCGTATTGTTCAACACCAAACAATCGCCCGGCCGAAAATGCTCCGGAAAGCGTCGAAACTCGCTATCTGAAAAACTGCTCTGTGTTTTATTCAGCACCAGCATGCGCGCCCCGCCCTGCTCCGCCGGCGGTTCTTGGGCAATCAGTTCCTCCGGAAGGTCATAATGAAAGTCGGATACTTGCAAACTCTTATTTTAGGAATTGAGAGTTCGTGCGATGAAACCGCCGCCGCCGTTGTGTCCAGCGGACGTCAGCGTTTTATCCAGCGTTGTGGCTTCTCAACTCGATACTCATGCCAATTATGGCGGGCGTCGTCCCGGAGCTCGCCTCGCGCGAACATCTGCGCGCCATTGTCGCCGTCGTGCGCGCAAGCTCTCGAGAAAGCGGCGTCGACTTGGCCGACCTCAACGCCATCGCCGTCACTGCTGGCCCCGGCTTAGTCGGCTCTCTGCTGGTCGGCGTCACCTATGCCAAAGCCATTGCCTTCGCCAGCAACCTGCCGCTCATCGCCGTCAATCATGTCGAAGGCCACATCCATTCCGTACTCATCCAACATCCCGGTATCCGCTTCCCTGCCCTGGCCTTGGTCGTCAGCGGCGGCCATACTCATTTGTTCCAAGTCCAGCAACCGGGCGAATATAAGCTCCTAGGCAAAACTCGCGACGACGCAGCCGGCGAAGCCTATCGACAAAGTCGGCAAGCTCCTGGGCTTCGGCTATCCCGGCGGCCCCATCATCGATAAACTCGCCCCATTCGGCAATCCGCGCGCAGTCAAATTCACCTTCGCCAAAATGAACGGCAACGAGCTCGATTTCAGCTTCAGCGGCTCAAAACCGCTGTCCTGCGCTGGACCGAAGCAGCACGATATCAAAGCCGAGACCGAAGCGCGCCGCCAGCTTATCAAACCCGAACATTCGAAGAACTCCTTGCGCCACCACTCCGCAAGCCACCCTCGATCTGCTCGCCAGCTTCCAACTCACCGTCATCGACGAACTGCTCCGCCGACGCCGAATCCGCCGCCGCCGAACAGATCGGCGCGGAATCGACTCATCGTCGCGGGCGGCGTCGCATGCAATGCCGGTCTGCGTAAAGCAGGCTTCTCAACGCGCTGGACTCGCTTTTACTTCCCTACCCTCAACTTCTCCACCGACAACGCCGCCATGATCGCCGCCGCCGCCTATCCCAAATTTCGTGCGTCGCAAGATTTCGCCGGCTTCGATCTCAAAGCCCAAGGCCGGCTTGATGCTAGCTTTGAACTGGAATCACATGGGTCAACGCAAGCACCAGGTCAAGCAACCAAAGCTGCCGATCCCCGGCGTCGAAAACATCATTGCCGTCGGATCGGGCAAAGGCGGCGTGGGTAAAAGCACGGTGGCAGTTAACCTGGCCATCACGCTTGCCGTCTCGGCCACGCCGTTGGTCTTCATGGATGCGCGACGTCTATGGCCCCAATGTGCCGCTCATGATGGGTATTCAACGAAACGCCTCACGCCATCGGCGCAACGCATCCACCCACTCGAAGCGCATGGCGTCCGATTGATGTCCATGGCGCTTCTTGAATCCGGCGACAAGCCGCTCGTATGGCGCGGGCCGATGCTTGAATTCCGTCATTCAACAGTTTCTGCGCAATGTGGATTGGGGCGAACTCGACTATCTTGTCATTGATCTTCCGCCCGGCACCGGCGACGTGCAACTGACTCTCATTCAAACCACGCCGCTCACCGGCGCCATCATCGTCACCACGCCCTCCGACGTCTCCATGGAAGACGCGCGCAAAGCCGTCAATATGTTCGAACAAGTTCGCGAACCTGTGCTCGGCATCGTCGAAAACATGAGTTACCTCGAACACAATGGCGAAAAGATCTATGTGTTTGGAAAAGGTGGCGGAGCCGAAACAGCTCGCCTGATGAACGTCCCGTTACTGGCCGAAATTCCGCTCGATCCGGAAACCCGCGCGGCTGGCGATTCTGGCAAACCCATCGCCACTGATCCGAACCACAAGCAGAGTCAACTATTCACTGCTCTGGCCAAAACCGTGATCGAAAAGGCCAACGAAGTGAAGGAGCGGGAACGCCGCCCCACCGTCACTATTTCCGACTAGCGCGCACTAGTCGTCCAATCGGTCACCGGAGGAAGAATCGTCACGTTGTTATCGCGTTCCTTCCAGCTTCCACGTGCATAGTCGCGATTTAACACGGCAATCACTTCTAGCGGAATCTGCTTCGGACATGCTGCCGTACATTCACCAATGTTCGTGCAGCCGCCAAAACCTTCCGCGCTCATCTGCGATACCATCCGCAGCGCACGTATATCGCGCTCGGGCTTGCCTTGCGGCAGAATACTTAAATGCGTCAGTTTGGCGCCTGTGAACAAAACCGCAGACGCGTTCGGACATGCCGCCACACACGCGCCGCAACCAATGCAGGCCGCCGCATCCATCGATCTGTCCGAGATCTCCTTCGAGATGGGAATCGCGTTCCCATCCGGAGCGCTGCCGGTTGAAATGGAAATGTATCCACCCGAAGCGACAATCCGGTCAAACGCGCGCCGGTCCACCATCAAGTCTTTGATAATTGGAAATGGCTTCGCTCGCCACGGCTCCATCACCAGTTCATCGCCATCTTTGAAGTGACGCATCGTCAACTGGCACACCGTAGTCGCTTTCATCGGACCGTGCGCTTCGCCGTTAATCATGAATCCGCACGCACCGCAAATGCCCTCGCGGCAGTCATGCTCAAACGTAACTGGTAATTCGCCCTTTTCAATCAGCGATTCATTCAAAACGTCCAGACATTCCAACACCGACATGTCCGGGTTCACGTTATCCATCGGATAACTGACTAACTTGCCCGAATCCGCTGCTCCTGCCTGTCGCCAGATCTTTAACGTTAATCGCATCTACTTGTAGCTCCTCTGGCTTGGATGCACATAATCAAACTCCAACGGCTCTTTCACCAAGTCGGCTTGATTGCCTACCCCGCGAAACTCCCAAGCCGCAACGTAAGAATAGGCCTCATCGTCGCGTTGCGCCTCGCCTTCCGGCGTCTGGAATTCTTCGCGAAAATGTCCACCACAACTTTCGTTGCGGTTCAATGCATCCGCGCACATCAATTCAGCTAGTTCAAAGAAATCCGCCACTCTGCCGGCTTTTTCCAAACTCTGGTTCACGTCATTGGCGCTACCCGGGACGTTCACGTTCTGCCAGTATTCCTGGCGCAGTTCGCGAATCTCATCAATCGCGCGCGTCAGCCCTTGCGCATTTCGCGACATTCCGCAGTAATCCCAAAGAATTTTGCCCAATTGCCGGTGGAACGAATCAACCGTCCGCTTACCGTTAATCGTCAGCAGCTTTTTGCCGATCTCATTCACGCAAGCCACTGTGCTCGTCACTTCCGATGCTGATTCGCTCACCGCCGGAAACTTGTTCGTCGCCAGGTAATTGCCAATCGTGTACGGAATAACGAAATATCCGTCGCTCAAACCCTGCATCAAGGCACTCGCGCCAAGCCGGTTTGCGCCGTGATCGGAAAAATTGGCTTCGCCCAGCACAAACAAACCGGGAATCGTGCTCATCAGGTTGTAGTCAACCCACAACCCGCCCATCGTGTAGTGAATCGCCGGGAAAATGCGCATCGGAACTTTGTACGGATCTTCATCTGTAATCCGCTCATACATCTCAAATAGATTTCCGTAGCGTTCTTCAATCGTCTTGCGGCCCAAGCGCTTAATCGAGTCGGCAAAGTCCAGATAGACGCCTAATCCGCTTTCGCCAACGCCACGTCCTTCATCGCAAACATTCTTTGCGTTTCGCGACGCCACGTCGCGCGGCACCAGGTTTCCGAAACTCGGATAGCGCCGCTCTAAAAAGTAATCGCGCTCATTTTCGGGAATTTGGTCCGGTTTGCGCTTGTCGCCCTTCTGCTGCGACACCCAAATGCGTCCGTCGTTACGCAAGCTCTCGCTCATCAACGTCAGCTTCGATTGATAATCACCTGAAACTGGAATGCAAGTGGGATGGATTTGCGTGAAACAAGGATTGGCGAATAGCGCGCCGCGTTTATAAGCCCGCCAGATCGCCGTTGCATTACAACCTTTCGCGTTAGTCGAAAGGTAATAAGCGTTGCCGTATCCACCCGTGCCTAAAATCACCGCATCCGCAATGTGCGTTCTAACTTCACCAGTGACAAGATTGCGCGTCACAATTCCGCGCGCTTTTCCATCGATAACGATGAGATCCAGCATTTCGGTGCGCGGATACATCGTTACAGATCCAGCTTCAATCTGCCGTTCTAGCGCTTGATAAGCGCCCAACAAAAGTTGTTGCCCTGTCTGACCGCGTGCATAAAAAGTGCGCGAAACTTGCGCGCCGCCGAACGACCGGTTCGATAACGTTCCGCCATACTCACGCGCAAACGGCACGCCCTGCGCCACGCACTGGTCAATAATTTCAACGCTGAGTTGGGCTAATCGATAAACGTTTGCTTCGCGCGCGCGAAAGTCTCCGCCCTTTACCGTGTCGTAAAACAACCGGTAAATACTGTCGCCGTCGTTCTGATAATTTTTCGCAGCGTTAATTCCGCCCTGCGCCGCAATCGAATGCGCGCGTCGCGGCGAATCTTGATAACAAAAACAAGTTACGTTGTAACCAAGTTCGCCCAGCGTTGCAGCCGCCGAAGCACCCGCCAAACCAGAACCAACAACGATGATTCGGTGCTTGCGCTTGTTGGCCGGATTTACTAGTTTCAGTTCGAAGCGTGCGTTATCCCACTTTTTCTCAATTGGACCTTCGGGAATACGAGCATCAAGAGTCATTGAATAATCCTCGTTAGTACGCCAAGCGGCACGGAGATAAATCCGCCGGTAACTACAATCGCGAAAAGCAAAGCGAATGTTTTTAACAACGGCGTCCATCGCGGATGACTAAACCCAAGCGACTGCGTCAAACTCCAAACACCGTGGCGTAAGTGCAGGCCCAGCAAAATCATGCTGAAGATATACCAGGCCGAGACATACCAAACAGAAAAACCAGTTACTACATTGTGATAAACATCACCCTCGACAAATCCGTCGCCAGGTTTAATCACGCCCGCAGTTAAATGCAGCAAGTGAAAAATGATAAAAGCCAATAAAATCGGACCGCTCCAATACATGGTGCGCGACGAGTAAGAAGAGTTGATATTCTTCTTGGCTGCGTAGCTAACCGGCCGCGCGGAATTGTTTTTGAGTGCTAAACCAGTCGCTGCCCAAATGTGCAGACAGACAGTCAAAAGCAAACCAATTCGTATTGGATATAGCAATTCGGGAATGCTATGCAGAAAATGTCCGTAGGCGTTATATTTTTCGGGGCCTTCAAAAGCTTGTAGATTGCCGGCCATGTGTCCGACGACAAAACCGAACAAAATCAGGCCCGTGACGCCCATCACAACCTTTTTTCCGTTGGTCGATTCCCAAAAACGCGCAGGACGAATTTCGCGCGTGCCAATCATTGTTGTGGCCATTTTTGATTACCTAGTAATTCAGAGTAACGCACTGAGCGAAGGTTTACTCAGTGAGTGACAATTTCGCGAGAACAGATGTGATCAAACGCTCTACTTCCGCTCGCGGGCACCCGAGGGCTACCGTTAAATCAGATGGCGTCAGCCCGCGAAAAAATGCAAGATCTAACAACTGCTTTTCTTGCGGGTCGAGTTTGTACAGTCCCCAAAACAACGCTTGCACATTATCGCCGTCTAATTCTCTCGACCATCCATGAAATAGGGCACTCTGTTCCAGCGGCTTGGCTTCAACTGGCCACTTGGGGCTGCGCCGTTCCATAGCCGTAAAGTAAGTGGTCAACAAAAGCCATGCTCCTAGAGCACCACCGCGCGCTTGTCGAAACGATCCAATGCGATTCCAACATTTTAAAATCGCTTCCGACACAATACTTTCCGCCGTCGCCTGATCTTGACTGATGCGAAAAGCCAAACTATAGGCTGCTTTGCCGTAGCGATCGTAGAGCTGGCCCATGGCTTGAGGATCTTTGCGGCGTAAGCGAACCAACAAATCGGCGTCGTCAGTTCCACCGATTAAATCGGCTAGCGTTTTTGGAAGTCGCGGTGTTGGCAAAGCGATGTATTAAGTGACTTCGTATCCGGAAAACTGCTCTTGCACTACATTTCCAACATACTGAATGTCGTTGTGAATGCCAATCTTGCTGGTGTAATAGGCGAAGGCGGTTGATGACTTCAAGAGAGCGAAAAACTTCTCATCCTTCTCTGACGCTTCGGTCAACATGTTGCGGCGTTGCTTAGTGTCCAACGGCACGTACGGCGCAATACCTTTGCGCCACATTTCTTTTTCTTCTGAAAGAAATGCTTCGGCGACCGATCGATCGATAAACGCCGCAGCACCCGCAGCATGCGCACCGGGCGAGTGTTCGTCGGAGGGAATGATCAACTCGGTTAATTCATCTAGCGCAGCAAATTCCTCTTTGGTAAAAAAAAGAGGCGCACCCTCGGCTGCGGCCAACTGCAACAGCGGTGCCGCCATCAAGGCTTTCAATAAATCGCGACGCTGCATCTAGACCTCACCTTTCTTCAGTTGATCGGCCAAGTGATCGCATGACCGCCAGCAGAGGGCCATAATCGTCCAAGTCGGGTTCTGACAAGAAGCGTTGACATGCGTGCTGCCATCTACAACCAGCAAATTTTTCACATCGTGACATTGCTGGAATTGATTGACGACCGATGTTTTAGGATCGCTACCCATGCGCGCGGTTCCGAGTTCGTGTATGGACCAACCTTCGGGAAGCATTTCGCTTGAAGCTGAAATTGTTTCAAATTTTGCCGCTTCGAACATTTCCCGGCCACTCGCCGCCATATCTTTAGCCATCTTGGCTTCATTTTCGCCGAACTTATAGCTGAAGCGAAGTACCGGAATGCCCCATGCATCTTTTAATTCAGGATCCAGATCAACAGCGTTTTCATAGCGCGGCAACACTTCGCCGAATGCACCTATTTGAATAACGGCGCCCGCATATTCGCGTACCTTACGCTTATATTCGTCGCCGAAGCCCGGTGTCGAAAAAGCAGTCTCGGGCAACATTGTGGTACCGCTGCTGCCTTCAAAACCGTAACCGCGGAGGAAATCAGATTTTTTCCCATCCAGATTACGGAAGCGCGGTATATAGAAGCCGCCGGGGCGTCCGTCGTCATTCGTGCGCGGTTTGCCAACTAAGTCCTTCGCGAAACCACTGACGGATGGACCCATCATGTGTTCGCAGAAATTATGGCCGACGTGCCCGCTGGAATTTGCGATTCCGTTTGGATACAAGGAGGATTTAGACAGCAGCATCAGCCGCGCGCTCTCCAAAGTCGAAGCGGCCAGCAGAACGCTACGCGCCTTCGCTTGGTAGCTTTTGCGGCTTTCGCTGTCCAGAAACGAAACTCCCGTCGCTTTGCCGGTAGCCTTGTCCACGGTTACCTCAAAGACAGTGGAATTAGAACGCATGGTGAGGTTGCCTGAATCGAAGGCGGGGCGTATCAAACCGGTCGGAGAATCAAACGCCGCGTGAATATCGCAACCGCCAACGTGACGGTCGCATGCGCCACGGCCATAACAACGGCTTCGATACTTGTTGTGCTTCAAGCCATCAGTTGTAACGCCAGCGCGGTAGGGGGTGACAACTCGATTCATGCCTTTTAGCGTTTCGCGCAAATGCATTTCCGACTTGGTTAGGCGAATAGCGCGCTGAAATTTGCCATCGGGCAACCAGGGAAGGTTTTCATTGTGGCCCGAGATGCCGAGGTACAAATCTACTTTGTCGTAATAGGGTTCAACGTCGGCATAGGAAATGGGCCAATTCTCTCCATAACCATCGCGATCCTTAGCTTTGAAATCGTAATCGGAGAGCCGAAGTGCCAAGCGGCCCCACAAGTTAGTTTTGCCACCCACAACACGCGAACGCACCCAGGCGTAGCGAGTGCCGCTGTATGGGTTTTCCTTCTCGTTGACCACAAGCGATTTGGAATAATCGGTTCCGGACCAAGTCTGGATGTAATTCTGAACGTTTTTGTAAGGCGAATTTACTGCGTATGGAGGATTGCGAATATTGTATTCGTTTTGCGTCATCCCGTGATATTCGGGCGGCATTTTTCCGCGGCGAGGATGGTCATACGGCCATTCCATGGAATGCAGGATTTTGCCGGTGTCCTGATACTTGCCGGCCTCAAGCAGAAGAACTTTCAGGCCTTGCAATGTCAAAGCGTAGGCGGCCATGCCACCTGCGGCCCCAGAACCGACAACCACCGCGTCGTAGGTAACGGAAAGATCGACCTCCGGATTAGAAGGAGGAAATTGAACTAGCATCGAACATCATTGTATTCCGGTTGTTTTCTGCGGAACCACACGGACAGGTTCGCCTTCCACCAATGAATCGGGCGGATTGGCGATAACTTGATCGTTTTCAGTTAGTCCTGTCAGCACTTCCAGGGTGTTGCCGAAATCGCGTCCCGTGGTGACGGGAACAAGGACAGTTTTGCCGTCCCGAACCACTGGGACGCGCTGGCCTTCGGAACGGAAAATGATGGAAGTGGAAGGAATAATAAGCAAACCGGCTAGCGTTTTGATCTTCAGGTGCACTTCGGCATAAGCGCCAGGAAACAATTGACCATCTTTGTTGGGAACGTCAACTTCAACCAGCAGTGTTCGCGTCGCTGGATCGACGGCGTCGGCAGTTCGGACCAATGTGCCAGTAAAACGGCGATTTGGCAACTCGGGTAAGGTTAATTCGGCGACCATTCCGGGACGAGTTTGGTGAGAATAGACTTGCGGCACGTTAATAAAAACACGCAAACGATCGATGCTTGCGACGTGAAAAATCTCGTGTGTTTGTCCCGAGCCGGATTGAATTAGCTGTCCAATATCGGTGTCGCGCGCGGTTACTACTCCGTTGAATGGAACGTACACTTTTTCGAATCCAACCATTTGCTCCAGACGTGAAACGTTCGCTTGGGCGGATTTAACAGCCGCTTCGCGCGCCGCAGCACCCTGAACGGCATTATCCACGTCCTGCCTGGCGACAGAATCCGTCTTGAACAGATCGGTATAGCGATTGGCGGTGATCTGGGCTAACTGCAAATTGGCTTGGGCTGTGTTCAGGTCTGCGCGCGCTTGAACCAACTGTTGATCTACTTCGGGAGATTCGATTTCAGCTAACAACTGGCCTTGTTTGACATGCACACCGATGTCGAAGTACCAACGTTTGAGATAGCCATTGGTGCGGGCATAAATGGGCGCGTCAACGTAGGCTTGGATGTTACCGGGCAAGACGACTTCCTCAGCCGGAGCCGCGTGATTGGGTTTTATTACGTTGACGACCGGTGTAGCGGCATGCAGAGTTTCCTCGCGGAGAGCCTGACGAGCGCGCAGACGCGGCAGAATACCGGACATTGCCAGCAACCCGGCCACTATCAATAAAACAATCGTGAGTAACGCGCCTTTCATTTGTTCCCTGTTCGGGCGCTTGGATGTCGATGAAGCATTGTGAATAACGAAGGCACAAAGAAAAGAGTGGCTACCGTGGCAAACAACAAACCACCGATGACGGCACGGCCCAGCGGCGCGTTTTGCTCGCTGCCTTCTCCAATTCCCAAAGCCATCGGCAACATACCAATCATCATGGCAAGTGCGGTCATCAAAACGGGTCTGAAGCGCACAAAGCCGGCCAAAATAGCGGCATCACCGGACCATTCACTGTTAGGCAACTGCTCTTTAGCAAAGCTGACCAGCAAAATGCTGTTGGCGGTAGCGACGCCCATACACATGATTGCGCCAGTGAGAGCCGGAACGCTAATGGTTGTGTGGGTGAGAAAAAGAAACCAGACGATTCCGGCAAAAGCGGCCGGCAGTGCGGAAATGATGATGAGCGGATCGAGCCAGGATTGGAAATTTATCACAATCAACATGTAGACAAGCACGATTGAGAAAGCCAGGCCGCCCAGCAATCCGATAAATGACGTTTGCATGGTTTGCGTTTGGCCACGCATGAGGACGGACGAACCTCGGACGAGAGATTTTCTATTCTGGTCGATCAATTTTTCAATCTCCCGCGACACCGTGCCTAAATCTGACCCTTGAACCGCGCCATACACGTCGATGACTGGAGCAATGTTGTAGTGCGAAACAGACGCCATTCCCGATCCGCGCTGAATGGTAGCAACGTCTGCCAGCAACTCTTGCGCGCCACCGACGGAACCGACGGGAATATTCTTCAGTTCGGAAAGGGATTCCATGTCATGCTGCTGCGCCTGCGTCACCACGTTGTAACTGACGCCACTACGACTAAGCCAAAAACTGGCAGCAGTCTGGAAAGATCCACTTAAAGCAACAAGAACATCCCCCGCGATATCACGCGAATTAAAGCCGATGGTTTGAGCTTTGGTCCTATCCAGATTCACAAATAATTTAGGTTGGTTATCCGGTTGTTGAATGCGCAAATCGACTGCGCCAGGAACGTTTCGTACTTGCCGCAGGAGATTCTTGGCGAATTGCGAGTTCGCCTCTAGATTTCGTCCTATGACCTGAATGTCGATAGGCGCTGGCAGACCGAAATTCAATACTTGACTCACTAGGTCCGCCGGTAGGAAGTAGAACAGAGTGCCGGGAAACGCTTCGGGCATTTGGCGTCTGATTTCGGCAATGTAATCGCCACTAGGACGGTGGTTTTCATTGAGGGAGATGAAAATGTCGCCGTCGCCGGGACCTATGGTTCCATTGTTTGAATAAGATGTATTCAAACTGCTGTAAGGCAGCCCAATATTGTCTAAAACGTTTTCCAATTCGGAAGGCGGGATGATTTGCCGGATGCGATTCTCGACCAGATCAAACAGTTTGGCAGTCTCTTCGATGCGCGTACCAGTGTGCGCGCGAACGTGCAGGATCATCTGGCCGCTGTCGATCGAGGGAAAGAAGTCTTGACCTAGCCAAGGAATTAAACCAAGCGACGCAACGCAAAAAAGGATAAAGACAAGCGCAAAGCCGAGGCGATTTTTGACGCAAGTTTTGAGAGCGCGATGGTAAACGGAACGGACCTTTTCAAATCGAGATTCAAAACCAGCTTGAAACGTCGAAAAGAGATTCCACGATGAATGTTCATGTGGCGCATGTCCTTTTAAAAGGTATTTCGCCATGGTGGGAACAATCGTCCGCGAAAGAAAATAGGACGCAAGCATGGCAAATGAGACGGCTTCGGCCAAGGGCACGAATAAATAGCGTGCGACGCCTGTTAAGAAGAACATGGGAACGAAGACGATGCAAATACTTAATGTGGAAACAAAGGCGGGAACGGCGATTTGGGCAGCGCCATCAAGAATGGCTTGCTCCACTTCTTTCCCCATCTCCAGGTTTCGATTGATGTTTTCGATTTCGACAGTTGCGTCGTCTACCAGAATTCCGACGGCCAGCGCCAAACCACCGAGCGTCATAATGTTGATGGTTTCGCTCAACGCGCTGAGAGCGAAGATGGAGCAGAGAATACTGAGGGGGATGGAAAAGGCGATGATGATGGTGCTGCGCCAACTGCCCAAGAAAACCAAAATCATGAATGCAGTGAGGCATGCGGCAATGACGGCTTCGCGAACCACTGAGGAAATAGAGGCGCGGACGAATATGGACTGATCGCCGATGAGCTTAATTCGCAGCTCTGGAGGCAGCGTGGTGAGAATCGATGGAAGCAGACGACGAATCCCGGAAACGACGTTCAGCGTGGATACGTTTCCGTGTTTGTAAATGGACATGAGCGAGCCACGTAAATCGTTCGCGCGAACAATGTTGGTTTGCGGCGAATACGCGTCGCGCACATGGGCCACGTCACGAATATAAATTGTCGCCCCATTCTGCGTCTTGATCGGCATATTGTTCAGTTCGACCGCATCTTTGGGACTGCCGTTGATCTCAACGTCGTATTCCAGAGGACCGATTTTAGAAGTTCCGCCGGGGAGGATGAGGTTTTGATTATCGACAGCGTTGACGACGTCGTTGGGCGTGAGTCCCTTTTCCAGCAACTGGTCGGGAATGAGGTCGACCATGACCTGGCGCTGTTTGCCGCCGTAAGCAGAAGGAATAGCTGTGCCTGGAACGGTAACCAACAGTGGACGCACAAAATTCTGCGCCAAATCATTCAATTCCTGCTCACTGAGACCCTGGCCGGAAAGCGACAACTGCAGAATGGGAACAGTGGAGGCGTTATAACTGACTATGAGGGGTGGAGTTGTGCCAGGCGGCATGCTTTTGATAACGGTTTGTGAAACGGCGGCGCACTGAGCGATGGCGGTGTCAAGAGTCGCACCGGGTTGGAGAAAAACCTTTATAACCCCAATGCCGTTCATGGATTGGGACTCGACGTGTTCAATGTCATTGACGACCGTGGTGAGGGTTCGTTCGGAGACATAGACAATTCGCTGAGCCATTTCTTCAGCCGACAGCCCGTTGTACTGCCAGATAACGCTAACAACTGGAATATCAACGTTAGGGAAGATGTCGATGGGCGTGCGCAGAATAACTACCGGCGCAAGCAGAAACAACATCAGCGATAAGACAACAAAGGTGTACGGTCGCCGGAGTGCAAGGCGAACGATCCACATAGGAATCCCCTTTTACGTGTAGCGTTGAAGAGAGAAGGCGTTTTGTCCGGGAAGATAGTTACTTCACCGAGAATTTGAACACCACAGTTTGATGGTACTCGGCTCCAGGCCGGAGGAGCGCAGATGGAAAAGACGGCTGATTGGGACTATCCGGGAAGTGTTGCGTCTCAAAACAGAAACCGCTGCGACGGCCATAAACGGCGCCGTACTTGCCATGAATTTTTTCAGGCAGGAAATTGCCAGTGTAAAACTGAATGCCGGGCTGGGTTCCATAGACTTCCATAACGCGACCCGAATGGTGATGCGAGGCTCGTGCGGCGAGGCGCAGCCCGCTGCCATTGACTACGAAGTTGTGATCGTAGCCGTGGCCGAACAGCATCTGCTCTTCTTGTGAATCAATGCGGTCACCCACTCGATGGGGCACTTGAAAATCCACGGCGGTACCGGCAACCGGGCGCCGCTCACCGGTTGGAATTAGATTCGAATTGACAGGCGTGTAGTGACTGGCATTGATAAAAACATCGTGATCAAGCACGTCGCCATGCGTATGACCGGCAAGATTGAAGTAGGCATGGTTGGTTAGGTTCACTACCGTTGGTTTGTCGGTGGCGGCCCGATACTCGATGGATAGTGAGTTGTCAGAGCCAAGCGTGTAAACAACAGTCGCGTTTAGATTACCGGGAAAACCTTCTTCGCCGTCTTTGCTGAGATATTGAAGCGTCAGGGTTGCCACGGTATCTGACGCGCCGGAGTGAGCTTTCCAGGCAACGGAATCAAACCCAACTGCGCCTCCGTGCAGCGCATTCTGGCCGTTGTTCTGTAGCAGCGTGTAGGTCTGACCGTCGATCTGAAATCTTCCGTTCGCAATTCGATTGGCATAACGGCCGACGAGTGCACCAAAGTATGGATTGCTTGCGAGATAGCTATCCAAATGGTCAAAACCCAGCGTGATGTCGGCAAAGTGACCTTTAGCATCCGGCGTTTTCAGCGTTACGATACGCCCGCCGAAGTTAGTGATGGTTGCTTCGACGCCGTTGGCATTCCGCAAGGTATACAGTTCGATTTCTTCGCCACTGGGTGATGCGCCCCAGACTTTTTTGCTGATGTTAGACACGACTTCAATAGTATTTCATCGCTCAGGCTTTTGCGGTCAAAGGCGTGGCGCTGACGAAGGGCATAACGCGCTTTAGCTGCACATCAGTGATGGCGGGCACACGCAACGGCTTTTCCTGAAGAATCATTTCGCTAGCTTGCACCATGCGATCGGCATGGAACCAGCGCTGGAAGGGATTTTCGCACAGCAAATTACAAATAGCAGTCAAACTCATGCCTTGATGGTGCGCCATCCAGGAGCGAATCAGTTCCGCTTCCCGGCTACGGAATGTGCGTGCAACCGAAGCGGTAAAGTCGGCTGATTCGTAGAAGCCGTATTCGCCGATCCAATGTTTGGCGGCCATTTGCTGCAGGTTGCGAATGGCGGCGGGAGAATCGACCATAAGCGCGAGACAACTGGAATAGGGAGAAACAACCAAACTTCCGGCACGCGCTACGTTCAACGCTAGTCCAGGTAAACCGAAAGCAGCGTATTGATAGTTACCGGCTTCATCGCGCCGGCTGTAAGCAGATTCGGAAATACCCCAAGGCACGTTGTGACTTCGACCGTATTTCTTTTGGGCGCGAACAGCGGCGTTAACGGCGCGGTGAAGGAGCGTGTTGGGATGGGAGCGCATCCATATAACAGGCATCAGGTATTCGAACATGGTGCCCGTCCAGGAAATGAGCGTGGTTTCGCCTTCGCACATGGTGTGCTGGCGACCGAGGCGGAACCAAGTGTCCTGCTCCACATCGCCCTTTGCGACGGCAACAAAGGTTGCGATTCTCGCTTCGGAGGCAAGTAGATCGTAGCAGGATTTGGCGGGCTCACCCGCAGCAACGTCAAAACCGATGGAAAGCAGGTTTCGGTTGTGATCGACAAGAATCGAGAAATCCATCTGGTCGGCGAGCTTTTCGCATTTGGCGATGATGGTTGATAAACGCGTTGCGAGTTCGCTTACGCGCGCTTGGCATTCCGCGAACTGACCAAGACGCTTGAAGTACTCGGCAGAGTTGGCGGGGGTCAGCTCGAGCCCGGGCAGTTCCGGCGACACATCGGATAAAAGCCATGGCGCATGAGAGCCAGCAAAGCTCTTGAGCGCGGCAAAGCGTTTGGCGAGTCCTTCGGAGGTGGGCTCGGACGAAACACTTAAGAAAGAAGATAACCATGATGGGAAATTGTCATCTTTCGGCAAGGGAAAGCTGTTCTTTCCCTCTGAAGCGCAGTAATCTTCAATTCCTGCCTGGAGTTGAGCGCCTAGAATTGGGCGACTCAATAGTTCGCGACAGCCTTCCTTGAGACTCCAAAGAGAGGCGATGAAATTGCCATTGTCTACGCAGGAGATGAAGAGCGGCTCCAGTGGTTTCAGGGTCGTCGTGTCGTACCAATTAACAAAATGACCGGAATAGCGGGGCAACTTCAGAATGGTGGTGAGAGTCTTTTCGGTAAGATCGACAAACTCCTCTAAAGTGATATATCCGAGTTCCAGAGCGGCTTGACGAGAATTTAACAGCAGACCTAAGTTGGTTGGCGAAAGACGGTTGGCCACGCAGTATGGTTCGAGCTGGACGTTGTCAGGTACAAGCCAGTTGTTTTCGATACTGCTGAACTCTTCGAAGTAATGCCATGTTCGGAGAGCCGTTTCGCGGATGAATCGATTCTGGCTATCCGATAGATTGGGGCGTTCTTCCAAGGGTGAGGCGTTCAGCCATTTGGAAATCAGTTTGGAACACGCCCAGATGACCAGAAACGGAGCGGCCCAGGGTATTGCGTCTCTAAAGAAATACAAGGGAATAGCAAGGAGCAGACAGAGGACAGGTGTCCAATCGAGATAGACGTCAACCGGGGTGCGTTTGCGAATGCCTAATTCCGCTTCGGTAGCAGTTTCCCATTCCAGCAAACTTCTGTGCGTGATGGTGCTGCGAATGACGGTGCGAACGATGGCATCGACCGAGACCATGGCTTGGTGAGCCAGAAAAGCTGTATTGAGAGCGATACCAACGTGGGAGACGAAGAAATCACTGAAGGCGAGGGTTAAGGTCTCGCGGCTCTGAGCGACAGCGGCACGCACCACAGCAAAGAGCAAACGGAAATAGATGGGGAGAAACAGCAGCGCTAGAGTGACGATCGTCCAGAAGCGCGGACCGCCCGGCAGAATGTACCAACCAGCGACCAAAAGCAGGAACGTGGCGGGTTCCATCAGACTGCGGCGCAGGTTATCGATAATTTTCCAGCGCGATACCAGCGTAATGGGATTGCGAACGAGTTTGCGAGTTTCGTCTGGAACGCGGCTGAAGATCCAGCGTACAATTTGCCAATCGCCACGCAACCAGCGGTGTTTGCGGCGATTGTAAGCGCTGTAGTGAGATGGATAGTCGTCAATGACTTCAATGTCGGAAACTAAACCAGCACGGGCGTAAGCACCTTCGATGAGATCGTGACTAAGCAGAGCGTTGCGCGGGAAGCGATGTTCGAGCACTTGACGCAAGCAATCCACATCGTAAATGCCTTTACCGGTGAAAATGCCTTCGCCGTAGAGATCCTGATATACGTCGGAGACGGCGCGCGAGTAGATATCGAAGCCAGTTTCGCCGGAATAGATGCCGGCCAAACGCGAACGAGTGGCGGATTGGACGCTGATGCCGACGCGGGGCTGCAGAATGCCATAACCGCGCGTGACAATGTTCGATTCGGGGTCCACAAGCGGCCTGGTTGAGCGGATGCGCCATGGCGCCGATCATTTTCTGGGCAGTGCCGCGCGGGAGCTGGGTATCGGAATCGAGCGTGATGACATAGCGGATTCTCGGCAAACGAGACATGTCGCCCGCTTTGACGGGAAACGGATCGTAGGCATTGCGCAGCAGTTGGTTCAGATCAAGCAGTTTGCCGCGTTTGCGTTCCAAGCCCATCCAAGCGTTCTCGCGAGGGTTGTAGACACGGTGCCGATGAAACAGATAGAAGCCACCGTATGGTTGATTGGCGTGGCGGGTGTTGAGTTCGTTGATTAGCTGAATTGCGAGATCGATGCGGGCATCCTGATCGCCAGAGGGCTCTGCGGTATCGGGCAAGTCGGTTAGGAGCGCGTAAAAGATATTGGGATCCCGGTTGACGAGATAGCGAACCTCGAGGTCTTCGACAAGCTGGCGTATTTGACGTTCGTTGATGAGAAGAGTGGGAATGGCGACCATCGTGGCGCAGGCGGGGTCGACGGTTTTTGAGAAATCGAGTTTCGGAAGCGAGTGCGGAGTTAGGACTGTCGTGACCAAATAGTTGATCAATTCCACGGCAGCGCCGGCGGCGGGAAGGAGAAGGAGAAAACCTCCGACGACAACTCCAGCACTGCCTAACGAACGAAAGAGACTAGTGATGAGGAAGACGACGGTAAGAAGAGTGACGGCTTCGATGCCAATAATGTAGACCTCGTCCGGAAAGCGGCGGAAGATGGCTTGCAGAACGGAAGTGAGTGGGCGGCGGTAGTTCACTTCTTCGTTAAGAACTTTACGGCCGCGTTCATCAAAGAGAAAGAAGCCCACATGGTGCGCGCGCGCATTCAGCGGGGAGCCCGAAAGACGATTTTCACCGGCCATTTTGACGACGCGCTGGGCCAGTTGTAGTTCGCCCATATCGGAATGTGGGGCAATTTTCCCGATTTGGCGTAGATAAGCCTGGCGGCTTTCAGGATCCATGCGGGAATAGACGCCGGATGGATCAAGCGTCAAAGCGCGGTGGACGAGCGAGAGGCTTTCCAATAAATCGCGCCAATCGCGCTGACCAATAAAGCGAAGGCTGCGTATGATGGAACCAACTTGGAAGGCCTGCGCAGATGGGCCATCTTTCAGATACGCATCGATGGCAAGATTGCCGCGGTGGGCAAGCAATTCGAGCAGGCTGAGCTTGAGGGCGAGCAGCATGCCCCAAATCTCGTTCAATCGGAGGTATTCGATTTCCTGGACGGCATTGAGATATGTGAGGAAGGTTTCTTCGGTGAGCTGATAGTTGGCGGCGACCAACATATCGCGCGCCAGGACAATGGCGCGCGGAATACAATCTTCGGTTGCAGTACGAACGGTCGGTAAAGTCTGCAGAGATTTGATGGAGGTGCGGAGATCCTGCAGTTCGGAGTGAACCAGACGCAGGTTCTCATAAAGCCACTTCAGATCGTCATTTGGTTCGGGACTTTTCAAGGCATAGAGGCGTTTTTCCAAACTGGCAAGGCTGCTGAAGTTGGACTTAGCAATCTGGCGCGGACGAGAAGGAGCGGCCGGGGCGACCCAAGCACAAGCGCGTGCGGTTTGATATGCCTGGGTGCGCAGCGACGCGAGGTCGTTTTTGGGTGAGAGTTCCAAGCTAGGAGTTGCGTCTGCCATAGTGCTTATCGATAACTGGCCGCTTGGAGTTCAAACATCTCCGAATAGATTCCGGCTTTAGTCATTAACTGTTTGTGGCTGCCTTCCTCGGCAATGGAGCCGTTTTCCAGAACGATGATGCGTTCGGCCATACGGACAGTAGAGAAGCGGTGTGAGATGAATAAGGCCATTTTGCCGACGGTAAGCTCGTTGAAGCGTTCGAAAACCTCAAACTCAGCGCGCGCGTCGAGGGCGGCGGTTGGTTCGTCGAGGATCAAGACTTGAGACTCGCGGAGATAGGCACGAGCCAAGGCAAGCTTTTGCCATTCGCCTCCGGAAAGATCGACGCCACCATCGAAACGGCGGCCCAGCATTTGGTCATAGTGCATACCTAGTTTGTCGATGACTCCGTCGGCAAGGCTTTTGCTGGCAGCGTCGCGGATGCGCTCCATGTCCGGCAGGTATTCGATTTGGCCGACAGCGATGTTTTCGCGAGCGGTCATTTCATAACGCATGAAGTCCTGGAAGATGACGCCAATTTCCTTGCAGAGGTCTTCTATGTTGTATTCGCGAAGGTCAACGCCATCGAGCAGGATTTGGCCGGCGGTTGGATCGTACAAGCGCGACATCAACTTGACGATGGTGGTTTTGCCTTGACCGTTTTGACCGATGAGGGCGATGCGCTCGCCGGGTTCAAGACGGAAGTTGAGGTTGTTAAGAATGAGACGGTCAACACTCGGGTAGTGGAACGAGACGTTCTTGAATACGAAGCCTTGGCGGATGGGACGGGGCGCGGGGAGAGCGTTTGGCTTAGACGTAACGGTGGGCCGCATTGCGAAGAATGCCAGCAGGTCGGTTATGAAGAGAGCTTGATCGGCAATGCCGGAGAGCAACGAGAAGATTTGAGAGATGTTGCTGGCGGCGTTCATGATGGACTGTGTTAGGAAGCTGAACGTGCCGATGGAGTAGACGCCGGTAGCAGTTTTGAAGATGACCCAGATGTAAGCGCCGTAGTAACCTCCGGTGGTGAGTATGGAGAGCAGTGAGACGGCGATAAGGCGGCGGCGAGAGAGCGCGAGGTTTTCGTCGAAGATGGCGTTTGAGAGTTCGGTAAAGCGGCCAGTAAGGAAGTTGCTAAGACCGAAGAGCTTGAGTTCTTTGGCGGCCTCTTTGCTGCCGCCTAACTGACGGAGGTAATCGATCTGGCGCTTGGCGGGGGTTTGACGGAAGTTCTTGGCATAGCTGAGGAAGGCGAAGTGGCTTTCACCGAGGAAGGCGGGAACAAGACAGGCAATAAGCAAGAGCAGCAGCCAGGGTGAATAGAAGAGTATGGCGAGTGACAGAGTGGCGGTGGTGATGGATTGCTGGAAGAGACGGCCGATGGCCTGAATCATGGCGAGACGGTCGGTGGCTTGGACACGTGCGCGTTCAAGGCGATCGTAGAAATCTGGATTCTCATACGCTTCCAGATCGAGCGAAGAAGCGTGGCGCATGACTTCGATGCTGACGTGGCGGGTGTAACGATCGGCGAGAACGGAATCGTAGTAATCGATGAGGCGGCTGATGAGACCGTTGAGGACGGCCAGACCGAATTCAGCGCCGGCGAGCATCCAGAGATAGTTGTCGAGTTTGGCCGTGTGATGGACGATGGCCATGGTCTGATCGATCAGCAGTTTGGTGACATAAGCAATGCTGACCGGAATGACGGCGACCAAGACGCGATAAAACAAGCCAAGCGACACTACGGACGGTCCGGATTTCCAAACCATACCCATTACTGGCGGAACGTTTTTGAGCGCTCTGACGCGGTCACGCCAAGCGGATTTTGGGACATCTGTGGCTGGTTCGGTCACGGTTCCCTGGAGAGTGAGGCAAGCATGCTGTGATTGATCGACGCCACACCAGTAATGATTGTTTCTAGGGGCGGTTTATTTCAATCTCAAGCATAGAACGGCCTGTTTCGAAAGCGGCAGAAGTGCGTTTACCTACTTTCGGCGGATTGGGTTAGAGCGATCTCAGTAGCGACTGGCATGTTGACTGGTTGAGGCGCCTTTTGGTTTCGCTGTTTGATCGCTTCTTGTTTGAGGCGGAGGGCTTCGAGGCGGGCGGCGTGGAGTTCGGCTTTCTGCTTTTGCGATTCGAACCGAATTTGGGCTTGCATGGCTCGGCGTTCGGCGATGGCGGCGGCGGTTTGCTGGCGAGTTTGGAAGTTGCGTAAGCGCACGAGTTCGGACAGTGCTTTGCTGAACGAGCGGGTGTGGGTGGCGTGGTAGCGCATGAACAGGGAGAAGTCTTTGCGTTCTTCGACCGCGATGCGTTCGCCGACTTCGGCCAGGATGGCGTGTTGGAGACGGAGCGCGCGATCACCCAGCCAGCAGTGGACGGCGAGGCGGGTGACGAGTTCGTGTTCGGTGGCGGTGGTGGGTTTCCATTCGGTTTGTAAGGCGTTGAGCAGCTTGTCGTAGGCGGCTTGGTTTTCGTTGGGCAGGACTTGGAAGTGGCTTTCGGGGAGGGCGGTGAGGCCGTGGGTAGTGTGGTTGCGGGAGGCGATGGCTTTGCCGGTTTCGGAGGTGGGACCGGTGGAGAGTTGGGCATTGGCTCGGTTGGCAGCGAGTTGGGCTTCGGAGACTGGCTTCGGAGTCTCGGGCGTATGGACGGTGGTGTTGGTTAGTTTGGCGGCTTTGCGGGCGGCTTTCAGGGCTTTGCGCTCATTCGCACGGCGGATGGAACGGTTGGTCATTGGGTTGGCTCCCGGGGTTTAGAAATGCAAAAGCCCTCCGCAGGTTTTTGGCCTGGGAGGGCTTCTGAAACTAGTATAACGGGGGCTCACCAAATTTTCGGGGCGAAGAAAAGGGGATGTTCACAGGGTAAGTGATTGGGAGGATGGGAGATAAAAATAGTTGAATGAGTGGTGACCGCCTTTTGTTCGCCTTTGGGATCAGAAAGTGCTCAGATAGCTCAAAAACCGCTCTTTTGCAGTCGCGGCTCGGAAATCTCCGCCGTTTGCAAAACACTCTACGTTTTGCTCATAGGGTCCGTGCGTTTGACGAGACAACGGAGCGTCTCCCCAGGAGATCAGTTGTTCTCATACTTCAAGGTGCTCAGATGGCTCAAAAACCGCTCTTTTGCAGTCGCGGCTCGGAAGGCGATCCTGTGTGTGAAATCTCCGCCGTTTGCAAACCCTCTACGTGGCACATAGAGTCCCTCCGTTTGACGAAACGGCGGAGATTTTCCTCCCAGGGAGGTCAGTTGTTTCTCTTACACTTTCAGGTGGCTAAAATCTGCAAGGCATAACACGTCGCTCAAGCTACCTATTCGTACTGTGAGTTATGGTAAGTGCGTAATTTGTTGCGTCAGGGCCTTGGATTAGTTCAGCGGTATATCGACCGTCGTGGAAGGTGTTCGCTGGCAGGATTGCCGAGAAGTAAATAGTGTTGCCGAGTTGCTGGGCGGGTGCCTGATTTTGCTGAAGAATGGCGTTTCCAGAAGCGTCGTTGATGCGGATGTTTGCCGGCTGGGATGCCTCGGCGAGGAAATTGAGTTGGATGGAATTGACTCCCGCTGGGATGGTGACTGTTTGTTGGGCTGAGCCTCTTTGCAGAGGAGTGATTAGGAATGAAGGCACATTGGAAGGGACAATGGATTTCGAGAGAGCTGATTGGGAGGGCTTTCGGCTTAGGTGAATCCAAAGTTGGGAACCGGCTAGGAAGAGACTGAAGACGGCAGCGGCAGCGATTAGCCAAACACGAGTCGTTTTTCTGGTTTCTTTCTTGTTGCGATTTACTTGATGAGCTAGAGCGATGGCAAATTGCAGCTTCTCTTTTCTTTGTGGCGATTCGCTGTGTAACCAAGCTGACTCTACGGTGGCGCGATCGGATTGGGAGAGTTTGCCTTGGGCATAGGCGTCGAGGATATCTCGTTCGGCCGCCTCCATTTCGGCAAAGAGATGGTCATCGGTAAAAAGCTGGTCAACCAGTTGATCTGACTGGTCGGCGGGCAGATGGCCCAGAAGATGGTCCACCACTTTTTGGCGCTCAGAGGTCATACAGAGCGAAATATCCTTCTATAACGGGTGATGAAAAAGTGCAAAACATGTCAGCCAGGCTCACTTTCGTTGAAGGCGGAACGGAAACAGTCTTCGAGGGCTTTGCGCAAGCGCAGAGCGCGGACGCGTAGATTTTCGATTGGGATCGCCAATTCGGAGGCGAGACGCTTGCGTGCGTCGGTTAGAGATTCGTTGTCGTGCTGGTAATAGCGCTCGATGAGTTGGCGGTCTTGCACGCCGAGTCGGTTCAGACAATCGTTCAATATTTCATGCTTCGCTTCGGTCTCCAGGTGTTCGCGATCTTGCGGCGAAGAGGAGCGGAGGGCGTTGATTTGACGACTTAGGCGGGTGCGTTCTTCCTGAAAGACGAGGCGAGCAGCGCCACGCAACCAGGCATGCAGATCTTCTACTTGTTCCCCTTCGGCGAGGCGTTTGGCCGCGCGATCAAAAGTTACATCGGCTAAGTGATCGGGATCGGAGGCGCCCGCATATTGGAAAAGTTGGATGAGATAGCGGCGTTGGGCTTCGAACTCTTTTGCGGCGATGTCGCGGTTTGGATTGAGGCGCAGCAGCAGTCTTTCAAAGGCTTCCGGTGTGAGCGACCAAACGGAGCGGGATTTGGAACTGCTCACCGACTTCTATCTCCCGTCGCCTTCGATGACGAAGGCTGCCCAATAATAAGGTGCTTGCCAGCGCGGATCTGAACGGAGCTCGGATTGCGCGGCCCGAAGGGCTGCCGCAGGTGGAAGGTTTCGCTTCAAGACGCCAAGGTAAAAGCTCTGCATGAGTTTTGAAGTGGCCGAATCCTCGACTTTCCACAGGCTAGCAACAACACGCTTTGCACCGGCGAACAACAGCGCGTGAGACAGACCGATCATGCCTTCGCCGCCTAATTCCCTGCCCAACCCGCTTTCACACGAGCTGAGTGTGACCAAGCCGGTTTGGAGATGAAGATCATAGATATCACGCAGACGCAAAATGCCGGGTTGCGGTTTGCCGTCTTTGTTCACCAACGAGAGGATTAGGGCGGACATTTCAAGGCGTTGATTATCGACGACTGTATGCGTGGCGATGTGGATGACGCCGAAATTGGACTGGCCTGCTTTCCGTAAGGCGTTGAGCGAAGCATCGAAATCGAGCTTTTCTTCCACTTGACTTGGGCTACGCAGGTTGGCAATGAGATTGGCTTCTGTTCTGGTTTGGGGCAGACGGGGGAATTCGCCGGCGGAGGTTTGCGGCGGACTGACTCTTGGATCGGAAGCATCGAAAACGGGGTCGGCGAGGATTAGCATTTTCTCATTCGCAAGGTTGGCGGCGGGAGTTCGGTAGGCTTCGGCCAGGTAGGAAGCGGAGGGAACCAATACGATGTCAACGCCGGGGACTAGCGTGCTGAACGGGGCAAGGCGAAGAAAGCCGTCGTCGGCAATGAGAAGGCGCCGGCCTTTGATGCGAGTTTCGATGGGGCCGAGGAGGATTGCGCTGAGTTGGGCGGCGATTTTGTGCTGATCGGCATCGGCGGTGCGGATTCGCAGGAAGTGCTGTTCGAGGGTTTCGTTTGGAAGGCTCAAGGAACGTGCAGTGAGCGCAGTGTAATAACGGCGAATGAGAGATTCGAGAACGGCGCGACGTGGGAGTGGGTAGCTGTGGAAGGAGTTGTGGGTGACCAACCAGAGCCAACTCCTGCGGTCTCCAAGGAAATATTCGAGCAACGCGGTTTTTGAGTCAAGGACAGTTGATTGGACGTCGGCAAGTCTGGCGAGACGGCTGGTTGCGTCGGTGCGGGAGCCAATGGAATCGAGCAAGGTTCGACCATGCGCACGTTCGCTGATAAGGAAGGCGTCTTCGGTATTTGCGGCGCCGGACTGACTGAGAGCTTCCAACTGGAGTTCGTAAGCGTCGCGGCGCGCGGCGAGATAATCCATGCGGAGGCGTGCGTCGGAGAGGCTGGCGCGAGTGGCTTCGATGATAGTGACGGCTTGGTTTAGAGTTAGGCGGGCGGTAGGGAAGTCGCGGAACTTGAGTTGGAGACGACCTAGTTGGGTGAGGGAAACGGCCTGGGAAATTTGGTCGCCCGCTTTTTGGGCAATGGTGACGGCGCGCTGCAGGTAATCGAGGGATTGGTCGGCTTCGCCCAGCATGCGGTAGGTGAATGCTTCGGCGCGGTGATCTTCGGTTTGGGCGAGCAAATCGAGGCTTTGATGAAACAAGTTATCGGCTTCTTGCTTGTGGCCTAGATGAAAGAGGGCTTCGCCTTTGCCTTCCGTGGCGTAACCGAGCCGGCGCTTGTATTCGCCCTTGCCTGGAAGCTCTAGCGCACGTTCGAAGAAACCAAGGGCGGTGTTGTATTGGTGGGTGATGAGACCCCAAGAGCCGAGATTGACAAGCGTCTCGCCTTGGCCGCCGACGTCGGCGATTTTTTCCCGGATGCGGAGAGATTCGAGATAAGAGGAGTGGGCTTGTTCGGTATCTCCGAGAGATAGGAAGACGACGCCCATGTCGTTGAGCGAGGCGGCTTCATTGCTTTGATCTTTCAACTGACGCCAGAGCGGCAGTACGGCGTTGTAGCCATCGAGCGCTTGCTGAGCATTGCCGAGACAGACGTGCGCTTTGGCGATGGCGAGCATGGAGTATGCTTCGCGCGCGGGATCGCCCAAGGTTCGCCTGATTTCGAGCGCTTGCTGAGCTTCGTCGAGGGACTGATCGCAATTGCCCATGACGAAGTGGGCAGAGGCTAGATTCTGGAGTATGGCGCCGAGTTCGGAGGGTTGATTGAGAGGTTTGTCCAAGGCGAGGGCGGTTTCAAACTCGCGGGCGGCTTCGGAATGTTTTTCCATCAGAATTTGGCAGAGACCGGCCCAATAGTGGAAGAAAACCTCCATGCGCTGGTTGTTGGCGCTTTGGGCCAAGGGCAGTTGGGATTCGGCGAGTTCGAGGCCTCCGGAGTAGTCGGCAGCGGTGAATTTGGCTCGGACTTCTGCGGCGGCCAGGGCTAGAGTGAGGGGGCTGGTGTTGGAGATGGATGCGGATTTCAGGCGTAAGGCATTGAGTTGGGCGACGGTTTTGGCTTGGAGCCAGTCGGTGTAGATTTGGGCTTCGGTTTGGTTTTGGTCGGTTGCGGGGTTGGTGGTTTTTGACTGGATCGTAATGCTGGTTGATGGGCCTTTCTTTTCCAGGCGGTGAACTTCCAGTTGAAGGATCTCGTTGGTGGGTGCTAGCGCGGAGATGGTGGCGGGGCCGCCGGTGCCTCCGAGGCTGGAGGCTTGGGCTAGTGTGGTTTGGCTTTGACGCAATGTGATGGTGAGCGTGGCGGCCTGACCTTCAGCTACAACTTGAATGAAATCTTGTGAGTTGGGGTGGATTTCGAAGGTTTTGCTTTCGCCGGGTTGCAGGGTCGTTTCCAAGGGGAGGGAGGGCTGAATGACATCAGCCGAGGAGGCGACGGCGAGAAGTAGGAAAAGAGACAACATTGGTCTCAAGGTTATGGTTGCAGGTTGGTGACTAGCGGGTAAAGGGGAAAGCTATCTTGCGGCTAAATTCAACCTTAGGCTGGGTCTGGACTCTGTGGTCGACTACATGAGGGATCTATAACGAAATAGCAATGCAGGCGCACATGATAGAACAGCATGAACATAGGAGCAAAACATGGAATTGAAAGGTGCACCCTTTTTGTACACATTGGCTGGCCTGATGATCACATTCGCGGGGTTCTCGGCGCTTTTGTTGGCCCTGCGGCCGGCCTCTGGAGCGAGGTTGTCATTGCTTGACAGGTACCTTGCAAGAACGGTCATGACGCACATTTTCGTTTTGACGGCGGCAGCGATGCTGCCGGCGCTATTTGCGCTCTACGACATTCAGGAAAAGTGGATTTGGCAAGGGTCTGGTGTACTTTTCGCAATACCGATGCTGTTTCTTCAGGTCACCTATCCGCGGCGACGCCGCAAGGTGGTCGGCAGTGGACCGCCGCCCGCAGTATTCGCGGTCTTCGTGGTATTCGGCTCGGTTGTGACACTGGCGATGCTTGGCTACGTTTTGGCAGGCAGCCAATACATCGCCGCAGCCTACATCACGGGGTTGACGATCGACTTTTTTACGGTCGCTTTCGGCTTCGTGATCGCAACCGATGTCATTATGCAACAACCGATGGAAGTGTCGGAGCGTCCGGCGGCGGATTAGCTCGGAAGCCTATAAATTCCAACCTTAGGTTGGAAGCATTCGGGCAAAGAATGACTTAAAATTGCGAAATGCGCATTCCCACCGGACCAATCGGAGCGTACCGGCCTATTTACTTGGTAAACATCTGCAGTGATTTCCATGGGCGTGCAGGGCTGGATGACATCAGCCGCGGAAGCGACGGTGAGAAGTAGGAACAGAGACAGCATTGGTCTCAACAGTCATGGTTGCAGATTGATTTTACAGAGATACTGGTGGGTAAGTGGGGGGTCGTTTCGAACGGCGGGCAGATGTCTGGGCCTTATTGGGCTGTTTTCTGGTCAAAACTGTTGCTACCTTTCTAGTGTATTCATCCCCCCTGTCCCTTCGAGGACAGGGTGCGAAACCGACCGAAAGGTCGGTTTCAGTGTTTATACTCATCAATCCCGATAAGGCCCGTCCGGCGTCATCCAAATCAATCACATTGAGCGGCATTCTTACCTCCAAGTGGTTGCCGCACACATAGAGTCATAGGCAAACGCGCAGAGGGAAATATACTCACGCGGTATTCGAGGCGACAGCTTGTAAGTGCTTTTTCTTCGCCTGGAGGTTGGGCGGCAGAATTTGGGGGTTGCGGTGAGCGTCCTGGAATTTCGAAATTTCTTCAGCGAAGGCTGGCATGTTCGGCCGGGGCCAGTCCCGCCGGGGTGAAAGTCAAGAACTTCAAGTTCAGCTCATTCCACCCGAGTTAAATATTCGAAAACTCGGTCCACAGGACCCCATTCGCGAAGGGCCCGGCAATTAGGGTTATTGGGTCCGTAAACTTTTCGAATCTGGCCGCCGAGCCTTAGTGCGGTGTAGCCGTACAGGACTGTGGCTTTGTAATCGATCGCGCAGATGCAGCCTTGATAGACTTGGCCGTCCTCGTGACCCTCAAGTGTCATACAAATTTGATTGGCCACTCCCAGCGCTCCGTCACATGGGCTCCCAATCGTTTCTTTGAGATAACCAGTTTCGAATTTTGGAAGAGGCTCAGCCGAAAGGATATCGATACCCTTCCCATTCTTGATGTAAAAATTGTATTGACCCGGCGACTTTTCGTTGATCACGAAGTAGTCGGGCTTGCCATCGGTTCCGGTGCTCTGCCAGATACCGACCGGCGTTTCATACCCCTTGATCATGTCCCGTGCGATGGTTTGCGCTTTCAATAATTCCGCCGGCTGAAGCCTATCGGTAGTATTGCCATTAAAGTTGGCAAGTGCCCTCCACGAACTGTAGGCTTTTCTCCAAGCATCAGGCTTTGCGGCATTCTCGTCCGGGAGGCTCATCGAACCCAATCTAATTAACTGCGCTATGGTTGCAATGTGCTGCAGCGCCTCCCACGATTCGGGGTCTAGCCTGCTCCATAATTCAAACTGTTTCAAGGCGTCGGCGTATTTCTTCTGGCGAAGCAAAATATCACCGTATATAAATCTCAGGTGCGGATCAAACTCGCGTTGTTTCAAAGCTGCTTCGACCGCCGCCGTAGCTTCTGGGTACATTTCAAGCTTGACGTATCGTTCTACTTTGGCGAGGTCAATTGTCTCCTGGTCACTGTCAGTAGGATCTGGCTCATATATTTCGTTTAGAGACTTTGGGCTCTCATTTGCCAGCAGCGCCTTTGCGTAATCGATTGGGATCGCAAAATTAAGGTTTTGGCCGCTGGACATAGTCGCCGCTGCTATCCCAATAACTGAGCCATTGTCCGTCAGCACGGGACCACCGGAGCTTCCTGGGCTGATTGGCGCAGAAATTTGGAAGGAAGTGAGACCCTCAAACGACCTGATGCCACTCACTATCCCTTCTGAAATCGTGTCTTGCAGACCCAGCGGATTGCCTAAAACAAATATTTTGACACCTACCGCGATAGAACTGGATTCCCCGATTCGAATAGGCGAAAAGTCAGTTCCGGGGATTTCGATGAGGGCAAGGTCCTTTACTTTATCCACGCCCAGTACGGTCACGTTGTCATATGGCTCACCGCCAACGAGCCGAATTCGTAGTCCGAGCGCGTGCGAAATCACATGATAGTTAGTTAGGATGCGGCCATTGTTGCTCACAAGGAAACCGGAGCCTTGCTTGAAAGGTCTTCCAGCTGCATTAAGTGCCTCAATTTGAATGATAGATTTCTTCGCAGCCGCGTAAACTTGAGCAGCGTCCCCAGATTCGGCCGGTCGACCACAAAGGACAATCCCCATGAGGCCTAAGAAAATCTTGCTGAGCGTCGGGATATTCATGAGCTCCTTTACTCCTATACGCCTGGCGAGCTGATTTACCTAATATATCGGGGTCCAACAAGCTGTGGGACCTTTCGTTGGCGGCTCCAGGAGCTGCTGCTTCGGTCGCGGAATAGACTAACCGAAATATTTTTGGTGCGGGGCAAAAAATCTGTGGAAAACGCCTCTAATCACCTTCAACGGAGCCGGTCACGGACGATTTAGAGCAGCGGGACTCTCTCTGAGCCCAAACCGTTGAATGTTAAACAAAAGGTAACTACTAATGACTGAACGAAATTATCCTGCAGAATTCCTCGCCAGTATTTATTCGAGTCGGACCTGTGAATGGTGCAAACATCCACATCAAAAAACCTACCGAAAAGGGTTGTGCCAGAACTGCTACAACATATCCAGAACGCTCTTGAGACTTGAAAAGCTTCAAAGTGCGGTTCCTGAGAGGAAAGGCAATCGCCGCTTCGTACTCTCTGATCTAGATTTTGAACTCCACGCCTACCAAGGCATGAAGGCTTTGGCAAAAAGCGAAGGCCGGAAGTATGGCCAGATCGCTACGAGGGATATTCTCGGCTTGGATTTGGAAAATGAATTCAGTCGCCTCAGTCGGCGCTTTGTACGGAAAGATCTCTCTGTCGCTGCGAATGTTTTTGATTGGTCCTTCAACCCGGATCAGAAACGGCTCATCTTCCACTTGCTCTCACTGATTAATCGCAAGGCTGATCGCCGGCATAGAAAGGCGAAGGCCATGACCATTCCAATTGAGACTTCCGCTGAGAAACCTTAACGCGCTCTTCGTAGTGACCCATCTTATCTGGCACATCAACCTTTGAGAAATCTCGCTGAAACTCACCGGTCATAGCACTGCGTGGTTTTGATGTTGGAATGCCCTGCGAGTCTCTGCGCCGCGGTGATGTCGTCGCCATAATGTAATCGATGATGCCGATGGCGCGGAATGAGTGGTTGCAGATTGCCGCTTTAATGCCGGTGGCCAGGTGGTCAAACAACATGCGAATGCAGGTGAGGTGTTGCTTGACGGTCGGGTCGGAGCGCAGCTTGCCTAATTCCTCGATAGGCTGCCACATGCACCGGCTGCACGTCCTCGATCGCGCGCGATGCCCCTTGTCCTCGCACCAGCGCAGGAACCCCCTGCCTGCCCACAGGCCGCGCGGGTGTTCTTGTTTCGAATGTTAGCGGTGAAGAATTTAAGGAAGCGCCACGCCGCGCGGTGTCCGGCCCGGCAATCAGCGCGGGAACCACGTCGATTCTAGAAGGAACAGGGTTGGCTCATTATGAATTTTGAGTTTTGTTAATCCACAACACCCCATTGTTGAGAGGGCGAGGGGTAATCTGCAGATTCTTTTGGTTCGCAAAGCCACGAATGCCGACAAGCGGAAAAATGAGACCTAAGCCCGGCTCTTCTTTTGCTCCAAAGGTCTTTCCCTCCTGTAAGATTGTCTCTCGAGACAACATTGGCAACATGTCTTTGGCTGCCGGCAGAGTCACAACCGGAATCGAAGCTCGTTCCTGTTCCTCTAACTCCTCAAGCTGAATTTCAGTAAACTGGGTGCCATAGGCTGGGCAGGTGAAATCGCCTTCTCGCGGTAGTTCGCTTTTCTCTCCGCAACACGTCAAACAATCAAATTCATAGCTGTCGGAAGACTATCACGTCTCGGCGCAACTTCTCGGAACGATTACATGGCGCGCCTTAAGAAGAGGTGCTGTTGGTATTCCCGCAATCGGCTTGTGTTCGGGATCTAAGTTTGAAAGTTTGGAGGAGCTTTGGGAGCTTTTCAGGTTGGCACCCCCTTTTCAAGTGTTTTCTTGCGGCTAAATTCCAACCTTAGGTTGGAAGCATTCGGGAAAAGAATGACGTAAGATTTCCAAATGCGCATTCCCACCGAACCAATTGGCAGCGTGCCGAGGCCTGCGTATTTGCAGCAGGCGATGGTTGATGCCAGCGCTGGCACGCTTTCGCAGAAACAGCTTGACGCCGCGATAGAGAAAGCGGTGCGTGAGACGGTTCGTCTTTTCGAGGAGTCTGGGTCGCCGGTGATTACCGACGGTGAACAGGCGAAGCCGAGTTTCGCTACCTATCCGATACATGGCTGTGACAATATTGCTCCGGGCGGCGTTACAATTCCGTTTGCCGATGGGCACGTGCGGCAGTTGCCTCGTCTGACGGCAGGGCCTTTTTGTTACAAGACGTATGCGTCTTCCTACGTTGCGGGAGCGCGCCGCGTGACTGTGCTGCCAGTCAAACAGGCTGTCATTTCGGCGTCTGCCTTGAGTCTTCTTTATCCGCAGGAGGGCATCAGCGGTTATTCGCGCGAGGAGTTTCTGAGCGATCTGGTTGCGGAAGCGGAGAAGGATATTCGTGGGGCGTTAGAGGCTGGCGCGGCGAGTGTGCAGATGGACTTCACAGAAGGGCGACTGGCCATCAAGTTGGATCCCTCGCTTAAGCTGCTGGATCAATTCATTGCTTTGAACAACCGTGTGCTGGAGCGTTTTTCGCCGGAAGAACGCACGAAGATTGGGGTGCATTCCTGTCCGGGCGGCGATCATGATGCCACACACAGCGCGGATGTTGGGTATGAGGAGCTTTTGCCCAGACTGTTCAAGCTGAAAGCTACGAACTTTTACATTGAGTTGGCGAGCGAGAAAGACCCTCGTCACGTTTTGGAGCTTGTTCGCGCCAACTTAGGCGATGAACAGCGAATATTCGTGGGCGTTGTTGATCCGATCAGTCCGCGGCTGGAAACGGCGCAGGAAGTTTGCGATCGGATATTACAGGCCGCAGAACAAATTCCGCTTTATCAACTCGGCACGACGGATGATTGCGGCTTTTCTCCGTTTGGAGACGATGTTTCGACGTCGCGCGATTTGGCCTTCCGGAAGATTCGTGCTCGTGTGCATGGAACGGCATTGGCGGAAGGTGTATTGTCTAGACCGGCAGTTGCCAGGGGCGCTTCGCGCTGAGCCTGACTGGGAACAGGACTGCGGGTGATGCCGGCGATTCCGCGCGGATCGGCTTTGGTGTGCGCATGTGCGTGTTTGTGGTTACTTCGGCAAATGCGATTGGATCGAGTTCGGCGAAGAAGGCGTTGTGCAGAAGTTCGAGACATTTCGATAGGTCTTGGTTCGGGACAACGATGCGGAGTGAGCATGAGCCGGGGTCTTGCGGCAGAATTAGCGCAGATGCGTCAGCCAGCAGTGCGGTTACTTGTTGACGGGCGTCTGAGTTAGCTGCAAGGTTCTCACCCACAAGAGTGAGAATCGACTGATCGTTGCGGACATGCACTTCTAAGCAACCGGCCGAGGAAAGGTCTACTTGTGCGTGATCCACTTTGCTGTCGAGGACCATGTAAAGAGCTTCTGCAGATGTGCCAGCGAATTTCGCGGAGCGGCCAGAGATCTGTTTCAGCGCAAGCGAGCAATCGGCAGGTGTAAAGCCTCCTCGCATGGACTTGATTTCGAGAACAGTCACGCTCCGCTGGCTGGCGATTGATTTGACGCAGCGGGAGGCGGAGGAAGTGGCCGCGGCGATGGTTGTGCCGGCGCCTTCGGGATGGAACGTGTTGCGTATGACGACTGGAATGCGTAGGCGCTGGGCTGGGGCGATGGTGTCAGGATGAAGGATTTTCGCACCGGCCTGAGCGAGTTCGGCTGCCTCTTGATAAGTGAGACGCCTCACCATGTGGCCGCGCTTTAACTTCGGGTCGCAGGTGAGCATGCCGTCCACATCTTTCCAAACCTGAATCTCTTCGGCATTGATGGCTGCTCCGATGATGGAGGCGGTTAGGTCGGAGCCGCCGCGTCCGAGAGTGGTGGTTGCGCCAGTTTCCGTGGCACCGATGAAGCCGCCAAGCACGGGAGTTCGATCTTTTGGAATGCCGGGCATGGCCCAGCGAATCTTGGCGTAGGTTTCCCAATACCGCGGCGTGGCGTGGGTGAAGTCATTGTCAGTAAGGATGAGAGTGCGGGCATCGACATGCGTGGCTGGGAGGCCCAGATCGTCGAAGGCGGCGGCTACGATGCGGCTGGAAACTTGCTCGCCGAGACTGAGCACCCAATCCTTGAATTCGGTGGTTAGTTCACGCTCGCCATCACAGACCTCGGCAATGCGGACGTGGAGGTCGCGGAAGGTTTCTCGCAGGTAATGATCGAGCGGTTCGAAGAGATCGGCGCGGAGAAGGTCTTCGGCAACGCCAAAATGGTATTCCTTGAGATCTTTGATGGCCTTCCATGCAAGGTACGATTCGGCTCGTGATGCGTAGCGCAGAATTTCTTGAAGATGGTCTGTGGTGGAGCCCATGGCGGAAACGACGACGAGTGGCCGACGGTGCATTTGCGAGCGCACGATGGAGGCGACGCGCTTAATAGCAGAGGGCCCGGCGACGGATGAACCGCCAAATTTCAAAACGATCATAAAAACTGAATTCCTTTCGTGAGGCGCGGCTGGACGGATGGAACAGGGCAGTAGATTTAGGGAGAGCGAGGGGTTGCGGAGGAACTGCGGGGAACAATCTAGGAAGCTGTTTCACAGGGCTTCTTTAGCTGGCCTGAGCCAACCACGCAGTCTCAGAGTAGAGCGCAACAGCTTAAGAAAGTCTAAAAGAAGGGTTAGAACGAGGTAAGGATAGCGAACGTTGGCTAGTGGTCGCGCGTGAGAGCAGCTAAGGGGTTAACGGTAGCATAAGAGCGCTGGAGGTCTGCCCGAAGTTGAGTCAGCATGTTCCACCGGTGTGGGTGATGGGTCTTTCGAACTTGCCGGTGGGCCTTACAAGTGGGATCGCATTTTTCGTTGTGCCGCAGGCGCTGGCCGCGGAGCATGTTGCGGAGGCGAGTATTGCGGGAATAACGGCGGCAGCGATGTCGGCTAATTTCTGGCCTGCGGTGCTGGGTCCGATGTTGGATGTGTGGATTAGCCGGCGCGCATACGCAACGCTTTTCGCGGCGTTAGCTGGTGTGCTGGTGTGTGTGGCGTTGATGAGCCCGCAGCATCATTTGGTTTTGGCAGTTACGTTGGTGGCGGCTGTGGCTTCGGGGATGCTTTGCACGACGGCGCTTTGCGGGTGGCTATCGACCGTCTGCCCGCATGAGGAGAAGAAGAATTTAAGCGCTTGGGTGAATATCGCGGTGATTTCGGGAACCGGGATTACTTCGGTGCTGGGCGGTGAATTGCTTCGTCATTTGCCGTTATGGTTGGCAGCGAGTTCGCTTGGTGCGCTGGTGTTTCTTCCCACGTCGCTGTTTCTGCTGATTCCGTCGGCAGGGCCGGACAAGCGATTGATGGGCGATAGTTTCACGGAGTTTTTTCGGGAAGTTTTTGCGCTTTTGCGACGGCGCGAGATTCTGATAGCGCTGTTCATTCTAGTTTCTCCGTGCAGTTCGTTTGCGTTGACAAATTTGTTGGGGGGACTGGGGGCCGATTTTCATGCGTCAGCACGCGTCGTGAGTTTGGCTGGCGGGGTGGGAGCGTTTTTTCCGGGAATTATCGGCTGCTTGCTGTTCCCGATTATCGCCAAGCATCGTTCGCTGATTTTCCTCTATTTAGCTGATGGCATTTTAGGCAGTCTGTTCACGCTTTGCTTGATTTGGCTGCCGCATACGCCGGCGACATTCACGATTGCGCTGGTGGGCGAATATCTTTTCCAGGCGGTGGCGTTTTCGATTCAGGTGGGGATTATGTTTGAGGCTATTGGGCAGGATAATCCGCTGGCTGCGACGTGCTTCACGGTTCTTTCAGCAGCTACTTATGTGCCGATTACTTACATGATGGTTTTGGATGGGAAAGGCTATGCGGGAGGTGGAATTGGCGGGAGCTTTGGGACGGATGCGGCGATTAGTATTGTTTCGAGTGTCTTGGTGGGATTGTTGCTTTATTGGCTGGGGCGGGATGCATTTCGGATGGTGGTGAGGGCGGAGGGTTAAAGCGTTACTCTTTCCAGGGGTTGAGGATTGGCACTCCGAAATTCGCGAAGTCTTTAGCGTTCCGAGTTACTATCGTCAAACCGTGTTCGAGAGCAGTAGCTGCCATTAGTCCATCGACGATTGGTTGATCTGCGAAGTTCGGCCAGGGCAAGCACGGATACAAACAAGGCGTCATCGTCACAGCCGAATCAGTCGCGCCTCGCTCGGCAATTTCAGAAAGTATGTTGGTGTCGAGCAGATACCCGTTCACAAGTTAACGGGAGGCTCCGGATATTCCTTTAGCCGCTTGATTGTCAGGTTTGAACCGGCAAACGATGGTGACATGAGTACATCGACGAGACGTTTTCGAGTCTTGGAATTGTCCCTTGACGAATCACTTGTCGGGGTCGATTTACGGGTATTGAGCGTCTGGAAAAGAACCTCGTCTAGATCCTCGCCGCTGTTCTGGATCTCTGTGACAGAGGTTTCCAGCTACGGCTTTTTGATTTCAACGGTCACTTCTTCACCTTACTCGAAGTGAACGAGGAGCGCAAATCCAGGTGCAGCGTTTGCAAATTGCGTGGTGAGGCTGCAACGAGAAACATCGGATCGGTCGTGGCGCTCTAACGATTTGTTCGGTCGTTGTTCGTTAGTCATTAAATATCACGACCGAACCATGAAGGGGTAGAAAGAACAGCATGTCATCTCAAGCGACGAAAATGCAGAAGAGTGATGAGACCGAGAAGGATCGCGCAAAAGGTGGTCAGGCGACCAATGAGGAGATTGAGCGCCTGGCGTATTTCTATTGGGAAGCGCGCGGCTGTCCTCACGATTCGCCCGAAGAGGATTGGTATCGGGCTGAACAAGAGATCCTTGGCCGCAGAGGGAGTGTTGCGATCGATGTGGTCGATGAGGCTTCGGAAGAGTCTTTTCCTGCCAGTGATGCTCCGGCGTATGCCGGAAGTGTATCTACGCAGAGCGGCGTTCCCTCACGCGGGAAACGGTAAACGCTTCCGTCGACGATTAGAATTCACCTATAGATATGGTGGAGGCGGCGGGAGTTGAACCCGCGTCCGAAAAAGCCCGCCATGCAAAGACTACGTGTGTTTCCGATTCTGTTTATTCAACGGTCACCTAAAGAACCGGCAAAAGCGATCACCGCCTAGTCCGATTGATCTCAGCCTCAGCTCCGGACCGAAGCCTACGGCCTATCCTGTAAAATGACGCTCACTCACCAACGCACAGGCTCATTGGCCGAAGCGGCTACTTATTTAATTAAGCAGCGTAAGCAAACTGCTGATTGTTGGCAGTTGTTGTTTTCCGATCGTTTTACGGGAGCTCGGAACCCGACACGACTTCACACAACGATTCAATCCCGTCGAATCCGTTGCGCCCCCAAACGGAAGGACCACTCAATCGAAACCAATTGCCAACTCCAGGGTAGCACCGAAAGGCGGGGGTACGAACCTGTACACTAAGATAGTCGCAAAGGATGCAGAGCGCCGTAGCCGTTCCCGAAACCCACCGCGGGCTTAAAGAGACTGAGCACGAAGAACATGGCCGCCTATACCATGTTGTCTTATTAGACGACGATGAGCACACCTACGATTACGTAATCGAGATGCTGCAGAAGCTGTTCTTCATGTCGGGGGAGACGGCTTTGCGGCACGCTATTGAGGTGGACAGTACGGGCAGAACTGTCGTGATTACGTGTGAAAAATCGGAAGCCGATTTTGCGAAAGACCAGATTCACGCATTCGGGGCTGATCCGAGAATGCCTAAATCGAAAGGGTCGATGACTGCGGTTGTGATTCCGGCGGGAAATACGAAGACGGCTTAATCGTCGCTAAGGGTGGGGAAAGTTCCGGAGATGTGGTCGTGCCAAGTGAGCGAATCGGCATCGACTAAAACCCAGATCAGACCGGCACCGGCAGCCAAAAGACTGACAAAACTGCCCAGGACGCGCTGATAACGGCGGGTCTTAGAGGGAGGATTGCCGTCAAAATCAACGACGCGCAGGCCAGCTGCGGCTGTGCCATAACTGTCGCGTTCGGTATAAGCCCACATGACCTTGTAGAAAAGGGGCACAGTCATTAAAGCCAGGACGAGAAACGGGAGCGAATGTTTGTCGAGGATCTGGACGCCGCCGGCGTAAACGAAACAACTGAAGATAAGGGCCATGCCTGCAAGCATGATTAAGCCGTCGATTACAGTGGCTTGGATACGCAAAGAAATCGGGGCGACGGGCGCGTCACAGATGATGTGGGATTGCGGCGCGCTGACGACTTCTTCGGATCCGAAGAAGTCGAGCACCTGTTGATCGGACGAGACTTTACGACGAGGCTTGGCATGTTTGACCTGGACCTTGCCCTGCTTGAGCGGTTCAGGGCGTGTCACATCGGCGACGCGCGCACGAACGGATTCGCGTTCGGCGGGGGTGGCGTAGGCTTCGAAGGAAACCAAACGGGACGGATTCGGATTGGAGAACAGGACGCGCTGCGGATTCTGATCTTCGGCTGGTTCGGGCTGTGCGGCAGGCTTGGCGCCCGCTCGAGCATAAAATTGACGGTCGAGTTGGTATTCTCGTGCTGTGGCCTCAGCCGAGATGGGAAACCTTGGACCGGACGCTTGTTGCGGCAATCCGCGCAAACGTCTTCCGCAACGGCGACATCGGTGGTCGCCGTCTAAGATCCAGGTTTGGCAATGCGGACAGTTCATCAGTGGTTCTTATATTTTCGAATGGCACGCTCAACAGGGACGCTGTTGCGACACACTCGCCAAGCATGTTACGGTTTTCGATTGAAGCCTTCAACCGATGGGCATTTTGCCTCTATTTTTGTTTCTAACAGAAAATGTAATTTTTGTCTAGAACATTTCTCACTTAAACTGTTCTTTCTATTCGGATTTCTAGTTTTGCGCACGGCGTTTGGGCAAAATGCGGTTCATCCACAGAAGGCGGATACACCGCCGCCAGATGAAATTTGGTTTGGTGGGGCGACGCAAACGGAAGACAACGAATGGAAACACCTGAAGGGTGCGGCCTGTGTTCGCACAACGGAGATGAACATCTGCGCGCATGAAATTGACTTCAATTCGGATACCGACTGGACGTATGCACGCGGCAATGTGAGGCTGGAACATTTCGCGACGGGTGACATTTTGAACGCTGACCACGCCGAATTCAACATTCGGACGGAAGAGGGCAAGTTTTACGTCATCAACGGCACTGCGCCGTCGAAAATTCTGACCAGCCCCGGTATGTTGACCACAACAAATCCGTTTTACTTTCAGGCGCAGTGGGCGGACCGGATAAAGAACCGCTACATTCTGCACAAAGGCTTTATTACGGATTGCAAAATGCCGAAGCCATGGTGGAAGTTCCAATCGCCCAAATTTGATGTGGTGCCAGGGGAGCATGCGGTGGTGCGGAGCGGCATTCTGTTTGTTCATCATTTGCCGATACTGTATCTGCCGTATTATTTCCGGCCGCTGGGGCGCAATCCGCGGCAGAGTGGATTTTTGACGCCGAACATTGGGAACACGTCACTGAACGGCTATATGATTGGCGGCGGCTATTATTGGGCAATCAACCGTAGCTATGATGCCGATTACGTGCTGCAATACTTCACCTTGCGCGGCCCGGCGAGCACGTTCAACATCCGGGGAAAGCCGAATGATGTTTCAGATTTCAGTTTTGGCCTTTACTCAGTTGACGATAAAGGCTTGCCGCAAGCTTGCGCGGCTGGAACGCCCGCGGGCGAGTGTCCGAAGCCTATAAAAGAAGGCGGTACGGAGATGGAACTGACGGGGCGCACCCAGATCTGGGGGTTCACCGCAAAGATGGATTTGAACTATCTGAGTTCATTCGTATTCCGACAGGCGTTTGCCAACTCCTACAACACGGCACTGGGCTCCGAGGTCCATTCCATTGGTTTCATGCAGCGGCACTTTAATAACGATCTTGATTCGTTGAATTTCGTTGCGCAGCGCGATCAGGTTTACGAAGCGGCTCCCCCAGAGACGTTGCCGCCGAACGATGTCGCTATACAGAAACTGCCGGCGGTGGAGGTTTACGGCCGCGATCAACAAATTACCAATGCTTTGCCGATTTACTTTTCTTTTTCGTCGTCGGCGGGGCTGTTTGAGCGACAAGAATCGGACGTATTATCCAACGGGTCTTACTTTTTCTTGAATACTAATGCGATGCCGAGGATAGACGCCGAGCCCAAGGTTTCGACTTGGTTTAAACTTGCCGGTTTTACTTTCAATCCCAGCTTTGGCGTGGGGTTGACAGACTACGGCAAAGACTACGCGTCAAACAGCGCCACGTTCGTCACGCCATTAAGCTGCGGCGGATACCCGCTCTGTCCGCCAGTTGCATCCGCATACGATGTCGCGATCAAATCTGCGAGCTTCCTTCGGCATGATGCCGATTTTGTGCTAGGCGTCACTGCACCTACTATTGAACGAATCTTCACGCCGCCAGCCTGGGCACACTTAGGCGCAAAGTTGAAGCATGTGATTGAACTGAATGCGACTTACGAAGACATGACAGGCATCACCCACTTCAGCAACATCATTCACTTCGACCAGACGGATATTTTCTCCGACACAAACCAAGTTACGCTTGACTTGACCAACCGCATTTATAAGAAAGACGCAAAAGGCAACGTGAGCGAATGGTTGAACTGGCACGTAGCATACGCTCGTTATTTTGATCCAACCTTCGGCGGGGCCGTGGTTGCGGGTCAACGCAATGAGGTGTATTCGGAATTGGAATTAGCAACTTATACGTTTCTGTATGAGCCGCGAAATTATTCGCCGATAGAATCGGCTTTGACGGTGAATCCATATCCGTTTATGTCACTGGAATACAAGTCTGCTTATGACCCGTTGCAACATAAATTCATCGATCACTACATAGGTACGACGTTTCGCAAGTCAAACTTCAGAGTGAACTTCAGCGATACCGCCGTAACGTCGATTCCGTTGTTAGTGCCGCAAGCAAATCAAGTGGGCGCGGGCATTGCGTGGGGAACCAGCATGCGCCGCGGGTGGAACCTGGGCGCTAACATCAACTATGACGTGCTGCTGGACCGGGCCACGCTTGAATATATGCAAGCCACCTACAATACCGATTGCTGCGGATTCAGCGTCCAGTGGCGGCATTTCAACTTCGGTATTCGCGACGACAACCAGTATTTGTTTTCGTTCAGCCTAGCCAACCTTGGAACGTTTGGCAGTATGCAGAAGCAAGACAGGATTTTTTAATATTCAGGCGCCAAACGTATTGGTGGTTTCGTTTGGCTTATTGTTGATAGCTTCGTCGAGAAGAAGAGAAAAACTGCGAGACTTTGCTTCTACGGCCAGTTTGAGGCGATCGAGTTCCTGTTCCGCAGCCTTCAGTTTGTCGGCCAGATGCAGACACGCCAATACGGCAGTACGCGTGGAATCCAGATTTCCGGCACGGCGGGCAATGGACGACATCAACTCGTCAATCTGCTGCGCGAGGGCTTCGGTGTCTTTAGCGTCACCAGAACTAGTTAACGTGTAGTGCTGGTTAAATATGGTAACTCGGACGACTTGTTTTGATTCGGACGCGTCCATGCTTCAGCTTTCTTACGTTGCGCTCAGCAAATCCAACTGGCTGAGCAGTTTTTCGATGCGCGCGCGTACCTGTTTTCGCTCGCCGCGAATATCTTCGAGTTCTTGCGTCTGCTGCTTTACGGTTTGTGCAAGCTGGTCACGCTCAGTTAGCAGAGCATCGTGCTGTGCCTGCAATTCCTGACGGCCTGTGACGCCGCCCTTTACTTCTTCCTCCAACAACGCCGCATGCTGGGCCAAAGCTGCGTTCTTTGCCCGTAAATCGCTAATCACCTGGATGGCCTTTGAGATGCGCTCCTCGAGGTTCGCGAGGGAATCTGTTTCCATGTATTGAGTGTAAATCGTTTGGCAAAAAACAAAAGAGACTTGCGTTTGCGCAAGCCTCTTTACAGTTCCAAAACTCCACTTTAAAACTTAATGAACGTTCGCTTGATGTACTTTGGCCTTTTCAACCAGCGTCAAAAAGCCGTTGGAATCATTCACAGCGATATCGGCCAGAACTTTCCTGTTTAGCTCAATGCCGGCGCGCTTCAATCCGCTGACGAACTTGCTGTAGGAAATGTCGGCGGCGCGGCAGGCGGCGTTAATACGCACGATCCAAAGCGAACGGAAGTTGCGCTTTTTGAGACGGCGTCCGACGTAGCCATACTTCAGGGCCTTCTCAACAGCTTCCTGGGCAGAACGGTTCAGCTTTGATTTGGTTAGAAAGAATCCCTTAGCTCGGCGAAGGGTCTTGTGGCGGTAATCCCGCCTTCCAGTTCCACGTTTTACTCTCGGCACGTTTTCTCCTTGTTGTGAATTGCCTCTCTTTGAGGCTTCGGGTTTTGAGAGGATACGGGCACGTGCGGCGCACCGTTCCTACTCAAGTACAAACTTGCCCCTTAGTAAGGGAGCATGATGTGCAACATGCGTTGATTGGTTTCATCAGCGATGGCACTTTTAACAAGCTTGCGCTTGCGGGAGCGCGGCTTTGACGTCAGAATGTGACGCGCAAACGCATGATGGCGGGCTATTTTGCCGGTGCCGGTTTTTTTGAAGCGTTTGGCCGCACCCTTATGGGTTTTCATCTTGGGCATAATCGTCCTGGTATGTCTTACGATTTGGGATCGGGCAGTCACGCCGGAAGATTTTAAGACGCCAAACGGGCGCACTTCACCTGCGGAATTGCTCTTTCGAATATAGCACGTGAATGTATGCGAGCCGAACATGGATTTGTATTGCGGCTCTAATACAACTGCAACGAAAGCGGAGTAAATCTTTAATCTGGAGGTTCTATCCATTTGAAAAAACGATCTTTAGCTCTCATTTATTTACTTAGCTGGTCGCTGGTGATGATACCGGCGATGCAGGCCGGTCAGGAAGGACGCGGCAAGGGCTTCGGTGAGTCCCAGATTAAGCATGTGTTGCTGATCAGCATTGACGGCATGCACGCACTTGATTATTACAATTGCGTGAACGGCATTTCCGGCGTCAACAACGGTGCGCCCTATTGCCCGAATTTGGCAGAACTTGGCACGACTGGTGTCAACTACACCTCAGCCTCGACTACCAAACCGTCGGATTCTTTCCCGGGCTTGATGGGGATTATGACGGGCGCGACTCCGGCCACGATGGGCGTCTATTATGACGTTTCTTATGACCGTGTTTTAGCTCCGCCTACAGTCACGACTGGCAATGGTTTAGCCGGCGGTACGTGCACAGCCGGGCAAAATAATGGCACAACGACCGAGTATGAAGAAGGCGTTGATATCAACCAAGCACTGCTCAACGGCGGAGCACCCAACGCATCGCTTACCGACGGCGGTATCGCCTCGATCAGTTCGCAGAAACTGATCCGCGATCCTTACAAGAATTGCGCGCCCGTTTATCCGTGGAACTTTGTGCGCACGAATACAATTTTCGGGGTGATCCATGCAGCCGGCGGTTACACTGCATGGTCTGACAAGCATCCGGCTTACTCTTCGGTGAGTGGCCAGGGCAACGGAACCAACGTTGACGATTACTTTGCGCCGGAGATCAATTCGACTGTAGTTGCTTTGCCTGGCGTTACGACAGCTACAGGTGTGAGCTGCGCGGCAGTCCTCGATCCGGCGTCCGACACCACAGCCTGGACTAACAGCTTTCAGAACATCCAGTGCTACGACGCAATAAAAGTGAACGCCATCGTTCACGAGATCGACGGAAAGAACCATTTGGGAACTAAGAGAACCAAGGTTCCGGAGCTTCTGGGCATGAATTTCCAAGCCGTGAGCGTGGGCCAGAAGCTGGTTGAGAAAGCGAACGGGGTAACCGGCGGATACGTGGACGGTCAAGGAACGCCTACAGAAGCCCTGCTAGGCGAAATCCAGTTTGTGGATGCCTCCATTGGCAAGATGGTTCAGGAACTGAAGGACAGAGGTTTGTACGAATCCACCTTGGTGGTGATCAGTGCCAAGCACGGTCAAAACCCAATTGATTCAAAACACTATAATCCGATTTTGAAGACCGGCACCTCGCCGGCAACTCTACTATCCAATGCGAATTTGCTTCCCTACTCCGAGTCGACCAACAATCCCACCGGCATCGGACCAACGGAAGACGACGTATCGCTTATCTGGTTAACCAATTCCAGCAATCTGGCAACGGCGGTTAGCACGCTTGAGACTAACTACAGTGAAGCCGGCATTGGTCAAATCTACTTCGGTGCTTCGCTTGCGACATTCTTCGACACGCCTGGCGTTCCCCCGAACGGTGACCCGCGCACGCCAGACATCGCGGTTGCTCCGAACGTGGGCGTGGTCTACACCAGCAGCACCAAAAAGCTGGCTGAACACGGCGGCTTTTCGCACGATGATACGAACGTCATGATTCTGCTTTCAAACCCTGGCTTTGAACCGAAGCTGGTTACACAGGACGTTTCGACTATCCAAATTGCTCCCACCATCCTGCAGGCTCTGGGCTTGAACCCGGCACAATTGGATGGCGTTAAGAAAGACGGCACGGCTGTTTTGCCGGGCGTCAGCTTCTAGTTGAATTGATTGAAACTACGATGGGCGGAGCCTTTACGGGTTCTGCCCTCTTTTTTTTGTTTAAGAGGCGAGTTCTAATTCAATTAGTTTCTTGCCGGGGTCAAGGCGCGCAATTTTGAAGCTGCGCAGTTGACCTTTTTTTGCGACGGTTTGATCAGCAGCGTCGCCGCCCTTTTTCCAGCGTTCGGCCAGCATTGCGCTGAGCGAAGACACATCGGTAGACTTGGCGGCATAGGTTTTTTCGTTCGATTCTTCGGCTTTTTGCAAGCGGCACGTGGCTACCACGCCTTCGCCTAGTTCGACGCGCGCACGATCGCCTTGGACATCCACCAGACGGCCACTGACGGTCTCGCCTTCCTTGTGTTCGGCAATGTAGTGGTCGATGGTAGTCGGCTCCAATTGCTTCATGCCGAGCTTCAAGCGGCGGCGTTCCCGGTCGAGTTCGATGACAACCGCCTTCACGGTTTGTCCCTTGGCCAGTTTGTCCTTGGGATGATCCAGGCGTTTTTCGCTCGTGATGTCGGAGATGTGGATCATGCCTTCGATGCCGTCGCCCACATCGACGAAAGCTCCGAATGGCGTGAGGTTATTGACAGTGCCTTCGAGCACGGTGCCAACCGGATATTTGGCAGGCACAGCGTCCCACGGATCGCCGAGAGCTTGCTTGTATCCAAGACCAATGCGCTTTTCGGTAGCGTTGACTTGCAAGACAACAGCATCCACCCGGTCACCGATCTTCAGCATGTCGCCGGGCTTGCGGACTTTTTTATCCCAAGAAAGTTCGGAGATGTGAATGAGGCCATCGACCCCGGGGAACAGTTCGATAAATGCGCCGAAATCGGCCAGACGTGAAACGGTGCCCGAGACGCGATCACCGGTTTTGAGAGTGCGAACGGCAACGGTCCATGGATCTTCCTGCAACTGCTTCAGACCGAGAGAAATCTTCTTCGTGGCGGGATCGACCTTGAGAATTTTGACTTCGAGTTCGTCACCGACTTTGACGACGTCGGATGGCTTTGCCACGCGCGAGTACGACATATCCATGACATGAAGCAGACCGTCCACGCCAGGAGCTAGTTCCAGGAATGCACCAAAATCCATCAGGCTGCGCACGCGGCCGTGGATGACCGCGCCTTGTTGCAAAGTTTGGAAAGCTTCGTCGCGTTTTTTATGTTGTTCTTCTTCTACAACCTGGCGACGATCAACAACAACATCTTCTTTTTCGGTGTCGAGCTTGGTGATGCGGCAGCGAATCTCCTGACCAACGAGATTGGGCATTTCGTCCGCTTCGCGCACGCCGCTACGCGATGCTGGCATGAACGCGCGTACACCAATGTCTACGCGGAAGCCACCCTTTACTTGCTCGGCTACGGTACCGGCAATGATTTCTTTTTCGTCAAACGCCTTCTGCAGGGAGGTCCAATCCTTCGGCCGCACTACGCGAATGGTGGACAGTTCGTAATAGCCTTCTTCGTTGCGCGGACCGGCGGAAACAGTGACTGAATGGCCAATGTCGGGGTCGCCTGTTTCGGTCTCACGCCACTTAGCTAATGACAGCGAACCTTCAATTTTGCGGCCGATATCGACCAACATAGAATCGGCGCTGATGGAAAGGATTCTGCCGACAAGTGGCTGGCCAGCTTCTTCATGATGTTGCTGTTCAAAACTGGAAAGAATGTCTGCAAAACTGGCTTCTTCGGGCGAACCTGCCGCTACGACGGGCTCAGAGGGGAGGGATTTCTCGTTACTCATGACTGCGGGATGATTTTTATTGTGTCATAGAGTGGTTGCCATGAATGGAAATCCAGCGCGCAGACTGGGAAATTTGTTCCGGACGACAGATTTTGCGTGGCTTCTGTTTGTGGGAGCGCTTCTGTGGGGCCTACCAGAAACCAATTACAACGCAACGATATTGATTGTCGTTATTGGTTTGTTCCAGATTCTGGAACCGCGTTTAAAGATTTTTGATTCGCGATGGGGCAAGCTGGCTGCCGTAGCGATTAAGCTGCTGCTGAGTTATTTGTTAGTCGGTTGGTCGCATTCGATCGATAGCCCTTTGTATCCGATCTTCTTGGTGCCTTTGGTTGCGGCTGCTACGGCGTTTGATTTTTTCCCGGTATTGATTGTGACGGAGACTGCCAGCGCGATATACCTTTCGTTTTTGCTATTGGTGCCGCGAGGGGAAGAGCCACCACCTGACTTCTATAGCGTCCTTAGCTTGCGCGTATCGTTTTTCTTTATCATTGCGTTCGTTGTTTTCGAACAGGCGCGGGCGAAACGATTGGAGATAGCGCGTGCAGAGGAAACGGCAGAGCGCTTAGCGGAAACAAATCTGTCTTTGCAACAGGCGCAAGTGTCGTTACGCCGGTCTGAACGATTGGCAGCGTTGGGCCAGTTAACGGCAGGCTTGGCACACGAGTTGCGCAACCCTCTGGGCACGATTAAAGCCTCGGCGGAGATGCTGAGCCAACAGACAGTTTCCAATAATCCACAACTGATGAAAGAAATGGCTTTTTACATTGAGAGCGAAGTTGACCGGATGAATGGACTGGTGACAAGCTTTCTTAACTTTGCGCGGCCTTTGGAGATTCATCCGGCGGTGTCGGATTTGAATGAATTGGTTTCCGATATGTTTCGGCGGCTTGATCCAATAGCGGCGGCGGGTAGTGTGCAACTGGTTTCAAGCGTTGCTCCTGACGCCACGAGTTTTGTTTTTGACGCCTCCCTGCTCTCCATAGCGTTGTCGAATTTAGTGCAGAATGCGATTCAAGCCAGCCGTGCGGGGTCCGCAGTAACAGTGAAGGCGCAACGCACCGGCGATGAAATTGAGATCTCAGTTCAAGATGAAGGCGAAGGCATCAGCCCGCAGAATTTGGAGAATATTTTCAACCCGTTTTTCACCACTAAAGCGAATGGCGTTGGATTGGGCTTGGCCATTGTTTCGAAGATTGTGGATGAGCATCACGGGAAAATCGCCACTGTATCGACGTTGGGGCAAGGAACCACTTTCCGAATCTGCCTTCCCGTGCTGAGTGCCTAAGATAAGAACATGTCGGCAGGACGAATTCTGGTTGTAGAAGACGAAGAGAAGCTTCGCCGCGTGATTCAGCTGAAGCTGGAATCAGCAGGCTTCGATGTGGATGGCGCGGCGTCGGCTGAACAAGCGCTACCCCTGGCAACAGTGGCGCAGGTGGTGCTGACGGATTTGCGGCTTCCAGGCATGGACGGGATTCGACTCATCGAGCAGCTGCAACAACAGGGAATACAGGCGGGTGTCATCGTAATGACGGCGCATGGGTCGATCGACAACGCGATTGAGGCGATGAAACTGGGCGCGGCTGACTTTTTGCAGAAGCCCTTTTCACTGGAACATCTAACGGCGGTGGTTCAGAAAGTGATGAACGTGCAATCGCTGAAATCGGAGAACCAGCGACTGCGCGATCAGTTGGACCACCGGTACCAGTTCGACAACATTATTGGACGCAGCGCGGCGATGCGCGAAATTTTCCAAACTGTAGAGCGGGTAGGGCCAACGCGCACAACGGTTTTAATTGCGGGTGAGAGCGGTGTGGGCAAGGACATGATTGCACGTGCGATCCATCAGCATTCGCCGCGCCGGAGCCAGGCATTTGTGAAGATTAATTGCACTGCTTTGCCCGAGAATTTGATGGAGAGTGAGCTTTTCGGATATGAGAAAGGCGCATTCACGGGCGCTACTGTCAGCAAGCCGGGCAAGTTTGAGCAAGCGGACAAAGGCACGGCATTTCTAGATGAAATTGGCGATGTGCCTGGCAACATTCAAGTGAAATTGCTGCGCATCCTGCAGGAGCGGCAGTTTGAAAGGCTGGGTTCGAATTTGACTCGCAATGTGGATGTGCGGGTGATTGCGGCGACGAATGTGGATTTGCGGGCGGCGTTGGAAGAGGGCAGTTTTCGCGAAGATCTCTACTACCGGCTGAATGTGGTGCCGATTAATGTTCCCGCGTTGCGCGAACGCAAAGAAGATATTCCTTTTTTGGCAATGCATTTTGTGCGGAAGATTTCACAAGATCTGGGTACGGGGGAACGAACGATTAGTCCGGCAGCCATGGATAGGTTGGTGGCGCATTCGTGGCCGGGGAATGTTCGCGAGCTAGAGAACACGATTGAACGTAGTATGGTGTTAACGAGCGCTGATGTTCTGCAGCCGGGCGATATTCGCATTGAGGCGCCACGCGGTAGCCAGGTGGCGGCAACTTCGCAGCAGCAGCCGGTGCTTCCCGAGGGCGAGACGCTTGATCATTGGGAGCAGATGATTATCAAGGAAGCTCTGCGGCGGGCTAACAACAATAAGAGTCAGGCGGCTAGAATGTTAGGACTTACGCGGAATGCGCTGCGATATCGCTTATCTCAGATGGGGCTGGAATCGGCGAGCGGCGGGGATGAGAATGAAACTTCGTAGGGGCTTCATCTAACGTTAATGGAAAACACCCTCATCGTGGGGTAGGCTGTTGTCGCGATCCTTTCGTCTTGAAAGCAGAACCTGAGAAGGAGGTTCAAGACGATGAACAAAAAACTTGGAATACTTGGATTGCTGGCAGCTTCTGTTACTTCCTTATTCATGCCCGCGGTTGCTTCCGCGCAAGAGCGTTGCGTTACTTATCGCGGGTATCGCGGTCCGGTGGTTTATGTAGCTCCGGCACCTGTGCCTGTGTACTACCATGACCGCTATTGGCGCGATAGATATTGGCACGACCGTTACTGGCGGGAACATCGTGGCTACGGCCCTTATCGGTATCGCTAAAACACAAAGGACTCGATCGGGTCCGCAAGGTTCATCTTGCTCGATCGAGTCCTTTGTTCAGCGTAGCTGTTCAGACTACGCTTCGTCTGCCAGTTAACAAACTCACCAGGAACAACACCAAGAAAATTACGAAGCAGATTTTGGCTATGCCTGCGGCGGCCGCAGCCACACCACCAAATCCTAGAACTGCCGCTAACAACGCGACGATTAAAAACACCCAGGTATACCAGAGCATGTAGTTGCTTTAAAAGCCTCCGCTACGTATTAATGCATGCGGCGTGCCAGTTTTAGAGTGCCTAAAAATCAAGCATTGCGGGGGCGAGTCCGGTATTACTTCCGGTGAATAATCTTCGCTGGTGGGAAGAATTGTTACTGCCCTAATCGAACGGATGCTCTAGAGAATTGCTTTGAGGGGTGAAGAGCGATCCGCCGTCTGTGGTGACGTGCATATCGTCTTCGAGACGCAGGCCGAATTCGCCAGGAATGTAAATGCCGGGTTCGTCGCTGAAACACATATTGGCTTGGAGTAGCGTCTTGTTGCCGCGCACCAGATAAGGCCATTCGTGGCCATCCATTCCGATTCCGTGGCCAAGACGATGACCGAAGTATTTATAATCAGGACCAAAGCCAGCGTCCACAATCACTTTTCGCGCGGCTGCATCGACGGACTGACACTCGGCTCCAGGCCGCACGGCTTCCAGAGCAGCCTTTTGCGCGCGATGGACGATATCGAAGACGCGTTTCATCTTGTCGCTGGGCTTGCCAAGTACAAATGATCGTGTGATGTCCGACTGATAACCGTCCACAGTGCAGCCGTCATCTATCAAGACCATTGCGCCTTCGACGATAGTTTGCGGAGTGAGACTGCCATGGGGGTTGGCTGTGTACTCGCCGACTTCCACACTGGCCTCGCCACGAAAACCAACGCGGCCATACGCGGCATCAATCAACGCACCGGCATCGCGTTGCGTCATGCCCGGTTGCAATGCCTGATAGACGGCTTTATAGACTTTGAGCGTTGCCTGATTGGCGATGGTCATCAGTTCCAGTTCATGCGCGGTCTTGATCATGCGGCAACCAGCGGTCACTGGAGTAGCATCCACCAACGTTGCGCCGGGCGCAGCCTTCGCGATGCGATCGGAAAATGCGAATGGAACGCGCTCTTCAATGCCGATTGTGCCGCTGCCGGCGCGCCGATCTTTCAAACCTTTTGCCAACAATTCGAACGGACTTTCGTCTTCATGCCAAGTCAATATTTCCGCGTCGGCCAATGGGCTTTTGGCAATTTGTTCGACGGCCCGGCTCTCTTCGAAAGAAGGACACACGGAAAATGCGCGGCCCTTGGCAGGAATGACAACGGAAAACAGACGCTCGCTGTTACCCCATCGAAGGCCAGTAAAATAGGCGAGCGAGGTGCCGCCCGCGAACATGATGGCATCGATTTTGAGCTGGCCCATCAGTTCCTGCGCACGCTCAATTCGTGTTTGGCGCTCCGCAACTGTTATCGGCTTCACCAGGGAGTGCATGGATTCCAGAGCCTCAATGGATGGTGGAAGTTTTTCTGTTGCGGCGCCCCAGACGGGAAAACGCGTGGATACCGTTGCAGCGGTTGCAGCCGCGATACGAATTAAATTGCGGCGACTTAAGGAAATCGGGTTTTGCACCTTTCAATAGTAGGGCATTTGACGGTGGATATGATGGGGCATGCAGGTAGATGTCTTGCTGTTTGGCGCGCATCCGGACGATGTTGAGTGGGGCGCAGGCGGCACTTCGCTGTTGATGAAAGAACAGGGCACGAGATTTGCCTTTGTTGATTTAACGGCTGGAGAGATGGGTTCCAGGGGCACCGCTGAAGAACGCTCCGGCGAAGCAGACGCCGCGGCGAGCTTTGCCGGAGCGGTGGCCCGCGAGACACTTTCCCTGCCCGATTGCGGACTTTTAGATACGCCCGAAACACGGCAGTTGATTGGGCGTACGATTCGTCGTTACCGGCCAAAGGTGGTGATGGCACCGTATTGGGAAGATCGGCATCCTGATCATTCAGCGGCCGGATGCATGGTTCGAAATTCGGCGATTTTCTGCACGCTTCGCAAGTTAGAGAATGCAGAACCGCCGCATAAGCCAGACGTCTTTCTGTACTACTTGCTGCACAATTACGAGTCGCCGAGTTTTGTCATGGATATCTCTGGCGTGTATAAACGCAAACTGGAGTTGATGCGCCTGCACAAGACGCAATTTTCAAAGACGGCAGAAGAACAAGGTCTGTTGGCGCATGGGATGAGCGATTATCTATATGGGTTGGAATCGCGAGATCGGTTTTATGGATCGCTGATTGGCCGTCACCATGGCGAAGCATTTGTAAGTGAACGGCCCATGCCACTAAATGCATTGCTGCCATTGTGGGCTGGAGCAAGTCAATAGTATTTGTGCATAATAAGGCTATGACAAAGACGATTTTTGCGTTTTTTGCGGTATTAGGTTTCCTGTTTGTGCCGGTTGGTCGAACGGCCGATGCGGACAGTGTTGCGGGCAAGTGGCACTTCGTTTTGGATACGCCCGGTGGGGATCGCGAGTTGGATTCCGTATTAGAGCAGAATGCCGAAAAAGTAACGGGCAAATGGGCCGTCGCTACCGGCAAGGATGGCGATCCGATTAGCGGGACTTATACAGATAAGAAGTTGGCGCTGGAATTCGCCTTTAATTCCGAGGAGGTTGGTCCCGGAACGATGAAAATCACCGGCAAGCTTGGCGACGATGGCGCACTGACCGGCGATTGGGCATTTCAGGATTACTCAGGAACATACAAGGCTACGCGCATTAAAGAGGACGCAGCGCCCGCGCCGGCAAAACCGTAAAAACGTTTTCTGGCTGCGGCGCTGTGATATCTATGCATCATGCGTTTTGCCAGCTCGCTCGCCGCAGCCCTCATCCTCTTTTCATCCCACCTGCTCGCCCAACCTCTCCATCTCCTTTGTAATCATCTCGACAATCCGCTTGGTTTAGATTCTCCGAACCCTCGGTTTTCCTGGCAAAACAATGAGAGCAAATCCAACTGGACGCAGTCTGCGTACCGGGTTTTGGTCTCGTCTTCGGCCGAGCTGTCAAAGAAGTCGCGTGGCGATGTTTGGGATAGCGGAAAGGTGAGTTCGGCAGAGTCGGTGGGTATTAGTTATGCCGGGGCAAAGCTGGAATCGCGCAAGCGTTATTTCTGGACAGTACAAGTTTGGGATGGTAGCGGCCCTGCCCTGCGTACGTCTCAACCGGCTTGGTTCGAAATGGGTCTGCTCTTGGCGGACGATTGGCATGCGAAATGGATTACGCGGACGAATCCGGATGAAGCTGCCGATCGTGCAGCGATGAAGTGGCTAGCACTGCCCGAAGGCATTCAGAACCTGCCCGCGAAAACGAGCGGCACGTTTCACAAGACGTTCCAGTTAACGGAACGGCCGCAGCGGGCGGCGCTTTTTCTGATTGGTCGCGGCGATTATTCGGCAGTTATCAACGGACACGCAATTACAACCAAGGCTGACTGGTCTGACTTTGATCGCAAAGACATTACTTCCGAACTGGTAGCGGGCGAGAATACGATTGAACTGCGCTTGGCGTCCCATCCGCCATCACCATATGGGCCCAGACCCAAATACCAACCGACAGTGATTGCGGGCTTGTTGAAGATGTACAAAAACGACGGTACACTGACGCGCTTGGGAACCGATGAGACTTGGGGCCGAGTGGCTGGGGATCTGTCCGACGAAACAATGAACACGCCTGGGCCATTGCCTGCCCCTGCGGCGTTGTTTCGGCACGAGTTTCAAGTTAAGAGTTCGGTTCGATCAGCACGGCTCTACATTACGGCAATGGGAAGCTATCGAGCAGTGATCAACGGTCAAGCTCCGAGTCGCGATTTGATGACTCCCGACTTCACAGATTACAAAAAACACGTTGAATATCAGAGTTATGATGTTACGCCGTTGTTGAAGACGGGGGCAAACGCAATTGGATTGACGTTGGGCGACGGTTGGTATGGCAGCCCGATGACTTGGACGGGATCGCGACCCAACCAACCTCCGAACAGGGTAATTGCGCAGTTAGAAATTCACTATTCAGACGGGCAAGCGGACAGGGTGGCTACCGATTCGGACTGGCGCACAACGGAATCTGCCATTCAGATGTCGCAAATATACGCCGGCGAGGATTATGATGCGCGGCGCGAAAAGTTGGGCTGGGATGCTGCGGGATTCCATGATGACGCCTGGGATAAGGCAGCGGTTGCAGAGGCTCCGGCTACTAAGCTGATTGGCGTAATGACGGTTCCGGTTCACATCAACAGCGAGATAAAACCGGTTAGTGTGAAGCCATCAGCGAATGGCGGCTTCATTTTTGACTTCGGACAGAACATGGTTGGGTGGACAAAACTAAATGTTCGCGGAGCGGCAGGCACAAGGGTGCGGATGCGATTTGCGGAAATTCTAACTCCGGATGGCGGCATTTATCGGGACAATCTCCGTAATGCCGATGCCACGGACACCTATACCCTGAAAGGTGGCGCACAAGAAGTTTATGAGCCGACATTTACTTTCCACGGATTTCGTTATGTGGAAGTGACTGGTTATCCGGGAACGCCCGACCTAAACAGTTTGGTGGGTGAAGTAGCGAACAGCTTAACTGAACCGAATTCCGGAACACTTGCTACCTCCAGCGACTTATTGAACAAGATGTGGAAGATTGGCCTGTGGGGACAGCGCGGAAACTTTTTCAGCATTCCCACCGATTGTCCGCAGCGCGACGAACGTTTGGGATGGATGGGCGATGCAGGCGTGTTTTGGCGAACCGGCACTTACAACTTTGATATTTCGGCCTTCACGCGTAAATTCATGCTGGATGTGGTGGATGCGCAAAGCAGCAAGGGCGATTTCGCCAACGTGTCGCCGGATTTGTTGCATTCCGAAATGCCAGGTGCGGAAGGCGCGCCGGGATGGAGCGACGCTGGGGTGATTGTGCCGTTTACCGGTTGGATGCAGTATGGCGATACCAGCTATATAGACGATAACTGGGACGCGATGCAGCGGTTCATGAAATACATTTTGGACGCGAACCCCGATTTCATTCGCAAGAACGGCAACGGGCCTAACTTTGCCGATTGGCTGGCGCCGGATCCTCATTCGCCACAGGATTTGGTGGCCACCGCGTATTGGGCGCTGTCTGCCGATATGATGCGGCAAATGGCCGACGCAACGGGCCGCAAACAAGATGCGGAGGCTTATGCGCACTTGATTGAACAGATTCGGGCGGCTTATCAAACGACTTATATCAAGCCAACAGGCGAGGTAGCCGGAGACACCCAAACCGCGTATTTATTGACGCTTTACGCGAAGCTTGCACCGAAAGAATTGGAAGCGGCAATGGTGCAACGTTTGGTGGACGATATTCAGAAGCGCGGCGGCCATTTATCGACAGGCTTCCTGGGGACTCCATTCTTGCTATTCACGCTGGCCGAGCATCGGCGCGCGGATGTGGCTTACAAACTGCTGTTGAACGAAACGTATCCGTCGTGGGGCTACATGCTATCGAAAGGCGCAACCACTTGGTGGGAACGTTGGAATGGCGATAGCGGAGATCCAGCAATGAACTCTTTCAACCACTACGCTTTTGGTTCGGTGATGGCATGGGTGTATCGGTCAGTGGCGGGCATTGATACGGCAGCGGACGGGGCGGGCTTCCGGCACGTTGTGATTCATCCACAAATTGATTCGGCCATTTCGCATGCGCGAGGTGAGTACGACTCGGCATACGGCAAGGTCGTTACGGATTGGACTTACGAGAACGGCAAGTTCAAGCTAACTGTGGAGTTGCCTGCCAACACACATGCCAGGGTGTATTTGCCGCAGTTGGAAGGCGCGCAGGGGCGGCAGGACGGCAAGAAACTAAGCAAGAGTGTTGCGGAAGCGGGTAGCGGCAAGCACCAATTTACAGTCGGCCGCTAGCATGGGAACACAGTAGCGTTTCCCTTGATTCATCTGGTTCAGGCAGCGAGACTGCCCCTGAATTGCGGTTGGGACGCGGTTTGATGTTCGCGGTGACGAGGGCATCCGGCTCATCCGGATCCGGCGGCATGCCCATAAGTGCGCGCAGCTTTTCAAGCACTTTTTTCGTGTGTTCCCGATCTGGAGACATGGCAAATAGTGTACCTGAAAATGTTGATCTTAAACTGGGAGGGTGAAGACTGAGCAGTTGCCCAGATTGATTGGCTTAGTGGTGGGTTTTGCTCTGTTGGCTGCGGGCGTTACGGAAGCATCCATCAGTAGTTCGGATTTGGATAGCGCGAAGATAGCGCCTTGGTGCCGGTATGGCTTCTGCGCGACTGCTTTTTCACCAGAGCGCGTATTTGAAATCTCGCAAAGAGCTATTCTTGGCGACCCAAAAAGCGAACTGAAGGAGTTCACCCTCGCTTCGCAACTGAGCCCTGCGTCGGCTTACCGGTGGGCCGATCTAGGCGATGCGGAGTGGGCCATGCAAGATATCGCCAAAGCTCAATACGCGTATCAGCAAGCGCTAACGGCAGGTCCACGGAGCCCGGTGATTCTGACGCGGGCAGCGAATTTTTACTTTTCCACTGGAGACACTAACCGAGTGATTCAGCAACTGAGAACATTGCTGCGTGACCCGGGTTTAAGTGACTACTACGAAAGCGCGTTTTTGACTTATAGCCGCCTGGGCCTGCCGTCCAGCCAATTGCTAAACTCCATAGTTCCGGCGCGCAAAGACACGCTCTCTACCCTTCTCGCGTTTTGGACCAAGACGCAGAAACTGGACGAGGCAATCGCCACTTGGCAATATGCCAGCACAAGGAGGCTGATCGATAGCACCAGCACTGGACAATTCTTTCGCTTCCTAATTCAATCGGGTAACCAGGATCAAGCGCAGAGTCTATGGCAGCAATACGTGTCGGCGTTTGAACCTGGTTATCGAAAAACGAATTGGATTTTCAATCCGAGCTTTGAGCATGCGCCATTCAATTCGCCGTTCGATTGGAATATCGAGCAGCGCCAAGACATTCAAGTGACGCGTACGCAAAATGCTAAGAATACAGGCACGTGGTCGTATCGCATTCAATTCACAGGCGACTCAAACACCGCCTATCATCAGACCTATCAGGACATGGTCTTGCCGGCGGGCAACTATCAGTTCAGTTGCATGATGAAGACGGACAATATCACTTCTGACGAAGGGATACGAATTCACATCTTCGATTGGCCGACGCAAGCCAAACTCAATTTTTGGAGCGATACGCTAACGGGATCTCACGATTGGACACAAATCAGGGCTCAGTTCCAAGTACCGGAGGGCGTTAGAGTAGTTCGGGTGGAAGTAGGACGATTGTCCTCAAATGCATATCTGAGCGCAATTGGCGGAACCACCTGGATTGATAATTTCGAGCTTGCTAAAGACTAGCTACCAGTTAACGGGAACTGGCGGGCATGGGTTGCAGGATGGCGTCAATCGCTAAAGCGAGACCAGCCAGCGAAACGCCATAGGACGTGTAGATGAAAGCAGCTTTGCGCATCGAAGTGTTGTTATTGGCATGCGCTCCGGTGTTCGTCAGGCTGTAATCCGGCGCAACGCCTGGAACCCGAGTGACCACCAGCTTTGAACCGGGCACCAGCTTTGTATCCAAATTCCCGGCCATGAGAATCAGTTCCGGCTCAGTAAAAGTGCCGCTCAACCGGACCATCGATTGAGGCGCTATCTTTACCGCGCTTCCATCGCGAAAAGTCATCAGCGCCGCGCCCGCAGAGGTGGCGATAATGTCATTGCTAATCAACGGCCAGGAATTGACCCCGGGATTCGATAGTTGAACTCCGTCAACCGTAAAGGGCTGAACGCTAGTGACTGACGCTACTGAACCAGCGGCGGAGCATATGGCGGCCAAAGCCACCGAGGCGACGCCGAGCCGAAGCAATCTCGCGAGTGATTTGGACATAAACACCGTTTCTGATCTTGAGTATAACCTTAGTCGCTTCCGGAGTAAACTGGCTGGTACTAATTCGGGGTGAACCGACACCCTGCAGCTCTTCCGCCAATCCTCCACGGTCCGTAGACGCATCGCCTGGAGAAACTTTTGCTTCACGAGTAACAGCCAAGGCAGACCCAAGTGCTAGAACCCAAGCGAAAGCCAACATATTCGCGGGGATATAGAAGTTGAAATCCACTAAGCTGTGCAGAAAAAGCGCGGCGCAACTGCCGATGCAACCTGCGAGCAGGCTTCTGGCTTCGGACTGGACTGTCGGAACGGCTTGCTGAATCTTCAGCGCACCCTTCGCTATAGGCCAAACGACGCCGCCCAAGGCCGCCATAAGCGGGATAAAGCCAAGCAGGCCAAGCTCGATGAGGTATTGCAAGAAGTCGTTGTGTGCAAAATCGACTCGCTTTGCGTTTACGAAGTCCTGGTATTTCAAGAACAGCGGATCGAAGCCCATCAGCCCGGCGCCAAACCAACGGAATTCATGCATCAAAGGGGTAAGTTGGTGCCAAATGTAAACCCGACCGTTGGAGTCCGGAGTCAGGGTAGAGACCAAACGCTCTAGCATCGCGGGCGGGCTAGCAATGACGAAGATGATACCGGCAAAAAGTGTCAGGCCGCCAGTCCAAGCCAAGCGCCGCAAGCTGGACTGAGTCTTTGGAAACAAAAGTAGATTCGAGATAACCAGAAGGCTGACGAATGAATCCACCCAACCCGCGCGTGAAAGAGAAAACAAGATACCAAGGATGAGAAACACCGCGCACACCCAACTGCCGATCGCCTGTAGGGCTGGCTGAATCGATGCGTGATGTCTGCGATTGAAAAACATCAATCCGTACACGATGCAAAGCGGAAGCGTCATTTCGAGTAGGCAGCAGTAGTGATCCCGGCTGTTGTAGGAACCGACTGCCTGTTCGGCGCCCGCAGCAACTTGCAGCAGGCCTAGTAACGCCTCGAACGCGGCAACGGCGAAGAGAGGCAGCAACACCAGAAATACACGATCCTTGAGGCGGAAGGCGATTTCGCGTAGAAGGAAGAAGGCTGCTGTGCAACCGGCAATAGTCAGAAACCAGAGTATGTGCGCAGCGGGATCGACAGAGATAGGCGCGAAAGCAACGTGGCCGACCACCGGTTCCAACGCGCGAGTCAATTCCGCCCTGCGCGGGCTTAGCAATCCGAGTAGCGCTAGCGGTAATGGAATGGCTTGGAAGACCATATAGATCAAAACGCCCGCAATCGTCCGGGTGAGCCATTTAGGAAGAGGCGGGCATCGCCTTCCTTTGTGTCCAATCCAGAAGATGACGAATGCCAGACCGATTAAGATGAGCGAGACGTACCAGGAAAATGGCGGAACCCCCGATTTGTTGAGTGCGGTCCATCCCAGCGAAACTCCAAGAAGCGCAAGTGCTGCGAGCGTTGCGTACATTACCCGTGAGTTTAAATTATCGCGTTCAGGCGCGACGTGTTTTTAGGAAGAGAACCACTGCGTAAGATTGGCAAGACTAAGCAACTGCATGACACGGGGCGCCATTTCCACATAGGTGACGCTAACTCCACCTTCCTTGATGGCAGAGAGTTTTAGCCGCATCAATGCGCCAAGGCCGGAACTGTCGATGTACTCGACGTCGCTCAGGTCAAAAACAATCCGTCCACGAAACTCCGTGTTCTTGAAAATCTCTTGAAGCGTGTCAGTGTTCCCGGCAACCAGCCGGCCGTGGCATTTGATCGTCGTGACTTTCGTCCCTCTGGAATCAAGATTTTCCTCGGGAGGAACTTCTGAATAATCGATCTGGTAGGTAAAATCTTTCGCGTTCGCCATAGATGTTGCGTTGTTGCTTTTGAAGCAGACCGCAACATCATAGCGATCACTAGGTTACAGCTTCATGACTGGCGGTAACAAAGAGATTGGAATTCTCCAAACGAACGTAACTGTCCTCCATGCCACGTTCCATCCCGGTTGCGAGCATTTGTGTTCGCGTCTGTTCGTCGGCAAGAGCCATCCGAATGGTCATCAGCGTTCCATCGCCATCGGGTTCGAAGGTAGTTTCAGCACGGCTGTCCGGAGTAGGGTCTGGCAGGTGCATTCGCTCAATATGGACGATTCGGTTGAAAGGCGTCAGTTCCACGAATTCGCCAGTCAGGTAAAAGCCCATACCTTTTGCGTTGGTCCATTCATAGCGCATTTTGCCGCCCGGCCTTGCTTCGCAAACACAGACAGGCATGGTCCAGCCATCAGGTCCTAGCATCCACTTTTGAATAATTGCGGGCTCCGTGTGTGCCCGGTAAATAGCTTCGGGTGAAGCGGCGAAACGTCGCGTGATAACAACGTAGCGATCGCCTTCCGTTTTGAGAGTAAGTTTGCTCATAATCATTTGCTTCCTTTCTTGCTTTCCATTTCCGCCAAGACCGTATCCAGCCGTTCATAACTCTTTTCCAAACCTGTGCGCAACGTCGCCAGCCATTTATCCACGGCATCGAGAGCCGGTTTTGCTAGTTTGCAGTGCCGCTTCGTGCCCTCGGCTCGCCGTGTGATCAGACCAGCCTTCTCCAGAACCTTCAGGTGTCGAGAGATTGCAGGCTGCGACACCGAAAAGGGATGAACTAACTCCAAGACGGTAGCTTCGCCTTTGGCCAGGCGCGCCAGGATAGCTCGTCGGGTTGGGTCAGCCAGCGCCACGAATGCTGCATCTAGATTCGGCATCTGTTATATATTAATAGTATTATATAACATCTTGGTTATATTCAAGCAGGAATTTTTCTAGTAAAGAAGTTTTTTTGCAGGAAATCTATCCGTTACGTTTGCGGTTCGCAGGCGCGCAGATTGGCGGCCATCTCTTCCGGCGCAGTATCGGCCAGGAAACTCCCAAAACCGGTTTCCACAGTTGCAAGGTATTTCAGCTTGGTAGAACTGCGCTGCAGCGGAAGGAACTGAATGTGGAAATGATAAGCGGCATCTGGCTGCTTTAGGGGCGCTTGTTTCACCGCCATCATCAATGGCAGAAGAAATCCGTACAAATTATCGTATTTCTTCCTAACCACACTGATAATCGAAGCGAGTTCGCCCTTGTCCTGGTCAGTTAGATCTAAAAGAGTCCGCACATGCTTTTTGGGATAGATGGAGACTTCAGCCGGAAAGCGCGCCGCATAGGGTATGAAGGCAGCAAAGAATTCGTTTTCCGCTATCACGCGTACTTTTTGCTTCAGTTCTTCAGCTAAAAGATCGCAGAATAAACACGCTCCGCTGTGTTCTGAACGGTACTCATTCGCCGCTGCCACTTCGCGCTTTACGAAGGGCGAAACAAATGGCATGGCGTAAATTTGGCCGTGCGGGTGGGGCATGGTAACACCCACAGCTTCACCGGAGTTCTCAAAAATCGCAATCATCGCGATATCCGGATTGGCGTTCAATTCTTTAGTGCGGTTGGTCCACACATCCATCACTTTGCGCCAATTCTCAAGCGATAGTTTGGAGGGCGGCAACGTATGTTCAGGCGAATAAAGGACCACGTCGCACGCGCCGCGAGGCCCGGTTGAATCGAACAGACCAGGATGCTCAAGCGGTTGGAAGGGATCTGAATCGAGAGCGAATGCCGGAAAATCGTTGGGGTAAAGATAGACGTCGTAATTGTCGGGAACCTTGCCTGAACCTGGGTCAAACGGACACCAGTTTGCCGGCATTTGGGGACGGTGCTGGCGGTCAGTGTTAAAGACTACCCATTCTTTGAGGATCGCGTGCCATCGAAGTTGATGCATGGTCAATTAGTTTGGACTGGAAAGGCAACCGGATTGCTTTTGGTCTCGTTTGCTATCAAAACCAGATTCGCGCCTTTCGGCAATTCGGAGGGCAGGCGGAGCCGCACTTCGTACACACCCGTTGAATCCGCGGGTAGCGTTGCCGAAATTACTTCCGCCGCAATGCCATTCACGCTGGCGCGAACAGGCATTAGAACGTTGAAGGAACCGTCGTTGTTCGTATCCGAGCTGATTGCCCCAAGACCAGTAGCCCAAACCGTTAGCAATTCGGAAGGCCTTGCTGGATCCTCCGGGCTCAAAGGCACGCTATCGGGAGCATGCATCAGCATTCCCGTGCGCGGTTCCTTTGTGCCAAAGGCGAAGATGCCAGGCGAGGCGCTTGTGAAGTGAATGGGTGCCGCACGCGAAACGCTGATGGTGCCGTTAGAAGTCGGACTTTCCGTCCACAGACTCGCAGCGGTGGCGTTATTGAGCTCATACGGAATTTGTAGCTGCAACTGACCGCCGTTGGAATCGGTTGCGCGCAACGGTTCGCCATTCAAAAACACATTGGTTTTGGTTGAAGCGTGTTCCAGCGCTATCAGCGTACCCGGAGCCAGTGCGCCTGCAGTTAAACTTGCTGCGTTCAACACGTGCGGCGCGGGCTCGTCACTCGCGGAGAAAACTAAGACTCGATGCGCGGCCGCATCCGCCACATAAAGGTTGGTTCCATCTGAGGCAAGCGCGGTTGGGTTCTGGATGCTGTCGGCGCTGGGAAAGTCGAAGCCATCGGTGGCGCCTAGCGTAACGTTCGCTACCTGCGAAGCATTCGTTGGCACACGGTTCCAAACAAAAACGTGATGCGTTCCGGCGTCTGCAACAAACAACCTGTCGGAATCCAGCGCAACGGCGGTCGGCCTAATGAAACCGCCAATGACGACGCTGGGCTGCGCCCCCGATGAAGTGTTGTTCCACAGTAGGACGCTGCGAGACTCGGCGTCGGCAATGGCGATATTGCGACCATTCACAGCAACTGCCGCAACTGTGGGGAACACATTCTGCGCAACGCTCGAATTCGGGCTCACCAGACACACGGGGCAGCCGGATGTCTCATCTGTTCCGATGCGCGAAAGATCAAAGCTCAACACGTGTCCGGACGACGACGCTGCATAAAGACTGCCATTCGAAACTGACAACGCAACGGCAGCGATACCCGCGTCATGAGCAGAAAACGAGACCTGTCCAATGACCGCCCTTGCGGCTTGATAATTTTCGAACTCAGCCGCTGACAGGCTGATAGCCGACATCACCAGCCATAGCGCAAACCGCCGAACCATAATCCCTCCGTCAGCCCCTTATTCTATTTCTTTTTGCTTCGATAGCTGGCGGTCACGCGAGTGCTAATGCCACCGCGGGCCGCGAATTCACCGAGAACAGCCGCTTCCACCGGATCTGCCGCTTTTACGACATCGGCAAGAATTCGATTCACGATATTTTCTTGAAAAATGCCCAAATTACGATACGCCAGCGTGTACATTTTCAAAGACTTCAGCTCTAAACACTTTTTGTTAGGCGTGTATTGAAGCGTTATGGTTCCCGAATCCGGCAAACCGGTCTTCGGGCAGACCGAAGTAAACTCCGGCATTTCTATCTCAATTTCATACCGGCCAAACTGGTTTGGCCAAGTTTCAATTTCGGGCAGTTCCGCCTTCACGCCAGCGGCGGCGTGTTCGTCCGTGTACTGTTTCTTCATGTCTTTTGCAGTTTCTTCGTCAGCAATTCCAGAAAAAGGCCTACATCCGTAACCACTCCAACCGCATGTCCGGTACCGCGATCACTCACTTTAGTGGGCACCGCTGGATTAATATCTACACAAACCACCTTCACCCAAGCCGGCAACATGTTCCCGGTGGCTATTGAATGCAGCATGGAGCTAAGGCAGAGCACCACTCCAGCGTCTTTCAATTGTGCCGCATAGGCGTCCTGCGCCTCGTTCATATCCGTAATGACATCAGGCAGCGGCCCATCATCACGCAAACTACCAGCCAGCACAAATGGTACGTTTGCCTTCACACATTCGTACATGACGCCTTTGGTTAATTTGCCGGTTTCAACCGCTTGGCGAATGCCGCCCGCGTGATTGATGGCATTGATAGCTCGCATGTGGTTTCGATGGCCATGATGTTCCGGTCTGCCATCGGATGCGCGCACGCCCAAAGAGGTACCTAACAATGCGGATTCGATATCGTGTACCGCCAACGCGTTGCCCGCCAATATCGCATCCACCCAGCCCCCGCGGATTAATCCAGAAAGCGCGCCGGTGCCACCGGTGTGAATGACAACGGGCCCCGCAACAACGATGATGCGCTTCCCTTCCCGGTGGGTTTGCTCCATAATGGCAGCGGTCTGTCCCACCGATGTTTCCACTTGCCGTTCGGAAGAAATATCGTTGCTCATGAAAGCAAACGATTGGCGGTCGCGTTCTTTAGCTTCGGGAACCACGCGGATTCCCTTCATTCCCACCACCACTTTGTCGCCGGCTTTGATGTCGCGCAGTCGCCGGCAAGCGGCTCCGGATTCACTAATGACGATCATGGCGTCCATGCGCTGATTCGCCACTTCCAACCAATGCCCCTGATAACGAACTTGCGTTTGTTGATTCGTAGTGGAATAAAAATCCTCCGGCGCGCACGTGTCTCGATCCGCCAAGCCCACTTCCGCATCTCCGGAATCGACAGGCGCGCAACCCAGACCAAGCAATTGCGTCAACATCGTTTCCAGATCGGCTTGAGTTGGCGCTTCCACTTTCAAACGCAGTTTTGATGGTTCGTTATTGGTGCGCCCGATGGAAAAATGCTCAACTTCGAAACGGCCGCCGTATTCGACGACCGTATCGAAGATTTGCTCCATAATGTGGGAGTCGATGAGGTGGCCTTGTGCTTCCACCACCTCCGTCTGCAGTTTAGACATTGTGCAACTTGGTCAAGAAGACAGGCAATCCTACTTTGTTCACGTAGGACGGCCGGTAACGCTCTTCGTTGAACATAGTTTCAATGTCCACCTTGCGCGGCCCAAGCTTGGGATCGGGAATTTTCACCATCGCAAACTTGCCTTCCGATATGGCGGTCATTAGACCGTGCTTACCTTCGCCAATCGCGTCGTAGGCCATGGTTCCGAATGTAGTTGCCACTAATGTGTCTAAGAAGTCGGGTGCGCCGCTGCGCAGGTCGTAAGTGAGATCGCTGACGACCGTTTCCACTTTCTCCGCGCTTGAGATCTCATCGCTGAAAGCTTCCGCGATGCTGAACTTCTTGCGATGTCCGAAAGCGTCCGGCTCACCATACTCTTTTACTTCGTAACCCTTCCAGTGCGCTCCTTCCGACAGTACAACCAAGCTGTAATTGCTGGGGTTGCCTTTCTTGTCGGTCATGATCAGCTTGATCATTTTTCCCAGATCGAATTCATACTCTGGAATGCCGCAGCGCAATGAAGTTACGTAAGCGGTATAAAGCGCAGTGTAGCCCGCATCGCGGCCAAAAACACGAAAAATACCGACGCGTTCGTGCGAACCGACGGTGGTACGCTGGCGCTGGATTGCATCCATAGCGCGCGAAATTGCGGTGGAAAAGCCGATGCAGTATTCCGTGCTTTGGACGTCGTTGTCCATGGTCTTCGGAATGCTGATTACTTTGAACCCCTTGCTATCCAACACTGCCGCATAGCTAAGCGTGTCGTCACCGCCAATGGCCACCAACGAATCGATACCAAGCTTATCCAGATTGGACAACACTCGCGTCGTCATGTCGAAAGTGGTGAACGTCTCTCCCTTCTTGGTTGTCTGCGCGGTCGGAAAATCGGAGGCGTTCAAAAAATCGGGAACCTTCTTCATCTTGGAAGGGTTCGTCCGACTTGTATGCAAAAAAGTTCCGCCCGTGCGGTCAATCCGGCGAGTGTTCTCGCGCGTTAAGGGCAGAACGTATTTACCAACGCTGGTCGGATCGTCAAAATTCAGATCCGTTAGCCCTTTCCATCCCAAACGAATACCGGTTACTTCATGTCCATCGGAAGTAGCACGATAAACAACGTTCTTAATGACGGCATTCAATCCGGGGACATCTCCACCGCCTGTTAAAATGCCGATTTTTTTCCCAGCCATGACTCTCCTATCTCAATTGTTTCTACAAATCGAACTACCATTCTAGCCCCGCGAACCACAAAAAAGCCGGAAGCTTTATGCGTCCGGCTTGGGTTCATCAGAAGTTAACAGAACGGTTCGATCTATACCCACCAAGGTGCTGCCGGCTGCTCGCGAATCACCAGCGAGTTCAAAAACTCGGCGGCTTTGGTAAGACCTTCGTCAGGCGACATTAGCGTGTCCTCGTGCTCAATCGACAAGACGTAATCGTAGCCAAACATGCGTAAAGTGGAAACAAACTCTTTCCACCAGACATAGGAATGCCCGTATCCGCAAGCGCGGAAAATCCATGCGCGGTTGGCTTCGTCGGTGTATTTCTTCGTGTCCAGAACGCCGGTCTTCGGCAGGTTTGCATCATAGATTTGCGTATCTTTTGCATGCACGTGGAAAATGGAATCACCCAAGACGCGAATCGCTTTGATGGGATCAATGCTCTGCCAGAACATGTGGCTTGGGTCGTAGTTGCAGCCGATCGACTTGCCCGCGATGGAACGCAGCTTCAGCATTGTTTCCGGGCTGTACACAACAAAGCCAGGATGCATTTCAATGGCAACTTTCACGCCGTGATCGGCGGCGAATTTGGCATGCTTGATCCAATACGGAGCAACTTTCTTTTCCCATTGCCAGTCAAGAACGTCCAGATACTCGGTGGGCCAGGGGCACGTCACCCAATTCGGATACTTCGCTTTATCGCTATCGCCCGGGCAACCGGAAAAGTCCACCACCGTTGACACACCAAGCTTCTCCGCAAGCTCAATGGTTTTTCGGCTGGTATCGGCGAAGGCCTTCGCAACTACGGGATCAGGATGCAGCGGATTACCGTGCGAACTCAGCGCGCTGATCGTAAAACCGTGGTCTTCCAGCTTCTTTTTGAAGTCCTTAATCTCACTCTGCTTTCTCAGCATGCTGAGGTTGCAATGCGGATCTCCAGGGTAATTGCCGGTGCCCAACTCAACCGTGTCGATTTTGAGCGTCTTCAGTTTTTCAAAAACTTTTTCAAGCGGAAACTGCGAGAGCAGCGGGGTGAAACATCCTATTCTCATGGTCGAAAGCGTATCACAGCTTCCACAACAGCCACAGCACTGCAACGGCAAATCCAGCCGAGGCTTTGTACTCCTCGTTTTTCCAATACAATCGCGGGTCAAAGTGTCCACTGGCCGCGGCCCATTTATGGAAAGGTAGAAAGCGGTTCACGCGCTCAGCGTATGCGGCATACTCCGGAAACAAATTACGCAAATGCTGTTCTTCCAATTCAATTGCCGGCAGGTAGACCAATAGAAAAACGGCGAAAAATACAATCGTTAGAAATAACGAACGCGACGCGACAACTAAGCCGGCGGCGGTTATCAACGTTCCCACATAGAGCGGATTTCGCAAGTAGGCATACGGTCCCGAAACCGCCAGATTCTGATTCTTCGCCAAATGCCCAGCCGCCCAGGCGCGCAGCAGCAAGCCCAAAATAGAGAGCGCGAGTCCAATCACAAGAGATGTTTTGGTGGGGCGCGAAAACACTGCGAAAGTAATAAGCAGCAGGAATCCGCATGGCACACGCAGGCGCTGGACGAAGTCGGCGTATTTTTTTGGAAACAGATACTGCGGCATCAACCTAAGGCTTCCGCCACCTGCTCTGGAGTAATCGCGCGCATGCTCTCGTGAATCTGATCTTCGCGCTTGTATGTGGTGGCGGTGTTGGCGCGCAGTACCAGCATGGGGCTTTTGAAAGGTCCGGTTTGTGTCGGATCGGTTGGCCCGTAAATAGCTACGCCGCGCTTCTTTAGCGCCGCTGCTATGTGCAGCGGGCCGCTATCCACTCCGACGACGGCCGTAGCCTGTCGCGTGGCATGAACCAACCCGGCAATAGACGAAGAATGCACCCGCAGGTTCTTAAACTCTGTCAGTTGCCCAGCTTTTGCTTCCGGCACATTCACCACGAACGATAGGCCTTTCTTTTCGAGTAGTTGCGCAAGCTTTTCATAGTAGTCAATCGGCCATTGCTTGCTTATCCATCCAGCAAATGGACTTGCCAAGACAAATGGCCCTTTCGGGAGATTGCCTTCGGAGCGTCCCTGCGGCAGCCACGCATCCTCCGTTATCTGTTTCGCACCTGCGGCCGACGCCAATTGCAGACATCGTTCCACGCGATGCGGTCCACTGGCCATTACCGTCTTCGTATAGAAGAACGCGGCTGCACTTTCTCTGGCAAAGCTTTTATCCAAACCCACAAATTCATCGGGCTTCGCTACTCTGCCTGCAATTGCCGATTGAATGAGACCCTGAAAATCGATGGCTAAGCCCGGCTTGATCGCCCGCAAAAGTCTCCACGTGGCGGACAAATCAGCGAAACTCTTTCGTTCAAAGGGCACGACCGAATCTAGATACGGATTGCCTTCGAACAACGGATGCCATTTGGTGGCCGCCACCCAGATCAGCTTTCGGTTGGGAAAACTCAATTTCAAGCTGGCGGCCGCCGGAAGCGCATGAATAATGTCGCCCATCGCACCTAAGCGCACGACCAAGATAGGCGATTCATTACCGGCCATGCAACACTTCCAACGCCGTATTAACAACCCGTTGCGCATCCACACGTGTCATGCAACGATGGTCAATTGGACACTCACGCAGCAAGCAGGGGCTGCATTCCACCGGTTCACGTACTATACGCGCCAATTCGCCGGTGGGGCCGGTGGCGTGTTCATCCGTAGCTCCGAACACCGTTACGGTGGGCACTCCCAACGCCGACCCGATATGCATGGAGCCGGAATCGTTTGTCAAAATCAAGCGGCAAGCCGCTGCCAAGTCGATAAAACACTCTAGCCCGGTTTTGCCGGCTAGATTCACGGCCTCCACTCCCCCGTTGCTGATCATCGCTCGAACCTGATCGCAGATTTCATACTCTGCTTGCGATCCCATTACCAGCGCAGCAGTGTGCAGATTCTTGCAAATCTCAATTGCTGCCTCAGCAAACCGTTCAGGCAACCAGCGCTTTGCCCCGCCATAAGCCGCGCCTGGGCTGACGCCAATCGCGGCGCCCGCTGAAATAATGCTTTTCAACTTCTCCTGTCCAGCAGCCGCAGCTTCTTTCGCCGCCTGCAACTGGATGGGTGCCTTTGTGTCATACGAATCAATCATTCCGGCGCGCTTTAATAATTCCAAATAATAAAACCGTTGGTGCTTGGGAATCTCACCCGGTTTCGGCACCGGAATCGCGTCCGTAAGCAGCAGCCCTCGTGCATCGCGGTCATATCCAATCCTTACCGGAATTCGGGCCAACCAAACTACGGCAGCGGCCTCAAATGCGTTCTGCAAAAGCACCGCGCACTGAAATTGGCGCTCCCGCAAAGCCAAAGCTGTTGCGTATTTTGCACGCGCTCCGATCCAACCGGGTTGCGCCTCGTAAGGGATTACCTCATCGCAAAACGCTTCCCTTCCATACAATCCGGCTACCCAAGGACGCGCCAAAATACTGATTCGCGCCTGCGGGTATTGTGCTCGCAAAGCCTGTAAGGCAGGCACCGACATAACGGCGTCTCCCACCCAATTTGTTGCTCGCACCAGGATGTTGCGTAATTCCATCAGGCGTTTCCAGAATAGCTTTGTGCCGCCTCGCATCTAAAATGACATGAGGTACCGCCTTGACTCATCCGGCAACACGCGAACTACTGCAGTCAGCGGCGCGTCAGCTTAGCTTTCAACAACTGCTTCACCTTCTGACACGGGGTGAGCACGGCCCGTTCGCTGTTTCTGGCTTGGTTACCACGGCTAAGGCGCTGTATTTGACCCTGCTGTATCAAGCAACGGAAAAACCGCTATTCGTTCTGGTGGATGGCAACAAGGAAGCGGAAGCGCTGCTGGAATCTGTTGAAGCGTTTTTCCAGATTTTCTTTGACGAGCGCGATCTTCCCGCACCGCACATCATTCCCGCGCTTGATGTTTTGCCGCATCAGCGCATGTCGCCGCATAACGAAATCGCAGAAAAGCGTGCCGTCGGTCTCTGGCGTCTTTCGTCACAAAGGATACCGATCACCATTGCGCCGGTTGCCTCTGCTTTACTGCGCACGGAATCGGCTGACTTCTATCGTCAACTGGCGCTGGCGCTGCGAACCGGCGAGGAACTTTCGCTAGAAGATTTGGTGCAGCACCTGGAAAGCATCGGCTACGAACGGCGTGAACCTGTCGAAATGGTGGGCGAATATTCAGTGCGCGGCGGCATCTTCGACGTTTTCCCGGCCGAAGGTTCACGCCCGATTCGAGTAGAATTTTTCGGCGATGAAATTGAATCCATCCGCCAGTTCGACGTAGAGAGTCAACGGTCAGTCCAGAAGGTCTCATCCACTACGTTGCTGCCATTGGCGGAATATCAACACTCGCGGCCGCTGCTCCGGGAACTGGCAAACGCGGCGGAGAAGGCGGATCTGGATCTGTCCAATCCTGGCGAAGTTTTTCCGGGCTGGGAATTCCTGGTTCCCATGGTTCGGCCCCGAACCAATACGCTGCTTTCTTTGGTCGGCGATGCCATCGTTGTTCTGGACGAGCCAACGGACATAACCTCCGCAGCCGACCGCTTGTGGCAACGCCTGGAACATCCGGACAAACCAGCTCCCATTGAGGCGGAGAAAAATTTCATTCGCTGGCAAGACTTGCAAGCGCAACTGGAGAGTTTCACCCGGGTCAGCTTTCAGCAATTGGAACTCATCACCAGTTCTTCCCCCACCGATCCCGGTAACACCTTTCACATTCCTACTCATCAATCGTTAACATTTCACGGCAACATTGCAGTTGCGGTAACGGAAGCTCGCAAGCTGATCGAAGCCGGCAACCGCGTAGCGTTTTTTGCAAATTCCACCGGCGAAATTGAACGTCTGGCCGACGTGCTGAAGGAATATTCCATTCCGTTCCAACTTGGCCTGGACACAAACGCAGCACGTCCTTCTATTGCCGAACGCATTTACCGAGCAGGCGATGTCTCCAGCGCGTTTTTGATCAAAGGGCACATCCTTCGCGGCGCAGTTCTGCTGGAATCGAATCTCGCCATTATCGGATCGGAAGACATCTTCGAAACTTCCGACCTGGTTGCGCGGCAACCAACAAAATCGCAACTCGCCGCTTTCGCCTCAGACATTGCCGACTTGAAGCCGGGCGATTACGTGGTCCACGCCACGCATGGCGTCGGCCAGTTTCTTGGGATTCGCGAAATTGTCCAGGCCGATCAAAAAGGCGATTTCATGGTCATCGAATACGCCGCGGAATCGAAGCTGTATGTACCGCTCACTCGCTTGGATCTGGTGCAAAAGTATCGCGGCGCTGGTGAAGCCAAACCGCACATCGACAGGCTAGGCGGCGTCACGTGGAAAAACAAAGTCGCGCGTAAAAGCCAAGATGCGCGACATGGCCGACGAGTTGTTAAAGCTTTACGCCGCGCGCCGCATGTCGAAAGGCTTTGGGTTTTCGCCCGATAGCAACTGGCAGCGCGAGTTCGAAGATTCGTTTGAATACACCGCTACCAAAGATCAGCTCAGCGCCGTCGCACAAATTAAAGCCGACATGGAAGACGTTCAGCCCATGGACCGCCTCCTGTGTGGCGATGTTGGCTTTGGCAAGACGGAGGTAGCCATGCGCGCTGCCTTCAAGGCGTTAGGCGATGGGAAACAAGTGGCGGTTCTGGCGCCTACTACGGTTTTGTCTTTCCAGCATTATGAAACCTTTCGCCGGCGGTTCTCTGCTTTTCCGGCTCGCGTGGAATTGGTGAGCCGGTTTCGCACTCCAAAAGAAGTGAAAGCAACGCTGGAAGATCTGGCGGCCGGCAAGGTGGACGTCCTCATTGGAACGCACCGCTTGCTGTCCAAGGATGTTGAATTTGCCGATCTTGGGTTGTTAGTTGTTGATGAGGAACAGCGCTTTGGCGTCCGGCACAAAGAGCGCTTGAAGCAACTGCGGCACAACGTGGACGTGCTCACCATGTCTGCCACGCCGATACCGCGTACCCTACACATGTCCCTGTTGGGATTGCGCGATATGTCGGTTATTGAGACACCACCGAAAGACCGCTTGTCCATCAATACCGTGGTGGCCCATTTCAATGCTGATCTGATCAAGAACGCTATTGAACAGGAGCTGTCACGAAATGGGCAGGTGTATTTCGTTCACAACCGCGTTGACACCATCTTCATGCGCGCAGCCTCCATTCAAGAACTTGTGCCCAATTGCCGCATCGGCGTTGGCCACGGGCAAATGGGCGAGGCCGAGTTGGAACGCGTGCTACTGGGTTTCATGCGGCGCGACTACGATGTATTTGTCTGCACCACCATCGTTGAAAATGGCCTGGATATTCCTCTGGCCAACACGATCATCATTGAAAATGCGGAACGCTACGGCTTAAGCGAGCTATATCAATTGCGCGGCCGCGTGGGCAGATCAAACCGACGCGCCTACGCCTATCTTCTGGTCCCAGGGGACACGCAACTGAGCGAGATTGCACGCAAACGGCTGGCTGCTCTAAAAGAATTTAGCGATCTGGGCGCGGGTTTCAAGATAGCCGCGTTGGATTTGGAATTGCGCGGTGCCGGCAATCTGTTGGGCGGCGAACAGCACGGCCACATTGAAGCCGTGGGCTACGACACCTACGTCCGTCTGTTGGAAGAAACGGTGCGCGAGTTGAAGGGTGAAGAAGTTCCGCTCGAAATACATTCCACCCTGAATCTCGGACTGGATATTCGCATTTCAGCGGCGTACATTTCAGATGACGCCCAACGCTTGCGCGCCTATAAACGCATCGCCGATCTGAAGAACGAAGACCAAGCCAAAAAAATCTCGGACGAACTGGCTGATCGCTATGGCCCGCTGCCGGATGAAGTCAAGACGCTGGTGCGGTTTTCTTTACTGAAGACTTTGGCACAAGGTGCGGGAGTGGAATCTATCGATCGACGCCAGGGCTTCGCGAATATGAAGTTCCATCAGCAGTCGAGAATTGATCCGTTCAAATTGATGGAACTGGTTCGCAAAACGCCTAACGCTCAATTCACTCCAGCGGGCGTCTTAAAACTTCCGTTGCAAGCTTCCACCAATCCAGAGCAACTAATTGATGAAATACGCGGCATTCTCTTTAACCTCGGAGTTGCCGAAGAAAAAGAGACGAAATCAAAGACTTGATGCTGCGCGGTATCAAATCATTTTTTTTCGCTATCCTGTAACGTATGCAGTCGTTTGTGGCAAAGCTGACCGCCATCTTGATAACGCTGCTGTTTCTTGCCGCAACGGCGCAATGTACTACCGTTTGTGCTCAACCGGAAGCCAAGCACGTGCCGCCGTGCCATCAACATGGATCCACGACATGCAGCCCCGCACCGCTGACCGCGGACCAAGCGGTGCCTCACGCCATCGTTTCCGCGCCTGCTGAGTGCGGTCTGCCGCTCAAGTCGAATCCCGTTAACCATCTGCTGCGTCCTGGATACAGTCTGTCAGCGCGACCTTTCGCCAAGTTCACCTCCGCCGTTCTCCTGATCTGAAGTCGAAGTGCGTCCACGCATTTCGTTCGTGCAGCTAGATCAAGGAGTAATTAAATGCATTTGAAGTTTTTGGCATTGCCATGTCTGTTGGCATGCCAACTCGTTGCGCAAAGCGACCCAAGTATGGCGGGAATGAACATGGGCGGTGAGTCTTCGCCTGCGCAAACGTTCCTGATGGGTCTTTCTTCCGGCACGTCGGTGAATCCTGCTTCCTGGCCGATGCCCATGCGCTCTTATTCGTTGGGTGCCTGGAAATTGGATTTGATGACGCAGGGCTTCATCGTCGATACCGAGCAAACCGGCCCGCGCGGGCATGACAAGCTTTATTCGACAAACTGGCTGATGTTAAACGCGCAATACAAAGTTGGCAGTCGCGGTGCATTTCAGATTGATTCCATGTTGAGCTTGGAGCCGGCCACGATCACCAACCGCGAATATCCGTTGCTGTTTCAAACCGGTGAAACAGCTTACGGAAAGCCAATCGTTGACGGCCAACATCCCCACAATCTGTTCATGGCCCTTGGCGTTACCTACGCTTATCAGCGGTCCGATTCCGCCACGTTGGAACTGGCATTCCATCCAGTGGGCGATCCGACGCTCGGCCCAGTCGCGTATCCGCATCGGGCGTCTGCGATGGAACTACCAGAAGCACCGCTGGGCCACCACTTACAGGATTCGACGCACATCTCGGATGACGTCTTAACCGCTGGCATTGGATTTCAAAAGTTCAAGTTGGAAGCCAGCGGCTTTCATGGAGCGGAACCTGGAGAGAATCGGTGGATCATTCAACAAGGGGCGATCGATTCGTTTGCGGCTCGACTTTGGTACACACCAGCCAAGAACTGGGCTGCACAAGTTTCCGCCGGTCGTTTGAACCACCCGGAAGCGCTGGAACGCGGCGATCAAATTAGAACTACCGCCTCCTTGTCATACAGCAAGCCGATCGGCAATTCCTCGTGGTCGTCAACACTGCTTTGGGGCCGCGCACACTTTACCGCTACGCAACATAACCTGAACTCATTCCTGGCCGAAACCGTGGTGCCCTTTCATCGCCTGAATTTTGTAACTGGCCGCTTTGAACTTGTAGATAAGGATGAACTTTTTCCGGGTATGACTTTCGCCCCGGACACACGAATCGGGGCTTACACGGAGGGGTTCACGCGCGATCTGCCACCGGTGAAGGCGATCGAATTGGGTCTTGGAGCCAACTTTACCTTTTACAGCCTTCCCGGCGACATTAAAGGCGCATATGGCAACCATCCGGTTTCAGGAAACGTCTATCTTCGCTTCAGGCTTCGCACGCCAACCTAGTAATAGTGCAAAATAAGAAGGATAAGTCATGAAATCTGTTTGCCTTGCCACGTTAGCGTGTGGCGTAATTTGTTTTGCCGCCGACGTTCCCAAGCCGGACCTTAAGGTGATTGACCAGATTGTTGCCAAAGTAAATGGCGACATCGTCAGCCAGGAGGAGGTTCAGAGAGTCTCCCACGAAGCCCAGATGGAGATCCGTGCGCAAGGCCTTCAAGGACCACAAGCCCAGCAAATCATCGAAGAACGCCAGAAAAACGCGCTTCGCGACCGCATCGATGAACTGCTGCTGATTGAAAAGGGCAAAGAACTGAACATCAACGTCGATAGCGAAGTCAGCCGGTATATGGCCAGCTTGCAGCGCCAATCCGGCATCACCGACCAGGAAAAGTTTCACGATTACGTGCGCGAAGGTTCGGGCATGAGCTTCGAAGATTTCCAAGCCGAGGCGAAGAATCAGGCGTTGACGCGTGAAGTGATCAGCCAGGAAGTGGGCCGCCGCATTACCGTTACCGACAAAGAAATTCAAGATTATTACGACGCACACAAGAACGATTACGTGCGTGAAGAGCAAGTTTTTTTGAGTGAGATTTTGATCTCCACTCAGAACAAAGATCAGGCCGGGATGGCCGCCGCCAAAAAGAAGGCGGATTCTGTGGCTGCTGATGCTCGTAATGGCGTCGCGAAATTTGGTGATTTGGCGATGAGCAATTCCGATGCAACCACGGCAAAAGAGCATGGCGCATTAGGTGGCTTCAAGAAGGGCGAACTGGCGCCGGACATCGAAAGCGCTGTTTGGGGTCTGCCAAAAGGCGCTGTGACGCAACCGATAAAGATCGGCACCGGATACGAAATCTTTAAAGTGGAAGATCACACCAAGGCTGGCTTGGCACCGCTTGTCGACGTTCGAAACCAGGTGGAGAACGCAATCTACGGGCCCAAGATGCAACCTAAGGTTCGCGAGTATTTAACGCAGCTTCGCACGCAAGCGTTCCTTCAGATCAAGCCCGGATTCACAGACACCGGCGCTTCGCCCGGGCAGGATACAAAGTGGCAAGACCCGGCCACGTTGAAGCCGGAAACCGTAACCAAGCGTGAAGTGGAAGAAAAAACACGCCACAAGAAGTTCCTGGGTATTCCGATTCCTGGTACGTCCACGACGGCCACAGGCAAGAGCAGTTCGCGTTAAATGAAATTACCAACCGTTGGCGAATTGGTGCCGAACGAGATCGTCACGGCTCACTTTCTCGTCATTGCGAAAGAGATTCGCCAGAAGAAAACCGGTGAGCCCTATTTGTCCCTTCAGCTGGCCGATAAGACCGGCGAGATTGAAGCGAAAATGTGGGATAACGTGGGCGAAGTGATGGAGACTTTTGACCGCGACGATTTCGTCAAGGTAAAGGGTCTTGCGCAGGTTTATCAGAATCGTTCGCAATTCACTATCCATAAATTGCGTCGCCTGGAAGACCACGAAGTGCAGTTTGGCGATTTTTTCCCTTCTTCGGCTCGCGATCCGGAAGAGATGTTTGCCGAGTTGCAGCGCATTATTGCGGGCCTTTCCAATCCGCATCTGAAAGGGCTGTTGAATGCAGTTTTCAACGACCGGCAAATTGCTGATACTTTCAAAATGGCGCCAGCCGCAAAAAGTATTCATCATGCGTGGCGCGGCGGACTGCTGGAACATGTTCTGTCGCTCTGCTCGCTCTCGAAAGCTACCGCTCCGCTTTACCCAAACATCGATTTAGACTTACTGCTGACGGGCGCCATTTTGCACGACGTCGGGAAAATTGAAGAACTGACGTTTGCCCGAAGTTTTGGCTACTCGGCCGAGGGGCAGTTGCTGGGGCACATTGTCTTAGGGCTGCGCATGCTGAGCGCAAAATTCGATGCACTTCCGGATTTCCCCCCCAAATTGCGCTCGATGGTGGAACATATCATCGTCAGCCATCATGGAACGCTGGAATTCGGTTCGCCGAAGGTACCTGTGTTTGCCGAGGCGCTGCTTTTTCACCATCTGGACAATTTGGATTCCAAGATGAATGCTGTCGAATGTGCCTTGAAACGGGATCAACACGTGGACGGGGAGTTTACGGGTTGGATCAGTTCGCTGGAGCGCGTTTTGATGAAAAAAGATCGCTATTTGGCTGAAAAACCCACACCGCCGAAGCCGGCTCCTGCAACGAAACCTGTGGATGACTTCGCAACTCCGCAGCCTACTAGCTTGTTTGCGGAAAAACTGCAGGCCGTGCTGAGCCCGCAGAAGTAGGCAATGCTACCATCGGAAGTTGTCAGGCTCCGGGCTTCGTGCAATGGGCGGCTGTAAACCCCGCCAGGTCCGGAAGGAAGCAACGGTAGCGGCTTAGCTCGTGTGCCGCGGATCACCCGGGGTCTGGCAAATAACCTCTCCCTACTTGAAGAATCATGTACCAGGTCATCGCTAGGAAGTATCGTCCGCAGAATTTTGACGAACTGATTGGCCAGGAACATGTTCAAAGAACACTGTCAAACGCGATTGAAAGTCGGCGAATCGCACACGGATATATCTTTTCCGGGCAGCGTGGAACGGGCAAAACGACGGTCGCACGAATTCTTGCACGCTGTCTCAATTGCGTGGACGGACCAATCGCAAAGCCATGCGGCGTTTGCTCTAGTTGCACGGAAATCGCTGCTGGAAATTCCATTGACGTGATTGAAATTGACGCTGCGTCCAATCGCGGCATCAATGAGATGCGGGAAATTCGCGAGAACGTGCGCTTTCGCCCGGCGCGCGACCGCTACAAAGTTTTTGTTGTCGATGAAGCGCACCAAATTACTAAAGACGCCTTCAATGCGCTGCTGAAGACTTTAGAAGAACCGCCCGAATGGGTTGTATTCATTCTTTGCACCACAGAAGCTGCGGAAATTCCCATCACGATTGCTTCGCGCTGCCAGCATTTCAACTTTCGATCAGTGGAATTCTCGCAGATTATGGAGCGCATGGCGTATATCGCCAAACAAGAAGGCATTACTGCCGATCAAGAAGCGCTGCCAGTAATTGCGCAAGCTGGTGAAGGCAGCGTACGCGATTCTTTGTCGGCGCTGGATCAAGCCATTGCCTGTTGCGGTGATACGCTGTCCGTCGATGCGGTGCGCGGTTTGCTTGGCATGTTCGGCGCGCAATCGCTTGAAGCAGTTGCCAACGCGGTGAGTAATTCCGACGGCGCGGCAATGCTGGATATCGTTCAGGATTTGGAGCGCAACGGGCAAAGCTTGCAGCATTTTTCCCGCGAGTTGTCGCGCTATTGGCGAAATTTATTAGTCGCGAAGATTTCCGGCAAAACAACCGCGTTGATTGCGGCATCCGACGCGGAACAGGCTGCGCTACAGGCTACCGCAGCGCATTTCAGTGAAGAAGATTTGACGCGATATCTAAATCTGTGTCTGGATCTTTATAAGGGCTTGCAATGTTCGCTTCAGCCCCGATTGCATTTGGAACTCGGCTTAATCAAGTTGGTGCAAGCGGGAAAAATTCAATCAATTGAAGAAGCGCTGGCCGGTATTGGCTCGGCGCCGAAGGCAATTATCCAGCGTGCCCCTGCGCCGAAACCAGAAACTTTCAAAGTGGCCCCCGTTGCCGCCGCAGCACAACCCGCTGCACCGCAGCCTGCTGCGACAAGCGCAACGCACTGGTGATTTGCAGCCAAGATTCGCACGATGCATTGCGTGCGGCAAAGCTGGATTTCAGCGCGGACGCAATTCGTACATGCGGCTGTCGAAGAACGCGGAGCGGAATCTGGTCATCCGCGCATCGAAAATGCGGCTGATGTCGCTGAATGATCCGAAACTTGCAGATGTTGCATCGAAAGTGCTTGGCAAAACGGTTCGCATCAAGGCGCAAGTGGACGACACGATTCAAGCCGCCGCACCCGCTGCGTCTGCCGCGCAAATAAGCCAGCAGAATGACGACGTGCGTGAACGCGCCTTATCGCATCCTGGTGTAAAACGATTTCAAGAGCTTTTTCCTGACGCGCAAGTGCGCACCGTGCGAAATTTAAATGATTAAGGAAAACCAACCGCAATGAAAATGCCCGGCAATATGCAGAACATGATGAAGCAGGCGCAGCAAATGCAGCAGAAGATGCAGGAGCAAGTGGCTGCCATTCGCGTAGAGGCGGCCGCCGGCGGCGGCATGGTGACCGTGAAAATGGATGGCCACAAAAACGTTCTGGCGGTAAATATCGATCCCGAAGTAGCGGGCGATGTGGAAATGCTGCAAGACATGGTGATGGCCGCGTTTAATGAAGCCGCTAAAAAAGTGGACGAAGAGGCGCAATCGAAAATGGGCGGCTTGCTTGGCGGCATGGGCTTGCCTCCCGGTTTGTTTTAGCAATGGCAGAATTTGCTGAACCACTTGCCCGGTTAATTAACGAATGCAAGCGTCTGCCTGGAATAGGGCAGAAATCTGCGCAGCGCATCGCGTTTTATCTGCTGCGTTCGCCGCGCGAAGATGCGCAAAATCTGTCGCAAGCGATTCTGGATATCAAGGACAAGCTGGGCATTTGCGAAGAATGCAATAACATCAGCGATGGCGATTTGTGTCTATATTGCCGCGATCCGCATCGCGAGCATACCCAAATCTGTGTGGTGGAAGAGCCGCACAATATTCTGCCTGTGGAAACAACGCATTTTCGCGGTGTTTACCACGTGCTGCACGGCACAATTTCTCCGCTGCGCGGAATTGGACCGGAACAATTACGTATCAAAAATCTGGTTGACCGGTTAAGCCGCCACGAAGTACAAGAAATCATTTTGGCGACAAATCCAACGGTAGAAGGCGAAGCGACAGCCGTTTATTTGTCGCGTTTGCTCAAACCGCTTGGTCCGCGCATTACGCGAATTGCGATGGGTATTCCGGTGGGCAGTGATTTGGATTTTGCCGACGAAGTGACGATGCTACGATCGCTCGAAAATCGCCGCGAGATGTAATCGCTAAACTGAAAGTAAAGTGCTAGTAAACATCTCTCCCCCGCTGGAACGTCCGAAATGGCTTCGTGCGCCCGCGCCGGTGGGTCAAAACTATCGTGACTTGAAAGATCTGGTTACGCGCTTAAATCTGCATACGGTTTGCGAAAGCGCAGCCTGCCCCAACGTTGGTGAATGCTGGAATCATAAAACTGCTACGTTCATGATTTTGGGCAATGTTTGCACGCGGCGCTGCGGTTTTTGCGCGGTGCAAAAAGGCGCGCCGCTGCCAGTGGATTTGGATGAACCGCGGCGGGTTGCCGAAGCTTGCGCCACGCTTGGTTTGCGCTACGCCGTCATTACCAGCGTGAATCGCGATGACAGGAAAGATGGCGGCGCTGAATTATTTGCGCGCACGATTGAAGCGATTCGCGAAACCATTCCCGGTTGCAAAGTGGAAGTTTTGGTGCCGGATTTCCAGGGTTCCCAGAAAGCCATGGAAATTGTCATGGACGCGCAACCGGACGTGTTAAATCACAACACGGAAACTGTTCCCCGGCTTTATCGCCAAGTGCGGTTGGGTGCGCAGTATAAGCGATCGCTCGACATGCTGCGGCATGCCAAACAACTCCGGCCTTATATTCCGACTAAATCCGGGTTGATGTTGGGATTGGGAGAGACGGAAGAAGAGGTGATCCAGGTGATTCACGATTTGCGTGATCATTTCGTGGACATTCTTACAATAGGCCAATATTTAAGTCCGTCGCCGAAGCATCTGCCAATCATGCGTTACGTGCCGGTGGAAGAATTCGCGCGCTTCAAACAAATTGGAATGGATCTCGGATTCGCGCATGTGGAAGCAGGCCCGTTGGTAAGAAGTTCGTATCACGCGGACGAATCGCAAGAATCCGCGATTTCAACGCGCCGGCAGTGAAATAATCGCTTCGCAGCCGGGACCATCGACAGCATTGCGCAGAATAATTGTTCCGTTGTGCGCTTCGGCAATCTGGCGGCTCAAAACAAGTCCGATTCCCGAGCCGCCGCGCTTGGTCGTAAAAAACGGCACAAACAGGTTGGCAGTGTTGGATAAACCAGGTCCTTCATCGCGCACCATGATTTCCACCAAACCGCTGGTGCGTTCGTAACTGACGATTACTTTTCCATCTGTCTGCTGCACGGCATCGACGGCATTGCGAATCAGATTGATTAATACCTGTTCCAGTTGGTCGATATCGCCTGGAATCGTCATGGGTGGGCCTTCGACGACTTGCACTTGTCGCCGAGTTTCAATGCGCGATGCACGGCGCAGTAAATTGTTGATTTCTACATCACCAAAGCGCGGAGGCGGCAATTTGGCGAGTTGGGCGTAGGAACTCATAAATCGGCTGAGCGATTCCGAACGCGTGGAAATAACGTTTAGCCCGCGCGACATGTCTTCTTCCCAGTCTTCGGGTTTGGGAGTGGTTTTCAAGATGCTTTCCAAGCTTTGGGCAATGGAACGGATGGGCGTCAGTGAATTATTGAGTTCGTGGCCAAGAACGCGAACAATGCGCTGCCAAGCTTGCAATTCTTCTTCGCGCAAAGGCCGGGTTAAGTCGGTGACCACCAGCAATTGGTGCGGAACACCGCCTTGGCGAAAAATGCTGCGACTGATGCGCCAGCGACCGGTTGCGCCGGCAAACGAGCGTTGAATGTTAAATTCCTCCGCGCCTTCCAACAAGTCGTCTAATTCCAAAGTGGCAGCGTCGAGCGCCATCAATCTTTCGGCGGGTTGAGCAAGAAGTTTTTCGCCGGCTCGGTTGACGAGACGAAGAATGCGATTAGGATCGAAAGCGAAAATGGCAACTTCGATTTCTTCCATGACCTTGCGCAGCAGAGCCGTTGCTTCCAAGGCACCGAGGCGCTGATCGCGCAAGGTTGCGGCCATAGCGTTCACCTGGAGCATAGCTTCGCCGAGCGGTTCGCGCGGATCGCCCACGCGGGCGCGAATAGAGTAATCGCCTTCGCGTAACGCTTCGAGAAGATTTGCAAGAGTTCGAAGCGGTCCAGCAACACGGCCGCGCGCGGCGAAACAGCAGGAAAGCCAGAGAATAACCAGCGTGCAGTCTGCCAGCCATTCGTAGCGCGATTCGATCTTCGCGAAATGCAGAAGCACGACGCAAATTATCAGCGAGGGCAAGCCGCCTGCTAATGCGAACAGCAGGATCTTATTTTCGTGGCTGACTGGCACTTGCCTACAAGCCGAAGCGTTGCAAACGCCGGTAAAGAGCGCTACGGCTCAAACCTAGCGCGCCTGCGGCCTGGCTGACATTTCCACTATATCTGGCAAGCGCTTTTTTGATGAGAAATGCTTCGACATCTTCCAAGCTCATGTCTTCCAAACGCGGCATCGAACCCGGACTACTGGCGCGCAACGCCAAATCCGCTGCTCGGACGCATGGACCTTGCGACATGAGAACGGCGCGCTCCACTACGTGATTCAATTCGCGAACGTTCCCTTGCCAGGCGTGCGACTGCAGGGCGTCGAGAGCGTTTTGGTCGAAGCCCATGAGCGTTTTTCGGTAGCGGCGCGCATGCGCGGATAAAAAATGGGTCGCCAAAAGGCTGATATCTTCTTTGCGCTCGCGCAGCGGCGGCAGGTGAATTTCGATGGTATTCAGCCTGAACAATAGATCCTGACGAAAGCGGCCATTTTCGACTTCCGTGCCTAAATCGGCGTTGGTGGCGGAGATAACGCGCACGTCAACCTGTTTGGTTTTGGAGGAACCGACGCGCTCCATTTCGCCGATTTCCAGGACGCGCAGCAGTTTCGCCTGCAAGTTGGAAGGGACGTTGGCGATTTCGTCCAAAAACAACGTTCCAGTGTCGGCAAGTTCGAAGCGGCCGACGCGGTCCATTTTGGCATCGGTGAAGGCGCCTTTTACGTGTCCGAACAGTTCGCTTTCAAATACGCCTTCCGCTAAACCGCCCGCGTTGACCGTGACCATTGCCTTACCAGCGCGATTGGAAATAGCATGCAGCGTGCGGGCGACAACTTCTTTACCGCTGCCAGGCTCGCCCGTAATTAGAACGTTGGCATCCGAAGGGCCGACGCGAGAAATCATTTCCAAAACCGGCTGCATGGCTTCGGAGCGGGCAATCATAGTGGGCATATTGTCGCCGCGCAAAAGCTGGTTTTCCAATTCCAGCCGATTGCCGCGACGCAGGGCTTCGCTTAATTCCAACTGAGTGCGGACGATGGTCGAGAGACGTTCGTTTTCCCACGGCTTCTGCACAAAATCGCGCGCTCCGCGCCGCATGGCTTCGACGGCCAGTTCAACTGAGCCCCAGGCCGTCATAACGACTACCGGGAGCATGGCATCCATACTCTGAATCTTTGACAACAAATCCAGGCCTTCTTCGCCTGAGGTGGTGTCACGCGAATAATTCAGATCGATCAGCGCCAAGTCAAAATCGCGATTTTCAATTGCCTGCAGCGCCTGCTTGGGCGATTCGACGGCCTCGGTTTTGTAGCCGTCGCGCTTCAACAACAGACGCAAAGCTTCTAGAACATCGGTTTGATCGTCGGCAATCAGAATGCGCATTTGCGCGGGGACAATTTTCATGATTTACGCTGCTGGCGGGGCTTTGGCTATCCAGCCGTCTTCCAAATTGATGATGCGGTGACCGTACTCGGCGTTCTTTTCGTTGTGAGTGACCTGGATGATGGTCACGCCTTCGTCGTTCAATTTCTTGAACAGTTCCATGATTTCTTTGCCTTGGCTGGAATGGAGATTTCCGGTCGGCTCGTCAGCCAGAATCACTTTTGGATTGGCAATCATGGCGCGGGCAACACCGACTAATTGCTGCTGGCCACCGGACAACTGATTCGGGAACAAGTCTTTCTTGCCCACCATGTGAAATTTGTCCAAAGTGTCGCAAACGATACTCTGGCGCTCGCTGCGTTTGATGTTGCGGTAAGAGAGCGGAATATCCAGATTTTCGTAAACCGTCAGCGAGTCAATCAGGTGATAGCTCTGGAAGACAAAGCCGATGTAGCGCTTGTAAATCTCGGAGCGGTCCTTTTTGTTCATCTTGTGGATGGCGTGTTCGAGGAAATAATATTCGCCGGTCCAGGCGGTGTCGTGCATGCCCAGAATGTGCAGAAGAGTGGACTTCCCTGCTCCGGACGGACCCATTATGGAGATGAATTCGCCTTCTTTGATTTCGATGTTGATGCGGCGTAAGACGTAGTTCTTCGAAGAGCCTTGTTCAAAGCACTTCTCGACGTTTTTGAGAATGATCACATCTTTACTCATAGCGCAGCGCGTTGACCGGATCTACGCGGGTAGCCCTCCATGCCGGTGCAAGCGATACGAATGCCGCAATTCCAAGCACCAAAATAATGGCGGCAAAATAAGATGTCCAATCTGTCCCGGTGACGCCGAAGAGAAGAGATTTCATGAATCCGCCGGCGAACCAAGCACCCAACAAACCAGCGGCGAGGCCGATCAGCGCCATCCAGGAGCATTCATTCAAGATGAGCCGAACAACCTCGCCCCGCGCCGCTCCGAGTGCAACACGGATTCCAATTTCACGGGTGCGCTGTTCCACCGAAAATGCAAGAACTCCGTATAGTCCGATGCCAGCGAGCAGGATGGCAAGTCCGGCGAACGCGCTAAGCAACCCAAGCATGAATTTCCTGCCACCCAGCAGCCGCTCCGAGTAATCGGCAAGCGGCTTGACATCGCCCAGTGGCAAACTTGGATCCAACGAACGGAGCACCTTCGCAAGTTCCGACCGGATTACGCTGGTTTGTTGATGCGAGCGCACAATTACACCCGCGCTGTCGACGCCATACTGCGGATATATGTAATACATTTCAAGAGGCGCGGCTTCACTGAGTCCGTGCATATGAACGTCTCCGACTACCCCGATGATTGTGCTGTCACCATCCACCGGGCCACCATGAAACTTTTTGCCGATTGGATTTTGGCCAGGGAACACTTTTTCGGCAAAGGAACGGCTAACGATGGCGAGGGGCGGATTCTTTTCGCCTTCCGTCCCGTCGAAACCCCGGCCGGCGAGCATCGGTATTCTGAGCGTGCGGAACAAGTCCTGACTGATTCCGAGTTCATCGCTGTAGACGGTTTCACTGGATCCAACTGCGTTAATGTAGCTGCTTGAATTGCCGGCGGTCATAGGCAAATCGGTAATGATGGCGGCAGATTCGATTCCCGGCATAGCCTGCACGGCGGCCAGAAACTTTTGCCAGAAAGCCGTACCCGCTTCATGACTATAAGTGGTCAAAGGTAACGAGATGCGCGCCGTCACGGTATTTTCCGCCTCAAAACCGGGATGCACATCGAGCAGCCTGACGAAGCTATGAATGAGTAATCCCGCGCCGGTGAGCAGCATGACAGATAGTGCGATCTCGGCGCTGACAAGTAATTGGCGCAGGCGGTTGGTTGCGCCTGATGCGCTGCCCTTGGCACTTTCTTTCAAGCCTTTTTGCGCATCGGTATGAGCAGCCCTAAGCGCGGGTGCCAACCCGCTAAGGAGGGCAGCAAGCAAAGTAGCGCTTATGCAGAATACGAGTACAGGCCAATCTAAACGGGGCGCTAGAGCCTGCGGAAGATCATATGTCGAATACTTGGAGATCCAGTGTTGTGCCTGAGCGGCGAGAAAAACGCCCAAGCCACCGCCTGCGATTGCCAGCAACAAGCTTTCTGCCAGCAGCAGACGAATGATTTGCGCCTTGCTGGCACCCAAGGCTACGCGGACGGCAAGTTCACGCGTTCGGCCGGTGGCGCGCGCGAGCAGCAAACCCGCCAAGTTCGAACAAGCAATTAGCAGCAGGAGGACGACGGAGCCAAGAAGAACCCACAGCGCCGAGTGAATATCGTGAACCATCGTTTCATGCAATGGCATTGTGACAGCGTAATGATCGCGTTGACCGGCGTGCGCTTCGCCGATGCGTCCGGCAATCAAGTGCATTTCGGCTTGCGCTTCGGCTTCAGTGATGCCTTCGCGCATGCTGCCGACTCCACTCAGCCAGTGGTTCCCATATGTTTCCAGCACGTCTTTGGCGGAGCGCGCCTTGTCCTCCACATACTCAGGAACCGGATATCGTGGGGTAACCCAAACCTGGCGATCAGCAGGGTACGCTTCGTTCTGCCTGAGGACACCGACCACTCGAAACGCGTTGCCATTGAGATGGATGACACGGCCGACAATGTTTGGGTCAGATCCGAAAACTCCGCGCCAAGTTTCGTCGCTTAGCACGGCGGCGCGATCTTCACCGGGCTTGTCGAATTCAGATTGAAAGAGTCTTCCGGCCTGGGCGTGCGCGCCAAGAACCTGGAAGAAGTTTGGCGTTACGGACGCTCCGCGAAGGCGCTGCGGTTCGCCATTGCCGTTGAGGGTGAGACTCTGCCAAGCGAATGCGGCTAAACCGGAGAACGTTCTGGTTTGCTTTTGATAGTCGAGATATTCGCCCGGCGAAATGGACGCTTCGGGGGCAAGCGGTTGATGATCGCGTAACAAGAGCAGCCGTTCGGGATGGTCATAGGGCAGGCTGCGAAGCAGAGCGGATTCCACGACACTGAAGATAGCGGTATTGGCGCCGATGCCGAGGGCTAGAGATGCGACGGCGATGGCGGTAAAAACAGGTTTCGCGCGCAAGGTGCGGCCAGCGAATCGTAGGTCGGCGATCAGTGACATAGCTATGCTCCTTTTAGTTGGGCCTACGGTTGCGGCGCTGTGGTGACTATCCGATCAGTCGATTTGAAGCGAGATATGCGGCGGTTGAGGAACCGGCGGAACTGGTGGCACTTCGGGCATGGGCGGAAGCCGAACTTCGCGTCCGTCGTCCAAGTGAATGTATTGAACCGGACCATGGCTGGCTAGAACAACCGCTCGTCTGGCGCTAGAGAACATCGCGATGACCAACAGCAAGATGACCACGGCTATCAGGTCAATGTGCCTGGTTATGGGGTCTTTAGGGTTCAAGCAACAACCTCCGTGTTTTCCTCCACAACTCTACCGTCAAACAGATGGATGGAACGATCGGCGTAACGGGCGTAACGCGGGTCGTGGGTAACCATGCAAATGGTTGCGCCGCCGCGATGCAATTCACGCAGAAGGTCCATGACCTGTTCACCATTTTGGGAATCCAAGTTACCGGTAGGCTCGTCAGCGAGGAGGATGGAAGGATCGCCCGCCAGCGCTCGAGCAACGGCAACGCGCTGTTGTTGACCGCCCGAGAGTTGCGACGGATAGTGCTTAATACGATGCGACATACCGACGCGTTCCAGCGCTTCGTGTACTTTCTTCTTCCGTTCAGACGAGGGCATGCCGCGGTAGGTAAGCGGCAGTTCTACGTTCTCATAGACGTTCAAGTCTCCAATGAGGTTGAACGCCTGGAAGATGAAGCCGATTTCGCGGTTGCGAATGCGCGCGCGTTCGGAAAGCTTGAGGCTTTGCACCGGCTTGTTGTTAAGAACATAAGTGCCGGTCGAGGGTGAATCGAGCAGGCCCAGAATAGCGAGCAGTGTGGACTTTCCGCAGCCGGATGGCCCGGAAATGGAGACGTATTCCCCGCGCTTGATATCAATGTGTATCCCGGACAGGGCATGTGTCTCTACTTCGTCGGTAACGAAAACCTTCGTTACGCCATCCAGGTGGATCAAAGAATCGTTCATGTTCATCGCTGCTTGTGTCTCCTAGTGACTATCTATCTTTACTTTGTACGCAACAAAAGGTTACTTAGTTCAGGCGAATTCTCGGATACTGTTCGTATTGGGTCATGTCGGAAAGGATGACTTCATCGCCGACTTTCAGGCCATCCAAAACTTCGATTGTGTTGACTGAGGCGCGGCCGAGTTTGACGTTCACGCGGGTAGCGCCTTTTCGATCGGGATCCAGCTTGAAGATGCCGATTGTGGTGTTAGGCTCGCCCGAAACCGGCCTATCCATATAGACCACATCGGCGAGACGCTCAATTTCAACCGTGCCATCCACACTTAATTCGGGGCGCGCGCCTTGCGGCAGTGCGCCGAGCAGAGCGACATCGACACCCACTGTGCCATTTACAGCCTGAGAATCAATGCGAATGACGCGGCCTTGCACTACGCTGCTGCGGGCATCGCCGTTACGTGTGTCAATGGTTGCGTCCAGTCCGGCACGAACATCTTTCATTTGATTTTCAGAGATCTGCAGGACAGCTTTGAGCTTGTGTGGATCTGCGACTTTTGCCAGGATAGCGCCAACCGCAACGCGCTGACCGACCTCGACATCCACTTCCTGGAGCTGGCCGTCAATTCCGGCGCGGATTGTTAGCTGATCTACCTGCCGGCGCTTCAGCTCGTAAGCGGCTTTGGAACTTTCGACAGCCACCTGTTGGGCGTCGATCTGGGCTTTTATGGCGTCGTCTTGAATGCCGAGGCGCTGCTTTTGGAGTTGGACGCGGTTCTGAAGATCGGTTGCCGCGTTAACGGAGATGCGCGATTCGATATCGCTCTTTAGGTTCAAGCGGGTGAGCTCCAGATCGCGATCGGCGGTTAGCTTCGCTGTGCTGTATTGAGATTCAAGCATGGCGAGGCTTGCCTGCTGATCGAGCTTGTCACTTTCGAGCTTTACTTTGAGGTTGGCAAGATTGGCGGCATCCTGTTTATAAAGCCATTCTGCCTTTTCGGCGTCGAGCTCGAGGTCGGGATCGCTGAGGACGAGGATGACGTCATTAGCTTTGACGGGATCGATCCCGGCACGACGTACGATTTCCGTGACCCGGCTATCTTGAGCGGCCGCAATGAAGTGAATTTCTTCGGCAGTCAGTTTGCCAACGCCGTGTACGTTGCGCTCCATCGGTCCGCGACGTACGGTGCCGGGGTATTGCTCAGCAAGATTTACAGATGGGGCCGCAGGCTTCATGCGCGCGCCAAAGATGGTGATTCCGCCAACGGCCAACACACATAGCGTGATCCAAACAATGCGTTTAATAAGGCGTTTGCGCGCCACTTCTTTTCCACGTGGGACGTCCATGGTGCGGGAAGCGCGCATCCCGGTGGTTCCTGCCATTTCTTTGTTTGGCGGTGGCAATTGCGTTGACATCGCTTCAAAGAATGCAGTTGGGGTGCCATTGCGAGAAAGGCCGAATTACTGGGGTTTTTGAATGGATGGTTAGCTGGAAGGTGTCCGGTATTGGGAATGAGGTCTTCGGGGATGGGCTTGGGCTGGGGATACGAAACGAACTGGTGCGTCGGGGCGAAGGAATAGAGAAACGACTCAGGATGAATGAGCTGTAGGGACACCAAAAGTCGCGGACCATCCGACTTTGTGTAAGAACGGAAAATATGAAGAGGCTAGAATATCGTGGTTGGGAGAAGAGAAGGCAAAGATCAGGTTGGTTAGGAGTGTTTTGGTCGGAATTTGGACGGAGCTGTCCTATTGGTGTCCGGTCCACCGGTTGGAGTTTGCTGCGCAAACATTTAGTGGTGGGTGGCTGAATCGGAGGGGCGACGAATTAGAGTTCGTCTTCGGTGGGCGGTGTGTAACCGAGGTCGATGGCTTGCTTAGTCATGATTTCCAGTTGCTCCTTCCAGGTTGGCTCTTTTTGGTTATTCTTCTTTTTGGCGGCTTTAAGGCGTTCTTCCAGAAGAGCTAGTTTGGCGGCGCGGTCGGCTTCGGATTGGCGGGCTTTACGGTAGTCTTCGACGGCTTTCTTGGCTTGGGTGAAGAGATTGCTTTTGGCAGTTTGATAGCGATGGAAACGGCCGAGTGTGCGCTGTTGCAGTTCAGTCCATTGGGACGGATTCGGATTGGCGTCGTATAGATCGGCTTCCACGGATTCCAGTGCGTTGGTGGCGCGTTGCAAGAACCAGTCGGCTTTGATGAGCTTTTCGATGAGATTCTTTTCACCTTCATCTTTTGGCTTGTAGGCGGTGTGCCAGGTGGTTTGCAGCTTTTTGAGATCGGCTTCGGATTCGTGGGACAGGATCAGCGTGTCGGCGCAGCAACCGTGTTTGGTGGCGTTCTTGGACGAGATGGCGCGGCCTGCGATTGTGGCGGGACCGCCGTTGGGATTGGGAACCACGACGGGCTCGGAGGTATTGATAATGGTTTGATCGGACATAACGTAGAAACTCACTTTCGCGTTCAGCATAAGATCTCGCCAAACGCCGCGACCTATGCAAAGTGAGTTATGTTGTTGATTTAATTCAGAAAACTATTTTTTGATTTTTTGTGAACGATTGCTCTGCTTATTTCGAAAAGCGGCAGCCGAATGTGAGCAAATCTCCGTCTACATCGCTAGAACGTTTCAACATAACCTGAGAGCATTTGTCGAGATCATTAAGCTGAAAAACTGTCGCAGCGCCAACAATTTTCATGTTTGGAATTATGCCGGCACTGCTTATATCTTGATCAACGTTGTCTTTCTTGGAGAAAGGCGAGACGTCACATAGAAACATCCACGGCTGGGCCTTCTGTGCCAAGATTATGCAGCACACGAAAGAAACGGTGCAGAAGGACAGAGATGAATCGAGAAGTAGCTCTGAAGATTGTGTTGGCCTTGGTGGGATTGCTCTTTTTGGCGTTAGCCTATCCTTCGATCATGTTCTTCCGGCAAGAACCGTCTCTATCCATGATGTTCAGCATTTATGTGATGCTCGGCGTTTTCTTGCTTCTCGCAATCCGCAATCCATCGGCAAGTCGAAGTCTGATCGCCTTTACCGCATGGTCGAGCCTCGTTCATGCTGCCGTTATGGGCACTCAGGCACTGCAAAACATAGTTTCGCGCGACGAACTGGTTGGTGTGGGGATCCTTATCGTCATCGGAGCAACCTTGATCGCGCTAGCACCAAGCAAAGAAGCGTAGCGTATCCACATTTGGTTGGGCGCAGTGTTCGGCTCGCTTTTGCCTGTGACTGGAGAACAGTGTGTAGAGCGTGTGCGGCTATGGCTGCTTGTGCGTGTTGAGCATGTCTCCTGCTTAGCACGCTCAAAAATGCCGGGCGCACTTTCGGAGAGCGACGGCTCTTTCCGGATAAAGAACGTCCGGCCAGGAGGGTATCGACTCTAGGTTCGCTTTTCGATTCGGAGTTCAGCGAGTTCTCTGCTAGTGGACATTAAGCCGGGCGAACGCTGTTGGTCCATTGCAGATCAGTGTGGCTGATAGCGGCGATCTAACTGGCGAGGTGGTGGGTGAAAAAGATGTCCCGCCGTCTGTCAGGCTGCTATTCTGTTCGATATCTTTCGGCCGGGAACTACTATGGCGATGTCCGAGAGCACGACCGCGAAGGACAAAGAGACTCTCGGTTTCTATGCGGAGGCGGCCCTGCCCGGTGGATTAGATTCCAATTACCGTGGCGGCAGAGGAGTCGGTCAGCGCTGATATCAAGCTACATCGGAGTGCATGGTCTCGTTGCAAGACAGTGTGTCAGACTTGCCAGTCGGCGTGTCTTTGAAGGATCTGTCGCTTGATCTGACGCCACTTGATTGTCCGGTGAGACAGATTCACAGAACCATTTCCCTCAAACCAAATGGACGCTTTGTGACGGCAGATGTTGCCAGCGGACGCTATGAACTGAGACTCACGCGATTGAGCGACAAAATCAACGTGACAATAGGGTGCGAAGAGACCTGGATGGAAGCTGAGTGAGTGCGCGATGTGGCTCGCCTTAAAGGTGATTAGCAAACCAGAAAAGGTGAACACTTTTCTTGGTCCTGCGCGAGAGATGAGAGATCTTTGGCTTCAGTACAACTACTGGTACCGGGAACAGCAAGGCTGTTCGAACTGGTATCTCAGCTCATATCAAGGGAGTTTGTCCGATCAGTAGCCGACACTTATAGTTAACTGAGGAACACGATGGTCCATCCTCCGAAGAGCGAGCCTATATCTGGCCCGCAAGGAGGACGGTCACTTTTCCCTTTCTTACGATGCCTAGTGAAGAGAAGCGATCGTCAAGTCAATCGGTTTTCGCTGCCACACAGGGATCAAAGCGATATTCCGGTTTTCGCACCTCAGTCCAAGAAATAGGTCTTGGAGGTCTCTGGGATGGAACAGCCGGATTGATACAGATGACGGAATCGCGATCCACATCGACCGATACAGATCGATGTAGTAAATCGATAGACACCACAACGCGCCAATCTGTTTTGACGCGAGTAAGTAAGCCTTCAGCGCCGATCAGAGGTCCACGAATAACACGAACCTTCTGGCCCACCGACAAGTAATCACAAGGTTTAACATTACCGCCTTGATCGATCAATAAACGAACGGAATTTATCTGTTCGTCCGGGATGAAAGCGGGTTTATCCCCAAAACTGACGATTTGTTGAACGCCCGGAGTGTTTAATATCTCGGTCCGACATTCGTAATCAAAGCGTGAAAAAACGTAGCCTGGGAAGATTGGTATTTCAAATCGTTTGATTCTATCCGACCAGCATCTCAATTCTTGTCGCACAGGCAAAAAATGTTGATTGCATTTGGCCTTCAATAGTTCTGAAACTTTGTGTTCCAATCGCGGCTTGACTCGTAAGGCAAACCACTTCTGTTTATGCTCATTTTGCATGACACCCTCCGACGTCGACTCAAAAGAGAATAGAAACTCGACTTAACGTGAGACTAAGTGACCGTTTCTCTATAGGTATTAAGACCCTTGTCTTCTTAACTAATTGTTTTGTGTAATGAGCTCTTACATGGAGCGCACAAACAGCAGAGGAATTCGAATCGAGGAATATATTTCAAACGGAGAAAACAACTGGAGTTGAAACTGAATGAGCCCTGGTACACCTTAGGTTACTTTGGGGGGCACTTCGAGTCAAGCGAATTAACGGCTCGAAACACCCGGGCAATTCGGTATCGCGTACTGGAACAGAGGTACCTCTTGCATCCGTTCAGAAAGTAGATTCCGTCAGTTTTCACGCACGAGAGATGGGAACGTTACTTTCCAGTCCCTCCCAAAACCACGCAGGCAGTTCGCAGCAGAATATTTAAATCTAGAGCTAGACTCCAGTTTTCGATGTACTGAAGGTCCAGCGAGATATATGTATCGAACGAAGGATTGTTGCGGGCCTCCACCTGCCAAAGGCCTGTGATTCCTGGAGCTACTTCAAGCCGGCGCAGGTAATCGAGCTGGTATTTTTTCACCTCGCTGATCAGCGGGGGGCGGGGGCCTACGAGGCTCATGTCTCCGCGGAGCACATTCAACAGCTGCGGTAACTCATCCAGACTGTGCTTGCGTAGAAATCTTCCCACACGCGTAACGCGAGGATCCTCGGTAATTTTGAATAAAATGCCGTCGCGTTCGTTGAGGTGAACAAGCTTTTCCTTGAGTTCTTCGGCATTGACAACCATCGTTCGGAACTTGAGGCAGGAAAAGACGCGACCTTTCTTGCCCACTCGCTGGGAAGCGTAAAGAACAGGGCCAGAGGAGTCGAGCTTTACAGCGATGGCAATGAGCGCGAGCAAAGGACTGATAAAGAGAAGGCCGAAGAAAGCGGCGGCGAAATCGAAAATGCGCTTGAACATGATGGCGACAGCGGGAATGGACCTGGAGACGACGGCCAGAGTTGGCAGGTCACCAAGATAGTCCATGCGCGCGCCCCAAGCAAGACCGTCGTACAAATCGGGGACGACATGAACGCCAACGCCGGCTTCGCGAGCGTCGGAGATTACTTGCATGACTGTCCGCCGATGGTGGCTGCAGACCAGGATTTCATCGATGAAGTGGGTACGGCACAATCCTTTCAGTTCATCGACCGATCCGAGCACTTTTAGATCATCGAAGTTTCCCGATGCGAGATGCGGCTCGGATGGGCGCAGATGACCAACGACAACAAATCCAAATTGGCGGTGCAGCGCCAGATGTTGAGCGACAGCACGAGCCACGTGGTCGGTTCCGACGATGAGCAGGTTATGACACGAAAGCCCATCTGCAACAGCCTTTTTCAACCGACGACGCCGGACCTGCCGCCAGGTGGTCATGGTGACAATTGCCGAGATACCGGTTGAGGCGACAATGAGCCGCGAAGTGGTTTTCACTCCTGTAACGAACATAGTGCCGGCAAGTAATCCAGTGGCAAGGAAAACTGCCTTGGTCACTGCCGTGAATTCAGTCGACCAAGATGAAGATTGGTAAGCCGAATATAGATTCTGCGTGTGGCAGAACAGGACAATAATTGCGGCGTAAAGAAAGGTGATGCTGACGTGTTCGGGAACAAGCATTCTACTGCGATATGGCGTTCCCGTATCGGGGAAGCGCAGGGCGATCGCGAGAAAAGCGGCTGAGAGAACACAGCACAGATCAGCGATAACAAAGAGCGAGAGGCGCGAGGTAGAAGCCGCTTTGGGAAAATCAGCACTCTTCGGACCAGTGGACAAATCCAAAGGCCTGGATATTGGTGAGGGAGCTAGTTTTGCACCTGTAGTTGCCATACGATTGTTGTTAATTTGCCGAAGTTCGAAATTTGTACGCGATCTCGGGCAGCCGTCAAGTTGCTTCGCCGATTCGGACGCAAAGAAGCACTGAGACAGTGCTAGCCGACGAGAGTTAGCTGTTGCAATCAGAGGAACAGGGTTTTAACTTTTTGGGTATCGATAGAGCAGATAGGATGTGCTAGTTCAGCGGAAGGTCAATCTACTTTTCGTGCAAGCTTCGCCGAATCACTTACACGGTCTCCTTCAAATTCGAAAGATTTTCGAAGGACTCAAGTGATCCTGCTTACCTTGAGCCTCGAGCATAACATAGATTTTCAAATACGGATTGCGCAGTTTTGCGAGGTAATACGGTTGCCAACGTGGAACAAAAAAACAAGCTATCGCTAAGTTATTCTTAGCGATAGCTTGAATTAGTCGCCAGTAAGGCGAAAGGTGTTTTCCTAGTTGTATGAGTACTTGATCGCTGATCTATCGTGACGGGCCGGGCCTAGGGTTCGACGAATGTCATGTCAGATGAATCCGCCTCGTTCCCGGAGGCGTCGATACTATGAAGTTGGAAGTGAACCGTCCCACTTGGCGCCCATTGTAAAGAACACTGGGGATTTTGCGTATAAGGCGTACTGTTCGACCATTTTCCGTAATTAGTCGTCGAGCCGAACGTAACGTAGCTGGTCGCGGGAGTGGACGTGCTCCACGAAATGACCGCAGTACCATTGCTGCCAGGCGTTACGACAACGTTCGAGATGGTTGGTGGTGTGTGGTTAACGGTGGTGAAGCTGTAAGTTGTGGAAGAGCTCGTCCTGCCGCTAGCGTCGGTTGATTGCGCGACGAAGTAGTAGGTCGTGCCGCCAGTCAAACCGGTGAGTGTGATCAAGTGATTAACTGCCAACGCGGGCTGAGCCGAGGCATACTGCCCAAGGGCCGGGGTGGTGCCGTAGTCGATTGTGGTTGATGAACCTGTGTCAGTTGACCAAGAGATGGTGATACTTGAGGCTGTAATTCCCCAGAAGGCGACAGATGATAGCTGGGGACCTTGCCCAGACGCTGCCGCGGTCGTTGCAAACGTGAAGTTGGCAGAGGTGCTGGTATTACCGTTGCTGTTAGCTGACATGACAGCGTAGTTGTAGGTTGTGCCTGGCGTCAGACCGGTGAGCGTGACGGAGTGCGTTGTTGTCAGACTGGAATTCAAGCTTGAAGTCGAACCGTAGGATGTTGTTGTTCCATACTTAGCCTGCGATGACGAAGCTTGGTCGGTGGTCCATGTGATGGTGGCCGAGGTGGTGGTGATGGCGCCAGCCGAGACTGACGAGATTACAGGCGGTTGCGAGGCAGTCGTTGCAAAGGTGAAGTTCGCAGAGGTGCTGGCATTACCGTTGCTGTTGGCTGACATGACAGCGTAGTTGTAGGTTGTGCCTGGCGTCAGACCGGTGAGCGTGACGGAGTGCGTTGTGGTCAGGCTGGAGTTCAAGGTTGAAGTAGAACCGTAGGATGTTGTTGTTCCATACTTAGCCTGTGATGACGAAGCTTGGTCGGTGGTCCATGTGATGGTGGCCGAGGTGGTGGTGAGGGAGTTTGCGGCTACCGAAGAGATTACCGGCGGTTGCGAGGCGGTTGTTACAAATGTGAAGTTCGCAGAGGTGCTGGCATTACCGTTGCTGTTAGCTGAGATGACAGCGTAGTCGTAGGTTGTGCCTGGCGTCAGGCCGGTGAGCGTGACGGAGTGCGTTGTGGTCAGGCTGGAGTTCAAGGTTGAAGTCGAACCGTAGGACGTTGTTGTTCCGTATTTGGCCTGTGATGACGAAGCTTGGTCGGTGGTCCATGTGATGGTGGCCGAGGTTGTCGTGATGGCACTGGTTGAGACTGACGAGATGACCGGCGGTTGCGAGGCGGTTGTTACAAATGTGAAGTTCGCAGAGGTGCTGGTATTACCGTTGCTGTTGGCTGACATGACAGCGTAATCGTAGGTTGTGCCTGGCGTCAGACCGGTGAGCGTGACGGAGTGCGTTGTGGTCAGGCTGGAGTTCAAGCTTGAGGTCGAACCGTAGGAGGTTGTTGTTCCGTATTTGGCCTGTGATGAGGAAGCTTGGTCGGTGGTCCATGTGATGGTGGCCGAGGTGGTGGTGAGGGCGCCAGCCGAGACTGATGAGATCGCAGGCGGTTGCGAGGCGGTTGTTACAAAGGTGAAGTTGGCAGAGGTGCTGGTATTACCGTTGCTGTTGGCTGACATGACAGCGTAGTCGTAGGTTGTGCCTGGCGTCAGGCCGGTGAGCGTGACGGAGTGCGTTGTGGTCAGGCTGGAGTTCAAGGTTGAAGTCGAACCGTAGGACGTTGTTGTTCCGTATTTGGCCTGTGATGACGAAGCTTGGTCGGTGGTCCATGTGATGGTGGCCGAGGTTGTCGTGATGGAGTTTGCGGCTACCGAAGAGATTACCGGCGCAGCAGTTTGATTCTGAGACCAGGTCAGGACTGTCATCGAATAGGGAGGCAGGGAGATGCCCGATGACGGATTGAAGTTGCTAAGACTGGACGAAACGGGTGCCACAACGCTGCTGTTTTCGTTGTTATCGGTAGGCTCTTCTGAAGTGAGTTGTTGCAGTTCTACGGCGCCGGAGGGTGCGTTGGCGCCGCTGAACGTCACCGGGAGGGAGTTCGTTAAGCTCAGGTTCAGCAAGACTGCCGAATAAGCGCCAGCGCCATTACTGAAGGCGAAGGATTGAATGTAGTTTGCGTTATTCAGTCCGACCGTGTTGTCCGTACTCTGATTCCAAGTCGGATTGGCGCCCGTTTGAATGGTTTGCAACATGGAAGCGCCCGGGCTTATAGCTGAGTTCGCGAGTTGCTCTGCAAGATACTGTGGACGGCGAAGATTTGTTGCGCCACCCATGTCCACAACGCTTCCCCAGAGAAATGCAGTTGATCCGTCGGGCCGTTTAAACTCCCATTGAGTTAGCGAGAATAGATTTTGATTTAAGATGCCATTCTGAATGCCCAGTAATTGTTCAGATACGGACGCCAGACCAGCACCCAGTGACGAGACGTATGTGTTCAGAGTACTTTGCGAGATTGACCCGCCAATTGTGGAGAGATTCTCTTCGTAGATAGAAATGGGTTTTGGATTGGTGGTGTTGGCCTCTGACAAAAGATCCAGATACATTTCGCCACCATTCACGGTTTGAGAGACGTTATTGACCGTGAACCAGCCATTCGAGATGCCTTCGGCCGTTACGCCCGGAGCGTTCGAATAAAAAGCTTGCGGTTCGGCAAATGTGGGTAGATACAGATTGGCTGTGGAACTGGTATCTGAGACATTGTTCATCATGTAGGGGGCGAGGGTGAGCGAGTCATTATTCTGACAGGCGTTTTGAATGAACTGCAATGAATAGGAATTGGCAGCCTGAGCGCCGATAATCAAGTCCATGTTCCCGGGAACATAATTTGGATTGCTACGCATGGCGGCAAAGATGGTTTGGGCTCGAGCGCCATAGGAGGCGCCATCCTGAATAATGCCGCCCTGGAAGGTTGTATTCCACGCTTCATTTCCAAATTCGAGGTGAATTTTGGGAAAGACAGAAGTCCAAGGTGCCGTTTGACCTTGTGCGATACGCTTGGCGCCGTACACGGTGTTCGCGCCACCGCTGAGATAGTCGATCAGGTTGCTGGCTTCAGCAGGTGAGAACGTGATGGGGACGACTATCCAAGGTTCAACACTGGTGCCGACTGTTTGAACGAGTTGCAGGAAGTCAAACAGACCGTAAGACGCGTCGTCCACCGGCGTTGAATACCATGCCGAGTAGTTCGACGGCATGCGACCAAACTGATCAACGAGCATATTATCGAGGGTGTTGCCGAGGCCTATGCCATCCCACATGCGAATGATTCCAGGGTTCAGCTCTTGAAGAGTGGTGACGACCGAATCGCGAAAGACTGTGGGATTACTGCTACTGGTTGCTGTCTGAGTGGTTGCAACATTGTCGAGGTAGAGGGAGTCTGCGCCTATCGTGGAAAAACTCAATTGGGCGGGTCCCGTCTGCGCACCGCTTTCAGATGCAGTAAAGGGGACTGTGTAATGGGACCAGGAGCCGGTAAGCGAAACCCGTTGCGATACGTAATCGATGCCGTTGCGGCTGAAAGTTACTAAAATCTGTTGGCTGCCGCCCAAGCCTTTGGCATCGAACTGCACTTGATAAGAGCCGTTGAGCGTAACAAAGGAATGTGCACCGGTTGAATCGAAGAAGCTGCTTACCTGAGCGCTGTCGCCAGTTGTTGGCGCGATCATCTGGAGAGCTTGGACACCCGTAGTTCCCGGCGTCAGATCGGTAGTGTCGGGAGCAAATGAGCCATTACCACCGGTGGAAGGCCACCAACCTTGCGTGGGATTTCCGGGTATGGTGTAACTGACGATGAAGTAATCGCCTGCTGCCAACGAGGCTGCACAGGGAGTGCTGAAAGTGTAGATGCCGCCATATGAGCCGGTAGGGCCTGTGAATGTGGATATGCTTGTCGTGCAGCCAGCCGCAGCCCCAGAGATTACTCTCACTTGGGAGCCCGCAGGCCAAAATCCGCTTGGCCACGCACCATAAGGGAGGCTATCGACACAGCCCGTGGTGCTGCCGGTGCCAGCGCATTGAACGGTGGATTGATAGATGCTTGGCTCGAAACCAGGGTTTCGCATGGTCAGGTTTTTTAGAATTTGGCCGGAGTCGTAGTAGTTGTGTCCGCCAAGATTGATGCCAAGTCGCTTAACACCCGTCTGGAGGGGTGTTCCGCCAATCGCAATATTCGTGCTCTGCGCTGACAGGCAGGTGGCCAAAAGATTTATAGCAAAAGGAAGGGCTAGATATGAAAATGCGCGGAAGGATCTCGATAGAGCGATGTGATCGCGCAGTACTTTTGTCTTCAAAGAAACCTCGATTTCGATAGAGCTAGATGGTTGGAAGGGGGAGAGATACTTCCGCGTGGAAGAAAGCCTTACGCGGACGTCTGAGCTGATAGTTCAGGTTCCCTTCCGCTCTGAAGGAGAGTTGTAAGCGCGGAGGGATTCTCTCCAAGAGAAATCGGGTTAACCATGACGAGAGCTTTCCGTGAGAATCGATGCCTTTTTATAGCATACAAGGGAAACGCCTAGACAGTGGCAGGGGCAAGTTCGCCTCTCCGCATCTTTGCTCTTGCGTGAGCTGGCAATGGTATGGACTAAAGAAGGTGTTTGAGAACGTGCAACTTAGTTCGCAGGGCGGCCAGAACCCCAACCGGCGCTGAATCGACTGAGGTTTGATCTGTGGGTTCTTCGAATGTGTAATCAGGTGACACGGCTTCATTCCCTGAAGCATCGACGCTATGGATTTGATAATGAACGGTGCCAGCTGGCACCCATCCGAGAGCCGGGGATGGATTTGCGGTCAAATTTGTCTTCAATGACCACTTGCCGTAGCTGGAAGTTGATCCAAATTTCACGTAGCTATAAGCCGAAACAGAGGTTGTCCAGGAAATCTGAGCTTTATGGCCTGGTTGGGGTACCACTTTTATATCGGAGATAATGGGTGGACTGTTTGAGAGAGTGGTGAACGTATAAGTCACGGAATGGCCGACGACTTTATTCGCGTCGGCGGATTGCGCAACGAAATAATACTTCTGTCCAGGCTGAAGACCAGTGATTTGAACCGTGTGACTGTTGGCCAACTTGGTTTGCTCCGGTGTGACGGAGCCCAGATCTGGAGTTGTGCCGTAAGCGACTGACGTGGTTGACGGGATGTTAGTTGACCATGACATCGTGATGCCAGAACTAGTTATGCCCCAATATGCGACAGCAGTGAGTCCAGGTCCGCCGCCTGCGCTTTTCGAGGTGCCCGCTACCGTTTCGACCTTTGGAACTGTTGTCGCGATGGCTTGCGGCGAACGGGCACGATTGAGACTCCAAAAGATTCCGGCTGCGATCGCGAGCAGCGCTGCAAGGCCGACCAGAACATATCGGATCGTCCTGGCACTGAGCTTATTCTGAGAGCTGGTTGACAGCTCGTAAACCTCTAGCGGCTGCTGATGTTTGCGGAGGCCGCTCCGCCATTTGCTGGTTGTAGACAAGAACTTTCCCTCACTATCGCCAAAAGGTGGGCGCAGATTCGGCTACGTCCAAACAAATGCGATTCTCCGTGGAACGAGTCTGAAACGTCGTTTCTAACTGTTCATGAGAGTGCATTGTAACAAGCAATCAACTGACACAAACGTTCTATGCGTACCGAGATCATGCGTTGACCACCATATAGCTGCTATTTACATAGCTTGCATCCGAGATTAGCAAAAAACAAGCGGTGCTCGCGAGCGGACTTTCTTTTGTTCGATAGAAATTATTTGTAAGCTTGGGTACTTAATTTCGCTTGACTAATTAATCTGGCGCGTGTCACCCTACTGTTACTCAGGCACTTCTTCACCAAGAGTCCAATCGTGACTCATTTGGCGCAGCGTGGACGAAACAACCCTCATTAGCTCGTAAGCTTTCTAGGTGCGAAAAAGCGGTCATTCGAAGTGGCTATTCAGGTTGAGTTCATTGCAGCAAATACTCGCCCGTCAAATAGAACCACGACACGTCGTTTTATCGAACCGAATCTCTATGTATGCCAATGACTTATTCAAGGCTCGGCGTTGCATAAAGTGATGAAGAATTCTGACAAGATGTTGACGGAATCATTCCAACCAACGCTTTAATGCCCGAATTGCTGTGTAAGCATTTGCCGGCGACAAGTTACAGGGTTTCATTTTGTGTCAAGAGGACGCTTAGCCAAGAGCTAAGTGCAATCGAGACAACAAGCAACTAACATTTTCATTTCATAGCAGAGCTGTTCGCCATCCGGAGGGATAGAGAAACAAATGGATAATGGACTGGGCTTATCGGGGGTGCCAGTTGACGATGTGTTGATGCAGGAAGCACTGCAACGCATCGAAAAGATGATTGAGGACGGCGGGACCCACCAAGTGGCGACGGCCAACGTCGATTACCTGGTACACGCCACCAAAGACATAGAATACCGGCGAATATTGTGTATGTGCGACATGGTGCTGGCGGATGGCATGCCCATTGTATGGGTATCCCGTCTCTTCGGAATTCCACTTCGCGAGAGAGTAGCCGGCGCCGATCTGGTGCCGCATTTAGCGCGTCTGTCGGCGTTGAGAGGATACAAGATCTTTCTGTTGGGCGCGACGCCGGAGGTGGCTGAGGCAGCCCAACGAAGAATGAAGGCTTTAAACCCGAATGTGCGGGTAGTTGGGCATTTTTCGCCACCGATTCGACCTATAGATGAGTTCGATAACGAGCCGATTCTGGCACGGATTGAGGCGGCGCAGCCCGATATCTTACTGGTTGCGTTTGGTAGTCCGAAGCAAGAAAAGTGGATTGGAAGAAACCGCCACAGGCTGAAGGTTCCAGTTTGCATTGGCATAGGAGGGTCGCTCGATTTTCTGGCCCAAAGCGTGAGACGTGCGCCGGCGTGGATGCAGAAGAGCGGAATGGAATGGCTATTCCGGATGTGTGTTGATCCAGTACGGCTTGGCCCGCGTTACTTTCATGATGCCGTGTGGCTTACGAAGTACCTGTCCGCGCAATTACCGGTGAAGAAAATATTCCAGCAGCAAGAGGAAACACCGATAGTTAGCCTGAACTCCATTGGAGCGGTTAGCATTATCGGGGTATCGGGAGCGATGTCGGGATCGGGTTTGACCAGGCTTGAAAAAGCTTTGTCATCGGTAACTGCCGGCAGACCGATTGTCCTGGACCTGACGGGGACGTCGCACATGGGCGCCGATGGGCTGTGGATTCTGGCGCGGATATTGAGGCGCGCGGCTGAACGTAAGACGGAGGTCTGGCTGGCCGGTCTCTCTCCGGCACTTGAGCGCCAACTTCGTCTGGCTCATTTTGCCGACTTGTTTAAATCGGCAACTTCGTCAAGTGACGCGGTGCGCCAAATATCTCCTGGAAAACTGCAGATCAATGTTGAACTTGGTGAAAGCTGGGCGGTATGCCGGGTTACCGGTGACCTATCTGAGGGAGTGCGACGGACATTAGAAGAGATTTGCAACCAACTACGCAAGACGAATGACCACTTTGAAATTGACGCCAGCGGCCTTGTAGGAGCTGATTCGAGCAAATTGATTGGAAGCATGGGATCGCTGGAGGGTGTTGTTTATGGCGAGGCACCGCGTGCACGAGCGGCGGGGGCGGCCTAGCGGCCATTAGGAAATTCGTGACTCTAGACCCACTGGCAGCACTCCCGGCACTAGCCTCACTCGCGGTGGCAACGTCAACCTCTGTTGAATCGGCATTCTTCCGCGTGTACTTGCCAGTTCTACTCTTGCTTCCAGACAACTATTGGTGGGGATGGCCGCCGTTGGACTTCCATCAATGGGCGATAGTGCCAATCGGACTGGCGCTGTGCTGGTGGGTGATCAACGGCAGGTGGTGGCTGTCATTAGGAGACTTGCCGGCCTTTGGGTTTATCAGCTGGATGATTGTTTCTGACCTGCACAGCAATGGAACAGTCGATATCGTCAAGCGCTTCGCGATTCCGATTACTCTTGGCGTGTTCCCTTACATGGCCGGGAAACTGCTGATTGAACAATCTGGCATGAGGAACCTGATTGCGAAACGATTTGCTTTTTTCGTGTTCATAGATTCACTTATCTCGGTGTATGAATTTGCGCATGAAACGAACCCGTTCAGGCATGTCTTTGGGCGCTTCTTTTCTTCTGTCGATCCTTGGTTCACACAGGTTCGCTACGGTGTTGGCAGAACCGCCGGTCCTTTCGGGCACGCCATTCTTATGGGTGCGATTCTGTCAATCGCCATTCTGCTGCACCGCTATGCGACGCACTTTGGTTTATGGGAGAGCAGATTTCGGTGGTTCCCGAAGCTAGGATTGAAAAAGTCGCGATTGATGTTGTGGGGTTTGGTTGCGGGCAGCATCATGACGGTTTCGCGCGGGCCTTGGATTGCGGTTGTAGTTGGAATCATTGTGGCTTCGATCGGCACTGCACAAAATCGCCGCTTGGCTTTGCGGCGCACGGTGTTGATTGTTGTGGTGGGCGGATCTTTAATTTACTGGGCGGGAAAGGCTTATGTTGCAGGCTCCAAGTCTTATGGCCCACAAGAAGAAGTTGCTTCGGCTGAATATCGGACTGAACTTTGGACCGAGTATGGGCAGATAGCGATGCAGCAAAGTTTCTGGGGTTGGGGATCTTTGCACTGGCCGCACGTTAAGGGCATGGATTCAGTCGATAACTGGTATTTGCTGGTGACGATTATGTATGGCCTAACGGGGTTGACGTTGTTTGTGACGATGCTGGGTGTTCCAATATTTCGACTGATTCATAAGGGAATGTCGGAGCAGAATCTGGCGCCCGATCAACGCGCATTGTTATTCACGATGAGCGGGATTCTGGTATCGATTGGAGTGGCAATCGCAACGGTTTTTTTGGGTGCGCAATTGTACCCTATACTCTTCCTGTTTCTTGGATGGAGTGAGGCGTGTCTTAAAGCGACGCAAACAACGAGCGACACTGGCCTGGCAGCAGTGCGTTCGACTGTTTCGATGCCCGCGTTTGCTTTCCGGAAGGTAATTGCATGAGCGAGATGCTCCGAGTTACCTTCGGACTAATTGGTTTGTTGGCGGTTCTTGCAACCGTTCCCGGAGCTATCGAGTTATTGCTGGTAACCAGCGGACTTGTACGACGTGAACGATCAACAGCTAACGCGAAGGGTGAAACTTTCTCAATGGCGGTTGTAATTCCGGCGCATAACGAGGAGGCAATGATTGAGCGCTGCATAGAGAGTGTCGCGGCCTCCAGCGACGGCCTGAGCCGGTGCTCAATCGTTGTCGTTGCGGACAATTGCCAAGATGCAACTGCGGAGCGGGCACATCTCGCCAGCGCGCGCGTGTTGGAAAGGCATGACCTATCAAATCGCGGAAAGGGCTTCGCGTTGCGGTTCGCTTTCGATCGCCTGCTTGCCGAGGGCTTCGATGGGTTCCTAGTTGTAGATGCGGATTCTGTTGTGTCGAGCAATGTCGTACCGGAGGTGGCGCGCTTTTTGGCGGCTGGCGCAGATGGAGTTCAGACACGGTATCGCGTAACCGAACCTCTCGACTCAAACAGCAAGCGGCTGATGGATGTGGCGCTGATGGCCTTTAATGTTTTACGCCCGAAAGGCCGCTTCGGCTGGGGGCTGTCAGCGGGAATCTTGGGGAATGGCTTTGGTCTGAGCCGCCAAACTCTGCTTGACGTTCCCTATTCGGCAGAGTCGATTGTTGAAGATCTGGAATATCACCTTTTGTGCGTGAGTGCGCATAAGAGAATTCAATTTATTAATGGAGCCACTGTTTATGGTGATATGCCGAACGATGAATCCGCGCGAGTCTCGCAGCGGGCACGATGGGAAGGGGGACGCGCGCGAGTGGCGCGAGTCTAGATTCCAAGCTGGTCTCAAGACTGCTAAACGGAAATTTCCTGGTGATCGAGCCGCTTTTGGAACTGCTTACACTACCGCTGGCCTATTTCGTTCTGGCGTCTATGCTGCTTCTTGTTTTGCCCTTTCGCGGACTGCAGTTCTACGGTGTGGGGTTGTTGATTCTGTTGGCCGCACACGTGGGTATCGCCGTCATCCTGGGCGGAAATATTCGCGCGAGTTTCCAAGCTCTGGCCAGTGCGCCTGCGTATTTGTTTTGGAAGCTATGTCGCATGCCGGCGACCATAAAATCGGCCAGGCCGGCGAGCCAGTGGTTAAGAACTGGCCGTGCGACGGACACAAAATCGGGATTGCCGCATGTTTAATGATTTACGAGAAGATTGGCAAACTTATGAAGGCAATTTGCTTTCGCCCGCTTTATGGGTAATGGCTGTGTATCGACTTGGGCGCTGGCGATATGACATCGGTTGGCGGCCACTTCGGGCGCCGTTCTCGATTCTGTACAAACTGGCATTCGCATTTGTGACCGCTGCCAGCGGAGCTGAATTGCCATGCGAGGTACAGGTTGGCAGGAGATTGAGAATTGATCATCCGCAGGGGCTTGTGGTGAGCGGCGACGCTCAGATTGGTGACGACGTAGTGCTGCGAAACGGAGTAACGGTAGGACTTCGTAGAACCGGAAAACGCGGATCCCCGGTGATTGGCGACCGCGTGGATATTGGCGCCGGTGCGAAGATTTTAGGCGAAATTCGGATTGGCAACGACGCCTTAATTGGAGCAAATGCGGTGGTCTTAACAGATGTACCGGCAGGATGCATAGCGGTGGGTGTTCCGGCCACGGTTAGACCGAGGAAGCAATGGGATCAATGGAGGGACGAATGCTCAGCTGCTTTATGAAGAGCTTGCGACTTCTTGTTGTGTTACTAGCAGTCGCGATTTGTGTGCTGACCGGAATCGGAGGTGTTGCCGATGCCGAGGATACTAGGCATCCGGCTGGACCGGCGGACGTTGTGGGGACTTCCGGTCTTAAGGTCGGACAAGAAGAGTTGATTCGAGAATTTGAAGCTTCGTCCGCGCAAGCCTACACGCTTGGTGCGGGCGATGAGATTTACATTCAGGTGCCCAGCCAGCCCGATATACAAGGGCAGCACGTCATCGGTCCGGACGGCGACATAACGTTGCCGTTGGTTGGACCGACTAAAATCGCCGGCCTCACAAGAGAGGATGCCGCAAAGACAATCGAAACAGCCTGGGGCAAATATTACTCGACCGTCAGCGTTACGGTTCGAGTAACGAAATATGGGTCGAACCGGATAGTGGTAGTCGGGCGTGTCGCCTCACCAGGCCCGATCTACTTTGATACCGCGCCCAGCCTGCTGGAAGCATTGTCCAAAAGCGGCGCCTTTAGCCCGCGCCCTTCGAGCAGCGGCAGTTCGGCGACTATGGCCAACGTAAAGGCCGATACTTCCACGACGATGATCAACCGGTGTGCAATTTATCGCGGTACCGACCAAGTGCTTTGGATTGATATGAAGGAAATGTTCACAAAGGGGTATGGTGTTGATCTGCATCTGCGTCGCGATGACGTGGTTTTCGTACCGGAAGAGCAAGAAGACCTGGTATCCGTTTTGGGCGAGGTACAACGACCGGGCGCAATACGCCTGACCGCGGATGCGCGGTTGGTTGATGTGCTTGCCATGGCCGGCGGATTAACGGAGGATGCGGCTTCCAATAAGATTCGCATCGTGAGACCGGCGACCGGCACGACGCGCGAAATTGCACTCAAAGATCTGTTAGATTCCTCACGCGCCAACAGCAACGAGGCTTCGCTTAAACCCGGAGACGTAATCTATGTTCCGAAGAGTGGCATGGGGAAGATTGGTTATGTCTTCAGCAAGTTTAGTCCAGCCGGTTCCTTGCTGATGGTTGGAGCGATGGCGAAATAGGTATGTCTATGGGAACTGTACGCAAAGTCGATGTAGGACCGAATGACAAAGCTTTGGTGGTTCATTCTTCGTCGCCACGCCACCAAATGTATGTTCAGCAAGCTGCTCCAGAGACCGAAGGTCTCGATCTGGATTTGATCGACACTATACAGCGCCGATGGATGCTAGCTTTGGTGGTTTTCTTTTCTGTGTTGGTTCTTGGAACTCTTTGGGTCTTAAAGACGATGAAGCCGGCTTATCAGGCTGAAACTACGATACTGGTTCCGCCCGAAGCGGCAAAAGACAGTACAGACGGTCCGACGGATGGGGCTTATCCCACGCTGATCAATCAAGAGATCATGACGATTCTGCACTACGACACGCTGAGTGCAGCGATTCATCAGCTTGGCAAAGAAGGCATCCAATTTCGAGGGTCTGATGAGACCGAACGCCAAGCAGTTGATCGCCTGCGAACTTTGCTCGAGGTTCAGCGGGTTCCGGACAGCTACGAGATCGCTATACAGATGACGGCGGGAGATCCGAAGTCGGCGGCGACTATTGCAAATACCGTGGCCAAGAGTTTTCTAGAGGATGGAAATAAGCGAGATGCGACCGGGAAGGCAGAGCGCATGACAGCCCTGCAGGTTGAAAAGGCCGCGGTTGATAAGGAATTAGCAACACAACTGGATCTGCAAGCGAAGCTTGCGCAGTCCTTACAAGTAGTAAACCTTCAGAAGACGACGGTACTGCCGGACGACGAGGTACTTATTCAGATGCGGCAAGCGCTGGCAACGGCGCATCGAAAGCGCATCGAGGCTGAGGAGCAATTGGCCGCTGGCCAAAGCACGGTCGCTATTGATGCAGAACAGATCGTAGGGACTGACCCAGCGGCTCGTTCGACAACGGAGAAGCTGTTGCAAAGACAGTTTGAACTCCGGGAACGCATCAAAGACATGCTGCCTTCACATCCGGTTCGTCAGCAAGCAGAGGCTGAACTCGCCGCAATTGACTCGGAATTGCAAAAAGGACCGAACGAGAAAATTCCGAAGGTAACTGAGGAACTGATGGAAAGACTCCGTTCGCAGGCAGAGTCGGCTCGCCGAATTGAGTTGGCTCTGGAGCATGAAATCGCTGTGAAGAGCGCAGTTATCCCGGACACGACTAGAAACCTCGGACAGGCCGAGTTAGTGGCGACTCAAGTGGCCCGCTTGCGTGAGCAACTAAGCCGCGTTGAAGGGCAAATGGACGAGCTAAATATGGTGAGCATGTCGAAAGATGCGATGCGTATTTTCTCGCTAGCGCAGCCACCGCCATCGCCGGTCAAAAGTCAGCGGCGAAAGGCTCTCGGAGTTATACTGGCAGCCGCCTTCGTTCTGGGATTGGGCTTGCCTGTCCTGCTCGACATGAGAGACCGCCGCATCTACGACCCGGCAACAGTGGAGCGCATTCTTGGCTTCCCTGTGGTAGGGATTACGATCAAGCCTTCCAGCAAGAGCCAGAAGTTCGCAGAGGAGCATCTGTGGCGGCTTATGGCAGGTATAGAAAGAGGCATTGCCGATGGCGCTGAGTCGATCCTTCTTTTAGGTGTTAAAGAGCAGGTAGAAGAATCGATCGTGGACGACGTCGCCCGCTGCTTGACTGAGCGCAAAACGAGTGTCACGATTCAGCCGCGGCGTTGGAGTTTGGATGCAAATGGCCGTAGCTTTAAAGTTCCGGCAAAACTTATGGCACCCGGCGCTTCCAGTGTGGACGAAATGGAAGGCCGCCACGTCGTTCTGATGGATGCCCCGCCACTCATGTTTTCGGCGGAAGCGGAACGGCTTGCAGTTGAGGCCGATATGACGCTGCTGGTTGTGCGAGCAGCCAGAAATACACGTGCTGATTTGCTTCGTGGCGCGCGACTTTTAGAACGCTTGAACGTTCCCGCCGTAGGCGTTATTTTGCAGGACGTACAAGTGGAGCGAGCTGGCCGCTTGTTGCGTCGGGACCTTCGAGAGTATCTTGCATTGCAACGCCAAATGGCGGGCGTGACGCGCAGGGTAGGAACGGAAGGCCTCAGCCTACGAGATCGTTTTTAGCACACGCATGAGTCCCCTTACTTACGCGTCGGCGCCGACCAGCGAGGCAACAACTGCAACCAGACCGAGCCGGTTGCAGGTAGCCTATCTGCTAAGCCGTTACCCTGCGTTTTCTCATACGTTTATCTTGAACGAAATTCGAGAACTTCGGCAGATTGGGTTAGACATCGTAACGGCATCTATCAATCCTTGCGACCGGGACGTTTCGCAGTTGGAAGAGCCGGAAAGGTCGGAACAAGCTAAGACGTTTTACGTGAAGCAAGCGGGAATTGCGGCATTGCTGAAGGCGGTGATCTGGGCAGTTTGTACGCATCCCGTAGGCGTTCTTCGAGGACTTCACTTTACATTGCGGCTGGGCGGGGGTTTGATTCGCTGGTTCTATTTTGTGGAAGGTTTGTTGATCGGATCGTGGATGCACCGTCATGGCCGCTCGCATTTGCATGTGCATTTCGGAGGTCCAGTGGCCAGTGTGGCGATGATCGCGGCGCGCACCTTCCCCATCACAATGTCCTTCACGGTTCACGGCCCGGATGAGTTTTATGAGGTCAGCAAGTTCTATCTGCGTCAGAAAATTGAAACTGCGAGTTTCGTCTGTTGCATCAGCTCGTTTGCACGTAGCCAGCTAATGCTGCTGACATCACCTGCCGATTGGAGCAAATTAATTGTGTGCCGGCTGGGAGTGGACCCGGCTCGATTTGTTCCGCAGCCTGAAATCTCTACACGACCACTGGAGATAACCTGCGTGGGGCGACTGGTTGGCGTGAAGGGTCAACATATCTTGCTGGCCGCGTTTCGGAGACTATTAGACCAAGGCCGGGACGTACGGCTGCGCCTAGTGGGTGATGGGCCAGAACGCCAGAACCTGGAGGCTTTGGCTTCGAACTATCAGCTAAAGGACTACGTGAGTTTTGAAGGAGCAGTGGGGGCCGACAGGGTTCGCACACTGTTGGGCTCAACCGCGATTTTCGCGTTACCCAGTTTTGCAGAGGGCATTCCGGTTGCGTTGATGGAAGCGATGGCAATGGAGATACCGTGCGTCAGCACAACCATCGCAGGTATTCCGGAACTGATTCGTAACGAAGTTGACGGATTGCTAGTCGCGCCGTCTGACGAAGAACAGCTGGCCGTTGCTCTAGCTCGGCTGATTGATGATGCTAGTCTTCGCCGTTACTTAGGAGTTTCAGCGAGAAAACGAGTTCAAGAACAATACAATCTGCAACCTAGCGTAAAACGACTGAGTGAGATCTTCGAGTGCCAGCTTTAACAGTACAAACTTCATTGGCAACGCCCCAGGGGAAGGCAGCAGTTTGCGATCTCTCGGTAGTCATCGTGTCTTACAACACATGTGACGTACTTAAGCGTTGCTTCGAGCATCTGAGGGAAGCCGCTCGCGGGGTGTCGATGCAAATATTCGTTGTCGATAATGGCTCTATCGACGGCACGCAAGAGATGGTTCGGGTCGAATATCCCGACGTACGTCTAATTGAGAGCCCGGTTAACCTTGGGTTTGGAGCTGCAAATAACAGAGCATTGCTCGAAGCGAGCGGCAGATATATTATTCTTCTAAATTCGGATGCCTTCTTGCAGCCGGATGCGTTACTGCACGCGATTAGCCTGATGGACGCAGATCTGGACGTAGGCATCGGAGGGGCGCGATTGATTGGTCCCAGCGGAGGATGGCAGCCTTCGGCACGTGCGTTTCCATCCCTATTAAATGACTTCTTGAGCCTTTCGGGTCTTGCAAGCCGTTTCCGAAACTCGCGTTTTTTTGGTCGCGCAGATCGGACTTGGTGCGATTCGTTAGTACCGGCGGAGGTGGACTGGGTGCCGGGAGCGTTCTCCATTATTCGGCCCGAGGCTTTAAAGGCGGCAGGCGTTTTCGACGAAGACTTTTTCCTTTATTACGAAGAAGTTGATCTCTGCCGGAGAGTAAAGGCTCTCGGCTACAAAGTGATGTATTGGCCAGACATTATTGTGGTGCATCTAGGTGGCGAATCGTCCAAACGAGTTCCGCAAGCAATCGTGTCGCGCGCTGGATCGCAACTGACGCTTTGGAGGATGCGCAGCGGGTTGCTTTTTTATCGCAAACATCATGGTTTAGCAGCGCGCCTGGCTTACTGGATAGAGCTGTTTTGGCACCGGGCTCGGCAAGTGCGCAACCATTTTGGCGGTTCAGAACGAGTTGACAAAGAGATGGAAAGCAAAGTGACTGCGGATTTACTACGTCGAGCTTGGAAGGAAACTCGCGGTGGAAGGGTATCTCCGCCCCGTCCCTGGTAGGCGAAATGGGAACACCTATTCTTTCGGTCGTCGTAATTGGGCGCAATGAAGGGCCGCGACTGTTGCGCTGCCTTGAGTCCGTGCGGGCAATGTCTTTTTCCGGACTTAAGCAAGTGATTTATGTCGATTCGAATTCAAAAGATGGATCGGCAGAACTAGCAAGCAAGATGGGTGTGCGAGTTATCGAACTGAAGGGAGGACAGTTGACTGCGGCACGAGCGCGCAATGCCGGTTGGCAGGCGGCATCTGCACCTTTTGTGTTTTTTCTCGATGGGGATACGATTTTGGCGCCCGAATTTGTCACACTTGCGATGGCTGAGTTTGCGAATCCCGACGTCAAGGTGGTATGGGGACATCGTCGTGAAGTGTTTCCACAGGCGTCAGTCTACAACCGCGTGTTGGATCTAGATTGGGTTTACAAGCCTGGCCTCTCCGACTTTTGTGGGGGAGACGCGATTATGCGTCGGGCGGATCTTGAGAAAACGAACGGCTTTAATCCGGATCTCATCGCGGGCGAGGAACCTGATCTCTGTCGTCGAATTCGCGCGCAGGGCGGACTTATTATGCATATCGATGCCGCCATGACAGGACATGATCTGGCAATGACCAGTTGGAGACAGTATTGGCGACGCGCATTACGCGCTGGACATGCTTATGCAGAAATCGGGTCTCTCTACAAAAACACGGGCGATCCGCTCTGGAACCGAACTTCGCGGGCTACGAGTGTTCGGGCTCTGATCTATTTAATTATGCCGATTTTGGTGGCGCTGGCAACGGTTCTAACGCATTCATGGCTTTACCTGCTGCTTGCCGGCGCTTGTCTGATAGCACTTTTGGCGCGGACGGCTTGGAAGTCAAGGTATAAGCGGGCGAGTCCGGGGACGTTATTGCTATTTGGGTTGCATTCGCATATTCAGCAGATTCCCATTTTTTTCGGTCAACTGCATTATTGGATGAATGTTAAGAGGCGTCGTCGGAGCGAGTTGATTGAATACAAGACGATTTCGTAACAGCACCGTATGAACTCATTTATTAAGGAATCGCTTGTTTTGCTGCTTGTTCCGGTGATTCGGCTGTTCAGCCATTTATGTGAGAACCTGCGCCGACTGAAGGCGTTTTTGATTTTGAGCGCCTGCCTGGTTCACAAGGTTGACACGTCCGTAGTAGTTTTGGGCACTCCAGAGGTTCGAGGAACTGGCGACATTAGGTTGGGTCGTAACCTTCTTTTGTATCCAGATCTTTATTTCGAGACCCAGCCAGGAGCGTCCGTAACGGTTGGCGACAATGTGGTGATGTCGCGTGGAGTGCATCTGGTAGCACATGCCGGGATCACAATTGGGGCTGGATCGATGATTGGCGAATACACCAGCATTCGAGACGCCAATCACAGTCGAGCCGCGGATGGTTCGCTGCGCGATGCTGAGCACATTGCAGCACCGATCACTATTGGAGAGCGCGTCTGGATCGGCCGGGGAGTTACAATTCTGCCGGGTGTTTCAATTGGCAACGATGTTACAGTGGGCGCCAACGCAGTCGTGACACGGGATGTGCTGCCAGGGCTTACCGTTGCTGGGATACCGGCTGCTCCAATCGGGTCCAAGTCACGATCCATCGGACATGTTTTCGCTACCGAGGCCAGTACTGACAATCGCACTCGCCAGGTTTGCATTTGATGGACGGCTAGAAACTTTTTCTCCGACAGTATTGAATGACAACTATCGAACAAACTGAACTACCGATCGAAAATGTTCAATCGTCCCTCGTTCACCGTGCTCGATCGGGAACGATATGGACTATTATTGCTTACGCGGCCGGACAGATCGTCCGCCTTCTGAGCAGTATCGTGCTGAGCCGTCTGCTCGTGCCACAATACTTCGGACTCATGGCGTTATTAAATACCATGATGATCGGGCTAACGCTCTTCTCTGACGTTGGCTTGGTTCCCAGCGTCATACGTAGCGAGCGTGGTGACGAACCTCATTACCTAAATACGGTTTTCACTGTTCAATCTGTCAGAGGTGTGCTTCTGTGGTTAGTTTGTCTCGCTTTGAGTTGGCCCGTGGCTCGATTTTATGGCGATTCGCGACTGCTGGTGCTTACGCCGATTCTTGGTGTAAGCCTGATTATCAGCAGCTTCACGTCTACGAGTCTTATCACGCTGAACAAGCACATGAAGGTTCGGACGATTGCGTACATCGAGCTGTTCGCGCAAGCAGTCCAACTGGTTGTCACGGTTGTTGTCGCGCTAGTAAAACCAGATGTATGGTCGCTGGTCATCGGCCGCCTGGTATCGGATTCCGCGCGTCTCGTTGTCAGCCATTTCATTATTCCCGGATACCGTAACCGCTTTGTCTGGGACAAGGAAATCGTTCGCGATCTGCTCCATTTCGGCAAGTGGGTTTTCGCCTCGACGGCGGTAACCTTCCTGGCGGGTCAGTCAGATAGGTTGGTGCTTGGCAAACTCGTGTCAATGTCCACACTTGGACTTTACGGAATCGCCTTCGCCTTAGCCGACATCCCGAGGCAGATCATAATCGCATTTGCCGGCCGCGTGGGGCTACCTTTTGTGGCCAACTTTAGCCGGTTGGAACGTCTTGAGTTTCGAGCAGTGGTGATGCGGTATCGCCGCATCGTTTTACTCGTTGGCGGCGCAATCCTCGTCCTGATTGTCAACTTCAGCGACCTCCTCTTGATTCATATGTATGACCGGCGTTATCACGACGCAGGATGGATAGCGCCAATACTCGCGCTTGGGTTATGGCATACGATCCTCTATAACACGAGCTCTCCTTGTCTGACTGCTCTGGGAAAGATGGGCTACAACATATGCGGATACGCACTCACTGCACTGGTTCTTTTGTTGGCTGTGCCGTCTGGCTTTCATGCGGGCGGTCTGATTGCCGCTGTCTGGATAATTGCGTTCAGTGATGTGCCAGCCTACCTCAGTAACCTTTATGGAATGTGGCGCGAAGGTATTTCTACCTTGCGACAAGACTTGGAAATGACAGCTGTGTTTGCAGCCGGCACCGCCGGAGTGTACTTCCTTCGACTCTACGCAGGCTTTCCGTGGGCCCATCCTGTCGCGCTTCGGTAAAAGCAACTACCGCTTTTTTTAACACGAATGAATTAGCAAAGCTATGAACACCAAGCGTAATCTCGGACTTGACCTGCTACGAGCAATCGCCATACTGAGCGTGTTTTTCGCACACGGCGTAACTTCGCTGGCGCCCTTGGGGCTGGGAGTCGACCTCTTTTTCGTCTTGTCAGGCTTTCTGATTGGCCGCATCTACTTTCGCGCTCGCAACACTGGTCAATTTAGCTTGGGACGGTTCTGGGTAGAGCGCTGGTGGCGAACTCTTCCTCCCTATTTTGCCGCGCTCGCTTTATTTGCTCTGGCGGAACGTTGGATTCAATCGAATCCCATTTCGTGGCAATACGTTTTCTTTCTGCAGACGTTCACTGGAATGAAAGGTTTTGGACCATCCTGGAGCTTATGCGTTGAAGAGCACTTCTATCTAGCACTGCCCTTATTGGCTTTGCTCGCCGAAAAGGTCTTCGGAAGGAAGCATTTTGTGTGGCTGCTGCCGGCGGCCTTCTTAATGCCAACAATTCTGCGCAGCGTCACGATCGCTGCTGTCGGCGGTGTTCCTAACATGCCACATGAATGGTACCGGATGACTCCGTTTCACTGCGACGGGCTAATTGCGGGAGTGTTTATCGCCTATCTTTTTGTGGAGCGTCCGGATTGGTTTGAGTCGGCTCGTCGCCCTGCCTGGTTTTGCGCGCCGCTAGTTATTCTTGCTGTTTGGTCGACACCGTACTTTCACGACCGGCCGGCGTTCGAATCTCTTCATACTGGGGTTGAGGCGTTAGGATTTGCCGGCTGGCTGCGGCTCGCATACGACTGGTCTTGGCGGCCATCATCTATTTTCGGCCGCCTAACGATTGGCGCTATTCGAGGAACCGCGCTCGTCTCCTACAGTGTCTATCTAATTCACGTGCTTGTGATGACTGACTTACATGTGATTCTAGCTGGTTGGCATCGCGGAGTCGCCAAGTCGGTTTTTATTCTTAGTACGACATTTCTGGCGTGTGTCATTTTCTATTTCCTGTTTGAACGGCCGAGCATTATCACCCGCGATCGAACTCTTCATCGGCGACGATCGAATGCCAACTCTGTCGCCCCGGCAACGGCTACATTTACACTTGATCAACCTCTTCGGACATCCCGTTAATATCTTTCTGAATTCTTAACATTGCAGTAATCGATTTGTTTGAAACCTAAAATACGCTCTGAAAGTCTGTGTACATCCGGCCTTGTTACGTCGTCGGATCACATGATATTACTTAGCCGCTGGAGCCCATTTGGAAACCCAAATAACCTTTCTCAGAGCAGTACCCGCGAAGTTTTTTGTCACTTTTACCTCTCTATGTTTGACCCTATTTCCGGTGGCCACGCTAAGAGCGCAGTCGACCAATATTGCGATAACCAGCACTACGCTGCAGCCGTCCGTGAAGCGCTTGGGAATCAATCTCGGCACCCTGACCAATTACGACTCCGGGCAAATAACGCAAAACCTTGTGATGCAGAATCCGGGATTTGAAGGCCAACTGTGGAATTCGACAATCCGATGCGCGTCGGGCTCAGCCAACAGTTGTACGGATGAAAACTCCTCCTCAGCCTGGCCAAACGGATTTTGGACGAATGCCACTTATGAAGTATTTTACGGGGCGGCAGCGGGAAGGACAGGCAAGGTTGTTTGGTCATCCGCAGCGGGATCTGGGCAGGGCGGAACGATTTATTTTGGTGATTCCGGAGTAGCGCCGGCAGCAGGTGACTATGTCATCGTCCGACAGTCGATTCCCGGAGGCGCCACAGGCGGTTGGAACACATCAGTCAGCGGTCAAGGTGTAATCAACACGAACCTGAACGACCTACCGCCCGGCACCTTGGGGAAGCAGACAGCCGTCATGACCGCTCCAAGCGCCAGCGACTCCGCGACGATCTCTGCTTATTTTGATTCCACGTCCGGGAAGGCTTTTGTTCAATTCAACGGCCAGTATCAAATCCAGTTTAAAGCGAAAGGTAACGGTGGCACCAACCAACTCAACGTCAAACTCTCAAGGATGGGAGTGGCTGTGTACGTGAACCAGGCAGTGAATCTAACCGGTAGTTGGAATACCTACAACCTTACATTCACGGCAACTGAGAACGGATCGGCCGTGGGTACTGTGGGTCTGTCCTTTAGCACCGTAGGTTCCGACGAGGTTGAGCTAGATGATGTAAGTGTCACGAAAATGAATGGAGACCCAACTAACACATCGGCGTTTCGTGACCCGGTTGTGAATGCCTTAAGAACTTTGCAACCCGGAATCCTGAGATTTTGGGGCGGCAACGGTCAGTTAGGGGAGACCCTCGACAATCTTATCGTGCAGCCGTTCGGCAGACAGCGCGCAGGCTTCTCTGCGTGGTCGACCGAGTCTGATCAGATCTCTTACGGTCTTCACGACTTTCTGGTGCTGTGCCAGTTGATCGGGGCCGAACCATGGGTTGTGGTTCCTACGACCTTCAGCACAACTGATGCCTCAAATCTGATCGAATACCTGGCTGGCAGCAGCACAACAACCTACGGAGCAAAACGCTCGGCGCTTGGGCAGGCCACCCCATGGTCACAGGTCTTCTCCAAAATTCACATTGAATTCGGAAACGAAGCTTGGAATTCCACATTCAAGGGTGGAAGTATTGAGTATCCAGGGCCATATGGAGGGCGTTCCCAGACTATCTTCGGCCTTATGCGAGCCAATCCTTCTTACGTGTCTTCGGTCTTTGATCTTGTGTTGGGAGGGCAAGCGGCCGGCCCGGCGCGCAATACCGAGATTCAGAACGCGTGCAACAACAATGACTCATTCAGTGTGGCGCCATACATGATGAACCAGGTAGATAGCTATACGGATAATGAGTCACTGTTTGGTTCGACCTTTGCCGAACCAGAAGCGTACATGTCGAGCAGTGGCACTGCAGAGGGCCTAACGCCCGGCATGGTTTACCAAGACTACCAAGCAATTCAGAATTCGACGCATCCGGTGCCATTGTCATTTTACGAAGCGAATCTATCAACATTGAGCGGCGCCATTACCCAGCAGGGACTTAACTCCTATGTTTCATCGCTTGGCGCCGGACTGAGCGTGGTTGACACGATGCTGCTCGGGTTGCGCCAGTTTGGAGTTGTGAACCAGGGGCTTTTTGCCCTACCGCAATACGACTTTTATCGTAGCGACGGCAAGAGTGTCTTTTTGTGGGGCGCTGTCGTTGACATGGGCGTGACAGACCGTCGCCGCCCTCAGTACCTGGCGTTGCAACTGGCTAATCAAGCTATCAGCCCAGGAGCGGCAATGCTGCAAACCGTCCATACAGGCGCTGACCCCACATGGAATCAACCGTTGGTTAACAGCGTACAGTTTAGTGCGGCGCACTATCTGCATTCATTCGCATTTTTTCAAAACTCAAACTATTCGTTGGTTGTTTTCAATTTATCTCGGACCTCAACTTTACCTGTGACATTCAGTGGAGCCAACGCTCCTGCGGGCCAAGTGCAAATGCAGCAGTTAACTTCGGCCAATCCCACCGACACTAACGAGAATTCAAACATAGTAAACATTACTCCATCGACTTCGAATAACTTCAATCCGTCAACCGGGCTCACATTACCGCCTTATTCAATGACTGTATTGAACTGGAGCAGTACAACTACCCCCCCTGGCATCGTTGAACCGGTGATTACGGCTGTCGCCGCCAGCGGGATTACCTCGAATTCAGCGACAGTCACCTGGACCACAGATCAGCCTTCATCCTCGGCAGTGACATACGGAATAAATAACTCAACACCATCGACAGCACAGAACGCGACCTTGGTGACGAGCCACAGCGTAACCCTTTCCGGCCTTACGCCCGGAGCGACTTATATCTATACGGTTGCTTCTACCTCCTCGTCGGGCACAAACACGTCGGCGACTAACACCTTCTCGACTTCCGCGCCACCTCCGCCAGCTTCAAATCCGTTGCAGCTTTCCTCAGTTGCCTATTGGGGAATCACTGGTTCGAGCATAACGATGTCATGGTCAAGCAATGAACCTGCCACCACAGCCGTGGCTTACGGCACGACTTCTGCCTTAGGCCAAGTGGGTGGTGTGCAAAGCCAATTATCCACGAATCATGCAGTGACGCTAGCGGGACTGGCCCCGGGCACGACTTATTATTTTGTCGCACAGTCGACTGATGCCAACGGAAACGCGGCCAGTTCAAGCACATACAGTTTCTCAACGCTTGTTACAACGGCTCCAGTCATTTCCGGAGTTAGCATCATCCCTGGAAGCAACAATGAGGCGCAGATCTCCTGGACGACATCTGTACCCACAACAAGCTATGTCCAATTTGGACTGACGACGGCCTACGGAAAATGGTCAAGTGCGACTGGGCTAACAACAAACCCCAGTCCCGCTATGGGATATGTACCAAGCGGAGTTGTTCATTATCAACTTGTCAGCACCGATGCATCAGGCAACCAGACCATATCACCTGATAGCACATTTACAGAGCCATGATCGCTTTCCGATAACTACTGCCGGGATTTACATCTCAGAGTTCGAATGATGAATTCGGTTATCGCATTCATCATTCGCTGGTCCGTTCGCAAATCTTAAGAATCAACTTTCACTGACTAAGCAGTCGCCACGCGATCACTTCGTGCTCCCAAGTTCGGATGCCAGGTAACTAGCATTTTTCCTTTGGCAAATCTCAACATATGAAGGTCGTGATCGTACAATACGCGGGAGACTACCGCGAAGCCGTTCAGCGCATTAGCAGGAATGGCGAAGAAACTTATTATGCTCAGCGTTATTCAGTTGATGCTGTTGCAGATCTGGCGGAGCAATTCGGCTCTGTAACAGTTATCTGTTGCCTGACAAGCACACCCTATGACGAAATGCTTGATAATGGCGTTCGAGCAATTGGCTGCGGGTTTTCCGAACCGGTTGACCAGAGAGAGTTGGGCGCCCTGGTTGCAAAGCAAAATCCTGACCGTCTCATCATTCGCACGCCCATGGCGCAGCTTCTGCAATGGGCTGCTTCACAGCCGGTGCCGACAATCGCTGTGCTCGCAGATTCATTTTCGCTGCAAGGCCTCCGTAATCGGATGCGCAGCTACCGCTACTCCAGGCTGCTGAACCATAAGGCGATCGAATGGGTTTTCAACCATGGGCTGAACTCGTGCATATCCCTGCAATCAATTGGAGTTTCGCCAGATAAGATCATTCCGTGGGATTGGCCTGCTTTGGTCGTACCTGATCTGCAGCCAAAGGCTCTGGCCGAAGCAAGAGCTCATACAATTCTATTTGCCGGCTTGGTGACTGCGGCCAAGGGAATCGGAGACCTACTCGACGCTGTGGCAAAATTGAATCAGTTCGATATTCGGCTCCGCATCGCCGGCAGTGGCGATATCGAGAAGTTTGCTGCCCAAGCGACCGATCTCAATATCGCCGAAAAAGTGCGATTTCTGGGTTTATTGCCGCATGCTACGATTCTCTCGGAGATGCGACTGGCAGACGTGGTTGTGGTCCCCAGTCGGCACGAATACGCCGAAGGATTCCCGATGACGATCTACGAGACTCTGTGTGCGCGCACGCCACTAATTGCCTCTGATCATCCTATGTTTCGAAGTAACCTGACCCACGAGCTAGACTCACTGATATTTAATGCTGGCGATTCGGCTGGCTTGGCCGCGGCGCTCAGCCGGTTACTTTCGGAGGCGTCGTTATATTCGCGATTATCGACCGCATCGGCTGAGACGTGGACGCGTTTGCAGATACCGGTGAAATGGGCTGAGGCTGTAAAAAGATGGCTTACAAACTCGCCGCAGGATCGGCAGTGGCTGTTCGACCATCGATGGTCGTCAGGCCTTTACTCCAGATCTCATCCAATCAGTCAGAAAGTAAAACGAGCCTCCGCTTAAGGGCGATCCTTCAATCCCTGCCCGAATCCGATGTCAGCACAACGCGGCGTGAATAACCAAGGTTCTGCTATCGTGTGTAAAAGCACACATGGATCAGCTTGTTTGTTTGCGGACGGGTGTTTGGATGGTATCCCCTCGGGGTTTTGCTCCCTTCACAGACGGAAAGACCGCGACTCGCGGATGGCGCGTAGCGTTGTGAGCCAGCCCACCAGGTTTAGCCTCCTTCAGCTTGCGGATGTCCTCCTATCGCCACTTACTCTATCGGGCGCCTGGTGGTTGAGAAAGATTAGAAGCTATCCGGCTAAGGACATGCCATGTGGCAGGTCTATCTTGAAACGTATCGGCGTACTGCCAATACGTGACCATTATTATGAGCCGCTGATAAATACTGATAAGCTTTCCGGTTCGCTTCGATCAGACCGAGATCTTCCTGGCCTGGATCTAAACTCAGAGCTACAGCTAAGCGTACTGCGTCAGTTTTGTTTCGAGCAAGAGATTTTGTCTCTGCCGATGGATAAGCCTGAAAAGGGTAGGCAGTTTTATTTCAATAACGGTACTTACGGCGCCGGCGACGCTGAGTATTTATACAGCATGATCCGACTTTTTAAGCCGGCAAGGATCATCGAGATTGGCAGTGGATCGTCGACTTTGGCCGCGCGAGCAGCGATTTCTCGCAATATCGAAGAAGATTCGTCGTACATCTGCGAACAGATCTGCATTGAACCTTACGAATGTCCATGGCTCGAAGAAGTGGGCGTGCAATGCGTCAGGAATCGTGTCGAAGACTTAGATCCAACAATGTTCAGTACGCTCGGCCGAAACGACATTCTGTTCATTGACTCATCGCATGTTATCCGGCCTCAGGGTGACGTTCTGTACCTTTATCAGCGAATACTGCCTCGGCTTAGGCCGGGTGTTTTCGTTCACGTTCACGACATTTTTACTCCTAAAGATTATTTGGATGATTGGATTATCAAGGAGCAAGTCCTTTGGAACGAGCAATACCTATTGGAAGCGTTTCTCACCTTGAATTCTGAATTTGAAGTGATTGGCGCACTTAATTACCTATCGCATCACTACCCGGGAGAAATTCAAGCTAAGTGCCCGATCTTAGCGAAAGAGTCTAAGCAGGCAGAACCGGGAGCTTTTTGGATGCGTCGTAGGGTTAAAAACTAGCGTTAACCTGTCGGGTTGATCTAGAACTCTACATCAGACTTACCAAGTATTCGCTCTGTAATTTGAAACACACCTCTTTATATAGGTTGCAAATCGGCAACGAAATCTGAACACCTTCCGCGGTTCTATCCAACATTAAATCCCCAAGCTTCACTTCGTGGTCACGACCCCTCCGCGTGTCCCGATCTCTGAGAGGGGCAACGTTGCCCCTCTTTTGAGAATCATCCAGCCTCGATGGAATCGCTCAAGATGGGTGCGGTTCGCCCTTGATTACCCGCACCGTGTCACGCGCAATGAGTAGTTCCTCGTCGGTGGGAATAGCGTATGCCCGCAGAGTGGAGTCGTCGGTGCTAATCAGACCCTCGGTTCCGATGGTTTTCTGATTGCGTTCCTCATCCACAGTCAGCCCAGCCCAGCCCATTTCAGCACAGATTCGAGCGCGAATTTCCGGCGAGTGCTCGCCAATTCCGCCTGTGAAAACGACCGCGTCCGCCCCGCCCATACAAGCGAGAAATGCGCCAATATACTTGCGCGCACGATAGCAAAACACCTCAATAGCCAGCCGCACCCGACGATCATCGTTGAGTCGCAATTCCTCCTGCAACACCTGCATATCGTTCGTCAAACCTGAGATACCAAGTAGGCCAGACTGCGTATTTAGCAACCCCTCCACTTCGTGCGGCGCAAGGCCTTCCTTAGCCGCGATCAGATTGACTATCGATGGATCGAGGTCGCCAGAACGCGTTCCCATCACCAGACCTTCGAGCGGTGTCATTCCCATTGAAGTATCGACAGGATAGCCGGCCCGAATAGCCGCGGCGGAGCAACCGTTGCCTAGATGAAGCGTGATCACGTGGGTCTGTTCGCGAGTTAACTGGCGTAGGAACCTGTATCGATAAGAGACATAACGATGAGAAGTGCCGTGAAACCCGTAGCGACGGATACGATGCCGCCGGTAGAGATGGTACGGCACCGCGTATAAGTAAGCGTGCTCTGGAATCGACGCGTGAAAGGCTGTATCGAAAACCGCAACCTGCGGCATAGCCTCGCCGAAGATCTCACGGGCAGAGCGGATACCGCGAACGTTATTAGGGTTGTGCAAAGGAGCTAGGTCGATGCAATCCTCGATACCTCGCAAAACATCATCTGTGATGAGCACCGATTCCTTAAACAACTCTCCGCCATGCACGACCCGGTGGCCTACAGCGTGGATGTCCGCCAAGGTGTGAATCTCCGAGATGCCCGAGCGATCTGAGGTGAGCCAGCGGAGCACATAATCGAGTGCGGCGGACACGTCGCGTAGCGGCGCGGTGGAAACCTGACGCTTAGCATCATGGTTTTGGACGCTGATGATTGCCTCGCCGCCGATGCGTTCCACTTGCCCTCGGCAAAGGCGCCGGTCTTCGCCCATTTTTATCTGCTCCAGGTCGGTAGCGATGACCTGGAACTTCAAACTGGAACTTCCCGCGTTAAGGACAACTACGTTCATAGGTCTCCTTTTAGAGTCTAGCGGGCGTAACAGTTAGCGGCGGTTTGATAGCTTAACGATGCCTGTTACACCGCCGTTCGAGCTGTCCCTGGGGATGTGCGGCTCCCGCATCGGAGTTCGTTACAGAGCCCAACTAACCGCGCTGGTTTCCATTAAATCAGACACGTAAGATTACCGAATAAACCTTCCTATAATATTTAATACCCTGTTTCCTATTGACAATAGGCATTTCTAAAGCTACCGTTATAAGTAAGATTTGGCTCAGATTTTTCTATCTCTACTATTCAGATCAAGATATACGTGCATGAATGGATCAATGCGATTGCTCTGTTTTCTCAGCTTCTTTTCCCTTGCCTTTGCGACCGGCGTTGTCTTAGTGGCTGAAGAGGCTTCTAGTGTTCCGCAACCAACCCATGCAGTCGTCAAAAATCAGGGGTTTCTGCCGTTTGCTGACGCGCCCTTCAATTATCGGTCGTCCGAACTGGATGACCCGATCGCTCGCTTATCGAAGCGATTGGAACGCGGTGAACTATTGCTCCGCTATGAGCCACAGCACGGGTATTTGCGTTCCGTGCTGGATGCACTAAATGTGCCGGTCAGTTCGCAGACTCTTGTCTTCTCCAAAACCAGTTTTCAATTCCCTCTGATCAATCCATCCAGTCCTCGTGCACTCTACTACAACGACGATGTGTACGTTGGCCAAGTGCATAACGCAAAGTTTCTGGAGTTTGCGTCGTTTGATCCGCGGCAGGGTGCCATCTTTTACGTGCTGGATGAGCGCCAATCGGACCACCCCCACTTCGAGCGCGCGGCCGTTGACTGTGTGCAATGCCACGTGGCCGGTTCCACGAGAGGCGTACCTGGTGTTATGTTGCGCTCCGTCTTTACGAGGCCATCCGGATATCCGGCAGGAGGAACCAAATCTTACATTACCGGACAGGAAAGCCCGTTAAGTGAACGTTGGGGAGGCTGGTATGTTACGGCCGTCCACGGACCCGCTGGAAGCATGGCAAACCTAACTGTCGCCGACTCCGAGAACATAGATCACGAACCGAAGGCTCGCAACTCCGACATCTCCAACCTCGGCGCACGCCTTGACACCAGATCCTATCTCACAGGTTCGAGCGACATCGTCGCGTTACTAGTTCTAGCACACCAAACGCAGATGCACAACCTGATAACGCAGACCACTTACAAGACAAGGCTGGCATTATTCGCCGCTGAAAAGAACAACACGGAGAGTATTTCCGACGAAGCGCGAAAGCAGTTCGAAGTTCCAGCCGAACAATTAGTGAAATACCTTTTATTTACCAACGAGGCCAAACTAGACGCCCCGATTGTTGGTAATACAAGCTTCACGGAGGAATTCGCTGCGCGAGGTCCACATGACTCGCGCGGCCGGTCACTCCGCCAATTCGACCTACAGACACGCATTTTCAGATACCCTTGTAGCTATCTTATCTATTCGGAGACTTTCGACGCCATTCCGGCGCCAGCCAAACAGTACATCTATCGACGTTTGTTTGAAGTTCTCAGCGGCCATGACCAAAGCCCCGAATTCAGTAACCTTTCCGCAAAAGACCGGCGCGCCATCCTCGAGATTCTCGTGGATAGCAAGCCGGGATTGCCCGCGGAGTGGAGACAGCTCGTTGACGAAACGAAGCAGTTAGCCAGCGCGCCTCAACCGGTGCGCTAAACCGTCAGTCTTCAATCTTACAAAGGGGAAAAGTCATGAACGAAAGAAGTATTTGGACACGCCGGAGTGTTACCGGCATGGCCGCAATTGCAATGGGTTTGGCAGGCATGGCAACCATCGCACAAGCTGAGTCATTAGCCACCACAGATTTGAATGGCCGCTGGGCCGCCACGATTCAGGAGAAGGATCTAACCGTTCCGTTCCGCCTGGATATTTCTGTGAAAGGAGACCAGGTTGTAGGAAAGCTCTACAACGGCTTTGAAGATGTTGAACAGACATCCAGCGCCAAAATCGAAAACGGCACAATTGAGCTCAATTTCGAGCATTATCTAACGAGCATTAACGCCAGTCTGAAAGATGGCGAGTTAGATGGCCAGTTGGTGGTAAGACGACGAAGCGCTATCAATATAACTCCAGGCGCGAATGCCGAAGCCTCGCACGATGAGCTCACGCCGTTCCATGCAAAGCGTTTCGTCGCGACAGCGAATACGATAAATATAGCTAACGTCCCTTCTATTGACGGCGTTTGGGAACTGCCGCACGATTCCCCGAAAGGCGAAAAATCGTGGCGACTGATTGTGAAGCAAAAGGGCGCGGAGATTTCCGCAACGGTGCTGCGTGTCGATGGGGACACTGGAGCGTTAACTGGATCATGGAACGATGGCAAATTCGTTGCTAGCCATTTTGACGGTTCGCGGCCCGGCGTTATTGAAATTACTCCACAGCCAGATGGTAGTTTGAACGTTCAATTGAGTGCTCCGCCTCGGGTTGTGGCGCTAACGGGTTACCGGCCCGAAGTGGCTCGTGCAAAAGGGTTGCCTGAACCTGCAAACTATCTAACGCACACCACGGTGCGAGATCCCAATGAAGTTTTCACGTACAGTTTTCCTGATGTCAACGGCAAGTTGGTTTCCAACGACGACCCGCGTTTCAAAGGCAAAGTAGTGCTGGCTATCGTCACCGGTACATGGTGCCCCAATTGCCACGATGAAGCGCGCTATCTTGTGCAGTTTTACAAGCAGTATCACGATAAGGGCGTAGAAATTGTGGCGCTTGATTTCGAAGAGGCTGACCAGTTGCATTCGCTTACGCGCGTGAACGCCTTCATCAAGCAGTATCAGGTGCCCTACACCTATCTCATAGCTGGCACTCCCGATGAGATGTGGGATAAGGTGCCGCAGGCTGTGAATTTAAACACCTGGCCAGCAACTCTCTTCATTGGTAAGGATGGCCGTGTAAAGGCCACCTATTCGGGCTTTGCTGGTTCCGCTAGTGGCGTTTATAACTCCGAACTGAAAGATCATTTCGTTTCCATTGTCGACAAACTCTTGAAAGAGAACGTTTCCACCACAGTGGCATCGAGGTAATCTCTAGCTGCCCGTGAACTGAAAATAGTTCACGGGCCATTACCATTTTCGCCATATGAAGTTTCTGATACTTTTGCTGATGGCAACGGTATCCACCCAAGATTGCTGGATTGATCGCTCAACACATCTGATGTGGACCGCTGCGGACAATGGTTCTGGCCTGAGCTGGAGTCAGGCGAAGCGCTACTGCCGTGACCTGCGCGCTGGCGGATTTAAGGACTGGCGATTGCCAGACATTGAAGAGTTGCAAGGGATTTTTGACCCTGCCGCCGCCAGCGATACAGGCTTCCATTTGAAGGGTCCATTGAGGTTGACGGGTTGGCAATGGAGCGCGACGCCGGGGCAGCAACCCGGTGAAGGGTGGGCCTTTGATTTTGGTGATGGCGGCAGAGCCTCGGTGGCAGCCGGAGATTCGGGACTTAACCGAGCACTGTGTGTGAGGAAAACACGGTAAGATCACAGTGACCGAACTACCATCAATCAATGAGCAGAGTTGAGAATCGTGCGCATACGGGGCTGCTTGTGATCGACATACAAAACGGTGTCGTCGCTGGCGCATACAACCGGGACGCGGTGGTTGCAAATGTTCAGAGATTAATTGAGAAGGCAAGACGGGAGCACGTCCGCGTAATCTGGATTCAGCACTCAGACGAGGGATTGGTCAGAATGAGCAGCGACTGGCAAATCGTCTCTGAACTTATTCCGGACCATGCCGAGCCGCTGATAGAGAAGAATTACGGTGATGCTTTTGAGGACACGAGTCTTGAATCCGTGTTGTCTAGCCTTGGTATCGGCCGACTTTTCGTTGTTGGCGCACAGACGGACGCATGCATTCGTTGTACGCTTCACGGCGCTTTCGTTCGAGGGTACGACGTGATGCTGGTCAGCGACGCACATACAACGACAGACCACACAAAGTGGGGAGCGCCACCGCCGGGCCAAGTGATCGCACATACGAATATGTATTGGACGTACCAATCAGCGCCGGGGCGCACGGCCGGAACGGTCGATACAGAGCACGTTGAGTTCAAAACAGTCGTGGCAGAATAAAAACACCCGCTTGTCTATCGGTATTTAGAAATAGCGGGAGGTTCCCGGCTAAATGTTTATTCAGCAAGATCCATTTATGTATGACGCTGTAGTGGTTGGTTCCGGCGCCACTGGAGGATGGGCAGCTAAGCGGCTTACCGAAGCGGGCATGAATGTGGCCTTAGTAGAGGCGGGCCGCCGAATTCAACCAAACGAATTCACGGAGCATAAACCGGCATGGGAACTTCCTTTTCTAGGTCATTCTCCGTTGGTAGCAGAAACGCGGCCGATACAAAGTACTTGCCCTTCCTGCACGGAGTACAACTATAAGTGGTTTGTGAATGACCATCACAATCCCTATACGCAAGAGAAGCCATTTACGTGGATTCGGATGAGAGTGTTAGGTGGTCGCACGCTGAGTTGGGGCCGACAAGCCTACCGCATGAGCGACCTTGATTTCAAGGCTGCATCGCACGATGGGTATGGAGATGACTGGCCGATCAGTTATGCGGAACTTGCGCCCTATTACGATCTCGTGGAGAGCTACATCGGTGTTAGTGGGCAACGGGAAGGGCTTTCGCAACTCCCTGATGGCGAGTTTCTGCCGCCGATGGAGTTTACCTGCGGTGAGCAAGTCTTCAAAAAGCAGGTTGAACGGCAGTTCGGCAGACGAGTAACCATTGGCCGTGCGGCAATTCTGACTAAAGAGCACAATGGGCGTCCGGCTTGCCATTACTGTGGTCCGTGCCATCGAGGCTGCATCACAAAATCGTATTTCAATAGCCCGGCGACGACACTCGCAGATGCGGAAAAGACTGGCCGATTAACAATCCTTTCGGATGCGGTTGCCTCTCGCGTGCTTATGAAAGACGGTAAGGCAGCGGGCATTGAATACATTTCTGCTAATGAACGAACACTTCATCAAGTGCGCGGCAAGTTGACTATTCTATGCGCCTCGTCTTTAGAATCGGTTCGCCTGCTGCTGAATTCCGGTATTTGTAACTCAAGCGGAGTGTTGGGTCACTACATTCTGGACAATATGTTTCGCGGGGGCGCTGACGGTTTCGTTCCAGCAGGCAAACCGTTACCGTGGAGCGGTGCGCCCGCGCGGCCAAACGGCATTTATATACCGCGCTTCCGTAACGTGACCGAGAAGGAGACGAATGGATTCATACGCGGTTATGGTTATCAAGGCGGGTGCTCGCCATCGTTCGACTTTGGCGCGCCGGGATTTGGAGCAGGGTATAAAGACGCGGTGCGGAACGGTCATTGGGGCATGCGGCTCAACCTATATACCGAGTGCTTGGCGAGAAAGGAAAACCGCGTAGCGATCGATCAGTTGCGAACCGATGCGTGGGGCGTTCCGATTTTGAAGATGAATGTGGAATGGAGCGATAACGAACTCAAAATGTTTGCGGATGCTCAGCACGAAGCCATAGAGATGCTGAAGGCATCCGGCGCGGGTGATATTCGGCTTTACGATGAACGGTCGAAGCCGGGTGCGGGAATACATGAGACAGGTGGGGCACGAATGGGGAACGATAAACGGAACAGCGTATTGAACCGGTTTAACCAGTCACATGACGTAGAGAATTTGTTTGTGACAGATGGCGCCTGCTTTGTTTCGAACGGTTGTCAGAATCCGACACTAACGATGATGGCGATTACTGTCCGGGCGTGCGATTACATCACGAAAGAATACGCGAAGAAACTGGTATGAGCGAGTCTTTGCCTGAGTTGCGCGTAGCTCTGCTGGGACAAGGTTTCATGGGACGCGCGCATTCGAACGCCTTTGCGCAGGTGAGCCGTTTCTTTCCTGTTGCATTTCAATTGAGGCTGAAAGTTCTGTGCGGACTTGATGAACAGAAGCTAAAACATTCTGCCGCACTGTGGGGTTGGGAGGAAACTGCCACTGATTGGCGCCGGGTGATTGAACGCGCGGACGTGGATGTTGTCGATATTGCTTTACCGAATCACCTTCACGCTGAGATCGCCATAGCCGCCGCTGAAGCCGGCAAAATCGTACTTTGTGAGAAGCCGCTTTCCAACACTTTGGAGGAGGCGAAAGCGATGACTTTGGCTGCGAAAAATGTGGCGACAATGGTGTGGTTTAACTATCGCCGTATACCGGCAGTTGTTTATGCGAAGCAATTGATAGATGCAGGCCGCTTGGGACAGATTTTTCATTACCGTGGAAGCTATCAGCAGCAATGGGGACCGGACAAGAGCCGCCCGATCAATTGGAAAATGGATCTGGCGCAGGCGGGTCACGGGGTGGTGGGAGATCTTCTTTCGCATGCAGCAGATCTGGCGCTTTACCTGAATGGCCGGATTGAAAAGCTTACTTCGCTGACCCGCACATTCGCTCCGGGTAGACAGGTAGAAGATGCCGCTATCTCGATTATTACGTTTGCGAATGGAAGCATCGGGACACTGGAAGCGACTCGATATGGCATCGGCTCTTTAAACCGGAATCGCTTTGAAATTCAGGGCGAGAAAGGCATGTTGCGCTTCAACCTGGAAGACATGAACCGGCTTGAATACCTGGATGCAACCGAAGCCGCCACGCTTCAAGGCGTGCGCAGTATGCTTATCACCGATCCGCAACATCCGTATGGAAAGAACTTCTGGAAGCCCGGTCACATAATCGGATACGAGCACACGTTCATTGCTGCGTTGGGCGACTTTCTAAGCAGCCTGTCTCGCGGCGAGAAGTTTCATCCGAATTTCGATGATGCGCTGGCAGTTCAAGAAGTTCTTGAATCGATTTTATTGTCTGCACGTTCTTCCGAATGGGAGGTTGTTTCTGCATGAGTGTTTCCAGGCGAACTTTTGCGGCAGCGTTAACTGTAAGCCCGTTAATAACTCCGCGACTAAAGTCGGAGGGCCAAGCGGCTCCAACTAATCCAGTCCCTGGAGACGCGATTGGCTGGCTGCCCAACTTCTTCGATAGCCATCAGCTTTCTACGGTTGCGGTGTTAGCGGAACTGATCATCCCCAAAACGGACACTGCCGGCGCGCTTGATGCGCTTGTCCATCAGCATCTCGACCGAATTCTCGCAGCATCGCCTGAAGCGGCGCAAAGCAGGTTTCTGGAAGGCCTGTGGTGGCTGGACGGATACTGTTTGCGGTCGGCTGCGAAGCCATTTAAAGACATTCCCACGTCAGAGCAGTTGCAAATACTGACTCAGCTGTTGGACGCATCGGATCCCTTACTTAAGCCCGGTCAAGAGTTTGTGGCGGCGATAAAGGCATGGACCGCGAGGATCTACTACTCGACGGAAGTTGGCCAACAGGAACTCAACAAAGAGAATCGCGTTCCGGCGCAGTACGTTCGGCCGTGTAACGCTTAACCTGCTGATTTTCCCGATGGCAAAATAACCGGAAATTCCTTGACTTGAAGTTTAATCTATATAATCCTGATAGGATTAGTTGGTAATCAATGAAAATCAGGGTTTTTGCTTCACTTTTCGCGTCTTTGATAGGTCAGTTGACGATCCTTTCCCTTTCTGTCCATGCACAATCAGTAGGCAGAATTGGCGGCACAGTACTTGATCAATCCGGCGCCGCGATACCGAGTGCATCCATCGTCATCGTGAACAGCCAGAATGGGTTGAAACGAACCGCAGGAACGAACCAGGATGGCTTTTTCGTCTTTCCTGACCTGCCTATCGGCGCCTACACGGTTGAAGCGTCAAAGCAGGGATTTGGGAGCCAGGAAAAGGACGGCGTTTCGCTTCTGACGGGACAGGATCTGGAACTGAAATTCTTGCTGACAGTGGGTCAAACATCGCAGGTAGTTCAGGTGACGGAGGGCGCGCCGCTGGTACAGACGGAATCGTCCAGCGTACAAACATCTGTGAATCAGACACAGATGCAGGAGTTGCCGCTAAATGGGCGCAATGCATTGCAGTTGACCACTCTGACACCTGGAACAGTATTGACTAATGTCGGCACTGAGTCGGGACAACAAGACAACACCGGATTGTCTGTGAACGGACTGCGAGCGACACAGAACAACTACCAACTGGACGGCACAGAGTATACAAATCGATTCTTCGATTCGGTACCGACCATGCCCGACCCGGATGCTTTGCAGGAGTTCACAATTCAATCGTCGGATTACACAGCGGAGTATGGCGGAGCCGGGGCGCTGGTGCAATTGTCCACACGTTCCGGAACCAACGAGATACACGGAACTGCATTCGAGTTTTTACGAAATACCGATTTGGACGCACGAAACTTTTTCAACATCACGCGGCCTCCGTTCAAGCTAAATCAATTCGGGGGCACAGCCGGCGGACCTATTAGAAAAGACAAAACGTTTTTCTTTTTCTCCGGACAGGACACGCAAAGACGATCGGCGCCGAGTCCGATATCGATTACAACTCCTACGGCGGCAGAAAGAGATGGTAATTTCTCGGCTCTGCCCGGCAACATTGTCAACCCTGCGAATGGTCAGCCCTTCGCCGGCAAGATCATTCCCACTAGCCTTTTCGATCCAATTTCCGTGGCCGTAGCCAGCGCGCTCATCCCGCAGCCTAATAGTGGCACGCAATATATTTCGTCCGCAAATCAGAATCTGGATGATACGCAGTATTTAGCTAAGGTCGATCAGGTCTTCTCAGATAAAGACCATCTCAGCGTGCGGTATTTCTATGACGAAAACAACTTTCAGCGGCCGTTCAATGCGCCTACTGGATTCTACGCGGAAAACCTATTTCGAAATCAATCCTTGACACTGAATGAGACGCATGTCTTTAGCCCATCGCTCACGGCGACGTTTTATGCAAGCGCCGAGCGGTTTGCGAGAACACAAATACCAGAAGATCCAGGTTTGCAGACGCTGCAGAGCTTTGGGCAGCAGGTTCCTTTGGGCACAGGTGTGCCAATCTTCCCGGGAATTCGCTTAAACATCTCAGGCTTTGTGGATGTGTTTTCCGGCGGGGCGCTTAGGCAGGACCCCACTACGTTCGAATATCGCGGGCAGGCGGTCAGAATTTGGGGTGCGCATACTTTTGGCTTTGGAGCGGCTTTTGAACGCTCGCGAGTTGATGCTAACGACTATTCGTACACGCCCGGCGATAACACATTCAACGGTGAGTTTACCGGTTCGGCTCTTACCGACTTTTACCTCGGTCGCGAGTCCCAGTTCTTCCAGGACAACGGCCGTACCTTTTATCTGCGCGAGAACAGACCGTCGATCTACGCTCAGGATGATTGGAAGGTTAGCCGGCAATTTACTTTAAATCTTGGATTGCGCTGGGAACTCTGGCTTCCGGCGACAGACCTGAATAATTCGTTAACCGCGTTCGTTCCGGGAGTTCAATCCGTCGTGGCCCCTGATGCTCCAAGAGGATTGCTTTTCCCAGGCGATCCTGGTATCCAGGCCTCAATTTTTAAACAGAACTGGAAAGACTTTGCACCGCGCGTGGGCTTCGCCTGGAACTTAGGCGGCGACCAAAAGACAGTTGTGAGAGCTGCTTACGGCATCTTCTATAGTTTTCCGGAAGGGCTGCTGTATCAACGAACGGACGCTACGCAGCCGACTGATCTTTATTTGAGTATCCCAGCGCCCCAAGGCTTCACCAATCCTTATCTCGGATATGCCGGCGGAAGTCCTTTCCCGCGCGGGCACATTTCGCCCAATGGCTTCTCAACCTATCAGTTCCTGACGCCAGTATCAGGTGGAATGTTGGACCCGTCTTCTAAGGTCGGTTATACGCAGAACTGGAATTTCACATTGGAACGTCAGTTAACGGGCAACACCGCTCTATCGGTCGCGTACGTGGGCAATCACGCTTTGGACATTATGGGCTCACGGCAATTCAATCCGGCTATTTTGGGAGCGGGGGCAACGGTGGCAAACGAGAATTCACGCCGCCTTTATCCCGGACTCGGCGCGGTAGAGCTTGCCAGTTCCTACGTCTATGAAGAGTTCAACTCATTGCAGATCAATTTGACGAGGCGAACAACCAAGGGCCTGACGCTGCTGTCAAACTTCACGTACGGCAAAACGATTGACGACACGTCCAGCGCGACGGAGGGAAACACCGGGCCGCCCAACCCGTTTAACTTTCAGAGCGCTCGCGGGCCTGCGGATTTCGATCAGGAATACCGGTTTGTCACGTCCGCAGTCTATTCGTTGCCGCATGTTCACGTGAACGGCTTGGCCAATGTTCTTGTCAACGACTGGCAGATCAATACGATTGCAAGCTTGTATAGCGGACTGCCTTTTACCGTGGTAAGCGGCACGGACAGGTCGCTTTCGGGTATTGGCAATGATTATGCAGATGTCGTCGGCAATCCGGCGGCGCCAGCAGGAGCGAGCCCAGTGCTGGAATATTTCAACAAGGCTGCATTCACGCAGGCAACGCTCGGAACGTTCGGAGACGTTGGCAGAAACAGCTTGCGGGGGCCCGGCTTCTTTGATGTGGACGCGTCTGTCTTCAAAAACTTTGCCATTCGAGAGAATTGGAAGCTGCAATTCCGGGCCGAGGCTTTCAATCTTGAGAATCGTCCGAACTTTAGCAATCCTAACGCGACGGTTTCATCAGGGGTGACGTTCGCCCGAATTACAGCCGCAGCCGATCCGCGCGTCCTCCAGCTTGCGCTGAAATTGGCTTTCTGAAGTTACTTTACAACTCGGAACTCATTGCCCACTACTGCATCGGCAGAGCGGCGTCCCTCTGCCGAATCGTGAGGATCTGTCTGCGCAAGCGGCAGCAGCGGAAACAGCAGTTCAGCAACGCGATACGACTCCTCCAGGTGCGGATAGCCGGACAAGATAAAGGTGTCGATACCGAGATCCGCATATTCGAGGAATCGCTTTGCAACCGTTTCGGGATCACCGACAAGAGCAGTTCCCGCCCCGCCTCTTACAAGCCCGACACCAGCCCAAAGATTCGGGCTTATTTCAAGATTCGCTCTATCGCCCTTGTGCAGTGCCACCATGCGGCGCTGTCCTTCAGAATCCAGCCGGGCCAGCGCGCGTTGCGATCGCTCGATTGTTTCTTGGTCGACGTGCTGAATGAGATCGTTCGCGGCCTGCCACGCTTCGTCGTTGGTCTCTCGAACGATAACGTGCAGACGGATACCAAAGCGCATCACGCGGCCAGCTTCATCGGCCTTCTTTCGGACTGCACGGATCTTTTCCGCTACCAGTGCCGGCGGCTCGCCCCAAGTTAGGTAGAGATCGACGTGGCGTGCTGCCAAGTCAACCGCCGGCTTTGAAGAGCCGCCAAAATACAGCGGCGGATAAGGTTGCTGAAGCGGAGGATAAATCAGCTTGGCCCCGTCTACTTGCAGGTGCTTACCTTTGAACGTTGTGCGTTTGCCGGACATGCACTCACGCCAAATCGTCAGAAATTCATCCGTTACTTCATAGCGTTCATCATGCGACAGAAAGATTCCATCGCCTTTCGCTTCTTCGGGATCTCCGCCGGTAACTACGTTGATAAGGAGACGTCCGTCGGAGAAGCGGTCGAAGGTAGCAGCCATGCGCGCAGACAATGTAGGAGACATAACGGCAGGCCGTACAGCCACCAGAAACTTCAAGCGCTTAGTAACTGGCACAAGTGTTGACGCTACAACCCAGGCGTCCTCACATGAGTTACCCGTCGGAAGCAAAACGCCTTCGTAGCCAAGCTGGTCCGCGGCCTGCGCTATCTGTTTCAAATAACCATGGTCCGTTTGGCGCATAAGATGGGTAGTGCCCAGATAACGGCCGTCACCCTGTGTCGGAATAAACCAGAAGAGTTTCATTGTTTAGTTAGAACCGTTGATGAAATTGTTTGTTAGCGGAATTGGTTGGAGCCCCTTACTGATCGCAAATAAAGCGATTGTGCCAGCCAGAGGCATGATAGCGGCAAGAGCAAATACCGGAGAGTAGGAAACGTGGTCCACAAGAAATCCTGTCAACAGGGGAAATAATAATCCAGACAAGCCTCCGCAAATTCCATGCAGTCCTGTAGCCCGGCCCACAGCCTCGTCCGGCAACATATCTGTTACCGCGGCGAACATGTTTGCAGAAAGAAAGGTGTGGCCGAAAAGGACAATGCCAATTACAGCCAAGGCCTGCGGCATGGTTGGAACGAAGTAAACGGCAAAGCTCGCCAGACACAGAATGGCACCAGCGTACATGGTGATCTGACGCGCTTGTTTAGTGCTAAAGTTACGCTTTAGCAGTAACCCAGCTACCCAACCGCCGGAAACGCTACCCAAGTCACCCATCAAGAATGGAATCCAACTGAGTGCGCCAATGGAGGCGAGGCTCATGCCTCGCACCGTATAAAGATAGTCAGGAGTCCAATACCAGTAGAACTGTAGAACGGGGCCTACAAGAAACCGGCATGCCATAACAGACCATACTTGTCTGTGTCGCAAGAGTTCGCGACTGCTTTGGTTTGAATCCCCAGGCGAAGACAAAGTGTCTGAAGGCTGGGTCTTGATAAGCGACACATGAAGTTTCCACCAAAGCGGCACCCAACAGACGCCACAAACCGCCGGCACGACGAACGCATAAAGAAATCCGTAGCGATGCGCCAGAAACACTACAAGAGGTGGCGCGATAATAGAGCCGATCATAGACCCGCCGTTGAAGATTCCGATAGCAAATGCTCGTTCGGTTTTTGGAAACCATTCGCGAACGGTCTTCACGCCGCCTGAAAAATTACCGCACTCGCCGGTACCCATCCAAAAACGTAGAAAGCCTAGATTCAGTCCCGAACGTGCGAGTCCGTGCAAACCAGTGGCGAGGGACCACCAAAGCACTGCAAAACTGAGTCCGATTCGCACACCCCAGCGGTCCATTAGCCACCCCATCGGAAACTCGCCGGACATCATGCCGAACTGAAACGCGGCAACGATGCGTCCATAGGCTTCGTGCGAAAGGTGAAAGGCTTCACGGATTTTTGGCGCGAGCACAGAAAGCGTTTGACGATCAACAAAATTGATGACCGTTACGGCCGTCAGCAGCGCCAAGATATGCCAGCGGCCGTTAAGCGCCTGCGAAGATGCTGGCGGCCGCCCATCAAGTGCCTTTGTTGCCTTGGCTGCTGACATCCTCTGGTCAGAGTCTATCATGTTGATAGGATTCGAGTACAAAGATGGAGATCTCCAAAACATCTGGTTCGAGGCTACAACTAGGCTGTCAAACAAACGCTTGGTCTATAGATCCTGAGAGACCTGACACACTCTTCCAAGCATTGCGTGAGATTGATGAACTTGGATTCAGCGGGTTCGAGACAAGCTTTCGAAATATACCGCGCGAAACAGAAAAACGGGATAGGTTGGTATCCGCAGCACGAGAGCTAACCCTACTAGGAGTCCACATCTTTCTTCAGCAATACGATGCTGAAACTAAGCTTCCGCCCATTGAATTTATGCTAGACATTGCCGCAGCAGCGTCCAGTATTGGTTCAGAACGCTTGATCGTGAGCGGCGCTCCTGCTCATGAACACGCCCGAATGATCAAAGCGAACGCGCTGAACGAAATTGCAGGTCAAATTCAACCATTGGGGCTTGAACTCGCTTATCACAATCACAGCGCAGAGCTAATTGGCGTGAATCCTGAAATTGCGACGTTGCTCAGCGAAACGGACCCAACACTTGTGTCGCTTTTGTTCGATGCAGGGCACGCTTATCGAGCAAACATCGATGCCGCAGAGTTTATTCGCAAGCATTCGACCCGAATCGCGGGCATTCATTTGCGCGATTTCAAAAGCGGGCATCAAGTTCCGCTCGGACAGGGTGAATTTCCGCTTGCTTGCGTGGCGAAGGCGGTTGCCGAAGTGAGTTGGTCTGGCTGGCTGATTGCGGAAGAGGAACGTGAAGACGGTTCGAAACCAGCAATCGAAGCAGTGGGCACCGCAAGACAGTCGTTGCGCCACGCATTTGGCATCTGATTACGGCAGCTCCGAGCCATACCTTAGTGGCTTCCATCACTGACAAATAGGCCAATTACCCATAGTGTTGTTGGTGTAGGCGAAAGGCCAAAGCATGAAACCAACGTTTGTGTTGCTCTTTGTCAGCGCGATGATGATGGGGCAATTGACGCAGAAGGCACCTCCCCGTGCAGTAACTGGCAATAAACGCGTGGATGCCCTGCTCCAGCAGATGACGATTGAGGAAAAGCTTTCGCTCATCCACGGCGCAGCCGAAGATCCCAAGGTCTATCAGGGACAGGCCGGGTACCTGACTGGTGTCCCGCGTTTAGGTATTCCGGGGTTGCGGTTTGCCGATGGACCTCCAGGCGTACTGACACGGCACCCTGCACTTGGCGAGACAGCCACTATGGGCGTGGCAGCTACGTTCAGTCTGAAAGACGCGGAGGATAACGGTGCGGCGATCGGGCGGCAGGCTCGGGCACTGGGCATCGACGTCGCACTTCAGCCTTTTGTCAATATTGATCGAGATTTGGAATTCGGTCGCGGCTATAACACGTTCGGTGAAGACCCGTTTCTTACGTCCATGATGGGTGTGGCCGAGGTCAAAGGCATTCAGGCGCAGCATGTCATGGCGCAAATAAAACACTACATTGCCTATGATTCGGATTCGGGAAACATTTTCGTTGACGATCAAACACTGCACGAAGTTTATCTGGCACCGTTTGAAGCGGCGGCAAAGGCGGGCGTTGCTTCGATGATGTGCTCGTACAACCATTTGAATGGAACATTTTCCTGTGGCAACAAAGATTCGCTAATGACGATGCTGCGTGACCAGGTAGGATTCAGCGGCTTTGTGACTTCGGATTGGGGCGCGGTGCATGGAGTTGGCTTTATTAACGCAGGCTTGGATATGGAGATGCCGGGCGAAGCGTGGCCCGGGGCTTTGTTGGCGCTGCCCTCATTCTTCGATCTGAAGCCGCTTCCGCCTGCACCCCCGGCAAACGCCATGAGCGACATGATGGAAAGTTTCTTCGGGTCGCTTCCGGAAGAACCGCGCCCGCAACCAATGGATATGGGCGATTTCGGTACGCAGACCAGCCCGGAACGAATGAAGGAGGCGCTAAAGAACGGGACCGTGAGAGAAGACGTGATTACAAAGGCCGCCGGCCACGTCCTGTTGCAAATTGTGCGCTTTGGCTACATGGACGGTGAGCAGAAGCACAACATCACCGCCGAACCGGTTGAGGAGAACGCTGAGGTTGTCCGCAAGACCGGTGAGGACGCGGCGGTGCTTCTAAAGAATGACGGGCCCGTGCTGCCATTGACAAGCACTGACTTGAATTCTGTTGTATTCATCGGGCCGACGGCAGGCCAAGTGGACTCCATTGGCATGAGCGGCGAACGTTCTGTCGGACTGGCGTCGCGCATGGTGGGTCCGCTGTCAGCCATTAAGAAGATTTCGGGCAACACCAACGTCCAGTTCGCGGTAGCAGACGACATGACGGGCGAGACAGTTCCGGCATCTTTGTTGAGTCACGACGGCAAGCCGGGACTTGTGCAGACGGCCAACGGTTCGGAGAAGGCCGACTCCGAGATTAATTTCACTGTGAAAAATGGAACAGCGTTGCCGGCCAACGCAACAATCACATGGAAAGGGAGTCTTACACCGTCACAAGCCGGTACTTATTGGCTATACCTGCAGGCCTTGGGCACGAACGCGGTGATGTCCATCGACGGGAAGAAACTCTTGCGCACTGGAGCAATGCAGGGGGGCGTGCATGGCGACATTCTACAGGCTAACCAGGACAACGTGGTTCCTACCTCCGACGGTCTAGACAATGTTCGCCGCGCCATCGAGTTGACGGCGGCACCACATGCGATTGAGATCAACATCACGCCTGATACTTCCGGAGCGCCGGTACAGCTTCGCCTGAACTGGTACACGCCGGAAAAGCGCGCGGCAGATCATGACGCGGCCATCGCGGCAGCAAAAAGGGCCAGCAAAGCCATCGTATTTGTTTGGACGCGCCAGAATCCCGTATTCGGTTTGCCGGGTGACCAGAACAAGCTGGTGGAAGAAGTAGCGGCGGTGAATCCAAATACCGTCGTTGTGTTGAACACCAGTCAGCCGGTGGAGTTGCCCTGGCTCAACAATGTGAAGTCTGTGTTGGAGATGTGGTGGCCGGGAGACGAAGGCGGCTGGGCGACTGCCGACGTTCTGCTAGGAAAAGTAAGTCCGGCAGGGAGACTTCCTATGACTTGGGGGAAACGGCTGGAAGATTATCCAGCTACCGATCCGAAATATCCGGAGCGCAGCAAGAAAGGTGTGGACAAGAAGACGACCTATAGCGAAGGCGTAAATGTCGGATACCGTTGGTTTGATAAACAGAACATCGAACCGCTGTTTGCCTTTGGCTACGGATTGAGCTACACCACGTTTCAATACTCCGGATTGAAAACGATCAAGGCTTCCGACGGCGGTTTAGACGTTCGCTTGCAAGTGAAGAACACGGGAACAATGGATTCCGACGACGTGCCGCAAGTGTATCTGGGCGCGCCAAAAGAGGTGCCGCAGGACGTGCAGTTTCCAATGCGCGCACTTGTTGCATTTGATCGCGTTCACCTGAGAGCGGGCGAGACGAAGACCGTCAGTTTGCATGTTGCACTGCGGCAGATGCAGTATTGGTCGACGACGGAAGGCAAGTGGGTGAGAACAGCCGGTGAGCGCACTCTAAGCGCTGGAGGATCGTCGCGAGACTTGCCGTTGACGCAGGGTGTTGAATAGGCAATATCAGAAATAGTGAAGCCAGATCTCCGCTGATCGGACTCGAACGCTCGCGTAACCGAAACTCGTGCGCCTTTTGTTCGATCCCAGCGGAGATTGTGCCGATAGTCGTCGAGTCTCACTGGACGGATGAATTTCCTAAATTGATGGCGTAGCAAAGACGGCAACCAGTCGCCCGCTACGGGACTTGCGCCAATCATTTACAATCTAGTTTTTGTGAATCTGAAACCATACTTGCTAGATCACATTGGCAACACACCGCTAGTGCGTCTGCAAGCCTCATGCGCAGATCTGCCCGGCGTGGAAGTCTGGACCAAGCTGGAATTTTTCAATCCGGGTGGGTCTGTGAAAGACCGGCCGGCTTTAAACATCATTGAGGAAGGCGAGCGTTCCGGGCGATTAACACATCAGAAAACAATTCTGGATGCGACAAGCGGAAACACTGGCATCGCCTATGCAATGATTGGCGCCGCAAAAGGGTATCCGGTGGCATTATGTTTGCCCGACAACGCAAGCATCGAGCGCAAGCGGATTCTGAAAGCGCTGGGAGCAAAGCTAATCATTACCGATCCGAGCGCGGGTTCTGACGGCGCATTTCGACGTGTTCGCGAAATCTATTCCGAAGATCCTGACGCCTACTTCTACGCTGACCAATACAACAACGATGCGAATTGGCAAGCGCACTTTAAGACGACAGGTCCGGAAATTCTGCATCAGACTTCAGGCCGCGTAACGCACTTCGTCGCTTTACTCGGAACAACCGGCACGTTTGTGGGGACCAGCCGACGGTTAAAACACGAGAATCCCGCTATCGAATGCTGGTCTGCACAGCCGTCAACTCCGTTGCATGGCATTGAGGGAACGAAGCACTTGCCCGTGTCTATCGTACCCGGCATCTATGATGCCTCCCTTGCCGAAGGCAACCTATGGATTGACACCGAAGATTGCCACGAAATGGCGAGGCGATTGGCGCGTGAGGAGGGTCTGCTGGTTGGCATTTCGGCTGCCGGAAACGTGGTGGCCGCGCGCAAACTAGCGCAGCAACTCATCGCGCAAAAGCGTGAGGGCGCTATTGTCACTATTGCGTGTGACGGTGCGGCGAAGTATCTGAGCGATGACTTCTGGTTTTAGCAGCGAGCTTTAAGTCAGCCAATTTGTAACTTTTGTGCACAGCTCCGAAGCGGCAACACGGACGCCGTCGGAAATGGAAAACGCGGCAGGCGACAAGAGCAGCACCTTATTCCACTCAGGAACGGCAAACAGGTAGACGGTGCGGCCGGCAAAAGTTTCGTGCTGACTGGCGCTTAGATAAATGTATTCCGTCAGGAAGCGCGCATCGATCAGCGAACCTTCGGGATCCGGCTGGTCTGCCACTGGATTGGCACGGTTCTGATCCTCAAAAAGCACCACGCTGCTGAAAGGCTTGAGCTTAGGGCGAATTCCAAAACAGCAGAATAGAGCCTGTGGCTGCACGCGCCGAATTACCTCTGCCGCTCCCCATTGCACAAAAGAATTGCCGAACAACATGGAGCCATTGCCACTTAAGAATAACTGGCGAATGAATTCGGGGATGCGGGCTTCGCGTTGCATTCCTTCGGGCAGCAGTTTCAGAAAGTCCATCCGGCGCAGATCGTCAAAAACAGCATCCAGCGAGTGCAAATCCTTATGTATCGCATTTAACCGATTCAGGAATTCGCGTCGAACCGGTCCCAGTTCATCGAATGAAAGCATGCCAGACGAAGCCTGGTTGCCCACTTTCGTCAGGCGCGAATTGTACTCCAGCACCCAGGTCTGCTCAATAGGTTCGAGCCCTGCTCCAGATCGGCGTGCCACCACCGCACTGGCAAGCGGTTCTAACATTTCTACAAACGGCTTCTCAAGCGGGATCCATCGACCTAGCTTCTCGATGCGCGGCCAGACAGGGTTTGAGGAAGCCGCGAGTCCAGCCGGGAGCATGCAGACCAATAGCCTGTTGGCTGGTGCCGTTTTGCGTTCGGAAGCCACCCCGGCATCAATCTGGTTGAAGATTTGTGCCACTTGCGCGCGCCATTCCGGATAGTGCGGCGAGCGCATCAAAATCCCGGTGTCCCGAATGCTCAGGCGTTCGGAGTTGAGGTTCCAATTGGGCAACTCCATCTTGCCTTCGAGTTGCTTCAGCGGATCGAAGAGTTCGTGAAACCGCGTCTCCGGAAGACGGCTGAGCCAATCAACTTGCCCAGTGATGGATCTCTGCTCGGCGGGAAACAGCGAATCCAAATTGCGCATTTGGTCGTTTAGAGCGGGCACAAATGTTATGGGCAGTTTGGCAAGTAGCTCGCGTGGAACCTCAGCCATAGCTATATCCTGAACTCTGCCAGCGGCCCGATCGCCGATTGGCGGCAACTCACTCCCAAGAGACCAGCCAGCGTAGGCGCCACCGAGATCTGCCGGACTGGTCGTTCAATAACTGCGGGTTGAGCTACCGCTCGGCCGAGCGCCATCATCCAAGTGCACCGATTACCTACCGTGTTCGACCGGTGATTGAAAAACCCGTTGGTGCTGGAGCCGTCGGGATCGCGGCCAAACTCCGACATAACCACCATCGTGACTTTGTCCTTGTATGCCGGAAGCGATTGCAGGAATTCCCATAGCTCATAGACGAGCCGGTCCGCCGTGCGGATACCCCCAAGATACAGCGAGTAAGTGCCGGAGTGCGCCACCTCCATATCGGAGAGATTAATCATCAGCACCGTTGGCGCTACGCGACGAAGAACTTCCCGAGCCACGAAGCAAGTCAGTTCGTCGCCCCTTGTCGGCCCATCGGGACCATGGATGAACTCCACCAGCGCCGCCATGAATGCCTTTTTCAGTTCCGGGTCCATGATGGCTGAGGGCGTGGCGACGTTCCAACCGATGCGCTCATAATCGTCCTGCATTACCGCAGTCAATTCGTCAAGCAGCATCTCACGATCAAGCTGCCGCGAAGTGGGCCCCGTGATGATCCGTTCCACCGCCTCCACCAACAGTTGCTTGGAAAGGATGACGTTGGCGCCCGGCCCGATATTGGCGGTGAGAGCCTTGTTGCTTGTGACCACCCAAGTCTCAACCGGCTTAACACCAAGTTGATCCTGCACATAATTGAACAACGTCGGATGCGCTGCCGGTTCCCTGCCCCAGTCATCGACGTGCTGCCAAACACCCGTCAAAATGCTGGAGATGGTGTTGAAATGCGCGGTCACTCCATCGTTCCATGTTTGCGGATAAAACAGCGATTGCGGAAGCAGGTCTCGATACAAATGCGGAATATTTACGATTCCCTGCGTGGAGAATGTCTCTTCTCGACGCATGCCACCCAGGGTGACCAGCACTATCTTATTTGCAGGCTTAGGTCCGCTTGGTTGTCCGGCGGCAGCTATACGCGATATCGCAGCCATCCCGACCATTTCGAGCAGAGTTCTGCGGCCGATGCCAGATCTGGGCATGTTACTCCCGCTACAGTATAAACGGGTTCTTGTCTATTTCTTCGTGCCCGGCATCACTTCACTTTCGCGTCAAACTCTACTTCGAACTCGCTTTACGCGCTGCCTCAAACTCGTCGCCTGGCCGCCACTGAATGCTCGCTGGCGCGCTTATAGCTTGCCAACCAAGTTCCATGCCGAACCGATCCAGCTTTGCATTGCCGCCAAAGTCCCAGTCGGCGTGGTAGTTATCGCTGAAGTTGTGATAGTCGTGCGCCACAAAGTCATTCATCTGTTTTTCACCCCAGGCTTCATCATGCCCTTCAAACAGAACACCGGGATCCACGGAGAACGCTGGAATGCCGACGCGCGAGAGGCTGAAATGGTCGGAACGGTAATAACTGCCCGCCTCGGGGCGCGGATCGGGAACAATCGTTAAACCGAATCGCTTTGCTGTTGCCTGTACAGTGGGGAAAAAAGTCGTCCGCTCTGCGCCATTAAGATTCACTTGCCGCGGAACGCCGATAGGCAGAATCATGTCGTAGTTAATATCCAGCGCAATCTGGCTGGCAGGTATGGGCGGATGTTGCCCTAGGTATTCAGATCCCAACAAGCCTTGTTCTTCTGCCGTGACAGACGCGAAAATAACGGAGTGCGGCGGCCGAATATTGCTTTGTGTCCAGGCGCGGGCCATCTCCAGAAGCATGCCGCAGCCAGTGGCATTATCGGCGGCGCCGTTATAGATGTTGTCGCCCGCCATCCCGGCCACGAACCCCAAATGATCGTAATGCGCCGTGTATAAAACGGCCTGATCGGGCTTCCCCTGGTTTGTTCCGGGCAGAATGCCCACGACGTTCGCCGATTGAAAGGGCCGAACTGTACTCGCCACGTGCGCTTTAAGGCGTAACGGCAACTCAACAGACTTGAACCCGCGCTTGCCCGCCGCTGTCATCTCGGTATCGAGATTCATTCCGCTGGCGGCAAACAGTTTTCGCGCCACTTCCAATTGAATCCAACTCGCGGCTTCCAAATGCGGATTCTTATCGTCGCGCAGGTAAGTCTTTTCACTCGTGGACGAGTTTTTCACGACGTCCCATCCGTAGCTAGCCAAGTCAGTACGATGAATAATCAACGCGCCCACCGCGCCCATGCGAGCAGCTTGCTCAAACTTGTACGTCCAGCGCCCGTAATAAGTCAGTGCCTTACCGCCGAAAAACTTCGGATCATCGGAAGGAGGGTCACCAACGATACACAAAATCACCTTTCCCTTGACATCCACTCCGGTGTAATCGTTCCAACCAAACTCCGGGGCTGTCACTCCGTACCCGATAAATACAATCGGAGCATCAATATCCACTGTCGGCGTCAGAGTCTGATTACTGACTGTGTAGTCGTCGCCATACGCAAGATTAATGGGGCCGCCGTTCGGCGATACCAAGGTAAAGCTAGTCTCGGCCGGAATCGCCTTCATGCCCACAAAGTTGATCTGCTGCAAGTAGGATCCATCGTCGCCGGCGGGCTTCAATCCATAAAGCGCAAATTGGGTCGCAATATATTTCGCGGCCAGTTCGCTGCCGCGCAAACCGGGGCCCCTGCCTTCCATCAGATCGTCCGACAAGAACTTCACATGCGCGCGAATGTTTTCCGCGTTGATGGAATCTTCGCCCGCCTTGACCCTTTCCGGAATGCCTTGTGCCGATAGGTAGCCGGCACTAAGCAGAAGTGGCGCAACAGCGGCAAATGCTGCTCCGAACAAACGCATCTATGGTGTCTCCTGTAATACAGTATTATCGCCGACAGTTCACTTGCCGACGGCAGTAGTCTGATGGAGTATGTGTTTACGGCCGCTTAAAAGGAAGTATGTCGGCCGAAGTCCCTGGCGGCACCGTAGCCGGCATATCTCGATTAAGCCGACTTGCTGGCGTTTGACTGTTCATAAAATCGAGCGATCTTTGGGTAACGTTTCCAGTGGGACTGGTCTCAGTCCATTCCACCTTGCGCAGGAATGCCCTGTCCTCTCCCGATTTGAAAACATCTTGCACCTTGACTTCGATACCGGTTCCGTTGCGTAGCTTGTTGCCCCAATCTATCTCAAGGTCCCTGTAGGTGCCGCCTCGGTTTTGAATCCAGTTTTGCGGGCTCAGGTTTTCTCGGCCGCCAGGCGCGCCGAATTCGTTGGCAATTCTGTGGCCTGCGTCATCACCCGTGCCACCAGCCACTTGCCGCTGCGAATACGTGCTGCGGTGTTGCTTCACTTTGCCAGGAACGCCAAGGCGGCCTGAAAGTTCTTCGTAGCGATAGCCCCGCTCTTCGAACATCCGAAATTTGAACTGTTTGCTGATATCCGGTAATTCCGTGGCGATTTTGGCCAGACCGTTCTTACGCAGAAACTCGTCCACCATCTGGCGCAGCCGCGCAACTTCAGGACCCGCGCTGGTGGGCAGCATATCCAATATTTGCGACAAGTTTTGCATTGCGGGCTTCAGTAGCTCAGCCGCTTTTTCGGATTTACTCGCCAGTTCAATGGATTCTTCCAGTGTCTTGATGATCTTGGCTAACTTTCCGAAGCGCGCGATTTCACCGACGAAGGGGATCAAACTGGCGCCGCTTAACAGCGAACCGACCCAATCGCGGCGAGCAATGGAAAAAGCCAGACCGGCCGCGGGTGAGATCGGCGTCGGGTCCACAATCGACGTCAGGTCGAAAAACATTTGGTAGAGATTCAGGTCGAGTGTTCGGACCGCTTGCGCCTCTTCTTCGGCGGTACGAAAGATGTTTAGATTCGCCATGGCGCAAATTGGACGGCGGTTCTGACGGAAAGTTTCCAGATCTTCGATAACAACGGTGAAAAGTGATTTGGCTCGCACGGGTGCAGCAAATCAGTTATCAATCCGTAATGTCGCCGCCGTCGCTAACCGTTTTATGCTTGGTCATGCATGACCGGCGTCGTTCTAATCTGCTCTTCATCTGGCTTTTGCTCGGATTTTGGTCCGCTCGTGCGCAAGCGCCGGCTCCAATCGACTCAGAGGCGCTGGTTAAAAAGATTCAGCAGGAACTGACACTTTCGGTTCCTCCGGCGGAAAGCCGCGCAGACGCCAACGCTCCCCATGGCGAATTGATTGAGGGCTCGCTGACAAATTCAAAAATCTATCCTGGCACCGAAAACCGTTTTGAAGTCTATGTGCCGGCGGAATATAATCCGGCCAGTCCAGCCTGTCTCCTGGTCAAGCCCGACGGTCTTGGCATTGCTGAAGCGACTGTGCTTGACAATCTCATTGCCAGGAAGGAGGTGCCGGTGATGATTGGAGTGGGTATCGTTTCGGGAACAATTTGGAAAGACCCGGCGGGAACGTCAAAACGCCAAGCCTACCGTTTCAATCGCTCCTATGAATTCGATAGCATGAACGATCATTTTCCTGACTTCGTACTTAACGAGTTATTGCCGGCGGTACAGAAGCTGAAGACACGCGATGGGCGCGCTATCAAACTCTCAACCAGTGGCAACGATCATGCCACTACCGGAGGCAGTACGGGCGGTATCGGTGCATTCACTCTGGCCTGGAGGCGTCCCGACCAATTCACGCGCGTCTATTCTGTTATTGGAACGTTTGTCTCCATGCGCGGTGGTAACGAGTATCCTGTCCTGATTCGTAAGACTGATCCCAGGCCGATTCGCATATTCCTGGAAGACGGGTCTGAAGATGCTTGGAATCCGCTCTTCGGTTCCTGGTATGACGCAAATCTGAATATGAATTCGGCGCTGACATTCGCCGGCTATGACGTGGCTCATGCTTGGGGCACACATGGACATGATGGCCGGCCCGGGCAGATAATTTTCCCGGATGTGATGCGCTGGCTGTGGCGCGACTATCCATCGCCGATCAAAAGCGGCGTATCGCAGAACAGCACGTTGAAGGAAATCACATTGCCTGAAGAGACTTGGCACGAGTTACCGCAAGTCTTTGAAGGTGCCACAAGCCTTGCCGCCGATGCGAAGGGTGATGTCTACCTAAGCAGCGTGGCTGCCGGAAGCATTTATCGGATCGGAAGCGATGGCAAGCCGTCAATTTTTGTGGCGAATGCCGGCGCTATTGATGGGCAAGCCTTCGGCCCCGACGGCACGCTCTACGCCGCAATGGGTGAAGCGAAAAAAGTTGTTGCGATCAGTCCGCAAGGTAAAGTTCATACCCTCGTTAGCGGCATCGCAGGACATGGCATTGTGGTCACAAATCAGGGACAGCTTTTCGTGAGTGAACCGGGTGCACACAGCGATATGCCAAGCCGAATCTGGCGAATTAAGGATGGTGTGAAAAATCTGATGGATGAAGGTCTACTCTCTTCCTCGGGTATCGCATTCTCGCCGGATGGCGCTCTGTTCTATGCCGCGGAAAGGACCACGCAATGGGTTTATAGCTACGTGGTGCGGCCTGACGGCTCCTTCATTGGTAAGCAGCGATTTTACTGGCTACACATGACTGACATTCCGAACGAAAGCGGGGCGCAGGATCTAGCAGTGGATATGCACGGCAACCTGTATGTGGCAACCAGCACGGGCATTCAAGTTTGCGATCAGAACGGCCGTGTGCGAGCCATCCTACCTCTGCCGTCACCCTCCGGACCAGTGCGCAGCCTATGCTTCGGTGGCCGAAATTTGGAATTCCTTTACGCAACGGATGGGACGCATATGTTCGTCCGAAAGCTCAATGTGGCCGGCTATGCGCAATCGGCAACTCCCGTGCCTGTTGCCAGCCAGGGAGCAGGCTGAGGCAATACCTGCCGATCCGGTCCAAAAAATCCGTCTTCAAGAGAAATCGATATTTAAAGGATCCACTTCGTATCCTTCATCCGCAGCGGTCTTGATTGCCGCATTGCGTAAGGTTTCCTTATCCGCATCCTTTGACTCATGGCAAGGCCGGCGAATGACCTCCTCACCAACTTGAATTTTAATCAGCCAGCGGTTGGCTTGTTCATCGCGGGAAATTTCCACATGATCTGCTTTCATGCCTCTAGGATGCCAAATTCCAGGCGGCCAGCGAAGCACCCTTGCAAACTTGCTTGCTTCCAGGTTCACCTCGGTTCCGGGACAAAATGAGTATTCGCTGCCTGTTTGAAGACCACGTAAGCCCGCTTCCACGGCTCGCCATTCGTTAAACGCCACTTATGACCGGTGCCAATGTGATCCTCTGCGAGCAATATTTCGCCCGGATGAATAATGAACGTTTCGCCGCCTCGCGTTGTGAACTCCAGCACACCAGCCAGCGTAATCACGTACTGAGGGGTAGGAGCATCGTGCCAGTCCAACGCAGAGTGAGGCGGCGTTTCCTTGAACAAAATGGATTCCGCTTGAACCAATTCGCCGCCGCTGACGCTACCCTGCTCCACGTGAGAATTTCCGTCCGACCCTGTATAAAGACGATAAGCCCGAATCATTGTGAAGCGCTCTTCTTCTTTGTCATGTCGTTAATGTTCAATATTGCCGCGGTTTCGGTGCGTACTCTTCTCAAAAGATCCGGCTCATCGGCAAGCGAATGACCATAGGACGGTATCATCTGCTGCAACTTATTGAGCCAAGCATGCTTCAACTGTTCTCCAAAGCAGCGTTCGATCACTTTGATCATGATCGAGACCGCGGTAGAAGCGCCAGGAGAAGCCCCCAGCATGGCGGTCAAGCTACCGTCGGCAGCAGTTACAAGTTCCGTACCGAACTGCAAAACGCCCCCATGCACCGGGTCTTTTTTAATAATCTGCACACGTTGACCGGCCACCTCAACCTTCCAATCCGACTCGTTCGCGTTCGGAAAATACTCGCGAAGGGCCGCCAATCGTTGTTCCGATGATTCCAGAACTTGGCCGATCAGGTACTCCGTAAGAGACACGTTGTCTCGACCAACGGCTAACATCGGCAGAATATTTTCTGGATCTATTGAGCCGAAGAGATCTAAATACGATCCGTGTTTAAGGAACTTCGTCGAGAAACCGGCATAAGGGCCAAAGAGCAAAGAAATCTTCCCTGCCACGTGACGCCTATCTAGATGCGGCACTGACATCGGAGGCGATCCAACCGAGGCCTTACCGTAGACCTTGGCATCATGCTGATTGGCGATGGCGGAGTTATCGCAGCGCAGCCAGATTCCGCTTACTGGAAACCCGGCATAGCCATGGCCTTCAGGAATACCCGATTTCTGTAATAGCGGTAATGATCCGCCGCCCGCGCCGATGAAAACAAATTTGGCTTCCACGTCTCGGTGCGATCCGGTCTTTTCGTCTCTTACATGGACACTCCATCGATCCCTATCTCGGCGCAGGTCTTGCACGCGCTGGGAGAAGTGGATGGAAAACCCGGGCTGATCGCTCAGTGAATCAAGAAGATCGTTAGTCAAGGCGCCATAGTCCACGTCGGTGCCGATTCGGTTTCGCGTCGCAGCTACTTTTTCGCCGGGATCGCGACCTTCCATGACAAGTGGAAACCACTCCCCAATTTGTTTCTTATCATCCGAGTATTCCATCTCCTGATATGCGTGATGACTTGAGAGAGCATGGAAGCGCTTTTCGAGAAACGCGCAATTTTCTGATCCGCGAACGAAACTGCAATGCGGAACCGGATGAATAAAGGATTGCGGATTCTTGATCGCTCCTTTATGAACCAAGTAGGACCAAAACTGCCGCGAAAGGTCAAACTCTGCATTCACTTCCAGAGCCTTTGAGATGTCAATGCTTCCATCGATTCTCTCCGGCGTATAGTTTAGTTCACACAGCGCCGCGTGGCCTGTACCCGCATTGTTCCAGGCGTTGGAGCTTTCTTGCGCCGCACTGTCTAACTTCTCGAAAATCACAACCTTTAAACTGGGCTGCAACTCCTTCAGCAGAACCGCCAAGGTGGCGCTCATGATTCCAGCGCCAATGAGTACGACGTCTGGTTGTTCTTCCGTCATTTCAGTCGAGGCATTCATTTGGTTTGCTCGCTATTCACCTTTTCATGTAAAACAGCCTCAATATTATCGTGAATTTTCGGCGTTTAGCATGCTCGTTGAGAGGCTGCATTAAGAGGCTGCAGTAGCGATCCGTCTGCTATAGTGAACCCCGGATGAACGCCAACCGTCGCGAGTTTCTTTTAGTGAGTGGCGCCAGCGTCGTTGCTGCACAGCTTCATAGCGCCACTCCTGAGAGCCAAGTCCAACAGTGGAAGGCGCAATGGATCTGGTATCCCGGCCAACTCGCCGCCTATCGACACTTGCGGCGCGTACGCCTGGCTATGAACCGGTGCCATTACGTTGGTTATCCGGCCAACTTCCGGCAGCCCGTCACTGAGGCTTACTTCCGAAAATCCGGAACCGCCGATCGAGACATTTCTTTACGCTGGGCCGCACCGGTCGGACGAGTGCGCGTGATAATCGGTGGGCGCGGCGGAGACATCACCAGCCGTCAAGGTGTCATTCACACCGGCGAATCCGTCATTGCAGTGCAAATCGATTTCGCCCAGAGTCTTCCCTGTTTGTTACTTGAAGGCGGAGAATTCTCTACCGGTCCCACGTGGGAAGCCAGCCTTGACGGCGAACACTGGGTATTAGCTGAAACTGGTGGAGGCGATGATCCACAGCAACTACCAGATAGAGAGCGCGAGGTTGTGGTTAGCTTGCCTGTTCATGCAGTGACAGAACCGGCAGGCGCACCTCGCGACAGCTACTCGCTTGATCCTGGCCATGGAGTGCTGCTCGACTTTCTTGAAACAGAGATCGGAGCGTTGCGGTTTGAGGCTCGCGGCGAAGGCGAACTCACAGTAGAAGTAGGAGAGTCGGTCGCGGAGGCTAACGATCCGGACGTTGATAGTTTCGAACAGTATCCGCTGGCACCCGTGCGATTAGCAAGCCAGGCTACGAGCATCGTCCTGCCACAGCGCGCGTTGCGCTTCGCTCGCTTTTCCACTTCGGGTCAGGCGCAATTATCAAAGGTGCAATTCGACGCGAGTCTGTGGCCGGTAAAAGAGAAAGGCCGTTTTGAGTCGAGCGATAAAGATCTGAATGCCATTTGGACGACGGCAGTGGCAACCCTCCGATCCAACATGCACGATTTTTACTTGGACGGAATCCGTCGCGACGGACTGTTGTGGCACGACGGACCGTTGACGCTAGACGCTTACGAGCGCGTGTTCTTTGATGCAGATCTGTCTCGACAAACTCTGATTGCCGAAACGATGCCAGAGCATCCATCGATCCGTGATGTAGGTATTATCGACTCGCCCATGTATGACGTCATCGGCTTCGAGCGGGAGTTCCTTGTTCGAGGCGATGCCACATTTTCACGCATGTTTCGCGACCGGATTGAAGACATTCTGCAGTTCTATTTATCGCTGCAGAATGAGCGTGGTTTCGTGGACGCTGCGAAAGTCGAACCCTACGGCTTCTTTCCCGATTGGTCTGCTCCTACTCAAGGTGGTCCCGACGGTCATGGAGCACCCGCCTACGGACAGATGCTACTGGCCGCCACCTTTGCTGCTGCTGCGAGGTTGGCCCGAGGCTGGAAGGACGAGTCTGCCGAGACAAAGTATTCTACGGCAGCTGCGCGACTGCGTGCCTCCATTCGCGAAACTTTTTGGCGCCCAGAGGAAGGCCTCTATTCGAACGGCTTTGATGCGAAAGGAAAGTTGGATTTACGGCCGACCTCGTTCGCCCAAGCCTTCGCAATTGCTTGTGACATTGCGAAGCCTGAGGAGTATGACGGTATCTTTTCGATTCTTGAATGACGAATCCAAGCGCTCTGCGCATTACAGCCTGAGTCAGGTGGTGGAACTAACCGCTTATGCGAAAGCGGGCCGCACCCAGGACGCGATTCGCAGGCTGAAATCCGCATGGCTGCCTTTAATTCAGAGTGGTTATCGGCGTTTTTTTGAAGACATCGACGGTGGAAAAGACGCCAACGCGCAACTCGGCATGTACGGTCGGAAATACGCAACTAGTTTGTGTCATGCCTGGGCTGGCGCCGCGCCAGTGATGGCACTCTCACGCGGCGTGTTGGGAGTGGAGCCGATAGAACCGGGATACAGCCTCTGCACCGTCGGACCACAACCATGCGGTTTGGCGTGGGTACAAGGTGCCGTGCCAACTCCGGGAGGGTTAATCGAGATCGAATGGCGAGGCTCCAAAGGCGAACTGACCCTTCCTCCGGGTGTGAGTGCACGCATAGCTACGGGCCGCGTTCTCCAAGGTCCCGGACGCTTTCCCTTGGAAGTGACATGACGGACGGCTGCTGAGTCATTATGGTCGAAGTCCAGATCACAAAATGTGCACCATTCGCAGCTCTGGCGCCCTCACTATGCCACCCTCAATGAAGATCAGATCAATATCTGCTGCCCCTTCCCGATATTTCTTGACCGCCTGATAGCCAGGGCTGTCATACCATCTTTCGGCCGTCTCCATATCAGGGAATTCGATGACAACCATCCCTTGGACTGGTCCTTCGCCATCCATCTGCTTGAATGGCGTATAGACTGCCAAGGGCTTTACTCCGGTGCCTTCGAACGTTGGACCCACATGCGCCCAATACGCTTCCAACGCTTTTCGATCTTGCACATTTCGAATGGTGGCGACTACGTAAGCTGGCATAAGTCAACTGCAGGGTATCGATGGTAGCAACCGGCTTATTCGCCCACCCTAGACTTAGCCCAAACGCCTAAGAAACGTGGGAACCAGGAGTCGGCCCGGGCACAACGATAAATCCAAGTTCTATACGGTCTGCCGTCCGGTCGCAGGAGTTCCGGATAATATCCGATCCTCTCTATGTAGATCTTCAGCTGGATTAATATCTCAGAAGCTGCATCTCGATATCTGGACTCATTTGTCACGACCGAAAGGTCGAACAATCGGTCAGCAAATTCAACATTGAACGCCGGCCATATCGTCCGCCCATGATAGGACCCGACCGCGATCTGTTTCAGGAATTGGATGCGAGGATTGTTCGCCATGACAAGAAAACAGCGATGAGATTCGTCCTGTAGTTCGGTGTTCCGAAGAAAGATCTCGGCAGTGTTCCTGAATAGCTCGATCTCCCGAGATGAAGAGAAAGTCCAGAAACCGCGGTGAACTTGGCAGAAATCCAAGCTGACATTCTGATAGTCCTCTTCGCGCAGGTTTTCAAGCGAGTCGACGATGTAACCTCTTTCACCGAAAAGCGCTAGCAACTCCTGTTTATAGGTATCGAGTGTCCGGCCGATCAGTCTTTCGATCTCGCTTTCCGGAACGATGCCCATATCTATGGCCTTCCTGAACGTCGTCCATACATTTGCGTTTGCGATAAAGCGTCGCCGCTCCAAGCGCGTATCAGTGGCGGTGGACCGGTTATCATCGCGATCGATTAAAAGAACTTTCAGATTCCCGTTGTCGAACTCGCGGAGAGAAAGGATGAGGTGATTCAGTTGGAAGCTTATTTCGGCCCGATTCTCTTCCAATAAGACTTCTCCCTCGCTGGCGGCGCGCTCCAGGACGTCGCGGTAGCCATAACTATCCTGGAAGGCCGCATTCCTAAGCTGTTCGACCCCTGAAAGCACACCAAGCAGTGAATCAGAGGGCTCTCTTATGAAATTCAGCGGGACGAATTTCCTGGGACTGATGGGAATCAGGGTGGTGGAATACGGAAGCTGTCGCGTACTTCGGAAGATGATGGAGAGGCTTCGCCTTATGAGCGTTACGCGCCGGTCGCCGTCATGCCTGTTAATAAAGGTCCGAGCGTCCAGCAGCGTTGGGTAGAACCATGCGTAGTTTCGCAAGTATAAAACCCTGGAGTGCGGTGAACCGGTGGTAATGAAATATGCACTCTTCTCGAACGCTCGCTTTATCGAAGCGGCATAAATCTCCTTCATCGATGAGGGCGTTTGCGCGTGTGATCTGCCCGGCATTCCATGTAAGACAAAATTTGCTACTTGGACGCCGAACGCCATGTGGCGGCTGATCTGCGTGTTTGTACTACTAACGGCAAAGTTGTTCGACTTGGCCTTCAAAAACATACGCGGGTGGCCCCACACGTAGAGGCCCATGGCAACGCAAAAATAGAGTATTATGGCGTAAGCCAAGACAAGCAGCATCAAGACACCGTTTTGTTAAGTTAACCTTATAGTAACAATCAAACCGGCTCTGTGATTTCAAGAAATTGATTCGCCTTAACATCAGTGAGTTTCTGATGCACACCGGAAGGCCATGCAACTTCGACAACGGCGGTCGTAGCGTCGCCTAAGCCGAAATGAAGGCGTTTGTCACTTGCGGAGAGATAACTGCCGCTAGTAGTGGCAAAACGGGTTTGGCCGTTAACGGATACACGTGCACCTAGGCCATCACGATTACTCTTTTTGCCACGGAGGGTGACGCTGAGCCAGTGCGCGCTGCCGCCTCGGTTCATCAGTACAACCGGAGGTCCACCTAGCACAGTCATTACTGCATCCATCCAACCATCGTTATTCAAATCTCCGAAAGCCAGTCCACGGCCAGCTAAAGGCGTGCTTACACCGGAATCGCCGCTCACAAAGCGGCTGCCCTTCTGGTTCATGGCAAGGAGCAGCGGTTCCAAATAGTGAAGTGAGGGGTCAATCGCCTCGACGTTATCAAGAACATGGCCTTGCGCCACCAGTAAATCCTTCCAGCCATCGTTATCGAAATCCTCCAAACCCACCCCCCAACCGGCACTACCGGCGGTGGACGAGCCGAGTCCCGTTTCCAGGCTACGAGTGGAGAAAATTCCCTTACCGTCGTTGTGATAAAGGCTGTAGATCTGACGCGGCAGCACTGTAAGCATGATGTCGGGCCGCCCGTCATTGTCGTAGTCCTGAAATGCAGTCCCCATGCCCGATAGAGGCTTGCCGTCGGCCGAAAGCGCGGCACCTACATCAAGAGCGCACTCGGTGAACGTGCCGTTACCATTGTTGTGAAACAAGTATTGCTGCATGCCGTCATTGGCAACGAAGATGTCAGTGAACCCGTCGCCGTCATAATCGGCAAAGGAAACGCCCAGCGCGCGTCCCTTCAGTGCGGCGATACCTGATTGCTTACTTACATCTTCAAACGTGCCATCGCCGCGGTTGCGGTAGAGCAAGTTTGTGGTTGCAGGAAACTCGCCAGGCGGGCAATAAGTCTGCCACCTTCCGCCGCACGCCTTGCTATGCGCCATATTCCAATCCATATAGCGAGTTACAAAGAGATCGAGATAACCATCGTTATCAAAATCGACAAATCCGGCTGAAACGCTCCACCCTCCTCCAGCAACACCTGCCTTTTGCGTTACGTCGGTAAAGGTTCCGTCCCCGTTATTGTGATATAGGATGTTCTTTCCATAACTGGTGACGAAGAGATCGGGATTGCCGTCGTTATCGTAATCTCCGACAGCGACGCCCATCCCGTAGTTAGCGTCGCCGGCACGCGCCAGCCCTGCAGTTTCAGTAACATCAGTGAATCTACCATCCTTGTTTTGACGGTAAAGCCGATTCCAATAACGCGCATTATCACGGTCGAAGTGTTCGCCAGTGACGCCGGAAACGTGACCACCATTTACCAGGAAGATGTCGAGCAACCCGTCGTTATTGTAATCAAGTAGCGCTACACCGCCGGGCATCGTTTCGATTAAGTATTTTTTCGGAGTGGGAGAGTTTTGCAGTATGAAATCCAAACCTCGCGGTAACTTCGGCTGGAAGATCGGAACTGCAGCAGCTAAGCTCCTCAGCCAAAATTCGCGGCGCTTCACACCCTAGAATGTAACAAGGGAACATCAGGTGTTGCTGAAATTCATCTTGTGCATGCATATGGCTTGGCAGGCGGTTTCACCTGAAGCCGCGGAACATGCCAAGGCTGGCCTCGCCGACCGGCAGGCAGGAAAATTGGCTGACGCTATCTCCGAGTTCAAGAAAGTGACGGAGTTGGCGCCGACTTTCCCCGCCGGCTTCGTAAATTTAGGCGCAGCCCTGCTCGAAGATAGGCAGTATTCTGCCGCTATCCCACCCTTAAAGCAGGCCTTGACCCTCGATCCGAACCTGACTGGCGCGGAACAGATGCTTGGCTATGCGTTGCTCTCTGCCGGTTACGCGGCACAGGCAATTCCATATCTCGAAAAGACAGGTTCTCAGGATGCATTAGGCATTGCGCAGTTGAAAATAGGCAAGCTGCCGGAAGCCATCGCGAATTTGAATGCAGCCGTTGCTAAGCGCCCGAATGATCCGGACCTACTTTATTACTTGGGGCGCGCAAGTGGACTGCTATCAAAGGAGGTCTTCGACACCCTCGAGTCGGCATACCCGAATTCCGCCCGTGCCCACCAATCAACCGCCGAGAATTATGCAGCGTTACGTAAGGTTCCGGAAGCCGAGGCAGAGTACAAACTAGCGTTACGCATCCGTCCCGATACGCCGGATGTTCATATGGCGCTGGGTGAGCTTTACGCCATAGCATCGGAGTGGCCAAAAGCGGAAGAGGAGTTTCGCATGGAGGCGAAGTTGCAGCCGGGCGATGCGGAGACTGCTTACCGCTTGGGCAGTGCGCTTCTGCAGAATGGAAGGGCTACTGAAGCCAAATCTCAATTGCAAGCTGCCGATAGGTTGCGACCCGAGATGCCTGAAACGCTTCTATTGCTAGGTAAAGCAGCTATGCTCGACAACGATTTTGCGACGGCTGAAAAGAGCTGGCTTCAGGTAGTCGCTATTGAAAAGAGCGGCCCTCTTGCGCAGCAGGCGCACTTTAATCTAGCAAGCCTGTATCGCAAGAGGGGCCAAACATCGCAGGCTGAGCACGAAATGCAGTTGTTTCGAGCTCAGCATGCAAACACCTCGAACTAGAACGCTAGTTTCAAAGCAAACTGTATCAGGCGCGGGTTGTTCGCCTGCGTGCTGATTTGCCCAAAATTGGACGCACCCAGCGCTTGCCCCGGATAACCAAACTGCACGCGGTTAAAAATATTGAAAAACTCCGCCCGGAACTGTAAGTGTGCCTTGTTTTCCGGTGTTAGAGCGAAATTCTTGAACACCGAGAAATCCCAGTTAGCCTCGCCGGGGGAACGTAAAACAGGATCGTTTCTGGGCTCGTCGCCAAAGGTGAACGGGGCCGGTTGTGTAAAGCAACTGGTGTTGAAATACTCGTTTAACAACGAAGTGGCAGACCCGGAAAGGGTCGGGTTACAGCCGGCAATGACATTCGGACGCTGGCTGCCTGAATTGTAAGCATTAAGGTTGCTTGAGTTCGTAGTAAGGTGCAGTGGGAAGCCTTCCTGAATTGTTGTTACGCCTTCCACGCCCCAGCCGCCTATGGCGGCGTCGGTGAACCAGTTCGCATTCGAAAGGAATTTTCGTCCCTTTCCAACGGGAATGTCTGTGACGTAGCTGATTACCAGGCGATCAGGCACATCGAAGGAAGCCAGAGACTTTTCGTTGTTCAGGTTGTTGTAATTCTGAATGCTGGCTACTCCACCACCTTCAAGCCAGCTAGTAACGGTGTCTGTGTCACTTATCAGCTTGGAGTGCGTGTAGGCTACCAGAATTGAGTTACCGCCAGACCAGCGCTTTTCTGCCTTGACCTGTAACGATTCGTATGTCGAATCTCCTATTCCTTCACCGTTAATTCCGACACCCTCGTACTGCGGGTATGGGAGAAGCAATTGTTCACGTGTAACTGTCGGCTGCGAAAGAGCTGAGCCAACCGTAGTGATTACGCCATAATACGGATTCGGCACGCTTTGGAGGAGCGAGTTGCCCATTGACAAATACTGGCTGGGCAACTGATCGATGTTTGGTGAGTTCGCCATCGGAAGATGAGTGCCTTTGGAACCGCCGTAAGCGATGTCCATCAGGAATCCGCCGCCGAATTGGTGCTGAATATCGGCATTCCATTGCTGCGCGTAGCCGTACGGGTTATTAAGCAGGTTTTCTCCAAGGCCCGTTCCGATAAGCGTGGACGCATAACTAGCAGAGCGTTGTGGAGGCGCCACGATTCCCCCTGGAAAGGGATTGGCGATCGTGTAAGCGTAACCTGGCGAACCAGCCGAACAACTGCTGGGATAACAGGCAGGTACGCCAGCATAAACGGACTCAAGAACCGGAGTTGAGTAGCTGTTAATCGGATCGTTATTCGGACTGGTGGACCAAGCCACATCGTTTGGCAGCCAGAAGATTCCATAGCCGGCGTGAAAAACCGTATTGTTGGCGATTTGATAAGCCGCGCCGATACGGGGCGAGAACTGCTTCCAATCCGGCCGGATGCCGCTACGATACGAGTCGGCGCTTGAATTGACCAGATCGACGTTTCCAGGAACTGTGAGGCCCGCCGCCGCCAGAACCGAGTTAGGTTGAGTTGGATCGAAAATGGAAATGCGATTGTAGCGCTCCGTCCAGGGACCATCCCATTCCCAGCGGACGCCCAGATTCAGTGTCAGCTTCCGGGTGATGTGCCAATCGTCATTGGCAAAAAGGGCCGGATAATACTGCTGGGCAGCGACCAGAGCCGGGCTGCTTGCGCTTCCGCCTGAGGGATAACCCAACAGGAACGTAGCTAAACCCAAGCCGCTCCCCGCGGTGTTGTAGGCATTTGCGGCGGTCAGATCGGGATTGAAGTTGAAGATGCCAGTCGGAGTGTTCGTCTGCCCGTAGTTGTGAGTCATCCGCAGGAATTCACCGCCGAACTTGAACGAATGATTGCCGTCGATCTTTGTCAGAGTAGCCGCAATCCTATCGTTATCATTACGGTCGACAATGACGCTTCCTGTTCCCTGGCTTCCAAACGTTCCGGCTGAATCGAAGCCGTTGATTACGGGAACCGGAAGATCGCGGAACACTGCTTCGCTGTTTAGGCTAGCGGGCCAACCTAAACTCGTCAGGTCATAGCCTAACGTTGCGGGGATTCGGTTATAGTCGAAACGCTGATAACTCAAGCGCACCTCGAGAATTGTCGTAGGCGAGAAAGAATAGGTGTCGCCTAAAACAAAATTATTGGTATTGAATGTCTCGGTGCAGCGGTCCTGGCAAACTCCATTGCCGAACGGCTCTTCGGGCAGGTTTAAATCGCCCCAGTACGTGTAGCGTGCCGTCAGGTGCTGCTTATCCGAAATGTTTTGGTCGATATGGACCACCGTTTCGTTATTGGTGCCGCCTTGGCTATCGTTACCTATCCAGTTATTGGTGCCTTGTGCGGTGCCTGGTGCATTTGGCAGAGGATAGAGATTCAGCAGGAGCAGCGAAGTGGGATTGATACGAGTGGTCGGAATGATATTACCCGCAAATGGAGTACGGTTGCCCGCTTGACTTGTGGAACAGGTGGGTAATCCCGGCGCACCGGTGCCACATGTGGTCAAAGGATCGTAAATGTTCACACCCTGCGATGCGGCCAGCGCGCCTAGATCTCCCGTTCGTTCCTGGGCGGTGGGAACTGTCTCAGTGTAGGAGACACCTTGTCGAAGACGAAAACCCTCATAATCTACGAAGAAGAACGTCTTGTTTCTGCCGTCCCAAATCTTGGGGATGTATGCTGGACCGCCAAGATTGAAACCAAATTGATTTTGCGTGAAGGCCCCGCGTGGAGTGCCGTTTGTGTTGTCCCAGAAATCGTTCGCATCTAAATCACGATTGCGGAGAAACTCCCACGCTTCGCCGTGAAGATCATTTGATCCGGACTTAGTAGTGAAATTGACAACGCCGCCCGCAAAGCGGCCATATTCCGGTGTCAGGTTATTCGTTGCAACTTTGAATTCTTGCAGCGAATCCTGGGTGGGAATCAGCGCCGTGATGTTCAGATAAGAACCATTAACAGGCGACCCGTCCAGCCACACCATGCTCTGGTTCGCCATAGCGCCGCCGATCTGATAGTTACCCCAGGCGAACGGATTCTGACCGTTCGGGGCTGACATCGATCCACCTTGTGGCACCACGGATGGCACCAGCGCGGTTAGGTTTAGCGGATTGCGGCCATTTAGCGGTATCTCGTCAGTTTTTCTAGTGTCCACCACTTGGCCTAGCGAGGATGACTCCGGTTGGAGCAATGGCGTTTGCGCCGTGACCTCAACTGTTTGCTGCAAATCGCCGACCTGTAGGACAACGTCGATCTTACTCGTATTTTCTGTTTCTACTTGAACCGGTGAACGCAGAGTGCGCTTAAAGCCGGTCTTTTGAACGCCGACACTATATTGACCCGGCACAAGGTTTACGAATTGATATAAGCCGTCGTTGTTCGTAGTGCCTGTACGCTTTTCATTTGTTCCGAGATTGGTAAGTGTAACTTCAGTTCCGCCGACAGGGGCGCCGGTTGGGTCGGACACATTGCCGACAATGGAACCAAAGGTGGTTTGGGAATTAGCTACTGGAGCGAAGACCAGTAGAAGTGCTACTGCAAGAACACCTGAAGCAAGTAGCCTGTTGATCATTAATCTAACCTCTTTCTGTGAGGACCTACATGACTAACATGGCGAGGGCTATGTAGGTGCGCACTATACCCACTACTACGAATGAGGTTAGGAATCTGTACCGCGAAAATTGCCGTAAATGTTTATCGAAGAGCAAGTAACGGTTGGCTTGCACGCAGTTTCTTCAGTCCCCGGTAAAAGTGATGTCGCACATTTTCTAGTGGCTCATGAAACTGTTCGCTTATCTCTCGTAACTCAAGCCCTTCGAAATAAAAACACCAAATCGTACGTCGTTGAAGCGGTGTCAAGTCCGCAAATGCGCGCTGCAAAAATTGCCGATTTAACTTCGAGGTTGTCTCCCTCTCCACATCTGTATTCCCCATCAAATGCCCAAGCAAATGATTTCCTGGGTGCGCATAGAAGCCCCGATTCGTTAGGTATAGTTTCCGGTCGAGTGCGCGCGAGAGGGCAATCTGCATCAACCAAGTTTTCTCACTGCCTCTAGCGGGATCGAACAACTTTGCTTTTACATGAGCGTATAGAAAGACATCCTGCAGGACCTCTTCAGCTTCACTCCTGTCGCGCAAAATGCGTTCGGCAGCGTTTAGAACGAGACGTGAATAGCGCAGGAAAAGGCTGCTAAGAAATGGTCCGGTGTTCGTTTCGGGTTCAACAGGATTTATAGGAGTGTGTACCAACGAAGTACTGCTCATCTTCTCGGTATTTTCGAGACAGCACTTAGACGCTCAGTAGTCACGCTGCGGTTACATCCACACTACTTGCGTCTGTTGGAGACAAACCGTGGCATCCGCTCCGTGCTCGCGTCCGAATCTATAACATAGTAATTGCGACGACACAATTTTGGCCGGGGCACTCCGACGCAACGCGACAGTGCAAGAAGATTTACCTAAACTTGATTGGTCGCACGTAAGGTTTTGACATTTGCGGTACGACCAATGTGTTCAGCAAACTATTTCGGACAAATGTGACGACGGTCCTTCTGCTGTTCCCGCTCACGCTCGTTCAGCCGATATTTTCGCACGGTGATGAAAACGACGCATTGAAACATCTCTCCGAACTGGATAGGAATTTCACAGAAGATAAGTTCAGCAAAGGCCCGTTGAGCGCTGCTATCGGCAATGTGCAAGGAGTTCTCGATCACAACAGATTGGAAACTCGCGAACGAGATATATTGACTGCCGATGTCCACGATTTGAGAGAACTTCGGCTCTACAAAGGGCAATAACGGGAGCGGAAGAAGATCTTGCTAACTCACAAGGACTCCTCGATGAACAAGACCTTGTACTGAAGAATGTTCTTACACGTAAAGGCGGCCAGGAACTTGACGATCTCGGCCTTGGAATGTTTCTTTAGAGCAGCTAAAGTAGCGACTGAAGTGCGGTGCTAGGCTGGTAGGCCAAGCGATGAAAATCTGTTTGGCGTTAACAATTGTTTTGGGATTTCTTTCTTCTTCAGCGCGCGCTGACGATTCCTTCAACCCCAAACCCGACGAACGATTTAAGACCGATCTACTTGTCGTTGTGGCGCATCCTGACGATGAAACCGAAATTGGCGCTTATCTTGCACGCGCAATTTTTGACGAAAAAAAACGTGTCGCGGTGGTTTTCGGAACTCGTGGCAATCAGGGCGGCGATTCTCAAGGGCTGGCGCAATCTGCCGCACTGGGCGTCATTCGAGAAATTGAAGCGCGCCAAGCCGTGGCTCATTTCGGCATCACAAACGTGTGGTTTCTGAATGGGTTGGATACTCCCGGGCAAAACGTGCTGGCCTCGCTCGAAACTTGGAACCATGGCGATTCGCTTGATCGTTTGATCCGCATCGTTCGCCTCACCAGGCCTAACGTCATTGCCACATGGCTGCCCGATTGGGTCGCGGGCGAAAATCATGGCGATCATCAAGCTGCGGGAGTTCTCGCCACGGAAGCCTTTGACATGGCGGCCAATCCTACAGTGTTTCCCGAACAAATAGCGGCTCCGCAAAATCGCTTCGATATAGGAAATCTAACGGAAGGGCTTTTGCCTTGGCAGCCGCAGAAGTTATATTATTTCAGCGACAGCGCGCACCCGGAAATTTTAAAAGGTAAGGGACCATCTTATTCGTCCAAGGACATCTCGCCGTCGCAGCATGTCTCGTATGCCCGCTTAGCTGCTGAAGAATGCGCCTTTCATCTTACTCAGGATGACACTGGCCAAGCGGCAAAGGTCGCCTTGGAGAAAAACGACTTGCATTTCTTTGAAACGCCGGTCTTGTTTGTCTATGGCAAGTCGTACGTTTCGTCTTCGGCAACTGCGGATTTATTCGATGGAGTTACCTCGAAAGCACTTTCTTATCACGCAGCGCCGGGTTACGACGCTCCTAACGTAACGGTTCCTTCGATTGAACTCGGCGGCCCTTGGAAATTCTATAAGGCGTTTTGGCAAGCCCATGCTCTCGACTCGCTGCCAGGCCTTGTTGCACCTGAAATCATGGCGAAGCCGGCAAGCAGTTTTGTCATTCCGGTGATTGTGCATAATCCGACCGCGTCGCCGCTGAATGTAAAGCTGGCGGTTGAACTTCCCGAAGGTTGGAAATTCATTCGGCAGCCGCCTGGCTCTTTCACGGTTGATCCGGAAAGCGAATACAACTACATTTTTGAAGCGAAAACTGCCACTGCGGCGACGGATTGGAAGTTCATCACGATTAAGGCAGAAGGAATTGGGAACATTCGCCTTCGAGTGGAGCTCAATCGGGACGCGATGCCTGAATAAAACTTGCTAGACTCACTGGAAATTGAGGTTTAAAACCATGTGCGTCGCTTCGCGAAAATTGGTATTTCTACTCATCCTCATTGCTCTCTCCACGTCCATTGGCTTCTGCCAAGCGACGTCGGGCAATATCACTGGAACGGTTGTGGATAGCTCCGGTGCTGCACTCCCGTCGGCTAAAATCACCATCACAGATTTAGACCGCGGAACTGTCTACCACGTCGAGAGCAACCAAGAAGGCAACTTCTCCCAAACCCATCTACTTGCAGGACATTATCGTGTGTTGGCTGAGAATCCTGGATTCTCCACGCTTTCGCAAAATGCCAGCGTTGAGGTAGATACAACAACTCAGCTTTCGATAAAACTCACGCCGGGTCAAGTGCAAACGACGATTGAGGTTTCAGATGCAACTCCACTGCTCACTACCGACCGCGCGGAAATTGCTACAACTCTTACCGGTAGCCAAGTGGAGGAACTTCCCGTCCTCGACCGCAACATCACGAATCTGTTGCTTCAGGTGCCTGGGACGCAGTTGAATACTTGGGCGCATTCGGCGGCGGAAAATCCCGAGCAAGGAATTCAAGCAAACGTGAATGGACAGTTCTTTACCAGCAACGGCTTCCTGTTGGACGGCACTGAGAACGAAAGCGCCATTCTCGGTATTGCGGTCATCAATCCGAACATCGACGCGCTGCAGGAATTCAAAGTAAGCACCAGCAACTACGAAGCGGAGTTCGGAGCGGCATCGGGCGCGCTGATTCAAGCCACCACCAAATCCGGAACCAACCAATTGCACGGCTCCGCTTTTCGAATTCCTGCGGAATGACATCACCAATGCCACGAATCCATTCACCCAAATCAATCCGGCGTTGCATTGGAATCAGTTTGGTGGATCAGTAGGATCTCCCGTTCTGAAAGACAAGTTGTTCGGTTTTTTCGATTATCAAGGGACGCGACGGCGCACGGGTGGTTCCGTTCTGACCACGGTACCCACGGCGGCAGAACGCAACGGCAACCTATCCGCACTGCTCGGCGACTATATTTGCGCGAACGGATCTGTTTCAGCCAGCGCTTGTGCCAATCCGCTGATGGTAACACAACGGAAGGCAACAGCGTACCGGCGCAAGGCGGAATGGTGTTTGACCCGAATACCGGCAATCAAACGACCGGGTCGGGCCGCGAAGTCTACGCGCAAAACGGTGTATTGAATATCATCCCGGTGGCTGCGCCGATGCAGAAACTGCTTTCGCTGATTCCGTCTCCGAATACTGGCGGCGGCAGCGTTTACAACAACTACATCAGTGATGGCGTGCAAGCGTTTGACACGGATCAGTACGATGGCCGCGTCGATTACAACCTAAATGCTCAAAACTCACCTGTTCGCGCGCTACACGCTAGCTGACTACAACAACAACGCCCCTGCGGCTTTCGGCGCCGATGGCGGCGGCCCGAGCGCCTTCAGCTTCTCCGGCGATTCCATAGACCGCAATCAAAGTCTGGCGGTTGGTCTTGATCACACCTTTAGTCCGACTTTAGTGACCGACGGCCGCTTTGGCTTTTATCGCTATCGCATTCGCGTGGAACCGGGCGATGCCGGAACTACTCCGGCTACCGATGCAGGTCTTCCCGGTCTCAATACCGGCTCTGCCTCCACAACTGGTTTGCCGGCTTTCTACATCAATGGCAACGGCGGCTTTAACTTCGGCTATGGATTAGGCGTGAATCAATGCAACTGCCCCCTGAAAGAGACGGAGAATCAGTTTCAATGGGTAGACAACTGGAGTAAGATGATCGGCAACCACACGCTGAAATTCGGCGTGGATGTGCGGCGGTCCCAGCAACAACGTATTCCCAGCGATCTTCACCGATCGGGCGAAATCACCTTTACCGACTCAGTAACCGGAAATCCGGATGTCGATAACGTCGCCGCTGGGCTGGCATCGACCGGCTCCGCGCTTGCCTCTTACTTGCTGGGTCTTCCCAGCACTTTCGGCCGCTATTACACTGCATATGACTACTACCCGGGCCTGCGTGAAACTCGCATGTTCTTTTTCGCCCAAGATTCTTGGCGCGTTACTCCGCGGCTCACTCTAAACTACGGCCTGCGTTGGGAAGATTATCTTCCACAAACTGCCGCCAAAGCAGGAGGCGCCGGCAGCTTTGATCCAGCTACCGGCGATATTCTAGTAGCCGGCATTGGATCGGTTCCGCTAAATCTTGGAGTAAAGCCGTATAACCTTGGATTCGCTCCTCGTTTGGGATTGCCTTTCAAGCAACTCCCAAAACTGTTGTTCGTACCGGTTTCGGCATCAGTTTGAATCCCGGAGGTTTGGGCGCGGTATTCGGCCAAGGGGCGGATTACAATCCGCCGATTGTCAACGCCCAAAGCGTTAATCAAAACAATAACTACATTGCCCCGTTTAATCTGCTGAACGGGCCGCCCGCTCCGCCTGAGCCGCCGGTGTCTTCGAGCGGCACCTATCCCCTGCCCGATGGTGTCGGCATCAATTACTTTCTCAATCCATTGAACTCTTACCGGATTCCCGAAGTCTACTTCTGGAACTTCACAGTTCAACAGCGGCTAACGAATACGCTGGCGCTTGAAGTTGCCTATGTGGGTAACGTTGGCCGCCACTTATACGAAACTTTAAATGCGAATCAGGCGGTTCCCGGTCCGGGAGATGTGGATCCGCGCCGCCCATTCTATGTCCTCTACGGACTTGAGCAAGGGCTGTATCAATACTGCAACTGCGATAACTCGAATTACAACGGGTTGCAGACGAAGCTGCAAAAGCAGTTGTCGCACGGGCTGGATTTCATCCTGAGCTACACCTGGTCCAAGGCATTAACCGATACGGAAGGCGGCGGCGTTCCATCGAACAGCTATGACGTGCGGGCAGATTACGGCCCGGCATCCTGGGATCGCACCCAGACACTCACTTTCGAACATAATTGGAACCTGCCCTTCGGGCGCGATCGTTACTGGAAGCTCGGCGACAATACGGTGGCGAATCTCATTGCCGGCGGCTGGCGACTTGAGCGGCGTTCATACAGTCGCTTCCGGAGAACCGTTCACGCCTACCGTTGCTAACGCTCCGCTATTAAATGATCCCGATTTTGCGTCCTTGCGCGCCGACGTTGTGGGCAACTGGCAAGTGGCAAATCCGAACGCAAACGAATGGTTTAACCCGGCTGCTTTCACGGAGCCGCAACAACCCTATCGGCAAGGCACTGCCGGACGCAATTCACTGCGCGGACCGCGCTTATGGGAATCCGACCTCTCGCTCTCGAAAAACCTCTTTTCGAGTGAGCGCCGCTCTCTAGAATTGCGGGGTGACGCTTTCAACGTTTTCAACCATGAAAACCTCGCCAACCCTAACTCGACAATCGATGTCTCCGGGGCTGGTCAAATTACCGCCATTCAAGTGCCGATGCGCCAGATGCAATTCGGCCTGCACTTGCAATTCTGAGTTGTTGACTTACGAAACGTCCCTGACACAGCGGAAGCTCATGTGGGTAGTGGCGCTGTCCGGGGTATTAGAACTGCGAGCCGAAACCCGATAGCGATTGCAATAGGACTTGTGGCACAAGTATGAGCCACCTTTCATCACTTTGGAATTACCATCGCGTGGGCCAACCGGATTGGTTCTGGTTGCCCATATGTGATGCGTGGGATCGAACCAGTCGGCGCACCATTCCCAGGCATTGCCCGTGATGACGTTGAGGCCGTAACCGTTCGGCGGGAATGCCTCCACTGGACAAGTCCCCGCATATCCATCCTCCGCCAAGTCGTTAACTGGGAACTCGCCCTGCCAGACGTTGCATAAATGTCGACCGTTTGGAGTGAGTTCGTTTCCCCAAGGATAGATATTCTGTTCCAGGCCACCGCGCGCCGCGTACTCCCATTCGGCTTCGGTAGGAAGGCGCTTGCCGGCCCAATTGCAGTAAGCTAGCGCATCGTTCCATGACACTTGTACAACCGGATGTTCGGGCCGTGCTTCTATGTTTGACTCGGGACCTTCCGGATGCTTCCAATCCGCACCTTCTACCTGACACCACCACGGCGCGACGGGTACTCTTGCCTTGACTAACGCTGAGTAGCGTTCGGTTGGGATATGGCCTTGGAAAACAAACGACCAGCCGAATTGTTCCGATTCAGTCTGATATCCAGTTGCCTGGACGAACTCTGCGAACTGCTGGTTGGTAACGGGATTGATGTCCAAATAGAAGCTGTCGAGCACGACCAAACGTATCGGACCTTCGCCATCATCGAGAAATGCTTCCGGGTTGTCTGTGCCCATAAGGAAACGACCGCCATCCAGCTTTTGCATGCCTGCGGTTGAAGCTTTGACTGCACGAATCCGTTCCGCGCTCGCCTGGCGTGAATCGATCAGTACGGCGGCGCGATGCTTACTGGGAGCACAGCATGCATGTTCCTGTTTCATGACCTTCGAATATCCGCCCTGGAGCGCAGATTGCGCATAAAGTCATCGGCGGCACGCGTTTTCTTGCTGCTCCATAGTTCGTGCTCAATCTGCTGGTATACGTCATTGAGCGAGAGCATTCCGGGCGGGCGACGTTCCAGCAGCTTGGCAATGTGAAAGCCGAAGGGAGTGCGAAATACCGGGCTGATCTCCGCTGGCTTTAATGATGCGAGGGCGGCATCGAACTCAGCCACCATCTCGCCCGATGGGAAGAAGCCCAAGTCGCCTCCATTGCCCGGACAATCGGAATGAAGATCAGCCATTTGGGCAAAGTCTGCCCCTTGCTTGAGTTGCTGTTGGATGTCCAAAATGGCAGCTTTAGCTTGATCCTCGGTCGCATTCTCGTCTATATGTTTTACAATGTGCGCGGCTCGGGTAACGGCAGGCGTTCTAAAGCCGTGAGCGAACTGGTGGTAGTGAGCGACGATTTCGGAGCGTTTCGGACGCGGCACCTTAGCCATGATAGTGGCGACCAAATCCTCTGGAGAACCGGTGCCTGCGGCCTGCTGCGCCAAGGATCGCATGATAGCGTTTTCCTGAGCCCATTCCCGGGCGCGTAGGTCGAGCGTTAAAAGGTCGGCTTCAGGCGATTCGTGATGCAGACGTTCACGCAACAAGCGGGCTTCGTCGCGGATGGATTTGTCGTCCAGCAACTGATTATTCACTCGGATGGGCATGGGAGTGAGGGCAAAACTGAGTTTAGCGCCAGCGTGGTCAGGTTTGCGAAACGAAGTGGGGGAAGAGATGGAGAAAGCGGCGTTTTAGGGCGAATTGAGTGGTGGCGGTGGTCAGTCGAGCGCGCCACGTGGACCGAGAACTGAGTTAGGTAGTGACTTTGGAGGGTTGTTGAAGCGTGAGAACGTTGGTGAAGGGTGTTTTAGTTGGAGTTTGGACACACTTATCCCTGGAGGGGAGTCGTTTTTGTTTTTAAATTAGCGCTTGGTGGGGTTGAACTCGGGTGGTTTGAAACCTAGCTCGATTGTTTCCTTCTTCATCTCCGCTAGTTTTTCTTTCCAGGTTTGTTCGGGCCGGTTTTTCTTTTTTGTAAACTTCCAGGCGTTCTTTCGCGATGCTTATTTTTTCGGCTTCGCGTTTTTCGGCTTGGCGGGCTTTGCGGTAGTCTTCGATGACTTTGCGCTTTTTGTCCACTAAGTTGCTGGCGGCGGTTTTGTAGCGCATGTGGCGCACGAGTTTTTGTTCCATGTCCTTCGTCCAGGTGTTGGGATCGGAGTTGAATTCGTACATGCCGCGCTCGATGGATTCTAGGGTGCGAGTGGCTCGTTGGAGGAACCAGTCGGCGTTAATGAGTTCGGTGACCATGTGGTATTCGATCTCGTTGTTGGGCGAGTAAGCTTTGCGCCAGGCTAACTCGATGGTTTTGTAATCCTCCAGGTTTTCGTGGGCCAGGATGAGTGTGTGCGGGGCGCAGCAGCCGTGTTTCATTGCATTCTTCGACGAGAAGGCCTTCCCAGTAATTGTGGTAGGTCCCGTAGAAACCGCGACGGGTTTCGTGGTGTCAGTGGTGTCAATAGTGTTGTCAATCATGATTGTGGTTCCTTATCTTCTAGGATTTCGATGGGTTCGTGATCTTGGTAATGCCCGTATTTGAGCCGTGGGCCGTTGACGAGTTGGCCGGTTTCAGCTTCTTGCGCGATCATTTTGATGAATTCTTCCGTTGTGTAGTGGATCAGAGTCGCTATGTGGGTGCGATAGCGTTTGTTGTCGTCGATATTGACCCACTCGTATTGAGCTGGTAACTCGGGTTCGCTACAGAGGAACTGGCGAACGACGGCATAGAACTGGTCTGCCGGGTGCCATTCGGTGAAGCGCTCGTTGGCTGGGGCATAACGGTGGCTCCAGAGTCCGTTTTCGTCTTTTTCGAGATAGACGGTTTGTTCGAATGGGATTGTGCCGGTGAGGTCGGGGTCGAGATTGAGTTCTGGTTTGGGTGGATCTTTGGGTTTCTTGGTGGTGCCAGAGGCGGGCAGGAATTTGGCTAAGAATTGGAGGGCTTTGCGAAATTCGTTTTGGGCGCGCTGGGCGACTTTTTCGAAGAACTGGAGATGTTTTTGGATGCAGCGATCCCAGAGTTCGAAGGGCAGAGCGGTGAGATGGAGGTCGAGTTGGATTTGATCGAAGGATTGACGGGCGCGGCGGCGCTGCCAGTCGGCTCGGACTAAGTCGTTGCGCAAAGTAGTTTGCAGGAACGAGTTAGTGGGGAACTCTTTGGTCCAGGCGGAGTTCAGGTTGGCCAGGTCTTCGGGTGACTCGTTGGGTAGCAGCAACGAGTGGAGATCGGGGTGGAAGTCGATCATTACGTGCCGAGTGTGACAGTTGCCGGGAACGCTCGATGGGTGGAAAGGCTTGTAAGGTGTTGAGGGGCGGGGAGATAATTTTTTTGGGGTGAGTGTGACTGGGATTTTGGGTGGGGGGGAGATGGGCGACTGCGGCCGCCCGTCGCGCTACGCAGCCAATCGATTGCGCTAGATGAGGCCATGACGTGGACGGAAGCGACCGGCGCTTTGCGCGTCCGGCTCCGGTCTGTCGTCCGCACGCCGCACAATCGATATCCTAGTCATTTCGTCAGATGGGGAACCAAGCTCAACGCTCCGCATTCGCTCGCATAGCCGTATGCATTGTATTCGCGTTCATGGCGGCGTTACAGATTCGCCTAACGGCCTTTACCGTCGATATCCTTTCGAAGCTGGACACAGTGCCGTTTGCGCCTACGCTCGATCTCCTCACGCTGGCGTTCGAGGCCCCTAGCAGAGCCGACACCGCTGCGGGAATTAAGAAGGGCGATATTCTTCTGGCCGTCGATGGCACCCCTATCCACTCCCGTGCTGATGAAGCCCATGTCTTTTTAAGCCACAAGGCAGGAGACACACTAGAACTCAACCCGTTTGGCTCAAGACGCGCGGCAACGCGCTGGGCCTTACGCGTAAATCCGTTTAAGAACAGGCGGAGCTGGTCCTCAACCCAGGCGACCGGCTTGTGCTTTACACCGATGGCGTGACCGAAGCTCGCAATCCCGAAGGCGACGAATTCGGCGAACAGCGATTGCTTGAAACAGTTGTTGCCACCCCAGATTGTGCCGCTTCAGCCTTAGCCTGGATGCTGCTGACAGCTATCAACACATTCGCCGCCAACGCTACTCAGCACGACGATATTACAGTGGTAACAGCGATCTCGCGATCAGCTTGGAGCGCTTGAGATACCTGAAGGGTTTTCAAGTTTTCAGCAGCAGGGCGCAGAATGCTTCAATTGGTTCAACGCTTAAACTTGTTGAGTCTTCCGCAGGAGGAAATATTTGAAGAAGAGAATGTATGCATTTTGGTGCGTGTTCCGGAAGTTCGGAAATTCCGGCAACTCGAATTCAGCTTCCCAACGACAAACTGACTTCCAAGCGAACTGGCAGAAGCACACTGGAAAGATGTTCAATCTGTAAAACAGCCAGTTCCGATAACCGGACTACGTGGGCGTTATCAGAAATAGAAGGTGGAAATCCACTCTTTTAGAAAGACTCGGATGGGCAGACTTGACCGCCTCTCACACCACAGAATTAACTACGAGGACGTAGTACCAAGTGAGGGCAACCAGAAGACAAGCAACGCAGGACGGGAGCTTAACCGTCAAAGGTCCACGTGCCCAGAAAAGAGAAAGCAGAAATCCAATATTTAGGGAAAGGTTGAGTTCCGATGTTTGGTAGAGCCTCGCGCTGTAGTCGCTACCGAGTAGAGCCGGACGAAGTACGAAAGAAAAACCGAGGAAAACGTAGCTAAGAGTTGCGGTAGCAAGAGCCGCCGCCGCCAGTTTTCCAACGCTCCGGCGAGATCGAAAGTACGAAGTCCATCCCCACGCTAGAAACGCGACCGGAAGTAGCAAAATCGCGTAGACCGTCACCAGGAAGGCGGGGCTGTGAGCATCGATCACTATTGAGGCAAGCAAGTTTCTTAATTATCCCCATACCAACCGCCAATCTCATTCAGCGTGAAACACGCCGTTACCGAAAACTGAGACTGTCGCGTTAAACAAATTACGCACAGGCCGCTCAATTGAACGGCAGCGCCAACGAACGGCAACGATTCGCCTTTCGTGCTTTTTATGGATCTCCGTAAACTAGGACTACACGGGCATGAGGGACAAACACGAGGGATACCCAGAGATCGTCAATTCTTATGAGCGGGAGAGTCAATATTTCGGTGCTATGCGGGTCATCGTTGCCGATGTGACTTTGACGGTTGAGTTTGGTGTTTCTGAGGCGGGTTATTACGCACTTAAGCACATCCTAAACGCCAGACCCTTCGATTCAATGCCGGGAGTTCCACACCGATATTTTTTCACCGGATCTTTTGGTAGCACATTGAACGGTGACCCTGATTCTTTCACCTTTGGTGTTCGCATTGAGCAGGGTACAGCGGCCAAGAAGTCCGAGTTTGGTGGTCCAAAGATGTTGCTGGCGAACCTGCTTTGGTTCAAAGAACTGAAATCTCTCAACGAGATTTCTCACTTGAAGCGGCTGAACTAGGGGCGACTTCGCTAGGGAACAGACATAGGCGACACCACGAATACTCTTTTTTGTTCGCTGAAGATTGCTGGCGAGTGGTCGCGGTCGAAAGACGGCATTATCTCCCACGACCGCTGACAGCATGGCAGCCAAGCGAACTGGCATGGTCAGTTGGATGTAACCGCACTTTGCGTGCGCTGCTCAACTTTTAAGCTTTAGATTGTCAGAGTTAGAGAACTTTGGGGCAAGAGAGCAAGATTCTGATCGAGTGTCGAAGCGCGCACGTGAGAAAGGGCGCAGTTACTTTGAGATGAATTTCAGGCGGCGCCTATTAACTCACCGCGATTGGCGGGATGCCATTCGGCGCCGTACTCGTCGACACCCGACGCGGCTCAAGCGATACATGCGGCAGATTGCTTTCTGCTTCGACACGCTTTAATTCGGCGTAGATGGCATCAATGTCGTAGTCGAAGCTGGCGGCGTGTTCTTCACGAATTCGGCGCACTTCTTCTACGATTGGATCTTCCATAACTCATTGTCCCATTAGCTGTTCCGGTGTGCAAAGTGTGGGCATCTTAAATCCAACTTCCAAGCAGACCGTTTCCAAACGGTCCATCACCTCGGCATTTGCAATGTGGCGGCAGTTCCAGGTGAGCAGAAAGTCCATGCCTTGAGTTGTGGCTATAGCGACATGGAATGCATCTTCAACGGATTTCGCGGGGATCAGGTTGCGTTCCAGGAATTTGCGAGCCAGGTCCCGCGCACTTTGATCCAGGGAAAGCAGCGTAATGCCCTGCAATTCTACAAGCCTCCTGGCTGCGGCTTGTCCGTCTCCTCGAGCCGACTCGATTAGTACAAGATCCGAGATATACAGATCAAAACGCTGACGATGGTTGATCCACCATTCCATTGTCAGTTCCTGATGCGCAGCCACGATCAGATCACGGCTCGGTCGAGCAGTCAGATAACTGGCAATTGTGGTTTCGACATATACACGGCGCTTCATCTCAGCAGTTCCATGAGACCCATACAGCCAATCTTGTCACGCTACCCGACTTTAGCCTTTCTATGATGTCAGTGAGTGCCGGTCTCCGATACTGTGACCAGCCGTAAGTTGGCTTTGTTTTATGAAGAATTCCGAGAGTGGCGAGCATTACGTGAATGACCGACCGAAAAGGTAGAGCATGAAATACCACACGATGTTGAAGGCCGCGAAGGGCAGACTAAGCAGGAGCCAGAAAGCCCCCTTCTGCTCTCTGATCATAAGGGTGAATACGAGAACCACATGCACGATAGAGATCCCAACGGGTAAGACCCAACCACGGACGAGCCAACAGCCAAAAAATCAGCGGCGGCTGCCCAAGGTAACTAGAAAATTCAACGCATAGCGTAGTAAGAAGCAGCAGGACAAACTCAAAACCCATCAGAATCCAGCAGGTCCCAAAAAGCTTTTCCCTTGTAGTTCGACCCCGCATTCGATTTTCCGAGCATACAGCATCGAGCTTTATTTCCTCATTCCGTTAAACCTGGCCAAACAAGCGATGCTTATGCCGTGGACCTCAACCCCTGGCCACCCGACTCATACGTCATCTCGAGCGGCCGTTCCTCCACGAGACCCGCTTCTTGTGGTTAGTTTGATCAAGAGGGCCAAGAAACTCCCGCAGTGATTTAGACCGCGAGATGGATGGTACCGGGGGTTTACCCGCGCGACTTTTTGTATTTGATTTCTTCTACCGCGCCGTCAGTGGATTTCGGTTTATGTCCCGGAAATTTACACTGCCGGATCAGCGACAATTGCATAGCAGGATATGCAAGGCATCGCAACCAGTCAACAAACTTTCTGCGAGGACCACGAATCGCCATTCGATCCGATTGATCCGAAGTCAACGCTCGGTTTCGCTTTATCCACAGAAGGTAAAGTGCCGATCAACGGGCTCCGGCACCGGCCCATCAACAACACGAACGGCTGGTACGTTTGGTGCGGTGAGGACTTTTCTTCTAACGCGGAGTTCTTTTCACCACTTTGCATTGAGCACGTCTACGAAAACCATCCCGAGTTAATCGCGGCACTGGGTCTTGCACCGGGCTTTCGGTTCCTCATAGCAGACGATTACATTGATGTCTGGTACGACGCGTCTCTGCTGGACTATTAGGACCTTTGGTCTTACCGCAGTGGCCGGTAGACGCGGTTACCGGAAATTGAGGGGTGTTCCGGCGCTTACCCATTCCTTGAGACCGCTACACTGTTTTGCAGTGTGACCCTTACTAGAGCCTCCGACTCTGCTTCACGTTATAGCCACGCCGGGTGAGACGGAAACGCTACTTCTTGATATCGAGGACCGTTTTATTCGCCTCGGCGACGGCAACTTTGCATCCGGGACGGCTGAAGGTAATGATTGCCGCTGGATCTGATGTCTGTTTGGCGGTTACGCCGGTTAGCAGTGTAACGTTTCGATAGATCATCGCGTGTTCGCAGACATTTACGCACCAGAACGGCTCATTCTCTTTGGCTCCTCTTATCTTCGCTGGAACAAGTAGGTCGAAGAAACGCAAAACTTGATCTTCTGACAGCGCTCCGCGCAAAATGAGCGTGCACGCTTCATTGTGCTGATCGAAGACGGCCTTCAGTGTCACACCGGAAGACAAAGTGAACACGCCGTCTGGCGTCATTCGATAAAGGCGCCTTAACCCTTTTTCGCTCGGTTGTGCGGCAGCCGAAACGCTGACAAGCCAGACAAGAAGTGCCAAACGCAGCATCATAATGCAATTCAAACCTTCATCAAAAAGCTTAGCCGAACCGGCTCTTGGAGCCGAGCCATCAAAACGAAGAATCTACCGTTGTTCTTTCCTGTTCACTTCGCGGTTGTCGGCCCGTCGCCAAGTAGTGAATGGTAGACACCGTTATCGGAAACTGAGAGATAGTCGCCAAAACGTAACTTTTTTCAGACACGGTCCAGGTCGGTTGGCCTGTCCACAGGAATCACGACGAAACGTTTGTCTATAGGAAACTGCGCTTCTGGTCGATGCTTCGCTAAAAGTTTCAAGGGCAGGCGCCACAATGCTTGAATTGGTTCAACGCTTAAGTTTCGTGGAGTCTTCCGCACTAGCAGCCATTGAAATTCCGAAATTACGGAAATTGGAAATTCATGGGAATAGTCCGAAATCCTGGAGAGCTTGAGGGAATTTGGCGTCGCCCAGCCACCGTTTTGCGAGTCAGTTCCTCGTAGGTGGGGTTTCCGTGGACAGCGAGAGCACCACTCCCCGTCGATAATCCATATCCTTTTCACGGAATTCAACGAGTCCGCCTGGGATATCGATGTTGATGAAGAAATCGGCATCCCGTTCTTCATCGTCGCTCTCGAAAAACAGTTTCAGTTTTACGGGCGTGTGGTGTAGGTCAGATGGATTCCCCTCAAGGCTGACTGCGAGGAACGGTGTGCGCTCACGCATTTTCGGAGGACTCAGGGCAGTGCAATAAAGCTCGTCCAGTAACCGCAAGAACAAGTCGCTCTGGGTCCCCGTCGAGATGAGATTCGCTCGACCCCAGTAAAGTGCATCAATCGCATTATTCTCGAGGTCTTGACGTTCCCAGGTGGCTCCTACTTCTATTTGAAAACCAAGGCGTCTGCCATCATGCTGTCCACTGGCCCATATTTGTTGAATACCGTTTAAATCGCGTTTGAACGAGACTACGGGCAGGTTTACATCGGCGAAGCCATCCTCGAGCACAACCCGTATCTCAGCAAGTTCGTTCATCGCCTTTGACGATGGTAGCAGCAGTACGCGACATTCAAACACACGAGCCGAGCGCTCCGCCATTGAGGTCACGTGCCGCTGAAGCCGTCGTGCAATCACTGCGTCGGCTTCTAGGACGCATCAAAAGTCTGTTTGAGCGATTGAAAGCTACCGTGTTGGTTAACACCTGAAGGATGACGCCGCGCGTATTGCGCTACAATCCTGCTCAGAGCGGTGCAGGCGGCGACCTCTAAACCGAACCTCCGCTTCTAAACGGATTTGTAACGTGCTTCGTTACCGTCAATGGCAGTAGACGCTTCGCTAACAGATCGACTGCGATTATTCATGCAGGGAGATACCACGGTTGTGGATCCGCTGCTACGCGAGGTTTTGCCCAAGCTGCGCGAGATTGCGGGCCGTGAACTGAACCGTACCGGATCGTTCGAATCGGTCTGCAAAACCGAGTTGATCAACGAGCTGTGGGTGAGCAGTCTTTCCAAAGGGAACTGGCAGTTTAACGATCGCGGGCATTTTTTTGCGTTGGCTGGGTTGGCGATGCGGCGGGTGCTGATTGACTTGGCGCGGAAAAGACTATCGGTTCGGAGAGGTAGCGGCACTGCGCCGGAGCCGTTGGACAAGGAAATGGCCGCTGCGCAAGCGCCGCGAACGGATGCGGAGCAGATTCTTGCCATCGGCTTGTTGATGGATCAACTGGAAGTGGAAGACCCGGATGCGGCGCGCGCTGTGGATATGCATTATTTCAGCGGCTTCACTTTGGAGGAGATTGCGAAGGAGTTGGGGTTGACGATTAAGAAAGTGCGATCGCGTTGGGAGCGAGGGTTGAAGTGGCTGAAAAAGCGGCTGGCCGAGAAGAGCAGGACGGCTTCAGGCTTCGGTGGCGGCAACTAATTCCAGGTCGCGTAGAATTGGCCGGATAAAAGAGTTCACGTTGCGCGGCCGGCGGGACGGGTCGAATTCAAGAGCAGCAGCGAGCATGCGAATGCTTTCCTCCGATAGGCCAAGATGCTGTTCCGGCAAGAACGCCTGTACATCTTCCGGCAAGTTAATGGACGCATTGGGCAATAACTGCGACAGGCGGCGTCCGGTAAGCATTTCTATTGTGAGCTTGGCGAAACTGTAGATGTCGCTGGAGGCCTCCGCATAGCCGATAGCCTGTTCCGGAGCCATGTAATCAAAGCTGCCGGCGGCGCGTGAGAGGCCGTAGAGCGTTTCGTTGGCGTCCTTCACGATAGCGATCGAGAAATCAATAAGAATCGCCTCTTCGGAGATCAAGCCGGCATTGCGGACGATGACGTTGTCGGGCTTGATATCGCGGTGCCAGATGCCTTGGGCGTGAATAGCTCCAATGGCATCGGAGAGTTGATGCAACATTCGAGACGCACGCCGGTGACTGAGAGCGCCGGAATCGAGGACCTCACGGAGATTCTTTCCCTCTAGAAATTCCATTACCAGGTAGGGGGCTCCGAAGGGCGTGCTGCCGCTGGCGTAAATGGACACAACATTGGGATGGCGTACGCGCTGCAGAGCGGTGATTTCCTGCTGGAAGCGGCGCTGCACCCAATCGGCATCACTCACTTCATTGCGGAACACTTTGATGGCGCAGCGGCGCTTCTGTTGGTGATCGTAACCTTCCATGACATTCGCAAAGCCGCCCCGGGCGAGCATGGTGTTTATTTCAAAGCGATCGTCGAGCAAGCTTCCGACGAGTTCGCGAAAGTCGGGGAGAAAGGCGCCCATCCGCCATGACTTCAGGTCGGGCAACACCTGAGCCTTCTCTAATGCGCGGCGGCGTTGCAGAAGGTAAACGCTGGATAGCAATATTCCGGCCACGATGACATAAGTGGCAAGAAGTGGCGCTGTTAACCAAACCGAGCGGGCGACGACCACGGGCCAGCTTCGAGTTTTTGACCAGGGGCCGGCGAGAAGGCGCGCTTGAACTTCAAGAACGTGTGTTCCCGATGACGGAGAATTCAGCGGCAGATCGAGGCTGGATGTTGTCTTCCAATCCGGTTGGTCGGGCATCAGGCGGTATCGCACGCGCAAAGCATTCCGCCTGGAAAATTGCAGTGATCCTAAATGAGCGACGACTGTGGCGCCATGCGGAATGCGGGTGATGGTCTCTTGCATTTTGCCCAGCGCACCATTCAGCGAGAGCGCCGAAAGGAATAGCTGTGGAGCGACGCTTGGTTTGAGCAAGTCTGCCGCGGGCGTGTAGTGAAAGATGGTTAAATCGCAGCCAAACCAGACGCTTTGGTCCGAATCGGCGAAGAAGCCGCCGCTGTTGACACCTTCGCCGGAGAGGCCATCGGACTGGTCGAGAAAAAGCCACTGGCCATTTTCGGCTTGCTCCGTAGTGGCGACCGACAGCCCTTTGTTGCCGCCGCGCCATAACCAGCCGCGACTGTCCGAATCGAACGTGAGCGACTCCGGATCGCGGATGTCGTCGCTAGCTTTGTATTGTCGAACGGAAACGCGGCCATCAACGCCAGGACGGATGAGCGCGAAGGCGGGAGTTAGGTAGTAACCGTACCAAACGTCGCCGTTGGGCAGCGCGGCCAAGGACCAGCAGGGATTGACGAGCAGGCCGTCTTTGGTGGTGAATTCGCGCCAGTTGTTGTCATCGTTTCTGGACGCGAGGCCACCGTTATAACAGGCCCAGAGTTTATGCGTGTGTTCCTCATATTGAACAGCGAGCACATTGCCGGAAGGCTGCGTTTCCAGCTTGTGCAAATCGATACCCAGCCCGTCTCCAACGCGCTTCAGCCTGCCTAGAGCCAGGCCACCAAACCAGACATCCTGATGCGTTCGCGCAAGCCGTAATCCGTATCCTTCCCAGTCGCCGGGCAAGGCTTTCGTCAGTATCTTGCCATCCGTTCTTACCAGCGCGGCAAAGCCAGGATTGAGCGCCGCCACAAGGGTGTTGTCGTCGGTAAGCGTAGTCCGTCCCGGCGCAAGCAGGCCCATCACTTTGCTAGTGGATTGAAACGATGCGATTGTCTTCCAGCTTTGATGATCTTGGCTTAATTCGCCGACGCCGTGATCCATGCATGCATAGATTCGAGTGCCCAGCCGTTGTACGCACCAGGGCGCGCGGACTCCTTCGGTTGCCGTCCAATATTCCATCTCAAAGGGCGACGCGAACCGGAAAAGGCCGTCTGCCCCGCCCAGCCATATCGTGCCGTCGCGGGCTTGGAGTGCCGTAAATAGCAGCGGCAAGCCGTTTTCCGTGGCGAGGGTGCGAAAAGATTCCGGACGTCCCACGGCCAATCGGTTATAGCCGGAAAGAATGACTGAGCCGTCCTGCGCTTCGTTGAGTTCGGAGCCAAGCCCCGGCAAATTCACATTCCGCCAGTTCTTTCCGTCGCAGTTATAGGCCGAGCCCCCTTCGTTGCCGAACCAAACGCAGCCGGACTTGTCGCGCAGGACTTTGCGCGGCCCTGCACCGGGCGTATTGGGATTGCCCACGAGATGAGTTTGAATCGAAAGCGCGGAGCCTGGAGGCCGATTGATCGCTTGTTGCAATGGCAATTCGTTCCAACCGGTGCCGGCAGGATAAAGCAACATGCCGGAATGATCGAGCGTGAGAGGGCCGGGCGAGCCAAGGCTAGTCATGGTTTGCGTGGTCCACTTGTTTTGCGATTGCTGTATGCGCACCAGCGAGGCGCTTTCGGGAACGCCGCGGCCAACTGGACCCATAGATGCGAGGACCAAGCCAGGCTTGACGGCGATGAGGCTGGTAACTACGCCCTTGGCGACTTCTTCCACGCGGCCATCGAAGCGGTAGACGCCTGTCTCCGCGCCAATCCAGATTGCGCCGGTTGCATCCTCTGAAATGGAAGACGTGGTTACGGCGGGGAAACCGTAATCGCTAAGGAAGAAAAAGCGAGTGCCGTCGAAACAGGAGAGCCGATCTCCGCCGAGCCAGAGGCGACCGCGTGAATCCTGGAAAAGTACGCGAACGTTTTTGGGCGATCCTGGAACCGGCAGGATGGGGTAGCGCTGTGCAACCGCGAGCGGGCACAGAACAGCGCATAGCAATGCTGCCACGGCGTGCGAGGCGGCGAATCTTCGATTCAGCTTTCTTAGACGCAGGCGCGTTCCTCTTTCCGACAAGCATAGACGGTTGGGTTGAGCGGGCTGGAAATTTTCTTCTACAGTTATATGCGGTAGCGGCGACTTTTTTTGCCCGAGGTTAGGACGTGGATATTGAACTACTAGTACCGGCGGGGACATGGAACTTGTGCAGAACGCTTTTCTTCGATCAAAGTGTGCCGGCAGTGCACTGACGAAGGTGAGTACCTGGCCGCACTGCGCGGTACAATCACGACAGAGTTGCCATGCAAATACCCGCATCTTTGCAATCTGAGATCAACTATTCCCGGAAGTTAATTGAAGCCGGCTTGGGCGCTGTTAGTGCGGCTGGTGCCGGCAGATCAAGCAAAGTGCTTGGGCAAGAATTCGCGCGTTCCGCTCGAAACGCATGGCTGCCAGCCGTGGTTGGATCGGCGGTTGGTCTGCTGACGATGCATTTCGCCAGAAAGAGCAAATCAGCCGGCAACGCAGTTGTGGGGCGCACTGTTAGGCGGCGCTATCGGTTTCGGTGGCGCGCTGGCTTGGAGCTCGCGCGATGTTACTTCGAAGGTGCTTCGGAGTGCCGGCAAGAATCTAAATGCTGTTCGCGACGAGCACTGGCTTGAGAAGAATCCGATCACCTACGGGTGATTGGCCAGCGCCGGATTACTGAGTTTCAGCATGCGGATTGGTGCATCGGAGTTACGTTAGGATGCAACTCGTTGACGTGAAAGCCAGCGGTATCGCGCAGGCAATCGAAACCACTTTCAAAGACGTTCGCTATGCATTCCGTTCGTTAAGCCGATCACCGGGATTTACGGTTGTCGTGATTGCAACGCTGGCGCTTGGCATGGGCGCCAACATCACGATGTTTGGATTGATGCGAGCCGTGCTATGGCGTCCTCTGCCCTATCCTGACCCAAACCGAATTGTGGTGGTTCAAGTGGACGCACGCAACGTTCCGAATACGGGCGCAACCGGAGGGGAGGTATTCGATCTCAACGAGCGCAGCCAGAAACTGCAGCAAGTTTCGATGATCAATGCGGTGGACGCAAACCTGGAATATCAGGGCGAGACGGAGGACGTGGAGGCGGCTAGTGTTTCGGACGATTTTCTTCCGCTGTTAGGGGCGCGGCCTGCACTGGGACGAACGTTGGATTCGCGCATAGATGTGACACACAGCAAGTATTGGCGGTTGTGATCAGCGACGAGCTGTGGCGGCGACGGTTTGCATCGGACCCTAATGCAGTTGGGCGGACGGTGCTGATTAACAATCTTGAAGTACGGATTGTTGGGTGCTGCCGCCGGGTTTCGTCTGTTTCTGCCGGGCGACGTAAGCGCTGCGGAGCAGATCGACGTATGGTTCCCCGCCCTGCTTAGTCCAAACCGCGATTATCGCGGCATTCCCATAGCAGCGCGGCTTAAACCTGGCGTGACGATTGGACAGGCGAACGCTGAACTGCGAAAACTCGCGGCCGAATTCGAACGTGCGTATCCGGCTTATTATTCGGGCGGCAAAGGTTGGCAAGCATCGCCGGCGGATCGTAGCACGGGCAGTAAAGTTCGTTTCACGGCTAGTCTGCTGCACGACGAGATTACACGCGAAGCCAGGCCGGCGCTGTTTCTTCTGTCAGGCGCGGTTGGTTTCGTGCTGTTGATTGCTTGCGTGAACGCGGCTAATCTGATGTTGGCCAGGGGTTCCGTCCGGCAGCGCGAATTGGAGATTCGGCGGGCGCTAGGCGCAGGAAGAACACGAATCGTGCGGCAACTTATTACCGAAAGCATGGTACTGGCGCTGGGGTCGGCCGCGATTGGATTGGTGTGCGCGCGGTTTGGGCTGGAAGCGGTTGGGCGTTTGAATAATTCGCACATCCCTTTGCAATCGAGGATTGAAATGGATACTCCGATTGCGCTGTTTGCCATCGTGCTTTCCATAATCACGACGACGCTTTTTGGATTGCTGCCCGCTTGGCGCGTCGCGTCGGGCAAGATGGAGAATTCGCTGCGTGCCGGCCGGCAAACCTCGGGATCGGCAGCCAGAAGGTTGCAACGGACACTGGTTGTGGCGGAGGTGGCGTTGTCGATCATACCGCTGGCGTGTGGCGGATCTGATGCTGCGGTCGTTCGTGAATCTGCTGCATACGCCGCTGGGCTTCGACCCAACGAATGTGGTGACTGCCACGGTGCCGTTCGACTTCAAGAAGTATCCCGGGCCGGAAGAGCAATGGGCGCTGATGCGAAACATGCTTGAGCGCGTGCGCGGGCTTCCGGGAGTAGAGCGAGTGAGTGCGGCGGGACCGTTGCCGCTGGCTGGAGATCAGGAGACGCGGCGGGTGGGACGCGCGGATAAGCCAGACACGCCTCCGATTCTTGCCACACAGCAGGGAGCCCTGCCGGGTTATCTGGGCGTGATAGGGACGACACTGTTGGAGGGCCGAGACTTCACAAACGCAGATGTTGGGCTGGAATCTGCAGCTAGAGTGACGATCATTGATAGCGATTAGCTAAGCGACTGTGGCCCGAGGGAGCGATTGGAAAGCGGTTGGTAGTTTATAGGACCGGGCACCGGGACGAAATGGAGGTGATTGGAGTTACTGCACCGGTGCGTGTCACGCGAGTGCGCGACGATACGATTCCCCATTTCATGCTGCCTGATGAATATCCGAGATCACTGGTGATCAAAACTCACGAGACTGCGGCTGGGATGGCGGCAGGGATTCAGCGTGCGGTACAAGCAGCGCAGAGCGGACGAGCAGCATTTGATATACGGCCGATGAATGACTACGTAGCGGATTCAATTGGCGATACGCGTTTCGTTCTACTTGTGCTGGCGGCGTTTGCGGCAGCCTCGGTGTTACTGGCGGCAGTGGGTTTGTATGGGACGCTGGCATTTCTGACGGCACAGCGCACGCGGGAGTTTGGAATACGGTTGGCTTTGGGGTCGGGTGTACGGGCCATTGTGGCAATTGTTATGCGAGAGAGTATCTTTGTGGCGTGGGGCGGGTGTGGTCTTGGGACTGGCTGGAGTTGCGGCGGTGACTGGGGCGATTAGAGAACAGCTATACGGAGTAAAGCCGTTGGATAGCGCGACGTTAATGGCGGTGGGAGCAGTTGTGACACTGATTGCATTAGCGGCCGCGATTGTGCCTGCTTGGAGAGCGGCGCGGATTGATCCTCAGGCTTCCCTGCGGAGTGAGTAGCATAAAGAAAAAACGCTGCTTAGCCGATACCAAGGTGTGGTGCTATTGTGCCTTAGTATCCGCCGTGGTGTCTCTGGCGTTATCGCTTTTCTGGCCCTTACCACCCTATGTTGCGGCCAGCGATACACGTTCAAGCATTACCTGCAAGACGCGGGGCTCAGCAATCTAGCTGTCAACACCGTCAATCAGGATAGCGAGGGCTATCTGTGGGTTGCCACGGACAATGGCTTGTTTCGCTATAGCGGGCGGCGTTTCCAGCGTTTCGGTCCCGATGATGGCTTGCCACAGGACGATGTCACCGCGCTGGTAGTGTCTTCCAGAGGCACGATTTGGGCCGCTACTCCTAACGGCATCGCTTACATGGATAAAGGACGCTTCCACACCATCGGGTTAACGCCCGGTCAGGATGCTTGGTCGCAGGTACGTCTGGCTGCCGGCGGTGATGGTTCTGTCTATGCCAGCACGGGTCGTGGCATAGCAAAGCTTAGCTTGAAAAACCACCAGTCCTTTATCAACCAGATATATAAGGGTGAGACATTTGGCGTTGCCGCCGACGCGAACGGCACAGTTTGGTTTGGCTGCGGCAATGGACTTTGTGAGCTTCAGAATGACTCCATCAGCGACGTAACTGCGAGACTCGGATTGCCGGCCCAGCAATGGGAAAGTGTTCTCATCGATCTGAAGGGTGCGTTGTGGATGCGCAGTGAAAGCCATTTATACAAGCTGGCTCCAGGAGCATCCACGCCTGTCGCATGCGATCGCGGCTTGCCCTTTTCTCCTGGACGTGTAAGTGAAATGCGCGCAGACTCCATTTACGGTGTCATGGTGCCCACCAATCTTGGTTTGGCGCTGCCAGTTGGCAATGGTTGGAAGCTGATTAGCGAACGCGATGGGCTTGCGGGAGATATTGTCGCTAGCGCCTTTCGCGATCGAGAAGGCTCGCTTTGGATCGGTTATCGAGGCGCCGGCTTGGACCGCTGGCTTGGCGAAGGTCAGTGGGCTAATTGGACAACAAAAGAAGGGCTTTCCGCGGATGTTATCTGGGGACTGACTAAAGACACGCGCGGGCGAATTTGGGCCGGCACCTCGCATGGCGTGAGTATGGTGGATCCTACTACCGGACAAGCTACGATCTGGGACAGCGGTGGTTCGCAGCGGGGCCAGCGCGCAGTCTCGGTTGCAGCCGACGCGCTTGGACGCGTCTGGGTTGTCAGAAGCAAAGACGGAGTTAGCCGCATCGATCCCGAATCCAAAGGCTTTGAAAGCTTCGGCGCAGCGACTGGCCTTCCTACTATTGGTTGGAACCGCATCCTCATCGATTCGCAAAATACTCTGTGGGTACTCGGACAACGTGGTCTTTACCGCAGTACATCGCTGCTTCGAAATCCTGTTCGCTTCGCCCGCGTGCATGTACCGGGCGAGACAGCGCAGCAATCCTATGTCGATGCCGTTGTGGATGAGGACGGTTGTCTTTGGATTACATCCACCCACGGCCTGTACAGTTATGGCGGCGGCCAGTGGAATCGCTATAGCGAGAAAGATGGACTCAAAAGCGATTCAGTCGGCCCCATCGCCATTTCAAACGGTTCTATTTGGCTCTCTTATCGCAGCCCGCTTGGGCTTACGGTCATTGCCCATCCGCACTCCGCTTGGTCGGTCACACACTTGAACACGCACAGCGGCTTACCAACGAACATGATGTATGCGTTAGGAGCAAAAGCCGGATCGGTTTGGGCTGGAACTGATTCCGGCATCATTGAGTTTCGAGGCACCGCTTGGACCAGTTACAGCCATGTCGATGGTATGGGCTGGGACGATTGCGATACCGATGGCATTCTGGCAGAAGACGCGGGCGTCTGGATTGGAACTAGCGGTGGACTCTCACATTTCACTCCGAGGCGGCAACTCTCGACAGGGGTACTCCATGCACCGTTCTTGCGCTTCCTCGGCGGTCTCAGCGGCGGCTCGGAGGGACACGAACTGACGTTGCCTTGGGCTTCCCGAAACCTTTCTATCGGATGGGATGACGTCAATTACCAGGACGAAGGCAAGGTCGCTTACCAATACCGGATCGGCGGCAGTGATTCAAGCTGGGTTTCAACCACGGAGATGACAACCGATCTTTCCGGCCTGTCCGCCGGGCGCTATACATTCGAAATTCACACGGTGAGCGATCGAGGTGAACAGTCTGCCAATTCTTCGCTTACATTTCGAGTGCAGGCCCCATGGTGGCAGTCGTCCATTGTCAAGCTTGCTAATAGTCTTCTAGGTCTTGGTCTCGCTGTACTGGTATGGCGTGTGTATTCGGCTAGCTTGCGACGTGACAAACGCAAGCTGGAAGTAGCAGTAGCGCTACGAACGCAAGAGCTAGCGACGGAAAAATCGCGGGCCGAAGCGGAACGCGAAAGAGCCGAAGTGGCCAGCCGCCACAAAGGCGATTTCCTGGCGAATATGAGCCATGAGATTCGAACCCCCATCAGCGGAATCGTAGGCATGACGGATCTTATGCTCGGAACAGCGCTTACCGCAGAGCAAACTGAATATGCTCAAACCGTAAGGCAGTGTGGAGAACATCTGCTCAGCGTAATTAACGATATTCTTGACTTCTCGAAGATTGAAGCCGGATTCGTTCAATTGGAAGTGGCGCCATTCAGCCTTCGTTCCGCCCTATCTCTGATAGTGGAATTGGTAAACCCGCAACTCCGGCTGAAAGGTTTGACGTTTGATTTCGATTACGACGACTCGTTACCTTCGTTCTTTGAAGGCGATGCGGGAAGAGTTCGTCAGATCGCAATGAACTTCATCTCAAACGCAATCAAGTTTACCGATCGCGGCTCTATTCAGTTTCAAATAAGGTCTGTGACTCATGATGGCCAACAAGCCGTACGAATGCAGGTGACAGACTCCGGCTGCGGCATACCCGCAGACAAAATTGGACGGCTATTCAACCAGTTCGTGCAAGCGGATGCGGCCACCACGCGGCGCTATGGAGGAACTGGCTTGGGTCTAGCAATTTCCAAGCGGCTCGCCGAAATGATGGGCGGATCAGTGGGCGTCGAATCCAAACCTGGCGAAGGTTCCACGTTCTGGGCAATACTGCCTCTACCCGCTGCAACAGCCGAATCCGTACCGGTTGTACAAAAGCAACTAGCTCTCAACCCGATTGAGACACGATTGCGCATCCTTGTTGCCGAAGATAACGTCGTAAATCAAAAAGTCATCGCAGGGCTTCTTCGCCGTTTGGGTTGTGAATTCGAACTCGCTGCCGACGGTCTACAGGTCGTCGAAAGTTACTCCAAATCCTCGTTTGACGCGGTGCTCATGGACTGTCAGATGCCGCTGGCAGACGGATACCAGGCAACCGAGGCAATTCGGAAACTCGAGTCCGCGCTCGGCAAGCGAACGCCAATCATTGCCCTTACCGCCCATGCTGCAAGTGGTGAACGGGATCGTTGCCTGGCGGCCGGGATGGATCTTTATCTCACCAAACCAGTCTCCATGGAGCGCCTGAGTTCGGCTTTGAACGACGTCACTAGCAAGTTGCTGCCTGGTCAGACTCCTCTTCCTGTTGCATAGACATTGCTTTGAGTTATCGTACAAGGAAACATATGTCGCGGGACATTGCAACTATTGGCGTATCGGATCATGGTGGTTGGGCAATCCTAGTAACGGTAGCCGGTGATGGGACGCTCCTGGACCGTCGCCGCGTTGAACTGGTGGACGCTGACCTGCCGAAAATTCCGCATCACAGCGAGGGGCAATCGCTTCCCGTCAATGAAGCAGTTACATTGGTGGAAAGGGTGCGAATGTCCGCAGAAAAGCACGCCAAGCTCGCGCTGGAGACCATCGAAATGACGGTGCCGAAGCGTATCGCCGGCATCGCGCTTCGCCAGTGCCCGGAACTGCCACCAACTATTGCCGAACGGATCAAGGACTATCGGGCGCAGAATGTCGCCGATTGGGTTATGTACCGCAGAGCCCTAGCCGCTGCGGCGGAAGCTCGCGATTGGGCCGTCCACTGGTACGACGCGAAGAAGGTGTTTGCCGCCGCGGGCGAGGCGCTACACATCAAGGACATGGAAGCCCATTTCGCCCAGCTGAGGAGATCGATTGGGCCGCCGTGGGGAAAGGATCACAAGCTTGCGATGGCAGCCGCAATGGTCGGAGCTACGGAATCGCGTAGAAGCAGCCCCAAGCGGACCGGCGGCGTTTGATGTGCGCCTCGTCCTGGTTTGCGTTGGTGGCGTTTGCAGCGGCGGGGGTACGATTAGCGTCAATTAGGTCTGCGGGAATCTGGCATTTTTGACGGTACGGCGCATGCCGGATTATGGTGTGCAGTTGCTTTTGGAATCGGTGTGCGAGGACTTTGTTGCCCATGAGTGAGCTAAAGCCGGTGGATGGCGCGATGTTGACGTCCACGATAGCGAGCGGTTGTACCGGGTTTGAGAGCGTCGCGGATTGATCCCAGGCTTCGCCGCGGGTGGGTGATCCATTCAATGCGTGAGTTAGGTTTCGACCTAGCGGCTAGCAGTTGCCTGCTTAGCTTGAGCGAGCGATTCAACATACTTCGCCACTTCATCAACGTATCTCGACGAGCAAGCGACGTAGCCATCGGGCCGAACTAGCCAAATGCCCTCAGAGTGCAATGGTGGTCGAACGACGGGATCGAGTAATCCTTCAAACCTCGTCGCAAGGTCGGTAACTTCGGCAGTGTTCTGCGCGAATAGGGCAAAAAGCGGCATTGCGCCCGATCCCACTGGAGTCTGACCTGCGCTGGGCCGGACACGCTCGCCCGGATGGGGGCTTTTTCCAGTTACCGATGTCCCATTGAGTGGGCTGTGCGGATAACCGACGCTGACGTCAGTCATCTTGCTCGCCATCGCTCGCTCCACGGCATGAACCCCCAGCAAAACGTGAGCTATTGCATTACGCAAGGTCTGGAAGATCGGGTCTTTCGCGGTTCCCACGTTGGTGATTCGATCGGTTAGCTTTAGAACTTCGTCACCAATCCAGCTACGCTCGAGACTATAGCTATCCAACAGGTGTTCGCCACATTTCCCTCGGATTACCAAGGCGAGCTTCCACGCCAGATTGAACGCATCCTGCATACCGGTGTTCATGCCCTGCCCTCCGGCGGGGCTATGCACATGGGCAGCGTCACCGGCGAGGAAGGCTCGTCCCCAGCGGTAACTCGCAACCTTGCGGCCATTAATACGGAAGCCGGAAAGCCAGATCGGATCAGAAGCAACGATGCCGGAAGGGCCGCGTTTATCAACGATTTGCTGAATTTGTTCGATGGTTGGCGTAGGGGGCTGACCGGCATTGGAGAAAGGCAGATTTGCCACAACCCGATATCGTCCCGGCGAGATAGGGAAAACGACGAACACGCCGTCGCGGTGCCAGTAGATGGCAGCCTCTGAATTGGGAAGCGGGTAGCCGCGCATATGGATATCAGCCAACACCCAATCGCTCTTCATCGTTTCACCGGAGAAAGTGGCGCCGACAGCGTGGCGCACAATGCTGTGGGCACCGTCGCATCCGATCAACCAATCCGACGATATAGTTTCCTCGCGTCCATCAGCGTGGTGAACCACGACGGTCACACCCTCTGAACTGGTCTGGAGAGAAGTAACTTCGGCTTGACGCTCCAGCTTCACTCCGAGGTTTTGTAATCGCTCTTCCAGCAGACGTTCGGTCTCGGATTGCGGAAGCATCAATCCGTAAGGATACGGGCTATCTACTTCATCCGTGGCGACTCGACCAATTAACTTTTCGCCGGCGATAAAGTTGAATGCCAGCATTTTGAACCCGGCGTCGATGAACGGAATAGATGGGCCGCCGCGGTCCAACAATTCAAGGGTTCTACTCCACACCACAAGGGCTTTTGATTTGTCGGTGCGCTGGGCTGCCTTGTCAAAAATACGAACTGGAATACCATAACGGACAAGCTCGGAGGCCATAGTCATTCCTACGGGCCCGGCGCCAACGATCAGAACTGGAGTGCTCATAGACGGCTTCAGTGTAAGCTTTGCGGCGAGTGATTTGTTATTGCGACTTTCGCGTATGAAGGCATTTCTGGACGGAGTAACTATTTCAGTTTTGTGTCGGGCCATCCAAAAACCGCCGAAACGATCCTTCCAACGCCGAATCCTCAACAAACTGTGAAAGAACCGCACTCTGACGCAAACGCTCGTGCTCCAACCGCTGCACACCGGCATCCGTCAGGGAGTAGATTACCTGCTGATGTATGTTTTCGACTTGCAAGAATCCTTCCTTAGTGAGCCTAACTAGGGCGTCCGACACGGCGTCATGGCCACTTATGCCTTTTTGCTTCTCGACGATCTGCAGCAGTCTCTGCGCCCAGCTAATCCGCCGCTGAATCTCCGACATGGATCGAGCTCCATCGCGAAATCCACTCAAGATAAAGAAGTCCAATGCGCCATCAAATTCGGCCATGACTCCAGTATTTCTCTTCCGTCAGCAGATCGGAATTGGTGCGGGGTTGGGTGCGCGTCCTTGTAGCAGTTGTTCGAGTCGCTCAGTATGCGTGCGCTCAAATCCATGTCCAGCGTGAATGGGCTGCAAACCGCGAGCGATCGCGCGAACCACACGGAATGGACCATCCATGAGTTCGTGTGGCGTTAAATCCACGGTTGCTATTCGAATCTGGGAATTGCTCACAGTTATCTGAACACGACAAGCGTCACTCCGCCAGTTCTCAAATTCCGAAAGGTGGGCGGGATCGCAATAGTAAAGCGCCTGGTCGTGCAGAGTCCGAATGTCCTGATCGCTGGCAAACAGGCGCCTCTCGCGGCGCCACTCATTAGCCAAAGACGGTCCCGTTTGTCCGTGTTCCAACACCGCTCGCAGCACCGCTTCCTTTGCGTTCGATCCCGATCCTAGCCCGAGCGTGACAGCGGGCCAGCGATAGCCATCACCTCGGGCGACACACACAGCCACGGTTGCGGGGCCGCCTTGGGCTACAAGATATAGGTCAACATGTGCGCCGCACTCCTGGCACTGAGTCAACATCTCTGATACAGTCGCATCGTTATTTTGTACCGGCGCCGCGTTACACTTTGCAATCCACGAAAGCAGAAACGAATCGCGTTCATACAGTTCAAGCGCGGCCTGCGCGTTAGCGTCCTCCACGCTCGCAGCGGCCGCCAAGCCATTCGAGGTCATCTGGCACAGGGCTTCACCCGACCACTCTGAGTTCAGGAACACTGCAAACGCTGGAAGATACACCGCTTCGTGACTGTCAAGCCAGTGACCCAAAATCCAATGTATGGGCTTGTTGGCATGGAACGGCTGATAAGGAAAGCCAACCCGTTCGTACTGTTCCGGCCGATAGAGACAAAGCCAGCGAGGATCAAAAGCGACTTGTGAAAGATCTGCGTAGCTGGCTAATACGAGATCGCTGATCGGCCACTTTGCCGCGGCGTATCGCTCTAGAGCCTCACCAACAGCCGATGCCAGGGCCGCACTCTGAGTCAGACCTTTGCCGTACCCTTGAAACCCGCCGGCAAACGCCAGCGCGCGAATTGGCAATGCCATGTGTTCCTGATCGTGGGGAACAAAAACGACGCCGTCAATCAGCGGCGATGCGATAGCCCAATCCGCTATCTCAGCGGGGCTCATTGCGCTACTTAGCGGTTGCTTCTACATGTTTTTGAAGCGCATCATGCAACCCCTGCATTGCGGTTGCCTGCTGATTCATTGTGTCCAAGAGCTGTGATGCCATCTGGACGTCCGCAAGCGTGGTCCAGCCCGGGCGGTGAATAATGTTCACTAAGTCGGATTTATTGCCCGCCGATGATTGATTCGCGAAAGCGAGATTTTTTTGCAACTGAGCAATCTTATTCTCCAGGTCTTTCGTGTCTACTTTTCGTTGTGCTTCCATAATTTGCGCAATCCTTTCAAACACATCCACCTTCTGGGAGGATTTGCTAACAGCCTAGAAATCCAGTCGCTGAACGTCGCAGGTCAGCACACATAGTTTGCTCCCGCCAGCGCGCCAAAGCAAGGACTTTCCAGCCAACTATCACAGCGGACGATGCTGGCATCTTTACCAGGGAGTCTAGCGATTATGGCAGTGAGATTTACCGCAAAAAAGGCGTATGCTTTAGATACCCGCTGTGAATGTGCTTTGTTGGCGCGGGTCCCACACGGGTGGCATCAGCCTCCCGGAATCTTTCGATCGTGGAGCAGTATGCAAGATCCGGCACCGACCACGGAAAGATCAAACCTGGCAAGCTATTTCGCCAGCAAATTGATCGGTCAACCTTACGCCGCCGAGCGGATTCTCCCATTTATTCAGACCTATCGCGCAGGTCTAAGTCATGCTAATCGACCGGTTGGCGTCTTTCTCCTGTTAGGGCCAACCGGCACAGGTAAGACTCGCACGGTAGAGGTCTTGGCGGAAGCACTGCATGGCAGTTCCCAGCAGTACCTGCGCATCGATTGCGGCGAGTATCAGATGGATCACGAGGTAGCGAAGTTGATTGGCGCGCCGCCAGGCTACGTTGGGCATCGGGAGAGCGTTCCTGCCTTGTCCGCCAAAAAACTCGCAGCCTGTATGAGTCCCGATTGCGATCTTTCCCTGATACTGTTCGACGAGATTGAAAAGGCCGCACCATCGATGAACCAACTGCTGCTCGGCCTGTTAGACAAAGGTCGCCTCGCGCTTGGCGATGGCAACACGGTCAGTTTTGAGAACTCGCTCATCTTTCTAACCAGCAATCTGGGTGCGAGAGAAATGATGAATGAACTACTGCCTTCATTCGGCTTCGAGAGCGTGACTAAGTCCGTGGATCAACCGCTGCCCGATGTTTCGGACAAGCTTCAGTCCATCGCGCTCTCGGCAGTGCGGAAGCGCTTTTCGCCGGAGTTCGTGAACCGTATTGACGCCGTCATCACATATCAGCCGCTAAGCAGCTCGTCCATCGCTCACATTCTCGACCAACAGATTGAAGAGTTACAGCAGCACGTCAACAATCGGTTGGGGCCTAGATGTTTTTCCATCGAGCTGGCACGCTCAGCGCGCGACTTTCTGTTGAGTCGCGGAGTCAGTGTTCAGCACGGTGCTCGAGAACTGAAGCGTGTTGTTTATCGATATCTCACCCAGCCGCTCGCCACACTGGTGGCAGAGAATCTGGTGGCTGCCGGATCTAGTGTCCTGGTAACGGCCGCGGAAGACGGCGAGACTCTCGAATTTGACACACAGGATTCGGCTTCCCGGTCGCAAACGCGGACCAGGCCGGCCTTACTGATTGTGGACGATAACCCGTCGCTACTGAAATTTCTGAAGGCCGCGCTAACTCATGAAGGTTGGGATCTGTCAGTTGCTTCTTCCGCACGGGACGCATTGCGTTTCGCCGAGAAGGGGAGAATTGATATCGCCCTGATCGACTACATGCTGCCGGATATGGACGGAGCAGCGCTCAGCCTTAAATTGAAAGCCTCCTTACCGGCGCTCGAGATTGTATTGATGACTGGTGGCGGGCAAATGACCTTCCCGCAGAACAGTAGCTTAGCCGAAGTGCCGGTTGTTCAGAAGCCCTTCATTGTGGAGGAACTGCTGCAACTGCTGCAGAGCAGGCTCCGCCTACGCGCCAAGAGAGAGTCTGCGTCGGGCGGTTCGAGCTGATTCGCAACTTAATCCAGTACTTCCCGGATTTTCTTCAATAGTTGGTCTGGAGTAAAAGGCTTTTGCAAAAATGCCGCGCTTGGATCCGCCAAAATCCGTTCCAAAATGGCGTGCTCGGTGTAGCCTGACATGAAAATCACACGCATATCGGGGCGCTGCTCGGCGGCTAACGAGGCTAGTTGCTCACCGTTGGTTCCAGGCATAATGATATCCGTCAGCAGGAGCGGAATGGCGCCTGAAAAACTCCGCACTTGCGAAAGCGCCTCCTCGGAATTCGCCGCCTGCAAAACCTTGTAACCGTTCGCCTGCAAAACCGAAATAGCCAGCTTGCGAATGGCGGGCTCATCTTCCACGAGCAGAATGGTCTCAGTTCCCCGCCCTGGCGCTACATCGCAGGGCTTGCCCGATTCCGGCTTGGCTGCCGTGCATGGGAAGCAGATGGAAAAGGTTGTACCGCGCCCCAACTCGCTATACACGCCGATTTGTCCACCACACTGTTTGACAATTCCATAGACCGTTGCCATGCCAAGCCCCGTTCCCTTGCCCATTTCTTTGGTGGTAAAAAAGGGCTCAAACACGTGCGATCTGGTCGCCGCATCCATACCGCAACCGGTGTCGCTGAATAGCAGCCGCACATAGCTTCCCGGGGCAAATCCCATCTGGTCAGCGAACTCGTCCTGGCTAATGACCCAACTTTCCGTTTGGATCGTAATCTTACCGCCGTCCGGCATGGCATCGCGCGCGTTCGCCGCCAAGTTCATCAACACTTGTCCAATCTGGCCCGAATCGGCAAGGATACTTGCCAAACCTGGCGCTAAGTGCGTCTCCACCGTGATATCTTCCCCAATTAGCCGGCGCAACATGGCCATGGTCCTGGTTAAGAGATCATTCAAATCCACCGGCTGCAGATGCACCACCTGGTTCCGGCTGAAGATGAGCAATTGGTGCGTTAGTTCTGCCGCCTTTGCCGCGGCGGCCATCACCTCGTTGGCCATATCCTGATGTTCGAAGTTGTCTTTCAGCGCCACTTGCAACAATCGTCCATAGCCGCTAATCACGGTGAGCAGATTATTGAAGTCGTGCGCCACACCGCCGGCCAGACGGCCCAGCGCTTCCATTTTCTGCGCTACTTGCAGCTTGTCTTTCAGCCGCTTCGTTTCTGACACATCCCTCGCAATATGCGAAACTCCGATAATTTCCCCACTCGAATTTCGAATCGGAGAAATGGTCAGCGACACTTGAATGGCTCGTCCATCCTTATGAATGCGTACCGTGTCGAAATGCTCCACTCTTTCGCCGTGCTGCACTCTCAATAGGATGTTGCGCTCTTCCTCCAGCAAAGCCTTGGGAAGCAAGCTAGACATCGGGCGGCCAATTACTTCTTCCGCTGTGTAACCATATAACCGTTCCGCTCCGCCGTTCCAGCTTTCAATGACGCCATTTTCAATGGACTTCCCAATAATCGCGTCGTCGGAAGAATCAACAATCGCCGCGAGCTGCGCCATTGCGCGCTCGTGAGCTACGGCTGGCGAAACCTCTCGAGTTATCTCAGAGAATCCGAGAAATCTTGAGTTCTTATCCAAGATGGGAGAAACTCGAACGCTAACAGCAATCCGAGTTCCGTCACTTCGCAATCGAACGGTTTCGAACGGGGGAACAACAGTCTCTGACCGGACGCCGGGTTCCTGGACATCTTGGGGAATGAGTGACAGCAGCGGGCGGCCGATAATCTCCGATGGCAGATAGCCATAAAGCATCTGCGCACCCAAGTTCCAGGTACGAATGAGTCCGTCTGTGCTGATGCCAACAATTGCATCGCGCGATGAAGCGACAATCGCGGCCAGCGAAGTAACATCGTCCGCGCCTATTCCATCCGGAAACAAGCCTTGGTCTTCCAACATTTAAAAAAACCTTAGCTTTACTCTTCTTGAATTGTACGCTTGCAAGAACGAGGCGCGGCGCTAATGGCCAGCCCTCGAAAATGTCACATTCGCAAGATCCTCTGCGAACCTGCGCATCAGGCGCGTCAGTTCTTGCATATCGCGCTTAGTCCACTTAGAAAAAATCTCAGTCGCTAAACGCTCGCGGGCTATGTGAATCTTTTCAGTCATCGCTAGTCCCTTCAATGTAATCTTGGCCTCGCGCACTCGTCTGTCGGCTTTTGGAGACGTACGAAGGATCAGCCCAAGATTTTCGAGCTTAGCTACCTGCCGACTGACGGTTGTGTAATCCCGTCCAGCCAGGTTAGCCAACTCCACGACACCGATGGGGCCTTTGCGCTCGATAGCGACCAATAAGGGAAATAGCGCGCGGTCTAAGTCGACACCTGCTGCTTCCAGCAAGGCACTGTCGCGCTGCGGCTGGTTCATCAGTCCTGTCAAATCAACCAGTGCGTGATGAAGCTCGAGAATCTGTTTACTCATGGAGCGTGTATGTGTATAATACACTATGTGTATCTTACACGCATTAAAAGGAGAAATAAACAATGAAAGCTGCAATCGTAACCGCGTCCGGCAAAACGCCTATTTATAGTGATTTCGATTTGCCGCTCCCTGTGGGCGGTGAAGTTCGAGTCACGGTGTCCGCGGCCGCGCTGAGCCCTCTGGTTAGAGGCAGGGCATCCGGAAAACATTACAGCTCTTCTGGAACTATTCCATTTGTGGTGGGAGTTGACGGAGTGGGTCGCTTGGAGGGCGGTCGTCGCGTCTACTTCGTTCTGCCGAGAGCGCCATTCGGCAGCATGTCCGAAGAAACGGTTGTGCCGGCCTCGCGATGCGTTGTACTGCCGGATGGCCTGGACGATGTCACCGCTGCCGCTATCGCGAACCCCGGTATGTCGGCATGGGCTGCGCTGACGGAGCGCGCCAAATTGGCGGTTGGAGAGACCGTGCTGGTAAATGGTGCAACTGGCACGGCGGGACGATTGGCCGTTCAGATCGCGAAGTACATGGGTGCAAAAAAAGTGATTGCGACGGGTCGCAACCTAGTGGCGCTAAGAGAGGTGAAAGACTTAGGAGCGGATGTGACCATCCCGCTCGGCGCCAATCAGGATGAATTTGAGGAGGCTTTGCAGGGGCAATTCGGCAGCCGAATCGATGTTGTGTTGGACTACCTTTGGGGCGAGAGTGCCGAGCGCGTCATCATTGCGGGTGCGAAAGCAGGTGAGCCAGCGATACCCATCCGGTTTGTCCATATCGGGTCCGCGAGCGGCGCAAACATCACGTTGCCGGGCGCAGCCATTCGTTCGTCGGCAATCGAGCTGATGGGGAGCGGCATTGGCAGCATTTCAACCGACCGGCTAGTAAAGTCCATAGCGGCCTTGCTGCAGGCGGCCATCCCGGCCAGATTTACGATTGCGACGAAGACGTTCCCGCTCTCTGAAGTGGAGACAGTTTGGGAGAGTGCTGGGAATTCCCCGCGTGCCGTGTTTCAGATATCCTGATCGGCTCAGACAACAACCTTATAACTACGTCTTATCCTGGCCAGTCTGAAGCTTCGCAGCGTTCGCTCCGATGAGTATATCGGCGTGCGAATCTCAGACAATCGACATCTACCCGCTGGCCCGCGGCTTGCAAATCGGCGGAAGGAATCCTCGTTTTTGCTGTCCCGCCGGGGTGGCAGCCGATGAATTTAACGTCATTCCTGTTCGGCGCTGCCATCGCAACAGGTGTAATCGTACCCTGGCTGGTAATACTAAGGCGTCGCGTCGCCAATCAGATTGACATCATACGGCGTCAATTGGTGGACGCAGACAGGCTAAAGGAAAAAGCCGAAGCCGCCAGCCACGCGAAAAGCGATTTTCTGGCGAATATGAGCCACGAAATCCGGACTCCTTTGAACGGCATCATTGGTATGACCGAGCTCGCCATGAACTCATCAAGTGCCGAGCAGGCCGAGTACCACAACCTCATTAAACTGTCCGGTGAATCACTGCTGGTTATCCTGAACGACATTTTGGATTATTCCAAGATCGAAGCCGGGAAAATCAGTCTGGAAGCAATTGATTTCAGCCTGGAAGATGTCATCAGTAGTTCTATCAAGAGCATTGCACCGGCTGCACATAAGAAAGGGCTGGAGCTAACTTTTCAGCTCGACTCGAACGTTCCTATCAATGTTGTCGGCGATCCTAGCCGTCTGCGGCAGGTGCTGCTGAATTTGACTGGGAATGCTCTGAAATTTACCAATCAAGGCGAAGTGGGTGTCCGCGTCAGCGCGGACCGCGTCAGCGGTGTTCATATGCAACTGCATTTCGCGGTTCATGACACGGGCGTGGGTATTCCTAAAGACCAACAGCGCCGCCTTTTCCAGCCTTTCGAACAAGCGGATTCTTCTACCACGCGCCGCTACGGGGGAACGGGTCTTGGGCTGGCAATCAGTGCGCGCATTGTTCAGCTGATGGGTGGTACGATCTGGATCGAAAGTACGCCGGGCCGCGGTTCTATCTTTCATTTCACCGCTCAATTTGCCACGTCCGCGTCGCTCGAACCTTTGGCGCGCCGGGTTTCCACCGACTTCAGCGGAATTCCCACCCTTGTAGTTGATGACAATGCCACCAGCCGCACCATCATTGGAGAGATTGCCGCCGGCTGGCATATGGACTGCGTTTCAGCCGACTCTGGTTCAGCGGGGCTAAGAGTACTGGAGCAAGCCGCCAGAGATGGCAAACCCTTTCGCCTGGTTCTGCTGGACGAAAATATGCCGGGCATGAGCGGTTCTGACTTTCTTCAGCGCATGCGATCTGGTCCGGCGGCTGACACTGCGGTTATATTGTTGCTCAGTTCATCTGCCCGAAGCGCCAGTTCTCGTCACAACGTATCCAGTTGCTTAATTAAGCCCGTAGGCTTCACAGAGTTATATGCCGCCATCACCAAGGCTCTCACTGAGCCCGAAATCGAAGCGCCAAATTCGATCGTAGCTGCACCGGCAGCCGAGCCGGAACAAGGCCTCCAGATCTTGGTCGCAGAAGACAATCCGGTAAATCAGCGACTAGCACTTGCTATGTTCGGCAAGATGGGCCACAGCGTGACACTCGCCGGAAACGGCTTGGAAGCAATAGCGCAATGGAACAAACAATCGTTCGATCTCATTTTCATGGACGTGCAAATGCCCGAGATGGACGGTCTAGAAGCGGCGCGGCAAATCCGCAAGCAGGAAATTGCCAAAGGAACTCGAAGCCGGATCATTGCTATGACCGCCAACGTACTTGATGGCGATCGTGAACTCTGCCTGGCTGCGGGGATGGATGATTACGTCTCCAAACCTATCAGCAACCGTGCTTTGACTGAGGTCATCGGTCGCGTCATTGGTGAAGGAACGCGTCGTACCGTCTGATTTGTTTTAGTTTTCAACGCCAGCACTATTGTGCTATAAATCTAGCATTCGACTGATCACAATTCTGTTTTCATTGGCTGCGGTTCTGAGCGCCGCCCGAGCCCAACCGGAACCGGCGCCACTCGGAAAACTCGTCGATCTGGGGGGCTATCGAGTCCATCTTTACTGCGTGGGGAGCGGCGATCCGACAGTGATCGTTGCCGGGGGTGGCTTCTCGTTTGATTGGGGCCTCATTCAGCCAGCCGTAGCGAAGACGACTCGAATCTGCACCTACGATCCCTCCGGAACTGCATGGAGTGATACGCCGCCCACTTTGCTACAAAACAAAAGCAGCATGCCAACGTGCGTTGACCGAGTTACGGAACTTCACACCTTATTGGGAAAAGCAGAAGTGTCTGGTCCCTACATTCTTGTGGGCTTTTCCATCGGTGGATTGTACGCGCGACTCTATGCCGCAGAATATCCACAAAGCGTGGCGGGAATGGTCATCGTGGACCACGCATTCATCGATATCGTCGATCCGACACCTACGCCGGCGCCAGCGGACCCGAATAACAGCCCTCCGATTCTCATCTCCTCCACGCCGATTACACTCGGGCTCGAAGACGACGAAAACTTCGCCAAGCTACCGCAACGCGATCAAGACCTTCACACCTGGGCAATGTCCCACAATCCGATACGCCCGACGGCCGAGATGGCCGCCGAATGCGTGGCGACTCTGGACACCAAAGTAAAGCAGACCTCATATCCGCTTGGCAGCATACCGCTGGTCGTGATCAGGACCGCGAACGAATTGCCCGCATATCAGAAGCTTCAGTCTGAGTTGTTGCTGTTGTCCCGCATTAGCCAATTAGTAGTCGCGTCCAAGAGTTCGCACATGGTTATAATCGACCAACCGGAATTAGTGGTGAGCAGCATCCTGCAACTTGTCAACCAACAGCGAAACACCCGCTCGTTAAACGCCATTAGGGCCCGGTGATCCACTTGGTCCTCGAACCGCTCCTAATGATCACCTCTTCTTTAGGCTCACGCACCATCAAAACAACCTGACTTCGGTTGTAGGGAAGTCGAAGTCTTAGTCACGGAAAGTCCGAAGGTGTTTTTGAGTCCGACGATCCGCGCCACCACCTGCGCGCCGCTTGGCAGTATAACCTTCCGGCCCTGTCGAATCTCAGTGCCAAGTTCACATAGCACGGAATCACCGGCGGCAGCCTTGGTTGTGTCAATATCCTGCATCAGCCTTACATCGAACGGCAGCCCTTAGGCGCAGAGAATTGCTCTGCAGCCGGGACAGATGCGCTGAGACCGTTCGCGTCCGCGGCGCTGCCGAAGCTAAGTTTCGACTCGCCCACGAATTCCCGGCAATCGGAGAAAACGGTTTGATTGACATGCCCACTTCCATTCGTGTTCACAACCAGCAGCCGGGACTGCAAAGGCAGACGCTGGGTGGTACCGTTGATCCATACGTTTTGGTAATCCAAGCTGGTATCGGCCTCGCAAGCGCCCGTAACCGGTGGCAGCCCCTTCGTCCATATCGTGAGGCGCACCACGTCGAAAGTTTTCGGATCTACCAAAAACGTGCCTTCGTACGAGGTGCCGGAACGAACGCGTCCCGCAAAGGTGTACTCGCGCATGGCGTCCAATGGCGCATCCCAGAACTTAAACTCCAGCAACCGTTGTTCGGCCTGCGTTACCTCCTCACGAAACGAAAACTGTACTGGATCGCTCGCGGATGCCTTCACAAAGATCATGGAGAGCAGATCGGCAAAGCTTCCGCTCGACATGGCCCTTCGCCAACTATCTCTGCCGGCCGCGAATCGGAAAAACGGTTCTCCGCAGCCCAGGAATACATCTCGCCGGATCTCGAAACACCCACATCGAGCCGCAAACGGTCGGATTCCAAGCGACGCCCGAGTCTTTTATTCGCCAAGACAGCGGCACAAGACTGAGCCGGGTCGGCTCTGGGCGGGGCCAAATATGTCTCCTGCTCAATGGTTTCGGTGCACATGTAATTGGGCAGCCGGGCAACTATGCCGGCAACTCTCGCGCGCACATGGACAAGGATCTCGTCGCTCGCTGTCTCCGCTTGAAGCGTCAAAACGAATCCGCAGAAGAACGCAGCGCGCAGCATGGCCGACGTATATTGCAATTCCCGCAAGCCATCTCCGCGCACTGTAATTTTCAACCAAATGACGGTTATAATCGCGCTTCTGCGCAATGCCTGACTGAGTGGGCAACGGAAACTCACCAATCCAAAAACTCGAAAGGCGAACTTCAAAATGAATCTGAATTGTCCAAGCTGTGGTTCTCAGGACACCCAAAAACTGACCCTTGTTATGAATCAAGGAGGCGTTGTGGAAACCGGCGCAAAGCTCGGCGCTGCTTATGTCTATAACATTTGGATACCTGTTGCCAGCGTGTTCTTCGGCATACTGGCGGGCATAGTGTTTGCCATGATTAACGGTTATCTGGGCCTGCTGGTTTTCGCCGGTTGCCTTTACGGGGGTTACGCCGCCAGAAAGTGGATGAAAGCCAAGACAAAATCCAAATTTGCAGATGTGCCTGCGCAAATGAAGCAGAATGGTTTTCGATGCGGCCGTTGCGAACACCTGTTCATCCCGGGTCAAGTGGCAAGCGCATAAGGATCAAACAAGTCATCGTCCGCACACATTTCTTGTAGACTAAATTGTCCTGAAATGTCTCCGATGCTCCCTTACGATCCCACCCTAGTCGCCGCGGTTCGCAATTCGCCGCAGACCGTACAAGACGTGCTGCAAACTCTGCGCTTGATCCAATCCACTTGCGCGGACGGTGATGGCCTGAAATGGTTCAACTGGCTCTATCTGGAGGTGACACAAGCGGTCGCGGACCGTGTCGCCGCTGGCGGATTCACCGATCCAGCTTGGCTTTCGACGCTTGACGTCAACTTCGCATCGTTTTATCTGAATGCCATGGGCGCCGCTCTGCAAGGGGAGCCCTGTTCGGCATGTTGGCAAGCCCTTTTCGACGTTCGGACCGACACCAGAATCAGCCGTATTCAATTCGCCATGGCCGGCATCAATTCCCACATCAATCACGACCTGCCGGAAGCTATAGTGACAACCTATCCGGCCAGTGGCCCCGGTCCCCTGCACGGAACTTCACACTACGCGGACTTTACTGATCTCAACACGACACTCGACAGCTTAATTCAACAGGCAAAAACAACGCTTGGAGTCCGCTTGCTCGGAGACGCCCTGCCGCCGATCTCGCAGCTGGAGAATACTATCGGTGCATGGAGCGTTAGCACAGCCCGTGAGCTTGCCTGGAACAACTCGGAGATTTTATGGAGTCTCCAGGCGACACCGCCGTTAGCCGCGAGCTTCGTGAATTCTCTCGATGGACTGAGTACAGTGGCCAGCAAGACTCTTTTGGTCCCGGTACCGTAAGACTTCAAAAACAAATCGGGACAAGCGAGGCCGCGTCCCACAATAATCCGTTATGCCAACCTCTCCCACGAAGGGTGCTTTTCGGGCCACAACAAAAGCCGTGCAACGACCTTGAAAGTAACACCAACGTTTGCGCGGGTCCGATCTCGAACCAGCGAGGATTAGTGTCTTGACAGGAAAATCGCCATGACAGCGCAGACGAGGGAAATCGAGCAGAGCAAAACTGTGTTCCGCGTTCCCCATCGCTGAAAGCCTGCCTTGAGCAGGCCCGGAACTGGCGGCAGCAACAGCCGCAACGCCACTAGGACGACGACCAAGGCGATCACTAGCGTCTGTGCCATACACCAAAAGATTATCATCAAAACAAAAGGAAATGTTGGGCTGCCCGCGCAGCCGGAAGGTTTCCAGTGCGGCGGCACAAGAAAAGATGAACGTCCCACAAAGGGTAAGTTTCGGGACATGTTTGCGCATGGCTAGATGCTCTGGACTGACCCCCAAGCGTGAGACAGACGAGTTTTGGGACGGTTACCGTTCGCTGGTTTTTACTAGACGAACGGGAAGTTATGATCCAAGATGGTCGCGGTAGGCGAAGCGGAAGCGAGCAATGCTGGAGAGCAACTCGCCAGGAATAGCCTACCGGAGACTCATCCAAAACGATGAGGCAGGAGCGGTCGAATCGGCCGCTCTTGTTACTTGCAATCAGGGTCTCACATCGGGTGGTTAGATCTCCTCATGCCTTCTAAAACTCATGCTGGGAGCTTGCGGAAGTTCCGGTTTCCCGGCTGCGGCCACTTGCCTTTCGAACTCGTCGGGCGATCGGTAACCGAGCGCCGAGTGGAGGCGAGTTGCGTTGTAGTAATGGTCGAAGAAGACACTTAAATTAGCGCGGAGATCTTCGATATCTCTGTACTCGGAGCAACGAATTTCTTCCTCTTTTAGAGTTTTCATGAAGCGCTCACATTTAGCGTTGTCGTACGGATTGCCCGGCCTGCTCATGCTCGCGATCATGCCGTATTGAAGCAGCATGTCAACGTAGGTAGCGGATGCATATTGAACTCCGCGATCGGAATGATGAATCAGACCTGGCACAGGCAGTCGCGATTCAATAGCGTTCTTCAGCGCTATGAGGGGAAGGTCAGTGGTGAGCCTTGGCCCAAGGTTCCAGCCCACGATCTTACGCGAAAACGCATCCATGACAACCGCCACGAACACGTCCACACGTAGCAGACGCACGTAGGTAATGTCGGCCACCCAGAGTTGATTCACCGCCGTGGGAGTGAGTCGACGAGCCACGTTGATGGCCACCTCGAAGTCATGCTTACTGTTGGTTGTCTGCGGAACGAAACAGCGTTTGCGAATGGCCAGCAAGTTGTCCTCTCGCATCAGACGCGCCACTCGTTTATGATTCACTCTCCAGCCTTGCGCCCGTAAGGCATGCGTGATGCGACGGTAACCATAGTGCCGGCTCTCGAGCGCCGCCCGCTGAATGGCATCGCGCAGTCGCGACGCTTCTTCATCGACATCGGCTTGGGTACCGCCGTAGCGATAATAACTGGCGCGGCTCACTGCCGCCAGTGTGCACATCCGTTCGATTGTCATTTCGCCTTGCTGTCCGTCTACTTGTCGGATTTGTTGGTAGACGGCGTCGCGGAAGTCTGTTCGCGCTTCCGGCGACTTTCCTCGATGCGCAGCAAGGCACCTTTGAAAAAATCAAGATCCAACGCTTGTTGCGCTACCAAGCGTTCCAGTTCAGCGATGCGCCGCCGTTGCCGTTCCTCTCTCTTCTCCTCCATCTGGGCGGCTGTCTTGAGGCTTGGAACCGGAACGCGACCGAGAGCTTCATCCCGCCAGCGATACATCTGCGCACGACTCACTTTCAGCTCATGGACCAGTGCGCTAATGACTGAACCCGTCTTCATCCGCTCCAATACGGCATCTCGAAACGCCTCGTCGAATTTGCGCGGACGGCCTATTTTCTTCTTCTCTTCTTCCTGCTGCGATTCGTGGGGCACCTTTCACCTCATTGTGTCCCATTTCTCCGTGTCTCACTTTGGGGGTTCACTACAGCAAGCTGCGGCGTGAAGGTGTAGTTGTATTAGAAGTTTTTTCGCTGGAATTAGACGACGAGGGAGCCAAGATGCAATTTGCGGCAAATCGAGAGCAGGTGTTCAGAACGCTCATTGAACAAGAAGGAATTCCCATTAACAGGCTGACCGTTCTCAAGAAAAATGAAATGAGCGTGCTCAGAAAAACTCTCAGTTCTCACCTCAAAGCAGAGGGGAACTACCATATCGTGTACCCACCGAGTGAGGCATCTGGCTGGTTCTGCTGTTGCGCAGATTGAACGGTTCCTGAGCAGTCGGTGTGCGGCGCCATTGTCGGTGCCTCGCGAGAGTTTCAAAAAGGGTCCTTTGAGAGAGGGTAAATTTGTTGCAAGCTACTTCACGAGCAACTTGTTGAATTTGGAACGCGCTACATGACACAACGGACCCGACAATTGACCATTCGCCCAGATCATCCGTTTATCGGTACATGGATTACAGATGAAGAAGACAGTGATGCGGCTTTTGTAGTTGCGGTCGGTCGAACGAAGTTTCGGGTTTCCGGCTTCAGCCGATCAGATGGTGAAGCATTTAAGATCACTCAGACCAAATGGGATGGACGTTCTCTAAGCTTCACTTCCCGGATGCCCTCTACTGGTCACACGACGCGTAATGTATTTAGACTGCGCCGGGACGGGAAGGCGATTTTAGAATTTACTCAGTGTGAGGTCTGGAAGAAAAAAGATGTAAAACCGGGCGAGTTGCCCGAAGCTTGGCAACCGCAATCTCAAAAAGGGTAGTTTGTGACCCACGACACTCCACAGTCATAATGTTTTAGACCGAGACGGTTTGCGCCGCGATGGATTCAGGCGTTTGTTCGCTCTCCGCCCGCGCAAAATCTCAGATCGGGCAGGAATAAGAATGCCTGTTGATGACTGACGTGAACGCTTTGCATATATCGTGAACGCTTTGCATATATAAAGAAGCAATGGACTCAGTAGGGAACATCCCGGTTCGTCGTTGACTTGCAGGCGTTGTCGGCACAGTGACCTCGGTGTTGATCTTAGCTACCGCACTCGTAAGCTTGGCGCTGCTTAAAGCCAGTTTTAGAACGTGACGGTGGGCCGCTTTTTTTCCGGGCGTGCGGGTGCCTTGGTGGATATCTTCATAGTGGCGCGACGATCTTTTAGTGGTGCTCATCTTCTGGACTGGCGCGTAGCTAGTGGTAGGAACCGGCTTCCCTGTCCTTCCACTCAAAAGGACTTGCGTACCAAAAACCCTACTTCCCCAACATCGGAAACAACCGACGAATCCCCGCTTCATCCGGCTGCGTTCCATATTCACAAAGCTCAAACGCTTCGTAATAGACCGTTGACCGCGCCCTTTCCGCCCCGTACCATTTCGTCAGCGACTCGCGAAATTCGGGTTTCGGATTCGCGCGAATCCACTGCTTCTTCAGCCAGACCTTTCTTCCGGCCTCATCCTTTGGCACCTGGTCCAGAAATCCCCCCACCCAAGGCAGCCACTCATACATCTGCGACACATGCGAATCCAGCGCCTCCACTTTCTTGTCAATCACGTCATCTATAGACACGACGACATCGCCGCGAAACGGATTGGGCCGCTGAAAACGATCTTCGTAGTAAAAGAACGCAGGGTTTTTCTTCAGAGCCGGCGTGTCGGGCAAATCATTCGGCACCACAACCATATAGGCGGCGTCTTCCACCAGCACCCCGGTATAGCGATGATCGGGATGATAGTCGTTGGGTCGCGGCGCGAGCACAATATCCGCCTTCCAGTTGCGTATTTCCCGAATGATTTGGTCGCGCACTTCCAGCGTCGGCAGCAACTTACCGTCGTGGTTGTTCAATACCGTGACGCTGATTCCCAGCCTTCGCGCCGACTCTTGTGCCTCACCCAGCCGCCGCTTCGCCAATTCCTCGCCTTTCATGGTCTGATGACCGGCATCGCCGTTGGTAACCGAAACAAACTTCACTGCACAACCCAGCTTGGTCCAAAGCGCCGCCGTGCCGGAGGCATTGAAGTCCGTATCATCCGGGTGCGCGCCGAAAGCGATCACTCGAACCGGGCAATTCTGCGCCATTGCCGTGGCTGCCCAAATCAAGCTTAAAAGCGCGCCTGTTATGAGTTGTCTCATGCACGTGATCCTCGTCATGCAAGCAAGTATGGCATTTGCAACATTTCGGTGGCTTTTAACTCTGAAAAACTGTGCTACGCAACTTTTACAGGTTCAAGGGCCCTTAAGTCCAACAAGATTCACTTTTACTCGCTTTCGCACCCCATCAGGCAGCCTAAAACAATCATCTGCGAAAATGGAGGTTGGTGGATCACTTGCGCCATCCCCGCCCCCGAGCGAATAAAACAATTTCGCACCGCATTGAAAATGCACCATCCACGGCAAAGTTCCTTACGCGTGCGGCGCCCGCTTTCCTTCGTGAACTGTCCAAAGAATATTCCCGTCAAACCGAACCGGCGCCCTTGAAGCCGTTCCTCACCCCTTGGCCGGATACAGGTATCCACGCCGCTTGGCTGGGCCACAGCACCGTGCTCCTGAAGGTTGACGGCTTTACCATCCTCACCGACCCGGTATTCAGTACCCGCGTTGGCATCAACCTCGGGCCTATGACGCTGGGTATCAAACGCCTTGTCGAACCCGCTGCCACAGTAGCTGAATTGCCCTCCATCGACCTCATTCTCCTTTCGCATGCGCACATGGACCACTTCGATCTTCCCAGTCTGCGCAGTCTTGAAAATCGTGCAACTAGCGTGGTAACCGCCGCGCAGACGGCCGATTTGTTGCGCGTGAAACGCTATGCTGCCGTTCACGAGTGTGGCTGGAATCATCAAGTGCAAATTGGCCCGGCCCGCATCTCCGCGTTTAAGGTGGAGCACTGGGGGGCGCGCATGCGCAGCGACACTTACCGCGGTTTCAACGCGTATCACATCGAAATCGGACGCCATCGTATCGTCTTCGGCGGCGACACCGCCTATACGGATGCTTTTAAAGCTGTAAAAACCGGCCGTCCGGTCGACCTAGCCATCATGCCCGTCGGGGCCTATAATCCTTGGATCAGAGTTCACTGCAATCCGGAAGAAGCTTGGCAGATGGCCAATCACGCCGGCGCCGAGTTTTTACTGCCTGTTCACCATCAAACTTTTCAACTCAGTCGCGAGCCCTATATGGAACCCATCGAACGCATTCTGACTGCCGCTGGCTCACACCCGGATCGCATCGCCCTTCAAAAGATCGGCGCTGAATTCCACCTTTCTAAATAAAGCCCCTCATCTGTGACTGCTAAACGGTTTCGCCCTATAGTTTGTAGCCTCTAGCGCCGAACACTCCTTAGGGTCCCGTTTTAGGATCCGAATCGGCGATGTTTAGTAATGAATCGGTCTCGGCGTACGCAAGGCAGCTACTCAAGCGGCCCCTGGGTATCCATTTGTTACTGCTATGCTCACTTCTGTTTTTTTCTTCCGGTTGCGCCAACTTCTTAAGTAAACCGGGAGACCCTAACGAATTCAAAGAAGTTTCCATTACCGGTACTGTGATTTTGGAAGATCGAACGTTGAATTACCTCATCGTTCAGACAGCCAGCGGCGGATTCCGGGTGACGTCACCCAGTCTGCCCGAAACCCTTTTGCAAAGCCACCGTGTTCAAGTTCGTGGGCATCGCCTGACAAGTGACCTGTCTGGCATCACCGACGCTATTATTCAGGATCTGGGTGCGTCGCCATTACCAAGTCCGGTGCCCATCACTGAATCACACCTGCCGAACTTGCAGATGGACAACACTCTGGTTAGCTTTCGCGGAGTCGCGACTTCCAGCATCGTGAACGGCTTGGGCCGGCTTCAGCATGCAGGTTAGACCGCAAGCTAGCCACCTTCAGGATGTCCGGGTGTTAGTTCTCGACGATACAACCGTCCGCAAAGCGCTTTACATCGACGCCGACCTGAATGTGTCTGGTGTCTTGCAAGCAATCACAAGCGTGGACGGGGTTCTGACTGGCTTTTCTCTTGTAGTTACCGACTTGTCTCAAATTCAAATCGTCAACCCTGCGCCGGACCCGCGTTCTCTGCCGGTCCAGAAAGTAGCCGATCTTCTCAAACTCAATCTGCCTCTCCACGCAGTTCGCATCACTGGACAGATTCGGCCTTCTAAACAACAAGGGACTCTTGAACTTTTCGATGATACCGGCATCATTCCGTTGCGTCCGGAATCCGGGACAGACCTTTCTTCGGCAACTTCCATCGATGCGATTGGCTTCATTGACGAAGCGCCGGGCGGCAAAGTTTTGGATAACGCTCGGCCGCTGCCGTCAAATCTTGGGACTAAGACCCCTGCGTCTGGAACAACTTATCCCCCGCTGACCAAAGCTAACCAGATCCGCGAACTGCCGGTACAAGTGGCCAGTCACAGATTACCCGTTGACCTAGATGGCATTATCAGCTTCTGGGATCCGAAAAATTCGGTTGTATTTTTTCAAGATTCGTCGGCCGGCATCTATGTCTCTTTACACGGCGCGGGGAATGAGTTTCTTGACCCCAACACCCCACTTCATGAAGGTCTACATGTCCACCTGAAAGGCGTCACAGGGCCGGGTGATTTTGCACCCGTTGTGGAAGAACCCAAGTTTCAAATCTTGGAAGGTTACCGTTTTCCGAAGCCAAGCAAGCTGTCAGATGAGGAGATTTTCCTTGGCCGCGCCGATAGCCAGTGGGTTGAGTTAGAAGGTATCGTTCACAAGACAACTCTCCAGGACGAACGCTCCGTGGCCTTTCTTGCATGGGGCCAGCATCGCTTTCAGATCCGCTTGGAACCAGGAAAGACGATTCCACCAGAGTGGCTCGACAAGCACATCCTTGTACGCGGCGCCTGTGGAACATTGTTCAATACCAAGCGCCAGCTCATTGGAATTCAATTGTTCGTTCCTAACTTGAACCAAATGCAAGTTCGCGATCCGACAACTGGAACTGAGTCGGCTGCCCTTACCCCCATTCGCAATCTCCTTTCTTTCAGCCCCGAAGAAACGCCCGGCCACAGAGTTCATATTCGCGGTACCGTTTCGGTTGTAAATCCGACCGGCCCCTCCTGGATTCAAGATGGTTCCAACGGAGTAATGATCTCCGATCACAATGCGATTTCACTCGCCCGAGGCGATCTAGTCCTGGTTGAAGGCTTCGTTTCCCCTGGTGCCTTTTCCCCTGTCCTTCACGACGCCCTCTTCAAACCCCTCGCCCAACATAACGACATTGAACCCACTCCCGTTTCCGCCGACGACCTGCTTTCTGGAGATCACGATTCCGAACTTGTTCAGTTGGACGGCGTCGTCACCAGTCATTTTCGAAGTGGACAGGAAAATATCCTCCAAGTGCGTTCCGGGCGAACTACATTCAACGTTCGTTCCGTCGCTCGGCTACCGCAGATTGATGATCAGGCCGTAGTCCGAGTTGTTGGCGTTTGCGTGTTAAGCGGAAAGCTCATGCGTGCCGTGATGGTGCCGCAGTATTTTGATATCGTTGTCGCTTCTCCAAGCGACATCACTCTCCTGCATCCCGCGCCCTGGCTTACCGGAGAACGCGTCGTACGCATCTTCTCTCTAGCCACCCTCCTGGTCGCTGCTGTCCTCGGTTGGGTCTACATACTCCGCCGTAGAGTTCGCCTGCAAACCGCTGTCATCTCGCAAAAGCTGCACGAAGTTGAATTGCTGAAAGATTCCGCCGAAGCTGCCAATCGCGCCAAGAGCGAATTCCTCGCCAACATGAGCCATGAAATCCGCACGCCCATGAACGGCATTCATCGGCATGACCGAGTTGACTCTCGAGACCGATCTCGAACCGAAACAGCGCGAATATCTGATCACCGTCAAGGCTCCGCCGAGACGCTGCTTACCATCATCAACGACATTCTGGATTTTTCAAAAATCGAAGCCGGCAAACTCGAACTGGATCCTATCGATTTCGACCTGCGTGACACCATCGAACAAAGCGCCCGCACGCTCGGCGTACGCGCCCACGAAAAAGGCCTCGAACTCATTTGCCTGCTTGCCGCCGATGTGCCTCAAATTGTTGTGGGCGATCCCACTCGCCTGCGTCAAATCGTAACGAACTTGCTCTCAAACGCGGTCAAATTTACGGATAGCGGCGAAGTCAGCGTCGAAGTCCACGTCGAAACGGAAACCGACGATTTCATTCAACTCCACTTCATCGTTTCCGACACCGGCATCGGCATCCCCGAAGAGAAACAGGCCAGCATCTTCTCCGCCTTCGTTCAAGCAGATAACTCCACCACGCGCAAATACGGCGGAACCGGGCTCGGCCTAAGCATCTCCGCCCGTTTTGTCGAAATGATGCAAGGCAAGATCTGGGTGGAAAGCCAACCGCAGGTCGGTAGTAAATTCCATTTCACCGCCCGTTTCAAACGTTCCTCACTTAACGTGGCTGAGCAGCCCGCGCGTGTCCTGTCCATGGCCGGAGTCTCGGTCTTAATCGTCGATGATAACGGCACAAACCGGCGTGTTCTCCATCAAGCCGTTTCCGCCTGGGGAATGCATGCCATTGAAGTGACCAATGCCCACGAAGGTCTCGCCGCTCTGCGCTCTGCTGCCGCTTCAGGCAATCCATTTGAAGTCCTGCTGCTCGACGTTCACATGCCTGAGATGGACGGTTTCCGCATGGCCGAGATCGTTGCTGAAGACGAATCCCTGCGCGGAATTAAAATCCTGCTGTTGACGTCAGGTGGTCAACGTGGTGATAGCGCTCGCTGTCGTCAACTCGGCATCAACGCCTACCTCACTAAGCCCCTACGCCAGGCAGAATTGCACGCCGCCATTGCCACTGTGCTGGCAAATCAAGCCCAAGACCTACCAACTGCGCCCGTAACCAAACATTCCCTGCGCGAAGACGCTATGCGCCGTCACTCCGTCCTAGTAGCCGAAGACAACCCGGTCAACCAGCGCGTCATCAAAGGTCTGGTCGAACGCAAAGGCTTCTCCACCAAAATCGTCGCCAACGGCATCGAGGCAGTTAGCGCAGTCAGGGAGTCTTTCTTTGATCTCATCCTGATGGACGTGCAAATGCCGCAAATGGACGGTCTCGAAGCCACGGTTGAGATTCGCCGCATCGAACCCGAGCTTGGCCGCCGTCACACCATTGTCGCTATGACGGCAAACGCCATGACGAGAGATCGCGACCGCTGCATCGACGCTGGCATGGACGATTATCTTTCGAAGCCTATTCAGATTTCGCGCCTGAACGAAATTCTTGGCCGTCTGCTTCCCGCCGTTTCCGACGAATCACCCATCATCGAAGCCTAAAGCGTCCGCATACGCGACAATAGCTTGCATGCGATTTTTGCTGCTGCTGTGCGCGCCGCTTCTCTGCCTGTCGCAGGTCCTTCCGCCCGCCCCCAATCTCCACCTTAATATCGTTTCCCCTTCCGGCGGCCATTACACAGAACCCAGCATCGCAATCAATCCCAGCAATCACGATCAAATACTGGTCGTTTTTCAAGGCGGCAAATATGCGCAAGGCACCGCAACCGCTGCCTGGTCCATCGACGGCGGCAAAACTTTTACACCCTCCACCGGAACCAGTGCGCCCGATTGGAAAGTCCTTGGCGATGTCACCACTACCTTTGATAACTCCGGCGCAGCCTATCTTTGCAGCATCGCATTCGACAAACTCGGAACAACCTCTTACTGGGCGCATGGCGCGGGCCGCAACGGCATCGTCGTCCGGCGCTCACCCGATGGCGGTAAAACCTGGGAACCCACTCTTTCGAACGTAAAGGCCTTCCCTACTGGAACCGAACCGAATATTCAATTCGAAGACGAGCCTCGCATCTACGCCGACAACAATACCGCCAGCCCCTACCTCGGCACGCTTTACGTTGGCTGGGTCGAATGGCAACTCACCCAATCCGTCATGTTCTTCTCTCGCTCCACCGACCACGCCAAAACCTGGTCAGAACCCGTCCGCATCAGCACCAAAGCCGGACTCCCGCGCGACGACAACGGCGGTCTCGGCGGCTACACCCAAGCCACCGCCTCCGATGGAACCATCTACGCAGTTTGGGCCGACGGCGTCAGCATCGTGCTCACCACCTCTCATGATGGAGGACGCACTTTCAGCCGTTCTCGTTCAGTCATCCCCACCGGCCCATCCTACATCGGCGAAACGCCAGGCATTTCTCGCGTCTCCGGCTTCCCCAACATCGCCATCGACAGAGACAAACAACACCCTCATCTCTATCTCTGCTGGAGCGATTACACCAACGGCGACATCGACGTCTTTCTCTCCTCCTCCGCAGACAGAGGCCGCACTTGGTCACCCGCCATTCGCGTCAACACCGACCCCATCCATAATGGTCTCGATCAGTTCTTTCAATGGATGACCGTCGATCCTGCAACCGGCTACATCTATGTAGATTTCTACGACCGCCGCGCCGACCCAGCCAACCACAAAGTTCGCGTCACCTTAGCTCGCTCCACCGACCACGGCCACACCTTTCAAAACTTCGCCCTCACGCCCGAACCCTTCTCGCCCTTCGGTGCATTCCTCGGCGATTACACTTGGGTCGATGCGCGCGACAACCACATCGCCGTTGCCTGGACTGAAACTACTCCGCAAGCTTCCCGCTCAAATACAGAGACTGTCATCCGGGTCGCTTCCACCGTCTTCCCGTAGCCGGATCGCGCCCAAATTCTCGCGCACATAACTCTCATCCCACAAATTCGAAATCACCCCCGCAATACGAGCGTTCCGCAACGCCCAAACATACGCCTTCAACGGCGCTTTCGCATCACCCTCCACCAAGCCGTTCAACTTATCCACGCGCCATTGCGGAATCGGCGGCATCGCTTTGTGATGCGTCGCCACGGCATGCGCCACTTTCATCCCAATCATTCCCACGCCCTGCTGAAAGGCATCGCGAATTGCCCCATCCACATACCGCGCATTCACAAAGTTGTAGGCAATCATCGCCACCTCAAAATAGCCAAGTTCCACCGCGCGCTTCAATACTCCCGCCGCATCGTTATGCGAACTCACACCTAAAAACCGCACTTTCCCAGCCTGCTTCAATTCCGCAAATGCATCGTAAATCAGCGGATTCTCAATTTCATCCGGCGTGTTAGCGCCATGCGGACACAGCAACACGTCTACATGGTCCGTCTGCAACCGCCGCAAACTCCCATCCACCGAATCCACAATGCAGCGCCGCAGTTCACTCCGCGTCTCCACCTGCTCGCCATACTTCGGCATCATCGCGCTGCTCAAGTAACTCCCCGCATACTCGCCATACTGCCCCGGAAAGTACGTCAAATAAGAACCGGGCTTCTCTGCCGAATTCGTCCGCCGAATCTCCGCCACGCGCCGCACAACTTCTTCCCGCTCACTCCCCCGCAGCCGCTCAAAAATCTCCTGATACAGCCGGTGCCGCAGACCCTTGTAATCGCTCACTTTCGTCTGCAAAAACACCCGCTCCCGCCGCCCCTCGTTGCGCAGAAAATGCCCATAGCCAAGTTCGCAATCCCCATTGGAATACGCCGGAGCCATGTCAAAATAGTTCAGCCCCATGTCCAGCGCCACATCTAAATGCCGGTAGTTCAAACTCGTAATCGGGTCGCCGCCCGAAACCATCTCCGAAATCATCATCCCGGTTCTGCCCAGACCGCGGTATCGCATCCCCGGCTGCTTGTTCCGCCACTCCAATGCGCTCATATCATTTCTTCAACGGGTTCGCCGCCACACGCCATTCCGATTCATGCCCTGCATTCTGCTCCTTCAACCACTTCAGCAGCGGCGCGAAATATTCCACCATCGCCTCCGCATCCGCCTTCTCCTCGCCCGTCATCACCTTCATCGCTTCCGGCCACGCTTTCGATTGCCCCATCTCCAACATCGCCTTCAACCGTGCTCCCGCTTCCTTCGAACCATAGAACGAACACCGGTTCAACGGACCCTTATATCCCGACGCATCGCACATCGCCTTATAAAACTGAAACTGATAAACGCGCGCCAAAAAGTATCGGATATACGGAGTATTCGAAGGTATGTGATACTTCGCGCCCGCATCAAAATCCGCCTCTGTCCGGTCCACCGGCGGCGCAACACCCTGATATTTCTCCCGCAGTTCCCACCAGGCCTTGTTGTAATCGCCCGGCTTCACCTCGCCCGCAAAAACTTCCCAACGCCACTTATCCACCACTAGCGCAAACGGCAAAAACGCAACTTTATCCATCGCCGTCCGCAGCAACAACGGAATGTCCGCCGCCTCGGGTGGAATCGTATCGCTCAGTCCCACTTGCTTCAAATACTGCGGAGTGATCGAAAGCGCAATCGAATCTCCAATCGCTTCATGAAACCCATCGTTCGCGCCACTTCGAAACATAAACGGCTGATGCCGGTACGCCAACTGATAATAGTTGTGCCCCAGTTCGTGATGCACCGTCGTGAAATCATCCGTCGTATCGTGCAGGCAAACCTTCAAACGCACATCTTCATCGTTGTCTACATCCCACGCGCTCGCATGGCAAACCACATCTCTGTCCCTTGGCTTCGTGAATAACGACCGCTCCCAAAAAGTCTGCGGCAGCGCATCAAAACCCAGCGATTCAAAGAATTTCTCGCCATACTTTACCAACCCGCGCGCATCTATCTGCCTGCTCTGCAAAACCTCGCCGATATCCGTCGTCTTATAAGAAGCCTGCGGCGCAGCCAAATCATAAACATTCCCCCACTCCTGCGCCCACATGTTCCCCAACAAATGTGCTGGAATCAGTCCATCCGCCCGCTCCGCATCCGCCCCATACTTCTCAATCAACTTGCGCCGGACATAAGTATGTAGCTCTCTATATAGCGGCTCCAATTGCTTCCATAGCCGCTCTATATCCGCCGAAAAATCATCCGCAGGCATGTCATAGCCAGCCCGCCACAACGCCCCCGTATCCTTAAACCCAATCTCCCGCGCCCCCGCGTTTGACAACTCCACAAACCGCGCATACCGATCCCGCATCGGCACCGACACCTTGTGCCATCCCACCCAATCCTCCTCCAGTTTTTTCGGGTCCCGGCTCTTCGCCATTTCCACGTCCAAATCGTCAATCCCCATACACTTGCTGGCATCGTTCCCCGGGCAATACTTCCCTGCCCCATACGTGCCGTCCAGCCACGCCCCGGTCTCCGTCACTTCCTGCCGCAGCTTCGCATCGCTCGGCGCAGGCAATCCCAAACTCAGCCGCAACAACAAAAACTTCCGCCGTAAATCCGCCGGCAAATCCAGCCGCTCAAACTTTTGCGCGTCTTTCACCAGTTCCGTCGTGCGCGCAATCATCCGCTCATTCGCCCGCGCCGTCTCCGTCTCCGTATCTTGTGTAATGTAGGTCTCTTCAATCCACTGCGCACGCTGACCATCGTTCGCCAGCGTCAAAAGCTCAGCCTCGGCCTTCTGCATAAACGCCTGCGCCTCGTCCACCGTCTGCGCGCCGGCCCACCGAACCGCCATCAAACTGAACAAACCAACACATGTGATCCGCGTCATAACTCCTCCATCCTACAAGTAAGGTCTCCGATGTAAAGTATAAGTTCATGAATCTGACTCTCGACGTTTCCACGCCCCTCACCACCAACAAGCACCTCATCCGCTGGGTCGAGAAGATGGCCGACCTTCACCAAGCCCGCCGCCATCCACTGGGTCGACGGCTCGCAAGCCGAGTACGATCATCTCTGCGACCAGCTGGTCGAGGCCGGCACCTTCATCACAGCTCAACGAGAAGCTCTGGCCCGGCTGCTTCTACGCCCGCTCCGACCCCAACGACGTCGCCCGCGTGGAAGACCGCACCTTCATCTGCTCCCTCTCCAAAGACAACGCCGGCCCCACCAACAACTGGGAAGACCCGTTCGAGATGCGCCGCAGCTGAAGAGCTCTTTCGCGGGCGCATGCGCGGCCGCACCATGTACGTGCTGCCGTTCTCGCATGGGCCCCATCGGCTCGCCCATGTCGCAGATCGGCGTCCAGCTCACTGACTCGCCTTACGTCGTCGTCAACATGCGCATCATGGCCCGCATCGGCGCGCCGGTCTTCGCCGAAATCGACAAAGACGTCAAGCGCGTCGTCCCCTGCATGCACTCCGTCGGCGCGCCGCTCGCCCCCGGCCAAAAGGACGTCCCCTGGCCCTGCAACGACGAAAAGTACATCGTCCATTTCCCCGAGACGCGCGAGATCTGGTCGCTACGGCTCCGGCTACGGCGGCAACGCGCTGCTGGGCAAAAAGTGCTTCGCCCTGCGCATCGCCTCCAACATCGCCCGCGACGAAGGCTGGATGGCCGAGCACATGCTCATCCTCGGCGTCGAATCACCCGACAAGGCGAAAAGACCTACGTCGCCGCCGCCTTCCCCTCCGCCTGCGGCAAAACCAACTTCGCCATGCTCATCCCGCCCGCAAGGTTTCGAAGGCTGGAAGGTCTGGACCGTCGGCGACGACATCGCCTGGATCAAGCCCGACGCCAACGGCCAGCTCCGCGCCATCAATCCTGAGGCCGGCTTCTTCGGCGTCGCGCCCGGCACCTGGCCAAGACCAATCCCAACGCCATGGCCACGCTTTCCAGCAACACCATCTTCACCAACGTCGCCCTCACTCCCGAAGGCGGCGTCTGGTGGGAAGGCATGACCGACACGCCGCCCGCCGAATGCTCATCGACTGGCGCGGCAACCGCTGGACCCCCGAAATCGGCAAGCAGACAGGCAAACCCGCCGCGCATCCCAACGGCCGCTTCACCGCGCCCGCCTCGCAGTGCCCCTCCATCGATCCCACTGTGGGAACATCCCGACGGCGTCCCCATCTCCGCCATCATCTTCGGCGGCCGCCGCTCCACCACCATCCCGCTCGTCTATCAGGCCTTCAACTGGTCCGCCGGCGTCTACATCGGCGCCACCATGGGCTCGGAGACCACCGCCGCCGCCGCCGGCGCAATCGGCAAAGTGCGCCGCGATCCCATGGCCATGCTGCCCTTCTGCGGCTATCACATGGGCGACTACTTCCGCCACTGGATCAAGATGCAGCGCTCCCTCTCCATCACCCCGCGCGTCTTCCACGTCAACTGGTTCCGCAAAGACGAGGACGGCGAATTCCTCTGGCCCGGCTTCGGCGAGAACATGCGCGTCCTCAAGTGGATCGTCGACCGCGTCCGCGGCCGCGCCTCAGGGCAAGGAAACCCCCATCGGCTGGACCCCTTACTTCGACGACATCCACTGGGACGGCCTCGACTTCCCCCGCGAGCTCAAGCAACTTCGACCAGCTCCAGCAAGTCGACCGCGCCTGCTGGAAGCACGAAGTCATCGGCCACGAAGAGCTCTTCATCGACCTCCACGACCACCTGCCCCCGGAGATGATCTACGAGCGCGAACTCCTCATCTGCCGCTTGTAGAAAAACAAACGCCGCAAGAAACCGGTCCATAATCTCGCGTTCTCCCAAACACCAACGCCGCCCGCGAAGTACACTAAATCCATGCGTCACCGCAGCACCCGACAAAAATCACTTGTCCTGCTGCTGTTGGTTCTTCTCGTGCTGGTAGGTCTCTGCTACCTGACCACCCATGACACTTCCGTGGACATTCTCGTCCCAGTCATGGTCACGTTCTTAACAGTCATCTGCATTGGATTCGCAGCCGAACCGGTACAGCGACAAGACATCCTTCCACCACTCGGTCCTTATTCGCCCGCGACCCCCGATCGAGCCCCGCCAGCCCGCTAACATTGCCTTCAAAATCATTGCACCCGGCATTCTCAGCCGAGCGCATGTTTAAAACCGTAACTCCAGCTTGAAAGGTTGGTTGATATGTCAGTGGATAATACACCCGCTGAACTATCCACGCCCAACGAGCAACCGAGGAGCACCGCTAACCTTCACGAAAGTGTTCGACGATACGTGCAGGAACTTCGTATCGAAATGCGTCAAGTAAGTTGGCCCACTTGGAAACAAGTCAGGTCCACTACCCTTGTCGTCATCTTCTTCACTTTCGCCATGACAATCTTCATACGTTGCGTGGACTTGGTAGCGATATTCCTCTATCGGCTCGTAGGCGGAAGATAGTTCGCAGGTAACCTGCGGTCCGTCGTATTAATAACGACGGACCGCACACAACAGCGTTCCTACCGAAAACAATGGTTCTTGGGATGTAGATGTAAAGGACAGATACCAGTTAGGCAATCTAAGGCCGCTACTCTCGTCCTGTCCGCCTAAGCACGATTTGCGTGCGCATTGTAGGCGGCGATCCAGTCCAGTCTAGGATCTTGTTCCCGTCAACAGCCTGTCCCTCTAAGCCCCTTCCGAACGCCAGTACATAATCGTGAGGGCCAAAGCTAGCATGAACACCCGCCGTCGCTTCTAAAGATGCGGCAATGAGCCGTTTCAAAGCGGAGGCCCAAAGCGTTTTTCGCGGGAAGCGAACGTGACCATCTTGGTCACTCTCTCGATCTTCCTCACCACCTTGAAATTCTGCCGAGTAGTCGCAGTAGATTTCTCTAACGGTGATACCGCCGACCGGGGTACCAGACTCGCTCACCACAGACACACTCCAGTCGGGCGCATGCGGAGAGGGATAGGGTGTGGCGCCAGCGACAATTGCAAAAATGACCAGGTACGCCCCCTTGAATCGTCGCGGCTGCCCTTGCTTTTCGGTGAGTATATTCTGGGAACCTTCTTATGATCTTAGCTATATGCCCGTCGTTCAATTGCGCGAATGTGGAACGAGAGGTGAACTCTTTCTCTAAATCATTCAACTCACACCGCTACCCTAACACCTCTCCTGCTGTATTGATTCAAGTGACACGAAGATCCGTCGTAACTGGCTTACAATAGCGTGGCGGCACGCACTCACGGTTTTCTGTTTGCTGCCACGCGACACGCTCATAAATCTCAGATACAAACTGATGAGATCCTATGCATCCATTTCTGCCAACATCCTTCGTCGCTCCGCGAAAGCCCAAATCCCCGCCCAAACGAATATGCTGGAAAAGTGGGTGATGAGTTGATACGTGCCGTGCACCAGGGTGACATTAAAACCATCGTGCGCAACTTGAATGCCGGCCACGATCCTAATGTCCAGGATCAATACGGATGGACTGCGCTTCACTGGGCGGCTGCCGAACACAGAGACAGGATAGCCAGTTTGCTGATTGAGGCAGGATCGTCCATAGCTGCTCGCGGTACCGAAGGTTGGACGCCATTACACTTAGCTGCAGTCAGTCAAAGTGCGCGAGTCACAGAAACTTTGTTGCGTGCCGGCGCTGATGTCAATTCGCAATCCATTCACGGCGATACACCACTTCACCTTTGCGTGATGCCTGAAAAAGTCGATCGCCACCTGGGACTTCGCACACCTTGGTTGCTCCTGAGTGCCGGCGCAAACGTGAATATAAAGAACAAGAAAGGCCTGACGCCTCTAGCCGAGGCAATAGCACAACGCGCAAGGCGCATAGAAGGCTGTATTCGTCGCCACGCCAAACAGCAAATAGTTTCCTAACCGAACGTAGCGCGAAATGCTGGGTCGGACGCCGGACGGCACACTAACAAAGAAATAAGCAATAGATCGCACAGGAACGTTTGTGAGTCTTAGCAGATAACGGAGTTTCCGGTTGCTTTCAGATGAGAATTACCAACAAGAACCAGCTAAGCACCGACGCGAACGACTTGCCCAGGCTGAATAACAGCCATGATTGATCGGCATTCGGGAACAGACGGCAAGAGATCGGCAAGACGGTTTGATACGGACCGAATAATCACCACGGCGATAGACCGACCGGCCAGGTTCTGCTGATACTGAATCCCCTTGTCCATAGTAAGAAAAAACTGGAAACCAGTGCGCTCGGCGAGCGCAAGCAAACGGCCATTCCTTTGGCCGGCTAACCCAGCTTCGGGAACAGTCTGACACTCGTGATCGAGAAATGAATTCTTAAGCCGGCGCGGAAGGCATTCGTCCAGCAAGACCCTCATCCCAATTGGCTGACCAAGAGCGATGATCCTAGCTCAAGCGCATGAACTGCCACTTCCCTTGACACCGTTGGAAAATCATCCAAGAACTCGTTTAGAGTCTGTCCACCTTCAAGATAGTCCAGCAAAGCTTGCAGCGGGACCCGGGTCCCTTGAAAAACTGCCGTCCCTCCCAGAATTTCAGGATCTTTGACTATGAGCTGATTTGGCTGCATGGTGGCCATCCCTATCCTCGATTTCTTCATTCTACCGTCAGGAAGTCAGTTGGCCATCCGGCCCGCCGACGTTCCTCGTAGGCCATGGCCACGACTTCATCGATGATCGCCGAATCTTCGGCGCTACTGAACAAGCCAAGTCCCCGCACAGCCGATGTTTTGCGGGCGTGCTTTCCAAGCGAGAGACCGCGCTCAATAAGCCGGATAGCTGCTTCATCCGTGGTAATTTGCTGTTGCCTAGCGAAGTGCTCGATTTCACGCTCTATGTTGGAGGGGATGTCTAAGCTCATTGATCTACCTTCCCTGTGAGATGACTCTCCTCACAACCGGATCTTCCATGACACATTGTCCCATTCGCCGTTTCGCTACGCAAATTGCACGTATGTGAAAGGCAAACTCGACACCAACAGCGCTCAAGCGATCCGTCACCTCTGCGTTGGCAATGTGCAGGCAATTCCAATAGCAGAAATTCCACGCCAGTGCTTGACCCAACACCAGTCGCGCCTACACTCTAGGTCGCCGAAGCTTATTCTAGCCGCTTCTACGGTCAGAACGAACGCCTAGTCTGACGCTGCGGAGTGCTCGTTGCCGACCACTTGGCCACTGCGGTTCCCTGACCGTGAAGCACAAAAGTTGGAGCCTGTAAGGAGAGTCTGTATCATGAGCAACGTCGAGCAAGTTGAGAATCAGATTAGGAGTCTAAGCGCCGACGAACTCAAAGCCTTTCGCCACTGGTTTGCGCACTTTGACGCGGAAGCATGGGATCGGCAAATTGAGACGGATTCTAAAAAAGGAGCCTTGAATTCCTTGGCAGAGCGCGCCCTCGCCGAACATGATTCAGGCCGCTCTACGAAATTGTGATTCATCACGAACCCCGATTTCTGGCAACGTTATCGTGCGTTACCAATTCAGATTCGGGATGGAGCAGACCGTGCATTTGCGCTCCTGAAGACACATCCGAAACATCCGTCCCTACACTTCAAGAAGCTTGATAGATTCTGGTCCGCTCGCATCGGCCTGCATTATCGAGCTCTTGGAATCGACGTTTCGGACGGCGTGCTCTGGATCTGGATCGGAAGTCACGCCCAGTATAATGCCCTCGTGAAATGATGATCGGCGAAAGAATTGATGAGATTGCGATATCTGCTTAACCCCTCGCTGATACTGCCTCGGAAACCGTCACAAATCACTGCTATCAAGAACTCGGACAGCTTCTTTTACCTAGCCGCCAACCAATCCGCGGACTTGCTCCAAAAAATGATCTGCGCTCCTAAATAGTCAACGGCAAAGTCAACAAACTCATTCCGAGTGAATTTCCGTCCGGTCGATGGATTAGTATAGGTGAGCGTCGGCTCCTGCACTGCCATCGCCACCGTCGGCAGCCTGTTCCGATATTGATGGAAAAAGCGATACGAATTCTCCATTTGAGTCTTTTTGTACGGCACAATATCCGGTCCGCCCAAGCCGATTCCAAGCGCGGCCGCCATCTCAAAAGTACGGCTCATATAGCGGTGGTTGTCATCCCACTCGCATGGCCAGAAATTCACATATTGCACTACCCGCGACTTATGAAACATCTGCCGAGCCCACTTCATGTTTTCCATCTCAGCCGCAAAGTATGCTTCACAAGTGAATCCTGTCCGATCGTGTTTGAAATCAATATCAATCGCACTTTCCGGCAGATTCATTCCAAAGATTCTGCCGTCAAATCGCTCCGCCAGCTTCTGAATCAATTCCTGATATCGACGCCGGAGATTGGGGTTCCACTGCTGCGCCACCCAACCCATCGCGGGCGCCTTGCCTTCCCCTGGATTATCAACTTGGGCGACGAGCCCACCTCCGTATCCACCGTCGTGTAACAAATAGCCGGGAAGGTTGCGCGCGTCTGGTTGAAAAAATCGATCCTGCAACTGAACAAACAGTTTCTTGTGCAAGCCATTCGTAGTCGCCAAGTCCTTTTCGATAGCCGTGAAGTCATACCGCGCTTCCGCAACTTCCAAAGACTTCCAGCTATAAACAACCTGCGCACCCGCCACATCCTGGCGGGCAAGCAGCGGCAGTGCGGCCGACATATCATCTTGGCCAAGATATAGAAAGTTCTGAACGTCGGCGCCAGCGGCCGGTGTCGAAGTCGCGTGATAAACGAGGAAAGCCGAGATCAAACCTGCAGCCGAAATTCTCACAGAGTTCCATTGTCCTCGATTAGCTGTAGGAGTTCACAAACACTCGGGACATAGGACCGCCGCGTCAGTTCCCCGGTTGAAACCACCCTTATTCGCATTAACGGGAGCATCTCAAGCCGGCTGCACGGCGCAGCAGGACCAATTATTCCAAGTCCCTACATTACGGTGGGTAAAACCCGGTGACAAAAGTTTGAAAAAAGCTTTCCCTAACGCCTTCAACAACCTACACGCCCTTTCCCCCACCAAACCGCACCACCAGACCTTACCCTCACAACGGAGATCTCTATCTCCAGAAATGAGTATTTACAATGATTGACCAAGACCTAGACATCGAACAAGCAGACATCGAAGAACAACCAGAAACCGACCTCGACACCACCGAGCCCGCCGAGGCTCCCGACCAATACAATCCCAACGGAGGCCCCCGCACTCAGCAAGGCCGCGAAATCTCCTCCAAGAACGCCACCAAACACGGCTGCTGCGCCGAATCCACCTTGATCCTTCCCGACGAAAAACTCGAAGATTTCAAAGCCATCGAAGCTTCCTATTTCCAAACTTTCCAACCCAAAGACGCCGTCGAAAAGCGCCTCGTCAACCAAGTGGTTCTGGCCGACTGGCTCCTCGAACGCGCCAACCGCACCCTCGTCACCGTCGAATCGGGCATCCACCAATGCGGCTACATGGCCAAGCACTGGCACGACGAAAACCATCTCCGGCTCAACCGCTTCACGCGCTATCAAGCCGCCCGAGCCAACGCGTTCGCCAAAGCCAAAAAAGCACTCGAAGATCACCGCAAGAATCGCCTAGCCGAATTCGAAAAAGCGTGCAGATACGCCATCACACAAGAACGCCTCCGAGCCGCCAAGAAGAAAAACAACAAAAAAGAACTTAACTGGAAAGAACAGTTAGAGCTAATGACCAAGACCGCGCGCGAACTCGGCTACACGCCGCCGACCGAAGACGAACTCTAGCGTCCTCGCTCACCCTTATTTTTTGAAAAACCGACATCACTCCAGGGACAGGTGTGCCCAAAATCCATACCAACAGCCGTTCCCGGACCAGCCAACACCCCTCGCCTCTAAATCTAACGACGTTTCGCCTCAATCCAACCACTGATCGCCATCGTCTCCCACGTTCCACCAACGCTCAAGAGCCCAGCTTCTCCATTTCTTCCCGCGAACACAAGACGAATCTCCCGGTTCGTTTCGCAAACCCAAAATTTGCGCCCACCTGACGCCTCAGCAAAAAAAAACGCGCCCCCAGTTCCGCACCAGGAGCGCGTCTTTTCTAACCTCAACTAGCCGAACCTAAGCCGTCCGGTTCATCTCACCCTTGCCATCCGCAATCGCCGCTTGCGCCGCGGCCAATCTGGCAATCGGCACACGGTATGGCGAGCACGAAACATAATCCATACCAAGTCGGTAGCAAAACTCCACCGAACTCGGCTCGCCACCATGCTCACCGCAGATGCCGACTTCCAAATCCGGCCGTGTCTGGCGTCCCAACTTCACCGCCAGTTCAATCAACTTGCCCACGCCGTCTTGATCCAGCACAGCAAACGGATCGGCCTTGAAAATCTTCAAGTCCTCATACTGCTTGCTGAACTTCGTATAGTCGTCGCGTGACAAGCCCATCGTCGTCTGCGTCAAATCGTTGGTGCCGAAGCTGAAGAACTCTGCTTCTTTGGCAACCAAGTCCGCCGTGAGTGCCGCGCGCGGAATCTCAATCATTGTACCTACCATGTAAGGCAGACTCTTGAGACCCGACTTCGCGATCACTTCCTCCGCCACGCGTGTCACGATGGCCTTCTGGTTCTCCAATTCCTTGACGCTTCCAATCAGCGGAATCATCACTTCAGGAAGAACCTTCTTGCCCTTCTTCGCAACTTGAACCGCGGCTTCGAAAATCGCCCGCGCCTGCATCTCGGTCACCTCTGGGTAAGTGATACCCAAACGGCAGCCGCGATGTCCCAACATCGGGTTGAATTCATGCAGCTCTTCCACGCGTTGCAGCAATTCCGGCAGGTGCTTCTTCAGCTCACCTACCGTCACGCCATACGACGCGGCCATTTCTTTCTTGGCTTTGGTATCGGCATGCGGCAGCTTCGCAATGTCCACCATCAGGTTCTCGCGCTTGGGCAGGAATTCGTGCAGTGGAGGATCCAGCGTGCGGATCACAACTGGCAGTCCATCCATCACCTCAAACAACCCCGCAAAGTCCTTGCGCTGCATTGGCAACAGTTTCTGCAAGGCCTTCTCGCGCGTCTTCAGATCGCGAGCCAGAATCATCGCCTGCACAAAGGGCAACCGGTCTTCGGCAAAGAACATGTGTTCCGTGCGGCACAAACCAATGCCTTCCGCGCCAAACAACCGAGCCTGTTTCGCATCGCGTGGAATATCGGCATTCGCGCGCACGCCAAACTTGCCGCGGAACTCATCCGCCCATTCCATGAACTTCGCAAAGTAGTGCGATTTCGGATCAGGCTCGCTGGTTTTGCACTGGCCCAAGTAAACTTCGCCAGTCGAACCATCCAGCGATATCCACTCGCCTTCCTTAATCGTCAAGCTCTTGCCGCCAACCGAAACCGTGGCAATCTTCTTCCTGTCATCCACCGAAATCGTAGCCGCACCCACAACGCAAGGCCGTCCCATACCGCGCGCCACAACTGCCGCGTGGCTGGTCAATCCGCCCACCGCTGTCAAAATACCCTTCGATACGTCCATGCCGTGAATGTCATCCGGCGTGGTTTCCTTGCGCACAAGAATCACTGGACCCTTGCTGTGCAATTCAACCGCATCTTCCGACGAGAACGCCGCACGTCCTACTGATGCGCCAGGCGAAGCCGGCAAACCTGTCGCAATCTTCTGCAAGGTTTTGCGGTTAGCCGTGTCCAAAACCGGATGCAACAGTTGATCCAACTGCGCCGGAGCAACGCGCTGCACTGCTTCCTTCTTGCTGATCAGCCCTTCTTCCACCATGTCCACAGCAATTCGCACTGCCGCCGGACCGGTTCGCTTACCGTTGCGCGTCTGCAACATGTAAAGCTTGCCTTCTTCAATGGTGAACTCGAAATCCTGAACGTCGCGATAATGCTTTTCTAGATTGCTTGTAATCTCACGCAGTTGGTCGTAAGCTTCCGGCATTACTGACTTCAGCTCTTCAATCGGCTGCGGCGTACGAATACCGGCCACCACATCCTCGCCCTGCGCATTCACCAGGAACTCGCCATAGAACTTGTGCTCGCCTGTTGAGGGGTTGCGCGTAAAACCAACGCCCGTGCCGGAGGTGTCGCCCATGTTTCCAAACACCATTGTTTGCACGTTCGCAGCGGTACCGATGGAATCGGGAATCTTTTCCATCTTGCGGTAGTAGGTGGCCTTAGGCGTGTTCCAGCTATTGAACACGGCGTCGCGCGCCAGTATCAACTGCTTCATCGGATCTTGCGGAAAGTCGTTGCCGGTTTCTTTCTTCACCAGCTTCTTGTAGTCGACAATGATCGCCTGCAAATCTTCAGCGGTCAAACCCGTATCCAGCTTCGCCTTCACCTTCGCCTTGCGCGCGTCGAAGATGTGGTCGAAATGCTCCATCTCCACGCCCAGCGCTACTTCGCCGAACATCTGAATAAAGCGGCGATAGCAATCGTAGGCGAACCGCGGGTTGCCCGTCTTCTTCACCAAACCCTCGGTGCTCTTATCGTTCAAACCAAGGTTCAAGATGGTGTTCATCATGCCTGGCATCGAAAACTTCGCGCCCGACCGCACGCTGACCAGCAGCGGATCTTCCACTGCGCCCAACTTCTTTCCTGTCTGGGCTTCCAACTTTGCCACCGCGTCTTTAATCTCGGCATCCACTTCCTTGGGAACTTTGTTGCCATTCTCAAAGAACAAATTGCAAACTTCGGTCGAGATGGTGAATCCGGGCGGAACGGGAACGCCGGCTCTGCTCATTTCGGCCAAGCCCGCACCCTTTCCACCCAGCACTTCTTTCATTGATCCGTCTCCGTCGGCGGTACCCCCGCCGAACGAGTAAACGTATTTCTTCATACCAGTTTTTCTCTCCTGCTGCTCAGTAGTAGCTTCTTTTAATAAAACTTTCAGGCGCTAGCGCCTTGCGTGACGATCTCAGAGAAATCGGCAATCGTAGAGAACTCGGTCAAAAGGCTGTTCAACATCGCCAGCCGGTTTTCTCTTATTGCCACGTCAGGGTCATTCACAAGGATTCTATCGAAGAACAAATCCACTTTTGGCCTCAGTGTGCCCACCGTCACTAGTCTTTCTACGTATGTCACAGCCGTTTTCAGCTTCTCTCTTGTCTCGATAATCCCGTCGTAAAGCTCTTTTTCAGGCCCTGCAACCAGCTTCGCGGTATCCACTTTCGCGCCCGCTGAAACCTGTGCCTGCTTCAATATGTTCTTGATGCGTTTGAAGCTCGCTGCCAGCGGTTCAAAGTCGTCCGTCGCGCGTACATGATGCAGCGCCGCCGTGCGTTCCGCCAAATCGCTCAACGTTCCAATGCCTGCAGCCATGGTTGCCGCCACTTCGTCATAAGCGAAGCTCGAAACGTCCTTCATGTAGAACGCAATGCGATCCTTCATGAAATCGCCCAAGGCGGGAACATCTTCTACCAGTGGCATCAACTCCAGCTTCAGCTTGGCTTCAAACAGAATCTTCACCACGCCTTGTCCCGCGCGGCGCAACGCAAACGGATCGCCAGATCCGGTCGGCACCAATCCAATGCGGAAACACTCGCGCAGCGTGTCTAACTTGTCCGCCAGCGATATAACTTGTCCTTCCAGCGTGCGCGGTATTGAATCATCCATGCTGACTGGTTTGTAATGATCGTAAATTGCCGTCGCGACTGCCTCACTTTGGCCTTGCGCCGTTGCATATAAGCCGCCGACAACGCCCTGCAACTCCGTAAATTCCTTCACCATGTCGGTGGTCAAGTCGCACTTACAAAGCAGCGCCGCCTGCGAAACTGTCTTCTCATCCGCGTTCAGCTTCGCACCCAATTCCAGCGCCAGTTTCTGCAACCGGTCTGTCTTGTCCTTGTAACTGCCCAGCTTCGCCTGGTACGTAACCTTCGCCAAATCCGGTACACGATCCGTCAGCTTCTTTTGCTGATCGACCTGCCAGAAAAACCGAGCATCGTTAAACCGCGCCCGCAAAACCTTTTCATTGCCTTGCCGGATCAATCCATCCGGATCGCCATCCGTATTGGTAATGGCCACAAACTCCGGCGCAAGCGAACCATCAACCTTCAAAACCGAAAAATACCGTTGGTGATGCCGCATCACCGTCGAAAGAATCTCCTTCGGTAACTCCAGATAACTGGCATCGAACGAACCGCGAATCGCGTTCGGAAACTCGGTCAAATAAGTTAGCGTCTTCAGCAGCGCTTCGTCTTTTTCAACGTTCGCGCCCAAGCCGCTCTCAATGCGCTGCTTCCTCTCATCCGCGCTGACAATCACAAAGTTCGCGCGTAGCGTCTCGGCATAGTTCGCAATCGTCACCGGAATCGGGCCCTTCGCTCCCAATACTCGATGCCCGCGCGTTGCATTGCCGCTCTTCACACCCGCTACTTCAAACGGAACCACTTCGCCATCCAGCAGCGCCACAATCCATCGAATGGGTCGGATAAACCGCGCTCCGCTGCGATTGGTCCAAAACATCGTCTTTGGCCAAGTAATCGACGTGATCAACTCCGGCACCTTGGCTGATAAAACCGCCATCGCGGTTTGGCCCTTTACCAACTGCGCAAACATATAGCGTTCGCCCTTGGCGTCCGTCGTTGTTGCCAACTTGTCAACGGTCGTGCCATTCTTCTTGGCAAATCCATTCGCCGCGCCTGCGCCAGCCGAAAGATACGGCCCTTGCACCAAATTCTCTACATCCGGCGCGCGTTCAATCAACCCTTCCGCAATCAGCACCAGCCGCCGCGGCGTTGCTTCCATGCGAATCGAAGTCCCGCCGAAACTTGCGAACGCGGCCGCGAATTTCGTACGCAAATCCGCCAGCGCTGGCTCAATCATCCAATCCGGAATCTCTTCCGCGCCGATCTCTAACAAGAAGGACGGCATCTACGCCACCTCCTTCTCTGGATTCTGCTGCCGCGCCCATGCCTTCGCAACGCCCACCGCTAATTTCCGCACCCGTCCAATCACCGCCGCCCGTTCCGTCACGCTAATTGCGCCGCGCGCATCCAGCAAATTGAAGAGATTCGAGCATTTCAAAACCTGGTCATACGCGGGCAACACCGGAAAGCGCTCAAACCCGCTTTTCATACCCTTCAATATGTCCAGCAGCCGTTGCGCTTCCTTCTCATGCAGCTCAAATTCTGTCCACAACATGGCGACATCCGCCATTTCGAAGTTGTAGACCGAAAACTGCTCTTCATCCGCCAGCCGGACGTCCGAATATTTGAAGTCGCGCGTCCACTGAATGTCATAAACGCTGTTGACGTTCTGCAGGAACGCGACAATGCGTTCCAATCCATAAGTGATTTCCGCGGGGCACAAATCCAAATCAATGCCGCCGCATTGCTGGAAATAGGTGAACTGCGTAATCTCCAACCCGTCCAGCATGACTTGCCAGCCGATTCCCCACGCACCCAGCGTTGGCGATTCCCAGTTGTCCTCTTCCAGCTTGATATCGTGCTTGCGCAGATCGATCCCGATTGCTTCCAAACTGCCCAGATACTGATCCAGCACATCATCCGGCGTGGGCTTCAAAATCACCTGCAATTGCTGGTGCTTATACAAACGGTTGGGATTCTCGCCGTAACGTCCGTCGGCGGGACGCCGGCTCGGTTGCACATACGCAACCTTATATGGTTTCGGTCCAAGCACCCGCAGAAAAGTTTCCGGCGCCATCGTGCCCGCGCCCACTTCTAAATCGTGCGGCTCGGTAATAACCGCTCCACGGTCAGACCAATAATGCTTCAGCTTGAAAATTGTTTCTTGAAACGTATCCATCAGAGAGCTTCTAACAAGGAAGGAGTGTGAAACCGCCGCTCAACATGTTCCTCCATCAAGCGGACCAAAAAACGCCGTAAGTCCAATGCCGTATCCTTCGTCCAAACTCGCTCCGGCATCTCGGAAATATGCGTTCGTAACATTCGAATTGCAATCTCGCGCGAGCTTGCGGAAACTCGCGCATCAAAATCAGGCAGAAACCCGGACAAGCGTGTTGCCCAAACTGAGAAATAGGTGATGCCTTGCCACAAGCAGCCAGGCTTGCGAGTGTGAGCAAAGTCCAAAACCGAACCCATCAATCGGAAGTAGCGTTCGTTCGGCTCGTGCGGCGGCAGCAGGTGTTCGCTCACTTCCGCTATGTAATCCAGCGCCAGACTCGAATCAAAATCGCTGGCAAGATTGAACTGCGATTGCAACAAATCGCAAGAATTCAAATTCACCAATTCTCGAGTCTCTTTCTGCGAATACGATACGTTCACGAGCGACAGCCGTTCTAACCCCGACCCGTACGAGCTCTTCGGCTTTCGCGCCCGCCTGGCCACACCGCGCAATTTGCCCTGATCGCGTGTAAAAAAACTGACAATCAGATCCGATTCGCGAAATGGGTACGTGCGGAGAACATATGATTCACTTACCCGAACCGGCACGGTAGAATCTCTAGAGTAACAAAAGCGTGCGCCTTGCTCTGCTAGCCCTTCTCGCGTCTCAACTCCTGCTTGCAGATCACACTCCGCAACTTCTTCTAAACGCCAAACTGCTGCGCCGCCTGAAACGCGATCACGACCGCCAAACTCCGCGCTGGGTCAATTTTGAAACCCGCGTCAAGAATGTGCCCGATTCGCCCGAGCGCGGTTTCGAACTCGCTCTCTATTTCGCTATTACGAATGACGAGGAAACAGGCAAGCAAGCCGTTGTATGGGCAAACTCTCACCCGTGTGAACTCCGCCAGCGCATGCTGATCGCCGATTGGGTGGGCGAAATCGCTCCTGCTAGCTGTCCCGCGGTTCAACCCACCGCCGATCCGTTCAAAAACGGAATGCCATCGCCGGAAGAGCTTTACAAATTCGTTGAAAATTTAACGATTGAACGCGATAAGACCGGCCACGACATCCGCAACACCGATCCGGAATTCTTCCGCAACCTCCCCGTCCAATTTCTTCTTTCCCTGAAACCCGATCAAGTAGAACATCCAACCTGGATGACACATATCGCCGCGCTCGCCCTCGTCAGTGTCGATCCAAACTTGCAGTCTTCGCAATTCCTGCAAGCCTGGGCGATGGAAGATCGTCAAACTCTGCGCGAAGGTCCGGGCGTGGCTTATGAACTGCTTTGGGCTGATCCGTATTTACCTGGCATCGCCTATCAAAATCTTGATCCGTGGATTTATGACGACGAAAACAGCCGCCTTTATGCGCGTAGCGACTGGACGCCGAATGCCTGCTGGATCGAAATTTCAAAAAATTCGGTTCAAAATTTAAACTGCCCGCAAGGTTGGCGCGATCAGCAAGTGCATTTCGGCACCCTTTCGCTCATTCCTTGGACCGGAAAATGTTTAGAAATTCCGCATCAACAGCTTAAGCAAAATCTTCTTTTCTGGCATCTCACTCCAGGCCAAACAATTACTTATGTTGGGAAAAGAGAAACGTCGGTTAACGCTGATGCCGCCGGAATGTGGCGTCCAAGCGCGAACGTCGAAGGCAAAGTCTGCCGCCGCTGATAAACTGAAGGTTTAATCATGATTGCAGCCACTCAACTTCGCCCCGGCATGGTTGTGAAGTTTAACAACGAATTGTATTCCGTTTTCAGCATGGTGCATCGCACCCCGGGCAACTTGCGCGGCTTCGTTCAAGCCAAAATGCGTAACTTCAAGTCGGGAACGATGATGGAACACCGCTTCTCGTCTGAAGATAAAGTGGAGCGCGTTTCGCTCGACGAGCAGGAAATGGAATATCTGTACGACGACGGTGAGTCGTACTATTTCATGAACACCGAAAACTTCGAACAAATCCACCTGACCAAAGAAATCCTGGGCGACGCCACCGATTATTTAATTCCAAATTTAAAAGTGAATGTGGAATTTTACGAAGGCAAGCCGATGTCGGTCGAACTCCCCGCGTCGGTGATCATGACTGTTCTGGAAACCGAGCCGGGTCTAAAGGGTGCAACTGCTTCAAACGTGACAAAGCCAGCCAAGACTGAAACCGGCCTCACAGTATACGTTCCACCATTCGTCAACGAAGGCGAAAAAATCAAGGTAAGCACTTCCGACGCTAGCTACCTAGAGCGCGCTTAATCCAACTTCTTGGCGCGCGCCCATAGGATTTCGAGTTCAGCCAGAACCTCGAAGTCCTTTGGCCGTCCGGTGGCGCGCTTGGTAGCAATCAACGTTTGAAGATCCAGCAACCGGCAGCGAACACCAAAGGCCTCGGCCCAAATACAATGAGCCACGAGGTCTTCAAAGCGCCCGCCTCCGGTGATCTCGCCCAGCAGATCAATTGCGCCCAAATCGGTCATGAGCGTAAAGTTCAGACCGGCTGCAAGCGTTGGGACATCGAATCGGAACGGTAATCCCGGAGGCGCGCCGCGCAGGTAGGGATGGGCTTCGCCTAGACTGGCAACAAGCCTTTCCAGATTGTCTTTTCCGCGCCGGTAAACAACATCTACATCCTGTGTGAGGCGTGCGGAACCGTGCGCGGCAGCGGCAACTCCACCAACTAGAATGAAATCCACACCGCCCGAGCCCAGCGCGCGCCACAATTCAATCAGATTTTTCACTCGCCCTGGCCACTCCCTCGCGCAGTTGCTCCACTGATGCTGAAAAATCCTGGAGGGCCTTAAGCCGCTCTTCGACCGTTCGACGAAGGCACTCGTCAATCAGTGTGACATCTACGTCGCGTTTGTAGAGTTCAATAATCTCGTCAATCGAGTTTGACTCTGGCATCCCAAGACCATGATAAACGGCATCTTATAAACTGCTCAGCATGCACCTACGCATTGCTGTCTCTTTATTCGCTGTCTGCCTTTTGGCGCAGGCTCAGTCCAATCCATTCCTAGGCCGCTGGGATTTTGATGTCAAAACGCAATCTGGCGTTGGAGCTAACTGGCTCGGCGTTTCCGATAAGAACGGAAAGCTGGAAGTCTGGTTCCAACCCACTGGAGGCCACGTCCACCCGGTAGACAACGTCAAATTAAACGGCTCGCATTTGACCCTGGTCATTTCGCCCACGATGACTTGGGAACTCGACGCCTCCGGCGATAAACTGACCGGCGTTGAGAAAACATCGAAGACGTCCATGAATTTGGTCGGCGTCCGCGCGCCGGAATTGAAGCACGCCGCCGTCAAGAGCTGGTCCCAACCTGAGCCACTGTTCAACGGCAAAGATTTAACCGGATGGGAACCCATCGGTGACCCCTCAAAAAGCCACTGGGTAGTAAAGAACGGAGAAATGGTCAACGAAGCGCACGGCGCAAATCTACGCACAACGCGTGAATTTGAGGATTTCAAAGTCCACTTCGAAGTGAATTGCCCGGACAAAGGCAACAGCGGCTTCTATCTGCGTGGACGCTATGAGACGCAGATTGAGTACGAACCCGTGGGCGAAAACCCAATCGAACGTTCGATGGGATCTATTTATGGCCGGGTTGCCGCGATCCAACTCCCGCGCACACCGGGCCAATGGGAGACTTTCGACGTCACTCTCGTTGGACGAACCGTCACGGTTGTACGCAACGGCAAAACCGTCATCGACCATAAAGAAATCGAAGGCATTACCGGCGGCGCTTTGAACGCGGACGAAGGTCAACCCGGACCTTTCTACATCCAGGGCGACCACACAGGCGGTCTGCGCTTCCGAAACATTACTGTTTCGGTTCCAAAATCCTGACATCTAATGGGCGAATGCCCCTAATTGCAATCGCGGGCGCGACTGGCTACATCGGTGGCCGGCTCGCGCCGCGACTCTTGGAAGCTGGCTACAACGTTCGGTGCCTGGTGCGCTCCGCCCGAAAAATTCGAGATCGCAGTTGGGCAGCAAATGTTCGGCTCGACCTCAACGAAGTCGACTTAAGTGACCAGAGCGCAGTTGCGAAAAGTTTGGCCGACTGCGACTGCGCTTTCTATCTTGTCCATTCCATGATGTCGGCTGGAGAAGGCTATCGCGATAAGGATCGCGAACTCGCCGAGTCGTTTGCCAAAGGGGCAAAACTGGCTGGAGTCAAACGCATCATCTATTTGGGTGGGCTTGGTTCGTCCTCCGAAAACCTGAGCCAGCATCTAACATCGCGTAGAGAAGTCGAAAATGCCCTGGCATCAACCGAAGTCCCTGTAACGGTCCTGCGCGCCGCGATGATCATTGGTTCAGGTTCAGCGTCCTTCGAAATATTGCGTTATTTGGTTGAACGGCTGCCCATCATGATCACGCCCAAATGGGTAAGTACGTTATGCCAACCGGTTGCAGTGCGGAACGTTCTGGGCTATTTGTTGGGAGTGTTAGTCAAGCCCGAAACCGCTGGGCAAACTTACGATATCGGCGGCCCCGATGTGCTGTCTTATCTGGACATTATGCGCATTATGGCGGAAGAACTCGGGCTGCGGAAGCGCATCGTGGTTCCAGTTCCGGTGTTCACTCCCAAACTGAGTTCTTATTGGATTCACATTGTCACGCCTTTGAGCAAGGACATTGCAAAACCTCTTGCCGAGGGTCTACGCAACCCCGTCATTTGCACCGACGACCGGATTGCGAAGATCATCCCGCAGGAACTGCTGACTGTTCGTGCAGCCATCAAAGCGGCGCTACAGAAGATTGCGCATTTCGATGTGGAAACCAGTTGGTCTATGGCCGGAGCAATTCCCGGTGATGCCGACTGGGCTGGCGGAACCGTATTCAAAGACGTTCGCGAAGCTGAAATTGCAGCTCCGGACTGGGCGGTGTTTCGCGCCGTTTGCCGGGTGGGAGGAGGTCACGGCTGGTATGCGGCCGATTGGCTTTGGCGCATCCGCGGTTGGATGGACGTCTTGGTGGGAGGACCTGGACTTCGCCGCGGTCGTCGCGATCCCGAATTGGTTGGCTACGGAGAGGCCCTGGATTTTTGGCGCGTGACAGGATTCGATCGCAATTCCAGACTTGCCCTGCGTGCCGAAATGAAGGTACCTGGCGAGGCGCTGCTGGAATTCCTTATTCAGCCACAAGCGCAGAACCAATGCATCCTTAAGCAAGAGGCGCTCTTCTTGCCGCGTGGCCTTTTTGGCATTCTCTATTGGTATGCCGTTGTCCCGTTCCATGCAATTGTCTTCGCAGGCATGCTGAAGGGTATTGAGAAAGAAGCGCTTGCGATAGCCAACGCAGCAGAACAAACCGCCATCTAATAGTTCGGCGTGGACCGTAAACGTCAATTCGGCGTATCATAGCGAAGGTGTAACGCTTGTATCGGTCGTTTCACTAAATCTTTGCTAAGGGACCAAGTTCATGCCATTTGAGCCAGGGCAGTTCGCCGCCGATTACGAGATTCTCAGCATTTTGGGCAAAGGCGGAATGGGTCGTGTCTACCGGGTCCGCAACGTAATTTCCAACCGTGTCGAAGCCATGAAGGTTCTGCTGGCCGACGTTGCTGCCGACCCCGAATTAGGTGATCGTTTCCTGGGTGAGATTCGCACCTTAGCGCGGCTGGATCATCCCAACATCGCCAAATTTCACACGGCATTCAAGGTGGAAAACCAACTTGTGATGGTGATGGAATATGCCGAAGGCATCACTCTCTCCGAACGCCGGACGGAAAGCGCGCTGACGCTGGACGAGATTCTGTCTTATACCAGTCAGACGCTCGACGCGCTTAGTTACGCGCACAAGAATGGAGTAATCCACCGCGATATAAAGCCCTCGAACATCATGATTTCGCCGCATGGCGTCGTGAAGTTGATGGATTTCGGAATCGCCAAATCGGCTAACGATCCTTTGCTGACGCGTCCCGGCACGACCATGGGATCAATGTCGTACATGTCGCCCGAACAGGTTCGCGGCACGTCAGTGGATGCCCGGTCGGATCTTTATTCGGTTGGTGTTCTGCTCTATGAGTTGACTACAGGACGCCGTCCTTTTGAAGGGCAAAGCGAATACGACATCCTGAACGCGCAATTACATACACTGCCGAAACCACCTATTGAAGTGAATGCCACAATGCCGCAGTCGCTGAACGACATCATTCTTACTGCGATGGATAAAGAGCCGATGCGGCGGTTCCAATCGGCCGATGCGTTCAAAGCTGCACTGGAAACACTGCGTCAGCAACCGGCAGCGCCAGCCACAGATCAACTCCGAGCCGTTCCTGTTTCCGCTGGTATGCCAGTAACGAGCGTTAGAAAAGGAAACCGGGGATTGTGGATGGCGCTTGGCGCCATTACCGTTGTCTGCGTCTTAGCGTTGGGTGCCTTCTTCCTGCCCAGAGTCTTTAAGAGTAATGCGGCAAGCGCAAAACTGCAGCCCCAACCGGTGCAGACCAGTGCCCCGCCAACAAGCGTTCAGTCTTCGCCGCCGGTGGATCTGCAGCCGACAAACAATACCGCAGCGCAATCGACACCAAACGCTGTAGCGCAACCCACTTCGCCGCCGGTAGTGACGCATACGGCGGAAAAGCGCCAAGACGGAAAACAGCAGATCGCAAACGAGCCCGCAAGCGAGCCCGTGCAGCCAGTACAACAACAGCAGCAGCAAATAATTAGTCAACCGGAGCCGCCTAAACCGGTAATTCCAACCGGCCCATCGCAGCAAGAATTGGATGCCGCGGGCGATTCGTTAATCAAACTGCGCGCTCGTGCGGAGAGCGTGCATAATAGCTTGGAGTCGCTGAAAGCGCAGCAGGCGGCACAAGGGCTGAACTTGCGCGGAGACATGACTTCAGCCGCGGTTCGGATGGATAGCTATCTAGCCGCGGCAGAGCAATCACTAAAGGGCGGCAATTTGGAATCTTCCCGCAAAAGCATGGACAAAGCCGAAGACGAAATTAATAAGCTAGAAGGATTCTTAGGACATTAGCATGATGATGAAGCGCATTTTTGGTCTGGTTGCCGCATGCGGTTTGTCCTGTGGCGTGTTCGCTCAAACGCCGGAAAAGCGGCGCGTGGCGGTGCTTGAATTTGAATATGGCACGGTTTCTTCCAGCGTCCAGGCAATCTTCGGCACGAATAAAGATGTTGGCCGCGGCATAGCGGATCTGTTGATTGATCAACTGCTGAAAGACGGCACCTATCGCGTCATTGAAAGGCGTGAAATCGGCAAAGTGATGAGCGAGCAGAATTTCTCGAACAGCGACCGTGCCGATTCGGCAAGCGCCGCCAAGCTTGGCCGGCTACTCGGTGTGGACACAGTCATCACCGGCGACATCACACAATTCGGACGTGACGACCACAGCACGGGCGTCGGCGGAGCGTTGGGCAATTGGGACAAATATGGAATTGGCAAAATCAAAGTTGGCAAGGCCAAAGCGGTAGTCGCTGTCACCGCACGACTCATCGACGTCAATACAGGTGAAGTGCTGGCATCGGAAAGTGGTCGCGGGCAGTCGTCCCGCTCGGAAAATAATCTTCTCGGTGGCGGCGGCGCAAACGGCGCGGGCGGTGGTGGCGACATAGATATGAGCAGTTCCAACTTTTCCCAAAGCATTCTGGGCGAGGCCGTAACGAGTGCAGTTTCTCAACTGGCCAATAAAATGAGCGCCGATGCGTCACGCATTCCTACTCACGCAGCCGTAGTGAATGGCTTGGTCGCTGACGCTACAGGCAACACCATCGTCATTAACATTGGCAGCCGGATAGGCGTCAAAGTGGGCGATCGTTTGGTTATTACACGGGTCGCCAAAGTGATCAAAGATCCCGTGACAGGGAAGCAGTTGCGAACGATCGATACACCCATCGGCAATCTGCAGATTACGTCGGTGGATGAAGGGTCGGCCGTTGGAACATTCAGCGGCCCCGGCGCGCCGCAAGTGGGCGATACGGTGAAAACGCCTTAGCCGAAAATCTGCTGCTACCGTAAAGGCATGTTGAAGTGGAATGAAGTTCTGAAGCTTGCCAAGAACAACTTGCAGCCCGACCAAAGAATTACTAAGACCGACGCCGAATGGCGTCAGCAGTTGAGCCCCGAGCAGTATCATGTGACGCGCGAAGCGGGTACCGAGCGCGCATTCAGTTCGGCGATGTGCAGCCTTTTCGAGCCTGGAATTTACGCCTGCGTATGTTGCGACACGATTCTATTTGATGCAACGGAAAAGTTTGAGTCCGGCACGGGCTGGCCTTCCTTTACTCAACCCGTCAAAGAGAACGCCATCGCCTATAACGCCGACACCAGTTACGGTATGACACGCGTAGAAACTGTTTGCAACACCTGTCTGGCCCACCTTGGGCACGTTTTTCCGGATGGTCCAAAACCAAGCGGCCTGCGCTATTGCATGAATGCGTTGTCGTTAAAGAAAATCAAAGCCGAGTGAGAGCGGCTTACACGGCACGCGACAAAACGCGATTCAACCGCTGAACAAAGGTACCGGGATTTGCAAGCGGCAGCCCTTCAATCAGCAAAGCCTGTTCGAAAAGAATCCAAGCGGCGTCGCTGGTAAGCGCTTCGTCGGTAGAATTCTGCATCGCTTTGACAATCGCATGGTCTGGATTAATCTCCAGCGTAGGCTTGCGCTGCGGAAGCTGATTTTGGCCCATGGCGCGCAGCATTTGCTGCATTTTTAGAGACGGCTCGTCTTCATTGGAAACAATGCACGATGGGCTGTCGGCCAGTCGCTGTGATGCCTTTACATCCTCCACGCTGTCGCCCAATATGGTTTTGATCTTTTCCAGCAGCGGCTTCAGTTCATCGGTTTTGTCGGGAGTTGCGGCGTCCTTCAAGTCTTCGCCCGCCGAGGTTTTGTTGACCGCCTTCAGGTCGATCTCCTGATACTTATCCACCGCCGTGAAGACGATGTCATCAATATCGTCATCCAACACAATCACTTCAATGTCTTTCTTCTTGTAAATCTCAAGCAGCGGCGAAGTACGCAGCAAGTCTGCCGATCCGCCGGTGATGAAGTAGAGCGCTTTCTGGCCTGCCTGCATGCGGCCTTTTACATCCGCCAAACTGGTCCAGCCATCCGCTTTCGTTGATTTGACTCGAATTAAATCCAACAGAGCGTCGCGATTAGCAAAATCGCTGTACAGCCCTTCCTTCAGCGGCCGGTTGTATTCGTCAATGAACTTAACGTATTGTTCCGGGTTGTTGGTGGCAACGGTTTTCAACTCTGCCAAAAACTTCTTCACACTAGCGGTGCGGATGTTCGCCAGAACGCGATTCTGCTGCAAGATCTCGCGGCTGACATTCAGAGGCAGATCTTCGCTGTCAATAATTCCACGCAGGAAGCGCAAATAAGGCGGCAGCAATTCCTTAGAATCGTCCATGATGAAAACGCGCCTTACGTATAGCTTTACGCCCGGCTTGTAGCCTGCCTGATACAAATCGAGTGGCGCTTTGGCGGGCACAAAGAACAACGTCGTATACTCCATTGTTCCTTCTGCCTTGGTGTGGAACCAAAACATGGGATCTTCCCAATCGCCCGAGATGGATTTGTAGAGCTCCTTATAATCTTCGTCCTTTAACTCGCTCTTTGGACGCTTCCACAGCGCGCTGGCCGCGTTCACCTGTTCGGTGGTGCGAGTCTTGACAGACTTCTTTTCGGTTTCATCCCACTTGCTTTCGTCAGCCGTCAGGAAAATGGGAAACGCAATGTGGTTTGAATACTTTTTGATGACGTCGCGCAGTTTCCAAGCGCTGGAATATTCCTTGCCTTCCTCATTTAGATAAACCGTGACCGTGGTGCCTTGCTGCGGACGTTCAGCAGGCTCAAGATCAAAACCAGTTTGTCCATCGCTGGTCCATTTCCAAGCGGCTTCTTCGCCAGCCTTGCGCGAAATTACCTGGACGCGATCGGCCACCATGAATGTGGAATAAAAACCCACGCCGAATTGACCGATTAAATTGGAATCACGCTTGGCGTCGCCGGTTAGCTTCGCAAGAAAGCTCTTTGTGCCCGAACGGGCAATAGTGCCCAAGTGGTCAATCAGGTCCGCGTCGCTCATGCCAATGCCGTTGTCGCTGATCTTGATGGTGTGCTGAACATCGTCCAATTCAATATCAATTCGCGGATCGAACGGCATCGATTTGAACGGCTCTTCGGTCAGCGTCAGGTACTTCAGCTTGTCTAACGCATCGGAAGCGTTTGAAACAAGCTCACGCAGGAAGATTTCCTTATGCGAATACAGCGAATGAATAATCAGTTGAAGAAGTTGACTGACTTCGGTTTGAAACTCACGTTTAGACATAGGTTGGACTTATAGCAATTTCTGAAATGGTTCCGGGAAGCGCCTTTTACCCGAACGTTCCCGTGCGATAGCAGTGGTAGGGGCGACAGGAATCGAACCTGTGACCCTCAGCTTAGAGACCAATGAATACGCTCCACATACTTAATCTGTTGTCTCAATCAACCTCGCAATTAGACCGTTTACACAGCTGGCAGCGCTATTTGCGAGGTTGCATTTTCGTGGTGAACGGCCCTAAATGCTGATGTTCGTCGAAACACTATTATAAGGGGTCCTGTGGGATGGTTGCGAGGTGGATTTCACATGGCTATGGTCAGGTCCAAACGAACAAAGAAAAAGCGATTGGGTTTTCGCCACTGCCAAGAACACATCATCGCGTCTCCATCAACCACCCTTTTTCCTGGCGCTACTCCTTCGAACCTGGCCAACAACGCTGAGATAGTCCGACTTGTCAGCCTGGAACGCGAGGCACCCTTCTTACCGTTCTCATGCCAGGCTGTCAGGTTACCAGTTGCGCCTGCATCCTGACCGGATTGCAACCAGAACGCAGGAATAAGCGGAGATGGTTCAAATTGGGTCCATTGAGATGAAGTCTATTCGAATGCTTTGTCCGTCAAAATTATTGATTTTCTGATTAACCCGATAGCTATTTCCAGAGAGACTCCTAAAACCTATCGACACACTGAGGTTGGGCGGTAACTTGGCTTTGCAAATTGCGTGCTCCAACAGGCTCAATACAAACGCTTGCCCCGCCTGTCTATTTGAACCGTCCAAGCCGGTCGCAATTACTTCGGGAGTCTGGGACGTGTTCGCTTCAATTAATGGAATGATTGGAATCTCAAACCTCGTATCAGTTGCAAGGAGCGGCGCAGTCCTTACGTCAAAAGCCGAGCCTGAGCCAACATTTTTTAACTGTATGCTCCGCACTGCTAGAGGATCGGGGCCCACCTTCTCTGTTGTTATCTCAAGAAGAACTACAGGCCGAATGCTGCCTTCGAGCTGTTGCCCAGCCGATAATCGAAGTAGAAAGGTTTCTCTCGTGTAGACCACCAGAACTAGTAAAGCGAAAAAGCCTGCTATCGCTGCTTCTACCGCGCCGATGTTTCCCAGACGCTCAACGGTGTCGCGCTCCGACAGCCTGAGTTCGAAGAAAACAGCCAGGCCAATCGCAAGCGCAGCAATAATGACTGCAACGGCGAACCAGAGCGAACGGTGTTTGGTCATATGCGTTAAATCGTCCTAAGCTGACGCTATCATGCATCATCGCTCTCTTAGTCTGGGGCGCGCTAAAGAGTGTGCGAATTAAAGTCCACCTCTAGAGCATCTGTCATATCATGGAAGGCGAAAATGTGGAATGCGAGGGTGGCCAATCAGGCTGAGTGTTAAGTCGCTGTCTGCGGTGCTGCTACTCGCTTGCTTGGCGCGCGCGCAGCAGACTGAAGACCCTTCGCAGATCTACAAGATAGCATCGCCCTCGGTAGGCTCACTCGTAGCGCTGGATTCAAAAGGATTAGTGATTTGGAGTGGGACTGCCTTCTTCGTAAGCGCCGACGGCAAGTTGATCACAAACTATCATGTAATAGACCATGCGCCCCGACTCGTGCTTCGTCTGCAGGACGGTACGGAGCACGCCGTTACTTTTGTCCTTGCAACGGATAAAGACAAGGATTTGGCGTTCATGCAATTGGACGCTGAGAAATCTTCCTTTCTCCCCCTCGCGTGCGCTCGGCCTCCGGCGATCGGATCGACCGTCTTCACGATTGGCAACCCCCTCGGAATGCTAGAGAACACCTTTGCTCAAGGAATTATAAGTGGCATTCGGAAAGTGGACGGGAACGCCCTGCTTCAGACGTCTGCACCGATCAGTCACGGCAGTTCAGGCGGGCCACTATTGAATGAATTTGGCGAAGTAGTAGGAGTGACGACTGCCACCATGGGCGAAGGTCAGAACTTGAACTTCGCGGTTCCGGTTGCCGAGGTCTGCGAGTTAATTTCGAAAAGTGGCTCTCCTAAACTTTTCTCCTCAATGTTTACCTCTTCGCTTCCGAAAATCCAGGCCGTAGATGAAGGAAGCAAACCTGTAGCAGAAGGTTCGCCGATTAACCCGCATTGGCTATCTTCCGGCTCACGATCTGTCCTGGCTGATCCTCACTTCTACGATCTTGAAATCAATCAGCGAGAAGAGGTGCTAAGCGAGATTGATCCAAGGTTTCGAAGTCTGCCCCCACAAAGGCGGCAATCCTACCTTTGGGCTGCTGAGACAGCCAATCTTCCAAGGCCTCTCGTTTCGACAAACACCTTCAGTTGGACCCCTGTTGATCCTCGATCCAAGGCCGAGTTTAGTGGACCCGATGGGCTGACCAAAACCTTCGATACCGGAAGCATTGAGGTTGAGGCTCGATTCCCAGCAATATCTCTGGGAATGGGACGCTTCTTAGCCGGACACCTGAAGATAACGAATCAATCGTCGGAGGAAATCCTCGTGGTGCCTCAGACATTTTTTTTACGTGTGACGAAGCCGAAGGCAGAGATCCTGCGGTTCGAATATCCTAGTCGGGTTTCACATGAACTGATGTATGCAATGGTCAGCGCCAATATGACAACAGGGATCGCCCTACCCGGCGACTTGTATAGGATGATTGGAAGCATCCCGTCGATGGCGATAAAGCAGCTAAGGCTGAGGTCGGGAGAATCGGTGGAAGGAGAAGTCTTTTTTGAGAATCCTGCCGGTAAAATGCGTGAGTTCGTACTCAACGTTTTCATTGGCGAAACCGCCGTCTTGATACCGTTCAGCATTGCAAAATGAGAGGCAAATTGCTGAGCGAAGGGGGACAATTACGACCTCTACTTGAGCACGCAACAGAACGGCGAATAGTGAGGAGGCCATCCGCCTTGTCACTGACCCGGGTTGAAGTGGTAGGGGCGACAGGAATCGAACCTGTGACCCTCAGCTTAGAAGGCTGATGCTCTATCCAACTGAGCTACGCCCCCACTCCTAACAACTCTTTCAGTTTAATTTATGCGCTCAAACGCAGCAAAGTTCACCGCTTGACGGCGTCCGCTAGCTGTCGCATGCTAGTAAAGGGTGCCCATCTGTAAGCACGGGCAACCGAGCGATACTCCGTCGCCGTCGCGGACTTTCTGAAAGTTGGAATTGTCCGGGAGGGTGTGATTGAAAGCCAAAATTAGAGAGCTATTGGAGACCAGAAGGAGCGGGATCAGCATCGGTCCCGTCCAAGAAAAATCGCCTGTGGAGAAGGTGGCATCGCAGGAGGACGCCAAATTATCAACAAAAGCGGAACTTCTCCAGCTGCTTGCAGAGACTGAGGGCCGATATAAATTGCCCCCCATAGATGGCCCGGACGAAGGACGCATTATCCCGACGCGGATTCGGAAAGTCGCTCCTCCCAGGCAGTTTAGCCCAGGTGAAAGGGTTGGGACTTGGACCATCGTGGAGAGACTTCCAAACACTAAGAACGGTCGGCGGCGATATTCTGCCATATGCGGAAGCTGCGGCCAAGTTCGAACCGTCGGCGCCGGCGTTCTAGTGAATGCGTTGCTTAGAGCCGCCTGTTGCATACTCTGCATGCGGGAGCGAAAGAGCTGGTTCTATGCCAAGAGCAGAGCCGAAGACGAGGCTTTGAAGGAACTGAGAACTCAACTCCGGCGTCAGGCGCGAACCATTATTCCCGGGTTACCAGTAGGAACGAAAAAAAGTGGCAAGGGCTGATCTGGGCTCCCCCGCATTCAGGCAATAACCGCCAGCAAATCATGCGCGGCCACGGTGTCGGTCAGCCGCACAGCTATTTCCTTAACCTGGCCGCTGATTGGCGCATAGATAGTGGTCTGCATTTTCATTGCTTCGATGACCAACAGGCGCTCACCTTTCTCCACTTGCTCGCCGGGCTGAACATGCAGCATGGTGACCGAGCCTGGGATGGGAGCGCCCACTTCGCCAGGCTTGGCTGCGTCCGCTTTGCGTTTCGCCGCCACTTCGGATTTCAGCGAACGGTCGCGGACCAGCACCTCGCGCGGCTGTCCGTTCAATTCGAAAAACACCGTGCGCATGCCATCGCTGTGCGCTTCGCCAACCGTCAATAGGCGGATGATCAGAGCTTTTCCTGGCTCTAATTCAATGGTCACTTCTTCCCGTTCGGCGAGGCCGTAGAAGAACGCCGTGGTGGGTAGCACTTCCAGCTCGCCATACTGGGTTCTGACCTCGGCAAATTTTCGAAACACTTCGGGATACATCAAATAACTCAGCAAGTCGGTTTCTGATGTAGCGCCGGTTTCCTGCTTGAGCTTCGCCGCGGCTGCATTGAAATCCACTGCCGGCAACCGGGCTCCCGGCCGTTCCGTCATTGCCGGTTTGCCATGCAAAATAATCTGTTGTAATTTCGGCGGCCAACCACCTTCCGGCTGACCCAGTGAGCCCATGAACATGTCGGCTACCGAATTGGGCAAAGTAAGGTGATGATCCAGCGGCAGACTTTCCAAGTCTTTCACCGTCATTCCGTGGCTCAACAAATACAGAGCCAGATCTCCCACAACTTTGCTGGATGGCGTTACCTTCACAATGTCGCCGAATGCGAAGTTCACATCCGCATACATGCGAGCCACCTCAGGCCAGCGGCCGCCCAACCCCATCGCCTCTGCTTGCGCCTTTAGATTGGTGTACTGGCCGCCCGGCATCTCATGAATGTACACATCTGAGCTACCCGATTTTGGAGCTTCATCAAAGGGTGCATAATGCGTGCGAACAACTTCCCAATAATCGGAACATTTATTCAAGGCGGCAAAGTTCAATTGCGTGTCGCGCTCGGTATGCGCCAACGCCGCCACGATGGAATTCAAGTTGGGCTGGCTGGTGGTTCCGCTCATGGAAGAGATGGCGGCATCCACCACATTGACGCCCGCTTCCGCCGCTTTTAGCAGGCTGGCTGAATTCACCCCGCTAGTGTCGTGCGTGTGCAAGTGAATGGGCAAGCCAATTTCTTGCCGCAAGGTTGACACTAGCTTGTAAGCCGCATATGGCTTCAGCAAACCGGCCATATCTTTAATGGCCAGAATATGTGCGCCCATCTTTTCCAATTCCTTGGCAAGACGCACATAGTAATTCAACGAATACTTTTCGCGCGTGGGGTCGAGAATGTCGCCGGTGTAACAAATAGCGGCTTCGCAAATTCGATTTGTCTTTAGAGTCGCCTCAACCGCGACGCGCATGTTTGGCAGCCAGTTCAAAGAATCGAAAATTCGGAAAATATCAATGCCTTGAGCCGCGGCTTCAAGAATGAATGCTTCCACAACGTTGTCAGGGTAGGCCGTGTAGCCAACGGCGTTGGACGCGCGCAGCAGCATTTGAAAGCAAATGTTCGGAACGCGCCGGCGCAGTTCCTGCAGCCGTGCCCAAGGATCTTCTAGTAAGAAGCGCATGCTGACGTCGAACGTGGCGCCACCCCACATTTCCAGGCTGTAAAGCTGAGGTGTTTCTCGGGCTACATAATCGGCAATCCGAAACAGATCATAAGACCGCATTCGCGTGGCCATCAAGGATTGGTGCGCGTCGCGAAATGTGGTGTCGGTAATTAGCAGTTGTTTCTGTTCGCGCGTCCATTCCGCAAACTTCGCGGGGCCTAACCGGTCCAGCAATTGGCGCGTGCCCTCAGGTGGCGGCTTTTGCACACTGGACACAGGCACCGGCGCCTCGCGAATGATCGTGGGCTTCGTTTTATTTGCTAACTCCGGATTGCCATTCACGATTACATCAGCCAAATAGGCCAGAAGCCTGGTGGCCCTGTCTTTTCGAGAGCGGAAGAGAAACAGTTCGGGCGTTTCGTCCAAGAACGAGGTGGTTACGTCTCCCGACTGAAAGCGCGGATGGTCAACCACATTTTCAAGAAACGGGATGTTGGTCTTCACGCCGCGGATACGAAACTCGCGCAACGCCCTGTCCATGCGCTGGCAAGCATGCTTGAAGTCGGCGCCCCAGGAAGTCACCTTCACAAGAAGCGAATCGTAGAACGGAGAGATGACAGCGCCGCCATATGCCGACGCTGCATCCAAGCGAATGCCAAAGCCTGCCGGAGAACGATAAGTGTGAATCTTGCCGTAATCCGGAACAAAGCCGTTTGCCGGATCTTCCGTCGTTACGCGGCACTGAAGCGCAGTGCCATGCACCGGGATGTCGGCTTGCCGCGGCATGCCAATCTCATCGCCATGCAGGGCCAACCCTTGGGCCACTTGAATCTGGGTGCGCACGATATCGATGCCGGTGATCATTTCCGTCACCGTATGCTCCACCTGAACGCGCGGATTTACTTCAATGAAGAACCATTCGTGCGTATCGGCATCCACTAGAAACTCTACGGTACCGGCGTTGTAGTAATTGGCTTCGCGCGCCAGTGCAACGGCAGCTTCCGCCAGTTCGCTGCGAACCTTTTGCGGCAGACCGATTGCGGGTGCAATCTCCACTACTTTTTGATGACGTCTCTGCACGCTGCAATCGCGTTCATAAAGGTGAACCACGTTGCCGTGACGGTCGCCGATGATCTGAATCTCGACATGCTTAGCGCGTCGAATGAATCGCTCCAGGAACACGGCTGGATTGCCAAAAGCAGCGCCCGCTTCCTGGCTTGCCTCCGTCAACCGGGCTTTCAATTCAGCCGGGCTGTTCACCACGCGCATGCCGCGCCCGCCGCCGCCGAACGCCGCTTTAATAATTAATGGAAAACCGATTTTCCGGGCAATGTCTTCTACATCGGGCGCGTTGGCCGCTACAGATTCGGCGGTTCCAGGAACTACCGGGATGCGCGCCCTTTGCGCCAGTTTTCGGGCTGCCGTTTTGTCGCCCAACGCATCCAAGAGGTCGGCGCTGGGTCCGACAAATGTAATACCTGCCTTCTCGCATGCGCGTGGCAAAGCAGGATTTTCGCTCAAAAAGCCATAGCCGGGATGAATGGCGTCAACCTGCTTCTCCACAGCCAGATTCACTATGGAGTCCACGTCCAGATACGCCTGTACGGGTCCTTTGCCCCGGCCGATTAAATAGGCTTCGTCGGCCTTAAAGCGATGCAGACTCAGCCGGTCCTCTTGTGAATAAACGGCAACCGTTCGCAATCCCAATTCGGTGGCGGCGCGGAAGATTCTTACCGCGATCTCACCGCGGTTTAGCGCCATTAATTTCTTCATAGTGCTGTTGAAATAAAGCTAGCATGCAAATTTTCTCGAAAAAACTTTGCAGGTTGTGAAAGATCTGCCTGCCAAACGTCGCTTAACAAACTGGACGGCATGCCGTATCAGGCTCCGCTCGTAAAACGAAAGAAAAGGTTTTGGAGGCGATTCAAAATGAAGAACTGTGCGCTTTTTATTCTGGCAGCGCTGGGTGTACCCGGCGCTATGCTTGCCAGCGACTACAACTTTACGCAGGTAAATTATCCGAACGACAATTTCACACAACTGCTAGGCATCAACAATTCAGGAGTAATAGCGGGCTATCACGGCATGAACGTAAATAAGGGCTTCACGGCGACCCTGCCCGCGAACTTCACCAACGAGAACTTTCCAAACTCCGCACAAACGCAAGTGGTGGGAATTAACAGCGCCGGTAATATGGTAGGCTTTTACGTCGACAACAACAACGTTACGCACGGCTTCAGCGACGTAGGCGGTACCTTCACAAACATTGATGCGCCGAATACCGCTTTTAACCAATTGCTGGGAAACAACGATCTGGGTCAGATTGCGGGTTACTCGTCCACCGATCCGACTGGTATGACGCTCCAGATGGCATTCGTACGGCAGTCAAACGGCACGTTCAACTATCTGACCACTCTGCTTCCGGCAGGTATCGGAAACAGTCAGGCAACCGACATCAACAACAGCGACGACATTTCCGGTTTTTATCAGGATGCCAGCGGAGAGTTTCACGGCTTTCTGGATGATAACGGCGTGCTTTCCATTTTCAATGCTCCGATCGGTGGCGAGATGGGAACGCAGATTCTTGGGCTCAATAACGAAGGCCAATTTGTCGGAACTTATACCGATGCCGCGGGAAATATGCACGGGTTTGTAGACAGCAACGGCAACTTCCAAACCTTGGACGATCCGCTTGGTGTCGGCACAACGACTATTAATGGCATTAACGACAAAGGCCAAGTGGTCGGCTTCTTCGTTGATGGCAATGATGCAACCGAAGGTTTTGAAGCCACGCCGACGCCAGAACCGATGACCTTCGCAATGGCTGGTTTGGGCGTGCTGGCAGTCGGTTTATTGAAACGCAGGGCAAAGAAATAAATTTCTCCAATCACTAATCCGTTGGGAGAATGAGTGGCGGACGCGGCGAATCAACGTACCGCCACTCAATTTGTATGCAACTGCGCGCGACGGTTTGCATCTTGCGCAAGCCACCAAGCTCGCGGATGTTTGACGGTTGGGCCACTCAGCAAGGGTTCGGCTTCTTTTAGTCTATGTTCGCGAATAAACCATTCACCCAAAGCGCTATTGGCTTCAGCGCGCTGCCAGGGAAACACCGCACCCGCTACTTTGCGCATGATTTCAGCCGCATTTTTCAGCAGCGGCTCCGCATCCTTTAGGTTTCCTTCTTGCATGAGACATTCCGCCAACCGGATCTGGCTATTGATAGTTCCCGGAGCCTCTTCTCCCATCGTGGTGCGCCTGATGTCGAAAGCCTGACGGAAAAAGGGTTCGGCAGACTTTGCATCCTGACTCAGTTCGCGAGCCAAACCTGCCTCAATCAGTGCCGAAGCTAACAGAGGACTTCTCTGCCCCGCCTTCTCTTTAAATATGTCGATGGCTTGTTGAGCTTCTCTTTTTGCGTCATCAAATTTGCCGCGATCCACGTCCATTTGGGAGCGCCCAAGAATTGTCGCGGCTGCCACAACGCCTTCTGCTTGATGCAGAGAAGTCAGAATCTGCAGCGCCTTATTTAAACTGGCTTCGGCGTCAGCATATTGGCGCTCCAGAGTTTTTACTCTGCCCAGATTGCGGTAGGTAACAGCAACGCGATAGTTGTTTTCGCCGAAAGCCTTCTTAGCAATCCGCAGGCACTCATCTACGTAAGCTTGAGCGGCAGCTGCATCATCGCCTTCAACCTCGAAAAATGCCATGTTGCCGAGACTGTAGAGGAGGTCGGGATGATCGGGCGGAAGAATCTTGCGGCGGACCTCGAGGCCTATTCGCGTGAACTCGCCGCCTTCGATGTAGTCGCCCAATCCCATGAGAAAGCCTCCCAGGTTATGCGCACTATTTGCATAATTGCGCGATGATGGCCCGTCCAGTCGGCGCGCTGTCTCCAGAGATTCGCGCATCAACTGAACGCTTTCCACTGCTGCGCCTTTCCGGTCGAGGACTTGCGCCAGATAATTATCTACGCCAATTAAATCTTCGCTGTTATATTTTCTTAGAATTTCGGCGCTGGCGCGTAGCGTTGCTTCTGCATCACTGTACTTATCCTGCTGAAACAGAATCTCGCCCAGGTCGGCTAGAGCCGTGCCGTGTGCCTCGCTTTTCGGAATACTCTTTTGACGGATAGCGACCACTCTGCGAAGCAACGTTTCCGCATCCGGCAACTTGCTTTCATCACGATAAAGTTCGGCCAGAGTTTCCATTGGGACGGCGGCTTCCACGCTGTCTTTGCCAAAAAGTTTTTGCTTTTGATCGAGAGCGCGTTTGGTGAATTCCATGGCTTTGTCGTGAACTTCCAAACGCCGATAAGCCAAGCCAATTTTTCCGAGCAGTTCCGCTTGCACTTCCGGCGCACCGGCCAAGTCGCTGTCCAAACGCTCCGCGCCATGGTCAAGCAAATCGCGGGCGGTAATGGTTTTTCCGGCTGCAACATCCGGCGTGGCGGACAGAAACATGTTCGAGAGGAAATCGGACTCTCGTTCAGAGGCAGCGCGCAGGCGTTCCGCCCGACGCGCCAATAGCGACATACCAATTCCAAAACCGATCAGCGCAACGACAAATGCACTGGTCAGTGCGACACCCAATTTGTGGCGGCGGATGAATTTGGACATCCGATATCGGACGTTGCCGCTGCGCGCGCTTACAGGAAAACCATCAAGGAATGCCCGAACATCGCCGGCAAACTGAGCAACAGTGGCATAGCGCTTTGAGGGTTCCTTGCGCAGCGCCATGAGCGTAATGAAATCCAAATCCCGCGGTAAATCCGGCTGTATTGCGCTGGGAGGTTTGGCGTCCTGGTTACAAACAGCATGCGCGACGGCCATTGGATCTGCACTCTCACTACGAAAAGGCGTGACGCCGGTAAGCAATTGGTAAAGCAACAACCCTATGCCGAAAACGTCTGTCGCAGTTGTGATTGGTTCGCCACGGATCTGTTCGGGGCTGGCATATTGCGGTGTCAACAGCCGCTCGGTAACATTCGTCTGCGCGGCAAGGATTCCCAATAATGTTGGATCGAGCAGACGCGCTACCCCGAAATCCAGCAATTTCGGCACACCGTCCGCAGTCACCAGAATATTGACTGGCTTCAGGTCGCGATGGATCACCAAGTATCGGTGTGCATATTCGACAGCACTACAAATATCCAGAAAAAGTTTCAGGCGTTCGTTGACGCTTGGCTTCTTGTTGTTGCAATACACGTCCAGCGGTTCGCCGTCTATGTATTCCATGACAAGATACGCTTGGCCATCGGGCGTAGTGCCGCCGTCCAACAAACGCGCAATGTTCGGATGGTCCAGTTGCGCCAGGATTTGCCGCTCGGCACGGAATCGCGTGACCATCGACTCGCTGCTGCCGAACGCAGTATTCATCAGCTTGATGGCAACTTTCTGGCGAAACTCATCGTCGTCGCGTTCGGCTAAGAAAACAACTCCCATTCCGCCGCGCCCCAGCATACGAACAATGCGGTATGGCCCAATCCTGTCGCCTTCCTGCGCTTGTCCGACCAAGCGGCTGGCAGTGCGCTGAATGGGTTCGGAGAGATTCGCCAATGTAACTTCTGAAGACGCTAGAAGCGACTGGACTTCTTGCAAAAGATGAGCGTCACCATTGCACTCACGGTTGAGAAACTCGGCACGTCGCGCGCCAACAGGCAGTTCCAGCGCTTGATAGAACAACTCTTCGACTCGACGCCAAAGATCTTCTGTCATGATGCGGCTGTCAGTTCCCTTTGCAACCACGCCTTGGCCAGCTTCAATTCGCGATAGACCGTGGCAGGGGACAAATTCAACGCTTCGCCCGTTTCTTCGAGCGTAAGTCCGCCGAAGAGAGTTAACTCAATCATGTCGCGGCGGCGATCATCAAGCTGCCCAAGGCGATCGATTGCGTCATTGATGACCAGGAGATTCGCGAAGCCATCCGGGGCAATGGCGACTGCATCTTCGAGAGACACTTGGGGAGCGCCGCCGCCTCGCTTGGCGCGCGTCTGCCCGCGTGCGTAATCCACCAGGATGCGGCGCATCAGCCGGGCTGCAACGGCATAAAAATGGACTCGGTCGCGCCAATCGATGTCAGCTTGAGCGAGCCGCATCCAGGCTTCATGCACCAAGGCGGTCGCCTGCAGCGTGTGGCCGGGGCGCTCCGATCCGAGACGCTGCGCCGCCAAGCGGTGAAGACTGTCGTACACAAGCGAAACGAGCTGGTCCGATGCGTCGGGATTACCTTGACGCGACTGATGCAGCAGGATCGTTACAGAAGGCGTTTCGGGCACGTCTGCGATTCAGTGTATACGATGATGCGCAGGACAGATTTGCGCACAGTTCTAAAATAGGCTCGTGAGACTGATTGCCCTCCTGCTACTTATGGCAGGCCTTGCAATGTCCTTTGATCGTGAAGGGGATTTCAGCATTAGATTTGAGCCGATGGCCATCCTGCAAACGGGTGCTCCCATCCCTTTTCACATCAAGGTTCAAGATGCGCGGCATCAGCCTGTGACGGACGCAAAGGTAACTTTGCAGATTGAAACTGCGGAACACAAGCAGGTTGAAAAATTCAAAGCTGTGTCGATCGGCGAAGGCGTTTATACCGCAAAGCCGGTGTTTTCAGACCCGGGCGAGTGGCTTGTGTTTGTCGAAGTGCATTTGAACGATCAGGTAAGCGGGCGAACCATTTCATTTATCGTGTCGACTCCGCAGAACTGATTTTTACGGATTTGCCAAGCCCGGATTAATGGGCAGCGAATGATCCGGCAGATCTGAATCGGGAAATCCACGAACCAGCTTGAATGTTCTCTCCCAACGGGTGCGGGTAAAGAAATGCTCGCCAAGGTCAACGACATGGTTCACCATTGAGCCGGCGGTCTCGCCGGTTAGATCTTCGGTCGAGGCGCGATACGACCAGTAAATGAAAACTGGTTTACCGATGATGTTGTCGCGTGGGATAAATCCCCAATAGCGGCTGTCGGATGAGTTATCGCGATTGTCACCCATACCGAAGTACATTCCCTGCGGAATGACAACCTCGCCATTCACTACGTGCTGTTCGAGCATTTGCTCTTGCGCCTGTGCTGCGGCGGCTTCGCGAACGGGGCGGCAACAGGGATTGGGGAAATTATCCATGGAAGGATCGTACGCGTATTTGTGATACACGTATGGCTCGTTTAGCTGAAGGCCATTGCGATACACCACTCCGTTGACAATCTTCAGGCGGTCGCCCGGCGCGCCGATGAGCCGCTTGACCAAGGTCTCATTAATATTCGGCGGATAGCGAAAGACAATGATGTCGCCATGCTTCGGCTCTTCATAGGGCAGCAGATACTTGCTGATGGAGCCGGGCGGGGCGTAGGCGAGCTTGTCTACGAGGAGATGGTCGCCCACCAGGAGATTGTCCTGCATAGACCCTGTCGGGATGACATAGTTCTGGCCGACCATTGTGGTGGCGAACAGGAGGAACAGAATGGTGCTGGCCCATTCAGCGAAGGAATTGCGTTTTGGCTCTTCGGTTTTCATGGCTATTTGGCTGTTATTACAGTTTCGCGCATTGGCATGGTTTTGAGTTTCGATGCCGCGGACTTGGCACGCATGTTTCGGGCAAAGTCGCGAATCCAATCGAAGGCGAGGACGGCTAGGAAACGCAGGCCTCTAACGATATATTTTCCAAACCACAACAGCGCTACGCCGAGGGCAATAAACAAGCTGGCCAGCAGCACGAATGAGACACCTTGTATCGAGGGCGGCAACTGCGTGAAGAAGTTGGGACCGTCCAACTGCAATATACCCGCAGCTTGGAGTTTGTCCCAAGATATGGGATCGATCAACCGGGCCAAGCCAAGCACCATAAGAAGGCCGCCGACGGCTAAGGCCGAGCCGGCAAGTGCGTAGTAGGCAAGCAAGAGACCAAATATAGATCCGAGCACCCCAAGCAGGGCGCCAACGCCGCTGAAGCCAAGCGGAATGCCGAAGAATGCGATCAGAATGCCCGCCAAGATATAGAGCGGCAGGTTACGCTTGCCTCCCGACCGGACCATGGACCCCGGAAGGCGGTCGGAGACGACTTCGGATGGCTCGCCAAAATTCCGCAACACCGACAAAATTCTTTCGACGTGGTTTTCTCCGGCGGTTTGCTGATAGGCCTCATAAATGTGAGATTCAATTTCGCGAAGAAATTCTGCCTCTTCGTTTGACGGCACTCCGCGCAATTTGGCTTTTACTCTTTGCAAATAATCGTCTACGATTTTGCCTGCCGATTCTGGATAATTGCTCATACCTGTGCCTTTCGCACTGCCAATTTTTTTCCGGAATATGTAGATTCCAGCGTATCTGCCCAACTCGGTTTCACGAGCGCAACCAACATTGTTAATTCCTGGCTCAATTCGTCAAAAAGTGCCCGGCCATCTGACGTGAGAGCGTAATATTTTCGCGGCGGCCCTTGATCGGATGCGATCCATTCCGATTTCACCAATCCGTCGCGATCAAGCCGGGCGAGTATCGGATAAACGGTTCCTTCTTTTAGAGAAATCGCGCCGCTTTCGGAAAGCGCGCGAACGAGCGAATAACCGTAATGACGTTCCTGATACAAAACACCCATCACCGCGAGTTCCAAAATTCCCTTGCGAAGCTGCGTTACGCGCCGTTCTTTACTTTCGTCTTGGTAACCCACAATACCTAGTATACGGCAATACTAGGTACCGTGTTCCAAGAATCTTTAGGAGTTCGGTATAAAAGGTAAACATGCGTTATAAGAAGTTGGGCAAAACCGGAATTGATGTGTCTGTTCTTGGTTTTGGAGCAGCGCCTTTAGGCAACGAGTTTGGTCCAATTGACGAAGCGGAGGCAGAGCGAGCGGTTCACTTTGCGATCGACAGCGGTATCAGTTTTTTTGACACATCGCCGTATTACGGACGCACGTTATCGGAAACGCGGCTTGGAAAAGCGCTACGAGGTAAGCGAGATCAAGTTGTACTGACGAGTAAATGCGGACGCTACGACGTCGATAAGTTTGATTTCTCGGCTGCCAGAGTCATCACTAGCGTTGAAGAATCGCTTAAGCGATTGCGGACAGATCGGCTGGATGTTCTCACGGCACACGATATTGAATTCGGCGATCGGGAACAGGTTATTCAGGAAACGATTCCGGCTATGCGGCGGCTGCAGGAACAAGGCAAAGTGCGATTTGTAGGAATTTCGGCGCTGCCGATTCGGCTTTTAGCAGATGTGGCCAAACGCGGCAACGTGGACACGATTATCAGTTATTGTCATTTCGATCTGATGGTGCGCGATTTGGACACTTGGTTGACTCCGACAGCCCGAGCGCAAGAAATCGGGTTGATCAATGCCGCTGCGTTGCATTTGCGAATTCTGACGCACGCGGGGCCAACGGAGAAACATCCGGCTCCTGCGCAAGTGAAGGAAGCGGGGGCGAAAGTTGTAAGAACGCTGGCGAATGCCGGACTGGACCCCGCAGTGGCAGCGGTAGCGTTTGCTTTGGAACATGAATATTCAGCGTCGGTGTTGGTTGGAATGAGTCAAGTGAAAGAAGTTCGCGATAATCTTCGCGCGTTAGATATTAAAATCCCGACCGACGTTATGGCGGATATTGATCGCATTATTGAACCGGTGAAGACGACGCTGTGGCGGTCGGGACGATTGGAAAACGACGATGTACAAGCTTGACGCGCATCATCATTTGTGGCAATACACGACGGCGGAGTATGGATGGATTAGCGAACAGATGACGGTTCTACGGCGAACCTTTACGCCCGAAGATTTGAAAGTCGAAATGGATCGGGCCGAGATCAGCGGATCTATTGCGGTGCAAGCGCGGCAGACTATTGAAGAAACACGGTTTTTGTTGAAAGCGGCGGCAACGCATCCTTTTATAAAAGGTGTGGTGGGTTGGGCTCCGTTGACTGAGCCGAATGTCGAAAAGCATTTGGAAGAATTGTCGGCAGACAAAAAATTGCGCGGGGTGCGGCATGTTCTGCAGGACGAACCAGATGAACATTACATGCTGCGCGAGGATTTTAATCGCGGAATAAGTTCGCTACGGCGGTTGGATCTGGCTTACGATGTTCTGATTTTTGAGCGTCATCTTCCCCAGACGATTCAGTTTGTGGACAAGCATCCGAATCAGCGCCTCATTGTGGATCACCTGGCAAAACCGCGCGTTCGTTATAACGCTGTTTCGCCTTGGCAAGAGCATTTGTTCGAACTGGCAAAAAGGGAACATGTTTACTGCAAAGTTTCGGGATTGGCGACAGAAGCCGATCACGCTAGTTGGACGAAGGAGCAATTGGACGTTTATATAGATATTGTGCTGAAGGCGTTTGGCCCGAAGCGCGTGATGTTTGGATCGGATTGGCCGGTTTGCTTGTTAGCGATTGCTTACGGGAAATGGGTAGATATGGTGGTTGGGGCCGTTTCGCAGTTTTCGCAGGCAGAACTGGCTCGAATTTGGGCTGGAACTGCTATGGAGGCCTACGGCATTTCCCGCTGATAATCACCCCAGCTATTCCCGAGGTCGCTTAGTGCCGATGAGTGGTGGGGGGGACGACTAGATCTTCACCGGCGCTTGTTATGGCCTCCAGCTTCTTCTTATCGCTCATCGTCCTCCTGCTCTGCGCAGGGCTAGCAATTGACGTCAGTGCGCTGCAACTTCGGCAGCGCCGAGCTCAAATTGCAGCAGACGCTGCGGCGTTGGGTGCGGCGTATGAGAACGCGCGCGGGAAAACCGACTGGGTCTCCGCCGGCGAAAGCGATGCGGGCTTGAACGGATTTACCAATGGTTCTAATGGTGTTACGGTTTCTATTGTCAGTCCGCCTACAGCCGGATACTATTCCGGTGATACAGACGCGATTCAGACAACCGTTTCGCAGTCGGCCTCAACCAGTTTTATGGCGCTTGTCCACTTTCCAACGGCAAATGTGCAGGCGCGGGCTGTGGCGAGAGCAGCGTCGAGCGCAAGTTGCATTTACGCTTTGGACGGAAGCATGTCGCGATCATTCATGCTGAGTGGAACGGTGAATGCATCTTGCGCAGCCTTCGTCAACTCAACCAACTCAGACGCATTGCATTTGGACGGGGGTTCAAGCCTGACGGCAAACGCAATTAACGTGGTTGGGTCGTACACAAATTCCGGATATATTTCCACCACGCCAGCGGTGGGCGCCGCGGCGATAACCGATCCTTTGGCATCGCTTACCCAGCCCGCTTTCAGTTCCTGCACGTATTCGAACACGAATATTAATACCGGAACGTATTCGTTGTCCCCGGGGACATATTGCGGCGGGATATCCATCAGCGGCGGCAATGTTACACTGCAGCCCGGACTGTACATTATCACTGGTGGAATTAACTGGAATAACGGGGCGACGGTTACGGGTGACGGGGTGACTCTGTTTTTCACATCTGGCGGTGGCTCGAGCTACGGTCAGGTGGTGGTGAGCGGCGGGGTGCAACTGAACTTGTCGGCACCGCTCACTTCTTCAAGCGGCGGAACGCCCGGCATTTTGATGTGGGGTGACCGCAATTGGAATAACACCGGCCAAAATGTCAACTTTAACGGCGCCAGCACAACGAAAGTGGAGGGTTATCTGTACTTCAAGACCACAGGCATGATCGTTTCCACCGGAACGCTATCGGGCAACGGGAACTATTTGGACATCGTGGTGGACAATCTGACGGTTAACGGTGGAGCGACGCTGACAATCCCGACGCCGAATTACTCGTCGGTCAGTGGCGGGAATCCCATTACCAGCGGAGTTAGCCTTGTCGAATGAAGTAAAACGTGGAACGAAGGAACGCGGAAGTGTGTTGGTGGAATTCCTGCTCTTAATTCCGCTGATGGCACTATTGTTTTTTGGAGTAATCGACTTTGGCCGGGTATATAACGCCTATATCTGCCTGAGCGATGCTGCCTTCGCGGGCGCCGCGTATGGAGCGAGTTCGAGTCAATCGACTAATTATTCTGGCATGGAGACCGCTGCCGCGAACGATTCGGCGGGCCTGAGCGGCTTCGCATCTACGGCCACAAAATATTGTGCCTGTTCGCCGGGCGGCACATCGGTTAGCTGCGCCACAACCTGCACGGGATATGGCACACCGGTTGCTTATGTTTCAGTGACAACATCGGCATCTGTTCCCATGTTGTTTCACTACACCGGTGTGGGCGGCTCGTTCTCGTTACAGTCGACCGCTGTTTTAAGGGTGCAATGACTCCGGCCACGCCTATCGGCGCGCGCAATCCGGCTATGCGCGGGTCGGCGACGGTTGAGATGGCTTTTGTGCTTATACTGCTTTTCGCCTTTGCCTTCGGGATTGTGTACGGAGCGTTGGTGATGTTCGCCTGGAACAACGCCGCTTATGCCGCCCGGGTAGCAACACGGTATGCGAGCGTGCATGGATCTTCCAGTGGTGATGCCTGTACCAGCGGTCAGATTCAGACGCTTGCGCAAAGTACGCCCGGTTTGCACTCGGCGACGGTGACAACTACGTGGACACCGAACAATACACCAGGCAGCACGGTGAAGGTGTACGTTTCGCTGCCGGTGGCGGTCTTCGTTCCGCTGGTCACAACCAAGTCGATCACGGTGGCCAGTTCTTCGCAAATGGTAATCATCCAATAAGGCAGTGCCGGGCTGCGCTGGCACAATGGTAGTGAATGCTGCAACTTTCCGGCGCGGGCAAGCGCTATGGCCAAAAGCTTCTTTTTGAAGATCTGGATTGGCTGATTACACCCAAAGAACGAACCGGCTTGGTGGGTGGAAACGGTACAGGCAAATCCACGTTGCTGAAGGTGATAGCGGGGATGGAAACGCTGGATTACGGTTCGTATCAAACCATGAAAGGCATCCGGCTTGGCTATCTGCCGCAGGACGGATTGCGATTGGTAGGGCGGACGGTTTTTGCCGAGTGCATGAGCGTGTTTGCAGAATTGAAAGATCTGGAAGAGGAACTCGAGCAACTAACGCACAAGATGAGCGATTTCGATCCGGAGTCGCCGGAGTATCACGAGGTAGCGGAACGGTTTGAACGCGCCGATAGCGAGTTTCGATCACGTGATGGATACACGGTGGAAGCGCAGGTTGGAAGCGTACTCAC